>NZ_JBFAHQ010000004.1:0-777375 GCF_040654235.1 Nocardia sp. NPDC050718 | reverse complement strand
GGGTTATTAGCGCGGGCCCCCTCAACTCGCCGCGGGCGCCCCGCCCCCCCCCCCCGGGGGGGGGCCGCACGGCGAGCCACCCCCCCCACCCGGGTCCGTGTCACCTGCCGGTGGGTTCGGCCGCGCGCACCAGCGCGCCGCCGATGATGAGCCGCTGGATCTCACTGGTGCCCTCGTAGAGCCGCAGCAGGCGCACGTCCCGGTAGATCCGTTCCACCGCCACACCCCGCATGTATCCGGTCCCACCGTGCACCTGCACCGCGGAATCGGCGACGCGACCGGCCATTTCGGTGCAGTAGAGCTTGGCCACCGATGGCGCGAGGCGCCGGTCCTCGCCGGTGACCCAGGACTGCGCGGCCGCGCGCACCAGGGCCCGCCCGGCCATGACGCCGGTCTGCATGTCGGCCAGGTGCGCCTGTACCAGCTGGAAGCGCCCGATCGGGGTGCCGCCCTGGGTGGCCGTGGCGGCGTAGGCGACCGATTCGTCGAGCGCGCGCTGCGCGGTCCCGACGGCCAGCGCCGCGATGTGGACGCGCCCGCGTGCCAGGGAACTCATGGCGGCCCGATAGCCGACGTCCTCCTGGCCGCCGACGAGGGCGTCCGCGCCGACCCGCACGTCCCGGAAACTCACCTCGGCGGTCCACGCCCCCTCCTGACCCATCTTGCGGTCCTTGGGCCCGACCGTGACGCCCGGCGTGCTCGCCGGCACCAGGAACACCGAGATCCCGGGCCCCGAACTGTCGGCCTGCCGGGTGCGGGCGAAGACGACGAACAGATCGGCCACCGGCGCGTTGGTGATGAATCGCTTCTCGCCGTTGATGATCCAGTCCCCGCCCGTGGCGGTCGCGGTGGTGCGCAGCGACGCGGGATCGGATCCGGCACCGGATTCGGTCAGCGCGAACGAAGCGACCACGGCGCCGGTGGCGATGGGCTCGAGCCAGCGGGCCTTCTGCTCCTCGGTGCCGAACCCCACCAGGACCTGCCCGGCGATGCCGTTGCTGGTGCCGAACAGCGACCGCAGGGCCAGGGTGGTGTAGCCGAGTTCCATGGCCAGCTCGACGTCCTGGGCCAGATGCAGGCCGAGCCCGCCCCACTGCTGCGGGATGGCGTATCCGTAGAGGCCCATCGCCTTGGCCTGCGCCACGATCTCGTCCGGGATCCGGTCCTGCGCGGCGATCTCGGACTCTCGCGGGACCACGACGGTGCGGACGAACTCTTTTGTCTGGGCGAGGATCTGGTGAAAATCCTCGTCGGTGACCTGGTCGGTGGTCGTGCTGGTCATGGCGAAGCCTTCCTCGGGCACGGCAGTCGCCGTGGCTGGCCGAACGTTGTGTTCGTGTTTACTGTAATACTATCGATAACCGGAACGGAGAAGAGGGAACGACGATGACAGCGATCGACGCGGGGGTACTCATCCTGCGGGTGTGCCTCGGGCTGACCATGGCCGCGCACGGCTACGGCAAGATCTTCACCGGCGGGCGGATCGCGGGCACGGCCCGCTGGTTCGACAGCATCGGGATGCGCCCCGGCGCGGTACACGCGCGCCTGGCCGCGGGAGCCGAGGTCGGTGCGGGACTCGCGCTGGCACTGGGCATCGCGACGCCGTTCGCGGCGGCCGGGTTCGTCGCCCTGATGCTGGTGGCCGCGTGGACGGTGCATCGCGCGCACGGCTTCTTCATCGTCGGCAACGGCTGGGAGTACAACCTGGTGCTCGCGCTGGCCGCGATCGGCGTAGCGACGATCGGCCCTGGCCGGCTGAGCGTCGACGGTCTGCTGTTCGGCAGCGAAAACGTCGACGGCTGGGTGGGTTTCGGCATCGCCGCCGGGCTGGGCCTGGCGGCGGGCGCCGGCCAGCTCGCGCTGTTCTACCGGCCGCCCGTGCCGACGCCGTCCTGACCCGCCGGATGCCGGCGTGCTCAGGTGGCCACGCGCACCTCCGCCAGGGTCGCCGCCGCGATCTCACGCAGGCCGTCGTGGATCGCGCCGTCACTGCTCAGCGGCGCGAGCACGCAGGCGTGCACCGCGTCGAGCTCGCCGATCCCGGCCGCGACGAGCCGCGCCGCCGCCACGAGGACCCGGGTCGAGGGCGGTTCGAAATGGAAGGCGCCGTCGGCCTTGCGGATGGCGACCGCGCAGCCGACGAGTCGCCGGGCCACCGCCGGATCCACCGCGGTCTCGGCCACCAGCAACTCGGCTTCGCGCTCCGGCGGCAGGTAGTCCATGGCGACGGTGACGAACCGTTGCCGGAACGAGGGTTTGAGTTCCTTGAGCGAACTGCGGTAGGCGGGGTTGTAGGAGCAGACGAGCATGAACGGATCGGGTGCGGCCACGACTTCGTCGGCGCGATCCAGGAACAGCGTGCGGCGGTGGTCGGTGAGCGCGTGCAGGACCGCGAGGGAGTCGTGCCGGGCCTCGACCACCTCGTCCAGGTAGCAGATCGCCCCGGACTTCACGGCCCGGGTGAGTGGACCGTCGGTCCAGCGGACGTCGCCGCCGGTGACCATGAACCGGCCGACCAGGTCCGAGCTGGTGAGGTCGTCGTGGCAGCTGATCGTCACGACCGGCCTGCCGAGCAGCCTGCCCATGTGTTCGACGAAACGGGTCTTGCCGCACCCGGTGGGCCCGGTGAGCATCACCGGCAGTCGCTGGCGATGCGCACCCTCGAACAGGGGCACCTCGATACCGGCGGCGAAGTAGGGGTCTGTGTTCATTCGGCTACCAACTCTCGATGGATCTGGGCGAGCGCTCTGGGCAATTCGTCGACCCGCCCGATGCGGCGGGATCGCCTCGGCCCGAAGACCTCCGGCAGCGGGTCGACCCGGGTCGGGCCGACCCCGAGATAGAAGACCCTGACCCCGGCGTCCTCGGCTTCCTCCACGGCATGGGCGACATCGGCCCAGGCGTAGCGGCCTTCGTAGCCTTCGTCCGACATCAGTCCGTCGCCGATGACGATCAGCAACTTGCGCTGGGACGGCTGATCGACCAGCCGGGCGGTCAGGTGACGCAGGGGCGCGCCGAGCCGGGTGTAGCCGCCGGTGACCAACCCGAGGCTGCCCGGGTCGACGAAATGCGGGTCCCGGAAATCCTTGAGGCAGTCCACCTGCACCCGGTGCCGGGTGTTGCCGGTGAACACGAAGATGCCGTGCCGTTCCCCGGCCATGGTCATCGCCCGCGACAGGGCGTCCGCGCAGTCGAGTTCGAGCCGGAAGACCTGCCCGCCGTGCACTCCGAGCGAGGAACTGCCGTCCAGCAGCAGGGCGGTGCTGACATCGCGGGACAGGGGCGCCAGCTCCCGGAACACTCGCGGCTGCGGTGCCCGGCCGGTGCCCGCGTCGACGACATAGGCGACGTAGCGGTCGATGTCGATATCGGATCCGTCCTCGAGCCCGGAACGCATCGCGCGGTGGGTGTGGTGTTCGAACCAGCGCCGCACATCGCCGGAGACGGCGGTGACCGGGGTATCGCGGGTGGGCAGCTTGCGTTCCAGCACGGCGACATGGTCGGGCAGGAAGGCGCCGGTCCAGCGGTTCCACTCCGGGTAGGGGATCCCGGCGCGCTGGTCGGCCCTGACCTCGATGTCGTCGTCCTCCGGTCGGCTCGGCGGCGGCAGGTTCGCGTTGCGCGCACCGCCGTCCCCGCCGACCGGGACGGTCAGCGGGCGGTAGGAGTCGCTGCGCGCCGAGGTCCACGGCATCCGGGCGTACACCCGGCGCACGGCCGAGGCCAGGGCGCCGCGTCCGGCCGCACCCGACGGCAGCGCGCCGAGCAACGGGTACGTCGCGAGGACCTGCCGGGTCCTGGCCAGTGCGAGCGCCCGATCGAGCATCCGGCCACCGTCGAGATCGTCCTCGTGGAGCTCGAGATCGGCCAGCGCCCTGCGCAATTCGGGGAGCAGGCCCGGCAGGCGGGCACCGACCCAGGCGGCGGCGACACCGCCTTCGACCAAGGACAGCGCCGCCCGTTGCCGCGGCGACAGCTCGTGCAGCGCGTACTCGGCGATGCGGTCCTTGGATGGCGCGCACTGCAGTGCGACACCACAGGTCAGGGTCGTGCGAGTCCAGTCGGGATCGATCGGCGGGTACGGGACGTGCACGATACGACGCCCCGTGCTCAGACCGAATTCCCGGTGCTCGCCGGTCATCAGACGCGCGTCGGTGCGCCGGCGTTCGGAGAAGGCCACCGCGGTCACCGCGCAGCTGCGTTCGATCGCGGATGCCCGTGCGGTATCCATCGGTCAGTCGCTCGCGACGGCGGTGCGGTCGGTGGCGAAGTCGACGGTCGCGAAGTTGACGGTGGCCAATGCCGCGAGGCTGTCGTCGGGCCCGCCGTATACCTCGACCTGCACGACGATCGAGCGCTTACCCGCGTGCACGACCGTGCACCGCGTGCGTGCCGCGCCGTCGGTGACCGGACGGAAGTAGCGCACGTTCAGGTCCGAGGTGACCACGCCGGCGTTCGGCGGCCGGTGCTCGAGCGCGACCGTGCCCGCGGCGATGTCGACCAGGGTGGCGATCAGGCCGCCCTGCAGGCCCCCGGAGGTGTTGACCACATGGGGCGCGACGGGCAGTTCCCAGTTCGGTGTGCCCTGGCTGTCGGTGCTCTTGCGGAAGCCGATGTGGTCGAGCAGCCCGCTGATGTGTCGAAGGGTTGTCATCATGGCGTTCACTCCTGGCCGGTGCCGGTACCGGCGAAATGCGCGCGGACCGCGAACAGATCCGGCTTGCCCGACGGGGTACGGGGGATGGCGTCGACCAGCGCGATATCGGTGGGAATCTCATAGCGGGCCAACCGGGTTCGCAGATGGTCGAGCAGGTCGGTGATCTCGGTCCGGCGATCGGGGCGCAATTCGACCATCGCGACCGGGGTCTCGCCGAGGCGATGATCGGGGCGGGCGACGACGGCCGCGCCGCGCACCGCCGGATGCGCCTCGATGGCCGCGCGCACCTCGTCGGGCATGATCTTGAATCCGCCGCGGATGATGGCCTGATCGGCACGTCCCAGGATCCACAGGAAGCCGTCGGCGTCGATGCGGGCGAGGTCGGTGGTACGGATCCAGTCCGTCCCCGGCCCCAGCTGACCGGGTATCACCTCGAGCAGCCCTTGGCGGTCGGTGCTGAGTTCGGTGCCGTCGTCGGCGACCACCCGCAGCAGGGCGCCACCGCTGGCCCGTCCGACGCTGCCGCGTTTGGCCTGCCAGAACTGCCGATGGTCGGCCAGCGTCCAGCCCGCGACCCCGCCGCCGAATTCGGTGGCGGCATACGAGGTCAGGACCGGGATGCCGAACTTCTCCTGGAAGGCGTCGGCGTCGGCGGCCGACAGGGGAGCGGTGCCGGAGGTGACCGCCCGGACACCGGCGAGATCATCTGCGGTGAGATCGGAGTGCAGCACCATCCGCAACGCGGCGGGCACCAGCGAGACCGCGCCGGGCCGGTGTTCGCGCACGACCGCGGCCCAGCGGTCCAGCTCGAAACGGGGCAGGAAGACGAACGGCCGTGCGGTGAGCACACATTGCAGGATCCGGAACACGCCGCCGATGTGCACCAGCGGGGCATTGACGATCGCGACACCGGCGCGTGGCGCGGTGGGTACCGGATGGCGATCGGGGTCGGCCCCAAGCACGCTGCGCCACAACATGTCGTAGGTCAGGTCGACGCGCTTGGGTGGGCCGGTCGTGCCGCTGGTCAGCATGCGGACCGCGGTCACCGGGTCCGGCACCGACGCAACGGGTTTCGCCTGAACTCGCCCCGGCCGCCCGTCCAAGCCGTCCACGGCCAGCGTCGTGGCGCCGGGATCGACCAGGGCGGTGAGATCGTCGGTGTTGCCGATCACCAGCGGCAGGTCCAAGGCGATGATGTCGTCGCGGATGCGGTCGTCACCGCGGGCGGGGTTGATCACGACCACCGTGCCTCCCGCGAGCAGGACACCGAGGAACGCGGCCACGTGTTCGGGGCGGTTGCGCAGCAGGATGCCCACCGGCTGTGCCCGTGGTACGGCGCAGGCGGTGCGGTGTGCCGCGGCGGCGAGTCGGCCCCAGGTGAACCAGGTTCCGTCGAACTCGATCGCCCTGGCGTCGGGTGCGAGGTCGAGGATCTGCCCGATCCGGGTGCTCAGCGGGTGGTCGGGCGACTGGGTCATCAGCGGATCCTCGGTTCGATCGGGGCGGCGGGCCCGCGCTCGCGGGCGGCCGCCAGTTCCGCCTTGGCGATCGGATTGCCCAGGCGGGTGTAGACGAGTCCGTGCTCCATCGCGGCCCGGTACGGCTTGTCCAGGGATTCCCAGATCGCGCGCACCGTGCCCTGGGTGGCGGTCGGCGGTTTGGCTGCGATGCCTGCGGCGATCGCATGCGCTCGGTCCCAGAGCTGTTCGCGGGCAACGATTTCCGACACCAGACCGATTCGCAGCGCGGTGTCGGCGCAGATCCGCTCGTCATTGCCCATCAGGGCGATGCGCAGCGTCTCGCCGAGGCCGACACGGCGCATGAGCCCGATCGGCTCCAGCGCGCACACCAGGCCCGCCGAGACGTGGGAGTCGAAGAAGGTGGCTTCCTCGGAGCAGATCACCACATCGGATTCGTTGACGAAGTAGAACGCGCCCGCGGTGCACATCCCCTGCACGGCGCACACCACCGGCTTCCACATCTTCTGCCATTTCGGGCTCAGCGCCTCGCCGGGGTCCTCGTGGTGCCAGATCCCGTTCGGCTGGCCGTAGGGCACCTTGATGTCGAGGCCGGCGGAGAAGGCGCGCGTACCGGCCGCGCGCAGCACGACGGCGTTCACCGAGTCGTCCAGGCGGATCCGGTGCCAGACCTCGCGCATCTCCTCGCACAGGGTGCGGTCGAAGGCGTTGAGCCGGTCGGGGCGGTTGAGCGTCACCGTCGCGACCCGGTCGCGTTCGTCGACCTCGAAGAGCACGGTGCGATAGGGGGTGCTCATCGGCACTGCCAGATCGGGTCGCGCTTCTCGACGAAGGCCTGCGGACCCTCGAGGGCGTCCTCGGTGCGGGTGACCCGCTCCCGGAAGGATTCCGCGAGCATCTCGGCCTCGTGCAGCGGCACGTCCAGGCCCTTGAGGATGGCCAGTCGCGTGCCGCGAACAGCCAGGGGCGCATTCGAATTGACGATCTCGGCGATCTCGCGCGCGCGTTCGAGCAGACGGTCGTGCTCGACCACCTCGGTGATCATGCCGAGTTCGTAGGCCCGCTGGGCGCTCATCCGCTCGTGTTTGCCCATCAGCGCCATCCGCAGCGCGACCGTCCGGGGCAGCACCCTGGCCAGACGGACCACCTCGCGCCCGGCGACCAGCCCGATGCTGACGTGCGGATCGAAGAAGGTCGCCCGATCCGAGGCGATGACGATGTCGCCGGTGGTCACCCAGTCCAGCCCCGCCCCGCAGCACAATCCGTTGACCGCGACGATGATCGGCTTGGTCATCGTGCGAAACGGCGGCGTGCCCTCCTGCGGGGCCTCCCACTGCTCGTAGGTCGACAGGTAGGGCCGTTCGCTGACCACCTTGCCGTCGCCCGGGATCTCGGTGACATCGGCGCCCGTGCAGAACGCGCGGCCGGTCCCGGTGACGATCAGCAGCCACACCTTGTCGTCGTGCTCGGCCTCGTCGTAGGCGTCCCGCAGTTCGGTGATCATGTGCGGGCTCAGCGCGTTGAGGGCGTGCGGGCGGTCGAGCGTGATGGTGGCCGTGTGCCCGTCGACCTCGTAGCCGATGGTGTCGAACGGCATGCTTGCCTCCTGGAGACGGGGGTAGTGAAACATACTGTTGCATGTACAGTAGACAATACCGTCGGCCCTCCGCCAGAGTGGCCGCGATGCCCCGAGAAGAAAAGAGCTGCGATGGCCGAGCCCGCCACCGTGCCACCGGACACGGCGCGCACCGACAGTGCGCCGACGGGCCGCTTCGGTGCCGAACCCCTGGCCCAGACCGTCGCCGCCGCGGCGGCCGTGCGCCGCGTCGTCGGCCTGCTGCTCGCGCTCGAGCACCCGCACCCGGCCGTCGACGCGATGCTGTCCGAGTTGTCGGGCTGGGAACGCGAACTCGCCGCCGCGGTGCCGCCCGATCCGGCGCCGCGATTCGCCGGCGACTCCACGGACCGCCGGGTGTACCTGAACCACGCCTTCGACATCGGCGCGTTCAATCCCTGCTTCCCCGAGTACGTCTTCGACCACCTCGACACCGCGACAGCACGGGGCCGCATCACCTTTCCCCTCGTGCACGAGGGGCCGCCCGGTCTCGTGCACGGCGGCTTTCTCGGTGTCTTCTTCGACGCCGTGGTCCAGCATCACAGCTGTGCGTCCGGGGTGGCGGGCAAGACCCGATCGATGGAGGTCACCTATCGCAGACCGACCCCGATCCACACCGAACTCGACTTCGACATCGCGCGCGTGCTGAGCGACCGCGGGATCGAATCGACCGCCCGCATCCTGCGCGACGGGCAGCTGCTGTGCTCGGCGGTCGTGCGCACCGTCGCCGTGCCCGTCGACGGCTTGCCCACGGCGCGATTCGGGCCCCGAACCAGCCGTCCCTGACGGCCGTTGCCGACTACCCCATGAACCCAGGAAGAGATAGCCGATGACCGTGTCCCCTGCCACCGACGGCCGTGTGCTCTACGAGCTCGATCCGGACCGCCGGATCGCCACCATCACCCTGAACAACCCGGCCCAGCGCAACTCCTACGACGCCGCGATGCGTGACGACATCGCCCGCTGCCTGGACCGGGTGGCCGACGACGACGACATCACCGTGGTGCTGCTGCGCGGCGCGGAGCAGGTGTTCAGCACCGGCGCGGATATGAACAACGCCTACGGCTGGTACGGCGAGCGCGCCGCCACGAACGGTGCGCGCACGGCACCGCGCAGGCCCAGTCAGCGCAGGCGGCTGACCGTGGACCGCAAGTCCTTCGGCTTCTACCACGAGTTCATGGGCTTTCCGAAGGTCACCGTCGGCGAGATCAGCGGGTACGCGCTCGGCGGCGGGTTCGAGATGGCCCTGATGACCGACATCTCGGTGATCGCCCGCGACACCCGGATCGGCATGCCCGCTGCCCGGTTCCTCGGCCCGGCGCTGGGCAGCCTGCACATGTTCTTCCACCGGCTGGGCCCGGTGCTGGCCCGCCGTCTGCTGTTGACCGGGGACATCGTCGAGGCGGCGAGTGTGGAGCATCTCGGGGTGTTCACCGAGACCTGTGATCCCGCCGCGGTGACCGCGCGGGCTCGCTACTGGGCGGAGAAGGCGGCGAAGATGCCCGCCGACGGCGTGGTCATCGCCAAGGAGGCGTTCCGGATGGTCGAGCAGAGCCAGGCGTATCAGGGGGAGGAGGTCGCCAGTTACTTCTTCCACGCCTTCGGTACCAACCTGCAGTTCGCCCCTGGCGAGTTCAACTTCGTCAAGACCCGCGCCGAGCACGGCACGAAGGAAGCATTCCGTCTGCGCGACGCGCACTTCCACGTCCCCGAACCCGATCTCGGCTAGTCGAGGTACCACGACGAGGCCGGTGCCGGAACTCCGTTGGCACCGGCCTCTGTCGGTTTCGAGGTCACATGACCAAGCCGCCGTCGACCGCCAGGATCTGGCCGGTGACGAACGAGGCGGCGTCGGAGGCCAGGAAGACGAAAGCGCCCGCCACCTCCTGTGGTTCGGCCCAGCGCCGCATCGGAATGCGGCTGAGCATCTGCTCGGCGAACCGGGGATCGGTGCGAATCGTCTCGGTCATCGGCGTCGCCGCGGCCGGGGCCAGCGCGTTGACGGTGATCTGCTTGCGCGCGAGCTCTTTCGCCAGCGACTTGGTCATGCCGACAATGCCGGATTTGGCGGCCGAGTAGTTCACCTGCCCGAGTGTGCCGACCAGGCCCGCCGACGACGTCACGTTGATGATGCGCCCCGTCCCGTCGGCCGGGAGATACGGCAGCGCCGCCTGGGTGCAGCGGAACGCGCCGAGCAGGTGGATGTCGAGCATCCGCAGCACCGACTCCTCGGTAGTGGCACCGAACATCGCGGGCTCGGTGATCCCGGCGTTGTTCACCACGATGTTGAGCGTGCCGCCACCGGCCCGTGCCGCGAGTGCGGCCGCGGCGTCGGCGGCGGCCCGGTCCCGGACATCCAGCGCCGTCGCGGTGGCCCGGCCGCCGTCGGCGACGATCTTGTCCGCTGTGGCTTCGGCGGCGCCACCGTCGATATCGGTGACCACGACGGTCGCGCCCTGCGCGGCCAGCGCGCCGGCGACGGCGGCGCCGATCCCGCCACCCGCTCCGGTGACGAGTGCCGCACGGCCGGTCAGGTCGAACAGGGTGCTGGTGTTCACAGGGCTCCTCGAACTCGGAAACGGTGGTGGAGTCGCGGATCAGACGACATCGAAGCGCACCGGCAGTGCGGTCGGCGAGCGGAAGGGCTGGCCGAAGATGTGCGGATCACCGTCGGGTAGCAGGGCGATCCCGGTCAGCCTGCGCAGCAGCGCCTCCATCGCGACCCGGGTTTCCATGCGCGCCAGGTGCAGTCCGAGACAGGTGTGGGCGCCGGCGGTGAAGCTGATGTGCGGCAGGCGGGGCCGGAAGATGTCGAACTCCTCCGACCGCTCCCAGCGGGATTCGTCGCGGTTGGCCGATCCGAGGCACAGGTCCAGCACCGCGCCCGCCGGGATGGCGACACCGTCGAGTTCGGTGTCCTCGGTGACATAGCGCTGCACCAGCGTCAGCGGTGTCTCGAACCGCAGTCCCTCCTCGATCGCCTGCGGTAGCAGACCGTGGTTGTGCTGGATCGCCGCGAACTGGTCGGGATGGGTCAGCAGCTGGAAGAGCAGATTGCCCGAGGACCGGTAGGTGGTCTCGAGCCCGGCGGGCAGCAGCAGCCGCAGGAAGGAATAGATCGCGCGATCGGACAGCTTCTCGCCGTCGATCTCCGCGGTGACCAGATTGCTGATGATGTCGTCGGCGGGCGCGGACCGCCGGAGCTCGATGCGTTCGAGAAAGTACTCCTTCAGGTCCTTGGAGGCCTGCAATGCGCGGGGCACGTTGCCCGCGTAGCTGATGATCGCCACCGCGGCTTCCCGGAAGAACGGCAGGTCTTCCTCCGGCAGGCCGAGCAGCCGGGCGATCACGCGGGTGGGGAACTCGAAGGTGAAGTCGCGCACCAGGTCCGCGCGGCCCTCCGCGATGAACTCGTCGATCAGCTTGTCGCAGATCGGGCGCACGATCTCGGGCTCCCACGTCACCAGCGACTGCGGTTTGAACGCGGCCGAGACCAGGTTGCGGTGCGCCTTGTGGGTCAGGCCGTTCATCGCCAGGATCGTCGGCCCCATGAACACCCCGATGGTGGCGTCGTAGAGCTGGGTGCTGAACACCGATCCGTTGCGCAGCGCCTGGTTCACCGCGGACCAGGACACGGCGGCGAAGGTGTTGGTGGGGCGCAGTTCCGCGGGGGTTCGGGAGTAGTCCATCACCGTCCCGTGGAACACACCTCCCGCGCGCCTGCGTGCCGCGAAGAACGGGTAGGGGTCGTGGGGATCGGGCACCTCTGCGACCGTCGCTGCTGGGTCCTCGACGGGACTGTTCACGGATCACCTCTGACTTCGTCACGCCGAACGGCGGAGTGGACGTATTTACTGTAAGGCATACAGTATATGAGTCGGCACTGGTCCGGGCAATGTGACCGGGACCGGTGCCTGCGTCCTGGGATCAGAGCTGGACGGCCGGTCCGACCGTCATCGGCGCGACGAAACCGCCGTCGACGTGCACGTCCTGGCCGTTGATCCACCGCGAGCCGGGGCCGGTGAGGAAGTCGATCACCGGCACGATGTCGGCGACCGTGGCGTGCCGCCCGATCGTGGCCTTCACGGCGTCGAGACCTTCCTTGCCCATCGACGCCTCGAAGTCGGTCAGGATCGGGGTATCGGTCGGGCCGGGGCTGACGGTGTTGACCCGCACCCCGTACTTCTGCCACGCCGACGGTGCCAGGCGCTTGGCGAAGATGATCGCGGCCTGCTTGGACGTGCTGTAGACGGGGTAGGCCGGGTCCTGGGTCCCCTGCCAATCCCGCACGGCCGCGATGTCGGTGGCGGCGAGGAGCCCGGCGAGGTCGTCGATGCGCTGCTGCCAGCCGAGCGCCGCCACCGAGGCGACGGTGGCGATCGCGCCGCCCTGGCGCAGCAGCGGCAGCATGCCGGTGGTGAACAGCCGCATGCCGAGATAGTTCACGGCGAGGACGTCGTCGGTGGGTGCGGTGCCGGGGACGCCTGCGACGAAAGCCAGGGCGTCCCAGCCGTCGCCGATCCGGCCGAGCAGGTCGGTGATGGCCGCCGCGTCGCGCAGATCGCAGATCTCCCGTCGGGCCGCCGGGGTGTCGCCGGGGCGCAGATCGACCGCGAGGACATGGTCGCCACGGTCGTGGAAGTGGGTCGCGGCGGCGGCCCCGATGCCCGATCCGGCACCGACCACGACGATCCTGCGCTGCTGGGAACTCATCAACTCTACCCCTTCGTAGATGCGACGGAAGTATTTACCGAATGCTTGACAGTAAGCCCAACTATAAATCACTGTTGTGTCCTGGACAACGCGCTCACCGGCGCCGGGCGACGCCACCCGGACCGGGCGGGCGCGCCGAGAATCCGAAAGGGTGCTGATGAGCATGCCGGTCGTCGACGAAGCCGCGAACGTCCTCGCGGATCCCACGGTCTACACCGATGAGAAGAGGCTGCACGCCGCGCTGTCGGCGCTGCGGGCCGGAAATCCGGTGGCGCGCGTGGAGGTGCCCGGCTACAAGCCGTTCTGGGCACTCACCAAGCACGCCGACATCATGGCGGTCGAACGTGCCGACAAGCGGTTCACGAACTGGCCGCGCCCCGTGCTGATGACCGCGCAGTCGGACGAGATGCAGGCCGCGGTCGGCATCAAGACCCTGATCCACATGGACGACCCACAGCACCGGGTCGTGCGCGCGATCGCCGCGGACTGGTTCGCGCCCAAGGCGATGCGCGCGATGAAGCTGCGGATCGAGGAACTCGCGGTGCGCTACGTCGACCGGATGCGCGACACCGGCGGCGAGTGCGATTTCGTCGGCGAGGTCGCGGTGAACTTCCCGCTGTATGTGATCATGTCGCTGCTCGGGGTACCCGAATCGGATTTCCCCCTCATGCTGAAGCTGACCCAGGAGCTCATGGGCAACGACGACGCCGAGCTGACGCGGTCGACCCCGGCGGACGAGACCACGAACGCGCTCATCGAGATGTTCGCCTACTTCCAGAAACTCACCGAATCGCGCCGCGCGCACCCGACCGACGACCTGGCCTCCACCATCGCGAACGCGACGATCGACGGCGAGCCGCTCTCGGACGTGGACATCGTGTCGTACTACGCGATCATCGCGACCGCGGGACACGACACCACCAGCAGCAGCATCTCCGGCGGCCTGCGCGCGCTCATCGAGAACCCCGATCAGCTCGACCGCCTCCGCGGTGACCTCGGGCTCATGCCCAAGGCCACCGAGGAGATCATCCGCTGGGTGACGCCGGTCAAGGCCTTCATGCGCACCGCGGCCGAGGACTCGGTGATCAACGGGGTCACGATTCCGGCGGGTGATTCGCTGCTGCTGTCGTATGTGTCGGCCAACCGCGACGAGGACGTGTTCGACGACCCGTTCCGGTTCGATGTCGGCCGCGAACCCAACAAGCACGTCGCCTTCGGGTACGGGGTGCATTTCTGTCTGGGTGCGGCGCTCGCGCGGATGGAGATCAGCAGCTTCTTCAACGAATTGCTGCCGAGACTGACGTCGGTGGAGCTCGCGGGTGAACCCGAGCTCACCGCGACGACATTCGTCGGCGGCCTCAAGCGCCTGCCGATCCGTTTCACCCTCGATTGACCAGGCCCCGGCCGATCCGTTCCCTGCCCCGCGTGCCGGCTGCGGCACGCTCAACACAGAAGACAGGCCCGAAATGAACCATGCCGATACCTGGGACGAGACCCTCGACGATCTCGAGCGGCGGCGCACCCGCGTGCTCGAGATGGGTGGCCCCGAGCGTGTCGCCAAACATCGCGGCAAGGGCAAACTCGACGCGCGGGCCCGGATCGAGCACCTGCTCGACCCGGGCACCTTCCAGGAATTCGGCACCCTGGTCGGCGGTGCGGTCGCCGCCGACGCGATCGTGGCGGGCTCGGGGCTGATCAACGGCATCCCGGTCATGGTCGGCGCCGAGGACTTCACCACCCTCGCGGGCACCATCGCCCCCGGCAGCAATGCCAAGCGCTACCGGCTGGCCGAACTGGCGGTGCGTGACCGGGTGCCGCTGGTGATGTTGCTCGAAGGCGCCGGTTTCCGGCCCACCGGCGACCACTACGGCCGCACGCCGACCGATCTGCTGGCCCAAGCCCAGTGTTCGGGCAAAGTGCCGGTGGTCACCGCGGTCCTCGGCCCCTCGGCAGGCCACGGCGCGCTGATCGCGCCCGTGGCCGACTTCGCGATCATGAGCAAGCAGGGCGCGATCTTCACCGCGGGACCGCCGGTGGTGAAGATGTCGACCGGTGAGGACGTCTCGAAGGAGGATCTGGGCGGCCCGGACGTCGCGATTCCCAGCGGGGTCGTCCACAACGTCTGCGAGACCGACGAGGAGGTCCTCGAGGAGATCCGCCGCTATCTGTCGTACTTCCCGCCGAGCGCGTGGTCCTACCCGCCGGTCTACCTGGCCGACGCGTCGACCGAACCCAGGGCGACACCGGAACTGCTGCGCATCGTCTCCCGGGACAACCGCAACTCCTACGACATGCGGGCCGTGCTCGACGTGGTCTTCGACGACACCGACTGGTTCGAGGTCCAGCCCGGTCACGGCACCGCCGTCATCTGCGCGCTGGCGCATCTGGGCGGTCACCCGGTCGCCGTCGTCGCCAATCAGCCGCAGGTGCTGGCCGGATCGATCGATGCCGACGCCGCGGACAAGGCGGCGCACTTCATCATGGTCGCCGACTCCTTCCATCTGCCGATCATCTTCCTCGCCGACAACCCGGGCATGTTGCCGGGCAGCGAGTCCGAACGGGAAGGCGTGTTGCGCAGCGGCGCACGGATGTTCGTCGCGCAGACCGCCGCGACCACGCTGAAACTGCACGTGACGTTGCGCAAGGCCTACGGATTCGGCTCGATGGTGATGTCGCTGATCGGATTCGACGGCCAGGCGGGCACCTTCGCCTACCCCGGAGCGACGATGGGAGCGATGAGCGCGGCCGCGCTGAGCAACGCCTCGCACGCGGAGGAGGAGCTCGCCGCCGAACTGCGCGAGATGGAGTTGACGGCGTCGTATCACTCGGCCGAGCACATGGGCTTCGACGAGCTCATCCGGCCGGAGGAGACGCGCAACACCTTGCTGCGGTCGCTGCAACGTGGCATCTACGCCCGGCAGGCGGCGGCGCAGCCGGTCGGGCGCACGGTCATCCTGCCCTGAACCGGGTGACGACGAAGGGGGTCGGGCGGCTGCCCGGCCCCCTTCGTCGATGGTTCAGCGATCGGACTCGGTGAACCGGATGATGCCGCGCAGTCCGGGGGTGCGGTGGATCTCCCCGTACGCCTCGTTGATCTGGTCGAGCCGGTACTCCTTGGTGCCCGCCGCGTCGAGGTCCAGGTCGCCGAGTTTGTGCAGCGCGAGCACCTCGAGGATGTCCTCGTGCGGGTTGCCGCCGCCGAACAGGGTGGCCTGGATGTTCTTCTGCAGCAGGGCGCGCATCGACAACGTGAGGGCGGCCTCGCCGGCCATGGTGGGACCCATGGCGGTGAGGACACAGGTACCCGTTCGGGCGGTCAGGTTCAGCCACGCCTCCAGATCGTGGCCGTCGCGGCGGCTCATCGACGCGATCACCTTGTGGCACATGCGTCCCGCGGTCGCATCGGCGATCGCCGTGGTGGCGGTCGCGAGATCCTGGAAGACCGCGGTGGCGCCGAGCTTCTCGGCCTGCGCGCGCTTCCAGGCGACCGGATCGACGACGAACACCCGGCCCGCGCCCGACAGCACCGCGCCTTGCAGCGTGGACGCCCCCGCCCCCGCCAGGCCGACGATGGCGACATCGTCACCGGGCTGGATCCGTGCGGTGTGCACGGCCGATCCGTAGCCGGTGGTGATGCCGCAGCCGACGAGACAGGCGATCTCGAACGGGATCGAGGGGTCGATCTTGACCACCGAGGCGCGATGCACGACGGCATAGGGCGCGAACGCGCCCACCAGGGCCATCGGATAGACATCGCGACCACCGGCGGTGACCCGGAAACTGCCGTCGGCGACGGCGGCGCCGCCGAGCAGGCCCGCGCCTAGGTCGCACAGATTGCACAGTCCGGCCCGGCACGGCGGGCAGACGCCGCAGGAGGGCACGAACGACATCGCCACGTGATCACCCACCCGCAGATCATCGACGCCCTCGCCGATCTCGACGACGACGCCCGCGCCTTCGTGGCCGCCCAGGACGGGGAAACCGGCCAGGTCGAGGTCTCCGGTCGCCAGATGGTGGTCGGCGTCGCACAATCCGGCCGTCTCCATCCGGATCTTGACCTCACCGGCTCGCGGGTCGCCGATCTCGATGTCCTCGATCGACCACGCCTCGTGCCGGTCGCGGATCAGTGCGCCTTTGGTTTTCATCGGACCTTCTTCGTTGTGTCGGGCGGGGACGTGGGGGTCGGCCGGGTCAGCGGCCCTGGAAGTCCGGGGCGCGGCGCTGCCGGAACGCGGCCAGACCTTCCTTGAAATCCGTGGTACGGCAGGCGAGTTCGAGCGCGTAGAGCTCGTTGTCCATGGCCTCGGCGAGCCCGGTGCCGAGGTTGCGGTGGACGGCCTGCTTGGCCAGGCCCAGCGCGACCGTCGGCCCGTTCGCCAGCCGGTCGAGCAACTCGGCGGTGGCGGTGTCGAGGTCGGCCGGGACGGTGGTGGCGTGGATCAGCCCCCAGTCCGCGGCCTCGGTGGCGGACACCTTCTCCCCGAGCAGCAGCATGCGTTTCGCCCGGGCGAGGCCGACGAGCCGGGGCAGCAGCCAGGTGGCGCCCGAATCGGGGCTGAACCCGCGCGGCAGGAAGGGTTCCCAGAACACCGCGTCGGTATCGGCGAGGGTGAAGTCGGCGGCGAGGGCCAGATTGCACCCGAGCCCGGCCGCCCATCCGCGCACGGTGCACACCACGGGCAGGTGGCAGGCGTGGAGGAGTTCGATCACCCGGTGGGCGGTGTGGGGGATGCGGCGGACCAGGTCGCCGGCAGGTGGCCTCCGTCCGGCGTCGTTGGTCGAGACCCAGTCGACACCGGCGCAGAAGTGCTCGCCCGCTCCGGCGAGGTGGACGACGCGCAACCGCTCGTCGGTGGCGGCGCCGGTCAGCGCCGTGGTCAAGGTGTCGATCATGCCGGGGGACAGGGCATTACGCCGGGTGCGTCGACGCAGCGTCAGGCGCAGTACCGGCCCGTCGCGGGTGACCTCGACCCTGCCCGTGGTGTCCTCGTCTTCGCCTGCCACCGGCGTACCGCCTTCCGATCATCGACGTCACAAATACTGTCGCCGATACTGTAAACGATACCGTTCCTGCTGGAGAGTGTTCGGTATTGCGGCCGAATTCCTTGCTTTCAACCCTACTGTTACGTATACAGTAGTCATATCTATTCGAGCTGCGGTACGTCGTGCGGCCACCGGGACGCGGTGGATCGACACCGGTGGCCACATGTCGAAGCGACCCCGCGACACGAGAGGATGTTGATGACCGCGCTCAGCTGTTCGGCGATCGACGTCGGCAACCAGTACTACGAGCCGCTCGCCGCCCTCACCTTCGACGGGCGATCGCCCGGAGCTGCGCTGGACGACACCGCCGTATCCGGTGACGCCGACAGCGGAGTGCCGCGGTGAGCGAGTGGACGATCAGCGCGGTCTTCGACGAGATCGCCGCGGCGGTACCCGACCGCACGGCCACGGTCTGCGGCGAACGGCGCCGTAGCTTCGGCGACACGGCGCTGCGTACCCGCCGATTCGCGAACTTCCTCGCGGGCCGGGGATTCGGCGTGCACACCGAACGGACCGAGCTCGACCGGTGGGAGTGCGGCCAGGACCGCATCGCGCTCGTCCTGCGCAACGACCAGTACCTCGACGTGATGCTCGGCTGCCTGAAAGCCCGGGTGGTGCCGGTCAATATCAACCACCACTACACCGTCCACGAGATCCGCGACCTGCTGGCCTACCTGCGGCCCCGCGGCATCGTCTACCACCGCTCGTTCGGCCCCGTCGTCGCCGAGGCGATGCCCGAAGGTGTCGATCTGCTGGTCTCGGTCGAGGACGGCAGCCGGATCCCGGAGCTCGCCGGCGTGACCGGATACGAGAACGCGGTGAACGTCGGGCGTCCGGAACCGGTGATCGACACCTCGCCCGACGACCTGGTCATGCTGTGCACCGGCGGCACCACCGGCAGGCCCAAGGGTGTGCTCTGGCGGCAGGGCGACATGTACGTCTCGTCCATGAACGGCGCCGATCACGACTCACCGGACGGACTGCACGAGCTGGCGCGGATGACCGGGCACGTGTGGTTCGCGGTATCGCCACTGTCGCACGCGGCCGGCATCTGGACCTCGTTCGCGGGCCTGCTGGCCGGGCAGACCGTGGTGCTCTACGACGATCGCGAGCGCTTCGACGCCGCGAACGCCCTGCGGATCGCCGAGACCGAGCGGGCCGCGCTCATGACCATCGTCGGCGACGCCTACGCCGGACCACTGGTCCGCGCGTTGCGCGCCGGCGACTACGATCTGTCGGCTCTGCTGGCGATCGGCACCGGCGGCGCGGCGACGAACCCGGTGCACCGGCACGACCTGCTCGAGCTGCTGCCGCACGCCTACATCGTCGAAGGCTACGGATCCTCCGAAACCGGGGGAATGGGCTTCGGCCGCAGCACCCGCGGCAACGAGGTCGACACCTTCGCCCCGATGCCCGGTGGCACCGCGGTGTCGCACGACCGCACCCGTTTCCTGACGCCGGGGGAGACCGAGGTCGGCTGGGCGGCCCGGACCGGCCGGGTGCCGCTGGGCTACTTCCAGGACCGCGAGGCCACCGAACGCACCTTCCCCGAGATCGCTGGCGTGCGCACGGCGGTGCCCGGCGACCGGGCCACCGTCGACGCCGACGGAACCCTGCGACTGCTCGGGCGCGACGCCCTGGTCGTGAACACCGGTGGCGAGAAGGTGTTCGTCGAGGAAGTCGAGGAGGTCCTGCGCGCCCACCCGCACATCCGCGACGCGCTGGTCGTCGGACGACCCAGTGCCACCTGGGGAAACGAAGTGGTCGCGCTGGCGTGCACGGACACCCCGGGCGACGACGTCGCGGCGGCGTTGCGCGAGCTGTGCCGCTCGCGCCTGGCCGGATTCAAGGTCCCCAAAGCGGTGATCTTCGTCGAGGAGATCCGGCGGCTCGGCAACGGCAAGCCGGACTATCGGTGGGCCATGCAGCGGGCGGTCGAGGAAACCGCGGAAGGAATCGGAGCATGAGCGAACGCAAGGTCAACGACTGCCTGGTCAATGTGCACTTCGGCGAACGGGCGCAACCGCCCTGGATGCTCAAGGTCCGCGACGACTACTTCAAGGGCGGCAGCTCGATGTACGCCCCGGTCGACCTCGACGCCCTGCTCGGTGAGATGGACGAACAAGGCGTCGAGAAGGCCGTGCTGATGTACTCGATGGTCACGCCGTCGACGACCGCGCTGAAATTCGTCGAACAGCGACCGGACCGGTTCTCCCTGGCGGTCAACGGGGTCGACCTGCTGCACCCGGTCCCGTCGCTACGGGAACTGTCGGCACTCGTGCGCGATCTGCCCGTCAGCTATACGACCACCGGCGCCAGCTTCTGGGGCGACGGCCGATATCCGCCCACCGACGCCGTGTATTACCCGCTCTACTACAAATGCGCGGAAATGGGCCTGCCGCTGTGCATGAACACCGGCCTTCCCGGCCCGCCGATCCCTGGTGAAGTGCAGAACCCGATCTATCTCGATCGGGTCTGCTACCAGTTTCCGGAATTGCGGCTGTGCATGATCCACGGCGCCGATCCCTGGTGGGACACCGCCATCCGGCTGCTCATCAAGTACGAGAATCTGCGCTTGATGACCTCGGCGTGGTCACCGAAACGCTTGCCGGACAGCCTGATCCACTTCATGCGGACGCGGGGCAAGAACAAGGTGATCTTCGGCTCGGACTGGCCGGTGCTGGCCATGCGCCGCGTGGTGCCCGAGGCGCTGGCGCTGGATCTGCCCGAGGACGTGGTGGACAACTACCTCTACAACAACGCCGAGGAATTCTTCTTCGGCGACCGGCCCGTCAGCAATTGACGCAGGCGAAATCAGGAGCAAACCACAATGGACCGTTACGAATTGCGCAGGCAGGACTACTCCCTGTCCGCCGACCAGACCGAACTCCAGGCCGTCTACGCGAAGTTCTTCCGCTCGCGGAGTCCGATCGACACCGTCCGGGCCGCCGAGGAATCCGGCTTCGACAAGGACCTGTGGGAACAGCTGTGCGCCACCGGCGCCACCACGATGGCACTGCCCGAAGCCGCCGGTGGTGACGGTGCGACGCTGGTCGACCTGTCGCTGGTCGCCGAGGAACTCGGCCGTGCGCTCGCTCCGGTGCCGTGGATCGACCACGTCTGCGCCGCCCGGCTGCTCGCCCGCCTCGGCGCGCTGACCGGCGCGGCAGGTCGCGCCGTCGTCGAGGGCGAGCGCCTGGTCGCGCTCGACACCCGCGTCGATTCCGCGACGGGGCGGCGACTCGTCGGCGCCGCCGCCGCGGCCGACCGGATCATCGTGCGTGACGGCGAGGAGATCGTCGAGCTCGGCTTCGACACCCGTCCGACGCCGGTCGCCAACATCGGCAAACTGCCGATGGCGTGGGTGGATCCCGCCGCGGCCGATCACCGGACGGTGCTGGCCGCGGGGGCGGCGGCCCTGGCCGAATACGATCGCGCGCTGGACGAATGGCGGGTACTCACCGCGGCGGCCCTGGTCGGGCTCGTCGAGGAGACCTTGCGGATCGCCGCGGAGTTCGCGACCACCCGCTACACGATGGGCGTGCCGATCTCGACGCTGCAGGGCATCTCGCACCCGCTGGCCGATATCGCGATCACCGTCCACGCCGCCCGCAACCTGACCCGGCGCGCGGCCTGGTTCCTCGAACACGAACCCACCGTGCAGCCGGGTCTGCCCGCCGCCGCCTTCGTCTACATCGCCGAAGCGGCGCCCAGAGCGGCGACCACGGCGACCCACGTCCAAGGCGGTCTCGGAGTGTCCGAGGAATCGGCGGCCGCGTCCTACCTGCTCCGGGCCAGGGGCTGGCCGTTGGCCGGCGGTGACCTCGGAGCCAGCGCGGTGCAGGTCGCCGAACTCTTCGCCGCGGCGACCGCCTAGAAACGGAGTACGAACATGGATTTCTCACGCGTCGAACTGTCCAGCGAGGATCAGGAATTCCTCGACGGGGCACGGGAGTTCCTCACCACCCACGTCACCGACGAGGTGCGGCGCCGGGATCGCGAGACCGGTGACAACTTCGACGAGGGCGTCCATCTGGCCCTCGGTGCGGCCGGCTGGCTGAGCGCCGAACTCGCCGACGAGAGCGACGGGGGACTCGGCAGGCTGCGCAGGCGCCTGTGGGACCTGGAGAAGCGGCGGGTGCACATCCCCTGGGTCACCTGGGGCACCACCGCCATCGTGGCGACCTCGGTGCGCTCGCACGGTTCGGCGGAACTGCAGGCCGAAGTGCTGCCGGGGCTCGAGCGCGGCGAGATCCGGCTGTGCCTGGGCTACACCGAACCCGAGGGCGGATCCGATGTCGCGATGTGCAAGACCAGGGCGGTGCGCGACGGCGACCAGTGGGTGATCAACGGCTCGAAGATGTTCACCACCGGTGCGCACAACTGCCAGTACGTCTTCCTGATCACCAACACCGACCCCGAGGCGCGTAAACACAAGAGCCTCACCATGTTCCTGGTGCCGCTGGACAGTCCGGGCATCGAGATCCAGGGCATCAAGACGGTCGACGGCGACCGCACGAACATCGTGTACTACAGCGATGTCCGGGTCGACGACAGGTACCGCCTCGGCGCGGTCAACGAGGGCTGGTCGGTCCTGATGGGTCCGCTCAGTACCGAACACGGCGTGGTCGACGCCGAAGCCGACGGACTGCAGGACGTGTCGATCCTCGTGCACCAGGGCACCATGATGGCGACCTCGGTCGACCGGGTCACCGCGATCGCGGCGACGCCGGGGCCCGGTGGGCAGCGGCTGCTCGACGACCGCTCGGTGGCGTTGCGGCTGGGCCGTAGCATCGCCCGGATGGAAGCGGCCCTGTCCGCGCCGCACATGTTCGGCCGGGTGGCCATCGCCCAGACCATGCGCGACATCTCCCCGGACCTGATGGACATTCTCGGGCCCGCCGCCGCGCTGCCGATCGGCACCGAGGGCGCGGCCGACGACGGCGGCATGGAATACATCTTCCGATGGGCGCCGCTGTGCGGCATCTACGGCGGCACCCTCGAGGTGTTCCGCAACATGATCGCCCAGCACATCCTCGGACTCGGCAGGCCCACCTACGCACCGCTCGCCACGCCGAAGGCCACGGCGAGCTGACCGGCTCGGAGGGAGTACCCGTGGCCGAGGACACCCAGCGGCTGCCACCGCCGACGACGCCGGAGACCGAATTCTATTGGGCCTCCGGCGCCGACGGACTGCTGCGCTTCCGGCAGTGCCGGTCGTGCGCCGCGCTCGTGCATCCACCGCGGCCGGTGTGCCGGTACTGCCGGGGCGAGGACTTCGACATCGAGGCGGTCTCCGGATACGCCACGCTGGTCGGATTCACCGTCAACCACCGCTTCACGGTGCCCGGTCTGCCCGCACCGTATGTTGTCGCCCAGGTCGCCATCGCCGAGGACGACCGGGTTCGGTTGACCACCAACGTGATCGGTGCCGACCCGGCCGATCTCGCGCTGGGACAGCGGATGGTCGTGGAGTTCCAGCAGGCGGGCCGGAGCTGGCTGCCGCTGTTCCGGCCGGCGGATCCAGTGGCGGCGCAACCGCTTTCGGCGCTACCCACCGATCCGGTGGAACCGGCACGGCTGCGTGAGCGGATTCGCGGGCCGGTGACCGGGGCCAAGTTCGAGGACCGGGTCGCGATCACCGGCATCGGCCGGTCCCGGATCGGCCGTCGGCTCCTGGCCGACCCGATGTCGCTGACGGTGCAGGCGTGCCGGGCGGCGGTGCAGGACGCGGGACTGTCCTTCGACGACATCGATGGACTGTCGACCTACCCCGGATCCGGCGACTTCGGGCCGTTCGGTGAGGGCGGCGTCACCGCGGTGGAATCGGCACTCGGCCTGTACCCGACCTGGCACAACGGTGGCGCGGAAACCTTCGGGCCCGGCGGATCGGTGATCGCGGCCATGCTCGCCGTCGCCGGCGGGCTGGCCCGGCACGTTCTGTGCTTCCGCACGGTCTGGGAGTCGAGCTACGGCGAACTCGTGCGCACCGGGCGGATCACCCCGTCGGGCGGCATCACCGATCCCTGGCTGGTGCCCTTCGGTGCCGTGTCGGCCGCGCACCTGCTGGCCCAGACCGCGCAACGGCACTTCCACCGCTACGGTACCGACCGGGAGACCCTGGGCTGGATCGCGCTCAACCAGCGCGCCAACGCGGCGCTGGACCCGAGCGCGATCTACCGGGATCCGCTGACCATGGACGACTACCTGTCCGCGCGCACGATCACCACCCCGTTCGGTCTCTACGACTGCGACGTCCCCTGCGACGGCGCCGTGGCCGTGGTCGTCTCCGCGCGCGAAACCGCGGCCGATCTGGCCCAGCCCGCCGTCCTGGTGGAAGCGGTCGGAACGCAGATCGCCGAGCGCCTGGAATGGGATCAGAGCACCCTCACCCACGAACCGCAGGTGCTCGGCCAGGCCGCCCACCTGTGGTCACGCACCGACCTGCGCCCCGACGACGTGGATGTCGCCCAGCTGTACGACGGCTTCACCTTCAACTGCCTGTCCTGGATCGAAGCCCTCGGCTTCTGCGGCATCGGTGAGGCGAAGGACTTCCTGGCCGGCGGCGTCAACATCGCCCGCGACGGCGTTCTGCCGCTCAACACCCACGGCGGTCAGCTCTCGCACGGGCGCACGCACGGCATGGGCCTGATCCACGAGGCGGTCACCCAGTTGCGCGGGCAGGCGGGACAGCGGCAGATATCGGACGCCCGCGTCGCGGTCGTCAGCAGCGGGGGACTGACCCCCAGCGGAGTGATGTTGTTGCGGAGGGACGCATGAGTGACGAGAACGGTCCGGCCACCACCGGTCCGGTGGCCACCCGCACGGTCGACGTGGCAGGCATGAGGTTCTCGGCCCTGTGCGCCGAGGTCGCCGAGCCACGCGCGGTGGTGGTCGCGCTGCACGGCGGCGCCACCACCGCACAGTACTTCGACCTGCCCGACCGGCCGTGGTTGTCGCTGCTCCGCCTCGGCGCGCGGCTGGGGTTCACGGTGCTGGCGCTCGACCGCCCCGGCTACGGCGAATCCGCGCCGTGGGATCGCTCCTTCGACCCGCCCCAGCAGCGGGTCGACGCCACCTTCACCGCGATCGACGCGCTGCTCGGCACCGACCCGCGCGGCGCGGGCGTGTTCGTGCTCGGGCATTCGGCCGGCTGCGATCTGGCGGCCCGGATAGCCGCCGACCCCCGCGGGCACGACCTGCTCGGCCTCGAGCTGGCAGGCACCGGCGTGCACAAGCAACCCGCCGCGATCCGGGTCATCGAGGAAATCCACCGCACCCGGCGCCCCGGCGGCATCCGGGACCTGCTGTGGAGCCCGCCGGACAGCTACCCACCCGAGGTGTTCGGCGGCCGGTCCCTGTCCTCGGCGACCCCGGTCTACGAGAACGTGGTCGTGCGGGAGTGGCCGACGGACTTCCCGGTGCTCGCCGAGCAGGTGCGGATCCCGGTGCGGCTGACCCACGCCGAGCACGAACGGGTGTGGCGCACCGATCCCGGCGCGGTGCGCGAGCTGGCCGCGATGTTCACCGTGGCGCCCCGGGTCGTGAACTACGAACAGGCCGGATGTGGCCACAACATGAGCGCCGGCTTCGGCGCCGCGGGCTATCACCTCGGGCTGCTGGCCTTCGTCGAGGAATGCGCGGTGCGAGCCGGAGACCTGGTGACGAATTCGACGAAGAGGAACGACTGATGCAGAGAATGATCGCCCCCGAGATATCCACCTGGCCGGAGCCGGACTTCCAGCTGATCGCCGGAGCGTGCGGCGACTGCGGCGCCTCGGTGTTCCCGGTCCAGGACCTGTGCCCGCGCTGTAGCAAGCCCGCGATCGAGCCGATCACGTTGCCACGCACGGGCACCCTCGTCGCCTGGACCACGCAGGGATTCCTGCCCGGCGCACCGTATCTCGGCGACGAGACCGCGGATACCTTCGTTCCGTTCGGCGTCGGGCTGGTCCAGCTCGGCGACATCATCCGGATCGAGGGGCGGCTGACCGAGAACGATCCGGCGACTTTGACATTCGGGATGAGTGTCGTGCTGACCAGCATCCCGCTCGGTACCGACGCCGAAGGCAACGAGGTTTTCACCTTCGCCTTCCAGCCCGCCTGACGGACAGGAACTTCTGAGATGACCAACGAGGTCGCGATCATCGGTGTGGGTATGCACCCGTTCGGTCGCTTTCCAGGCAAGACCGCCATGCAGATGGGGACCGACGCGATCCGCGCGGCCCTGGCCGACGCCGGCCTGGAGTGGCGGGACATCCAATTCGCCGTCGGCGGCAGCTGGGAGGTCGCCAACCCCGATGCCATCGTGTCGCTGATGGGCCTGACCGGGATCCCGTTCACCAACGTGTTCAACGCGTGCGCCACCTCGGCGTCGGCCACCGAGGCCTGTGCGGACGCGATCCGGCTCGGCAAATACGACATCGGCATCGCGATCGGCATGGACAAGCATCCACGCGGCGCGTTCACCGTCGACCCCACCCTGGTGGGGATGCCGAAATGGTACGGCGAGAACGGTCAGTACCTGACCACCCAGTTCTTCGGGATGAAAGCCAACCGCTACCTGCACGACCACGGCATCTCGGTGGACACCCTCGCCAAGGTCGCCGCCAAGAACTACCGCAACGGTGTGCTCAATCCGAATGCCTTCCGCCGCAAGCCGGTCGCCGAGGCCGACATCCTCGCCGCGCCCATGCTGAACTATCCACTGACCCACTACATGTTCTGTGCGCCGGACGAAGGCGCCGCCGCGGTGATCATGTGCCGCGCCGATATCGCGCACCGGTTCACCAGTACGCCGATCTACGTCCGGGCGGTGGAGGTACGCACCCGCACTTACGGTGCCTACGAGGTGAATACCACCTACGCGCCCGTGCAGGAGGTCGCGTCGCCGTCGGTGTTCGCCGCCCGCGCGGCCTTCGAGAGCGCGGGCATCGCCCCGGTCGACATCGACGTGGTCCAGTTGCAGGACACCGACGCGGGCGCGGAGGTCATCCACATGGCCGAGGCGGGTTTCTGCGCCGACGGCGAGCAGGAACGGCTGATCGCCGAAGGGGCGACCGAGATCTCCGGGACACTGCCGGTGAACACCGACGGGGGGCTCATCGCGAACGGGGAACCGATCGGCGCTTCGGGCATGCGCCAATTGCACGAGCTGGTGCTGCAACTGCGCGGCACCGCCGGTGAGCGCCAGGTCGCCGGCGGCCCCAAGGCCGGATTCGCCCTGCTCTACGGTGCGCCCGGCACCGCGGGCGCGACCATCGTGACGACCTGATCGGGAGCAGGCTATGCGATCCCGTACATGTCCGAGTACCCCATCCGGCACAGGAGGTGCCCTGTGAAAGTCCCGTTCACCTGGAAAGTCACCGGCTGGTTCATGGTCGGTTGGTCCGCGGAATTCCCGCAGGGGGAGACCAAGCCGCTGCACTACTTCGGTGAGGATCTCGTCGCCTACCGGGACGAGGCCGGGGAACTGCACATCCTCACCGGGCACTGCAAACATCTGGGCGCGCACCTCGGCCACGGCGGCAAGGTGGTCGGCGACTGTGTCGAGTGCCCGTTCCACGGCTGGCGGTGGGGCCCCGACGGCAGGAACCGGCACATCCCCGGCGAAGACCGGGTCAACCGCGGCCTGCGGCTGCAGGTGTATCCGGTGAACGAACAGAACGGGTGTGTCTTCCTGTGGCATCACCCCGAAGGCAACCCGCCGTCGTGGGAGATGCCCGACATCCTGCGCATGTTCCCGGAACTGGGCTCCGATCCCGTCGACTACTACCGGCCCTATCCGGAGTTCTCGAGCAAGACCGAACGCGAGCCGGTGCATCCGCAGGTCGTGCTCGAAAATGGTCCGGACAGTCTGCATTTCGAGTATGTCCACGGTGCGACCGTCACCCCGCAGATGCTCGACTACAGCGCCGTCGATCACACCTGGTCGTTCTTGACCGGCTGGCCCGACGCGCGCAGCGACGACCCGGACAAGATGGCGCTGAAGATCCACGCGCAGATGTTCGGTCTCGGTGGTTCGATCAGCGCGTTCGAGGGCTCGTCCCGGCATCGGCTGATCTTCGCCACCACCCCGGTCGACGACGAATCCTCGGACCTGTTCTATTCGATCTGGTGGCCGCGCAATCCCGGTGACGAATCCGATGTTCCGCCACCGGAAGTCCGGGCGCGGGTGGAGAAACAGTTCCTGGTCACGGTCTGGGAGGACCTGAGCATCTGGCGGTACCAGAAATACGTGGAGCACCCGCCGCTTTCACCCAAGGACGCCAAACCGTATCTGTCCCTGCGCAAGTGGGCGAAACAGTTCTACGACGTGCCGCCGGTGGACGCGCCGGTACGGACATGACCACGCTGTGCCCGCGGGCTCCGGCATGACGCGCAGGTCGCTGGCCGAGCTCGCGGCGCCCGGCCACACGGCCATCGTCACCCAGGAACTCCAGGGTGCGGTGGTCGGCGCGTCGGCCGGGCTGCGCGCGCTGGCCGAGGAGGCCCGCGATACCGCGTTGCCCGCGATCGGCGCCCTGCTCCCCGCGGCCAGGGCGGCCGGCGTGCGGGTGGTGCACTGCCTGGTCTGGCGTCGGCCCGATGGCCTCGGGTCCAACCACAACGCGAAGCTGTTCGCCCTCGGCGCGCGCGGCGTTCCGCTGGAGCCCGATACCGAGGCCACCGCATTGCTGCCCGAATTCGGGCCCGAGTCAGGTGATCTGGTGCTGCGGCGCAGGCACGGGCTCGGTCCCATGGGTGGCACCGACCTCGACGCGGTGCTGCGCAACCTCGGGGTGACGACAGTGGTCGCGGTGGGCGTCTCGCTGAATGTGGCCATCCCGAATCTGGTGATGGACGCGGTCAACGCCGCCTACGACGTGGTGGTGCCCCGGGACGCCGTGGCAGGCATCCCCCGCGCGTACGGGGCGGCGATGATCGAGAACACGCTGTCGATGATCGCCACGATCACCACGACCGAAGAACTGCTGGCCGCCTGGCGCTGACCCGGTCGGCACCACGAAACACCAACGGCGCTCCTGCCTTTCGTGCAGGAGCGCCGTCGGTGTCTCGTGCCGCTCAGTCGCTGGACGGAAGTTGCTTGGCTTCCTTGAGATCCAGGGGCACCGCATCGACGTCCAGGGTGCCAACACCCGCACGGGTGACCAGGATCTCGGCGCCGGTGGCGTGGACGTAACGCTTGCCGACGGCGGTCCCGTCGGCGAAATCCGGGTCGATGACCGCGTGTGCGTCCTTGGCCGCGCCCAGGTTCACCATGGGGGTGCCACCACAGCGCAAGCCCGCGATGGCGTCGGTGGCTTTGATGACGATGACCTGGGTGTCGCAGACCTGGCTTTCGAGGCGGGTTCCGCTGGTGATCACGATGCTCCTCGGGTGGTGGTCGCGGCGGAGAGCTCGTCGACGAGATCGCGCCGCAGGATCTTGCCTGTGGGGTTGGTCGGGAGGTCTGTCCGGAAGACGACCCGGTCCGGAGTACGAGAACCGCGCAGGTTCGCGCGGACGTGTTCGCGCAGCCGTTCCGGGTCCGGGGCCGCACCGGGGACCGGCACGACAACGGCGACCAGGATCTGGCCCCACTGCTGGTCCGGTAGGCCGACGACAGCCACCTGGGCCACCTCGGGATGCTCGACCAGGACGTCCTCGAGCTCGGCCGGGGCGATGTTCTCGCCGCCGCGGATGATGGTGTCGTCGGAGCGCCCACCGATGAACAGATAGCCGTCGGCGTCCAACGCGGCCAGGTCCCTGGTCGGGAACCATCCGTCGTCGTCGAGCACCGAGCCGAGGCCACGATAGACCCCGGACACCTGTGGGCCCCGGACGAAGAGCTCGCCGATCTCGCCGGGCGCCAGGACGGTTCCGTCCTCGGCCCGGATCTGCAGTTCGATGCCCGGCACCGCCCGTCCGACCGAACCGAGCCTGCGGGCGATCGCGGGATCGGTCGCCGCGAAGGCGATCCGATGATCCTCCGGTGTCGACACCGCGATGGTCGAGCTGGTCTCGGTGAGCCCGTAGGCGTTGACGAGGCCGACCTCCGGCAGCAGCTCGAGGGTCGCGCGGACCAGCGGCATCGGCGCGCGGGAACCACCGTAGGCGAGGGTGCGCAGGCTCGGCAGTCCTGGCCCCGGCGCCGCGCGCAGGGCGGTGACGATCCGGTCGAGCATCGTCGGCACGACCGTCGCGTTGGTGACGGCTTTCTCCCGGACCAGCGTGATCCAGCGTTGCGCGTCGAACTGGCGCAGATACACCGTGGTCCGGCCGGCATAGAGGTTCGACAGGGCGGCACCCACACCGGCGATGTGGTACGGCGGGACACAGATCAGGGCCGCGTCCGTCGGTGCGGCGGAGCCGAAGTCGACGGTGCCCATGACATAGCTCGTCAGGTTGGCGTGGGTGAGTTCGACGGCCTTGGGCTGTGCGGTCGTGCCCGAGGTGAACAGCAGGACCGCCGTGTCCTCGGGAGCGGGCTCGCTGATCGTGGTGTCGCCGGCGGCGTCGCGGATCGCGGTGCAGAAGAGCGCGGAGCTGATCACCTGCGTGCCGGTCCTCGCGACGATATCGGCGTACTCGTCGTCGGCGACGACCAGCGGTGTGGGGAGTCGCGCGATGAGCTCCAGCAGTGCGCTCGCGCCGAGGCGGTAGTTGAGTGGGGTGAACGCGCGACCCGCCCGCGCGGACCCGAACAGCAGCAGCGGCAGCATGATTCCGCCGGTGCCGACGTAGGCGACATGGCCCACACCCGCCGAGTCGATCAGGCCCGCCGCGCGGTCGGCCAGGCCGCTCAGCTCGGCCACGGTGGTCGTGGTGCCGTCGGCGACGACGGCGTTGTGGTCGGGCCGGGTGGCCGCGGCCATCTCGAGGAGCACGGAAATGCTCAAGATCTCACCTCATCGGTTCACAGCGGAGGCGGCCACCCCGAATGTGTTCCGGGGTGGCGCGCGGTCGTACCGGTCAGCTCGCGGTGTGCGCGGTGGCTGCCTTGATCTGGGCCTGGAAGGCGGCCAGCTTGTCCTCGGCCGCCGAGGTGGTCCGCTGGCTGCGGGACCGGATACTGACGTCGTGGTCGGCCGCGGCGGCACGCAGCGCGCCGACGGTGGCCTGCTCCCTGGGGATGTGCTGGAACGGGTCGAAGGAGTACCAGCGCATCGCGTTCAGGTGCGTGATCTTGTCGATCTCGTCGTCGGGCACCTGCTCCTGCTCGAGCAGCGCGAACAACACCTCGGGAGCGTCGGGCCACATGGAGTCGCTGTGCGGGTAGTCCATCTCCCAGGAGATGTTGTCGACACCGATCTCGTGCCGGAGGCGGACACCGACCGGATCGCTGATGAAGCAGGTGAGGAAGTGGTCGCGGAACACCTCCGAGGGCAATTTGCCGCCGAAGTTCTGCAACGTCCAGGTCGAATGCATCTCGAAGGTGCGGTCCACCCGTTCCAGGAAATACGGGATCCAGCCCGTGCCGCCCTCGGACAGCGCGATCTTCAGGTCGGGGTAGTCCTTGACGGGCCGGGACCAGAGCAGATCGGCCGCCGCTTGCACGATGTTGAGGGGTTGCAGCGTGATCATCACGTCCGGCGGGGAGTCGACCGCGGGAATGGACAGCCGCCCCGACGACCCGATGTGCACACTCAGCACGGTGTCGGTATCGACGAGTGCCTTCCACAGCGGATTCCAGTACGGGTCATGGAAACTGGGGTAACCCAGCGCCGCCGGATTCTCACTGAAGGTCAGCGAATGGACGCCCTTGGCCGCGACCCGGCGGACCTCGGCGGCGCACAGCTCGGCGTCCCAGATCACCGGCAGCGCCATCGGGATGAAGCGGCCGGGGTAGGCGCCGCACCACTCATCGATGTGCCAGTCGTTGTAGGCCCGGACGAGCGCCAGCGAGAAGTCCGAATCCTCGGTCGCGAACAGCCTGCCCGCGAAGCCGGGGAAGGAGGGGAAGTTCATCGACGCCAGGATGCCGCCTGCGTTCATGTCCTTGATGCGCTCGTGCACGTCGAAACAGCCCGGCCGGATCTCGTCGAGGCCGTCGGGCTCGAGGCCGTACTCCTCTTTCGGCCGCCCCGCCACGGCATTGAGGGCGACATTCGGGATGACGGTGTCGCGAAACTTCCAGACATCGGCACCGTCGGGGGTATGCACCAGGCGCGGAGCGTCGGCGGCGTATTTCTTCGGCAGGTGTTCGGCGAACATGTCCGGCGGTTCGATGATGTGGTCATCGACGCTGATCAGGATCATATCGTTCTTGTCCACGAGCACTCTCCTAACTGAGTTACCGTAAGTATTACTATAAAGATTTCCGCAGGGCTAGTGGGCCAGGAAGAGGATTTGTTCCCTGGTGTAGCTGTGGTCGGGATGGCTCTCGATCAAGTGCTGCCGAGCTCGGTCGACGAGGTCGTCTTCGTCGGCGCCGGTCAGCCACTCGCCGCACGGGCAGCTGAGGTACCGCTTCCCCGTCTCGGTCACAGGATCGCGCCGCTGTCCTTGGCCGCGACGATGTCGTCCCAGCTCAGGCCGATCTCGAGCAGGATCGTCTCGGTGTGTTCGCCGTACTCGGGTGCGCGGCTGGCCGGAGCCGGGGTCTCGTCGAACTGGACCGGGGCGGCGACCGTGCGGTACTCGGTGCCGCCGCTGTCGGTCATGGTCATGAGGTAGCCGTTGGCGCTGACCTGGGGGTCGGTCAGCACTTCCCGGGGGCTGGCGATGGTGGCCCACACGCCCGGCTCGTCCGCGAGGGCCTTCTGCCAGTGGGCGAGGTCCGCCTCGGCGAAGGTCTCGCGCAGCTCGGTGGTGGCGGCTTCCTGGTTGACGACCAGATTGGCGAGTGGGGTGAACCGTGGGTCGGTGCCCAGATCGGGGCGGCCGATGCGCTCGCAGAAGCCGGCCCAGAACCGATCGGCCTGCAGCAGCACCAGTTGCACCCAGCGGTTGTCCCGGGTGCGGTAGCGGTTGACGGCGGGGTTGAGGGCGGTGCCCGCCTCGCCCGCCGGAATCCGGTCGATGGCGTAGTAGTCGGCGGCGGCGATATCGGGCGCGACCGACCACATGCCCTGGGCGAGCAGCGAACTGTCGACGATCGGCGCGTGGCCGGTGCGCTCGCGATGGAACAGCGCGGCGGTGACGCCACCGGCCAGCGTGATGCCGCCTTGGAGATCGCCGAAGGCGGGGCCCTGTGCCATCGGGAACTCGGCGTCGGTCGGGGACAGGGCGTAGGCCACGCCCGCGCGGGCCAGGTAGCTCGCCGCGTCGAAACCGCCCCGGTTCTTCTCCGGGCCACGGCTGCCGTGGCCGCTGCCGCGCGCGATGATCACCGACGGGTTGAACTCGCGGATCTGCGGCACGGTCAACCCGGCGCGTTCGAGCGGCGCGGGCAGCCAATTGGTCAGGAAGACGTCGGCTTCGGCGATGAGGCGGCCCAGGATCCGCCTGCCCTGGTCGGATTTGATGTCGACGCCGATGCTGCGCTTGCCGTGATTGCCGAGTTCCATCATGAAATTGGCCTGGACCGCGGTGCCGGTGCCGTCGAGGCCGCCGATGGTCAGGTTGCGGCAGGGATCTCCGCCCCGGGTGTCCTCGACCTTGATGACATTCGCGCCCCAGTCGGCCAGTGCCGCGCCGGCGCTCGGCACATAGGTCCACGACGCCAGCTCGACAACCGTGACGCCACTGAGCAATCCGGACATCGGTGCTCCTTTCCCGCGATTGATACGTGTCCCGAAGTACTATACGGTAATCATTACAGTTAAACATCCAGGATGGTCATCGGGAGGCAATGTGAGCGAGGTCGTCGGCGAGCGGGCCGCACTGAGTCCGGAGCTGGGGCTGGTGGCCGCCGCGCAGGCCGAGTCGCGCATGCTCATCGACGGTGAGCTGACCGGCGCGCGGTCGGGCGCGACGTTCGACAACCGCAGCCCGGCCACCGGCTCGGTGCTCGGCGTCACCGCCGCCGCGGGGGAGGCGGACATGACCCGGGCGATCGCCGCCGCGCGGCGGGCGTTCGATCACAGTTCCTGGCCGGTCGACCGGGCGCTGCGCCGCCGCTGCCTCGAACAGCTGCAGAGCGCGCTGGAAGCCGAGAAGGAACTGCTGCGCACCGAGCTGGTCGCCGAGGTCGGCTGCCCGGTCATGACGACCCACAACGCCCAGCTGGACTGGCCACTGGCCGAGGCGCTGCGCTATCCGGCCGGGCTCATCGACGAATTCGCCTGGGAGCGGGTGCTCGCGGGCGGCGGCCTCTTCGGTGACCGGAACAAGCGCACCGTGGTGCAGGAACCGGTCGGTGTCGTCGCGGCCATCTGCCCGTCGAACTTCCCCGTCGAAGTCGTGCTCAACAAGCTCGGCCCCGCCCTGGCAGCGGGTAATACCGTTGTCCTGAAACCGGATCCGCACACACCGTGGAACGCCACCCGGCTCGGCAGGCTGATCGCCGAGCACACCGACTTCCCGCCGGGTGTGGTGAACATCGTGACCACGCCGTCGAACGAGGTGGCCGGACTGCTGTCCACCGATCCGCGCGTCGATCTGGTCTCGTTCACCGGGTCGACCGAGGTGGGGCGCCTGCTCCTGCGCCAGGGCGCGGCGACGATGAAGCGGACGTTCCTCGAGCTGGGCGGGAAGTCGGCGCTGATCGTGCTCGACGACGCGAAGCCGGAGCTGGCCCTGCGCAGCGCCGTCGGGGTCTGCGTGCACGCGGGTCAGGCCTGCGCGGCGACGAGCCGGATGTTGGTGCACCGCTCGATGTACGACGACATGGTCGAGGCCGTCGCGACGGCCTTCGCCGCGGTCCCCGTCGGCGACCCGGCACTGCCGGAAACCCTCGTCGGTCCGCTGATCAGTGCCGCACAGCAGGATCGGGTCCGCGCCGCGTGCACGCGGGCGGTGCGCGACGGCGCCCGCCTGGTCACCGGTGGCGAGGTACCCACCGATCTGCCCGGACACCTGGCCGACGGGCACTTCTTCTCCCCGACGGTCTTCGCGACCGAGGATCCCGGTCTGGCGATCGCGCAGGAGGAAGTGTTCGGGCCGGTACTCGTCGTCATCCCGTTCTCCGACGACGACGAGGCGGTCCGCATCGCCGACAGCACCGCGTTCGGCCTGGCCGGCGCCGTGCTCTCGCGCAGCGACGAACGCGCGATGGCGATCGCGCGGCGTCTGCGCACCGGCGCGGTCGGCGTCAACGGCGGCATGTTCTACGGCGCTGACGCGCCGTTCGGCGGCTACAAGAACAGCGGAGTCGGCCGCCAATGCGGCATCGAGGGCTTCCAGCAGTACCTCGAGACCAAGACCATCGGCTCCCGGCTCCCGCGACAGCACTGAGCCCGCGAGCACCCCGACCACCGTAGAAGTACTGAAAGGTTGCCATCAGTGGGAAGTTTGGACGACAAGGTCGCCGTCATCTCGGGCGCGGCCCGCGGACAGGGACGCTCGCACGCGGTCAACCTGGCCGCCGCGGGCGCCGACATCATCGCCCTCGACATCTGCGCGGACCTCGAGGGGAACACCTACCCCCTGGCCCGCCCCGAGGACCTCGAGGAGACCGCCCGGCTGGTCGAGAAGGAGGGCAGGCGCTGCCACCCGGCGATCGTCGACGTGCGTGACCGCACCGCGGTCTGGGCAGCGGTCGCCGCCGGCGCGGAAGCACTGGGCCGCCTCGACATCGTGGTCGCCAACGCGGGCATCGCGCCGCTGGGCAGCGGGCAGAGCATGCGATCGTGGTCGGACACCATCGACACCGATCTGGTCGGGGTGTTCAACGTGGTGCAGGCCAGTCTGCCGCACCTGGGCGCGGGCGCCTCGATCATCGCGACCGGTTCGCTGGCCGCGCAGCTGGGCAGCTCCACCAAGCAGGGGCCGGGCGGTTCGGCCTACAGCTTCGCCAAGCAGGTCGTCGCGCACTACGTCAACGATCTGTCGATCCAGCTGGCCAAACAATCGATCCGGGTCAACGCGGTCCACCCGACCAACGTGGACACCGACATGCTGCACAACGACGGCATGTACAAGATCTTCCGCCCCGACAAGGACGCCCCGACCCGCGCCGACGCGGAGCAGGCGTTCCCGGCCATGCAGGCCATGCCCGTGCCCTACATCCAGCCGCAGGACGTCTCGAACATGGTCGTGTTCCTGGCTTCCGACGCCGCCCGATTCGTAACGGGCAGCCAGATCCGCGTGGACGCAGGCGGATTCGTCAAGGCCGTGCCCTGGGGGAAGTGAACCATGACCGAAACGACCACGGCCAGCAAGCTCTTCCGCTGCGTCATCTGCGGCTGGGAGTACGACGAGGAACTGGGCTGGCCCGACGACGGTATCGCTCCCGGCACCCGCTGGGACGACATCCCCGACGACTGGACCTGCCCGGACTGCGGTGCGGAGAAATCCGACTTCGAGATGATCGAGGTCGCGCGGTGACGGTTCCGCGCCGCGGGCGGATCGTGATCGTCGGCTCCGGCATCGCCGGCGTCAGCGCCGCCAGAACCTTGCGCAAGGAGGGGTTCGCGGGGTCGATCGTGCTGACCGGTGCCGAACGGGCGCAGCCCTACCGGCGGCCGATGGTGTCCAAGGAACTGCTGGCCGGCGCGGCCTCCGCGGAGCGGGCCCGGCTCGAACAGCCGGCCTTCTGGGCGGATATGAGCATCGAGCTGCGCACTGCCACGATCGCCACCCACCTCGATACCGTTGCCGCCCGTGTCGAATTCGGGGACGGATCCGAGCTGGCGTACGACGGTGTGGTGCTGGCGACCGGAGGTCGCGCGAAACGGCTGGACCACCTCGTCCCCGAGGCGTATACGGTGCGGCAGCTGGCCGACCTCGACGCGCTGCGACCGGTGCTCGGCGCGGCCGGAAAGGTCGGCGAGACCCTGTCGGTGCTGGTCATCGGCGGCGGGTTGATCGGTATGGAGGTGGCCGCCGCCGTGCGCGGCAGCGGGGCCGAGGTCACCGTGCTCGAGGCCGCCGACCGGGTGCTCGAGCGGGTGCTGCCCGGCGCGATCTCGGCGAGTTACGAACGCCTGCACCGTGATCGCGGGGTCGGCGTGCACACCGGAGTGCGGCTGGTCGCGGCGGAGACCAGGGACGCGGTGACCACGGTGTCCGCCGAGGACGGCCGGTCCTGGCGCGGCGATGTCGTAATCGTCGCGGTGGGGATGACACCGGAGACCGGCCTGGCCCAGGCCGCCGGGCTCACGGTCGCCGACGGCGTGGTCGTCGACGAGTACTGCGCGGCCTCGGCGCCCGCGATGTTCGCCGCCGGCGACGTCGCCCGGTTCCCCAACGCGATCCTGGGCGGGACCGAACGGGTCGAGCACTGGAACCATGCCCAGGCACACGGCAGTGCCGCGGCACGCAGCGTGCTCGGTCACGGATCGCCCTACCGCGAGGTCCCGTGGTGCTGGACCAGCCAGTTCGGCCGCACCCTGCAGATCGCCGGATGGCCCACTCGCGGTGACGAACTCGTCGTCCACGGCGACCTCGACGGCGGCTCCTTCCTCGCGCTGTCCCTGGCGCAGGACCGGTTGATCGGCGCTCTCGGAGTCGGCAGGCCCAAAGACGTCCGCGCCGCACAGGACCTGATCGGGGACGGTGCCCCGCTTCCGCGCGACCTGCTCGGCGCCGACGACCTCGATCTGGTGGCGGCAGCGGCGACGCTCCGGTCCACCGGCGCACCGGCGGCGTCGTGACGCCCCGCAACCCCACCGCTGTCACCGAACAGACCGACGCCGCACCGCCCGGTGCGGCCCAGAGAGACGAAGGTTGAGAGATATGGCCAAACCGGTCATCGTCAGCGCGGTACGGACCGCGATCGGGCGGTCCTTCAAGGGCGCGCTCGTCAATGTGGCATCGGAGACCCTCGCCACCGAGATCCTCACCGAGGCGGTCCGCCGCTCCGGTATCGACCCCGCCGAGGTGGACGATGTCATCCTCGCCGAATTGAACTACGGCGGCGGCGATCTCGCCCGGCACGCCGCGGTGGCCGCCGGAATGACCGGCGTCCCCGGCCAGGCCGTGAACCGGCACTGCGCGGGCAGCCTGACCTCGATCGCCAACGCAGCCGCGCACATCAGCGCGGGCGTGGAACGCGTCATCGTCGCCGGTGGCGTGCAGTCGCTGTCCACGGCCCCGCTGATGAAGTGGCGGGTGCCCGGCGTCGGCCCCGATCTCGAGTTCCGCGAGCCCTGGATCCCGCCATCGCATCCGGAGACCCCCGACGCCCCGGCGACCGACATGTCGATCACGGTCGGCTGGAACACCGCCAAGAAGGTCGGCATCAGCCGCCAGGAGATGGACGAATGGGCGCTGCGCTCCCACCAGCGCGCGATCGCCGCGATCGATGAGGGCCGGTTCGCCGAGGAGATCCTGCCGTTGAAGGTGGCCCAGGCCGACGGCTCGGTGCTCGACTTCGCGGTCGACGAACATCCCCGCCGCGACACCACCCTCGAGCGGCTGGCCTCGCTGCCGGTGCTGCACCCCGGGATCGAGGGATTCTCCATCACCGCGGGCAACAGCAGCGGCATCAACGACGCCGCCGCCGCGGTCACCGTCACCGCCGACGACTACGCCGCAGGTGCCGGTCTCGAGGTGCTGGCTACGGTCCGGACCTGGGCCAATGTCGCGGTGACACCGGCGGACAACGGGCTCGCCGCGGTCGAGGTGGTCGGCAAGGTGCTCGATCGCGCCGGGCTGAGCGTCGCCGATGTGGCGCTGTGGGAGATCAACGAGGCCTTCGCTTCGGTCCCGATCGCCGCCTGCCGCAAGCACGGCATCGACGAGTCGAAGGTGAACTTCTCCGGCAGCGGGTGCAGCCTCGGCCACCCGATCTCGGCCTCCGGCGCTCGCCAGGTGGCGACGCTGATCTACGAGCTGCGCCGTCGCGGCGGTGGGATCGGTGTCAGCGCCATGTGCGCCGGTGGCGGCATGGGCGGCGCCCTGGTGATCGAAGTCTGAGTACCCGGCAATCAGCGAAAGAACTAGGAGGTGCCTGTGTCGGATGAGGTACAGGTCGAACGACGCGGCCGGACACTGGTCGTCACGATCAACCGGCCGCAGTCACGCAATGCGGTGAATCTCGCGGTCAGCCATGGGCTGGCCGACGCCATGGACGAACTCGACGGCGACGCCGAACTGTCGGTCGCGGTACTGACCGGCAGTGGCGGAAATTTCAGTGCCGGAATGGATCTGAAGGCCTTCGCGGCGGGGGAGTACCCGTACGTGGCCGGTCGAGGTCTCGGCTTCACCGAGAAGCCGCCACGTAAGCCGATCATCGCCGCGGTCGAGGGGTACGCCCTGGCCGGCGGCACCGAACTGGTGCTGGCGACCGATCTGGTCGTGGCTTCGCGTACCGCGCAGTTCGGTGTCCCCGAGGTCAAGCGCGGCCTGGTCGCCGGTGGCGGCGCACTGCTGCGGCTGCCCCGGCGGATCCCCTACCAGAAGGCGCTGGAACTGTCCCTGACCGGCGACACCTTCACCGCAGCGGACGCCGCGTCGTGGGGTCTGGTCAACGAGCTGGCCGAGCCGGGCGAAGCCCTGGACCGGGCACTGGCCCTGGCCGAGCGGATCACCGCCAACGGGCCGGTCGCCGTCGCGGTGACCAAGCAGGTCATCGTCGAGGCGGCCGCGTGGCACCCCGACGAGATGTGGCAGAAGCAGATGGCGCTCATCGGGCCGGTCTTCGCCACCGCGGACGCGCAGGAAGGCGCGAAAGCCTTCGCCGAGAAGCGAACCCCCCAGTGGACGGGCAAGTGAGGCCGCACGGCCGTCTTGTCCGCCGTCGAACCGAGAAGTGAGGAGAAACAGTGTCGTTCGAAGGTGAAGTGGTGTTGGTGACCGGCGGTGCCGGTGGCCTCGGGGCCGCGACGGTGCGCAAGGTGCACGCCGAGGGTGCGGCCGTGGTGATCGCCGACCTGAATGACGAGAAGGGCAATGCGCTGGCGACCGAGCTGGGCAACAAGGCCGTCTACGTGCGAACCGACGTGCTCGACGAGGACTCGGTGGAGCACGCGATCGCCGCGGCCGCCGAGCTGGGCACGCTGCGCTACGCGGTGATCGCCCACGGTGGCTTCGGCGTGCTGGAGAAGGTGGTCAACCGGGACGGATCCCCGCACACCCTGAAGGGTTTCACCGACACGATCGCGCTCTACCTGACGGGCACCTACAACGTGCTGCGGCTCGCGGCGGCCGCGATGGCCAAGCTCGAGGCCAAGGCCAACGGTGAACGCGGTTCCGTGGTGATGACCAGCTCGATCGCCGGCTACGAGGGCCAGATCGGCCAGTCCGCCTACGCGGCGGCCAAGGGCGGCGTGATCGGCCTGACGCTGGTCGCCGCTCGCGATCTGAGTGCGGTGGGGATCCGGGTCAACAGCATCGCTCCGGGCACCATGCACACCCCGATCATGGACTTCCTCGGTGCGGAGAAGCTCGCGCAGTTCGCCGCGTCCGTGCCGTTCCCGAAGCGGCTGGGCGCACCGGTGGAATACGCGTTGCTGGCCCAGCACCTGCTCGAGAACCCGTACATCAACGGGGAAGTGGTGCGGATCGACGGCGGTCAGCGCTTCCAGCCGAAGTGAGTCGTGCCGTCACCACGGCCGCCCGAAACCGCCACCGCCGCTCCGCGATCCGGAGCGGCGGTGGCGCTTTCAGGACTGCTGCGGTGCGCAGGCCGCGGCGAGCAGGGCGGCCCGGGTGGCCAGTTTGACGCGCGGCCTGCCTGCGGCGGCGCCCGCGGCCAGTTCGGCACGATCGATGGCCGCCCAGCCGTCCCGGCCGACGCGGTCGGGCTGCCTGCGGTCGAGCAACTCGGTGAGTGCGGCCCGGTCACCGCTGGGGGACGCCAGGCGCCCCGCGGCGAAGTCTGACAGGATGGCCTCGACCGTCTCCTGCGCGTCGACTCGGTTGGTCCCGATGACGCCCTGCGGACCTCGTTTGATCCAGCCGGTCACATAGACCCGGTCCACCGGTGCGCCGTCCGATCCGACGACCCGGCCGTGCTCGTTGGGGATCACCCCGCGCGCGGGATCGAAGGGCAGTCCGGGTTGCGCAGTGCCCCGATAGCCGACCGCGCGTAGTACCAGTCCGGCCGTGAGGGTTTCGGTGCGGTCGGTGGGCTCGGCACGGAGGCGGCCGTCCCGCGCGGTGAGTTCGTTGTGGACCAGCTCGACGGACTCGACCTTGCCGTCACCGGTCAGCGCGGTCGGCGAGGCGAGATAGCGGAAGACGATGCGGCGGTGTCCCGGTGTGCCCGCCGACGTCGAATACTGCTGTGCCACCGAGTACTTCAGTCGCAGTGATGGTTCGGCCGCGGGATCGTCGAGCAGGGCGCGGCTCCCTGGGTCCAGGTCGAGGTCGGTCGACTCGACGACGACGTCGACACCATCGAGATGGCCCAGCGCGAGGAACTCCGGACCGGTGTAGGCCGCCTGGAGCGGACCGCGCCGCCCGATCAGGACGACCTCGGTGACACGGCTCGCCCGCAGAGCCGTGAGTGCGTGCTCGGCGATATCGGTCCGGCCCTCGAGCAGATCCGGTGGCATCGTCAGGACCCGGGCCACATCCAGGGCGACATTGCCGTTGCCGATGATCACCGCGCGCGGGCCCGACAGGTCGAACACCCGGTCGGCATAGTCGGGGTGACCGTTGTACCAGGCGACGAACTCCGTGGCGGAGTGCGAGCCGGGCAGGTCCTCGCCCGGGATATCCAGGGCGCGGTCACCGGAAGCGCCGACCGCGTACAGCACCGCGTGGTGGTCGGCGAGTAATTCGTCGTGCGAGATATGCACGCCCACTTCGACATTCAAGTGGAGTCCGACGGCCTCGCGGTCGAGGACCGGCTCGAACCGGGTGGTCATCGCCTTGGTGCTCCGATGATCCGGCGCGACTCCGGAACGGAGCAGGCCCCACGGGGTGGGGAGGCGGTCGAAGATCTCGATCTCGGCGGCGCTGCGCCGCAGCAGTTCCTCGGCGGCGTAGCAGGCCGCGGGGCCGGCGCCGACGATGGCCACCCGCAGCGGGCCGAGGTTCTTCGGCAACCGCAGGGGTGCGACGGGGTCGGCCGCCGGCAGTAGCGGATGCCGCCGGAAGTACGCGGCGTTGATGTCGGCGAATCCGGTCAGCACGTCGGGCAGGTCGTCCTCGGCGAAGACGGCGTCCACCGGGCACGCGTCGACGCATGCGCCGCAATCGATGCAGGTGTCGGGATCGATGTAGAGCATCTCGGCGGACGCGAACCCGGGTTCGTCCGGACGGGGCCGGATGCAGTCGACGGGGCAGTCGGCGACGCAACTGGCATCGTTGCAGCAGCGCTGGGTGATGACGTAGGCCATGGTGTTCCGCTCCTCGGGGGCAGGGTGGTGGTGAGCCGTCGTCGACGGGCGAGCGCGCGGGCCGGAATCGGCCAGATTATACTGTCAGTATTACAGTAAGTGACATTGGACGTGAGCTCCAGAGATATGTACTGTAATGACAACAGTATGATCACCCGCCGGCCTTGCCGCCGGGTCGAGCGGATCGGAGATCGGTCGAATGCCCGACGGTGACAGAGCCCTCGCGGGGCGAACGATGATCATGTCCGGCGGCAGCCGCGGCATCGGACTCGAGATCGCCCGGCGGGCGGCCGCGGACGGCGCCAACATCACCCTGATCGCCAAACCGATCAGCCGCACCCGAGTTTGCCCGGCACCATCCACACCGCCGCCGAGGAGCTCGAGCTGGCGGGCGGCTCCGTGCTGAAGGTGATCGGCGATGTCCGCCGGGACGAGGTCGTCGCGGCGGCGGTCGAACAGACCGCCGAGCGGTTCGGCGGGATCGACATCGTGGTCAACAACGCGTCCGCGATCGACCTCTCGCGCACCGAAGACCTGTCGATGAAGGCCTACGACCTGATGCAGGACATCAACTGTCGCGGCAGTTTCCTGCTCGCCAAGACGGCGCTGCCGTACCTTCGGAAATCGGCTGAGGCGGGCCGTAATCCGCACATCCTGACGATGTCGCCACCGCTGAACCTCGAACCACGCTGGGCCGGAGCTCATCTCGGCTACACCATCGCCAAGTACGGCATGTCGCTGGTCACCCTGGGGCTCGCCGAGGAACTGCGCGGCAGCGGCATCAAGGTCGACTCCCTGTGGCCGCGCACGACGATCGCGACCGCGGCGATCCGCAACCGGCCCGGTGGTGCGCAGCGCGTGGCCACCTCGCGGATCCCGCAGATCTGCGCCGACGCCGCCTATCTGGTGTTCACCTCGCCGGGCGAGGTTTCGGGCCGGTTCCTCGTCGACGAGGATGTGCTGGCTGCGCACGGCGTCACCGACTTCGGCCGATACCGGGCGGTGCCAGGATTGGCTCCGCTCGACACCGACCTGTTTCTGTAAACGCGCACCGGGTGACGCCGGCAGAACGGAAGGACTCGATCCCCGTGACCGACATTCTGCGCCGTGAGCGCAACGACCGCGTTGTGACGCTCACGCTCAATCGGCCCAGCCGCAAGAACGCGATCACCCTCGAACTGTGGGACGCGCTGCGCGGTGCGCTGGACGCGATCGCCCACGAACCCGGCGTGGGTGCCGTCGTCGTCACCGGGGCGGGCGGTGCCTTCTGCTCGGGAGCGGACGTCGTCGACAGCGATCCCTATGCCGCGCCGTTCCGGAAGCTGCGGGCGATCGCCGATGTCGCCCAATACCTCCACGATCTGCCGGTGCCCACCGTCGCGAAGGTGCGCGGCGTCGCGGTCGGTGCAGGCTGGAACCTGGCCCTGGGCTGCGACCTGGTCGTCGCGACACCGGACGCGACCTTCTCCCAGGTGTTCACCCGGCGTGGGCTCTCGATCGACTGCGGTGGCTCGTGGCTGTTGCCGAAGCTCGTCGGCGTCCAGCAGGCCAAGCGGCTCGCGCTGCTCGCGGAGACGATCGACGCGGCCGAAGCGCGCGAACTCGGCCTGCTCACCTGGATCAAGCCCGAGGCGGAGATCGACGAGTTCGTCGACGGGATCGCGCAGCGGCTCGCCGCGGGCCCGCCGATCGCGATCTCGCAGACCAAGGCGTTGCTCAACGAGGGTGTGGACCGATCCCTGCGTGAGGCCCTGGCCGGCGAGTCGCGCGCGCAGGCGGTCAATTTCGCCGTCGAGGATCTGCCCGAGGCCTACGCGGCGTTCGCGCAGAAACGGGAGACGGCGTTCACCGGCCGATGGAATGTCCGTCGGCTCGACGAGCTGGCGTAGCGGTCGGGCTGCTACTCGGAGCTCGCCGCCGCGCGGGTACGGCGAGGGGTGGCCGTCTTCCGGGCCGTCGTGGTCTTCTTCGCCGCGGTGGCCTTCGCGGCGGGTTGCGCGGCCGCCTTCTTTGCCGGGGCCTTCTTCGCTGCGGCTTTCTTGGCCGCGGCCTTCTTCGGGGGCGCGCCGATCAGGCGGACCGCTCGTTCGAGAATGCAGTCGAGCCCGTATTCGAAGTTGTGATCGTCGGGAGCACCGCTGTGGTGGCCCCTGGCGCTCGCTTCGGCCAGCAGCGGGGTGGTTTCCGGTGCGATCTGCAGGTGTTCGTAGTACGCACCCGGTTCGTCGCCGGATTCCTTGTTCTTGTCGTAGAGCCGCTGCAGTACCACCGAGCCGCGCGTGTGCAGCTGGACCGCGGAATAGGTGTCCACCGCGTCATCGACCGACATCCCCGCGTCGACCAGGCTGGCGACGACCTTCTCGGTCATCACGGCGCCGACCTGTGCCGCACGAGGACTCAGCGCGCCACGGATGAGGATCAGATCGCACAGGATCGGGTTGCTCAGGAACGTCTTGCGCATGGTGCGCGCGTGGTTGCGCAGGGTGTCCTGCCAGTCGTCGGTCTCGATGAACGGCGCGGCATTCTCGTACTGCTGCAACGCTCGGTCGGTCATCGCGTTGAGGAGTTCGTCCTTCTTGCGGAAGTACCAGTAGATGCTGGTGACGCCGACGCCGAGGTGCTTGCCGAGCAGCGGCATGCTCAGGTTGTCCAGCGAGATCTCCTCGGCGAGCTCGAAAGCGCGGTCGAGGATGTCCTCGGGGTTCAGGGAACCCCGCTCGCGCCGGGGGCGCCTGTCCGTGGTTGCTCGTTTCGTCATCTGTGGCCACCTTCGTGGAGTCTTTGGTGTGGGGGCTATATCGGTGCGCGGCCTTTGTTATTTACCACAGTAACCATTACCGATGGAGTTTCCGCTGCCCGGCACGCGGGCGCGTGGCCCGCGGAGGTGATCGCCAGAAACAAATACAGTAACATTCACGGGATGATATTCAGTGGAGCGCCCGGCGCAGGTGCCGACCTCGGACGGAGATCGTGGTTGTTCGCTCCCGCCGACAGCGAGCGGAAGACGACGAAAGCCGCGGCGAGCGCGGCCGACATCGTGATCCTCGATCTCGAGGACGCGGTGGCCCAGGATCGCAAAGCCCACGCTCGCGCGGTGTGCGCGGAATTCCTGGCCGACTGCCCCGTCGCGGAGCGGCGGCGGCTGTGGGTCCGGGTGAACCCGTTCGACAGCCCGCACACCCTGACGGACCTGGCGGCGGTGCTGCCCGGCCGGCCCGGCGGCATCATGCTGCCCAAAGCTCGTGGCGGCCAGGACCTGCGGACACTGGACAACTATCTCTCCGCTCTGGAAGTGGCGGGTGGAACACCGGCCGGACACACCGCGGTCATCGCGCTGGCCCCGGAGACCGCCGAATCGGTGCACACCATGGGGACCTATCGAGATGCGCCCCGGTTGGCCGCAGTCACCTGGGGTGTCGCCGATCTCGCGGCCGAGATCGGTGCGGCGGCGGTGAGCGGCGCCGACGGACGGTTCGGTCCGGTCCTCGAGACGGCGCGCAGCCTGTGCCTGTTCGGCGCCGCTGCCGCCGGCGCGGTCGCCGTCGACACCATCCACGCCGACTACCGCGACTCCGCCGGGCTGCGGGCGCGCTGCCTCCGTGCCAGGCAGGACGGTTTCGGGGGCATGCTGGCCATCCATCCGGACCAGGTCGAGATCATCAACGACGCGTTCGCGCCGACCGAGGCCGAACTGGCCGCCGCCCAGGAGATCGTGGATCTGTTCGCCGCCGACCCCGCGGCCGGGGCGATCGGCCATCGCGGTGCCCTGCTCGACCGGCCGCACCTCGCCCGGGCCCAGGCGCTGCTCTCGCGGCGACGCCCGAGCTGACCGGGTCGTCCGCTCGGGCGCGCGGATCAGATATCGGCCGCTGCCTTCCGCGATTCCGTGATGGACGGGGTGGAGAGCCCGATCAGGTCGCGCAGGACCGCGGTGGTGTGCTGACCCAGCGCCGGAGCGATCCGGGCGGGCAGGTGCGTCCCGTTGATCGAGACCGGTGCGCCGGGCGCGAGATAGGTGCCGATGCCGGGCTGATCCAGGGGCGAGAACAGGGGATTGGCGGTGACTTTCGGGTCGGCGGCGACTTCGCCGAAGGTCCGGTAGCGCTCCCACATCAGGGATGTCCCCGCCAGTCCCGCGGCGATCTGCGCGCCGGTGTGGGCCCGGAACCAGGGTGTGAAGAGACCGGTCAATACCTCGCGATGGCGATAGCGATCCCCTTCGTCGGCGAAGTTCGCCGCCAGCGCGTCGGCGAGCGCGTCGACGACCTGGCCGGTTTCGGTGAGCTCGGTGAGATCCCGGAAGTGCCGGGCGGTCAGTGCCACCACCATGAAGGTCGCGCCGTCGGCTCCGGTGAAATGCCCGCCGAACTGGCCGTAGACGGCATTGCCGAGCCGGGGACGGGTGCGCTCGCACACCATGGCCTCGGTGAGGAACCCGAGGTTGCCCGCGGTGGCCAGCGCGACGTCCTCCAGTGGCAGCGAGATCCGGCTGCCCTCCCCGGTGGCGTCGCGGTGCCGGACCGCGGCCGTGATCGCGAGCGCCGCGTACAGGCCGCAGAGCAGGTCCCAGACGGGCACCACGTGATTGACCGGTTCGGCGTGGTCGGCCGGTCCGGTGACGAGGGGGAAGCCGGTGGCCGCGTTCACGGTGTAGTCGACGGCGGTCGACCCGTCCGCGCGGCCGAGGATTTCGAGATGGATCAGATCGGGCCGCAGGGCGGACAGCGCGGCATGGCTGTGCCAGTCGCGGCCGGACACATTGGTCAGCAGGATTCCGCCCGCGGGGCCACCGGCCGTGATCAGCCGGCTGATCAGCTGCTGTCCCTCCGGCGATCGGAGATCTGCGGTGACCGAGTGTTTGCCCTTGTTCAGGCCCGTCCAGTAGATGCTGGCGCCGTCATCGGTCAACGGCCACCGGTGGACATCGGCGGCACCGCCGAGCGGGTCGACCCGGATGACCTCGGCGCCGAGCTGACTCAGGGTCATCCCGGCCAGCGGTGCGGCCACGAAGCTGGAGATCTCGACGACCCGGACCCCGGCCAAGGGCTGTGTCGCGGACTGCTGATCCTCGCTCACCGACCAGCTCCTTCCGGCTGGGGGGACTGCAGCAGGGTGCGCAGACCACGGATGTCGACCTTGCCGGTCGCGCCGCGCGGTATCCGCTCGGGCGAATCCGTCAGCACCCACACCGTGGGTATCTTGAAGGCGCTCAACGACTCCCGGACCTGGGCGCGCAGTCCGTCCGGCGTGGCCGAGCTGTCGCAGACCACGAGCGCGCCCACGCGTGCGCCCTGTTCGCCCGCGACATCGGTCACGCACGCATCGATGACGCCGTCGAGACCGCGCAGAGCGCGCTCGACCTCGCTGGGATACACCGTCGCACCGCTGACCTTGAACATGTCGTCGGCACGGCCGTGATAGTAGAGGAAGCCCCGGTCGTCGACACGGCCGAGGTCACCGGTGCGGTAGAAGCCGTCCGGTGTCATGAACTCGGTGCGCTCGCGCAGGCACATCCCGCGCAGCAGGTGAGGTCCGCGCAGTTCGATGACACCCACGTCGCCGGTGGGCACCGCGGATCCGGTGTCCTGGTCGGTGATCCGTAGCTGTGTCCCGGCGAACGGCCGCCCGCAGCTGCCCCAGGCCGACGCGGGCATGTCGGTATGCGCGGGATACCCGCTGTACGGGCCGAACGATTCGGTCATGCCGAACAGGTTGGCGCGTGCACCGGGTCTGGGCCGTAGCTCGGCGGGCAGCAACGCGTCCAGGCTGCCCGGCCGCAGTGTCGTGACGGCGACACCGTCGGTCTCGGCTACCCGGGCAAGGGCCTCGGCCTGCTCGGGCCAGCCCCGGAACAGCGTCACCCGTTCCCTGCGCAACAGCTCGAGGGTAGCCGGCGGGTGGGGGACGGCTTCGGTGACGAGCGTGGCACCGGCGAGCAGGGTCGAGAGCACGCCGCCGCCGAGGCCACCGACCCAGAAGAACGGCATCGGCAGGTAGAGGCGGGTGCTCGCGTCGATGGCGCGGGCGGACAAGCCGGCCCGGACAGCCCCGAAAGCACTGCCGTGGGAGTGCAGGACTCCCTTGGGCATGCCCCGGCTTCCCGACGTGAACAAGATGGCGAAGGTGTCGGCAGCCGACACGGATTCGGCCAGGGCTGTGGAGATTCGGACCGCCCGGCTGGTCGGCTTCGCGGTCAGGAGCCGATCCGCGGTCCAGATCTGCCTGAGCGCCGGGAGGGACGAATCGGGTGCGACCGCGCCGTCCTGGTGAGCCGGTGGGAGATCGTCGAGATAGTTCCGGCCGCGGAACTCCGGCACCGTCACCACGATCTGGACCGCGGCGACGCGCAGCTGGGCACGCAACTCCGGCGGACGCAGCAGCGTGCTCAACGGGACCAGGGTCGCACCGATCCTGGTGAGCGCCACAGCGATCCGGACCCAGTCGATGCCGTTGGGCAGCAGCAGCCCCACCCTGGTTCCCTTGCCGACACCGGAATCGACGAGCACGGCGGCGAGTTCCCTTGTCGCTGAGTCGAGCTCGCCGTAGGTGAGCCGGTCACCGGGTTCGATCACCGCCGGTACATCGCCGAACCTCTCGGCCCGATCGCGGACGAGCCGGTCCATAGTCGTGGCCGGATGCTCACCCGGGTGCGTCCGCGGCGACGGCTCGATGCCGCGACCCACCGGGTGGATCACGCCGTCGTCGTCGCGATGGACGAGTTCGCCCGTGTGGAACCACTGGTCGGGATCGAAGCACTCCTCACGGCTTCGCCGATGGTAGTTCTGCATGACGAACGGTCCGCGGAAACAGAACTCGCCGACCGTTCCCGGAGCGACCTCGGCACCGGTATCGGGGTCGAGCACCGCTGTATCGAAGCCCGGCATCGGCTTTCCGCCGGATCGGATTTCGTCCCCGGGCCACAGAACCGAACCGCCCGCTTCGATCGAGCCAAGCCCATCGGAGCGACCGGCGGCTACCTGCGTGGGAGCTGTGATGTCGTGGCGTTGCAGCGTCGCGCCGGCGAGTACGGCGGGCAGCAACCCGGGCAGGATCCCGGCGGGGGAGGGGAGCGGGTGATCGGTCCGCAGGACGGACTCAGTGGTCAGCCCGCTCGCCTGGTTGCGTACCCGATGACCACCGACCAACGAGCCGTGGGTATGCACGGCACCGGTGAGTGAGTCACCGGTCGAGGGCAGGTAGAGCAGGCACAGCGGATCCGCAGCATGGACATCGTCTTCGAGCGCGGCGAGCTGTTCGTCGTCGACGGCGTCGGCCCATCGGTGGACGTCCGGGGCGTACCGCGCCGGTGTCGTGCTGTCGGTAACCACGTGCCGTAACTGTGGTGCCGCCGTGCAATACCACCTCCCCTCGGCGTCGAATTCCGCGCCGCGCAGGGCCTCCGAGACCACCCTGGCCGCACTCGGCAGGTGATCTTCCCGCGCCCGCAGGAGGATCCGGACATCACTGTGGGCCAGCAGATTCCGGATCTCGACGGGGCCCGCGGAGGCGGGCAGCGGGACAGCGACGGCTCCGATGCGCGCGGCGGCGAGCAGCGCGACAACGAATTCCGCCCCGTCCGGGTACAGCAGCCCGATATGCATGCCCTTGCCGGCGCCGAGTCCGGCGAGACCGCGGGCGAGCAGCGCCGAACGATGCTCCGCGGCACCGAAGGTCAGCTGCTCGCTTCCCAGATCGAGCAGCGGCCGGTCTGGGAACGCGCGCGCGTGCGCGCGCAGCACTCCGCCCAGGGTTGTCGCATCTGCGCCGGGTGCTCGTCGTGTCGGCTCCACCTCGGTACCGCCTTCCATCCAGGTTCTCCTGTCTAAGGGCTGCTTCGCGTGGCGATGGCCTGCTGGGCGCGGTCGAGCACCGAGGCCAGACCCCATTCGAAGTTGTGGTCGTCGGGTGCGCCGGAGCGGCGCCCTTCCGCCATGGCCGCGGCGAGCAGCGGTGTCGTTTCGGGCTCGATCCGGATCACGTCGTAGTACGCGGCGGCCTCGCTGCCCAGCTCCTGGTTCTTGTCGTGCAGGCGCTGGAGCACCACCGATCCCTGGACGTGCAGGTTGACCGCCGAATAGACGGTGAACGCGTCGTCGAGCGACAACCCGGCGCTGACCAGGTTCGCCACGGTCCGCTCCACCTGTTCGGCGCCGAGTCGCGCCGCGTGCTGGCTCAGCGCCGAGCGGATCAGGACCAGGTCGCACAGGATCGGGTTGTCGAGGAAGGTGCGGCGCATGATCCGCGCGTGCCGGGCCAGCGAATCCCGCCAGTTGTGCGGCTCGACCGAGGGAAAGGGCACCGCGTACAGGTAGCGGCGCAGCGCGCGGTCGGTCATCGCGTTGAGCAGATCGTCCTTCTTGCGGAAGTACCAGTAGATGCTGGTCACCCCGACGTCGAGGTGTTTGCCCAGCAGCGGCATGCTCAGGCCGTCGACGGTGACCTGCTCGGCCAGTTCGAACGCGCCGTCGATGATGTCCTCCGGATTGAGGGAACCACGTTCGCGCCTGCGTCGCGGTGCGCTTCCCTGACGGCCGCTCACGCGGTGACTTCCGGGGCGCGGGTGTAGCGCGGTTCGCGCTTCTCCGCGTAGGCGGCGAAGGCCTCGAGCACGTCCGGTCCCGCGAGATTGGCGCTCGCCGCCGACGCTTCGGCGTCGAGGGCTTCCAGGAGGGTTCGACCGGTACCTGTGTTGAGCAGGTCCTTGGTCTGCCGGAGGGCCAACGGCGGACCGGCGGCGAGGCGCTGGGCCAGCTCGGTCGCGACGTCGTCGATCGTGTCGGCGGTGTGCAGCCAGGTGACCAAGCCCAGTTCGAGGGCTTGCGTTCCGTCGATCATCTCCGCCAGCAAGGCGAGGCGTTTGGCCTGCTGGAGGCCGACCAGTCGGGGCAGCAGCCAGGAGCCACCACAGTCCAGCGACAGCGCCCGGCGGGCGAAGATCTGGCAGAACCGCGTCTCCGGTGTCGCGATCACGAGATCGCAGGCCAGCGCGAGGTTCCAGCCCGCGCCGACGGCGACGCCGCGAACCTTGGCCAGGGTCGGCACCGGTAGTTCGTGCAGCAGGCGCACGGTGTCGTTGATGGTCGCGAGTTCCGCGCGGGGATCGGGGAATTCGTCCATGCCCTCGGCATCGGCGATATCGGCACCGGCACAGAATGTTTCGCCGGAGCCGGTGAGGACCACCGCGCGGACCGTGTCGTCTCCGGCGATGTCGCTCAGTGCTGCCCGCAGCGCGTGCCACAGCGGGAAGCTGATCGCGTTCTTGCGGTGCGGGCGGTTCAGTGTCAGAGTGCACACCCCGTCGGTCTGTTCGATGAGCAAGGTGGGTTCTGCGGTCACTGGATCGTCCTTTCGTCGTTGTTCCCGGCGGGCCCGAGCGCGCCCCGGCGGCGGAACTCCTCGATCTCGTCCGGCGTGAAACCTGCTCTTACCAGCACGGATTCGGTGTGCTCACCCAGTGCGGGTACCGCGCCCATCGGCGGCTCGAAGCCGGTGATGACCGGTGGTGGCAGCAGTGCGGTCACCGGACCCGCCGGGGTCGGGATGGCGCGCCAGCGTCGGCGTGCGGCCAGGTGCGGATGCGTGAGGACCTCGCCGGGCGTTCGGAACCGGGAATTGCCGATACCGGCCGCATCCGCCCGCTCCTGCACGGCGTCGGCCTCGTGGCGGCCGCACCAGCGGGCGATCTCCCGGTCGAGTTCGTCGCGCAGCCGCACCCGGTCGGCATTGGTGGCGTACCGAGGGTCGGCGGCGAGGTCCGGACGGTCGATCAGGTCGCGGGACAGGCGCTGCCATTCGCGGTCGTTGGTGGTGCCGAGGACGATCGTCGCGCCGTCGGCGGTGCGGTACGCGCCGTAGGGGGCGACCGCGGGCGAACTCATGCCCAACGGCTGCTGGTCGACCCCGGTGTGGCGGGTGTAGGTCAGGTGGTAGCCCATCAGCTCGGCCGCGGTGTCGAACAGGCTCACCGACGCGCTGGCGGGCACGGCGGATCGACCGGCGGGAGCACGTTTGGCGCAGAGGAGCGCCAGGATCGTCAGCGCGGCGTACAGGCCGGAACTCACATCGGCGATGGGTGGTCCGGGCTTCGCCGGCGCGTCCGCTGTGCCGGTGACCGCGCAGGTGCCCGACTCGGCCTGGATGAGCAGGTCGTAGGCCCGTTTGTGCGACAGTGGGCCGCCCGCGCCGTAGCCGTCGATCTCCATCACCACGAGTTCCGGGAACTCCGCCGTCAGCTGCTCGGCCGACAACCCGAGGGTGGCCGCCGCGCCTGGTGCGAGGTTGGACACGAAGACATCGGCGGTCCCGAGGATCCGCCGCAGGATCGCGCGGCCGTCGGGATCCTTGAGATCCAGCGCGACGGATTCCTTGCCCCGATTCGCCCAGACGAAGTGCGCGGCGAGGCCGTGGACGACATCGTCGTAGTGCCGGGCGAAGTCGCCTCCGGCCGGATTCTCGATCTTGATCACCCGGGCGCCGAAGTCGGCGAGGACGCGCGTGCACATCGGCGCCGACACCGCCTGCTCCAGCGCGACCACGGTGAGCCCGGACAGCGGTCCTTGCGGTCCTGCCTCGTCGGAAATCTGCACAGCTGACCTCGTTTGCGTCGATGGGCCGGTGACATCGGCCGCGAAGGTGTCTACTGTAATATATACAGTAGCAAGAACCGCACGGGCTACTGTCGTCTGGTGTCCGTGCGGCGTCACGGCGTCGCGAGGATCGGTGGGGCAGAGGTTGTCAGTGATGAAATATGTTCTGGAGTACCCCGGTGAGCGTCCCGGCGCCGCGGAAGAATTTCTGCATCCCGCGGTGATTCGCGAACTCACGGTCGCGGCCGAGGAGTGCGGATTCGCCGCGGTGGCGCTGAGCGAGCACCCCGCGCCGTCGCTGAAATGGCGGCACAGCGGTGGGCACAACACGCTGGACCCGATCGCGGCGCTGAGCTACATCGCCGGCGTGACCTCGCGGATCCGGCTGCTCACCAACCTGTACGTGCTCCCTTTCCGCAACCCGTATCTCGCGGCCAAGGCGCTGGGAAGCCTGGACATCGTCTCCGGCGGCCGGCTGATCGCCGGTGTCGGAGCCGGATACCTGCGCGCGGAGTTCGCCGCGCTCGGCATCGATCACACCCGGCGGGGGCGCCTGCTCGACGAGTCGCTCGAGGCGATGTGCCGGATCTGGTCCGACCCCGGATCTCCGGTCGCCGGAGAAGGTTTCGGCGCGCCGGGACCGGTGTGGCTCCAGCGCCCGGTCCAGCGGCCCCATCCGCCGCTGTGGATCGGGGGCAACGGGGTCGCCGCCCGGCGCAGGGTCCTCCGGCACGGTGCCGGGTGGATGCCCATCATCGCGGATCGAGGGATGGCCGCGGCGATGCGCACGACCGCGATCGAGAATGCCGAGGAGTTCAGCGAGGGCGTCGACGGTTTGCGTCGCGAACTGGCCGCCGCCGGCCGTGATCCGGACTCCGTCGACATCCAGATCGTCTGCCCGGTGATCGATTTCGCCGACGGCTCCTCGGTGCGGACCGCGATAGATGTCCTGGAGGACCTCGGGAAGCGCGGCGCCACCTGGGCCGTCGTGCATGCCGACAGCACGAGTCCCGATGCCGCGGCCCGGTCGATCCGGGCGTTCGCGGACTCGGTGATCGCGCGGTAGACGCGCCATGGAAATCGTCACAGCGAACCGAAGATGGAGTGTGTCATGACCGCACAGGTGCCCGCCGAACTCGCGGACCTGCTCCGGCGGCCGATCGTCGGTGTTCTCGGAACGGTCGCGCCGCACGGTGCTCCGGACCTGTCGCCGATGCGGTTCAAGTGGGACGGTGCGCATCTGCGGATGAGCCATACCATTCCGCGTCGCAAGTTCACCAGCCTGCAGGCGAATCCGAACTACTCGTTCCTGATCACGGATCCGGATGCTCCGTCGCGATGCCTGGAAACCCGGGGGTGGCTGGTCACGGTGCTCGGGGACGAGAAGGGCGAGTTCTACCAGGAGCTGAACGAACTCTACGGTGACGCCGGAGGTGAACTGCCCGACGACGTCTACGACCGTGTCGTGCTGATTCTCGATGTCACCAGGTTCCTGGTCAAATGAGGACGGCCGCCCGCCCCGGCACCGTCGTTCCGGTGCTGGGGCGGGCGGCCTGATGGGGTGGCTCCGCCGAGTCAGTCCAGCGTGACCTTGGCGCCGATCAGTTCGAGCGCGTTGTCCCGCATGACCTTTCGGGTGTCCTCGTAGGAGAACTCCGGGAACTGCGGGATATCCGCGGTGAAGGTGGTCGGATCGGCGAGACCCTCACCGTGCGGCCAGTCGGAGCCGAACAGGATCTTGTCGACGCCGATCGTCTCGGCCAGCAGCTTGACGTCGTCCTCGTAGTACGGGGCGATCCAGACGTGGTTCTTCAGCTGCTCGACCGGGTCCTCCGTGAAGTGGTACGGCGCGGTGTTCGCCGCCTTCTTCAGGCGCTTGATCAGGCGGTGGACGAAGTACGACCCGTTCTCGATGCTCGCGACCTTGAGCTTCGGGTGCCGGGTGAAGACCTGGTGGACGATCATCGAGGCGATGGTGTCGTGGATCGCCCGGTCGTCCAGGAGGATCTGATCCAGTGGATCCTTCTTGCCGAACCCCTCGAATTGGGCCTTGCCGCCCCACAGCGCGTTGATCGCGAGGTACCCGCTGTCGGACAGGTGGAAGCCGACCGGCACCCCGGCCTCGGCCAAGCGGGCCCACACCGCGTCGTGCAGCGGGTCGCCCAGCGATCGTGGGTGCGTGACGCCGGGCACCGGCGCCGGGCGGACCAGGACCATCTTGGCGCCCCGGCTCAGCACGAACTCGACCTCTTCGATCGCGGCCACCGGGTCGGCGAGCGAAATGATCGGCGCCGCGATGATCCGATGGTCGGGCCGGTCGAATCCCCAGTCCTCGTCGAGCCACAGGTTGAAGGCGTGCAGGGAAGCCATCGTCGCGGGGATGTCGTGCTTGAGTGCTTCCTCCACCCCGCAGGCGAAGGTGGGCAGCATGAAGACGGTCTCGAGCTTCTGCCGGTCCAGGACCGGTACGCGGGCGTCGCGCTGCTGGTACTCCGGGTGGTCGGCCAGGCGGTCGACTTTCATCAACGAGGCGGGATCGACGCCGTCCGGGATCTCACCGCGGAACAGCAGATCGAGGCAGCCGGGTTCGATGATGGGGTCGAACGTCGGGTTGGGGACGAAGTGATTGACCTTCCCGCCCATGATCGCGAGGGTGCGCTTGCCGTCCTGGACCATCTGCACTCCGCGCTGCCGGAATTCCTTGGGCAGGTGGCGGGTGAACGCGTCCAATGATTCGTAGTAGTGGTTGTCGACGTCGATGGCGAGATAGTCCAGCGTTGTCATTCCCTGTCCCTTCGTTGCTGAAGCCGCCGTCGAGGCCTGGCGGCCGACCGTCACCAACGCTACGGTCATTCATACTGTATCGCTTCCAGTATTGCACTTGGGGCATCGGATGGCGAGAACGGAAGGGAGATCGAATCGGTGCCCAGCGCCCGTCGTCGGCGCAGGAAGTTCCGGAGCCGGTCGTTACCGGCGGTCGTCCTCGTGCGGGTGGTGATGATTCGGTAGTGGCGTGAGATCGTCGACCACCACGAGGTTTCCGCCGGACTGCTTGGCCCGGTACATCGCCGCGTCGGCGCATTGCAGCAGTCGGTCCGGAGCTGGGTGCTGGCACTGGGGGCATGTCGTGGCGTCGAAGACTGCGACGCCGACGCTCGCGGTGACCATCACGGTGGTCTCCGAGGGTTCGGCGACGACCTGGCACAGCCGTTCGGCCTCGACCCGCGCGGCGGCTGCGTCGATCGGGGCGGCCACCACGAATTCCTCACCGCCGGTGCGTGCCACCACGGTGGAATCACCTGCGGCAGCGCGCAACCGGCGCGCCGTTCGGGCCAGGACAGCGTCCCCGATGCTGTGTCCCCAGGTGTCGTTGACGTTCTTGAATCGGTCGAGATCGAAGCAGATGACACAGATCGCGGGACTGCGGTCCATCAGCTGCGGCAGTCGGTTCTCGAGCCCTCGGCGGTTGAGGAGCTCGGTCAGCGGGTCCGACAGCGACTCGGTGCGCAGGAGCCAATAGAGGAGTTGGAACGCGGGCATCGCGACGGCCACCGACGCGAGCAGGAGCGCGACCGCGACCGCCAGGCGCACCTCGCCACCGCCGGTAGCGATCCGCGCCGACAGCACCAGCACCGACAACACCGACCAGACCGAATGCGCGGCCAGCGCTCGCGCGCTGTGGAAGAAGCTCAGGTAGCTGCCGGTGACCAGGAGAAGTACTGTGCCCATAGCGCCGAAGAGTCGATCCTGCAGCTGCAGGAATTCCACGGTGAACAGCACGTCGGCGCAGGCGATGAGCAACAGCGACTCGGTCCTGTTCGGCCAAGGAAACAGCCACCAGCGTACTGCCCACAGCGTCCCGGACAGCACCCCGATGATCGAAGCGATGCCGGGATCGCCGGGCGGCCCCACCGAGGTGCCGGCGATCACCGCGCCCATCACCGCGATCGCCGCGCCCGCGATGCCGATCAGTATCTTGAGTGGTCCCAGCGCCGATCGGGCCGCCAGCGTCGCGACCAGCCACCGGTAGTCGACCGGGTCTTGCCACCAGGCGCGCAGCGTGTTGCCGTCGCTCATCGGCCCACCCTCGGTCCCCGACTGCGTCGCCCACGGTCGCTCGCGCCGTTGTGAGAAATCTGGAAATCCCACCAGCTCATCGGTAGTAGTCTAGGTCGGATCCGTTCATGCTCGGCCGGATCTCGCGGTTGACGGACGGTTCCCGAACGACGCGTTCGGCCGGAATCGACCCGACTACGGAGTCGGAAGGAGCGCGTCGCCGTAGATCTCGAGGCAGCGTAGGGCCAGTTCGATATGGACTCGTCGGCGCTCGATCTGGCGACCCATGCGACGCTCGGCCTGGTGGAGTCGGTAGCGGACGGTGTTCGCGTGCACGCCCAGCAGGTCAGCGGTCGCGCCGATGCTACCGCCGGCGTAGAGGAACTCGCGCACAGTATCGCGGATCCGTGCCACCGGCTCGCTGCGGTCGGCCAGGTCGCCGAGCTCGCGCTCGACGAGCGCGCGCACAGCATCGATGTTTCCGTCGCCGGTGAGCATGCACACCAGGTCGACGTCCTGATAGACGGTGACGGCTGCGGCGTGAGAAGCGCTGGTCGCGATTCGCTGCGCCGAGCGTGCTTCCGGATGGCTGCGCCGGAAGCCGTCCACCCCGGGGTTCGGGATGCCGACTGCGACTCGGGTGTGCGTGGTCGGCGGCGCCGGGAGGTCGCCGGTCTCCGGGCGATGCGGCGTTCCCAACCAGGCCCACATGCCGTGAGCGCCGCTGCTGACCAGCAGCGGCGGTGGTGCTCCTAATGAATCGGCGATGTCCGTCGCGTGTTCGCGCAGTAGATGCGGTGCCTGCCGGGCGGGTACTTCGCGGTCGGTCCAGAGGACGAGGGCGGTCTGGAAATCGTCCATCGGGTGGCGGAGATCGTCGGGTGAACCGGCGGTCGGCGCGGGCTCGCCGTGCAGGATGGCCTGAACCGTTGCCGTGCGGTGGGCATCGGAGGTGTGGATGTGGTGTTCGCGCTCGCTCATGTACGCGGCGACGATGTCATCGAGGCAGTTGTCGAGCCACAGTGTGCTGCGTTCCCAGAAGGTGACCAACACGACCCCGCGGAGCTCGGAATCCGGGATCTGCTCGTTCAATACGTGGGTGATGTATCGCCACAGCCCTCGCTGTGCGGCCCGGTACGTCTTGAGCAGCATGTCCACGCCATAACCACGGCGCGCCACAGTCCGCGCGCCGTCGACGGCCTCAGTGGGTGGGTGTGCCTCGAACCGGGTACGGCCGACCACGGCTAGGAAGTTCAGCCAGTGTGCCCGTGTGGCCGCGCGGACCTCCCGATGGAGTTCGGCATCCGCGAGAAAGTGTGGAAACGTCTCCTGGATCGCGGCATCGACGGTGGACATGATCGGCTCGCTCGCGGACTCGGATCGCATCCGCAGTGCGAACGCGGTGAGCCACTCGAGGGCTGTCGTCGTACTCGCCCCGGCGGCGGGCGTCGATTCCGCCACGCCGGGTCGTGCTGTCCTCACTGCGGCGTTGGGCGATCGAACCGAGGTGCCTGCTCGGGGGGCGTTGATGTGCTGTCGGGGGTAGCGGATGCCAGCATCACTGCACCCTAGCCCAACCGGACTTGCTTGTCCGGATGTTTCGGACTCTCGGTATCCGGCCCGCCCCGAATTGTATGACTGCACGATTCGTGGACACGAATTTGGGCGAGGAAACAACTTGTGATGAACAGTTGGTGGCGATGTGACTGGCGATAGCCGCACGTGAATTCATCCGGCGTTATTCAAAGCGACCACCGCGTGGGGAAGTCGATTGTTGGGCTACGCCCGTCTGTATCGTCGCCGGTTGTGACCGGGCGGGGTCGACTTGTGGGTAGCGTAGTCCGGATGAGCTCGTCACGTCGTGTCAACAGGGGGCCCGCCGCCGCCGCCGGGAATCGCGTTGCCCTCCTCGCTGCGGCGAAGGCCACCTTTGCCGAACACGGTTTGGATGCGCCATTGAACCTGATAGCGCGCACGGCGGGAGTCGGCCAAGGGAGCCTCTACCGGCATTTTCCGACTCGTGAGGCGATCATCCTGGCGGTCTTCGACGAGAACCTCGCCCAGCTGGAGGCGATGGTCGCGAAGACCGACTCGACGCTCGACGAGCTGCTGGCGGAGATCTTCGACCAGATCGTCGAGGTGGCAGTCTTGTTCGACCTGTTCCGTCTCGCCGACAGCAGCGACCCTCGACTGGCGGAGATCATCGCCCGGCTCTACGCCCTGCTCGATGAGAAACTCGCCGACGACAGTCGACGTGGCAGTGTCCGTCGCGGGGTCACGGCCGAGGACATCTTTCTCGCCGTGGGAATGCTGGGCGCGCTGCTGAACAAGACGCCGGAACGGGAACGGGCATCGGTGGCGGGTAAGTGCTGGGGATTGTTGCTGCGCGCGCTATATGAGTGAAACCTGGAGCACGCGACGAATTCAGGTGTACTCATTCGCAAGATTCAGCGGTAACCGAATATTTGCGCCCGGTTGGAATGACCGCCGGACGGCGGGACCCCGGGGCGAGTCCATTGGGTGCGATCATGTTGTCCAACCTCATTCAGGCAAGACCCTGGTGATGTGGCTCGATCGTGGGTGTGGGAGCCACAACACTGGGACGGTGCTGCCGGATGAGGACTACGCGAGCGTGGTACCCAATCCTCCGACACGGTTCGGGGTCGGCGAGCTGCGGGATGCGTTTGTGGATGTGGTCACCGACGAGCGCGATCCGCAGTGGATGGCCGAGGAGCGCCGCGCCTACTTCGAGGGCCTGTGAGGGTTGTTCGACCTGGATCTGCCGACCTCACGCCGGACCGTCGGCTGGGGTCCGACTCGGTATGTGCGGGGTCTGGTGGTGGACGCCTCGCGGGCCGAACACCGCGCGTTGCTGGACCTGCTGCTGAGCGGGCTCCTCGGCGATCGTGTGGAACTGGTGTTCGTCGGAATTCATCGGCTCGAAACACCGCGGGTTGTTCGGGGAAACAGCGCTTCTCGATGCTGTGCCGGAATCCTGTCGGACAAGAGGTACGAATGTGAATTCGGGAGATACCGCGTGGGTGCTGGCCTGCGCCGCGCTGGTCATGTTGATGACACCGGGACTGGCGTTCTTCTACGGCGGCATGGTTGGCAGCAAGAGTGTGCTCAACATGTTGATGATGAACTTCGTCTGTCTGGGCGTGGTGTCGACGCTCTGGGTGCTCTACGGCTACAGCGAAACGTTCGGTGACGACGTCTTTTACGGGCTCGTGGGGGACATGTCGCACGTGCTGCTGCGCACGACCCACGGGACGTTGTCCGGCCCGGTGGGGCACCAGATCCCCACCATGGCCTTCGTCATGTTCCAGTTGATGTTCGCGGTCATCACCACGGCGTTGATCACCGGTGCGATCGCCGGGCGGACACGCTTCTGGTCGTGGATTGTGTTCGCGGCCCTGTGGGTCACTGTCGTCTATTTCCCGGTCGCGCATTGGGTTTTCCACGTCACCGGTTTCACCGACACCGATTCCTCCGGCGCCTCCGCCGATGTCGGCGGATGGATCGCGAACCAGCTTCGCGCGTTCGATTTCGCGGGTGGCACCGCGGTGCACATCAACGCGGGCGCGGCGGCGCTGGCGTTGGCGCTGGTGCTCGGCAAACGCCACGGCTGGCCGCGCAGCATCGCCCGGCCACACAATGTGCCGTTCACCTTGCTCGGCGCGGCCCTGCTGTGGTTCGGCTGGTACGGCTTCAATGCCGGATCCGCGCTGACCGCAGGCGATCTCGCCGCGCTGGCGTTCACCAACACCACCATCGCGGCAGGCGCCGCGTCGTTCGCCTGGATCGTCGTCGAACAACTCCGGGACGGGAGACCCACCACCATCGGGGCGTCCTCGGGCGCGGTCGCGGGGTTGGTCGCCGTCACTCCCGCGTGCGGTTTCGTCGGCGTCGTCGGCGCTCTGTGTATCGGTGTGGCCGCGGGTATCTGTTGCGCGCTCGCGGTGAGCCTGAAATACACCTTCGGCTACGACGATTCGCTAGACGTGGTCGGAGTTCACCTGGTCGGCGGCGTGGTCGGCACCCTGTTGGTCGGCGTGTTCGCCGACGTCTCGGTCAACCCCGCGGGTGGCAACGGCCTGCTCTACGGTGGCGGGTTCCTCCAGTTGCAGCGCCAGGCCATCGCTTCGGTGGCCGTCATGGCCTATTCCTTCTTGGCGACCCTGCTGCTGGCGTGGATCGTCGACCGGCTCATCGGCCTGCGCGTTGACTCCGAGTCCGAGGCCGAGGGCATCGACGAATCCGAACATGCCGAGTCCGCTTACAGCCTGAACCTCCCGCCCGCGGGCCCGGCGCCTGCTCTCCTACCGTCCCGGCCCCAACGTCTCCCTCCGCCCCGCCCAGCCCCGCGGCCCAACGACCACCGCTGGTGAGACAGTGGGGCCGCATCGGCTACGCCGCGGTGATGCCTGCTCAGCGGGGTGAGCCGGCCCTGTCACCCTTCGGCGCCGTCTTGCTGGTGACCAGGCCGATGCCGAAGCCGAACACCGTGATCGCGAAGAAGCACAGCAGCAACCCGCCGATCTTCGCCTCGGCGTCGGTGTCGGGACTGCGCCCGGAGCCGGAGGATCCGGCGACCACCGCGGCGGGATCGACAATCGCCTGGATTCCGGTGATCAGCAGAACTATCGCCACCAGGATCAGCGCGATACCGCCGATCACGCGCTTGGCGGTCCGGCGGGGCGGGCCGGCGGATTCGGGGATGTCGGGGACTGACATGGCACGCAACCTATCACCGTGAGGCGACTCGGTTGCGTGCGCTAACGAACGGCTCTCTCGTTCCGCGGCAGGGCTGTCTAGCAATATCGCCGACGTTATCGAAGCCGAACGCCAGTCTGAGCCGGGGCCGATTGCCAGTCTGAACCGGAGAGGCGTGGTGCGACGGTGTTGTCGCGCGCGAGCCGACACGCGGGCTCGGTGTCGGCCGCGGCGGCCCGGATCGTACGTAGAGTCCGAAGTCCGAAGTCCGACGGAGGAGGCTGGATCTATGGCACGCGAGCTGTTGGCCGGGATCGTCGTCGCGATCGGTGCCGCTGTGGTGGCTGTGGGGTTGGTGTCTGCCGGGTCCGGTTGTGGCGGTGCAGCACCGGATGCTGGTTGTGGATCGGTGCCCGAGCAGGCCGAGGTGGGGCAGGCGCAACCGAGGACGAAGACCATCACCGTGACCAAGACCGCCGCACCGGATGGGAAATCGTCCACGCCGACCAACGTCCCGAAGTCGACGAAGACGAAGACGGTCACGGTCAGCAGGACCAAGTAAAGCCCCGACGGTCCCCGCTGTTCAGTCGATCTCGACTACTACCTTTCCGAGTGCGCGGCCCGCGCCGACGTATGCCAAGGCCAGCGGCGCCTCCTCGAGCGGGAAGATGCGGTCGAGGTGGATGTCGATCTCTCCCGCCACGCACATGCGCGCCAGCGGCTCGAAATGCGCAGGCCCTTCCTTGACGACGAGTACGCCGAGCGAACGTCCGCTCACCAGGCCGAGGAGCGCGCCCGCCGTCGCGGTGCGCAGCACGGCCCGGGTGGTCCCGCCGACGCAGCGGTACCGGCCGCCGCGCGTCAGCGCCCGGCGGTAGGCGAAGACCGATCGGAGGGCGACGAGGTCGAGTATCCGGTCGTAGGGTCCGGTGCGGGTGAAGTCCGTGACGCGGTAGTCGAGGACCTCGTCGGCGCCGAGCCCGCGCATGAAGTCGAGTTTGCCGGCGTTGTCGACGCCGGTCACCCGGGCGCCAGCCCGCTCGGCCAACTGGATCGCGAACGCGCCCGTGCCACCGCCCGCCCCGTTGATCAGTACCGACATCCCCGGGGTGATGCCCTCTGTGCCCTGGATCGCGATCGCCCCCGCCTGCGGCACCGCGGCGGCCTCGGCGAATCCCAGTTCCCGTGGTTTGTGGGCCACCGTGGACGCGGGCGCGACGGCATACTCGGCGAATCCGCCTTTGTGCAGGAGATTGTCGCTGTACACCGCGTCACCGGGCGCGAACCCGGTCACCGACGACCCGACGGCCTCGATCACGCCCGCTATATCGGAGCCGAGAATGCCTCGGCGCGGTGCCCGCAAGCCGCCGATCCGCGAATAGAACGGTGACCCACGCAGATTCTCCCAGTCCGAGAGGTTCAGCGAAGTCGCGCGCACGCGGATGAGTACTTGGTCCGCTGCGGGCTCGGGGACGGGAACGTCGGTGAGGGACAGCACTTCCGGACCGCCGTAGCGGTCGTAGACGACGGCCTTCACGAGGTCTCCGAGGGCATCCGGTGGCAGCCTGACACGCCACGGATTCTAGTCGAAGCGATCCGCGGCCCTCGGATCACCAGTAGTGCGGTGTCAATCCCCAGAAGTCGAATTCGGCGGTGAGGAGGGTGCGCAGAGCGGCGCGGGTCGGGAAGCGGTCGGGGTCGGCGCCGGTGACGGCGAGGGTCACGGTGCGGCCGTCGGTGGAGAAGGACAGGTTCACGCCGACCTCCACCCGGCGGAACATGGCGGGATCGTTGGTGCACACGACCGGGCGCATGAGGACGGCGGCGGCCCGGTGACCGGCGAAATCCGCCACGCCCTGGGCGGTCTCGCCGAGATTCGTGCACAGGCACTCCGGTGCGGTGGCGGTGCGGGCGAAGTGGCGCAGGACGAAGCGGGGCAGGATCATCTGGAGCGGTTGCAGATGCTGGAGGGCGGGGGTGGTCGCCGGGTCGCGGTAGGCGGTCGCGGCTCGCTTGACCGCCGCCCTGACCGCGCCGAGGTCGATGCGGTCGGTGGCGCGGTAGTGGACCGAGATCGGCAGGCCGGTGGTGGCATTCGCGCGCGGGTCGTCGGCGGTGCGCATCGAATGGGGGATGTCGACGCGGATGTCGGCGGCGTCGCCGACGCGCCCGCTGCGGCCGAGCAGGCCCGCGCCGAGGGCGATCAGGAGTCCGTTGGTGGTGCCGGAATGCGTGGCGGCGATGGAGTTCCACTGATCCAGGGACAGGTGCACGACGGCATCGGCGGGCGACCAGCGATCCGGCAGCGGCAGCTCGGGGTCCGCCGGTCGGGGAGTGCGGCCGGGCTCGGTGACGGCGCGCGTCGCGAGGGCGGCCCGGATTCCCCGCGCGACGGCCCGGAGCTGGACCACGGCGTCGGAGATGTTCGCGCCGAACGTATTCCGGGGTGCCCGGCCGACCAGACTCCCGGAACTCACGGTCCGATCGGGCTCTTCGGTCAGGCGGGCCAGCGCGTCACCGACGGCGAACAGCACCGCGCCGCCGTCGGAGGCCACATGCGAGGTCACCAGCGACACCAAGGTGCCGCCCGTGGTGGTCGGCGCGGCGGACAACCGCCACACCGACCCGGCCGTGGGGTCGAAATCGATTCGGCTCTGGGCGAAGTACCAGTCCAGGACCTCGTCCTCGGTGACCGGCACCGTGTCCCAGCCGAGCGGGATCGAGGCGGTGGCGGGCACCCAGTACGGGCGGGCGAAGGGCACCCGGGTGCCCTGGACCCGGCGGGCCAGGAAGCCGTGGGCGAGCTGGGCGTGGAAGCGGTTGAGCAGCTCTCGGCTCAGCGGTTCGTCGAATCGCCAGGCGAGCTGGTTGACCAGCGCGTTGCCGTAGAGGCTGTGCAGTTTGAGGAACAGGTCGTCGTCGGCGGTGAGCCGGTTGACGGCGGCCGCGGGGGTGATCGCGGGGGCGGTGAGTGTCATGGGGGCTCCTCTCAGCGGGCGCGCAGCGTGCGGACGGTCAGGGGCGCGAACACGGCGACGATGACGAGCGAGGCCACCACCGACCAGCAGGCGTCGGCGCCGATCGTGCCGTCCTCGGCGAGCGTGCGCACCGCCGACACCAGATACGACACGGGGTTGTAGTCGGAGACGTAGGCGAGCCAGGTGGGCATCGATTCCTCCGGCACCAAGGCGTTGGAGGCGAAACTCAGGAACGTCAGCACCAGCATCGACATGCCCTGCACGGCGGCGGGCCGCGACACGGTGACCCCGATGAACGCGAACAGCCAGCTGATCGCCGTGGTCGCCAGCACGACCAGCACCGCGCCGGCGACGAATCCGAGCGGATGCGCGGGGCGGTAGCCCATGGCGAAGCCGACGATCACCACCGTGGTCGCGGCGATCACATATCGGGTCGCGCCGGCGAGCAACGCGCCGGCGACGGGCGCCGATCGGGCGATCGGCATGGCGACGAACCGGTCGAACACCCCCGACCTGATGTCCTCGGACAGCTGCACACCGGTGGCGACCGAGGAGGTGAGCACGATCTGCACCAGCACGCCCGGGATCAGAATCGGCAGGTAGGCCGTCATGCTGCCCGCGATGGCGGTACCGAAGATGCTGCCGAACAGGAGCGGTCCGACGATCGGCAGCAGCAGGGCGTCGTAGAGCAGCTGGGGGCTGTGCCGGAAGGTGAGCAGTCCGCGCCAGGCCATCAGCAGCGACTGGAACAGCGCGGCGGGCAGGCTCACGTGGGTGACCCGGGGGCGGCGATCGATCGTCGCGGGGGCGGCGATCTCGGCGATGGTGACGGTCATGGTGGTCTCCGTGATCAGGCGGCGGCGCGGGCCGTGCCGGTGAGAGCGAGGAACACCTCGTTCAGGTCGGGTCGGTCGACGGCGAAGCCGCGCAGCGCGATGCCAGCGGCCCGGCAGGCGGCGACGATGTCGGCGGCGGTGCCCGCGTCCGCGAGCGCGACGGTGAGGATCCCGGCCGAGGATCCCTCCGGTACCTCGCCGGTGAGGTCGGCGACGATGGCCTCCGCGTGCGCGGACTGAGCCGTGTCGGCGAGTTCGAGGCGCAGCACCTGATCGCCGATGGAGGCCTTGAGCTCGGCGGCGGTGCCCTCGGCGACGATGGCGCCCCGATCGATGACGGCGATCCGGTCGGCCAGCGCGTCGGCCTCCTCGAGGTACTGGGTGGTGAGCAGGACGGTCGCGCCGCGCGCGACGAGCTTGCGGATGATGCCCCACATGCGGTCGCGGGTGTGCGGGTCCAGTCCGGTGGTCGGTTCGTCGAGGAAGATCAGCGGGGGATCGGTGATCAGCGTCGCGGCCAGGTCGAGGCGCCGCCGCATCCCGCCGGAGAACTGGCCGACCGGCCGATCGGTGACCGCGCTCAGTTCGAACTCCTCGAGCAGTTCGGCGCTGCGGGCGGCGGCCTCGCGACGGGAGAGCCCGAGCAGCCTGCCGAACAGGCGCAGATTCTCACCGGCGGTGAGGGTTTCGTCGACGGAGGCGTACTGGCCGGTGAGCCCGATCATCGAGCGCACCGCGGTGGCCTCGCGCACGATGTCGTAGCCGAAGATCTCGGCGCTGCCACGATCGGGGCGCAGCAGCGTCGCGAGCATGCGGACCGTGGTGGTCTTGCCCGCCCCGTTGGGGCCGAGCAGGGCGAAGACCGTGCCCGCGGTGACGGTGAGGTCGACGGCACCGACGGCGGTGAAGTCGCCGTAGGACTTGCCGAGTCCGGTGATCCGGATGGCGATCTCGGGGTTCATGGCAGTCTCCCTGCGGCGTGGACGAATTCGGAGGTGAGCGGGGCGAGCGCCTCGACGGTATCGGCGGCGCGCGCGACCCCGTCGGTGGTGAACGTCGCGGCGTAATCGGTGACCCGGCGACGGACGTCGGGGGTCGAGATCCGGTCGAGCAGTGCGCCGAGGCGCGCGGCGGTGAGCGTGCGCGCGGGCGCGGTCGCCGCCAGACCGAGCCGCTGGAGTGCCTGCCCCCAGTAGGGCTGGTCGGCCTGGATGGAGCAGATGACCTGCGGGACACCGGCTCTCAACGCGGCCGCGGTGGTGCCCGCGCCGCCGTGGTGCACGGCCGCCACGCACCGCGGCAGCACCTCGGCGTGGTCGACCTGATCGACGACGGCCACCTCGGCATCGAGGGAGGGCGTGATCGCGGCCCACCCCGAGGCCAGCAACAGCCGCCGACCCCGACGCGCGCAGACCGCACGCAGCATGGCGACGAACTCGACGGGATCCCCGACATCCATCGAGCCGAAGCCGACATAGATCGGTGCGGAACCGGCCGCCAGCCACCGGCGAACCGCGATCGTGGTGTCGGTGCCGTCCGCGGCGAGCACACCGCCGACGTCGACCGGAAAGCCGGTGAACGGCCCGGGCAGTTCGTCGCGCAGACCGGGGAACAGCGCGGGGTCGTAGGCCTGGATACGCACCCGGACCGGCGGTTCGCCCGCGGTCAGCACCGGCGCCAGCGCGGCGGCCCTGGCGCGGGCGAGCACCGACCAGCCCCAGCGGTGCACGACACCCGGAATCCGCTCCGCCCACCGCGCCGGAACCACCGGGACGACGGTCGTGGCCTGGATCGGGAAGAAGTGCATCGCCGCGAACGGCAGCCCGGCCTCGCGCGCCACCACGGCGGCGGCCTCCTCGCCCGCCATGCCCGCCACGACCACGTCGTGACCCGGCACCAGTTCGCGCAGGTCGGCGACCATCTCCGGCACGCCACGTCGCTGCAGGTCGAGCACCGCCCGCGCCCGTGCCCACGGATTCCGGGCACCGAATCGGGGGTCGGTGCGCTGGGCACGCAACAGCGCGGCGCTGTCGCAGCCGAACCCGACGGCGGGGACACCGTGCTCGGTCGCGAACCCGACGAGGTTGGGGGCGAGCGCGAGGGTCACCTCGTGGCCCCGGGCGATCAGCGCGCGCGCCAGCAGGATGCCGGGCTGGGCGTCGCCCCGGCTGCCGGTGAAGGCCAGCAGTGCCCGCATCGGCTCACACCGCCTGCGCGACGACCGGCGCCGCGGCGGGCGCGGGGGCGTCGAGGTGGACCGCCGCGGTGACCTCCGCGAGCGCCGCGCCGAACGCGGTGAGGAACTCGTCCATCACCTCGGCGGGCAGGCCCGCCGGATACCGGGTGGACACGTAGAGGCCGTCGGCGGCCCGCACGACCCACAGGAACACCTCGTCGGTGGAGTACGACTCCGCCCGCAGGGTCCGGCCACGCAGGTCGGCGACGAGCTCGTAGCCGGGCAGCACCCGGATGTCGAGGAAGGAGATGCCGAACCGGGGCGTCTCCGCGACCCCGAGGACCTCCAGCACCCGGGACCAGGACGCGTCGTTCGCGGTCCGCGACCGGCGCAGCGCCGTGCGCGCGCTCTCCAGCGCGGCGGCCATCCCCGCCTCGGGCTCCACCCGGATGTCGACCGGGACGACATTGACGAACCAGCCCATCGACTCCAGCCAGCGCAGATCGGGCCGGGTCGCGATCGGCATGATGGTGCGCATCCGCTCCGCGCCGAACCGGCGCTGATGGGCCACCGCCAGCGCGGCGAACACCGCCACCGACATCCGGTGGCGCACCTGGTCGAGGACCGCCTCGACCCGTTCGAGCTGGTCGAGCTCGAGCACCCGGCGCGACACACTCGGCTGCGCCAGGTCGGCCGGTGCGGGCCGGTGCGTGTGCGGGGCGAACCGCGGCATGGTGCCGTCGCCACCGGCGAGGAACTCCCGCCAGGTCGCCACCGCGGGCGAGTCGGCGTCGAGCTCGGCGGCGGCCGCTCGCTCGACCACCGCGAAGTCGGCGGCACTACCGAAGGTGGCCGACTCGCGGGCCTGCTCGCCCGCCAGTACCTCGCGGTAGAGGGTGCGCAGCTCGAGAATGAGAATGGCCTGGGAGTAGGCGTCCATGACCGAGTGATCGGCGGCCACCAGCACGGTGAAGTCCGCGGTCGCGGCGTGCTCGACCGTCGCGGCGAGCAGATGCGGCCAGACCAGCGGGGACAGGCGCAGTTCGAGTGCGCCGCACAGGAATTCGTTGATCCGGGCGCCGTCGGTGAGTCCGTCCACCCGGTGCTCGGCGATACCGACCGCCGTGGCGGGGGCGAGCAGTCTGCGCGGTTCGCCCGCGGCGTCGACGCGCACCGTGGTGCGCAACCCCTCGTGCCTGGCGTGCCAGCGACGCAGCGTCTCGCGCCAGGCGGCGGGCTCGAGGCGCGCGTCCATCTCGAAGACGGTGCCGATCCAGCGCCCACGGCCCGGTCGCGGATCGGCGGGGTCGACGCTCGCGCAGTAGCCGGCGTGCACGCTGGTCAGCGGACGGTCGTCGGGCTGCCAGGCAGCCGGGGGGAGTTCGGGCGTCCAGATCGACAACGTGCCGGGACGGATCTGGAATTCGGACAGGTGGGTGTATTCCATGACCGGGTTCACCTCGCGACGAATACATGCCGAAGCGGCGGAAGACGGATTCGAAAAAGGGGCACGTCGATGTGTCACCACTGGTGCTCTGGAACTTCGACGGCGGATATTCCCGGGAAGCCTCGGCGGATCTGATGGTATAGCCGGAACGGCGGAATTCATTCCTGTGACGGCGATCACGATTTCGCTGAACAAAACTCGTCGGTCAGTACCTTTTGCCGAGCGGTCGGCGGATTACGGCTGGCGCACAGAATATTTCGGAATGGAATTACCTGCGCACAGTGGTGTCCGCCGATACTTTTGTTCACCCGGGCCGGTCGACGGTGTCGGCGTCATCACAGCCCGGGGCGTCCGTTGTCCGGTGCTGTTTCCCCGTCGTTCACCTGACGCATGATGGCAGTGGGTGCAATCCCGGAACCGGTGACGGCGTTCAGCGCGGTGCCGCGGCGTCGCCGCGAATGGCCAAGTCGCGCAGCCGGAGCCAGTCGATCGTCGGCGGGGCGGGGGGCGTTCCCGGCCGGTGGCGCGGTACCCACACGCGCAGCGCGCCGGGTTCGATGACGCAGCGCACCGGGGTGTCGAGCTGGCGGGACTCGCCGTCGACACCGACCGGGATCTGTGGCGCGTCGGTGTCGACGGCGACTTCCGGGGTGGTGTGCTGGGTGAGGCCGCGGCTGCGGGTGCGCCGGATCAGCCCGACCGCGTCGCGGGTGTTGGCGACCGAGACGGTGACCGCCCCGAGCGTGCCGCGATCGAGGCGTTCGCGGCGGCTCAGCCCGGCGAGGTCGCTGGTGCCGTAGGGGTTGTTGCTCACCAGGATCGCTTGCGGGCCGTCGACCGTCGTCCCGTCGATGCGGGCGACGAGCCGGTTGCCGGTGTGCCCGGCGAGCAGGTCGGGCAGCAGGCGCAGCACCGTCGCGGTCTTGTCGTCGCGATAGGCGGGACTGCGCACGATCTCGGCGTAGACGCCGAACGAGGCGTTGTTGACGAATGGCAGGCCGTTGATCCGGCCCAGGTCCACCCGCAGCTCCACACCGTCGCGGAGGGCGTCGAGCCCGGCGGCGGGATCGGCGCGATCCAGGCCGAGGTCCATCGCGAAGTGATTGCGGGTCCCCGCGCTGATCACCAGGAACGGCAGGTCGTGCTCGGCCGCGATGCCCGCCACCAGCGCCTGGGTCCCGTCGCCGCCCGCCACCCCGAGCAGATCCGCACCCCGGGCGACGGCGTCTCTGGCCAGCGTCTCGACGTCGACATCGCCTTCGAGCAGGGCGACTTCCGCGCCGAGCTCCTCGGCGCGGCGGCGCAGATCGAACTTCTCCACCTTCCCGCCCCCGGAGCGCGGGTTCATGATGAGGAACGGGCGCTGGGCCACTGGGGCGGGCCGGTCGGCCGCCGGGGCGTGCGACGTCCCGGTGCGCAGCGCGACGCGCGCGCACAGCAGCGCCAGCACGGCCACCGCCACGGTGAGCAGCACCACCCACAGCAGCCGGGCCCGCACGAAGGCCACGATGACGATGATCGGCGAGAGCACCGCGATCGCCAGCGACACCCAGCGCAGCAGTCCGTACCTGGTCAGGAACCAGTACAGGGCGGCCATCGTGACGACCACGCCGCCGGTGCCGACGATCAGCACGCCGAGAGTCCCCACCACTCCCGCGAACAGCACCGGGATCACCGCGGTCAGCGCGGCGAGCAGAAGGGCGGCCCTGGCCGACCAGATCCGGACCCGCGCACCGGAGTCGGCGCTCATCGCCCGGCCCGCCACACGTCGGGCCGGGGCGATGTCGGTAGCGCCTGCGGAGTCAGTGCTGTGGTCTCCAGGTGGAGATCGCCCAGACGATCACCAGGCTGAGCCCGATGATGATGAACGACCAGGCCGGATAATAGGGCAGGGACAGGAAGTTCGCGACGATCACCAGCGCGGCGACGGCGAGCGCACTGTACCGTCCCCAGGTGGCGCCCAGGACCAGGCCGACGCCGACGATCAGCGCCAGCACCCCGAGCACGACATGAATCCATCCCCAGGTCGTCGTGTCGAACTTGTACACGTATTCGACTCCGGCGACATATATTTCGTCGTCCAGCAGCGCGGCAATGCCCTGCAGGATCGAGACCGCCGCCAAGATGAGCAGCATGCACGCGGCCGTGATGGAAATACCCTCCGCGATGGCCTGTGTCTGGAAGGGTTCTTCCTCGGGTGGCGCGCGGTGCGCCGACGAAGTATTGCTGGTCATGCTCGACTCCTCGGGATGCTGAGGGAAAGAAAGTGCCCGTCGAGAAATGGATCGCCGAGAATTGCGCCGACGGTCCGCGAGCGAAGTCGGCGAGCAGTGTGTATTCGGTGCGAGAACGCACTGATTTTACCGAAATAGTGTCCTCCGAACAAGGAATCGGGTGGTCACGGGATCAGCCCGCCGACGGGGGCGCCGCCTCGACGCGGTCGAGTTCTTCGTCGAGAGCGAGCGCGGCGGTGATCAGGGCCAGATGCGTGAACGCCTGCGGGAAATTGCCGAGTTGCTCGCCGGAGGGCCCGATCTCCTCGGCGAACAGCCCGACGTGATTGGCGTAGGTCAGCATCTTGTCGAAGGCATAGCGGGCCTGCTGCAAGCGGCCGGTCCGGGCCAGGGCTTCCACGTACAGGAAGCTGCACAGGTTGAAGGTGCCCTCGGTCCCGCGCAGACCGTCGGGGGAGGCCTCGGGGTCGTAGCGGTAGACCAGGCTGTCGCTGACCAGCTCGTGGTCCATCGCGTCGAGGGTGCTCAGCCACATGGGGTCGTTCGGTGACAGGAATCCCATGCGGGGCATGAGCAGCAGCGACGCGTCGAGGACATCGGTGGCGTAGTGCTGGACGAAGGCCTGGCGCCGCTCGCTCCAGCCGCGCTCGATGATCTGCCGGAAGACCGCGTCGCGTTCGGCGGTCCAGCGGGCCAGGTCCGCGGGTCGGGCGTGCTCGGTCGCCAGCCGGATACTGCGATCGAAGGCCACCCAGGTCATCAGCCGGCTGTAGGTGAAATCCTGACGCCCACCGCGGGTTTCCCAGATTCCCTCGTCGGGCCGGTCCCAGTGGTCGGCGAGCCAGTCGATCAGGCCGGTGAAGGTGCGCCAGCCCGCGATCGCGGCCATGTCGGTGGCCTGGGCCAGGGCATCGGCGGCCTCGCCGTAGATGTCGAGCTGGATCTGGTCGGCCGCGCCGTTGCCCACCCGCACCGGCGCCGACTTCTCGTAACCCTCCAGGTGGGGCAGGATCAGCTCCTCGAGCTTCGGATCGCCGTCCACGCGGTACATGATCTGCAGGGGCTCACCGGAGGCGGTGCCGCCCGCGTCCACCCGTTCCCGTAGCCAGCGCCGGAAAGCGAGGCCCTCCGCGGTGAATCCGAGGTCCATCAGCGCGCGGACCGAGAGGGAGGCGTCCCGGATCCAGGTGTAGCGGTAGTCCCAGTTGCGCTCGCCGCCGATCTGCTCGGGCAGTCCCATGGTGGCCGCGGCGATGGGGGCGCCGGTCGGCGCGTAGGTGAGCAGCTTGAGGGTGATCGCCGAGCGGTTGACCATGTTGCGCCAGCGGCCGCGATAGGTCGACGAGCGCAACCAGGTCTGCCAGAAGTGGCGGCAGTGGTCGAATTCGGTGGCGATGGCGGCCCATTCGGGTGCCGCCGAGGCGGCCGCGCCCGGGGCGGTGGTGGTCAGCACGACCGCCGCGCGTTCCCCCGCGGACAGGGTGAAGCGCGCGGTGACGTCCGCGCCGTCGGGGTCGAGCACGATCGGTTCGGTGGCCTGCAGGTGCAGATCGGCGGTGGGCGAACGGAAGACGGCGGTGCGCTCGTCGACCTGCTCGAGGGTGTGGGTGGCGCGGGCGTAGTCGAAGCGTGGCCGGCACTCGAGGGCGAAGGTCAGGCTGCCGCGCACCACCCGCACGACACGCACCAGCCGGTGCCGATCGGTGGGCGCGGTGCCGGGGATCGGGACCATGAAATCGGCGACCTCGCCGACGCCGTCGGGTCCGGAGAACCGGGTGACCAGGATGGCGGTGTCGGAGAGGTACAACTGCCGGACCGTGCCCGCGCTGGCCGGGTCGACCGCGATCGAGCAGTGCCCGCCCCGCGCGCTGTCCAGCAGCGAGGCGAACACGCTCGGTGAGTCGAAGCGCGGCGCGCACCACCAGTCGATGGTTCCGGCGGACGACACCAGCGCCGCGGTCTGCAGGTCGCCGACGATGCCGTGCTCGTCGATGGGTGGGTACGCGTTCACGAGCGCTCCTCGCCTCGGGACTCTGCGGTCGGCCGTGCTGCCAGCCAACCAGCCGCCCGCGGCGCGGTCCTCACCCGGAACGGGTGATTCCCGTGACCGGACGGCGGGGTAGCAGGCCGGTGCCGAACAGCGCCAGGATCGCCAGCAGCGCGGTCACCGCGAACGCCACCTGCAGTGCCTCGAGGCGGGCATCGGTGTTGACGGCCAGGATGGCCTCGGCGGTGGTGTCGTCGATCCCGGCGTTGTCGAGCGCGTCCGACAGCTGCCGGTCCGACAGGAAGGGCACGCCCGACGACAGCTCGGTGGTGGCCTGTTGCTGCACGGAGGCGGGCACCGCCGGGTTCTGCTGGATGCCCGAGATCACCGACGAGGTGAGCGTCGCGATCAGGATCGACCCGATCAGCGCGGTCCCCAGGGACGCGCCGAGCTGGGTGGCGGTGTTCTGGATGCCGCCGACCTCGGAGCTGCGCGAATCGGGCACGGCCGAGACCGTGACCGCGCCCAGCTGCGAGGCCAGCGCGCCCAGACCCAGGCCCATCAGCAGCATCGGGATCGACACCACGGCCGCGTCGGCGCCGGGATCCATGCCGGCCGCGAGCATCAGCACGCCGACGATGATCACGCCCAGGCCCAGCCGGACGACCCGGCGTGGATCGGCCTGCGGCCGGAAGCGGGGGATCCCGATCGCGGCCAGCACCAGCGCGACCGACAGCGGCAGGATGCGCACCCCGGTCTCGACCGCGCTGAGCTCGAGCACCACCGACAGGAACAGCGGCACGGTGAAGAACACCCCGGCCTGCACGGCGAACTGCGCGAAGAACATGCTCGACCCGCCGACGAGCTGCCGGTTGCGCAGCAGCGCCGGATCGACGAGCGGGTCGCGGCCCCGGTCGACGAGGTAGCTCTGCCTGCGCAGGAACAGATACATGGTGAACAGGCCGCCGAGCACCAGCCAGATGACCGCCGACAACCCGAACAGCGCGGGCGCGCCGGAGGTCGGTCGCACCCACCCCCATTCGCTCGACCGCAGCACGCCGAACACGATCGCGCCCAGGCCGAGGACCGACAGCACGGACCCGACCAGATCGAGCCGGACCTGCTCGGCGGGCGCGTCCTCGACGCGGCGCAGCACCAGCAGGATCGCCACCACGATGACCACCTCGCCGAAGAAGACGTAGCGCCACGACGCGAACGTCGTCACCGCGCCACCCAGCAGCGGACCGACGGCGACGGCGACCGCGCCGGCCGCCGCCACCATCCCGTAGGCCGCCGACCGGCGCGCGGGCGGGAAGTTGCCCGCGACCAGGGCGACGATCGCGGGCATGATCAGGGCCGCGCCGATCCCCTCCAGCAGCGACCAGCCCAGCAGCAGGACCGTCAGATTCGGCGCCAGGCCGGTGACGAACGAGCCGATGCCGTAGATGACCAGGCCGATCCCGAACACCCGGCGCCTGCCGATGATGGCGCCCACCTTGCCGCCGGTGATCATCAGCGAGGCCATCACCAGCGTGTAGAGCGTGATGGCGGTCTGGATCCCGGTGATCGTGGTGTCGAGGTCCTGGGCGACGGTGGCCATCGACACGTTCATCACCGAACTGTCGAGCGTCATCAGGAACTGGCCGGCGGCCAGTACGAGCAGGACGAGCGAACTCGACTTCACCGGTGGCGCCGACACGTGGTCCTCCTCGCGGTCAGTGGGTCAGGACGACTTTGACCGCGACGACCGTGGTGGCCGCGCAGCCCAGCACCACCGCCCCGATCAGCGTCGATCGGTCCGGGCGCCGGCCTTGCAGCCGCCGGATGACGAAGACGATGCCGGCGATCCGCACCAGCATCACGACCTCGGCCAGCACCTGCGCGGTGCGCGGCTGCAGCCACCCGAAGGCCGCGGCCGCCAGCACGACGCAGGGCACCACCGCCGAGCTGAGGATGGGCAGCGAATCGCGCAGGTCGGCCAAGCGATCCGCCGTGGTCTGCGGCGAGCCCTCGCGCACCGATCGGCCGACGCTCTCGGCGAAGGAATGCGCGATGAACGTCGACACCGCGGTCCCGAGCACCACCAGGATGCCGACGTTCTCGGCGGACGGCGCGACCGGGATCAGGGCGGCCAGGATCAGCACGTTCCCGTAGATGTAGGCGCTGATGCGGCTGGCCGCGTTGCCCTGGTCGAGGGGGACGCGGGAGAACAGGGGCCTGTGCAGGAGCTCGTGACTGATGCTGTCCATCCGTCCTCACCGTGTTCGTCGGGCGCTACCGGTCTCACGTCGGAAAGGTGTGCTTCCCCAGTACTGTATTCGCGGTTCGCGACGGCCGCGAGGAGGTGCGCCGCCTGTCGTCGTCGAGACCCGGGGCCGATCGCCCGCCGCCTCGATCTCGGGCGAATATCTGTCCGGCGTGGAATTCACCGCACCGGACGAGCTGTCCGGCAATTGTGCCCCGCACGGCATTCGAGCGCCGGGCGATTTCGCATCGGCAACGCTCTCACCTGCTGAAACATCGATTTCGTTGTCGACGAGACGAATGCGCGCGCGTGCTCACTGGTAATGCTCCAGTGCGCCGAGATCGTGTCGTGATCGGCGGTGGCGAGTTGCTATGGTGGGCAAGCGAATCGTTCGTCCGAATGTTAGGAAAACTTGATGGGAAGCACTGCTCTCGACGTCATTGCCCTGCTGGTCAACCGGGCAGCCGGATTCTGGAACTGGATGGCGACCGGCTCGGCGGGATTCCCGCCGCTGTGACGGTGTGATCTGTGCGCGCGAAACCCCGGAAGGCCTAGGGCCTTCCGGGGTTTCGCCGTTTCCGGTGCCGGGATCCGTAGGGTGGGCCCATGACGACCGTGGAGACCGGGACCGTGCCACCGACTCGGCGCTGGGTGTCGGCGATGCGCGCGTCGACGGTGCTGGCGGTCGGCGCGACCGTCGCGCTGCTGCTCGACGACGCCGCCGCCCTCGACCTGCTGATCACGGTCGCCGCGGTGCTCGCGCTGCTGGTCGCCGGTGTGGTCTGGCTGGTGTGCGCGCCGATCGGGTGCGCGCGCTACCGGCGCTACGGCACCGTGCTGGTCGCGCCGCTGGTGGTCCTGGCCGGGATCGGCGCCGTCGCGGCGGGGATTCCGGACCGGGTGGCCTGGTGGCTGTCGGAATCGGCGCTGACCGAAGTGGCGCGGGGGCGGTGCGCCGAGTCCGACGCCGGCTGGCTCGGGGTGATCCGGGTGTCCTCGGTCGCCGATCGCGACGGCGGCTGCCTGTTCGGGATCGGTGACTCGCTCGGCGGCTTGGCCTACTTCCCCGCCGGTGCCCGGCCGCCGGTGCACGTCCCCACCGCCTATCAGCCCGTCTACACCCCGTTCGACGGGAACTGGTACCGGTACTCGGTCGACGTGCACGACGGGCACTGAGACGCTCGTCCGGTTCTGTCGTACCCCGGCGTTACCGTTGGCGCACAGCCCATGTCGAGGAGGGTGACGATGACCGACAGTGTCGACGGTGTGCGGGAACGAGCGCGACGTCCGGAGGATCTGAGCCGGCTGGTGGTCGAACGGCTGAACGCCGGTGACGTGGACGGCCTGGTCGAGTTGTACGAATCCGAGGCGGTCCTGGCCCTGCCGGACGGCGTGGTGGCGACCGGCATCGCGGAGATCAGAGCCGCCTACGCGCGCCTGGTCGCGGACCGGCCGGTGTTCCAGCTCGGCGCGCAGGCGCCCGCGCTGCGGGCGGGCGATCTGGCGCTCACGTCGTCGCGGCTGCCCGGCGGTACGGGGGCGACCGTCGAAGTCGCGCGCAGGCAGCCGGACGGTAGCTGGCGCTGGATCCTGGACCAGCCGAACGTGCTCGGCTGAGCGGTGGCGGTGTCCAGAATGTTGGACATCGCGGGGAACGCCTGCTCCGTAGCGTGGTGCTCAGGTCGGGACCAGCACATCGAGGAGGCCTGTACATGACGAGGTCGCATTCCGTCCTCGCCCGGGCGTCGGGCTCCGACGGCGCGTGGCGCACGACGATGCCGCTCGCCGAGCACGGAGACGACGCGGGCCGGGTACGGCACCTGGTCGCCGCGTTCACCGAGACCGAGGACGCGGTGGGCGCCGCCGAGATCGAGGACGTCGTCGCGGCGTGGGTGCGCCAGGGTGTCTCGTTGGAGACGGTGCTGCGCTACGCGGTGCTGCGCGAACACCACAGCGCGGTGCACCTGATCACGGCGGCCCTGCTCGACGGCAGCGCGACCGCGACGATGGCCCGGCGGTGCGGGGTCGAGATCGCGTCGCACTACTGGGTGCTCGCGGTGGCCATCACGGATCCGCCCGCGTCCGGCGCCCGGGTGCGTCCCGATCGGGCACAGGCCCGGCGTCGGCTCGAGCAGGTGCGCGCCGAGTTGTTCCGCTGGTCGGACGGCACCGCGCTGTCCCTGCTGACCGGCGACGGCGGCACCGCGCTGCTTCCCGGCGATGTCGACGCCGACGAACTCGAGCCGCTCTTCGCCGCGCTCACCGACGCCGCGGGCGTGCCGATCACCGTGGCGGTCGCGCACTGCGCCGGCGGCGCGCTGCCGACCTGGGCGGACCGGACCCACAGCCTGCTCGACATGGTGCAGCGGCTCGGCGTCGACGGCAGGCTGCACCACTTCGCCGACCTGGCGCTGGAGTACCAGCTCACCCGACCCGGCCCCGGGCGGGATTTCCTTGCGGCGCTGCTGGATCCGCTCGACGAGCACCCCGAACTGTTCGCCACCCTGCGGTGCCACATCGCGCACGACGTGAACCGGCAGCGCACCGCGCGCGCCCTGCACGTGCACCCCAACACCGTCGACTTCCGGCTCAAGCGGATCGCCCGCCTGACCGGCTGCGACGCGACTCGCAGCCACGGCCTGTGGCGCCTGCGGTCGGCGTTGGTCGCGCGCAGCTATCGCAGCGCGGAACCGGTGTAGCGCAGCGGCTTGCGCCGATCGATCAGTTCTGGTTCAAGCCGGTCGACAGGACGACGACGACCTTGTCCTGGGTGACCTCGCTGACCCGGACATCCATCCCGTTGGCCGCCTGCGACTGGCCGACCGGCACCGTGACCTGCTGGCCGCCGATGCTCAGCGTCACCATGTCGCCGTTCACCGCGACCAGCTCGGCGTCGATGCCGAGCACCGATGCCTTGGCGCTCACCCCGCGCTCGAAGGTGACCGTGCACCCGCCCACGTTGCACTCGGAGGTGGTGCCGGGGCCCGTCATGGTGCAGGCGGAGGCGGCGAAGGGCAGCAGGAGGGCGAACGCACACAGCGTGATCAGCCGACGAACAGGCATGCCGGTCAGTGTAGTGCGAGCCGCCGGGCCGGGGCCGAAAGCGATGACTCGGGAGCGAAGGTACAACGGAACGGTCTCGCCGTGTTGCGGGTTCGCCACGCCGGGTAATACCGTCGCTGACAGGTAACTGGCGTCGCAGAGGGGTTGCCGATCGTGTCCGGTACGTCGGGGTGAACTGGCCGAATCTGTCGTTCGTCAACAGATCCGCCGGTCAACCGGGTGGTCGCTGGGGGCGAGCGGTCGAGTCGGGAGGTGGGTCGATGAGCGCGAGCGAGATGACGGTTGCCAGCCGCTGGTGGTGGCGGCCGGGGTGGACACCGGGACGTTCCTTCTACGACTGGCAGGTCACGCCGACCCAGCCGGTCGCCGACAAGCTGGTGGAGATCTTCGCCCCGACGCTGACCAGGCTGCCCGGTTTCGAACCGGTCGAGGCGGGCCGTCTGCGGATCGGGGTCCAGGGCATCGGGTTCGTCGACGGCGTCAAGGGAGTGCATCTCGCGGCGCTGGTCGCCGGCTCGCGCACCGTCCTCGCCGAGCGCGCCCCGTTCCAGATCGGGTTCGGCGCGCCCGTGGTCGCCGGCGATTCGATCCGGCTGCCGATCGCCTTGCCCGCCGATCTGCTCGAGGTCCGCGACGACCTCACCCGCGCGCTGACCGACGTGTGGATCCGCGAACGGATCCCCGAGTTCGGTGAGCCGCTGCGGCCGTACCTGGCCCTGGCCTACGCCACCCGGCCGACCCCGGTCGAGCACGTCCGGACGGTGCTCGCCGAGGACGGCTTCGCCGATTTCGGCCTCGACGACACGGTGTCGTCGGTGTCGCTGGTCGAATTGCAGTGCGAGAACCAGCGATACGACTGGTCCGAGGTGAGCACCGCCGATCTGCTCCGGGTGCCCGATCCGGTCGTCGAACCCACCGTCTACGACGATCCGCTGTTCGGCGCGTTGCGACGACCGGCGGACCTGCTCAGGGGGTGAGCCGCGGCGGCGGGGTGCCGTGCGGCAGGCGCGGGCCGACCGCCACCCGGGCGCCCGCGGTCCGGCCGTTGCCCCAGCCGAGCTTCTCCCGGTACCGGCCGATGTGCTCGGTCGGCAGCGTGACCTCGCGGGGGAGCGCGGTGGACTCCGGGGACACGTAGAGCGCGTCGGTGGGGCAGTACGCCTCGCACATGAAGCAGGTCTGGCAGTCCGACTGCCTGGCGATGACCGGAATGCCGTCCTCGGTGCGGTCGAACACGTTGGTGGGGCAGGCGAGCACGCATTTGTCGCAGCCGATGCAATCCTGCGCGCGCAGCAATTCGATCACGACGCCACCGCCAGTCCGGAGTTGCGGGCGTCGGCGGTGCCGGTCCACGGGGTGTCGAGGCCACCGGAGACGACGTGGTAATGCTGAGCCGGATCGATGGCGGGATGATCGGCCCGTTTGCTCATGCCCCTGGTCTCGGTGCGCGACAACGTCGATCGGTACATCAACCGGCCGACCGCCGTGATCGCCGCGGCCTGCCTGGCCCGGATCCGGTCGTCGCCGGTCGTGCCCGCCAGCCCGTCGGCGGCGGCGTTCCACAGCTCGTCGAGGCGGGCGAGCGCGGGCCGCAGCCGGTCGCCGTGGCGCAGGTAGTTCTTCTCGAACGGGATCAGTTCCGCCTGGGCGGCCGCGACCACCTCGGCGGCGGCGAGGGTGCCGGAACCGATGGGTCGCAGGCCGACCCGGCCCGCGCCCTCGACCTCGCCGCCCGTGCGCGCCGTGCGGGCGTAGCGCGCGGCGCCCGCACCGGCCCAGCTGCCCGACGACATTGCCCAGGCCGCGTTGTGGCTGCCGCCGCCGGTGAAGCCGCCGCAGATCCGCTCCCTGGTGGCGGCGTCGCCCGCGGCGAAGAGCCCGGGGATCGTGGTGGCGCAGTCGTCGTCGACCACATCGATTCCGCCGGTGCCGCGCACGGTGCCCTCGGCGAGCAGGTCGATCTCGAAACGCTGGGTGAACGGGTCGATCCCGCGGCGGTCGAACTGCAGGAAGAAGTTCGGCTGCCCCAGCCGCATCTGCGCCTGCACGGTCGCGTCGGCCCGGTCGAGCTGGGCGAAGACCTTCTCCCGCGACAGGGTGCGCGCGATCACCGAGCGGCCCCTGGTGGACCCGGCGTCCTCGAGTACCCGGCCGTCCTCGCCGAAGAAGGTGGCGTAGCCGTAGTAGGCGGTCTTGGTGATGGTCGAGCCCTTGGGCACGATCGCATAGGCGTTGGAGAACTCCATGCCCGAGAACCGCGCGCCCACCTCGGCCGCCATCAGCGCGCCGTCGCCGGTGTCGACATTGGTGCCCAGCGCCCCGGACAGGAACGCGCAACCGCCGGAGGCCAACACCACCGCACCCGCGGTGATCCGGTAGTCCCGGTCGAGCTGGCGCTGATGACCCGCCGCGCCGCGCACCGCGCCGGTGTCGTCGACGAGCAGTTCCAGCGCGGGTGAGTGGTCGTGGATCCGCACCCCGATCCGCTGGAGCCACGCGCGCATCCGGCGCATGTACTCGGGACCCTGCACGCCGGTGCGCAGCTGCTCGCCGGTGGCCGGGTCGACCGGGAAGGGATAGCGGCCCTCGACGGCGAGCCGGTGCATGTTCGTGTAGGTCTGGTCCAGGACGCGGTCCATCCAGTAGTGGTCGGCGAGGTGGCCGCCCAGTGCCTCGCGCGACGCCTTCGCGCTCGCGCGGGCGGTGGCCTCGGGCGCGACGTACCAGACCCCGGTGCCCGACGGCGCGGTGGCGCCGCTGGTGCCGCAGTAACCCTTGTCGACCAGGATCACCTCGGCCCCCGCCTCCCTGGCGTGGATCGCCGCCCAGGACGCGGCGGGGCCGCCGCCGATCACCAGGACGTCGGTGCTGGTGTGCCAGGTTTCGCTCATGGATCGTGCTCCTGTCGAGAAGAAGCCGGTGCCCGGCCGGGGACGGCCGGGCACCGGAGGGGAAATCAGGCGCCGGTGAACTTCTCGCCGGCCACCGAGCTGGACGCCGTGCCGTCGACGCCGACCGGGACCTCGCCCTCGAGGGTGGTGCGGTAGAGCACCCGGGTGACGTCGAGGTGGTCGAGATCGCTCGGGGCCAGGTGGGCGGTGGCCCGGTTGTCCCAGAACGCGATGCTGCCCTTGGCCCACCGGAACCGGACGGTGTAGGCGGGGTGGGCGATCTCGTCGAAGAGCAGCTGCAGCAGGGCGTCGCTCTGCGGCGGGGTCAGGCCGATGATCCGGGTGGTGAAGCCCGGGTTCACGAACAGCACCCGTTCACCGGTCACCGGGTGCACCCGCACCACCGGGTGCTCGGTGACCAGCGGCGCGGCCGCGATCTTGCGGGCGTAGTCGCTGTCGGCCTCCCACGGCGGGATCCGGCCACCGAAGCGGTGCTCGGCGCGCAGGCCGTCGAGGAAGGTACGCAGCGACTCCGGCAGCCCCGCGTAGGCGGCGGCCAGGTTGGTCCACTGGGTGTCGCCACCGCGCTCGGGGGCGATCTCGGCACGCAGGATCGACGCCGCGGGCGGGTTGATCAGCGGCGAGACATCGGTGTGCCACTGGTTGGTGTAGCTGAACTTCTTGCGGCCGAACCGCTTCTCGTAGAGGCGGCTGTCGACGGCCAGGATCTCCGGGTGCTCGGTGGGCGCGTCGTCGTCGTAGGGGTGCGACGGGGTGACGGCGCCGAACCGGCGGGAGAAGGCGATCTGCTCGGCGTGGCCGATCTCCTGATCGCGGAAGAACAGCACCTTGTGCCGGTGCAGGGCGGCGGTGAGCTCCGCGACCTGGGCGTCGGTGAGCTCGGTGCGCAGGTCGACGCCGGCGACCTCGGCGCCGATGTGCCCGGCGACCGGAGTGATCTCCAGTGCGGTGGCGGTGCGGGGTGTTTCGATGGTGGTCATGTTCTCGGTCCTTCGGGGATGCCGGGCTGGGGGCGGGTGTGCTCAGCGGCCCGGACAGGAACTGCTCACCACCCGCATCAGGTCGATGTCGAGACGTCGGGTTCGCATCAGGCGCTGACCCGCGAATCGCGCTGGGCGAACCGGCTTTCCACCGGGTCCAGGTCGTAGTGGCCACGCAGCGTGGTGGCTTCGTAGTCTGCGCGGAACAGGCCGCGCTCCTGCAGGATCGGCACCACCCGGTCGACGAAGTCCGCCAGCCCGCCGGGCAGGTACGGCGGCATGATGTTGAAGCCGTCGGCGGCGCCCGCCTCGAACCAGGTCTGCAGCTCGTCGGCCACCTGCTCGGGCGTGCCGGCGAAGGTGCGGTGCCCACGGCCGCCGCCCAGCTTGCCGATGAGCTGGCGCACGGTGAGCTCCTCGGTCTCGGCCAGCTCCTTGACCAGCGTGAACCGGCTCTTGCCGCCCTCGATCTCGCTCTCGGCGGGCAGTGGGGGCAGCGGCGCGTCCAGCGCGTGCGCGGTGAGGTCGACACCGAGCATGGACGAGAGCTGACGCAGCGCGTAGTCCGGCGAGATCAGGTCGGTGAACTCCTGCTCGAGCGCCTTCGCCTCCTCGACGGTGTCGGCGATGAACGGCACCAGGCCGGGCAGCACCTTCAACTCGTGTTCGGCGCGACCGTATTTCGCCAGCCTGCTCTTGAGATCGCGGTAGAACCGCACGCCCTCCTCGACGGTGCGCTGTGCGGTGAACACCGCCTCGGCCCGGTGCGCCGCGAACTCCTTCCCCGATTCCGACGATCCGGCCTGCACCAGCAGGGGCCTGCCCTGCGGTCCGCGCGGCGAGTTGAGCGGGCCGCGCACCCGGAATCGCTCGCCGGCGTAGTCGAGGGTGTGCACCCGGGTCGGGTCGGCGAACACGCCCGCCTCGGTGTCGAGCACGATCGCCTCGGACTCCCAGCTGTCCCACAGCGCGAGCGCCACGTCGACGAACTCCTCGGCGCGCTCGTAGCGGCGGGCGTGCTCGGGGATCGCGTCGAGGCCGAAGTTGTAGGCCTCGTCGACGCTGCCCGAGGTGACGATGTTCCACCCGGCCCGCCCCGCGCTGATGTGGTCGAGCGAGGCGAACTTGCGGGCCAGGTTGAACGGCTCGTTGTAGCTGGTCGAGGCGGTGGCGATGAGGCCGATCCGCTCGGTGGCGGTCGCGATCGCCGACAGCAGCGTCACCGGTTCGAACACCGCGAGGGTGTTGCGTTCGATGCGCGGGCCGACGGCGAGGGTGTCGGCGAAGAACACCGAGTCGAGCTTGCCGCGCTCGGCGATGCGGGCCAGCTCCTGGAAGTGCCGCACATCGAGCACCCGGTGCGCGTCGGTCCGCGGGTGGCGCCAGGCCGCCTCGTGGTGGCCGACGCCCATCAGGAAGGCGTTGAGGTGAAAGGTCTTGCGGGACATGGAAGGAACTCCTGGTCAGGCGTCGGTCGGCGAGGTGCGCCAGCGGGAGAGGCGGCGTTCCAGCGCGACGAGGGCGAAGTTGAAACCGAGGCCGATCAGTGAGATGGCCACGATGCCCGCGTACATCTGCGGGATCTGGAAGTTCTGCTGCGCGGCGGTGATCAGATAGCCGAGACCGGCCCTGGCGCCGACCATCTCGGCGGCGATGAGGACCAGGATCGAGCCGGCGGCCGCCATCCTGATACCGGTGAAGATCGACGGGATGGCCGCGGGCAGGATCACCTTCTGGAACAGCCGCAGCGGCGAGAAGCCCAGCGACACCGCCGATTTCACCAGCAGCGGGTCGACAGTGCGCACACCGGTGATGGTGTTGAGCAGGATCGGGAAGAAGGTCGCGTAGCCGATCAGCGCGATCTTCGACGTCTCGCCGATGCCGAGGATCAGGACGAACACCGGCAGCAGCGCCAGGGCGGCGGTGTTGCGGAACAGCTCGAGCACCGGATTGAGGAAGTCCGAGACCGGCTTGTACCAGGCGATCGCGATCCCGACCGGCACCGCGATCACCAGGGCGATCGAGAAGCCGGTGATCGACCGGGTGAGACTGGCCGAGACGTGCTCGCCCAGTTGCCCGTTGGCGGCGAGTTCGGCGAAGGCCTGCACCACCACCGAGAACGGCGGCAGGAACACCTCGTCGACCAGGCCGAACCGGGGCGCGAGCTCCGATGCGCTCAGCAGCAGCGCGAAGGCCAGCAGGGGCTTGGTGATCCGGATCAGGGTCGCGGCGGTCGTGCGGGCGGCGCGGGTCAGCCCGGCGGGCACGGCGGGCCGAGGGACCGGAATCGCCAGGGGGACCGCCGGTTCCGCGGCGACTTCGGCGGGGCGGACGAGGACGGGGACGGCGCTAGACATGGGCGGGGCTCCTGTCGGTGGACGCGACCGCCGCCGCGGCGCGGTCGTCGGTGGCGAGCTCGAGCCGCTGTGCCCGGCTCACCTCGCTCTGCAGTTCGGTCCAGATGCGGTGGCGGTAGTCGCGGAACTGTTCGCTGGAGCGGACGTCGATGTCGCCGGTCCGGTCGATGTCGATGTCGATCACGGCCTTGATCCGGCCGGGTCGCGAGGTGAGGACGGCGACGCGCTGGCCCAGGTACACGGCCTCGTCGATGCCGTGGGTGATGAACAGGATGGTCTTGCCGGTGGTGCGCCAGATGCGCAGCAGTTCGTCCTGCAGCGATTCCCTGGTCTGCGCGTCGAGGGCGGCGAACGGCTCGTCCATCAGCAGCACCTCCGGGTCGAAGGCCAGGCTGCGGGCGATGGCGACCCGCTGCTTCATGCCGCCGGAGAGTTCGTGCGGGTAGCGGTCGCCGAAGCCGGCCAGGCCGACCAGTTCCAGGTAGTGCTCGGCGATCGCCCTGCGCTCCTTGCGCGCCACGCCCTTGGCCTCGAGGCCGAACTGGATATTGGCGCGGGCGGTGCGCCATGGCAGCAGCGCGTACTGCTGGAAAACCACGCCGCGGTCGAGCCCGGGGCCGGTGATCGGGGCGCCGTCGAGCAGGATCTGCCCCGCGCTGGGGGTGCTCAGGCCGCCGAGCAGATCCAGCAGGGTGGACTTGCCGGAACCGCTGGGGCCGACCAGGACCAGGAACTCCCCGGCGCCGACGTCGATGCTGATGTCGTCGATGGCGGTGAACTTCTCGGCCGCGCCGCGCACGGCGAACTGCTTACCGACGCCCCGCAGGGCGAGTTTGGCTGTGGTGGTACTCATTTCGCGGCCACCGCCTCGCCCGTCGGGCCACTGGCCGGCTGGTAGGTGCCGTTGGCGTAGGGGTTGTCCTGGTTGGTGAACAGATCCTCGGCGGCGATCTTGCCCTTCGGCAGTTCACCGTTGCGCTCGAGCCAGTCGATCCAGATCTGGATCTCGCGGTCGGCGATCACCGCACCCGCCACCGGGATGCCGGAGCTGCGCCAGTAGTCGAGCAGCTTCAGGTTCTCGTTGCGGCCACGCTTGGTGATGATCTCGGCGAACTTGGCGACGACCTCGTCGCGCGGAGTGATCTGCAGCCAGCGGGTCGCCCGCGCGGTGCCCTGCACGAAGTCCTTGACCGCGGCACCGTTCTGGGCGATGTAGTCCTTGCGGAAAACGTAGGTGCCGTAGTCGAATTCGCCGAAGATGTCCTTGTCGGTGAACAGCGGGCGCAGGCCGCCGCGCGGCACCGCGGTCTCGCGGTACACGCCGCCGAGCGCGGCCACGTCGATCTGGCCGCTGCGCAGCGCCTCCTCGGTGTTGACCGGCGGCACCACGATCAGCTGGACCTGCTTGATCTCGGCTTCGCTGAGCCCCTGCTGGTGCAGCCATTCCCGGGTGACGAACTCGTGATGCGCGCCGAGGGTGTTGACACCGACCTTCTTGCCGATCAGGTCACGGGCGCTGGTAATCCCGGCGTCGTCACGGACGAAGTAGCCGGTGAACGACTTGGCGTCGGAGCCGTAGGAGCTCAGCACCGCCTGCACCGGTGCGCCACCGGCGGCGAGCTTGACGACCGCGCCGTTGAACGCGCTGCCGAATTCGATCTGCTTGGTGGCGGCGGCCTGGATATTGGCCGGGCCGCTGGTGGTATCGCCCTCCCACTGCAAGCTGATCGTGCTGAAGTAGCCGAGGCTGTCGGCGAGTTCGAAGGCCGTGACCAGGCCGGTCTGGCCCTGATAGCGCAGGACGGTCTTGCCGTCGGCGGTCGTCGGCGCGTCGGTGGCGCCGCACGCGGTGACCACCGCGAGGGCGGCGGGAACGACGAGTGCGGCGGCGAGCGCCCGCAGCGGACGTCGTCGGAAGAGGGTGGAGAACATGTTTCGGGGTGCTTTCGACGGCACGCGTGACCGCGCGGCGGGCCACACGGGCGCACGCCGCGACGATCCGCGCGAACGGATTACCGGGAAGGAGAGGGGAGAATCGGCGGACCTGGAGCCGCCGCGGCGTCAGCGGCGACAGCGGCGACAGAATCCGGGCGACAGGCGCATCAGGTCCACCGTACGGCGGCGGACGAGCGCGGGGGATTCGATCATGACGGGACTTTCGGTGACGAGTGCGGCGAGGGCTGCGCCGCAACGGATTCCATAGTGCGCCCGGCGGTGTCCGGGCGGCAATGCCGTTTTCGCATCGTGGAAATCACGGTGCGCCGAATCCCGTACCAGCGGCGCCGGCGTGGAAGTACGGTCCGATCCGCACGGCGATCTGGTGCATCGCGGGCACGACGGCCCGCACGAGATCCCGGTCGAGGCGGACCGAGCGCGCCTGCACACCCAGCGCGCCCCAGACCTGCCGGTCGGGTCCGAGCACCGGGACCGCGATCGCGCGGATCGGCTCGTCGCTGTCGATCTCCTCGACCGCGAACCCGCGCCTGCGCACCGTGTCGAACAATTCGCCGGTGCCCGCGTCGGCCCTGGCGGGGGTGTGCGCGAGCAGGGCGTGGCCGACCGCGCTGGTGGACAGCGGGCTGCGCTCCCGCGGAATCTGGTTGTGGCAGAAGTACACCGGTGGCCGCGCCTGGAAGACGGTGAGCGCCTCTTCCGCGTCGGGCACGCTCAAACTGACGGTGATCTTGATCCCGGCGGCGAGCGCGTACAGATGGGGCGCGGCGGCGTCGAGACCCAGCCGGGAGAGCGCGGGGCGGGCCAGGCAGGCCAGCCCGTGCCCGATCCGGTAGCGATCGGTGGCCGGATCCTGTTCGAGCAGCCTGCCCCGGACGAGGGCCTGGGCCAGCCGGAAGGTGGTGCTGACGGGCAGTCCCGCCCGCTGCGCGAGTTCGCTGAGCGACAGTTCGGGATCGCTGCCCTGGAAGCAGTTCAGCACGTGCACCGCGCGGTCGACTGCTTGCGCGCCGGAACGCGGCGGTTCGGTGGCGGTCATGGCGGCTCCCTCTCGACGAAGTGCCGTGAACTATCGCCAACGCCGTGATCAGGCGCAATCCTTCCGCGCACCGATAGCGGAATTCGAACGGTGCGGGGCGGCCTCAGTCGCCGTCGGCCCGCGCCGGGGCGACGGGCGAGGAGAGCCGGATGACGCCCGCGTCGAGGTCGACGTCGAGGCGGGGTTCGCGCTCCTGGCCGTTGCTGTCGCCGCTGCCCTCGTTCTGCAGCTTCTTGCCCGGAAACAGCTCGCCCATGATGCCCACGGCTCCACGATAGCCGCGGGCACCGGCGCGGCCTCACCAGAAGCGCGGTGTCAGTCCCCAGTCGCCGAACTCGGCGGCGAGCAGGTCCTGCAGCGCCGCGCGGGTCGGGAAGCGGTCGGGGTCGCCGCCGGTGACCACCAGGGTGACGGTGTCGTCGTCGCAGGAGAACGCCAGGTTGACGCCCACTTCCACCTGCCGGAACAGCTCGACCGGGCCGGGATTGACCACGGGGCGCATGATCACGTCGCGCGCCCGGTGCTCGCCGAGCACGGCGATGTTCTGGGCGGTGCGGCCCATGTTCGTGCACAGGCACTCGGGCGCCTTGGCGGTCCGCGCGAACTTGTGCAGCACCACCTTCGGCAGCAGCATCTGGACCGGCTGCAGATGCTGGATCGGGGGAATGGTCGCGGGATCGCGGTAGGCCAGGCCCGCAGCCTTGAGCGCGGCGCGGACCGCGGGCAGATCGGCCCGCGCACCGGCGCGGTAGGTGACGCTGATCGGCAGCCCGGTGGTGGCGTTGGCGCGCGGATCGTCGGCGACCCGCATCGAATGCGGGATGTCCACGCGGACGTCGGCGCCGTCGGCGATCCGGCCGCTGCGCCCGAGCAGGCCGACGGCGACACCGATCAGCAGGCCGTTGGTAGTCCCGCCGTTGGCCGCGGCGACGGCGTCCCAGTCGGCGAGGCCGACCTGGACGATCGTCTCGGCGGCCTGCCAGGTCTCCGCGTGCGGCAGGCGGGGTTCGGCCGGGCGCGGATTGCGGGCGGGCTCGCTGACCCCGCGGGCGCGGCGCGCCAGGCGCACCCCGCGCGCGACCGCGCGCACCTGTCCCACCGCGTCGGCGATGTCGGCGGCGAAGCGGCCGGAGCCGGCGACCGGGCCGACCAGATGGCCCGCGCTCGCGGCCCGGTCGGGGGTCTCGCCGCGATTGAGCCGGTCCAGCGAGTCGACGATCGCGTGCATCATCCCGCCGCCGTCGCAGGCGACGTGCGAGGCGACCAGGGTGACGACGGTGCCGCCGGACTCCGTGTGCGCGCCCGCCAGCTGCCACACCAGGCCGCGCTCGGGGTCGAACTCCACCGCGGCCTGCTCGAGGAACCACTCCAGCACCCGGTCGTCGGGCAGCGGCGTCGGCGACCAGATCAGCGGCAGCGACTCCGTGGCCGGCTCCCAGTGCGCCCGGGCGATCGGGAACCGGGTGGTGCGGACCTTGCGGGCGATGAATCCGGTGGCCAGGTGCGCGTGCCAGCGTCGCAGCAGGTCGGGGTCGAGCCGCTCGTCGAAGCGGTAGGCCAGCTGATTGACCAGCGCGTTCGGGTAGAGGCTGTGCAGCTTGAAGAACAGGTCGTCGTCGGCGGTGATCCGGTTGAGGCCGGCCGGTCCGGTGGCGACGGCCGCGACGGCGGGGGAGGTGACGGTCATCGGGAACTCCTCATCGGGAACGGAGAGTGCGCACGGTCAGCGGCGCGAAGACGGCGACGACGACCACCGAGGCCACCAGCGACCAGCACGCGTCGGCACCGACGGTGCCCGCGGCGGCCAGCTCGCGCACGGCGGAGACCAGGTAGGACACCGGATTGACGTCCGAGACGTGCTGCATCCAGGTGGGCATGGATTCCTCGGGCACCAGGGCGTTGGAGGCGAAGCCGAGGAAGGTCAGGACCAGCATGCACATGCCCTGCACGGCGGCGGGCCGGGCGACGGTCGCGCCGATGAAGGCGAACAGCCAGCTGATCGCGGTCGTCGCGAAGACGACCAGCACGGCACCGGCGAGGAACCCGGCGGTGTGCTCGGGCCGGTAGCCCATGCAGAATCCGACGATCACCACCGTCGTCGCGGCGATCAGGTACCGCACCGTGCCCGCCAGCAAAGCTCCGGCAACCGGCGCGGAGCGGGCGATCGGCATGGCGACGAAGCGGTCGAAGACCCCGGAGTGGATGTCCTCGGACAACTGCACGCCGGTGGCGACCGAGGAGGTGAGCACGATCTGCACCAGCACGCCCGGAATCATGATCGGCAGGTAGGCCGCCATGCTCCCCGCGATGGCGGTGCCGAAGATGCTGCCGAACAGCACCGGGCCCACGATCGGCAGCAGAATGGCGTCGTAGAGCAGCTGCGGGCTGTGCCGGAAGGTGAGCAGGCCACGCCACGCCATCATCAGCGCGTGCTGTACCGCCGCGAGCGGGCCGACCCGGGTGATCCGCGGCGCGCGCACGACCTGCGGCGGCGTCGTGCCGGTCGGGGTGGTGAGAGTCATTGCGCTGCTCGACCTTTCACGGAGGGCGGTCATGCCGCGTCGACGGTGTCGGCGGTGCGGGCGTGTCCGGTCAGCGACAGGAACACCTCGTTGAGGTCGGGCCGGTCGACCGCGAAACCCCGCAGGGTGATGCCCGCGGCGCGGCAGGCGGCGACGATGTCGGCGCCGAGCGCGACATCGGGCAGCGCGACCGTCAGCGTGCCGGTGGAGGAGCCCTCGGGGACCTCGCCGGTGAGTTCCTGGATCAGCGACTCGGCGCGGCGCAGGTCCGCGGTGTCGGGGATGTCCAGGCGCAGCACCTGTTCACCGATCGAGGCCTTGAGCTCGGCGGCGGTGCCCTCGGCGACGAGGGTGCCGCGATCGATGACGGCGATCCGGTCGGCCAGTGCGTCGGCTTCCTCGAGGTACTGGGTGGTGAGCAGCACGGTCGCGCCGCGTTCGACGAGTCCGCGCACGATGCCCCACATGCGGTCGCGGGTGTGCGGGTCCAGGCCGGTGGTCGGTTCGTCGAGGAAGATCAGCGGGGGCACGGTGATCAGCGTCGCGGCCAGATCCAGGCGGCGGCGCATCCCGCCGGAGAACGCGGAGACGCTGCGGCGCGCGACGGCCGAGAGCTCGAACTCCTCGAGCAGTTCGTCGCTGCGCGCGGCGGCGTCCCGGCGGGACAGGCCGAGCAGGCGGCCGAACAGGCGCAGATTCTCACCGGCGGTGAGGGTTTCGTCGACCGAGGCGTATTGCCCGGTGAGCCCGATCATCGAGCGCACGGCGGTGGCCTCGCGCACCACGTCGAAGCCGAACACCTCGGCGCTGCCACGATCGGGGCGCAGCAGCGTCGCGAGCATGCGGACCGTGGTGGTCTTGCCCGCGCCGTTGGGGCCGAGCATCGCGAAGACCGAACCGGCCGGGATGCTGAGATCGATACCGCCGACGGCGGTGAAGTCGCCGTAGGATTTGCCGAGCCCGCTGGTGCGGACGGCGATGTCGGTGGTCACAGGGGCCTCCCGGCATGGTCGAGTTCGGGGGTCGGGAAGGTCAGGGGGACCAGGGTTTCCACCTCGTCGGCGGCCAGGGCGACGCCCCGCCGGGGGAAGGCGTGCGCGTACGCGGTGGCGCGTGCGATCACCTCCGGGTCGGCGACGCGGTCCAGCAGGGCGGTGAGCCGGTCGGCGGTCAGCTCCGCGGCGCGCAGGGTGCTGGCCAGGCCAAGCCGGGCCAGCGCCCGGCCCCAGTACGGCTGATCGGCCTGGATCGAGCAGATCACCTGCGGCACCCCGGCGCGCAGCGCGGCGGCGGTGGTACCCGCCCCGCCGTGATGCACCGCGGCGACACAGCGCCCGAACACCGCGGCGTGGTCGACCTGCTCGACGATCGCGACCTCGGGGGACAGCTCCGGCTCCAGGCCCGCCCAGCCCGCGGCCAGCAGCAACCGCCTGCCCCGCCGCGCGCAGACCGTGCGCAGCATCGCCACCAGCGCCGCCGGATCGTCGACGGCCATCGAGCCGAAGCCGACATAGATCGGCGCGGGGCCCGCGTCGAGCCACGCGGTGAGCGCGGGATCGGCGGGGCCGCCGAGGAATCCGTCGGCGTCGACGGCGAAACCGGTGATGGGATGCCGCTCGGGGAGCTCGGCCGCCAGCCCGGGAAACAGGTCGATGTCGTAGGCCTGGATCGAGACCCGGCCCGGCAGTGGATGTTCCACGATGCCGAACTCGGCGAGTGGCTCGGCGAGCGCGGCATCGCGCGCCCACCGCAGTCCGGACCAGATCCGCCGGTTGAGCGCGCCGGGAATCCGGTCGCCCCACGCGGTGGGGACGACCGGCACCGAGCGATTCGGGTGGATGGGGAAGAAGTGCACCGCGGCCAGCGGCAGGCCGACCCGCCGGGCGGCCTTCTCGGCCGCCTCCTCGCCCGCCATCCCCGTCACCAGCACGTCGTGACCCGGCGCGAGCGCGAGCAGGTCGCGCACCGCCTCGGCCACGCCACGCCGCTGCAGATCCAGCACGGCCCGCAGCCGCTGGCGCGGGCTGGGGCTGCGGAACCGCCGGTCGTCGTGCTGGGTGCGCAGCAGCTCGGCGCTGTCGCGACCGAAGCCGACGGCGGGAATGCCGTGCGCGGTGGCGAAGTCGACGAGATTGGGGGAGAGGGCGAGCGTCACCGAGTGCCCGCGAGCCAGCAGCTCGCGGGCCAGCAGGATGCCCGGCTGGGCATCGCCACGGCTGCCGGTGAAGGCCAGCAGTGCACGCATCGTCAGCCCGCGCTCAGCGCTGCCGACGCGGTGTCGGCGACCGGGGCGCTCGCGACGGGCGCCGCGAGGGTGGTGACCGCGTAGATGGCCCTGGCGAATTCGGTGAGGAAGCGATCCATCACCTCGGCGGCCAGGCCGGCCGGGTAGCGGGTGGACACGTAGAGGCCCTCGGGGCCGCGCACGACCCAGAAGTACACCTCGTCGGTGGAGTACGACACCGCGCGCAGGGTGCGTCCGCGCAGGTCGGCGACCAGTTCGTAGTCCGGCAGCATCCGGATGTCGAGGAACGACGCGCCGAAGGTCGGACCCTCGAGCGCCCCCGCCATCGCCAGCGACCGGCCCCAGGAGGCGTCGTTGCAGATGTGGGCGCGCTTGAGGGCGGCCCGGGTGACGTCGAGCGCGGCGCCCATGTCGGCGCCCGCGGGCAGGGTGATGTCGACCGGCACCACGTTGACGAACCAGCCCATCGACTCGAGCCAGGTCAGGTCGGGGCGGGTCGCGATCGGCATGATGGTGCGGAACCGGTCGTCGCCGAACACCTCTCGCGAGGCGGCGGCCAGCGCGGCGAACACGGTGACCGAGAGCCGGTGCTTGAGCCGGTCGAGCGCCTCCTCGACCTCTTCGAGCTGGTCGAGGGTCAGCAGCGTGCGCGAGACACTGGGCTGGGCGTGCTCTCCGTCGAGCGCGGCCACCAGGCCCTCGGCGAAGCGGGGCATCGGCGAGCCGGGCGTGCCGACGAAGTCGCGCCACACCGCGACGGCGGGGGAGTCGGGGGTGAGTTCCTCGGCGGCGGCGCGTTCGACGGCGGCGAAGTCGGCAGCGCTGCCGAAGGTGGCCGAATCGCGGATCTCCCCGCCGTCGCGCACCGCGGTGTAGAGGGTGCGCAGTTCGAGGATCAGCACGGCCTGGGAGTAGGCGTCGAGCACCGAGTGGTCGGCGGCGACCAGGACGGTGAAGTCGTCGGTGTCGTGGGCGACGGTGGCCACCAGCAGATGCGGCCAGATCAGCGGCGACAGCCGCAGTTCCAGTGCCTCGCACAGGAATTCGTTGATCAGGTCACCGTCGGTGAGTTCGGGGACCGGCGCCGAGGCGACCCGCACGGTGCCGGGGGCGGTGGTGATCCGGTGGTAGTCGCCGTCGCCGGTGGGGGCGACCGTTGTGCGGAAGCCCTCGTGGCGGTCGTGCCACAGTTCCAGGGTCCTGGCCCACACCCGCGCGTCCAGCGGGGCGTCCATCTCGAAGATGGTGCCGATCCAGCGGCCGCGACCGGGGGTGGGGTCCTCGGGATCGAGGAAGCCGAGGTACTGGGAGTGCACGCTGGCGAGCGGGCGTTCGTCGTCGTACCACGAGCCGGCGTCGGCCAGCTCCGGGGTCCAGATGGACAGGGCGCCGGAGCGGATCGTGAATTCGGACAGATGGGTGTATTCCATGCGGGGTCACCTCGAGGTGCAGTGCATGCCGAAGACGGCGCGAACGGGGATGTCGGTGACCGCGGTCGCGTCACCGGATGTTGCTCTGGATCCCGCACCGGATGTAGCTGGCGAACCCTGGGCTATCCCGAGTCTATAACTCTGAGAGTTTTCTGAAATATGCGTTAGTCACAACTGGCCTATGTGAAGAAGCTCACTTTCAATTTGTCTCGGAACGCCAGCGTAACCCGGTGCCCCTGAAGTAAGGGGGTTTCAGTTCAGAAAGTCCGGAACCGAATCGGTGGATGGGCGCTGACCTGTGGTTATGTCGCGACAGTCGGCCCGAACTCGGCGAGCACGGTGCCGTGGCGGACCACGCCGGAGAGCCCGGGGAGCTCCGTCGGGGGCGTCCACGACCGGAATCCGTCGTAGCTGTCGCTGTAGACATAGCGGCCGTCGGTGTAGGCGTCGAGGTAGATCCGGTGCCCGCCGTCGGGCAGGCGGACCACCGACTGGCCCTCACGCGGACCGCCCCAGCCGGCCCAGTCGCCGGTGGCCACGAAGGAATAGGGGCCGATCGGCCGGTCGGCCACGGCGAGTTCGATCAGCTTGCTGTCCTCGTTCTTGACGAACGCGAACAACCGGCCCGCCAGCCGGACCAGGGTGGCGTCGATATAGCCGAGGGATCCCGGTCCGCCGGGGCCGAGGCCGAGCAGCGGCACCGGTGGCGCCCAGGTCGTCAGGCCGGGGTCGAGCGGGATCAGCAGGTGCGGGGTGAAGCCGTGGCCCCAGGTGAGCGAGACGATGATGCCGACGCGGCCCGCGGCGTCGGCGTACCACTCCGGCGCCCATGCGCCGTCGAGCCTGCCCGCCACCAGCATGGGCACCGGGGCCATGGCGGTCCAGGTGATCCGGTCGAGGCTGTGCGCCAGGCCGATCGCGGTGGCGTCACCGGCGATCGTGTAGGTGAGGTAGTAGCGGCCGTCGGTGTGCCGCAGGATGCTCGGATCGCGGACCAGGCCCGTGGGTGGGGTGTAGGCGTACTCGTCGACGGGGGTGAACGCCGTGCCGTCGGCCGACTCGTACACCGCCAGCGTGGTGTCGCTGTCGGCGCGGAAGGCGGTCATCGTGTAGCGGGTGGGCGTGCGGTCGGGGTCGATCCCGACACCGGGACCGAGCGCGGATTGCGCCCGCGCGGTGCCCGCTGCCAGCAGGGGCACTCCGGCCAGCAGTGCGAGTGCGGATCGTCGGCCCACCGTCATCGCCATGACCTGGGATTATCCGATCGCGAACGGGTCGGGCCGCGCAGGCGCGCCGCGACGAATTCAGCCGCGCACCGCGACCGGGTCGGTGTCCGGCGCGGCCGGAGCGGCGGCGATCGGCATCTTTGCGTCGAGCGCCAGTCCGAGCAGTCCGATCGACAGGCAGACCGCCGAGACGACGACCGCGATCGGATCGGTGTGGCCCGCCAGCGAGCCGGCCAGGACGACCGTCGAGATGGTGCCCGGCGCCGAGCCGACGAGGGTGGCCGCCAGATAGGGCAGCACCCGCACCGAGGACAGGCCACAGCAGTAGTTGACGATCGAGAACGGCGCGAGCGGGATCATCCGCAGCGCGGCCACCGCGAGCCAGCCGCGCTGGGCCAGGCGATCATCGATCGCGCGCACCGCCGGGTGGTGCAGATGCCCGGCGACCCGGTCGCGGCCGAGCGCGCGGACGCCCAGCAGCGCCAGTGTCGCGCTGATCCCGGTCGCGCCCAGCGCGACGATCGACCCGAGCACCGGACCGAACAGGACACCACTGGTCACGGTCAGCACGGTGCGCGGCACCGGCGCCACCGCGACCAGCGCGTAGAAGAGGAAGAACAGCAGCGGCAGCAGCGGACCCGCGCCGCCCGCCCACTCCCTGATCTGCTGCGGGCCGGGCAGCGGGACCATCATCGCCACCACGAACAGCACGGCGACCCCGGCCAGAGCCATGAGCAGGCGCGGGGAGCGGATCAGTCGGGACACCGGGTAAGCGTACCGGCCGGTAGGGGATGGCCGGAGAGAGTGGACAGAGTGTCACAGTTAGCATCATGTAAGAACCGGACACATCCTGGTTCGCCGCAGTATTCCGCTGCTGGGCTGATGCTGCCGGATCGGCAGTACACCGGGATGCGGTCGTCGAATGGAAGAGAGAACAGCAGCTATGCCGATTGGTTCAGAGTCCGGGGCGGGACTCGCGCCGGATCCGGTGCCCGAGTACGCCGCGTGGCGCAAGGGTGTGGCGGGCGTGCTGGCGAAGGCGCGACGGGTCGAGGTCGCCGAGCTCCCGGCGGAGCCCGAGCATCTGCTCGACGAGACCACCTATGACGGGCTGACCATCGCCCCGCTCTACACCCGCCGCGACGAGCTGCCCGAGCAGCCGCTGCCCGGCGCTTTCCCGTTCGTGCGCGGTGGCAGTGCCACCCGCGACCCGCAGCGCGGCTGGTTCGTCGCCGCGTTCGCCGGCTCGGCGGATGCCGCGGCCACCAACCGGACGATTCTCGGCTGGCTGGAGAACGGCGTCAGCGCCGTGTCGCTCGGGATCGGCGCCGAGGGCGTCGCGCCCGCCGACATCCCCACCGCGCTGACCGGCCTGCTCTTCGAGCTGGCCCCGCTGACCCTGGTCGCGGGCGCCGACGTCGAGGCCGCCGCCGCGCAGGTCTTCACGGTGCTCGACGGCTACCAGCTCGCCGAGCGCGCGCAGATCCAGGTCGGCCTGGGTGCCGCGCCGCTGACCAGCGCCTTCGCCGGCGCCGCCGACATCGACACCGATCAGGCCGTCGCCCTGGCGACGCGCGCGATCGCCCGCCCGGAGACCGTCCGCGCGATCACGGTGGACGGCACCGCCTTCCACAACGCCGGCGCCGCCGACGCGCAGGAACTGGGCGCGTCCGTCGCGGCCGGACTCGCGTACCTGCGCGCGCTGACCGCCGCCGGTGTCGACATCGCCGACGCGTTCGGCCAGCTCGAGTTCCGCTTCGCGGCCACCGACGACCAGTTCGCCACCATCGCGAAATTCCGTGCGGCCCGGCGCCTCTGGGCGCGCGTCGCGCAGGTGTGCGGTGCGCCCGCCTTCGGCGCGGCCCCGCAGCACGCGGTCACCTCGGCCGCCATGATGACCCAGCGCGACCCGTGGGTGAACCTGCTGCGCACGACCCTGGCCGCCTTCGGCGCCGGTGTCGGTGGCGCCGACTCGGTCACCGTGGCGCCGTTCGACTCCGCCCTGCCCGCAGGTGAACTCGGTGTCTCGCAGTCGTTCTCGGAGCGCATGGCCCGCAATATCCAGCTGCTGCTGCTGGAGGAGTCGCGCCTCGGACATGTCCAGGACCCGGCCGCCGGCTCCTGGTACGTCGACTCGCTGACCGACGACCTGGCCGCCAAGGCCTGGGAGTTCATGCAGGAGATCGAGGCCGCGGGCGGTTACCCCGCCGCGCTCGCCGCGGGCCTGGTCGCCGACCGCATCGCCGAGACCGCCGCCGGCCGCGCCGCCGACATCGCGCACCGCAAGACCGCGGTCACCGGTGTCAACGAGTTCCCCAACCTGGCCGAGACCCCGCTCTCGGAGCAGGCCCGCGCCGGGGATTCGGTCGCGCGCTACGGCGCCGCGTTCGAGTCGCTGCGCAACCGCTCCGACGCGTTCCTCGCGGCCACCGGCGCCCGTCCCAAGGCGCTGATCGTGCCGCTCGGCCCGGTCGCCGAACACAACGCGCGCACGATCTTCACCGCGAACGTGCTGGCCTCCGGCGGGATCGAGTCGGTCAACCCCGGCCCGCTCACCGTCGACGGGATCGCCGCGGCCGCCACCGAATCCGGCGCGCCCATCGCGGTGCTGTGCGGTGCGGACAAGCGCTACGGCGAGGAAGCGGGCGCCGCGGTCGAGGCCCTGCGCGCCGCGGGCATCGACACGGTCCTGCTGGCCGGACCGGAGAAGTCGGTCGCGCAGTACAGCGGTACACAGCGTCCCGACGGATACCTGACCCTGCGCATCGACGCGGTCGCGGTCCTGTCGCAGCTGCTGGAGAAGGTGGGAGCCTGATGACGACATCCGATATCGAGCACCTGATCGGTAGTTTCGCCGAGGTGCCGCTCACCGAGCACGCGCCCACGGCCGCCGAGGTCGACGACGCGCAGGTGAAGGAGTTCGTGGCCGAGGCCGCCGCGGCCAACCACACCACCGCCGATCAGCTCACCTGGGCCACGCCCGAGGGCATCGACGTGCCGCCGGTGTTCACCAAGGCCGACCGCGATGCCGTTGTCGCGCAGGGTTATCCGCTGGACACGGTGCCCGGCGTGGCGCCGTTCCTGCGTGGTCCCTACCCGACCATGTACGTCAACCAGCCGTGGACCATCCGCCAGTACGCGGGCTTCTCCACCGCCGCCGACTCCAACGCCTTCTACCGCCGCAACCTGCAGGCCGGTCAGAAGGGCCTGTCGGTCGCCTTCGACCTGGCGACGCACCGTGGCTACGACTCCGACCACCCGCGCGTGCAGGGTGACGTCGGCATGGCCGGTGTCGCGATCGACTCGATCCTGGACATGCGCCAGCTGTTCGACCAGATCCCGCTGGACCAGGTGTCGGTGTCGATGACCATGAACGGCGCGGTGCTGCCGATCCTGGCGCTCTACGTCGTCGCCGCCGAGGAACAGGGCGTCACGCCCGCACAGCTGGCCGGAACCATTCAGAACGACATTCTGAAAGAGTTCATGGTCCGCAACACCTACATCTACCCGCCCAAGCCCTCGATGCGGATCATCTCCGACATCTTCGCCTTCACCAGCGCCGAGATGCCGAAGTTCAACTCGATCTCCATCTCCGGCTACCACATCCAGGAAGCCGGTGCCACGGCCGATCTGGAGCTGGCCTACACCCTCGCCGACGGCGTGGAGTACATCCGGGCCGGTATCGCGGCGGGCATGGACGTCGACAAGTTCGCCCCGCGGCTGTCGTTCTTCTGGGCCATCGGCATGAACTTCTTCATGGAGGTCGCCAAGCTGCGCGCGGGCCGGCTGCTGTGGAGCGAGCTGGTCTCGAAGTTCGAGCCCAAGAGCGCGAAATCGCTGTCGCTGCGCACCCATTCGCAGACCTCGGGCTGGTCGCTGACCGCGCAGGACGCCTACAACAACGTGGCGCGCACCTGCATCGAGGCGATGGCCGCGACCCAGGGCCACACCCAGTCGCTGCACACCAACGCCCTCGACGAGGCACTCGCCCTGCCGACGGACTTCTCCGCCCGCATCGCCCGCAACACCCAGCTGCTGATCCAGCAGGAGTCCAACACCACGCGCCCGATCGACCCGTGGGGTGGCTCGTACTACGTGGAGTGGCTCACCCACCAGCTCGCCGAGCGCGCCCGCGCGCACATCGCCGAGGTGGAGGCGCACGGCGGGATGGCGCAGGCGATCTCGGAGGGCATTCCGAAGCTGCGCATCGAAGAGGCGGCCGCGCGCACCCAGGCGCGCATCGACACCGGCCAGCAGCCGGTGATCGGCGTCAACAAGTACCAGGTCGAAGAGGACCAGCAGGTCGAGGTCCTCAAGGTCGAGAACTCGCGCGTGCGCGCCGAGCAGATCGAGAAGCTGGAACGCCTGCGCGCCGAACGTGATTCGGCCGCTGTCGAGGCCGCGCTGGCCAACCTGACCCGCGCCGCCGCCTCGTCCGAGGGCGGGATGGAGAACAACCTGCTCGCGCTGGCCATCGACGCCGCCCGTGCCAAGGCCACCGTCGGTGAGATCTCCGACGCACTGGAGAAGGTCTACGGCCGCCATCAGGCCGAAATCCGTACGCTCTCCGGTGTGTACCGTGACGAAGCAGGCAAGGCTTCCAACATCGGCGCGGCCATCGCGCTCGTCGAGGAGTTCGCCGAGGCCGAGGGCCGGCGCCCGCGCATCCTGGTCGCCAAGATGGGCCAGGACGGCCACGACCGCGGCCAGAAGGTGATCGCCACCGCGTTCGCCGACCTGGGCATGGACGTCGACGTGGGCCCGCTGTTCCAGACCCCCGAAGAGGTGGCGCGCCAGGCGGCCGACAACGACGTGCACATCGTCGGTGTCTCCTCGCTGGCCGCGGGTCACCTCACGCTGGTGCCCGCCCTGCGGCAGGCGCTGGCCGAGGTCGGTCGCCCCGACATCATGGTCATCGTCGGCGGTGTCATCCCGCCCGGCGACTTCGACGAGCTGTACGAGGCGGGCGCCGCGGCGATCTTCCCGCCCGGCACGGTCATCGCCGATGCGGCCATCGACCTGCTGAAGAAGCTGGGTGCCTCGCTCGGACACGAGATCGGCGGCGGCGCGCAGGCATGACCGGTGAGCGCCCGGAGGCGGTAGCCGGCGTCACGACGAAGGGTGCCCGAGCATGCCGTTGGGGAACACGATGAGCGAGCCCGCACAGGGAGGCGGGGGCGCCGTGGCGCACCCCCGGCTCGGCACCACCGCGGGTGTCGGGGCCCCGCGCAACGAAGGCCGGACCGTCGCCCGTGCCGCGCGCACGATCGATATCGGTGAACTCGCCGACGGGATCCGCGCGGGTCAGCGTGCTCCGCTGGCCCGGGCGATCACGCTGGTCGAATCGACCCGCGCCGATCACCGGGAGCTGGCCCAGCAGTTGCTGCTGCGGCTGGGGACCGAGCCGGGCACGGTCGTGTCGAACCGGGTCGGCATCACCGGTGTTCCGGGCGTGGGCAAGTCGACCTTCATCGACGCGCTCGGGATGTACCTGCTCGGCAAGGGGCATCGGGTGGCGGTGCTGGCCGTCGACCCGTCCTCGACCCGTGCCGGCGGCTCGATCCTCGGCGACAAGACCCGGATGGCGCGGCTGTCGCTGGAGGCCGACGCGTTCATCCGGCCCTCGCCGACGGCGGGCACGCTCGGCGGCGTCGCCAAGGCGACCCGCGAGACCATCGTGCTGCTCGAGGCCGCGGGCTACGACGTGATCCTGGTGGAGACCGTCGGTGTCGGCCAATCCGAGGTGACCGTCGCCAATATGGTCGACGTGTTCTGTTTCCTCACCCTGGCCCGCACCGGTGACCAGTTGCAGGGCATCAAGAAGGGTGTGCTGGAGCTGGCCGAGCTGGTCGCGGTGAACAAGGCCGACGGCAAGCACGAGATCGAGGCCAAGGCCGCCGCGCGCGAACTGGCGGGCGCCCTGCGCCTGATCCACCCGCACGACGCCCTCTGGCGGCCGCCGGTGCTCACCATGAGCGGCCTCGAAGGTGTCGGTCTCGACAAGTTCTGGGACACCGTCCTGGAACACCGCCGCGTCCTCACCGACGCGGGCGAGTTCGCCGAGAAGCGCCGCCGCCAGCAGGTCGACTGGACCTGGACCATGGTGCACGACCAGATCCTGCGTCGCCTCGCCGACAATCCGGCCGTGCGATCCGCACGCGCCCAGATCGAATCCGCCGTCCGCGACGGCACTCTCACCCCGGCGCTGGCCGCCGAGGAAATCCTGCGCGCTTTCGACGCCTGACAACTTTTCGCGACCCAGGGGTTGCGCGAAGTCTTGTCGGTGTGAATACTTAGGCATGTGCCTAAGTATTCGGGTGGTGAGTCGGACGGGGGACTGGACAGTGTCTTCCGGGCGCTGGCCGATCCGACGCGGCGGGCGATCGTCGAGCGGCTCGCTCGGGGTCCGGCCTCGGTGTCGGATCTCGCGGCGCCGTTCGAGGTCGCGCTGCCGACGATCGTGCAGCACCTGAAGGCGCTGGAGGCCGGGCGGATCGTCAGCTCGGCCAAGATCGGGCGCGTGCGGACCTATCAGCTGGCGCCGGGGGCCTTCGGGTCCGCGATCGACTGGCTGCGGCAGCAGCGCCCACCGGCCGAGCGTCAGCTGGACCGGCTCACGGCACTACTCGTGGAATCAGCGAACAACGCAGAGAGAGAAGAACAATGAACAACACCGCTACCCGCTCCATCAACCACGCCCAGTTCACCATCGAGCGCGAGGTGCCCGTGGCGCCCGCGGTCGCGTTCCAGGCGTTCGCCGACCCCACCATCAAGAGCAAGTGGTTCGGCGGCGAGGAGGGCTGGGAGCTCACCGAGGCCTCCGTCGACTTCCGGGTCGGTGGCATCGAGGTCAACGAGGGCGTCTTCCAGGAGACGGTGACCTCGCGCTTCGTCGCCACCTACACCGACATCGTCGCCGACGAACGCCTCGTCTACACCTACGACATGTGGCTCGACGGCGCCCACATCTCCACCTCGGTCGCCACCTGGGAGTTCGAGCCGACCAGCACCGGCACCAAGCTCACCCTCGTCGAGTTCGGCGCCCACCTCGACGGCCACGACACCGGTGCCCAGCGCGAAGAGGGCACCCGCGAGCTGGTCGCCGCCCTCGCGAAGTACCTCGAATCCGTCGCCTGATCACCCGTGCCCCATGTCCATCCGCATCGGGGCGGGCCGCTGCCCCGGCGCGAGGACCAGGAACTGGCCCATCATGCCCTGGTCCTCGTGATGCAGCAGGTGGCAGTGGTACATGTAGGGGAAGGTCGGGTCGGTGTGATCGGCGAAGTGCATAGCCAGGGTGTACGTGACGCCCGGTGCTGTGTACACGGTGTCCTTCCAGCCGGAAAGCGCTGGGGGCGGTGGATTTCCGTCGATCGCGAGGATCTGGAACTGGACATCGTGGATGTGGAAGTTGTGTGGCCAGTTGTCCTCGTTGCGGACCGACCAGACCTCGGTGGTGTCGACCGGGATCGTCAGATCTATGCGGTTCATGTCCATCCGGCGGTTGTTGATCATGAACCACCGCAAGGCGAAGGTCCGGGTCGGCGCGGTGCTCGCCGCGGCGAGCGGCCGGATCGGCACGAGCGCCGCGGGCACGGCCGCGGTGGGGCGCAGGGTGCCGGCGCCCCGGAGGGCGAGGATGTCGAAGGTGTCGTCGAAACCGAACTCGGTCGCCCGATCGATTCCCGCGCGGTCCTCGATCGGGAGCGACCGTAACGTGACGGTTTCACCCGCGCGGACGGTGACCACGATCTCCACCCTCTCCCCGGGGCTGAGCTGGATTCGGGACAGCGCAACGGGTTCCGGGAGCAAGCCACCGTCGGTGGCGATCAGCTGAAACGTCCGGTCGTCGCCGAGCGCCAGGTGGTACAGGCGGCCCGACGACCCGTTGAGGACACGCAGCCGGACCCGCTCGGTGGTGACGTCGAGATGGGCACCGACGATGCCGTTGGTGACGATGGTGTCGCCCAGCAGGCCGACATCGGTCGCGTCGGATTCGTCGATGCCGCCGTCGGCGGTGAACCGGCGGTCCTGGATCACCAGCGGGATATCGTCCACCCCATAGGTTTTCGGCAGGTCCAGCGCATCGGACGGATCGTCGTCGAGCAGGAAGAAGCCGGCCAGTCCGCGGTGGACGTGCTTCTCGGTCGCGCCGTGCGGATGCGGGTGGTACCAGAGCGTGGCCGCCTGCTGGGCCACCGTCCAGCTCGGCGTCCACACCGCCCCGGGCGCGATCATCTGGTGCGGTCCGCCGTCGACCGCGGCGGGCACGTGCATCCCGTGCCAGTGCACCGACGTCGGTTCGGGCAGGTCGTTGGTCACCGTGACACCGACCCGCTCACCGCGGCGGGCCCGCAACGTCGGGCCGAGGACCGACCCGCTGTACCCCCAGGTCGCGGTGCGCGACCCGGGCAGCATCTCGGTGCTGCCTGCCTGGGCCCGGAGCGTGAACCGGCGAACACCGTCGGCACCGACGGTCGACGGCGCCTGCGGTGGGATCGGCAGCGGACGCGTGCCGGCCGGTGCCGCGGGGGAGGCCGTGCGGACCGAGCATCCGACGGCATAGGCGAGCGGGGTGAGGGCGAGCCCGGTGAGGAAGCCTCGGCGGGAGACCACGTGTCGTACTCCTTGTCTGTGCGGGTGCCTCCAGCTTCGATCGGGCCGGGCCCCGGCGACTCCGCCCCGGAGCCGGATCGCGGGCGGTCGATTCCGGCCGCGCGGCTGTTGCGGACGCGCCGATCGCGTGCTAGTCCCGACGCGTCGCCTACCGTGGGTGCGTGATCGACACCAGCGCACGCCGCACCCGGCGGCCGATCCTGCGGTGGCTGCCGCTGGCGCTGATCCCGGTCCTGCTGCTGGCGAGCACCTATCCGGGCCAGTACCGGGTGCCGCCGCACTACTGGGTGCTCGCGATGACGGCCGGGGTGGTGTTCCTCGCGGGAACGCGATGGCCGCTGGCGGTCTCACTGATCCTGTCGGCGCTGGCCGTGCCGATGCTGCGGACCCCGGCCTGGGGCGTGTCCGGGCTGGTGCCGTACCTCGGCGCGGTCGCACTGGTCGACGTGATCGCGCGCACGCATCGGCGCTCGACGGTGTGGGTGGCGACCGCGGGTTGGGCCGCCGCGGTGGTTCTCGGGCGCGTCGGCCTGCACGACACCTCGATCGGGCGGGCCTCGACCGTGGTCGAGGCGGTCGCCTATGTCGGCCTGCCGCTGTTGCTCGGGCTGTACCTGCGCGGCCAGCGCGATCTCGCGGACAACCTCCGGATGCGCGCGGCCGAGGCCGAGGCCCGCACCCGCCTCGACGAGCGCGCGGCCATGGCCAGGGAACTGCACGATGTGGTCGCCCACCACATGGCCTCGATCATCCTGCGGGTCGCCGTCGCGGGCCGGGTGGTGCGCGACGCCGATCCGCGGGTGGTCGCCGTCCTCGACGACGTGCGCGCCACCGCCGCCGACGCGCTCGCCGACATCCGCCGCTTCCTCGCCGCCCTCCGCGATCCCGCCCTCGGCACCGTGGCCCTGGTCGAGCCGGACGCCGTCGACGCCGAGATCACCGCCGCGCTGGCCCGCGCGCGGGCCGCCGGATTCACCATCGACGCCGAGATCGCCACCGACCTCGGCGCACTCGACGCGATGCGCAGGCTGACCCTGCTGCGGGTGGTGCAGGAATCGCTGACCAACATCATGAAACACGCGGATCGCGCAGTGCCCGTGCGATTCCGGATCGACCGGCGCGCGGACGGCATCGACCTCGAGGTGATCAGCGGCCGTGGCGGCGGCACCGCGCCGCCGGGCCACGGCCTGGTCGGAATGCGGGAGCGCGCCGCACTGGCGGGCGGCACGCTCACCGCCGTGGCCGACGACCGGCACTGGATCGTGCGGGCCTGGCTGCCCGACGTCGCGAAGGGAGCCGAACCGGCATGATCTCGGTACTGCTGGCGGACGATCAGCGCCTGGTGCGCGCGGGACTGCGCATGCTCATCGAGGACACCACCGACCTCGCCGTCGTCGGCGAGGCGGCCGACGGCACGGCAGCCGTGCGCCTGTGCGCCGAACTCGCGCCCGATCTGGTGGTGATGGACCTGCGCATGCCCGGCCTGGACGGCGTCGCGGCCACCCGGCAGATCATGGCCTCGTCGCCGGGCGCGAAAGTGCTGGTGCTCACCACCTTCGATGACGACGAGCACCTGTTCCCGGCGCTGGCCGCCGGTGCCGCCGGCTACTTCGTCAAGGACACCGACCCCGAGGTCCTGCTCGATGCCATCCGGCGCACGGTCGACGGTGACCTGGTGTTCTCGCCCGCGCTCCTGCGCCGCCTGGTCGACCGGGCACTCACCGCCAAGCCCGCGGTCGCCGTGCCGGAGCTGAGTCCGCGGGAGCGCGAGGTGTTGCGTCTGGTCGGTGCCGGGTACGGCAATCAGGAGATCGCCGAGCGGCTGCACCTCGGCGTGAGCACTGTCAAGACCCACCTCGCGAATCTGTTCGAGAAGACAGGCACCGACAACCGCGTCCGCTTGGCCGTCTACGCGGCCGAGCTCCCGGAGTATCTCAATGGTGAGATACATCATGATTAACTAACTCAATATTGAGATATATTCGTCCTGTCAGGCAGTCGGGTTGTCGCACAGGAGGATTGATCATGCGGATCGCGGTGTTCGGAGCCGGTGGCGCCGTCGGGAGCCGGGTAGTGGCCGAGGCCCTCGCCCGCGGACACGAGGTGACCGCGGTGGCCCGGCGGGCGGTGCCGATGCCCGCGGGAGTGCGGCTCCTGCTCGGCGACGCGTCCAGTGCCGAGCAGGTCGAGCGGCTCGCGGCCGGGCAGGATCTCGTCGTCGCCGCGACCCGGCCCACGCCGGGCTCCGAGGCGGAGCTGCCGGTGGTCGCGGCGGCGATGCTGGCCGGGGTGGCGCGTGCCGGCGCGCGGCTGCTGGTCGTGGGTGGTGCGGCGACGCTGGTCGTTCCCGGCGTCGGGCTGCCGTTGCACGAAACCGCGGAGTTCCCGGCGGAACTGGCGGCGATCGCCCAGGCCTGCGCCGAGCAGCTCGCGACCTGCCGCGCGGACGCCGTGGCGGACTGGACGTATCTGAGCCCGCCCGCGGACCTGGCGCCCGGCACGCGCACCGGTGTCTACCGGATCGGCGCCGATGAGCTGCTCGTCGACGCGGACGGCGCGTCGGCGATCTCGATGGAGGATTTCGCCGTCGCGCTGCTGGACGAGGCCGAGCGCCCGGCACATCGGCGGGCCCGGTTCACCGTTGCTGCTTCATAATTCACCCGGGGTTCCGTTGTCTCTGGTGACGAATCGGTAAGAAGCCGGTAACGGCGCTGTGATCTTCCCCGATACTGAGTCGGACCGCACTGAGTGGTCGGTTTTCAGTAGGAGGTTCGATCGATGAGGTGCCGCAGCGCGCTCTCGGCGTTGGCGGCGGTGTTCCTCGCCGTCGGCGCGACGGTCTCCGGTGGCGCGACGGCCACCGCGCAGGGCCCGGAATCCGGTGTCGCGGTGGCCCATCGGGCGGTGACGATCGACGGCTCCCGCGCCGAGGTGACCTCGGTCGACGGACGGCAGGTGACGGTCCGGATCTACTCGGCGGCGATGGCCCGCGAGGTGTCGGTGAAGGTGCAGCGCCCCGCCGACACCTCGGTGCCACGGCCCGCGCTGTATCTGGTGAACGGCGCCGGTGGCGGCGAGGACACCGCGACCTGGGAACAGAACACCGACGTGGTGGACTTCCTGGCGGGCAAGGACGTCAATGTCGTGATGCCGGTGGGTGGCGCGTGGAGCTACTACACCGACTGGCGCAGCACGGATCCGCGTCTCGGCGTGAACAAGTGGCGCACCTTCTTCCTCGACGAACTGCCCGCCCTCGTCGACACGATGTTCGAGACGACCGGCCGCAATGCCATCGCCGCGAACTCGATGACCGTCACCTCGGTGCTGCAACTCGCCATCGCGAAACCGGGGCTGTTCCGCTCGGTCGCGGCCTACAGCGGTTGCGCGCAGATCAGCGATCCGGTCGGCAGGCAGTTCGTCAACGTCGTCGTCGGCACCGGGGGCGGGGACGCGTCGAACATGTACGGGCCGCCCGGGGATCCGGAATGGGTCGCCAACGACCCGGTCGTCAACGCCGAGGGGCTGCGCGGCACCAAGCTCTACATCTCCAACGGCAACGGCCTGCCCGGCGAACACGACAAGCTCGGCGACCCGCACCTGATCACCTGGGGCCCGGTCGGGCTGGCCAATCAGATCGTCGTCGGTGGCGTGATCGAGGCCGCGACCAGCTGGTGCACCGAGAACCTGCGGGAACGGCTGGCGGAGCTCGACATTCCCGCCACCTTCGACGTGGACACCCAGGGCACCCACTCGTGGGGCTACTGGCAGAAGGCGTTCAAGAACTCCTGGCCGCTGCTGGCCGAGGGGATGGAGATCCCCGCCTGATCAGGCCAGCTCGAACAGCGCGACCGCGTTGTCGTGGCAGACCTTGCGCAGCCACTCCGGGCCAAGATCCAGGCGCTCCAGTGCCTGGACGGCCTCGGCGTACGGGTACGGGATATTGGGGAAGTCGCTACCGAACAGGATCCGATCACCGAAGCGGCGCAGGCGTTCCCGCTCGCCGGGCGGGAACGGGGCGCCGCTCTCGCTGAAATCGGTCCACACCATGGTCGTGTCGAGGTACAGGCGCGGGTACCGCTCGGCCAGATCGAGGAACTCGCTGTACTCGGGGGTGCCCATGTGCGCGATGATCAGGCGCAGGTCCGGGAATCGCCGCAGCAGTTCGGCGATGGGCGCGGGACCGGTGAATTCGCCGGGCGCCGGACCGGATCCGCAGTGGATGAGCACGGGCACGCCCGCCTCGGCGAGGATCGCCCACACCGGGTCCAGCAGCGGATCGAGCGGAGAGAACGCGCCGACCTGGATGTGCACCTTGAAGACCCGCGCGCCACGGTCGATCGCCGCGCGGACGTAGTCGGGGGCCGAAGGCTCGGGGTAGAACGTCGCGGTGTGCAGGCAGTCGGGCGTGCGGGCCGCGAAATCGGCGGTCCAGTCGTTGAGCCAGGCCGCCATCTGCGGCTTGTGCGGGTACACCAGCGAGGTGAACGCGCGGACGCCGAAGTCGCGCAGTGTCTTCAGCCGCACCTGCTCGTCGTCGCGATAGGTGATCGGCCACGTCCGCCCGGTCAGCGGGCCCGCCTGGTCGAAGTACGCCCACACCTTGCGCATCACCTGATCGGGCATGAAATGGGTGTGCACGTCGACGATCGCGGGCAGTCCGAGGCGGGCCCGGAAGTCGGCGAGGTAGGCGGCGGTATCGACGGTCACGAGGGCGGCTCCGGGTACAGGCGACGGGCCAGCGCGCCGACGCGGGTGACGAGACGTTCGAAGAAGACGGCGGGATCGGTGCCGATCACGATGTCGGCGTTGGGCTCCCGGCCCCACATGCCCGCCCAGTCGGCGACGGTGGTGGCGCGGGTCAGCGTGCCGGTCAGCTCGACATCGACGGTCGCGGGCCTGGTCGTGGCCAGGGTGGGGTCCAGCGCCACCGCGGCGGCGAAGGGATCGTGCATGTGCGCGAGGTAGCCCAGGTCGTAGCCGTCGTGGAAGTCGAAGTAGAAGCGCACCGCGTCGACCAGATAGCGGATCACCGGATTGCTTGCCGCCGAACGCCATTCGGCGGCGTCACCCGCCGCGACCCGCTCCGGCGGCGTGCTGTGCGCGGCCTCGGCCAAGCGCACCAGGTGCTCGGGCCACATCTCGATCGACTCGGTGATGTCGAGCGCGCACACGAGGGGCCGGCGGTCCGGCGGGGCGGCCGAGAACGCGTCGAAGACCTCTTTGGCGGCCTCGGGGTCGACGTGGATGTTCCACTCGTTGGTCGGCGTCGTGTTCCCTGGGTGGTTGAACGCGCCGCCCATGATGACCAGGCGGTCCAGGAGCCGGGGCAGCTCGGGCTCCATGCGCAGGGCCAGCGCCAGGTTGGTCAGCGGGCCGGTGCACAGGCCGATCGCGGTGCCGGGGTGCGCGCGGGCCAGCTCCACCCACATCCGCGCGGCGGAGCGGTCCGAGAGCGGCCGCGGCGAGGCGGGGAGTTCGGCGTAGCCAAGGCCCTGCGGGCCGTGGGTGTCCTCGGTGGTGCGCAGCGGCACGACCAGCGGTCCGTCCGCGCCCGCCGCGACCTCGACGGTGCCCGCGCGGGCGAGATCGAGCAGCGCCAGGGTGTTCGCGGCGACCTGGGCGGTCGGCACGTTCCCCGCGGTCGCGGCGATCCCGAGGAGTTCGGCCTCGGGGGAGGCCAGCAGATACAGCAGCGCCAGCGAATCGTCGATTCCGGTATCGACATCGAGGATGATCTTGCGCGCCACAGGTCGAGGGTAACCGCGGGCGTTTCGCGTTCCGTCGCCGCCCGTGCCGTTCGCCGCTGGTCATGGCGGTTTCGCCCGGTTGGAGGACGCGTCCGGCTCCCCGAATATGACGTCGGCGGGGGCGAAAGAGCTGTGACGGCGGCGGTTTCGGTTAGTCTCGCTGGGAGATTGCGGACCGATAGCTCATAAAACCGGCGAGGGTAGGTGCATCTTGAAGGCGACGACCGCTGCGAAATTGGCAGAGTTGCGGAAGAATCTGGCAGCCGCGCAGGAGCCTGCGGGGGACGTGGGGGTCGCCAAACGGGCCGCCAAGGGGATACCCAGTCCGCGAGAGCGGATCGGCATGCTGCTGGACGCGGGCAGTTTCGTCGAGATCGGGGCGCTGGTGAAGCAGCCCGGGGTGGCGAACAGCCTCTACGGCGACGGCGTGGTGACCGGGCACGGCACGGTCGACGGTCGCCCGGTGGTGGTGATCGCCCACGATCAATCGGTGTTCGGCGGTTCGGTCGGGGAGATGTTCGGCCGCAAGGTCGCCAAGGCGATGGACCTCGCCGCCGAGATCGGCTGCCCGTTCGTGGCGATCAACGACTCCGGCGGGGCGCGCGTGCAGGACGCGGTCACCTCGCTGGCCTGGTACGCGGCGATGAGCAGGCGGCAGCTGAACCTGTCGGGCGTGGTGCCGCAGGTGTCGATCATGCTGGGCAAGTGCGCGGCGGGCGCGGTCTACGCCCCGATCAACACCGATGTGGTGATCGCGACCGAGAACGCCTACATGTTCGTCACCGGACCGGAGATCATCCGCGAGACCACCGGCGAGGAGGTGACCCTCGAGGAACTCGGCGGCGCCTACAACCAGGCGCAGAACGGGACCATCCACCATGTCGCGGTCGACGAGCGGGCCGCGTTCGACTGGGCCCGAGCCTATCTGGGCTTCATGCCGTCGAACTGCTTCGAGCACGCCCCGGTGGTCAACCCGGCGCTCGAGCCGGAGATCACCGACACCGACCGGGAACTCGACACCCTGATCCCCGACTCCGACCGCGCCGGCTACGACATGTACGACGTGCTGCTGCGGATCTTCGACGACGGTGAGTTCCACGAGGTCGGGGCCAGTGCGGCGCGCAACATGATCACCGGCTTCGCCCGGGTCGACGGCCGCAGCGTCGGTGTCGTGGCCAATCAGCCGCAGGTGTTCAGCGGGGCGATCGATGCCCGATGCTCGGACAAGGCGGCGCATTTCATCCGGCTCTGCGACGCGTTCGGGCTGCCGCTGATCTTCGTCGTCGACACGCCCGGGGTACTGCCCGGCGTCGAGGAGGAGAAGATCGGCGTCATCAAGCGGGGCGGCCGGTTCTTCTACGCGGTGGTCGAGGCGACCGTGCCGATCGTGACCGTGGTCGTGCGCAAGGCCTACGGCGGCGGCTACGCGGTGATGGGGTGCAAGCAGCTCGGCGCCGACGTGAATCTGGCCTGGCCGACCGCGCGGATCGCGGTCATGGGCGCCGAGGCCGCGATCGGGCTCACCCAGCGACGGCAGCTCGCCGCCGTGCCCGAGGCCGAGCGCGACGGCGTCCGCCAGCAGATGGTCGACTTCTACAACACCGCGGTCGCCACACCCTGGATCGCCGCCGAACGCGGCTACATCGACGCGGTGATCGAGCCGTCGACCACCCGGCTGGAGATCCGCAAGGCCCTGCACCTGCTGCGGGACAAGCACGTCGAGCAGCGACCGCGCAAGCATCTGCTGATCCCGCTGTGAGCCCGGCGCCCGCGTCGCCGCGCGGCCGGGCGGCGCGGATCAGTAGGTCGGCAGGGCGAACTCCTCGGTGTGGCCGAAGAAGATCTTTTTGGTGATCGGCCGCATCGGACGCGACATCATGATCCGCACATTGGTCTTGGCCAGGCGCGCCATCAGCGGGGTCTTGGGGAGCATCATCGCGATGCCGCCGCCGGGGATCTCCTTGGCCTTGGCCAGGAACGGGGTGATCTTGTCCTGGTAGCGCCGCTGCGCGCCGGCCGGATCGTCCGGGGTGGCGGCGATCTCGGCGGCGAGCACATAGGCACCGACGATGGCCATGGCGGTGCCCATGCCGGTCAGGGGGGAGCCGCAGTAGCCGGCGTCGCCGACGAGGGTGACCCGGCCGACGGACAGCTCGGGCACGTCCACCCGGGCGAGCTCGTCGAAGTAGAAGTCGGTCGTGGTCTCCATCGCGGCGAGCACCGCGGGGGCGTGCCAGCCCGCGTCACCGATCATCCGGCGGATGAGCGCGCGCTGGGCGTCACCGTCGCGGCGCAGGGTCGGGTCGACCTCGGTGCGCAGGGTGATGATCGCCTTCGCGGTGGCCGGGTCGCCGTCGGGCCGGATGCCGAGCATGGCGCCGGGCACCAGGCGCATGCCGAACCAGCCGGGCTCGATATCGGCCGGTGACGGCATGGTGAAGAACGCGCCGTAGCCACCGAGGTTGGTGCTGAACTGCTCCTCCGGGCCGAAGACCAGCCGCCGGGTCGCCGAGTGCACGCCGTCGGCGCCGATCACCAGGTCGAAGCGCTCGGTGGGGCCGGAGGCGAAGGTGACCGTGACGCCGGTGTCGTCCTGGTCGATCTGTTCGATCCACTCGCCGTAGCGGTAGTCCAGCTCGCCGGTCTCGACGGTGGCGATGGCCTCGAGCAGGACGGTGTTCAGGTCGCCGCGGGTGATCTCGATTTCGGCGACGGCGCCCTGACCGTCGAAGTCCTCCATCGCCATCCTGGCGTAGATCTTGCCCTCGCCGTCGACGTAGGACATGCCGCGCTCGTCGAGCTGGTACTTCGCGATGCCCGCCATCAGGCCCATCTTCTCGGCGGCCTCCTTGCTCGGTCCGCGCAGGTCGACCGCCTGGCCGCCGGGGCGGGGGACCGCGGCCCGCTCGACCACCGTCGTGCGAATGCCGTTGCGCAGCAACTGGAGTGCGACCGCGTTGCCCGCGATACCGCCGCCGGAGACCAGAACGTGCAGGGGGCTGGTGGTGGTCATCATGTTTCCCGTCTGGAGAAGAACGAATGTCTTAGACATATGTCTAACACAGGCCTGGCACGAATGTCTAGCACAAATGTCTAAGACGATCCGGTACGCTCGTGAGCATGGGAAACAGGGAAGACCTACTGGCCGGGGCGCGAAAGGTGATCTTGGAGCGCGGCGTGGCGAAGGCGACCGCCCGCGACATCGCCACGGCGGCGGGGGTGAGCCTGGCCGCGATCGGCTACCACTTCGGGTCCAAGGACCGCCTCGTCACCGAGGCGCTGGCCGAGGCGCTCGGCAACGCGATCGGCGATGCGATGGAGGCGCTGATCGCCGACGGTGCCGGCTCGGCGCCGCTGGCCGGGTTCGCCGGGCTGTGGAACGCGATGCCCGGGGTGTTCGCGGACAACCACGAGGCGATGCTGGCCAGCCTGGAGAACATCGTGCGCATCGTGCGCTCCGACGAGGCGCGCGCGCAGCTCGGTGACCAGCTGACCCGCGCGGTCACCGACATCGGGGACAACGTGCGGGCCGCGCATCCCGAACTCGACGCGGCCCAGGCCGACGCCATCGGGCGCCTGTATTTCGCCCTGGTGCAGGGGCTGGGCGTGCTGTCGCTGCTGAAGCCGGGCGAGGCGGTCGCCGACGGCGACCAGCTGGCGACCGCGATCCGGGCGCTGGCGGGGAAATGAGCGTCGTCGGTCAGCCGCGGCGCAGGCGGTCCGGCGCGTCGAGCCAGAACGGCTGGGCCGAGCCGTACGGCGGTGCGGGCCAGCGGTAGTCGTCGTAGTCGGCGAAAGCCGGTGCGGCCGTGACGATATCGCCGTGCGAGGTGGTCGCGGCCGGATCGGGCGGTGCCGGTGCGGGGTGGTCCGGGCTGCGGTCGGCCGCCTGGAGCCAGGACGCGGTGCGGGCCAGCGAGACCCGCACCGTACGGCCAACGCCGTCGGTGCTGTGGGCCCGCAGCGCGTCCATGACGCCCGCGGCGAGGAGGTAGCCCGAGCCGTGGTCGAGTGCCTGGGCGGGCAGCGCGCCGGGGCGATCCGGACCGCCCTCGAGCAGGGAGATGCCCGCGGCCGCCTGGACGATGCTGTCGAAGCCGCGTCGCCCGCCCCACGGTCCGGTCGTGCCCCACGCCGAGACGGACGCCTCGATCAGGCCGGGCCGGGCCGCCGCGCGGACACCGGCGGCGGCCAGCGCTCCCGGCCGGTAGCCGGTCACCAGGACATCGGCAGCGGCCAGCAGTTCGGCGAAGGTCGCGAGGTCGGTGCGCAGGTCGAGCAGCGTCGAGCGCTTGCCCTGGCAGGTGTCGGCGAACTGCCAGTCGATCTCGGGCAGGTGCGGTGGGTCGACGCGGAGGACGTCGGCGCCGAGCAGGGCCAGGGTCCTGGTGGCGACCGGGCCCGCGAGGACCCGGGTGAGATCGAGGACGCGGACATCGGCCAGCGGCCGTTCGACGGTCGGGGTGGCGGCGCCGGGGCGTGGCGGGTCCGCGGGCACCCGATCCCGCCGCGGGTCGACCGCGACCAGCGGGCCGGTCGCGGCGGCCCGGCCTTGCGGGCTGGTCGACCACTCGGCCTCGGTGCGGACCCGCACCGCGATGGCGCCCACCGTGGCGGCGGCGTCCTCGATCTCGGCGCCCTTCAGTGTGGCGAATCCGGCGGTCAACCGGGCGCGGTCGGCATCGGCGGGCAGATCGAGCGCGCGCAGCAGCCGCGTGCGATGGTGCGGGTAGTTGGCGTGGGTGCGAACCCAGCCGTCGGCGCTGCGGAAGAACCCCGACAGCTCGGCGAAGATCGACGGCGCCGCCCCGGCCCGGCGGAACAGCCGTTCGCTCGCGAAAGCCGCGGCGATGCGGTCCGGGTCGAGCCGCGTCGGCCGGGTGGCCAGGCCCAGCGCCGCGCGGTACCGATTCGCCGATCCGGCCACCGCGGCCACCGATCCCGCGGCCAGCGCCCACACCGGTAGCGTGGCTGCCAGCCGGGCACCGGGCGCCGGCTCGCCGTCGAGTACCGACGGCTCGAGTCCGAGCCCGGTCTCATAGGCGTGCACGAGGTGCTGCGCGGTGGTCACACCGCTCAGCCTAGCGACGAGGATGTCAGGTGAGGAGCGTGATGTGGGCGTGAATACAGCGGCGACGGAATGGATTCGGGTGCTACGTGCCGATCCGGTGGCCCGGCGGCGGCTGGTCTGCTTCCCGCCCGGTGGGGGATCGGCCACCGCGTATCGTGCGCTGGCCCAGCACATCGGGCCCGGCGCCGAGGTGACGGCCGTGCAGTACCCCGGCCGCCAGGATCGGCTCGGCGACGCGGTGATCACCGAGCTGCACGCGCTCGCCGACCGCATCACCGAGGATGTCGCCCGCCGCCCCGGTCCGCCGCGGGTGCTGTTCGGGCACAGCATGGGCGCGACGGTCGCCTACGAGACCGCGCGCAGGCTGGCCGCCGCGGGCGAACCGCCGGCGGCGCTGATCGTGTCCGGCCGTCCCGCACCGGATGTCGTCGAGACCGGGCGACTGCACCGCGGCTCCGACGCGGCTCTCATCGACGACCTCGAGCGCCTCGCCGCCGACCCGGCCCCGGTGCGGCTGCTGCGCACCGAGCCCGGCCTGGCCGAGCTGGTGCTGCCCGCGGTGCGCGCCGACTACCAGGCGGTCGAGACCTACCGCCACGCGCCGGGCCCCGCGTTGACCTGCCCGGTCGTCGCGCTGGTCAGCACCGAGGACCCGACCACCACGGTCGAGCAGGCCGAGGGGTGGCGCACGGTCACCGAGGGGTCGTTCGCGCTGCGGACCTTCCCCGGTGGGCACTTCTACCTCGACGAGCAGCCCGCCGCGGTGGCGCAGGAGATCACACGGCACCTGAGCTGAGGCCGCGGTGGCGCAGCTGGAGACGCACATAGCCCGCCCACGACACCAGCACCGCCACCGCGGCCGCCAGCCGCACCAGCCCGAGCGCGCTGTCGGGATAGATCACGCCGGTCAGATAGTGGTCGATGAACCCGGCCTGCGGCAGCCGGGCCACCCCGGCCTGGGTGCGCGCCCAGTTCTCGGCGTAGGTCAGCGGGCAGTCGAAGCCGATCAGAATGGTGCCGAACCCCCACGACGCCGCCAGCAGATGCAGCCCGATGGTGCGCGGCCATCGCCACGCGAGGAAACCGCCGGCGACCACGTACGCGATGAACGCGACGTGGGTGACGGCGATCAGATCGGCCAACACCCGGAACGGCACATATTCAGATTAGGCGGCCGTTCGCCGATCGGAATCATGATCAACATTCCGGTTCGGCATCGCTTGGTTCGTGTCACCAGGGGGACGGTTGGTAATCCTTGAGGAAGCAGCCGTAGAGATCGACGCCGTTCTCGCCCTGCACGATCGGGTCGTACACGCGGGCGGCGCCGTCGACCAGGTCCAGCGGTGCGTGGAAGCCCTCCTCGGCCAGCCGCACCTTGGTGTAGTGCGGGCGCTCGTCGGTGATCCAGCCGGTGTCGACCGCGGTCATCAGGATCGAGTCGGCCTCGAACATCTCCAGCGCGCTGGTGCGGGTCAGCATGTTCAGCGCGGCCTTGGCCATGTTCGTGTGCGGATGGCCGGGGCCCTTGTAGCCGCGGCTGAACTGGCCCTCCATCGCCGAGACGTTGACGACGTACTTGCGCCGCCCCGCCGCCGCGGCCATCACCGGACGCAACCGCGACACCAGGATGAACGGCGCGACGGAGTTGCACAGCTGCACCTCGAGCAGCTCGGTGGCGTCCACCTCGGCGACCGTCTGCACCCAGCTGTTGGTGTGCGCGAGGTCGGGCACCAGCCCACCGGCATCGATCGCCACGCCCGCCGCGATCCGCTCCGGCGTCGCCGAGCCGGCGACCAGCGCCAGCTCGGCGACATCGGCGGCCGACAGCGACGGCGTCAGCGAGGCGGTGAGCGCGGTCGGATGCGCCTGCATGGTCTTGCCGAAGGTGACCATCTCCGGCAGCACACCCGCGGGCAGCGGCGCGGTCTCGGCGTCGACGAGGGCGCTGTAGGCGCCCACCGAACGGCGCACGGTCTGCGCGGCGTTGTTGATCAGGATGTCGAGCGGGCCCTGCGCGGCGACGTCGTCGGCCAGCGCGACGACCTGGGCCGGGTCACGCAGGTCGATGCCGACGATGCGCAGCCGGTGCAGCCAGTCGGCGCTGTCCTCCATGGCGGCGAAGCGGCGGATGGCGTCGTTGGGGAACCGGGTGGTGATGGTGGTGTGCGCGCCGTCGCGCAGCAGCCGCAGCGCGATGTACATGCCGATCTTGGCGCGGCCGCCGGTGAGCAGGGCGCGCTTGCCGGTCAGGTCGGTGCGGGCGTCGCGCTTGGCGTGGCTCGCCGCGGCGCAGTCGGGGCAGAGCTGGTGGTAGAACGCGTCGACCTGGGTGTAGCGCTGCTTGCAGATGTAGCAGGGCCGCGGCTTCAGCAAGGTGCCCGCGCTCGCGCCGGTGGTGGCCGAACTGATCGGGATGCCCGCGGTCTCGTCGTCGATGCGCTGCGGCGAGCCGGTCGCGGTGGCCGCGATGACCGCGCGGTCGGCCGTGGCGACCTGCTCCCTGGCCTCGATGCGCCGCCGCTGCTTGAGCTTCTTGAACATGTGCCCCACCGCGCGCTGGACGGCGATCGAATCGGGGTGTTCCTTTTCCAGCTGCCCGGCCTGTTCCAGCACCCGCAGACAGGTCGCCAACTCGTCCGGATCGATCATGTTCGCGGTCATCGGGGAGTGCGGCATTCCTTCGTGCGGGAGCGGGGGACGACACTCATTGTCGCATTGGCCGCTCGACGGACCCGCTGGGTATCGTGGTGCACCGTCACCGCAACAGCGCGGCGACCCTCGAACCCGACGGAGCAGCCCGATTTCCCCGCTCGACACCGATACCGCAGACGCGCCGCGCAGGCGCAGGCTCGAACCCGACGAGCGACGCGCGCAGATCCTGGCCTGTGCCATCGACATGTTCGGCGAGCGGCCCTACGCGGCGGTGTCCACCGCGGAACTCGCGCAACGCGCCGGTGTCGCCCGCGGGCTGATCAACCACTACTTCGGCAACAAACGTGACCTGTACCTGGCCGTCGTGCGCCGCATGGTGACCTTGCCGCGGCTGGAGAAGGTGTCCATTCCCGACGGCACGCAGGTCGAGCGGGTCGCCGCGATCGTCAGCTGGCTGCTCGACACCATCGCCGAGCACGGCACGACCTGGGTGAAGGTCACCAGTCACGAGGGCGTCGGCGACGACCCCGAGGTGCAGCAGATCCTCGACCAGGCCGACGACGCGGCCGCCGAGCGGATGCTGGTGATGATGGGCCGGTCCGATCTGGCAGGCAGTGCGACATCGCGCGCACTGGTGCTCGCCTACGCCGGACTGGTGAAGGTGGCGGGCCGGGAGTGGATCACCCGCGGCACGCTCACCCGCGACCAGGTGCACCGGCTGCTCGTCGACACCCTGCTCACGGTGATCACCCAGACCATCCCGAGCGTGGAACCGCGACCGGGCGTGCCCGGCTAGGACGTCAGCCTGCGCTGGCCGGGGTTCGGCAGCGGGATGTCGCGGGCGCTGTAGCGCTGCGGGCCCACATGACCCGGCGCGTGCCCGCTGCGTCCGTAGGCGAGTTCGATCTGCTGTTCCCTGCGGTGTTCGAACATCAGGGCGCCCAGGCCACCGACGAGGAATATCGCCGTCGCCACCCCGGCGACCACCGCCCAGCCGTAGTGCTCCGTCCCCGCCGCCACCAGTGTGCAGGCCAGGCCGACGACGCCGATCGCGCACGCGATGATGCCGGGAACGTTGTAATCGTCGGCGAGCAGATCGCCGGCCTGGGCATGCCAGGGCTGTTTGTCTGCCGGAGTGGTGCTGCCGGGCATAGGGTCCTCCTCGCGGGCCGATGCTGCGCGCTGTGGTTCACCTCATGACCAGCATGGACCCGTCGATGGTGGGGAGGCAAAGGTGTTTGCCGGTTCGTTACCCGTGTCCATGCCCCTGGATTCGGGGGCGAACCGCAGGTACACGCATTTGTCGTTTGCGCTGACCGACCGCCCCGGAGTCCCTATTCTCGTCGCGTAACCCGGCGCCGCAAGTGGTTCGATTCCGCGCCGGGGGGATCGAGAGGGACCCGGGGTTGATGGCACGGTACGACGAATGGGACGACGACCCCGAGGAGGAAGCCGACGATCGGCGCTGGAACGGCCAGCGCTGGCCGCACGCGACCCAGGAAGAGGGTGCGGCGGGCGGCGCACGCGCCGACCAACCGCGGGTGAACCCGTACGCGATGGTCGCGCTCGCCGCCGCGCTGGTGCTGCTGTTCCCGATCGCGATCGTGTTCGGTCTGCTCGCGTTCGGACATCCGCGGGGGCGCGGGATCGCGGTGTTCGCGCTGCTGCTCGGCATCGCCGAGGTGGCCGCCCTGGCCACGGTGGGACTGGTGATGTTCGGCGGGCTCGACGTCGAGGTGCCGACGCTGGCCAAGGAGACGACGGTGACCTCGGTCTCGACCACGGTGCCGTCGCAGGGCGCGCCGACGGCCACCGCGACCGGGACGGTCCCGGTGCTGGGCACCGTCGTCGAGAAGGGCACGCCGTGCTCGGCGGACCGGGCCGGGCTGCTCGGCGTCGCGGCCGACGGCGCGACCCTGCTGTGCCTGCGCGCCGACGGCGCCTACACCTGGTCGGGCCCGTTCCGGGTGTCCGGGTCGTACTACACCGAGGGCACGCGCTGCGATCCCACGGTCGACAAGTCGGGGCGCACCTCCGACAACCACGCCCTGGTGTGCGAGGGCAAGGCGGGGGCGGGCACCTGGGTGCCCTGGACCGAATAGGTCCTCAGTCGGCCTTCTTGGCCCGGCTGGGCTGCACCCGCGGTGGCTCGTTCGGCATCTTCGGGTACTGCGGTGGCCACGGCGCGTCCATCAGGCCGGCCGCCATATCGCGCTCCGACATGGCCAGCAGCGGTTCGATCGACTGGGGCGCGCGGTCGGCCCACGGGTCGCCGAACTCGGCCAGCCGGGCGGGCACGGTGGCGAGGGTGAGCTCGTCGGGGACGACGGTGTCGAGATCGGCCCAGGCGATCGGGGTCGACACCTGACCGCCCACCTTCGGCCGCACCGACCACGCGCCGAACACGGTCTTGTGCGGTGCGTTCTGGTTGAAGTCGACGAACACCCGCGACCCGCGCTCCTCTTTCCACCAGTGCGCGGTGATCTCCTCGGGATGGCGGCGCTCCAGCTCCCTGGCCAGCGCGACGGCGGCCGCGCGCACCTCGTAGCCGTCCCACCGGGGTTCGAGCACGGCGTAGATGTGCAGGCCCCGTGAGCCGGAGGTCTTGATCCAGCTCTCGATGCCCAGTTCGGTCAGCAGGTCCCTGGTGCGCACCGCGGCCCGGCGCAGATCGTCGAAACCGATCCCGGGCGAGGGGTCGAGGTCGATCCGCAGTTCGTCGGCGATCCGTAGATCGGGCACATGATTGGGCCAGACGTGGAAGCCGAGGCAGCCCTGGTTCACCGCCCACAGGACGTGGGCGAGGTCGTGCGCGACGAGAGCGTCGCTGGTGGTGCCGTTCGGGGTCGACACCTCGACGGTCCGCAACCAGTCCGGCGCCGACTTCGGCACCCGTTTCTGGAACCACGACTTGCCGGACGCGCCGTCGGGATAGCGCTCGAGCAGCAGCGGCCTGCCGCCGATGACGCCCAGCAGCGGCTCGGCCACGGCCTGGTAGTAGCGCACCAGGTCGAGCTTGGTGTCGCCGCGCTTGCTGAAGTAGACCTTGTCCGGATTGCTGATCGACAGCGCGCGCCCGTCGACTTCGAGCTCCACGGCGGCGCTCATCGCGCACCGCCGAAGATCGCGTCGAGCTCGGCCGGGGCGACCTCGTCGAGCTGGGCGTAGGTGCACGAGTCCGGGGTCCGGTCGGCGCGGAAGCGGACCAGCCGTCCGCCGTGCCGGAACCGTCCCGATTGCACGTGCTCGTAGCGGACCTCCGCGACCAGTTCCGGCCGCAGCGGCTCCCAGGACAGATCCTTGCCGCCGGTCCATCGGCTCACCCCGCCCGGCATCTTGCCGTCGGCGGTGGCCTGGGCGGCCGCGTCGGCCCAGGTGCGCCACGGGTGATCGTCGAGCGCGTTCTCCCGCAGCGGTGCCAGCTCGCCGAGCAGTTCGCGGCGCCGGGCCGCGGTGAAACTGGACGCGACTCCGACATGATGCAGGTTCCGGTCGTCGTCGAAGAGGCCGAGCAGCAGCGAGCCGACCCCCTCGCCGTCCTTGTGCATCCGGTAGCCCGCGACCACGCAGTCGGCGGTGCGTTCGTGCTTGATCTTGAGCATCACGCGTTTGTCCTGGAGATAGGCCAGATCGTCGGCCTTGGCCATCACGCCGTCGAAACCCGCGCCCTCGAACCGGGTGAACCAGTCCTGGGCGACATCGGGGTCCTGGGTGATCGGGGTCAGGTGGATGCGGCCCGGCGCGGCCTCGAGCAGCGATTCCAGCGCGCGCCTGCGCTCGGTGAACGGTTCGGCGGTCAGATCGCGATCGTCGAGGGCGAGCAGATCGAAGGCGACGAAGCTGGCCGGTGTCTCGGCGGCCAGCTTGTTCACCCGCGACGCGGCCGGATGCAGCCGCTGCTGCAGCGTGTCGAAATCCAGGCCCTGATCGGTGACGACGACGATCTCCCCGTCCACCACACAGCGCTGCGGCAGCGCGGCTTTCAGCAGTTCGGCCAGTTCGGGGAAGTACCGGGTGAGCGGGCGGTCGTTGCGGGAACCGAGCTCGATCTCGTCACCGTCGCGGAACACGATGCAGCGGAACCCGTCCCATTTGGGTTCGTAGCTGAGCCCGGGCTCACGGGGTAACGACGGGGTCGATTTGGCCAGCATGGGGCGCACTGGCGGCATCACCGGTAGATCCATCCGATCCTCCTCGCGGGTGGGTTCACCCGTGTCGACGGCGCGAGCGTGCCCGATTCATCGGTGCGGGTTCGATCGTAGGTCGGCCCACCGACACCGGCGCGGACATCGCGCGCGGTGGTGTCACGCTCAGCTGTCGACGTGCACGTGCGGCCGCCGCGCCGGGTCCGGCTCGGCCCGCCGGATGATCTCCCTGGTCACCGGCGCGACCTCGCCTTCGCCGACGAACAGGAACTTCAGCAGGTTGACCAGCGGATTGCCTTCGGTCCATTCGAAGTACACGTGGGGTTCGAGCCCGGTGCGATCGCGGATCGCGAACAGGATCGCCGCGATCGAGTTGGGCACCGCGGTCGCCTGCACGCTCAGGACGTGGTGGCGCCCGACCTCGATCGCGGTCACCCGCAGATCGGTACTGAACTCCGAGGCGTCGCCGACGATCACCTCGAGGAACAGGATCGAGTCGGCGTCCGGGATGTGGCTCTCGCGCCGCTGGTCGGCTTCCTTCTCGTCGTACTCGGCGGGCACACGCTGATCGATGGCGTGGGTGACGATCCGGACGACGTCCGTCGCGGCGGCCCCGTCGATCAACGTGGCCGCCGCGTCGTCGAAGCTCACCTCGATGGCCCGCAGCTCGAACGCGCGGTGCGCCCGCGAGGCCAGCGACACCACGATGATCGCGAGGATGAACAGCGAGGCCAGGTGCACGCCCTCGGGCCGTTCGAAGACATTGGCGATGGTGGTGTAGACGAACACCGCGCTGACCACCCCGAAGCCGATCACCTTGCGCCGCTCGCCCTTCCGGTGCGCCGAGAGCGTCACCGCGATCGCGGCCGAGGTGATGAGCACCAGCACGCCGGTGGCGTAGGCCGCGCCTTGGGCGTCGACATCGGCGTCGAAGTACCAGGTGATCCCGAAGGCCACCGCCGCGAACACCAGCACCAGCGGCCTTACCGCCCGCGCCCACTCCGGCGCCATGCCGTAGCGGGGCAGATACCGGGGCACCAGATTGAGCAGCCCGGCCAGCGCGGACGCGCCGGCGAACCAGAGGATCGCGATGGTGGCGATGTCGTAGACGGTGCCGAAGCCGTTGCCCAGGTACTCGTGGGCCAGGTACGCCAGCGCGCGCCCGTTCGCCTGGCCGCCGGGCTCGAACTCCTGCTCCGGGATGAGCACGACCGTGATGAAGCTCGACACCAGCAGGAACGCGCTCATGATCAGCGCGGCGGTGGTGAGCAGTTTGCGCGCGCCGATGATCCGCCCGCGCGGGTACTCGGGGGTGTCGCCGGGTTCGCCCTTGATCAGCGGCATCACCGCCACGCCGGTCTCGAATCCGGACAGGCCGAGCGCGAGTTTGGGGAAGACCAGCAGCGAGACCGCGATCATCATCCAGACGCTGCCGTGCTCGGTGGTCATCGCGTGGGTCCAGTCGATCACCCGGTGCTCGCTGGTGAACACGTGCCACAGCCCGACCGCGCCGACGATCGCGTTGAGCGAAAGATACACCCCGACCAGGCCGACGGCGATCCCGATGGCCTCACCGAACCCCTTGAGGAACACCGCGGCCAGCAGCCCGAGCAGGATCAGCGTGATGATCAGGCGCGAGTCCTGCCAGGCGGCCGGGGCGAACGGGTTCTCGATGATGTGCGCGGCGCCGTCGGCGGCCGAGAGCGTCATGGTGATGACGAAGTCGGTGCACGCGAACCCGAGCAGCACCAGGATGAACAGCTTGCCCGACCAGCGCGGCAGGATGTCGGTGAACATCGCCAACGACCCACCGCCGTCCGGGCTTTCGCGCGCGACGCGGCGATACACCGGCAGCGCGCCGAACAGGGTGAGCGAGACCAGCACCAGCGTGGCCAGCGGGGAGAGCGCGCCCGCGGCGATGGCCGCGATGCCCGGTTGATAGCCGAGGGTGGAGAAGTAGTCGACGCCGGTCAGGCACATCACCCGCCACCACGACCGCTGATGCGGTTCGGCGTGCGCGACCGCGCGCATCGGTCCGGAATGCTGGGCGTGCTTCGGGTCCGCCACGCCGTCGAGCAACCAGGCGGTGAAGCGTGACTGATCGGTGGTCGTCGTCACCGTGACTCCCTGGGCGGTCGGTCAAGCAGCACCGCAGCTACCGGATCAGTCGGGAGTCTAGGTGGCCCGGCGGCGGTGACCGCGCAGGCGCGAGGTCAGCTGTCGAGCCAGCCGTGCTCGTCGGCGAAGGCGGTGAACCGCTCGCGAATGGTGATGATCTCGGCCGCGGTGAGTGCGGGGGAGGCTTCCAGCAGCAGCTCGGTGATCTGTCGGCGCAGGTCCTCGGCGCCGAGGCGGTCGCCGCCCGCGCGCTCCTTGCGCGACTTCGGCGCGGGCGCGGTGTGCCCCGCGGCGGTCAGGTTGATCGCCTTGGGTCCGCGATCGCCTTCGGTCACATCGAATTCGAAGAGTCTGCCCTGGCGCAATTCGTCCTCGTCGAGGCCGATGTCGTTGACGTGGACGAAGACATCGGGCCCGCCGTCGTCGGGCCGGATGAACCCGAATCCCCGTGACCCGTCGAACGACACCAATTTCCCGATGGACACCGACCAGCTCCTCGCTCCGCTTCCCGACGCCACTGTAACGCGGCTTTTGGGCGTTTTTCCGGGAAAGCGGACAGACAGCGACATCGCGGGGCCGCGGTCCGGTCGGCCCGACCGGACGTGGTCACAATCCGGTAACTGTTAGTTCACATCCGCTCGTTAGCGTTCCGAATCTGTTGGTACGGGCGTGGAGGTTGTCGCGAGTGTTCGACCCCGGTCGGGGAATCAGGTCGGGGGGCCACGAGGACGGTCGCGGTGTGCTGACGGCGCCGCGAGACGGGTCGGCGGCGGTGTGTTTCCGGCCGCCGGTACCGCCGGTCGTCCTGCTCGGGCCGCAGCCGCGTCCGGCGTATGTGCCGCTGGCGCCCGCCCAGGAGCGCATGTGGCACGCCGCCCGGCTCGGCCGCTCCGCGGACTGGAATGTCGCGCGGGCGCTGCGGCTGCGCGGTGCCGACGTGGACCGGGCCGCGCTGCGGTCGGCGCTGGAATGCCTTGTCGCCCGGCACGAACCGCTGCGCACGATCTATCCGGTGACCGAGTACGGCCCGGCCCAGCACGTCGTCGACCCGGCGGATCTGCACCTCGACATCGCCGAATGCGCCGTCCCCGAGGCGGACCTCCCGGCGGCCGTCGCCGCGCTGTCGGCGCGGGCCTTCGATCTCACCCGCGAGCCGCCGGTGCGGGCGCGGGTGTTCGTCGTCGGCCCCGACGACGTCGTGCTGGCCCTGGTCGTGCACCACATCTCGGTCGACGGCCGCTCGCTGGGCCCGCTGATCCGGGACCTGGTCACCGCGTATCTCGCGTGCCGCGACGGCACCGCGCCCGAGTGGTCGCCGCTGCCGGTCAGCTACACCGACTACACCCTGTGGAAGCACGCCCAGCTCGGTGAGTTCACCGACGAGTGGAGCCGCGCGACCCATCAGCTGCGCTACTGGGCCAACGCGCTGGCCGGCCGGCCCGCCCTGCTGGATCTGCCCGCGCGCGAACCCCAGTCGCCACCGGTCGACCCGGTCGCCGGTGCGCTGCTGCCGATCTCGTTCGACGCGCGCACCCATGCCGGTCTGCTGCGCGTGGCCCAGGACCGGCGGGCGAGCCTGTTCATGGTCCTGCAGGCCGCGTTCGCGGTGTCGGTCGGCGCGTTCGCCCGCAGCGCCGACGTCACCGTGGCCACCGCGGTCTCCGGGCGTGATCACCGCCTGCTCGACGACCTGGTCGGCAACTTCTCCGACGACGTGCTCATGCGGGTGCGCCTGGACCGGGCAGGCGACGTCGACGAGCTCGTCGACCAGGTGCGCCGGGTCGCGCTCGCCGCCTACGCCCACCCGGACACACCCAATCCCCGGCTCAAGCGCTGCCTGCTCCAGGACGCGGCGCTGCCGCTGTTCCAGGCGACGTTGATCCTGCAGCGGGCCGAGGCCCCGCGCACCGCCACCGAACCCCCTCCAGCCCACGGGCTCTCGATCACCGAGATGCCGACCGGTGTGATCAGGGCCAAGCACGATCTCGAGTTCGGGCTGACCGATCACTACGATCCGGTCGGCGCCCCGGCCGGTATCGACGGCTCGTTCCTGTACCCGGTCGCCCGGTTCGACGAGGAGACCGCGGACCGGTTCGTCGCCCGGTTCCGGGCCGTCGTCGGGCTTCTCGCCGACGGCTATCGCGGCCCGCTCGGCGCGCTGCTCGCGGCCACGGGCACCCGCCGGTCCCTCGCCGGCGTCCGCCGGGCGGCGCGGGTGCTGGTCTGATCAGCCGCCGCGTTCGAGCGGATGACCCGCGTCGCGCCAGGCGACGATGCCACCGGCCAGGCTGTAGGCGTCGTAGCCCGCGCGATGGGCCAGGGCGGCGAAGCGCAGCGAGGTCTCGCCGACCGGGCACACGAACACGACCGGCCGGGAGCGCGGGAACGGCATGCCCTGGGCGAGCATCTCGTCGAGCTGATCGTCGCGGATATTGAGCGCGCCGGGCACGTGCCCCACCCGATAGGCCATCGCGCCGCGGGTGTCGACGACGGTCGGCCTGCCGGTGCGGTCCAGCTCGGCCAGCGCCGCCGGGGTGAGCGTGGGCGCGGCGGCGGTGTCGTCGGGGCCGGGCGCGGCCGGGCCCGGCGTCGTCCCGAACAGATCCGGCCTGCGCTTGGCGATATAGGACAGGTACGGCTCGAGCCGGTCACACACGATGAGGACCGCGACCAGCGGCCGATCGTCCGGGCGCGGCGCCGCGGCGAGCGCGCGCAGGGCCGCGGCGTAGCCCGCGCCGCTGGTCGGCCCAGCGAGCACGCCGTAGCCGTGGATCAGCGCGAGGGTGGCATCGATGGCGGCGGCCGAGTCGACGGTGACGATGTCGTCGTAGAAGTCGGGCCGGAACAACCCGACATCCCACATCTCGCGTTCGGAGCGGATACCGGGAATGAAGTCGAACCGGTCGGAGACCACCCCGATGGTGCGCAGCCCCGGATGATGGGCGAGCAGCGCGGTCGCGGTGCCGCGGGTGGAGCCGGTGGTGCCGAGCCCGCCGATGAGGTAGTCGAGATGCGCGATGCCCGCCGCGGCGAGGTCGGCGGCGATCTCGGTGCCGGTGCCGTCGTGGTGGGCGTCGATATTGCGCTCGTTGGTGTACTGCGACGGATGGAACCACCGCTCGGGGGCCTGGCCGGTGGTCTGCGCGATCACCGCCGAGACGTCGTCGGCCGCGTGCGGATCCGGGCATTCGGACAGGCCCGGCAGCTCCACGATCTCGGTGCCGAGCAGTTGCAGCAGCTGCCTGACCTCGCCCACCCTGATCCGGTTGGTCACCGCCCGCAGCGGGATGCCGTGCAGCGCACCGAGGACTCGCAGTGCCTTGGCGGTGTTGCCGCTGGAGGCCTCGATGAACGACTGCCCGTCGGCGGCGATACGGTCCATGTCGGCGCGGATCATCGCCCAGGCGACCCGGTCCTTGACCGAGCCGAACGGATTGTGCGACTCCAGTTTCGCGTACAGCTCGACCCCGGCCAGCCCGTGCACCGCCGGGTCGAGGCGCAGCAGGGGAGTGTTGCCGATGAGCTCGGTGATGTGGGTGTAGACCATCACGGCACCCGGAAGTCCGCGTCATGGCACAGCGTGAAGCCGCTGTCATCGTGCAGCACAGCGATTTTCGCCACCACCGGATGCATACTGGCCTGCGCGGCGGACAGATCCATGTGATAGGCGCCGGTATTGGCGAACAGCACGGGATCACCCGGCGCGGGCACCCCGGCCACCCGCACCTTCCGCTGGGTGACCAGATCCCGCTCCAGACACAGCTGCCCGGCGAAGAACACCCCGCAGGGTTCGGCGAGCGCGGGTTCGGCGAGCACCACGGGGTCGATGAGCACCTCCTGATCGGCGGCGGTGACCGTGTCGCGGCTCAGGTCCAGATGCACCAGGGTCGCGCCGTTGCCCGCCTGCTTCACGAATTCGACACTGGCCAGGGTGATTCCGGCCTGATCGACCAGTGCCTTGCCGGGTTCGAGCCACAGCTCGAGCAGATTGTCGGCGAGGACCTGTCCGAGCCCGCGACCGCCGTGCCCGGGCAGCGGTGTCGCGAGCAGGTCGGCGAGGATATCGGCGGCCGATTCGGTATTGGCGTACTTGTGGAACACCGGTCCGCCGTGGATCGCCCCGCCGGACACGTGATAACCGAAGGAGGCACTGCCCCAGTGCAGCGCCTCGCCCCGGCCGAGCAGGCCCGCGCGCAAGGCGTGATCGTAGGCGTCGTAGCCCGCGGCGTCGGCGGTGAACACCTGACGCAACCCACCGCCGATATCGAGCACGGTCGGCGTCAGATCGTGGCCGTAGGCGCGCTCGACCAGATCCAGGCACGCGGCGACCGCCCGCACGCGTTCCGCGGTGGCGGCGGTGTCGAGGTGGAAGGCGAAACCCCGCAGCCGCAACCGATCGCGGTGCCGGGTGAGCACGTCGAACGCGGCGTCCACGGCCGTGAGATCGATACCGAAGCGGCTCGGCGCGCTCCCGGGGAATCCCGAGATACGCAGCAGGACAGGGACTGTCGTCCGCGCCAGGTCGGCTAGCGTCGACAGCTCCCACAGATTGTCGACATTGACCGTCACGCCCGCCGCGAGCGCCGCGCGCACCATGGCCACACCCTTGGGTCCGGTCGCCTCGATCCGCTCGGCCGGGAACCCGGCGGCCAGTGCGGCCGACAGCTCCCGCGCCGACGCGACATCGACGGAGATCCCTGCGGCCGCCGCGGTCCGCGCGAAGGCGGCCGAACGGTTCACCTTGTGCGCGTAGCAGATCCGGTACCGGCTGGCCCCCGCGTCGAGCACCCCGCGCAGCCCGGCCAGGTTCGCTGCGAAGACCTGGGGGAACAGCAGGTGCAGCGGCGAACCGTAGCGGTCCAGCGCGGCCCGCACAGCGGTCCGATCGGCCAGGAACTCGGCGACCAGCGGGGGGAGCGCGGCGGGGACGGCGGGCGGCGTCATCCCACCGCCGCGCCCGGCGCCTGCGCCGGCACGTTGTCGACCGGGTTGTAGCCGCCGTCGCGCAGCGCCTCGAACACCCGGAACCGATGGCGTGGACTGCGGATCCGCGCGCTCACCCGCTTGGACTCCAGATCGACCTCGGCCACCGGGATGTCCATCGATTCGAGCAGCGCGGTGATCGTGCGGACACAGTGTTTGCAGCTCATATCGGGCACGTAGAACACGCCGTCGTCGGCAAGCGCACCGTCGGGGACGTGCTCGGCGGTGTCCTCGACGACCACCACCGTGGCCGCCAGCGCGGCGAAGGTCTCGACGAACCGGTCGACCACTGTGGCCAGCACATGCACCGCCGCCCCACCGACCGCCTGCGGCGCCGCCGCGAGGCAGGCGGGCCGCGCGCCCGCGGGCAGCAGGGCGTATTGCCGGGAGACGAGATCCAGCTCGTCGTGGTACTTGGCCACCGCCGCCTCGGTGTCGAGACCCTCCTCGGTGACCGCCCGGCGCATCACCGTGTGCGCGTCGGCGATGGTGGCGTCCTTCATGGCACGCAGCACCGCGATCGAGTCGGCCGTGTAGCGCACGCTCCCGTCGGGCTGGGCGACCAGGCGCACCGGGATCATCCCGCGCCGGAAGGTGGAGGCCTGCAGCTCCCAGAACCAGCGCGTCGCGACGGCGGCGAAGATGCCGGAATCGCGCAGCCCCCTGGCGAAGTCGACGATCTCGCGGTACGGGGTGTCCGCCGCCACGAGCCCGTGCTGGGTCAACGCGCGTCCGGTGGCCTCCACCCCGACGCGGAAGATCTCGTGCGGATCGTGATCGGTGGTCGTGCCGACCAGCACCGCGAGATCGGGCGCGGGCAGCGTCGCCGCGCGTGCCACCAGGCCCGAGGCGGCCAGCTCCCGCCACAGCGTCAGCACCGTCTCCCTGGCCACCACGGCCAGCTCGGGACCGGCGCCCCCGGTGTGGAAATACCCGGTGTTTGGCACGCCCGCGCTGTCGGTCCAGGTGATGCGATGGGTCGCGCTGGTGACCTGGTCGGGGCGGCACGGCCGCATGAACCGCTCCAGATACATCCGCTGCGACTGGGTCAGCGCGCTGCCGGGCTCGGGGCGTAACGCGGTGGCGCGGACAGTGATCCGGGTCGGCGACGGCGGCTCGGCGGCCACGAACAGTCCCGGTGCGGCCAGCTCGGCCAGTACCCGGGACGCGGCCCGCCGATCGTAGTGCTGCGTGGGGTGCGTGCCCATGGGTTCCTCCTCGGCTCGGGACAGGAAATGGTCAGCGCCCGTGCCCGGCGAGGCCGGCCACGCAGGCGACGAAACGATCGATCTCGTCCAGGGTGTTGTAGAGGTGGGTGCTCACCCGCACCGAATCCGCGCCGGGCTCGGTGCCCGGCACGCAGTGCGCTCCGGTGCGGACCAGGAAACCGGCGTCGGCCAGCACGAAACCGAGATCGGTGGCACTGATCCCGTCGAGGGTGAACGAGACGATCCCGTACCCCACCGCGCACCCCGCGTAGGCGGGCCCCGGCAGGAACTCCAGACCGGGCAGCGGCCGCAACCCGTCGATCAGCCGCAGCGTGAGCTCCCGGTTGTGCGCGGCGATCGCGATCGGATCCAGCTCGTCGAGCAGATCGAAAGCCGGTGCGAGGGAAAGTATTCCGGGAATGTTGTAGGTGCCGCCCTCGAGCATTTCCGGCATCGAGCCGGTGATCAGTCCGGTGTCGCCGACCCGCACCCCGGAATGGCCACCGGGCAGGAACGGCCGCAGCCGGTCGTGCACCCGCCGCCGGCAGTACAGCAGGCCGATCCCGGGCGCGCCGAACATCTTGTGCCCGGCGAACACCGCGAAGTCGGCGCCGAGGTCGAGCACGTCGACCGGCAGGTGCCCGCCGCTCTGCGAGCAGTCGAAGCACAGCAGGATCTCCGGATCGATCCGGCCGCGCAGTTCCTCGAGCGTGGTCAGCCCGCCGTAGACATGGTGCAGATGGCTGGTGGTGATCAGCCGGGTGCGCGGACCCACCTGGGCCGCGATGTCGTCGATATCGGCCTCGCCCGCCGCGGTGCTGCGGTAGGGGCGCAGCACGATCCGGCGCCCGAACCGGGCCAGGGTGTCGCGCAGGTGGTGCCAGGGCAGCACGTTGGACGCGTGATCGGCGGGGTTGTAGAGGATCTCGTCACCGTCGTCGAGGACGGCCAGCCCCCAGCTGTGGGCGACGGCGCCGAGCGCCGCGGTCGCGCCGGCGGTGAACACGATCTCGTCGGGATGCGCCGCCCCGACGAACGCGGCGGCCCTGGACCGGACGGCGGCGATCCGCGCGGACAGCGCTGTCGCCCAGCTGTAGGTGCCGCGCCCGGCGTTGGCCGTGTGCTCGGCGTGATAGCCGGTGACGGCGGCGATCACGGTGTCCGGCTTCTGGGTGGTCGCGGCGCTGTCGAGATACACCACGGCGGGATCGGCCAGCGCGGGGAAGCGGTCACGGATCGTGGCGGGCACCGGGGTCGGCGCGTGCCGCGGCGCCGGAACGGCGGTCAGCTCGGGCCGGAGGGGGTGCACCAGATCAACGATACGCACTTTTCTGGTACGGCCGACGAAGAATTCTCGCGGGCAACGCTTTTCGGGCCCCGGCTCAGTACCTGCCCTGCAGGTAGTCGACCAGGTGCCCGCGTTCGGCGGCCAGTTCGGTGATCTCGCTCTTCACCACGTCGCCGATGCTGACGATGCCGACCAGCCGGCCGGCCTCGACCACGGGCATGTGCCGGACGCGATGCTCGGTCATGATCTCGCGCAACGAGGAGACGTGATCCTCGGGCCCGCAGGTGCGGACCCGGTCGGTCATGATCTCGGCGACCGGCCGGTCGAGCACGGCGGCGTCGAGCCGGGCGAGGTGGCGGACCACGTCGCGCTCGGAGACGATCCCGCTGATGGCCGCGCCGTCGGGGGAGACCACCACCGCGCCGATATTGTGCTCGGCCAGCACGGTGAGCAGGACACGCACCGTGGTCTGCGGCGGCACCGTGGTCACCGTCGTGCCTTTGTTGCGCAGGATCTCCGCTATACGCATATGCCGCTCACCCGTGTCGAGCCCGATTCTTCATCTCCAGGATGCCCCGGGTGACACGGCTGTGACCAGCACGAAGACGTTACAACCGGCTATTCGTCGTCCAGGCCCGCGGACAGATAGGCCGCGGCGGCCAGCCACTGCCTGCACTGCGGTCCGTGCACGTCGTGCTGACGCAGCATCTCGCGGGCCTGCCGGTAGGTGAGCCCGAGCGGCTCGTCGCTACACGATCCGGTGGCCGCGCCTGCCGTGCCGAGGTATCGCGGGACCTCCAGGCCGGCGGTTCCGGCCGAGACCCTGCGGGGTGTTCGAAACGGCGTACTCATCCGAGTCCCCTCGCATCCGGCAGCGGAAGGCCCGTCCGGCTGGTGCTGCCGACGTCCCTTCCGGTGATCTTGTGGGCTGAGTCTACGGGGGTGTTGTTTGCAGGTGCAAGAACATCTGCACTGTCAATTCGGACGTGTCGGGCATCTGATCGGGTTGTGGCGCTTGCGAATTCAGGGGACTGGACGTCACCGATCGAGCGGCCGCCCAGGTCGTGTCGTCGGGTAAGTACCGACCGGTGCGACCGCATGTGAACCGTGTTAATGTCCCGATCGCGACGTGCAGATGCAAGAACGTTTGTACGTGCATCTGCAACTTTCGTACTGATGGCATCAATCGAGAACGAGGAGTGTGACGTGTCCGGTATGCACCATGATCAGCGGGAACGCCCCGGCGTCGGCGACTGGCGCAAGAGCACCTTCAGCAACCCCAGCGGCAACTGTGTCGAGGTGGCCGAAGCGACGGACGGTTCGGTCGCCGTACGCAACTCGCGCGACCCGCACGGCTCGGTGATCTTCTACACCCGGCCCGAGATCGACGCTTTCATCCGCGGCGCGAAGGCCGGAGAGTTCGACTACTTGACCCGGTGATCGGTAATATCGGCAGCCATGACGGCTGAACCCGACGAGATCGGTCGCGTGCAACCCGTTGTCGATCGCGGCCCCACCGTGCTGCGCATCGCCCTCGGTGGTCAGTTGCGCAAACTGCGCGAGAGCAAAGGCATCACCCGCGAAGCGGCTGGTGACGCGATCCGTGGCTCACACGCCAAGATCAGCCGGCTCGAACTGGGACGCACCGGATTCAAGGAACGCGATATCAGGGACCTGCTCACGCTCTATGGTGTCCACGACACCCGCGAGCGTGAGTCTTTCTTCGAACTGGCCCGGCAGGCAAGTGAACCCGGTTGGTGGCATCGCTACAGCGATCTGCTGCCCTCGTGGTTCAGTACCTATCTCGGGCTCGAGCAGGCGGCCAGCCAGATCCGCACCTACGAGGCCCAGCTGGTGCCCGGCCTGCTGCAGACCCCGGAGTACACGCGGGCGATCGTGACCCTCGGGTTCGACGACGCCGATACCGAGCGCCGGGTGCAGGTCCGCCAGCTCCGCCAGGACGTGCTGCGCCGGGTGGACCCGCCGGTGGTGTGGGCGGTCATCGACGAGGCCGTGCTGCACCGCCCGATCGGTGGGCGCGAGGTGCATCGCGCGCAGCTGCGCTACCTGGCCCAGCTGTCGACGATGCCGAACGTGACCGTGCAGGTGCTGCCGTACTCGGCCGGCGGGCACGCCGCCGCGGGCAGTTCCTTCAGTATTCTGCGCTTCGCCGAGCCCGAACTGCCCGACATCGTCTACCTCGAGCAGCTCACCAGCGCGCTGTACCTCGAGCGCAGGCAGGACCTGGCGCTGTACCTGTCGGTGATGGACCAGCTCAGTGTCCAGGCCGCGCGACCGGATCGCTCGCGCGAGATCCTGCTCGACTACGCCGAGCGGGCCTGAGGCGAGACACCGCTACCGGGCGCCGAGGACGGCGCCCGGTCCGGGTCGGTGATTCAGTAGCGGATGCAGCCCGCGGCGATCCGCCAGAAGGTGTCGGGGGTCAGCGTCTGCAGATCCCAGTCGTCGGCCAATTCGTGCGCGGTGGTCACGATCCGGTCGATATCGAAATCGTTGCGTGTCGCCGCGCCGGTGGATTCCACCGCGTCGATGACATAGGCGACCGCTGTTTCCCTGGAGCACCCTGCGGTGACGGGGTGGGTCGTCGCTGCGCGATCAGCGAGGCCGAAACGGCCGTTGGTGTTGTTCATGGTGAACGCCCCTGTGTTTAGGCAGTGGCAAACCCAAGGCAAACCTAGCCCCAGGTGTGCCGCTCGCGGCCTCCCCTGACTATCCCCTGAATTGTGTTGCGGCCCTGAGTTTAGGACGGGGCAAGTTTCAAATGCAAGCACATCTGCACGATCGATTCCGTCTCGATGCAGCGCTTTTCCCGGCTTCTGAGCGGCGAATCCGGGGTGACGCCACCGTGTTCACGGCGGGCGGTGGGTGGATAACGCCGTGACCGGCGGCTGGCTTGTTCCGCGGGGTGGCGAAAAGGGTGCCGCCGGTCACCGGGAATCGGCTCCCCGGCCGAATACTGTTGGGATAGTTAATTTTCGGCTATCGAATTGCCGACACGGCCGACGCAATCGGCTCCGGACCGGAAACCACTTCCAGCGTGTGCCGAAAAGTGTTGTCCGCGACCAAGATCGACGCGAGCGTCGCGGCGACGTCGGCGCGGGGAATCGGACCGCGCCCGATCGGCGGCGCTCCGAGCGTGACCAGACCGTTGCCTGCGTCGTCGGTGAGCATGCCCGGCCGCAGGATCGTCCAGTCCAGCGCGCGGGACCGCAGGTCGTCCTCCGCGCGGGTCTTGGCATCGATATAGGCGGCCCAGACCTCGTCGGTCCCCGGGGCCGGTGGCGCGCCGGCGCCCATGGTGGAGATCTGCACGAAACGCCGGACGCCGGTCCGCTCGGCGGCGTCGGCGAGCTGCACCGAGCCCCCGAGGTCGACGGTGTACTTGCGCTCGACGCCGCTGCCGGGGCCCGCGCCCGCGGCGAAGACCACCGCGTCCGAGCCGGCGACCGCGGCGGCGAGGTCGGCGGGAGTGTCGCGCTCCATGTCGAAGATGACCGGGACGCCGCCGGTCGCGGCGATGTCGGCGGCCTGATCGGGGCGGCGGATGAGCGCGTGGACCTGATCACCGCGGCGGGTGAGCGACGATGCCAGCAGCAGGGCGATCTTGCCGTGTCCACCGGCGACGACGATGCGCATGCGAGTGCTCCTTTCGAACGGATCGACGGCCCTCAGCGCTCCGGGCCACCGGGATTGCAGTTCGCCGACACCGTGGCCGAATAGCCGACGGCGGGCCGCCACGGTTCGAGATTCCAGCTCGGCTTGTCCGGCGCCACCATCCTCGCCCACACCCAGTGGCACACGAACTGGTCCCGCATCCCCGGCGAGTCGGCGTCGGCGTCCAGGGCCAGGACCTCCTGCCAGGCGAGTTCATCGGTGCCCGGCGCGGCGGTGCGTCGGCCCGCGACGGTCGGCACGACGAGCAGGCGGGCGCCGTCGACGGTGTCGGTCCAGGTGACATGGTCGATCAACGGCAGCCCGGCGTACGGGTCGACCGTCGGCGTCGGCGGTGCGAGGGTGACCGGCGGCTTGCTGGTCGAGCGGGGCGGCGTCGTCGTTGTCGACGGTGTGGCCGTGACCGGCTCGTCGGCGGCGGTCACGGCACAGGCGGTGAGCCCGAGTACCGCGACGGCGGCGAGTGTGGCCGGGAACTGCCACCGAATCACGCGACGCCCCTCCTTGTCGTCCTGGCACGCGGCCGGGACGCGGCCGCCCGGCCCAGCCTAGTGCGGCGGGCGCGGCGGCGCCGATGGGCTCAGTGCCACAGCGATCGGCAGGGGAGCCGGCGCAGTTCGGGCCCGACCTGCCCGTCGACGGTCACCAGCAGGCCGGCGTGCACCGCCGCGGTGGTGAACTCCCATGCCTCGGCGGGGGTCGCCGCGTACTCCAGCACCAGCGCGTCCTGCGGGGTCGCGCCGTCGAAGTAGACCGTGATCCGCCGGGTCGGTATCTCGGTGCGGTCGGCGCGATGGGCGGTGGCGGCGATGTTCTCGTCGATGGGAATCATGGCGTGCTCCTTCTACCCCGGCGCTGGTGGGCGCCTTCCTACTCGACGGTAGGGCCCGGGCCGTCGAGTGGAACATGTTCTGGAATTCACTGGAGATCTCACAGCCCTCCGGTGCCGTGGCGGGGCGGTGGCCGACAAGAATCGCCGTCGACTTGAATCCGGTCACAACCCGCATTCGTGCCGGTTGTGAGCTCCGCCGATCTAGGTCCGAAGGGGTACCGACGAGCCACGCTACCGGCAAGTATCGGTCTCGACGGCAGCGACACGGGAGGAGCGCCGGATGATCTGGGAAGCCACGGCACGACGGGCTCGGCCACGCCGCACGATGTCGGCGGTGGGGGTGGCGCTGGTGCTGGCCGTGGTCGGCGTGGCCCCCGCGCACAGCGCACCGCTCTACCCGAGCGCCGATCCCGACCCCTTCTACGCCCAGCCCGCCGACCTGTCGGCGGTGCAGCCGGGCGACGTGCTGGCCGTGCGGCCGATGCCGCCACTGGCGATGTTCCCCGACACCAGGATCACCCTGGTGAAGTTCCGCTCGACCAACTCCGCGGGCGAGCCGATCGCGGCGACCACGACGGTGCTGCAACCGGCGGGCCACCGCCGGGACGAACCGGTCCTGTCCTACCAGCACATCATCAACGGCCTCGGCGTGCGCTGCTCGGTCTCCAAGGTGCTCTACACGAACGACCCGAATCTCATGGTGCGCGAAGCGGTCTTCTGGAATCTCGCCCTGCGGCGCGGCTGGACGATGGCGCTACCCGACCACCTCGGTCCCGATTTCGCCTACGGCGCGGCCAGATTGGGCGGTCAGGTGACCCTCGACGGGATCAGGGCGATCCGCAAGGTCGACGAACTCCAGGTCGCGGGGAGCCGGGTCGCGATGGCGGGCTACTCCGGCGGCGGGATGGCGACGGCCTGGGCAGCGGCCTTGCAGCCAAGCTACGCGCCCGACGTCGAGATCGCGGGCGCCGCGATGGGCGGGGTCCCGATGAACCTGGTGTCGATGCTCGAGGGTCTCGGCTTCGGCTCGCACCCGGTGTTCGGTCTGGCGCTGGCGGCGGGCATCGGCCTGGAACGGGAGTATCCGCAACGGTTTCCGATCAGCGAGCAGATGAACGCGCGCGGGCTGGCCGCCCGGGCCGCGATCGCCGACGCGTGCACCAACGACATCCTCGGCGCGGGCGCGGGCCGGGGCATCCTCGATTTCGCCGCGACGACCTCGATGGTCGACGACCCGGAGGCCCGCGCCGTGGTGGAGGAGAACAGCCTCGAGCTCTACCCCGGTACGCCGAGGATGCCTGTCTTCGAATGGCATTCGCCCATCGACGGCCTGATCCCGGTCGACGCGATCACCACCACCACGCACCGCTGGTGCGCGGCCGGCACCCCGGTGGTCACCGAGTCGACGCCCACCCCGGACCACCTGACCGCAGCTGTGCTCGGACTGCCTTCCGCGCTGAGATGGCTCGACGCGCGGCTGCAGGGGGAACCGGCGCCCAGCACCTGCTGAGCCCGGTGGCGATCGGCCCGGATCCGCACACCCCGACACGGGTCCGGGCCGATTGTTGTTGCGATCGAGCCGCATTGCGTCACGACTCGGGCACGACGCCGATCCGGCCGGGGGGTTCCGGCGTACCGTCAGTGGACTGACGAGGGCGCGTTCGGGGAGGTTCGGCGGGAGACGAAGCACCGCATCGCCGCACGTCAGAGACGATTCCGACGTTGCCACCCGAAGGCGTGTGTGCCATGCGATCTGTCCGTGTGCTGTTCTGCTCGATTCTGCTGCTCTGTTCGTTCGCCGTCGGCACCGCCGCCGCCGAACCCACCCCGGAATTCCCGGTGCCGCACCCGGGTACGCCGGGCTTCCTGCCCGATCTGCAACGCTGGATCGATCAGGTGCTGCCGTCACCGATCCAGCCCTCGGGCGGGACGGCCGCCGACCCGGAGGCCGAACTCGCCGCGCTGCGAGCGGCGGTCCTGCCCGCGGCGGTCGGTGACGCCATGTTCGACCACTGGCCCGACGGGCTGGCCGATCTCGCGCCGGGCGACATCATCGCGACCCGCGACATCCTCGCCACCGCGGGCCCGTTGACGCTGGTGCCGCTGCGGTCGGCCACCCTGCTCAAGTACCGGACCGACGATTCGCAAGGCCGTCCGTCCTTCGCCACCGCGACGCTGCTCGTGCCCGCCACCGACTGGACCGGTCCCGGCGACCGGCCGGTCCTGGTCAACAATCTGCCGATCGATGCGCTCGGCCGCGACTGCACCCCGGGCTACACGCTCTCGCACGGCCTCAACCTGCACTCCAGCATGACCGAGTTCTTCCCGCCGACCACCCAATTGGCGGCACTGCGCGGGTACGCGGTCCTGGTCCCGGACCACGAGGGCCCGTGGATGGCCTACGCGGAACCGTATGTCGCCGGGCACGCGGTGCTCGACGGGATCCGGGCGGTGCGCGGCATCGACCCAGCGGTGTTCGGCGCGAGCCGATTCGCGATGACCGGTTACTCGGGCGGCGCCATCGCCACCCACGGCGCGGCCAAGCTGATCGGTTCCTACGCACCGGAACTCGCGGACGTGATCGTCGGCGCGGCGCTGGGCGGCGTGCCCGCCGATTTCGAGATCCTCTCGCGCAGCATGAACGCCAACCTCGCCTCCGGGATCTTCATGGCGGCCACCTTCGCGATCGGCCGGGAGCGCCCCGAGATCCTGGCCGCGATGAACAACCTCGCGCGCTGGGTGGCCACCTCGGTGATGAAGGACCAGTGCGTCAGCGTGTTCGCCGTTCCCGGCATCCTGCACCTGCCCATCGATGTCGGCGCGAACATCCCCGACCCGCTGCGGTCGGACCTGGCCGAGCGGATCTACGAGATCACCCGCATGGCCGGAATGCGCTCGGCCACACCGCTCTACATCTACAACGGGGAGCAGGAGTTCTGGATCCCCGCCGCGGGCGCCCGCAATCTGTACAACGAACAGTGCGCACTCGGCGCGAACGCGGTGTACCGGAGCGTCTTCGGTGAGCACGTGATCGGCGCGGTCACCGGATATCCGGAGGCGATGCTCTGGCTCGACGAGCGATTGCAGGGAGTAGCCGCTCGCACGGAATGCTGACTCGGCGGAACTGGGAACCCTCTGCGTTTTTCGCGGGAAATGCTGTGAACGTTCAGCGGGCCCGGGGAATACCCGGGTGAGGTGCGATGACAGCCGGTCGGTGCTGGTGAATCGCGCCAGAGGGTGACCAGGGCCGCCTCGCGGTCCGGGTAGCCGAAGAATTCCTGTGCCCCCTCATGGGGGTTTTCGACAACCGGTGGTGACCTGTCCAGAAACCCGTAAACGGCGGAAAGACCAGGATTTTCGGGCCTTATGTTCGTGGCGGTTTCGACAAAAGCCATTCGTATTTCTCGAATCGCACAGGAAGATACGCCAACGATGAAATCTCCCAGTCGCAGACGGACGCTACAGACGGCGGTGCTCACCGGCGTCGGCGCGCTCGCCGTCGCGCTCACGGGTCCGGGGGCGGCGGCGTCCCCCGACCCGGCGCCCTCCGAGCAGGCTCTCGCCGACATCATCACCGCAGGCCGCGAAGTGGCCGGGCCCGGTAGCGGTTCGGCCTGCACCTCCGGCAGCGGCGCCGGGTCCGGGAACGGTTCGGGCAACTGCTACGGCGGTTCCGGGTCCAGTTCGGGCTCCTCCGGTGGAAAGTCCACCGACACCATCGGTTACGGCCCGGCGCAGACCTCCTGGCTGGCCGCGTTCGCCTACGGACTCGGCAACGGCGACGCCGCGCCGCCCGGGGCCAATGATTGGAACTGCAAGCCCACCGCCGAACATCCGCGTCCGGTGGTGCTGCTGCACGGCACCTGGATGAACGCCTACAACGGCTACGCCTACATGGGTCAGCCGATCAAGGACGCCGGCTACTGCACCTTCACCTTCAACTACGGCCGCTCCGGCCTGGTCGAAGGCGGCGGTCTCGGATCGCTGCTGCCCGGCGTCATGGGCACCGGCTACATCCAGGACTCGTCCAAGCAGGTCGCCACCTTCGTCGATCGCGTGCTCGCGGCCACCGGCGCCGGCGAGGTCGACATCATCGCCCACTCCCAGGGCGGTGCCCTGGCCAACTGGTACACCAAGTTCGACGGCGGCGCGGCCAAGGTGAAGAACCTGGTCACCTACGGTGCCACCCACCACGGCACCAGCCTGGACGGCATCGGCGCCCTGGGCCGCATGATCAACAATGCCGGCATCGACATCCTGGGCCTGATCGAGATCTTCGTCGGGCACGCCGGTATCCAGCAGACCATCGGCTCGGACTTCGTCAACCAGCTCAACGCCAACGGTGACACCGTCGCCGGGGTCGACTACACCGTCGTCGGCACCCGCTACGACGAGATCACCAACCCCTACGACCTGACGTTCCTGAAGCCGGGGCCGGGCGCCACCGTCACCAACATCACCCTGCAGGAGGGCTGTGAGCAGGACGTCTCCGACCATCTGACGATGATGTACTCCCCGCGGGCGCTGTCGATCGCGCTGCGGGCCCTCGATCCCGCGAGCAGCCCGAACCTGGTCTGCGAGTTCAACCCCTGGCTGGTCGGGGGTGGTGGCTCCCTGTGAGACGACACGAAGGCGCTGTCCGCGATCGCGGACAGCGCCTTCGGCGTTTCCGGGGTCGGTCAGGCTGCCGAGCGGTAGCTGCGGGCCACGAGGGCCGAGCGCAGGTACCACAGGCCCGACGGCTGGGTCGGGTCGAAACCGGTGAGCTGGCCGATCCGCTTGAGGCGGTAGTCGACGGTGTTGGTGTGCACATGCAGCACCCGGGCGGTGCGCTGGCGATTGAGATTGTTGGCGATGTGGCGCTGCAGGGTCTCCAGCAGCTCGGGGTACTGGTCCAGCGGGTCGAGCAGCGAACCGAGGAACTCCCGGCCGGGGCCGGGGCGGGTCAGCTGGTATTCGAGGGCCAGCTCGTCGAAGCGGTACAGCCCCGAGGTGACCTCGAGCCGCTGGACCATGTCGAGCAGCTCGTGGGCCTGGTCGGCGGCGTCGGGGACGCCGGTCGTGCTGGTCTCGACCAACGCCGCGGTGATGCCGACCTGCGCCGCCTGGGAGAGCTGGGCGACGAGGGCGGCCAGACCGTCGCGATCGAAGGTGCCCGCCGGGATGAGCACCGTGCCACCGTCGACGCTGAGCAGCGAAAGTGCCGAATCGCCGCACCGCTTGGCCAGTTCGGCCTGCACCCGGCGCAGCTTGCGCCGCGCGACGACCTGCGCGTCGAGGGCCGGGTTGGCCTCTTCCCGATGCGGCGGGATCGCCAGGGCCAGAACGGCGTACGTCTCGGCGATCGCGATTCCGCACTCGCGGGCCATCGTCGAGGTGCTGTGGCCGCCGAGCAGCGCCGAGGTGAGCGTGTGCACGGCGGTGTGGTGCTCGCTGACCACGCCGCGCAGCTCCCGCACGTAGGCCAGCGACACCTGGGCGGTGATGGTGTCGAGCATCTCCATCACCATCTTCACGCCGTCGACCAGGTTGTCGTAGTCCTTCACCGACGCATTGGCGACCACCAGATCGAGGCCGATCTTGAAACCCTCGGCGATCGAGTGGTGGATGGTGTCGATCGGCACGCCCTCGCGGGCCCAGCCGCTGGCCGCGTCCTGCAGGCGCTGGAGCTTGTTGGGGATGTCGCGGCCGTCGAGCATGCTGACGGCGAATTCCAGGCAGATCCGCGTGATGGTGGTGACGTCGCCGGTGATCGCGTCGCCGGGCAGGGTGCCGCAGGGGACGACATTGGCGACGAAGTGGCCGACCATCTGCCGTGACAGGGCGCGCACGTCCTTCAGCGGCGACGACATCGGCTGACCGGAGATGGTCAGCGATTGCCGGGGTGGATTCTCAACGGACATCTGTGTTCCCTTCGCCCATCTTGCGGCTCTGCCCCCGCTGTCCAGCGACTTCACCCTAGCCAACCCGCGGCGATGCCGGAATGGAACGTCAGGTTATGGGTCGCGGACCCATGCTTGCTTGCCTGCTTGGTGAGCGGTCACAAGTCTGGTCCATCGCTATGAGTGGTTGTAGAGTTCTCCGCGCCGGAACGAACCGATAGGGGCACCATGCGACCTGCCGTCCGTTGTCTGGTCTGGGAACTGGACGAAACCCTGTGGGACGGCGTGGTCCACGACTCGACCAGCACCACGCTGCGCCCGCAGGCACTGCGTACGCTCACCAAGCTGAGCGAGCGCGGAGTGCTGCATGCCGTCGCGGCACGTGGTGATCGTTCCCGTACCCTGCGCACGCTCTACCGGCACGGCCTCTACGAGATGTTCTCGGCGGTCGAGGTGGGCTGGGGCCGCAAGTCGGCCTCGATCGTGCGGGTCGCCGACACCCTCGGCCTCGGGCTGGAGGGAATGGCGTTCGTCGACGCCGAGCCGGTGGAACGCGCCGAGGTATCGCGGGCGCTGCCGATGGTGCGCTGCTATGCCGCGCGCAATGTGGACATGCTGCCGCTGCTGCCCGATTTCCGGCACGACCTGCGCTCGGGCCCGGTCCCGACCCCGCCGCTGGGCTTCGCGCGCGTCCCGGCACTCTGACGACCCGAGTCCGCTTGCGCGCGCTGCGATCTCGCATGCCATGCGACTCCGCACGGCATGCCATCGTGCACTGTGTGCCGAAATCGGGCGCGGGGCAGTGGATCAGGACTTTTCCGGCAGCAGCGACACGGTGAGTCCGGCCAGCCGGGCCGGGTCGGCGACCACGTCGTAGGCGGCGATCCGCGCGTCGCGGACCGTGAAGGTGACCACGAACAGCGCCCGGCCCGCCCGCACCACGACGAGTCCGGGCCGACCGTCGACGAGCACCACGACCGCCTCGCGCGAGCGCTGCCGCAGCACGACCGTTCCCTCGGCGACCGCGGCCGCGCCCCGCACCAGGGCGGCCATGCCGGGTGGCAGTGCCGCCGGATCGGCCGAGCGCACCACATCGGGCGCCAGCACGGCGAGCAGTTCGTCGAGGTCACCCTCGCGCGCCGCCTTCAGGAACGCGGTCACCACGGCCCGCTGCGCCGTGAGTTCCGCCGGGCCGATCCGGGCCGGTGCGTGGACGCGCTGCCTGGCCCGGCTGGCCAGCTTCTTGGTCGTCGCCGGTGTCCGCCCGAGAATCGGGGCGAGGTCGGCGAAGGGCACGGCGAACAGGTCGTGCAGCACGAACGCGACGCGTTCCTCCGGTCCGAGCACGTCGAGGACGACGAGCAGCGCGCGCCCGACCGCGTCGGCCAGCAGCGCGTCGTCCTCGGGGTCGGCCCCGGGACCGACGGCGGGTGCGTCGACGGCCGGCTCGGCGGTCTCCGCGCGCTGGGCCCGGACGCGCAGCTGATCCAGGCAGATCCGGGAGACGACGGTGGTCAGCCAGCCGTCGAGATTGCCGATCTCGGTCGCGGCGACGCGGTCCAGCCGCAGCCATGCCTCCTGTACCGCGTCCTCGGCCTCGGCTGCGGTGCCCAGCATCCGGTAGGCGACGCCGCGCAGCCGGTCACGGCGCTGTTCGAAGGCGAGCGCGAGCGCATCCGCGTGCATCGGTCACCTTTCGGCCGGCCCGTTCGTCATCGGATCGACGGCGGTCGCCGTCGCTCACCGTAGACCGGAGGAACCCACTCATGCACACGAGCTTCGTCATCGTCACCGTGCTCGCCGGCTTGGCCGCACTGATCGCCGCCGCGGTCGATGTCGTCCGCGCCGACTGGGTCCGCGAGAACATGCGCCGCTACGGCGTCGCACCGTGGACGCTGACCCCGCTGGCGGCGATCAAGGCGGTCGGCGGGCTGGCCTTGCTGGCCGGGCTGGCCTCGCGGCCGCTGGCGATCGCCGCGGCGGCCGGGCTGGTGCTGTATTTCCTCTGCGCCGAACTGACCGTCCTGCGCGCCCGCGCCTACACCGATCTCGGTTATCCGCTGCCGTACCTGCTGCTCGCCGCGGGCTCGCTGGCGCTGGCTCTCGCCTGAGGTGGTGGTGGCGCGCCCGGCCGGACGCGCCACCACGGCGGGTCAGGACTCGGCCAGGATGAAGTCCGCCGCCTGCTCACCGATGAAGACGGCCGGGGCGTTGGTGTGCCCGCGGATGATCAACGGCATCACCGACGCGTCGGCGACGCGCAGGCCCTCCACACCACGCACCTTCAGGTCCGGGGTGACGACGCTGGCCGCGTCGGTGCCCATCCGGCAGGTGCCGACCGGGTGGTACAGGGTGTGCGAGAACTGCTCGATGGTCAGCGCCATGGCCGCCTCGAGCTCGTCGGGCGCCTCCGGCGGGTAGATCAGCGCGCCCAGCGCGCTCTTGAGCGCGGGCTGCTCGACCAGGCTCGCGCACACCCGCAGGCCCGCGGTCAGCGCGGCGCGGTCGGCGCCGTCGGGATCGGACAGATACCGCGGGTCGATCACCGGCTTGGCCGTCGGATCGGCCGACGCGAGACCGATCCGGCCCCGGCTGCGCGGGCGCAGCAGGATCGCGCCGACCACGACACCGTGCTCGGTCGGCTCGACCAGGCCCTCGTGATAGAACGGCGCGGGCGCGTAGATGAGCTCCAGGTCGGGGTGCTCGAGATCGGGCTCGCTGCGCACGAAGCCGTACGCCTCACCGACATTGGAGGTGAGCATGCCGCGATGCCGGACCAGGTAGTTGATCAGCTCGAGCGGCTTCTCCGCCGCGAACAGCGAGTCGCCGTCGACGCTGTAGCCCAGCGCCGCGATCAGGTGGTCCTGCAGGTTGGCGCCGACCTCGGGGGAGTGCGCGACGACCTCGATGTCGAACTTCTTCAGCTCCTCCTGGTCGCCGATGCCGGAGAGCTGCAGCAGCTGCGGGCTGTTCACCGCGCCACCACACAGGATGACCTCGCGCTGCGCGGTCACGGTGTGGGTCTGCCCGTCGTGCAGGTACTCGACCCCGGTGGCCTTGGTGCCGTCGAACAGCACCCGGGTGGCCAGCGCCTCGGCCCGCACGGTCAGGTTGGCCCGCTTCATCGCCGGGCGCAGGTACGCGTCGGCGGTGCTCCAGCGCCTGCCGTCGCGCTGGGTCACCATCGTCTGGGAGAAGCCCTGCGGTGCGGGCCGGTTCGGCGACTCGAGCTCGTGGCCCGCCTGGCGCGCGGCCTCGAGGAAGGCGTGCGTCGAGGCGCGCGGGCTGCGCTGACGCTGCACGTGCAGCGGGCCGCGCGACCCCTCGTCCGGGTACTGCGCGTCCTGGACGTTCTCGATCTTGCGGAACTGCTCGACCGCCGCCGCGAAGTTCCACTTCTCGCCGGCGAGGAGCCCCCACTCCTCGTAGTCGGCGCGGAACCCGCGCACCCACATCATCGCGTTCATCGACGACGAGCCGCCGAAGGTCTTGCCCCGCGGCCAGTAGATCTGCCGGTCGCCCAGGCCGGGCTGCGGCTCGGTCAGGTAGTCCCAGTCACGCTCGGTGCGGAACAGCTTCGAGAACGCCGCCGGGATATGGGCGAACTTGTCGTCGTCGGCCGGACCGGCCTCCAGCAGCACGACCGTGCTGCCCGGGTCGGCGCTGAGCCGATTCGCGAGCACCGCCCCCGCCGACCCCGAGCCGACGATCACGTAATCCGCGGACATCCCACCTGCTTGCACTGTCCAACTCCGATCCTGCACTGCATCTGTCGTAGCCAACTGGACGCGCCCGCTCGCGGGCCCGAAAAGCCCGCGAGCGCAGCCGGACTCGTCGTCCGGCGGCGGCGCTGCATGCAGCGTACTGACAGTGGCGGTCCGGTGGGTGCCGCCTGTCTCAGTCCGTGCCGGCCGCTGCCGCGGCCTGACCGGCGCGACGGCCGTAGAAGCTGCCGTCACCGAGCGAAGCACCGCTGACATAACCGTACGCGCACAGCCCTGACGTGCAACGACCCGCCGCGAAGAGTCCGGGAATCGGCTCCCCGCTGACGTGCAGCACCCGCGAGTCGAGGTCGGTGCGCAGCCCGCCGAGGGTGAATCCGGCGGTGAAACCACGCAGATCGAAACCGGCCAGCGGCGTCGAGATCGGGCGCACCCATTCGGGCTTCTTGCCCAGCAGCGGGTCGTTGCCGTTCTCGGCGTGGCGGTTGTAGGTGGCGATCGTGGTCTGCAGCGTCTGCTCCGGCAGCCCCATATCCGCTTCGAGCTCGGCCACCGTCTCGGCGACCCACTTGGGCGGGAACCGGAAGAACGGGGTCGCGGACTCGGTCGCGAGCGCTTCCTCGAGCGAGGCCTCGTCGATCACGAGGAAGGCCTGGTTGTCGTTCTGCAGCAGGGTCGCCTGCCCGATCCGGCCGGGGTAGGTGTCCTCGGTGACGTAGCGCTGGCCGCGCCCGTTGACGAGGATGCCGCGCGCCATCATCTGCGGATCGCCGAAGATGGCCACCTCGCTGGCATCCATGTGCGCCAATTCGGCGCCCAGCGCCTGGGCCAGCCGGATGCCGATGCCGTCGTGCTCCTCGATCGCCGCGCCGGGCCTGCCGCTCAGCCGCGGGGTGTAGCGGTCGATCATCTCGGTGTCGTAGGCGAAGCTGCCGGTCGCCAGGACGACACCGCGGGCGGCCCGCACCGTGATCGGCTTGCCGTAGTTGGTCGCCAGGATGCCGACGACGCGATCGTCGTCGTCGACGATCAGCCTGCGGATGCGGGTGTCGTACTCGACGTCGATGTCGAGCGCGGCGACGGTGTCGGCCAGCGGCTTCATCAGCATGTAGCCGCCGCTGCGCTCGCCGATCTTCTTGTCGGCCAGCTCCGGCACGTGCCCGCGCGGAGCGGGCTTGGCGATGTCGAGGAACGGCGCGGAGTTCTCGCCACCGGAGTACATCAGGCCCTCGTCGTGCGGCGGCTCCCAGCCGGGCTCACCCCAGAACGACTCCTTGAACGGCACGCCGCAGTCGACGAGCCAGTTGTAGTGCTCCACGCTGCCCGCGCAGTAGTCGTCGATCTTGGCCTCGTCGACGCCGGGGCCGAGCGCCGCCTTGAGGAAAGCGGCCATGTTCTCCGGCGTGTCGTCGAAGCCGAGCGCCTGCTGCAGCGGCGTGCCGCCACCGAGGTAGACGAAACCGCCCGCCAGCGCCGCCGCGCCGCCCCAGCCGCCGGTCCGTTCCAGGATGAGGACCTTCGCGCCCGCCCTGGCGGCCTCGATCGCCGCGCAGACGCCCGCGATGCCGAAACCGGCCACCACCACGTCGGCCTCGAAATCCCAGTGCTCCACGGCGTTCGCGCGCAGCGGGCGGACGGTGTCGATCCGATAGGGCTGTTCGGTCACGGGCTTCCTCCGCTGCTCGGGGTACGTACCGAAATGGTGCCGCCAACCGCGCGACAAAACAAGAACGTGTTACAAAAGCTCCCGCCCAGCGGGACGGTTGCGCCCCGATCGGGCTCCGGTACGGTGGCGATCGAACCGACGTAGACGAGATCTGGTGGTGTTGTGGTGAGCGCGAACATTCGAGACATTGCGGTGCAGACCCTGGCCGGGGCCGACACCACGCTGGGTGAGCTGGCGGGCGACCGGGCGGTCCTGCTGGTCAACGTGGCCTCCAAGTGTGGGCTGACCCTGCAGTACACCGGCCTGGTGGAACTGCAGAAGACATACGGGGAGCGTGGCTTCACCGTGGTCGGCGTGCCGTGCAACCAGTTCATGGGTCAGGAACCCGGCAGTGCCGAGGAGATCCAGGAATTCTGCTCGGTGACCTACGGCGTCGACTTCCCGCTGCTGGCCAAGACCGAGGTCAACGGCGACGACCGGCACCCGCTCTACACCGCCCTGGTCGAGACCCCCGCCGCCGACGGCAGCGCGGGCGACATCCAGTGGAACTTCGAGAAGTTCCTGATCGGCCGGGACGGCACGGTCGCAGGCCGCTTCCGCCCGACGGTCACCCCGGACGCGGGCGAGGTCGTCGCCGCGATCGAAGCCCAGCTCTGATCCTGGTCTCGCACCCGGGATAGCTTCCCCGCCAACGGAACCGATGCTCTAGGCTGATTTCGTACAGTCGGTCCGATGCCCGGAGGCTCCCGATGTCGCACAGCTCTGCCGCCTACCCCAGCGCCGTTCCGGTCGGGGTGGACACCACCCGCGCCAGCATCGCGCGCGTCTACGATGCCGCACTCAACGGCAAGGACAACTACGACGTGGACCGCGCGGTGCTGGAACAGGTCCGCACCGTCGCGCCGCAGGTCAACGATTTGGCCTGGGCCAACCGCGATTTCCTGATCCGCGCGTGCCGGTTCCTGGCCAGGGCCGGGATCGATCAGTTCCTCGATCTCGGGTCCGGCCTGCCCACCGCGGAGAACACCCATCAGGTCGTGCAGCGGGTCAATCCGCAGTCGCGGGTGGTCTACGTCGACAACGATCCGTCGGTGCTCGTGCACGGTCAGGCGCTGCTGGCCAGCAACAGTCGTACGCGCATCGCCGAGGCCGACATCTTCCGCCCGCTCGAGGTGCTCGGCAACCAGACGATCCGGGGCGCGCTCGACTTCACCCGCCCGCTGGCGCTGTTCCATATCGGCACCCTGCATCACTACCTGGGGGAGGACGGCCCCGCGTTGATGCAGACCTACATAGATGCCCTGCCTGCGGGCTCGTTCGTCGCGATCGCCCACTTCCACGATCCGCAGACGCCCGAATACAGCGAACTGGCCCGCAAGATGGAAGAGAAATTCATCCACAGCCCGATGGGCAGCGGCCGCTTCCGCACCAGGGACGAGATCCAGGCCATGTTCGGCGACCTGGAGATGGTCGAACCCGGCCTCGTCCGCTGCGACGACTGGTGGCCCGACGGGCCCCACCTGACGCCGCTGAACGCCGTCCGCCACTGCATCGTCGGCGGTGTCGGCCGGAAGCGGTAGGCCGTCGTTTCTGGTTGAATGGACTCGTGTGCCGGTGGATGGCGTACTCGGGTGAGCCGATCCTCGCCGAGGATCTGCTGTTCCGCCCTGAACACTCCCTGATCGACCAGAGCCTGCATTCCCGCATGGGCGCGACCACCACCAACGGTGACGGCTTCGGCCTCGGCTGGTACGGCCTCGGCACCGAACCGGCGGTGTACAAGAGCATCGAACCCGCCTGGAACGATCGAAATCTGCGCGAGATCGCCGGTCAGGTGCGCACACCGATGATGCTCGCGCATGTTCGCGCCTCGACCGGGACGCCGGTGCAGCGCAGCAATTGTCATCCGTTCCGGCACGGGCGCTGGTTGTGGGTGCACAACGGCGCCCTGCGCGGCTTCCACGAGACCCGGCGCGACCTGCTGGCCGCCGTCGAACCGGGGCTGTTCGCCGATATCGAGGGCTCGACCGACAGCGAAACCCTGTTCTTTCTCGCGTTGACGTTCGGGCTCGTGGACGACCCCTTCGGTGCCGTCGCCCGCGCGGTGGGTTTCGTCGAGGACGTCGGGCACGCGTACGGCGTCGAGCACCCGGTACAGATGACCGTCGCGACCACCGACGGACAATTCCTGTGGATTTTCCGCTATTCCAGCGAGCGGGAATCGCGGTCGCTGTTCTTCTCGACCGGGATCGCCGCATTGCGGGCACTGCACCCCGAGGTCGAGATATTGCGCGAGCTCGGCTCCGAGACCCGATTCGTGGTCTCGGAGCCGCTGGGCGACCTGTCGGGCGCGTGGAACGAAGTGCCGGAATCCTCGGCCGGGGTGGTGGGTGCCGGTGCCGACTCGATCCGTTCCTTCGAGCCGATCGCACCCGGCTGAGCCCCGCCGAGGTTCGGTACCGCAGGCATCGCTCGCGGATTAGCCGGCGGGATGTTTCCTGGCCCGCGTGCGGCGCGTGGCCTTGGCCGGTGTGGCGGCCTTGGTCCGCGCCGTGGTCTTCGCCGGTGTCGTGGTCTTGGCCGGTGCCGCGGCAGCCTTGGGTCGCGGGGGAGTAGCGGGCGCTGATTCGCCCGGGTCGTCCCGCCATTTTATTTCGATTTCGATCTCGGTCTCGGTGCCGTCGACCTCGATCTCGAATTCCCACCTGACCCGGTCGGCGACTTCGACCTCGATAGAATCGCCCTCCGAACCGAATTCCACCTCCGATTCGCCTGCCAGTGCCTTGCCTATCGCGATCAGCCGCTCGGAGGCCTCTTTCCGAGACAGTACGGACTTTCTCTTGATCTCCAACTTCGGCATGCTGACTCCAAGATGTCGGGTCTCGGTGAATTGGATAACTACACCGTAGCCGGAATGTCGGGGATTGCCGATCATCCGTTTCCGCCGCCGTGGTACGGCACTTCGAACGACGTACAGCTCGCGGGCGCCTACTCACCGGTATGTCACGCCGATCCGGGCGTTGTGCGGAGCGTGGCATCGTCGTGGTGTTGTGTCGACGGCGGTTGTGCGCCAGCGGAGTTCGCCGTGCCGTACGACCCTGCCGTCCGCTCGGGAAGGAGCACCAGCTGTGGAGGACGTCCATGGAGGCCGGCCCGCGCCGCAGTCGTCGCCGTTGTCCGGTGGGGGAGCCGGCTGCCCGGTCCACGGGCGCGTCTACGAGCCGGATTTCGCCGCGGATCCGCACGGGAACTACCGGGCCATGCGGGAGCGATACGGGGCGATAGCGCCGATCGAGTTGTCCCCGGGCGTCCCGGCCAATCTGGTGCTCGGCTACCGGACCGCGGTGCGCATCCTGCACGACCCCGACAACTTTCCGGCGGATCCGCGGGTGTGGCAGGACAGCATCCCGGAGGACTGCCCGGTGCGGCCGATGATGCAGTGGTATCCGAACGCGCTGCGGAACTCCGGCCCGGTGCATGCCCGCTATCGGCAGGCCTATGTCACCGCGATCGACTACATCGACCACCATTCCCTGCACACCATCGTGGAACAGGTCGCTATCCCGCTGATCAACACGTTCTGCGGCGCCGGTTCCGCGGATGTGCTGACGCAGTACGCTTTTCCGCTGGTCTTCGAAACGCTCAACCAGATCGTCGGCTGCACCCCGGAGCTGGGGCGGCGGGTCGCCACCGGGATGGCCGCGCTGTTCGACACCGTCAACGCCGCCTGGGGCATGGAGTATCTGTCCGCGGCGCTGATGGAGCTGATCACCCTGCGTCGTGCGGCTCCCGGTGACGATCTGACCTCGCGACTGGCGCACCACGCGGCCGGTCTCGACGACGAGGAGATGCTCTACAACCTGATCAGCTTCTACGGCGCCGGCATCGAGCCGATGCAGAACCTCATCAGCAACGCCCTGCTGCTCATCCTCACCGACTCCCGTTTCGGCGGCGGCGTGATCGCGGGCAGCCTGTCCACCCGCGACGCCCTCGACGAGGTGTTGTTCCTCGACCCACCGATGGCGAACTTCTGCACCACCTATCCGCGGCAGCCGGTCATGGTCGACGACGTGTGGCTACCGGCCAACGAGCCGGTGGTGATCAGCTTGTCGGCCTGCAACAACGACCCCGCGATCGCCCAGGGCGACCGCAACGGCAATCGGTCGCACCTCGCCTGGGGCGCGGGCCCGCATGCCTGCCCGGCGCGTTCGGTGGCCTATCAGATCGCGCAGGACGCGCTCGACCAACTGCTCGACGCGCTGCCGGACCTGACCCTGGCCGTGCCCGCGGACGAGATCGCCTGGCGGCCGGGACCGTTCCACCGGGCGATGACCGCGCTACCGATCAGCTTCCCGCCCTCGGCGCCGCTGTTCGTCCCCTGAGCGGCCGGGCCGCGAGGTAAGTTTGCCCACCACGTGGCCGAAACCGGCTGCGGCACTATCGATCACGGGCCGAGGTCCCTGGTATGGAGGAGAACATCATGGAACCGATCGTGCTGGATTCGACCGGTGCCGACATCCAAGGGGAGTCGGCACGCATTCAGCAGCGCGGGCCGGTGGCGCTGGTCGAACTCCCCGGCGGCGTGCCCGCCTGGTCGGTCACCGATCAGGCCGTGCTCCGCGGCCTGCTCGCCGACCCCCGGGTGTCGAAAGATCCACGACAGCACTGGATGGCGTTCATCAACGGCGAGATCACCGAGGCCTGGCCGCTGCTGCCGTGGGTCGCCGTCGACAACATGTTCACCGCCTACGGCGCCGATCATCGCAGGCTACGCCGGCTGGTGTCCCCGGCGTTCAGTCATCGCCGCAGCACCGCGCTGCGTCCGCGCATCGCCGAGATCACCGAGGGCCTGCTCGACGCGCTGGCCGCCGCCCCGGCCGGTGAGCCGGTCGACCTGCGTACCGGCTTCGCCTACCCGGTGCCGATCCGGGTCATCACCGAACTCCTCGGTGTGCCGGAGGAACTGGGTCCCGCGCTGCACAAGTGCGTCGACGGCTTCTTCGACGGCTCGTTCACGGCCGAACAAGCGCAGGCCAACTACCTCGAGATGTACCGGTTGGTCAGCGAACTCGTGGCCTACCGGCGCGCGCAGCCCGGCGACGACGTCACCAGCGTGCTGATCACCACCCGCGACGAGGACAACGACTCCCCGCTGTCGGAGAAGGAACTCGTTGACACGCTGATGCTGGTCATCAACGCCGGGCACGAGACCACGGTCAATCTGCTCGACCAGGCGATCGTCGCCCTGCTCAGCCATCCCGAGCAGCGGGCCGCCGTCGCCGCGGGCGAGGTGTCGTGGGCGGACGTGGTGGAGGAGACGCTGCGTTTCCAGGCTCCGGTGGCGCACCTGCCCCTGCGGTACGCGGTGGAGGACATCGAGATCGAGGGTGGGTACCGGATCGCCAAGGGTGAGGCCATCCTCGCCTCCTACGCCGCCGCGAGCCGCGACCCGAAGATCCACGGCGCCGACACCGCCACGTTCGATCCCACCCGCGCCACCCGCGAGCAGCACCTCGCCTTCGGCCACGGGGCACACCACTGCATCGGCGCCTCGCTGGCCCGCCTGGAAGCGGCCGTCGCGCTGCCCGCGCTGTTCGACCGGTTCCCGCGGATGCGACTGGCCACGAGCCCGGCCGAACTCACACCGGTGCAGAGCTTCATCTCCAACGGGCACACCAGCGTTCCGGTGTACCTGGACGCCGAATAGGGGAGGCCGTGCCGCCTCGGCGCCGCCCGTCGAGTTCGTGAAGTCGCGCTGCGCCGACCAGCCCCGGTGACGTTCGTGTACCGCCTGGTCCGCGCAGGCGCACACCGGGGCTTCGTCGCAAGAAGCTCGCCTTCGAAGTACCATGTCGGTACATATATATGCGCAGTGATGCATGTTGTTTGAGATCGGTCCCCACCGAGAACTTCTCCCGCCGGAACACAGACCTTCTTGGGAGGAGCGGGCCCGCATGGTTGCCTGACCTGCGAAAACGATCGAGTCAATCCCGCTGAACACAATCGAAAACCTCAGTGCGCGCTTGCAAGTCGCAATCTGCGAACCTCGGGTACTATCGCCGTCGGGGGAGCGCGAGATGTCCGATGGTCTGCTTAGTATGTCGCAGGCACCGGCAGCTTCGGCTGCCTCACCAACGCCAGACACGACATCTCCAGGGGATGAAACTTGATCGACACCACACCGAACCCCACCCCCCGGAGCCGCTTCGCGCGGCGCTCCGGCATCACCTCGATCGTCGCGGCCGCCGCTCTCTGCGCCGCGCTCGTGACCGGCTGCACCAAGGACGACGCCACCACCACCGCGGCGCCGCCGACCGGTCAGCTGCCCGACGGCGCGCAGATCGTGAAGGAGTCGGCGAAGACCACGCAGACCCTGCACACCGTGCACCTGAAGATCAACGTGAAGAACCTGCCGAACCTGCCCGTGGAGACGGTCTCGGCCGACGTCACCAACGAGACCCAGGGTTCCGGCGCCGCGATGGGCGAGGCGAAGGTCAAGCTCAAGCCGGAGGCCGACTTCACCGAGTCGAAGTTCCTCGTGGTGGACAAGGTTCTCTACACCCAGGCCGGCGGCCGCTACGTGCCCGCGGGCCCGGCGGAGAAGGTCTACGATCCGGGCGTCATCCTGGACAAGGACAAGGGCATCGCGAACGTGATCGCCAACGTCCAGAACCCGAAGACCGAGGGCCGCGAGGTCATCGACGGCATCAACACCGTCAAGGTCACCGGCACCATCGACGCCGCCGTGATCGACCCGATCGTGCCCCGCGTCGGCGAGAACGCCGGCACCATGCCGATCACCCTGTGGATCCAGGACACCGCGCCGCCCGCCTCGGATTCGACCAAGCCGTCGGACGCCGCGTCCACCGGTGAGGGCCCGAATCTCGTTCGCGCCGTGGTGAAGAAGGACCAGGGCGAGGTCACCGTCGGCCTGTCCAACTGGGCCAAGCCGGTCAACATCGTCAAGCCGGCCGGCTGATCCGAGCCGACCGAACCGGATCACGACACACCGGTCCGGGGATCGCGGAGCCTGGCACGCAGTGCCGTCCGCGGCCCCGGGCCGGTGTGTCGTCTGGGTGTCGCCTGCGGTGACCAGAGCTTCGGGCCATGGACGCGGCACCAATAAGAGAATGTTCAGCGAGATGCAAGGCGCCACAAGGACTATACGTGTCGGGACGCTGGTCGGCAGGCAACACGCATCGAACGCCGATCGACACGGAGGAAGAACAAATGACGATCGATGATCGACCTGATGAAGAGGAGCGCGAGCTCCCGCCACCGCCCGGCCCTGGGGGTCGGCCTCCCGTCAACAACGTGTGGGTCTATAACGGCAGAGCCTACGACCTGAGTGACTGGATCTCCAAGCATCCAGGCGGTGAATTCTTCATCGGCCGGACAAAGAACCGCGACATCACCTCGATCATCGGTTCCTACCACCGTGATCCGGAAAAAATCGCGCGGATGATCGAGCGTTACAGCCTCGGTCGCGATGCCACTCCGGAAGACATCCACCCGAAGAACAACGCGCCCGACTTCCTGTTCAAGGAAGGCTTCAACAGCTGGGACGACACCCCGAAGTACAAGTTCGACAACAAGAACGACCTCCTGCATCAGATCAAGGCCCGGATCAAGGAGCCCGAGCTGGCGGCCCGCCTGAAGCGGATGGACCGGACCTTCGATGTCGTCGTCGCGGTGCTGATCTTCCTGTACTTCGCCGTGCAGGGCCTGCGTCTGTGGGACACCAGCTGGATGCCGTTGCCGGTCTTCGTGATCGCGATGGTGCTGCTGCGCAGCTCCCTGGCCGGGTTCGGTCACTACGCCATCCACCGGGCGCAGAAGGGGCTCAACAAGTACGCGGTGAACGCGTTCGACATGAACTATGTCGCACTGTCTTTCGTCACCGCCGACGGCCACGCCCTGCTGCACCACCCGCACACGCAGAGTGAAGTCGACATCAAGAAGAACGTCTTCACGATGATGATGCAGGTGCCGCGCCTGTACCGGGTGCCAGTACACACCGTGCACAAATTCGGACATCTGTTGACGGGCATGATCATTCGCCTGCTCGATGTCTGCCGGCTCACCCGCAAGGTGGGCATCAAGGACATGTACGGGACCTGGGGCGGTGCGCTGCCGCACTTCATCGGATCGTTCGGTGTGCGCTTCCTGCTGGTGGCCGAGGTCGTGGTCTTCACCCTGGCGGGCGACTTCTGGGCCTGGGCGCTGCAATTCGTGATCACGCTGTGGATCAGCACGTTCATGGTGGTGGCCAGCCACGACTTCGAGGTGCCGACCGAGGAACTGCACACCGAGACCGAGGACTGGGCGGTCAACCAGCTCGAGCAGGCCTACGACCTGACCGTGGTCGGCAACAAGTACGTCGACTGCTTCCTCTCCGCCGGTCTGAGCTCGCACCGGGTGCACCACGTGCTTCCGTTCCAGCGCAGCGGTTTCGCCAATATCGCCACCGAGGACGTGGTGCGTGAGGAGGCCGCGAAGTTCGGCGTGGAGTGGCTGCCCGCGAAGAGTTTCTTCGGAGATCGTTTCCCCAAGCTGTGCCGGACCTACCTGCTCGCGCCCTCGCGTGATGCCGAGGAGAACCGGTGGGGATTCGTGCGCGAACACTGCGCACCGACAGCGCTGAAGACCTGTGTGACCTACACGGTGCAGGGCTTCACCGGCATCGGAACCGTCTGAGCCGACTCCGCTGCCACGTTCATTTCTGTTTCGAAAGGATTTGTGCCCGTGTCTGTTTCCTTTGATGTGCTCCGCACGGCCGACGTCGAGCGCGGGCACGACCTGCTACCGCCCGCCCCGCCGACCACCGTCGGCGTGATCGAAGCGGTCGCCACCGGATCGCCCGGACTCGTGGTCGACCAGACCGTGAACGCGGGCCGGGTCGCGGAGCTGTTCTCCGATCCCGCGCAGCGGCAGCGTATTCCGCGGATCTACCAGAAGACCCGGATCGACACCCGGCACCTGGCGATCGACCCGCTCGACCCGGAGTTCCTCGAGTTCAGCCGTCGCCCCGGCACCATCCGGGAGCGGATGAACCTGTTCTTCGAGCACGCGGCGCCGCTCGCGGTCGATGTGGCCCGTCGCGCCGTCGCGGGTCTGGAGAACCCGGCCGACGACATCGGCCAGCTGATCTTCGTGACCAGCACCGGCTTCATCGCTCCCGGCGTCGACGTCGCGGTAGTGAAGCAGCTGGGGCTGTCGCCGACGGTGGGCCGGATGGTCGTCAACTTCATGGGCTGCGCCGCCGCCATGAACGGCATTCGCGCCGCCACCGACTACGTCCGGGCGCACCCGGACAAGAAGGCGATGGTGCTGTGCATCGAGCTGAGCTCGGTGAACGCGGTGTTCGACGACGACGTCAACGATGTCATCACCCACAGTCTCTTCGGTGACGGGTGCGGCGCGGTGGTGATCGGCGCCAACCAGGTGCACCAGCCGCTGGCCCCGGGCAGCATCGTCATCCGCGACAGCTTCAGCCACCTGTTCGACGACGCGGAGGACGGCATCGTGCTCGGCGTGAAGGACGCGGGCATCACCTGTGAGCTGGCGACCAGCCTGCCCGACTACATCTACCGCGGGGTGGATCCGGTGGTGACCGAGGTGCTCGCGCGCAACGGCCTGGGCAAGGACGACATCGAGCTGTGGGCGATCCACCCCGGTGGTCCCCGCATCATCGAGGAGTCGGCGCGCTCGCTGGGGATCCCGGCCGAGGCGGCGGCGCCGAGCTGGGCGGTGCTCGCCGAGCACGGCAACATGTTGAGTGTCTCGCTGATCTTCGTGCTGGAGCGGATGATCCGCGACGCGCGTTCGGCGGCACCGATTTCCACCGGGGTGGCGTTCTCGTTCGCGCCCGGAGTCACCCTCGAGGGCATCGTGTTCGATGTCATCCGCAGCTGAGAGCGCACGTCATGCATCTACTCCGTTTTCTCGCCGCGCTCTCGCCGGCCAGGATCGCCGCCGTGGTGGCCGCGGGCCTGATCTGCGGTGTGGCCAACACCTATCTGGTGACCCTGATCAACGCGGTCGTCTCGCCGAAGCCGCAGCCTGATCAGCTGCTGCTGCGGTTCGGGCTGACCGGTCTGGTGATCCTGGTCAGTGGGGTGGCGTCGCAGGTACTGCTGATCCGGTTGTCGCAGGACGCGATCTTCCGGTTGCGCAGCGACCTGAGCTCGGGCATCGTCTCCGCGCCGCTGGAGCATCTGGAACGGCTCGGTATGCACCGCCTGATGGCGACGCTCACCGAGGACGTGCGTTCGCTGTCGCAGGCGGTGACCGCCATCCCGTCGATCTGCGTCGACGTGGCGACCATCATCGGCTGCTTCGTGTTCCTGTTCATCGTGTCGGGTCCGATCTTCGCGGTCACCGTGGCGGGCACGCTGGTCGGCATCGCGTGTGTCGAGCTGGTGCTCAAGCGGGTGCGCGGGATCTACCGCGAGGCCAGGGAGAACGAGGACGCGCTGCTGCGTTCGTTCCAGGCCGTAACCCTCGGCATCAAGGAACTCAAGCTGCACCGTGGCCGGCGCCGGGACTTCATGGATCGGCATCTGCTCGGCTCCGCGGGCACGCTGCGCGATCAGAACACCGACGCGGGCTCGAAGTTCTCCTACGCGCAGGGTTTCGGCCAGGCGCTACAGCTGGCGACGATGGCGCTGATCCTGTTCGTCATCGCGGCGGCCCTGGATCTGCCCCGGGACACGATGGTCGGCTACGTGCTGGTCACCACGTTCCTGGCGATGCCGATGCAGAACTTCATGCACCGCATCCCGGACCTGCTGCGCGGCGACGTCGCGCTGGCCAAGATCCGGGCGATGAACCTGTCGATGGAGACCCTGCACAACGAGGAGCTCCTGCCGTACACCGAGCGTCCAGTGGCAGGGGAGGCCAAGCTGGAACTGACGAATGTCAGCTATGTGTACCGCGCCGAGGCTCCGTCGCTCGTGCCGCCGCCGCCCGGCGCGCATCCGGCCGGACCGGGTGGTCCGCCCGAGCGGGGTGGACATCCGCCGCGTCCGGGCAGGCCACCGCGCAACGGCAACGGCAGGCCGGGGCACGGGCCGCATCCCGCGCATCCCGGTGCGCATCCGGCCGGCGCGCAGCCGGATGTCAACGGTAAGAACTGGATCGACCACGGTGGCACCGATGTGCGCCCGCTGGCACCGCCGCCCGGACTCGACGAGTCCGAGGACGCCGGCTTCCGGCTCGGTCCGATCGACCTGGTTTTCGAACCGGGGCAGATCACGTTCATCGTCGGTGGCAACGGCAGCGGGAAGTCGACGCTGGCCAAGCTCATCACCGGTCTGTACGTGCCACGCTCGGGGTCGTTGTCGCTCAACGGGGAGAGGATCGACCACGACAACATCGAGTGGTACCGGCAGAATTCGTCGGCGGTGTTCACCGATTTCCACCTGTTCGAGGACTACCTGGGCTTCGACCGTCCCGGTATCGACGCCGAAGTCCAGCGGTACCTCGAGGAGTTGCAGATCGCGCACAAGGTGAGCGTGCGGGACGGGCGCCTGTCGACCGTGGATCTGTCGCAGGGACAGCGCAAGCGGCTGGCGCTGCTCACCGCGCTGCTCGAGGACCGGCAGATCTACGTCTTCGACGAATGGGCCGCCGATCAGGAGCCGCGCTTCCGCGAGGTCTTCTATCGCGAGATCCTCACCGATCTGAAGCGGCGCGGCAAGACGGTCATCGTGATCACCCACGACGACCGCTACTTCGACTGCGCCGACCAGCTGGTGAAGCTGGACTTCGGCCTGGTCGCGGTGTAATTCGAGGCGGCGGACGCCGGTTCGGTCCCTGGGACCGGGCCGGCGTTCGTCGTGTCAGGCGATCTCGCGCTGGGTCGCGATCAGCTGAGTCATCGGGGGCCGGTCGGCGAGACTGACCTCGGACGGCATTCGCTGCCAACCCGATTCGCCGGGCAGGAACTGCACGAGGCCGATCCCGGAGTCCCGGATACCGAGCCGGTCGAGCAGCGTCGCCACGACCTGCCTGCTCATCACCGCCAGTTCGTGCGTCGGCCGGTTGCGGTGCCGCCGGACGCCGAGGTCGACCTGGGCGATCGCCGACAGACCGTGCCGCTGCCAGCAGTCGATGAGGATCCCGATTTCCGCGCCGTAGCCGCCGGCGACGGAGATGCCGCCGAGAAACGTTCGGGTGGCTGCGTATTCGCCGCCCAGCGGCTGCACGATCTCGGCCAGGGCGGGCGCGAGCGCGGTGAGCAGCGGGCGGGCGACGAGCTGGGTCACCCGCCCGCCGCCGTCGGCGTCCCCGCTCGGCAGCGGCCGCCGGTAGAAGCCCTTCACCAGCGCGAGCCCCGGATCGTCGAGCAGCGGGGCGACCAGCGTCGGGACGAAATCCGGGTCCGGCGCGACCAGATCGCCGTCGAGGAAGACGAGCAGATCGCCGGTGCTCACCGCCAGCGACCGCCACAGCACTTCGCCTTTGCCCGGTCGGGGCGTCACCCCCGGTAGCGCTTCCTCCCGGGTGTACACCGCGGCGCCCGCCGCGCTGGCCCGCGCGATGGTGCGATCGGTCGAGCCCGCGTCGATGACGAGCAGTTCGTCGACCAGCCCGCCGAGCCAGGGCCGGACGGCGGCGATCACCCCGGCGACGGTGTCCTCGTCGTCGAGCGCGGGCACCACCACCGAGACCCGGCGACCCAGCTTGCGGTCGATCAGTGCACGGACGTCCATGGCGACCAGTGAACGACACCGGTCCCCGCGCGCGCCACCGATCCGGGTGAATCCTGTGAACGACGCCAACGGTCCGGGTGGCCCGCTATCGGCACCGACAGTCCGGGCACCCGCTGCGCGGGCTCGCGCGATGCCCGGCCCGCGCGGCCGTGACCCGGGTACCGTGGGCTGATCGCGGGTAGCGACGAGGGCAACGACCGTGGAGGGCGGCGTCATGACGGGAAGCGCGACGGTGGTCGAGGTGGCCAAGGGGTCCAAGACCGATCTGGTCGACGGGCGCTACACGGTGCGCATCGATCTGGACGGTCCGGCCGGCGCGGTCGACGTGTCGGCGGTGCTGGTGACCGCGGTGGGCCGGGTCCGCTCCGACGCCGATTTCGTGTTCTTCAACAATCCGTCGGCGCCCGGTGTGCGGCTGGAATCCGATGCCGTGGTGTCGGTGGATCTCGCGGCCGTCCCGCCCGAGATCGAGCGGGTGGTGATCGCCGCGAGCACCGAGGCCCAGGGCCTGCGGTTCGGGGAGGTCAGTGGGCTGCGGGTGGCGGTCGCCGGAACCGGACAGGCGCTGAATTTCGTTCCGCCGGGACTGGATTCGGAGACGGTGCTGCAAGCGGTGGCGTTGTATCGACGGGGGAGCGGGTGGCGCCTCGACGCGATCGGGCAGGGGTACAGCGCCGGGCTGGCGGCGTTCGCGACGGAGCACGGGATCGTGGTGGACGACGAGGAACCGGCCGAGGCCGTCGCGCCCGCCGTCGCCCCGGCCCAGCTCGCTGGTGCACCGAAGCCCGCTGCGCCGCAACCGCGTCCGGCGCCGCCGAGCCCTCCGGCGATCGACCTTCGCAAGGTCGACGTCGTGCTCACCAAGGACTCGCCCGACCGGCGCGCCAGCATCGATCTGCGCAAGGGCGACCCGGGCTACATCCTCACGGTCGGCCTCGAATGGGACGGCCGCGGTGCGCAGTACGACCCGAGCGGCCGCGTGACGAAGTTCGGCAAAGGCGACCTGGACGTGTACTTCTTCTGCCGCAACGAGATCACCGGCGACTACGTCGTGATCAGCGGCGAGAAGGGCCACCAGGGCGACCTGGCCGTGTGGCCGTTCATCCACCATCAGGGCGACAGCCGCGGTCCCGGCGCGAAGAACCTGCCCGCCACCGAGCAGGTGATCGTGCGGCCCACCGAGAACGGCGACCTGCTGCTCAACGTGTACCAATCCGTCGACAACGGCGCCGGCGCGATCGACACCTTCGGCAAGCCACGCGTGCGCGTCCGCTACGGCCGTGCCGGTCGCGACGGGCTACCCGGCCCCGACGCCGATCAGATCACCGTCGTCATCGGCAACGGCAAGAACTCCTTCTGGGCCACCGTCGCCCACATCGATGTCCGCGACGGCATCCTCACCGTCGACGGCACCACCCGCTACAGCCGCGCGTTCAGCGAACGGATGCCCGTCCTCGACACCAGGGGCACCTGGCTGCGGTCGGCCAAGAACGGCCCGGTCGGGCGCAGCAAGAGCAGCAACGGCCTCGGCCTCACCCACTACGCGGGCCGCTGCCCCGACCCACGCTGAGCACCGAGGAGTTCCGCGCGCCGTTCCTCGACGGTGGCGCGCAGCGCGTCGACGACGGCGGCCACCTCGGGCCGCCGCAGCGTTTCGGAGCGGATGACGAGCCAGTAGGTGAGCTGCACCCGCACCTGCGCTCCGAGCACCCGGACGAGATCGTCGTGCCGGTCGGCCATGAAACACGGCAGCAGGCCGATCCCGGCCGCGGCCCTGGTGGCCTCGACGTGCACGAAAACGTTGGTGGACGAGACGGATCGGCGCATGTCGGGCGCGAAATCGGTGGCCAGGTCGAGATCGTCGACCTGCAGGATCGACTCGATGAAGTACACCAGCGGATAGTGGCGCAGGTCCGCGACGGCTGCCGGGGTGCCGTGTTCGGCGAGGTAGTCGCGCGCGGCGTAGAGACCGAGGCTGTAGTCGCCCAGCCGGATCGCCTCGGCGCGATGGACCTGGGGCTGCCCGACCACCACTTCGATGTCGAGTCCGCTGCGCTGGGTGGACGCGCGCCGGGTGGTGGCGACGATGTCGACCGCCACCCTCGGATGCGTGCGCTGCACCCGCGCGGCGGCGGGGGCGGCGAGATAGGCGCTGAATCCGTCGGTGGCCGAGAGCCGCACCACCCCTTCGAGTTCCCGCTCCCCGTCCGCCGTGCCCAGTGAGCGCACCGCGGTCTCGATGGTCTCCGCGGCGGCCAGCGCCGAGCGCCCGAGCTCGGTCAGCTCCCACCCGCCGGTGACCCGGGTCAGCACCCGGCCGCCGACCGCGCGCTCGAGCGCCGCGATCCGCCGCGAGATCGTCGTATGGTTGATGCCGAGTTCCTCGGCGGCGGTGACATAGCGACCCGATCGGCCGACCGCCAGCAGAACCAGCAGGTCATCGGCGCTCGGACGCCGACCCGGATCAGACGAGGTCGCGCTCATTTCTGCATCTTCGCAGATTACGGGTGCGAACTTGGCCATTGCGACCGGATTCGATCTGCACGAATACTCTTCGCATTGCTAGTGGGCCACATCACATTCCTGGCGTGAGGTGGTCTCGATCACCAAGGAGCAGTGATGAGCGTCCGCAATGCGACCCCGGCGGCCGGTGAGGACCGCGCCCCGAGCGGTCTGCGCCGAGTGGTAGCCGCCTCGATGGCAGGCACCGTCGTCGAATGGTACGAATTCTTCCTCTACGGCACCGCCGCCACCCTCGTCTTCAGCAAGGTGTTCTTCGCCAAGGGCACCAGCGATCTGGACGCGATCCTGGCCGCCTTCGTCACCTACGCGGTCGGCTTCGCCGCGCGCCCGCTCGGCGGCATCGTCTTCGGCTACTTCGGTGACCGCTACGGCCGCAAGCAGCTGCTGCAGCTGAGCCTGGTCCTGGTCGGCGGCGCGACCTTCCTGATGGGCTGTCTGCCCACCTTCACCCAGATCGGCTACTGGGCACCGGCGCTGCTGGTGACCCTGCGCTTCATCCAGGGCTTCGCGATCGGCGGGGAATGGGGTGGCGCGGTCCTGCTGGTGGCCGAACACAGCCCCAGCCGCAGCCGGGCGTTCTGGTCGAGCTGGCCGCAGGCCGGTGTGCCCGCGGGCAATCTGCTCGCCACGGTCGTGCTCCTCGTGCTGACCTCGACGCTGTCCGATGCCGCCTTCCTGAGCTGGGGCTGGCGCGTGGCCTTCTGGCTGTCGGCGGTGGTCGTGCTGGTCGGCTACTACGTGCGCACCAAGGTCACCGACGCCCCGATCTTCGTCGAGGCGCAGCGGCAGATGGAGCACGCCAAGGCCACCTCGTTCAGTGTGTTCGAGGTGCTGCGGCGGTACCCGCGCGGCGTCTTCACGGCCATGGGTCTGCGGTTCGGCGAGAACATCATGTACTACCTGGTCGTCACCTTCTCGATCACCTACCTGAAGGTGCACGTGCACGCCGACACGACGACGATCCTGTGGTGGTTGCTGGCCGCGCACGCCGTGCACATGATGGTGATCCCGCTGGCGGGCCACCTCGGTGACCGGTTCGGCCGTCGGCCCGTGTATCTGGTCGGCGCCCTCGCCGCCGCGACGTGGGGCTTCTTCGCCTTCCCGCTGATGGACTCCGGTCACAGCCTGCTGATCCTGGCCGCGATCATCATCGGACTGGTCTTCCACGGCCTCATGTACGCCGGTCAGCCCGCCATCATGGCGGAGATGTTCCCGACCCGGATGCGCTATTCCGGTGTGTCCCTGGGCTATCAGGTCACCTCGATCGTGGCGGGTTCGCTCGCGCCGATCATCGCGGTCAAGCTGCTCGACTCCTACGGCTCGTCGGTCCCGATCGCGGTGTACCTGGCGGTGGCGGCGGCGATCACGGTGATCGCGGTGCTGTGCGCCAGGGAGACCAAGGGCATCGACCTCGAGTCCCTCGACGTCGCGGATGCCGCCGAGACGGTGACCGCGCCGGCGCCGGTGCCGACCAAGGTCGTCCCCGCATGAGCGACCTGATCGGACGCAAAGCCCTGGTCACCGGCGCGGCGGGCGGGATCGGCGCGGCGTGCGCGCACGAGCTGGCCGCGCGCGGCGCCGAGGTGACCGTCGCCGACATGAACGAGCTGGGCGCCAAGACCGTGGCCGCCGAGATCGGTGGCCACGCCTGGGCCGTCGACCTGCTCGACGTCGACGCGCTCGCGGAACTGTCGCTGTCGGTGGACATCCTGGTCAACAACGCCGGTGTGCAGACCGTCAGCCCGCTCGAGGACTTCCCGCCCGCCCGGTTCCGGCTGATCCAGACACTCATGGTGGAGGCGCCGTTCCTGCTGATCCGGGCCGCGCTGCCGCACATGTACGCCCAGGGTTTCGGCCGCGTGATCAATGTGTCCTCGGTGCACGGCCTGCGGGCCTCGCCGTTCAAGGTGGCCTATGTGACGGCCAAGCACGCGCTGGAAGGACTGTCGAAGGTGACCGCCCTCGAGGGCGGCCCGCACGGCGTCACCAGCAATTGCGTGAACCCCGGCTATGTGCGAACACCGCTGGTGGACAAGCAGATCGCAGAACAGGCCGTGGCGCACGGCATTCCCGAGCAGGAGGTGGTGGAGAAGGTGCTGCTCACCGAGAGCGCGATCAAGCGGCTGATCGAGCCCGAGGAGGTGGCGGCGCTGGTCGGCTGGCTGGCCTCCGACCACGCGGGCATGGTCACCGGCTCGTCGTATGTGATGGACGGCGGGTGGAGCGCGCGATGACGAGTGTGACGGTGGCGCCGCAGTGGGTGCCGGGCGATCCGGATATCGAACGGGCGCGGATCACCGACTTCGCGCGCTTCGTGGCCGCCCGGCACGGGGTCGAGGTCGCGGACTATCGGTCCCTGTGGCAGTGGTCGGTCGACGACCTGGCGGGGTTCTGGGGCGCGATCTGGGACTACTTCGACCTGGGGGAGCGGGCGACGGAGATCCTGGCCGACACCGGAATGCCCGGGGCGCAGTGGTTTCCGGGTACCCGGGTGAACTACGTCGATCAGGTGGTCCGGCAGGCGCGCACGGATCGGCCCGCGATCGTCTCGGTCGACGAGACCGGTGCGGTGACCGAGCTGTCGTGGGCCGAGATGCTCGGCCGGACAGCCGGATTCGCGGCTACTCTACGCGAACTCGGCGTGGGGCCCGGCGATCGAGTAGTCGGCTACCTGCCGAACATCGCCGAGGCGGTGATCGCGTTCCTGGCGACCGCGAGCATCGGCGCCATCTGGAGTGCGTGCGGACAGGACTACACGGCGACGGCGGCCCTGGACCGGCTGGGGCAGCTCGACCCGGCAGTGCTGGTGACCTGCGACGGATACCGCTTCGGCGGCAAGGAACATCGCAAACGCGCGGAGATCTCGGCACTGCGTGCCGCCCTGCCGGGCCTGCGGGCGACCGTGCTGGTGTCCCGGCTCGGTGACACGGTCGACGGTGCGCTCGACTGGGACGTGGTGACCGCGGCGGCGGACAGGGTGCCTGCCACCGAGCAGGTCGCCTTCGACCACCCCCTGTGGGTGCTGTACTCCTCCGGTACCACGGGGCTGCCCAAAGGCATCGTGCACGGCCACGGCGGGGTGCTTCTCGAACATCTCAAAGCGCTGGCGCTGCAGTCCGATCTCGGCCGCGACGACACCTTCTTCTGGTACACCAGCCCGAGCTGGATGATGTGGAACTACCAGGTCGCCGGTCTGCTGGTCGGCGCGACCATCGTCTGCTATCCGGGCAGCCCGACCGCGCCCGCGCCGGATGCGCTGTGGGCCATCGCCGCTCGGGTCCGGGCCACCGTGCTCGGAACCAGTCCCGGGTATGTCCTGGCGTGCGCCAAGGCGGAGTCGGTGCCGCGGCGCGACCACGACCTGTCCGCGTTGCGGCTCGTCGGCGTCACCGGTTCGGCACTGCCCGCGTCGTCGTCGCTCTGGTTGCGGGACAACGTGGGCGACCACGTTCCGGTGTCCTCGATCAGCGGGGGCACCGACATCGTGTCGGCCTTCGCCGGTGGTGCCCGCACGGTGCCGGTGTGGCCGGGTGAGCTGTCCGCCCCCTACCTCGGTGTCGCGCTGGCGGCGTGGGACGGGGCGGGCCGATCCGTGCGCGACGCTGTCGGTGAGCTCGTCGTCACCGCGCCGATGCCGTCGATGCCGATCCGGTTCTGGAACGATCCCGACGGATCCCGGTACCGCGCCGCGTATTTCGACACCTATCCCGGTGTCTGGCGGCACGGTGACTGGATCACCGTCACCGGGCGCGACAGCGTCGTCGTGCACGGCCGCTCGGATTCCACCCTGAACCGGCACGGTATCCGGATGGGCAGTGCCGACGTCTACCAGGCCGTCGAGCGGCTGCCCGAGATCGTCGACTCGCTGGTCATCGGTGCCGAACAACCCGACGGCGGCTACTGGATGCCCCTGTTCGTCGTGCTCCCGCACGGTGCGGTCCTCTCCGAGGCGTTGCGGACCCGCATCGTCGGCATCATCCGGACCGAGGTCTCGCCCCGGCACGTCCCCGACGACATCATCGCCGCCCCGGGCGTCCCGCGCACCAGAACCGGCAAGAAGCTGGAGGTCCCCGTCAAACGCATCCTGCAGGGGGCTGATCCCGCGCAGGTCCTCGACCCGAGCACCGTCGACCACCCGGCCCTCCTCGACTGGTACGCCCAGATCCGCCGCTGAGCCCGGTGGCGGGCTCGCTGCCGATCCGTGCGACGATCGGCGGGAGCCCGGCGCGAAATACCGGCGCGTCGGATCAGGCCTGGTCCGAGGGTGCGCACCGTGGCCTTCCGGGGCACGGTGGCGAGGCGGGACGTAACGTGCGGGTAGCTGGCGCCGACCGCAATGGTGTGGGGTTGGACCAGCGAGGACAGGACGGCAGGCGCGTGACGGTCGGTCGGATGAGACGAACAGTCGTGGTGGCGGGGACCGCGGGAGTCCTCGGCCTGCTCGGATACGGCGGGGTCGCGGGCGCTGAACCGGCCCTCGCCACCCGCGGTGGGATCAGCATCGCGGGGGTTCCCGGCGCGGAGCGTCCCGCGCGAAGCGACGGTGCCTGGCTGGTTGCCGGTCCGGGCGACCACGGCAACGGCGGTGGCAACAAAGGCGGCAACGGGAATTCCAACCCGGGTAGTGGGAACGGTAATCAGGGCAACGGGGGCGGCAACCAGGGCAACAACGGCAATCAGAACCCCGGCAGCGGCAACGGTAATCAGGGCAACGGGAACGGCAACCAAGGCAACAACGGGAACCAGGGCAACAACGGCAATCAGAACCCGGGTAGCGGCAACGGCAACCAGGGCAACGGTGGCGGTAACCAAGGCAACACCCCGAACCCGGGCAACGAACCCGTGCCGGAAGCACCGGCACCCGCCGAGGCGGCTCCCGAAGTGCCACCTGCACCGGTTCCGGCTGCACCGGACGCCTCCAACCCGGGGCCTGCCGAACCGGGAGGCGCGTCGGCACCGGAAAGCCCACCCGGCGGCGGCGGACCACCCGCCGGATCTGCCCCTGGCGCCGAGGCACCCGCCGGATCTGCCCCTGGCGCCGAGGCACCCGCCGGATCTGCCCCCGGCGCGGAGTCACCCGCAGCCCCGGCGCCGAGCGGACCGGGTAGCCCACCCGCCGCACAGGCACCGGGCGGCGGGCCGATTCCCGCGCACGACGTCAAACCAACCAGCGACACCGACACCCTCCCCGAGCCGGACCTGCTCTCCGTGATCGGCGGCCTCATCGCACTGGGCCTGGCCGGCGGCGGATCCGCCGCGGTGAGCTTCCAAGGCGCCGCCCAAGCCCAGGCCCGCATCGACGCCGCCCGCGCCGAGTTCTTCGGCCCCCGCGCGTAATCAGGGGAGTGCTCACCGGCTGACCAGCGGACCGGACTGGTGTCGCGAGCCGAGGCGGCCGGGCTCGACGTGACCGGGGTCGGCGGTCGCACAAGTGTGCTCGTCACGAAGGCGCCGGATTCTTCGGCCCGTGTACGTGATAGGGGGACTGGGTGACCGGCGAACGGCTCACCAGCTGAAGTTCTGGCTCCCATTTCGTGAAGGACCCAGATCGGGATCGCCTGGGGCACTGTTCAGTTGGTCGATCAGCCTTGTTCTGATCTCGGCGTGTTGACGATCTTGTTTTCGCACCTGGACGGCCTGGTGATCAGCGGGGTCCGCGCTGTCGGTTCCACGGTCCGGATCGACGCGGCTACGGCGGACAAGCAGATGGAATGCCCCGGCTGCTCGGCATCATCGAAGCGTGTTCACAGCCGCTACCCGCGGGTTTGACCATGCACTGGAACAGCGGAGCGGTCGAAGGCCACGTCAACCGGATCAAGATGCGGAAACGACAGATGTTCGGCCGAGCGAAGCCCGACTTGCTGAGGAAACGCATCCTGTTTGAGCGATTGAGCAACAGAACGATCGACATTGCGAAATATGGGCCAGAACCAGCTGTGGCTCGGCATTGACACCTTGGGTGCTCGGAGTCAGAGCTGACCCGCGGTCGGTCGGGAAAGGAACAGCCGGCGGTTTTCCTGGTCGATTTGGGTGACGACCACCGTGACCTCGTCCCCGATCTGGACGATATCCTCTGGAGCCGCCGCGGGCGTCGATGTGAGGTCTCGAAGGTGAACCAGCCCTTCGATCCCCTCTGAAACTTGGACGAAAACGCCGAACGGCACCAGCTTGGTGACGTGTCCGTGTAGTTCTTGGCCCACGGCGGTGCACGCGGCGAAGGCCTGGAAGGGGTCGGGCTGCGTTGCGCGCAGGGACAGCCTGGCTTCTGCGTTCCAGTCGTCGAATTGGAGGAACTCACCTGAAACGCGCTGCCCAACCTGAACAATATCGGAAGCCGCGTCGAATCGTCGCCAGGACAGTTCTGGGATCGAAATGAACCCGACGCCCGGGTAGAGAGGATGCTCGGGGCCATCGTCCAAGGCTACGAAGACGCCGAAGCGCTCAATCGCCACGACAATGCCGGAAAGGATCTCGCCGCCCCGCAATGATTCCAGGAACCCCCAGAGTTCTGGGCTCTCGGCCTGCCAGTCCATGCTGTCCAGCCTGTCATGACGCGCTCCGAACTCTCAACTGCCCTGAGGTACTCCACGCCCCGGGCAGTCGAGCAGCACCGAACGTAACTCTTCTGCCGCTGGGCGCTCGTTGGTCGACCGTCCGAAACCTGGCTCGGATTGATTGGGTGGCAAGGATCTTCGCTGAAGCAATGGGGCTCCGGAGAGTACGCGCACGGGGCCGCGGCTCCAGACCTGATCACGAAAAGGGGGCCAGATCCTGAGCGGGAACCCGGGTGCCGACCCCATGCTCCTGGTGCTCGCGAAGCATGGACACGTCGTGTGGCACAGGCGAAGTCGAGTTCGACTGCAACATTTCCGAACTCGGCTACGATGCGATGCTCATGCAGGGGATGACACAGGTCGGTGCGCACCAGCAGGCAGCGGGATTCGGCGAGTTCACCGTGGTCGACGTCGAGACCTCGGGCCTGCAACCGAGCAGGCACCGGGTCCTGTCCGTCGCCGCGCTGACCTTGGACAGCGCCGGACAGGTGACGCGCGAGTTCCACACGCTGCTCGATCCCGAGTGCGACCCCGGTCCGGTGCACGTGCACGGGCTCACCGCCGAAGTCCTGCGTGGCTCACCGCGGTTCGCGCATGTGCGCGAGCAACTGTCGTCGCTGATGGCCGGACGGGTCCTGGTGGCGCACAACGCGCTGTTCGACTTCGGATTCCTGGCGAGTGAGTTCGACCGGGCGGGCGGAGTGCTTCCAGTCCGCCGTCGGTTGTGCACCCTGGCACTCGCGCGCCGCGTCGCGGTCCCGACACCGGACTACAAGTTGGCGACCTTGGCCGGCTATTACGGTGTACCGCAACAGAAAGCGCACGACGCGCTCGACGACACCCGGGTTCTGGTGAACGTTCTGCGAGCCTTGGTCGCCGACGCGGCCCGCCTCGGCATCGCGCCGCCCCTGCTGTCCTGCGAGCCGACCGCAGGTGATCGCGCCGCGACGACCTGGCCGCTCGGGCGGAGCGGCCCGAAGCCGCCGTGTGCCTACGCCTACCCGGGACGGTGGGAGCCCGGCGCGCCGCTGCGGCAGGGCATGAAGGTCGCGTTCACCGGCGACACCTGGATCGACCGGGAAGAACTGGTGACGCGCGCCGAGGCGGCCGGGCTCGACGTGACCGGTGCGGTGAGTGGTCGCACGAGCGTGCTCGTCACCAACGCGCCGGATTCCGGGACGGGCAAGGCGCGCAAAGCGATCCAGCACGCGACCCCGATCATGGACGAGCCGCGCTTCGTCGCGCTGCTGGCGACGATCGAACCCGGGCAACCCAGGACCACCACAGCAGATCAGCCCCCGTCGCGGCGACAAATGTCAAGGCTGCACATACGACAATCAATATCGATCGGATCTTGGGCAAACGGAGGTAGGAAGCCCAAACCTACCCGGCGGCGGCATTCCGTCCCCGAGATCCCGCCTCCGGCTGTAGGTTGCACCGCCATGGGACAACGGAAGAAGCCGCCGCAGTATCTTGTCTCGACCTCCTATCACCTCCACTGGCAAGGAACAGGGGGGATCGCGGTAGAGGGCCGAACCTTCGCGTCGGAGCCTGAGGCCATGGCGCTGGCCAGGGAGAAGATCAAGGAGATGCGTGATGGTGGCGCGGCGACCGCCGTGCGCTCCGTGACGGTCAAGCTCTGGAACACAGAGATTCGAAACCCACCGCTGTTCGAAGCGTCGTACTACGACGACGAGCAAGAGCTGACCACAGCAGAGACATACGCCGCCCGAGTGCATGAGGAGCACTGGATGTTTGACCGAGGAGGCGGCCACGTTCATCTAGGTCGACCGCTGACCTACTCGTACCCCGAGTGGGAGGAAAGTATCGGTCCGAAGGTGGAAGTCTGCCCGCACTGCGGAAGGGGTCTATCCCAAGACCTGCAATGGAAATCAGTAGAGCGCCAGTTGAGGCGTCGAGCGAACTTCTAAACCCGTACAGAACCTGACACCCGCACAACCCACCGATCCGGACCCCAGGGGCAGGGATATACCCCCTGGGGTATGCCAAGCTCCCGCAGCGGACACCCAAGACGACACGCCCATACCCGGTAGAGATCGCACCGCCGGCCGTGATCCGGAAGCTGTTGGAAGCGCTCGAACGATGGGATCCGAGGCGGTAGGTGTCATGAGCAGCGCGATACAGGCAAAGCTTGATGCACTGAACGAACGCGCGGCACAGCGCTCGATGTGCGTCCGTCGGGCGGACCAACCTCTGTACGGATCGCAGCTCGCGAACCCGTTCCGCGTGGTACGCCATGGGTCCCTGGAGAACATCGACGCGTGGCTTACGGCAGCGGAGAACCATGACCGATGATCCTAGGATGGGTTGTTGCATTCGCGGTTCCGGCCGTGGTCCTAGACGGTGCGATTGTCTGGCCCGAATAGGCCGCACCCGAGTGCAATCGACTCACCAGGCCCCCCACGTGTGTGGACGCTATGGACAGCTGAGTCGTTGTCTGGCGACACGGCGTTGCTGTTCGTAGTCCACGATGTCTGGGACCTCGATCACCTGGGCGAGGGGTGTCAGCGCGATGGTCCTCGACCGCCCCCATGGGACGCCCTGTTCGGCCGATAGGCCCTGATCCTGGATACTTCCTGTGTGCGCAACTTCTCAGTCCTGAGCGACCTCGACTTCGAGTCGGTCGTCGCAGACCTGATAGCCGCAGAATCCAGCGCCTACGTCGAGCGATTCGCCCGTGGCGCAGACGGGGGGATCGACCTGAGATGGCATCTGCCTAATGGTGAACGAGCAATAGCGCAGTGCAAGCACTACTTTCGCTCAACGTTCTCTCAATTATTGAAGTCGGCCAAGGACGAAGTTCTGAACGTAAAAGCTCTTGATCCTGCTGAGTATCGATTTTATACAAGCTTCGACCTGTCGGTAACCCAGAAGCAGCAGGTGTATGAAGTATTCTCTACGTGGATGTCTGGGCCTGGACTTGTGTTTGGAGGTCGCGATATAGATGGCGCACTCACTCTAAACTCCAACGTCGAGCGTCGGCATATCAACTTGTGGCTGTCCACGGGAACGGAGTTATTCTGGGCTACAAATTCTGAGATTGCTTCCCGCTCAGGTGTTCTTAGAACACGTATCGAGCGCACCCTGAGCACGTATGTGCGAGGCGAGTCTTACGAAGAAGCGATTAAGATCCTTGACGAGCATCGTGTGTGCCTGATTGCGGGAGTTCCCGGAATAGGGAAGTCTGCCTTGGCTCAAATGTTGGTTGCAAGCTACATCACCCTCGGCTATCAGCCGATCGAGGTCTCCGAAGATATAAAAGAAGCCTTTTCGGTGCTGGACCCCGGGGCTAAGCAAATCTTTTTGTACGATGACTTCTTGGGTCAGATATCGTTCACTGAGCGCATGGGAAAGAATGAGGACTCTCGACTGGTAAACTTCATTGATGCTATTGGGCGGATGTCCAATAAAAAGCTTGTCATGACTACCAGAGAGTATATTCTCAGGGATGCCCGTCTCGACTATCATCGACTGACGGAACTCAGCGAACATCTTCACTTCATTCTGGCGCTCGATAAATATTCGCGTCTCGATCGTGTCCAAATCTTGTACAGCCACTTGTGGCGCGCAAATGTTCCTAAGAGCTGCCTAAATGAGCTGTCTAGTGGTGGATGGAAAGAGATTGTTGATCATACGGGCTACAATCCAAGGTTGATAGAGTATTGCACAGGCCCCAACTTTGATGCCTCATCTGCGGGGTACCTGACTCGATTTTCTGAGATGTTGACTCACCCCGAAGCGCTCTGGCGAAATGCGTATGACCGCCACCTCGCTGAGAATCAAAGAGCGCTTCTGCTGTGCATGGCTTCCATGCCGGTACAAGCGCCGTATGGGAACCTGCTAGACGCTTACCTCTCTTACAATTCGAAGTCGCACATTCATGCGAATGTCGCCTCATTTCGTTCTTCACTTGAAGTATTGGAAGGAACGTTCATCTCCATCGCTAAGAGAGGAGACCATACCGTACTATCTTTTCATAGCCCGTCTGTGGCCGAATTTGTGCTTGATCAGATACGAGAAGATCCCGCCGTGCTTGCATCACTTATATCAAGTGCGGTGTCCTTTGAGCAGCTTACTATTCTGAGAAACGCAAGTGGAGAAGGCTCTTCTTATGTGACTGGCGTTAGCGGTGGTGTTACACGCCGAATGCCAGTGGAGCTGTTTGGTGACAAATACACGGAAGCGCTAATTAGAACGTTTGGAGGGCCGAGTCCGGTTAAGCAGCTGAAATCAGGCACGTTGGCCAGCTACGAAGATCCTGATGGGCTGTTCGAAGACCGCCTGGGAGACGTGCTCGACTTGCCAAGTGACCTTCGACCACCAGACACGTGGATAGAGTCACGACTGACCTACTTGTCGGAACGCTGGAAAAAGGCTATCGGAGGGAAGTCTGAGGCGATCCGGGTGCTGCGTAAAGCCTCAAGGCTTCAGGTGAGCGGAATTATCTCAATTCCTGAAGCAACTCTTGCTGATTGTCGCGTGGCCCTTGAGGGCTGGCTTGGCTCGTCTCTTGCGGAGACAGCCGATTGGCGAGCTTTTGTGGATTTTAACATCATCGATTCCGGCGACGAGATCGATGAGGAAATTAGGGACCAGTTTCTCGATCATGCGTTGAATGAGTTGATGGCATGGGATCCCTCACCCCCAGACCTCGATGCCCTGGTCGACATGGCAGAACTTTTCGGCGTATTTTCAAGTATCGAGGAAGATGTTAACGAGGCGGAAAGGCGTGCATACGAGCAGGATGACATAGATGACGGTTCTCGCGCAATGGCGCATCGTCACACTCCGGGGTTCGAGGATGAAAAGGAAATAGAAAAAATGTTCAACCGCTTCACGAGCTAGGATCCCGCACTAATCCTTCATTCAAATTCGGCACTACGCGGATGCTTGGTGACGTCCTAAGGGAGTGTGCGCCCTCCTTTTTCCCAGAGTTGGTCACTGCCAATTCCCGGAAATCTTGTCTATGCCAGTGTAAGGACGGTGGCTAGCCGCGTGTCCGGGAGGCGACGTGGATCGCCGGGTGCGGAAGGCCACCGACCTCGGGCTGGCCCTGCACGGACCGGAATTGCTCACGCGGACGCCGACGGCGGAATCCGAACCTCCGCCCGAAGTCCCGACAGCACCCGAGCCGACCGTCCTGGCCCGGGGCCAGGTGATCGATCTGCCGATCGAATCGGACTCCTGGACGTTGCGTGCCACCTGGAACCAGCTCGGCACCGCCGCCGTGGACCTGGTGGCCTTTCTCGTGGACGCCGAGGAGAAGGTCGGTAGTTCCGACGATTTCGTGTTCTACAACCAGCCTGTCGCCGAGGGCGCCAGACTCGCGCAGGAAGGCCCGACCGAGCAGTCGATCGCCGTTTCGCTGGACGACCTCGCCGAGCATTGCGTCCGCGTCGTCTTCGCGGCCGCCCTCGACGCACCCGGCGTGACCTTCGGCGATGTCGGCGCCATCGAGATCGAACTCGCCGCAGGCCTCGAAGCGAGCGCGGTGATCCGTTCGACCCTGGACGCGGCCACGGTCGAACGGACCCTGCTGCTCGCCGAACTGTATCTACGGGGCGAGACCTGGCGGTTTCGCGCCGTCGGGCAGGGCTATGAGTCCGACCTCGCCACGGTGGCCCGGGGGTACGGGGTCGAGGTCGGGTAGCTCATCGGTGATCTCGCTCAGCTGCCGAAGCGTTCGGCGACCATGTCCTCGGTGAGGCCGTAGTCGGCGAGGGAGTAGTGGTGGGTGGGTTTGCGGTCGCCGGTGCGGCTCTCGTTGTCGAGGGCGGTGATGGCGGTGCGGGCCTCCTCGGTGAAATCGGTGCCGATCCGGGTGTAGATGCGGTCGACGACGCCGAACGGGTCGGCGCGCAGATCGTCGAAGTCGACGTCGATGAAGGTGGCGTCGGTGTGCCGGGCACGGGCGGCGGTGAACTCGGCGAGGCCGCGCGCCCACAGATCGAGCTGGGTGCGCCCGATGGTCTCCCCGGTGAAGACGGTCGACCAGCCGCGGGTGGCGTGTTCGTTGAGGCTGCACACCGACGGGATGATGGTGGCCGGGTCGCGGTGGGTCTGGATGACGATCGCGTCCGGGTAAACGGCAAGCAGCGCGTCCAGACAGAACAGGTGACTGGGGTTCTTGAGCACCCAGCGCCTGCTGTCGTTCATGCCGATCAGCTGCAGATTACGGCGATGCCGCGCGTAGGCGGGGGTCCAGTCCTGCCCCGCCAGCCACTGCGCGTAGCTCGGCACATAGGCCAGGCACTCGTAGGAATGCGAGGTGCCCGACTGCCGCAGCAGCTGCCAGCATTCCTCCACATCCGAGGCACTCATGTAGTGCAGACCCATGAACTCCGGGTTCTGCACCTGATGCTGACGCAAGCCCGCGTCGATCTGCTGGTAGGCCGGATTCTGCGACCACGTCTCCCGCGGCGGACGCGGCTGCGGGAAGTCGGTCAGCCACATCTCCAGCCCCTGGTTGGCCGGATCGGCCGCCAGCAGCCGGTGCAGCGCGGTGGTGCCGGTGCGGGGCAGGCCGGTGACGAAGATCGGCCGGGTGACCGGAGTGTCGACATAGCCGGGGTTGGCCGCCCAGGCGGCCTCGCTCAGCGCGCGGGCGACCAGGGTGCCGCGCAGGAAGAACCGCGACATCTTGCTGCCGAGTTCGGTGAGCCCGGCCTCGTCACGGTACGAGTCGAGCAGCACCTGCAACGCCTCGGTGTAGTCGTCGGCCCCGAAATCGGTGAGCCCGGTGAGTTTGGTGGCTGAGGCGTGCAGGTCGGCCACGGTGCCGACATCGGTGCGCACGGTCATCGAAGGGAGCTCCTTGCTCAGTTGTGGTATTCGCCGCAGTTGACGTCGAGGGTCTGGCCGGTGATCGCCGAGGACCAGTCGGACGCGAGAAACACCACGGCGCGGGCGATCTCCTCGGGTTCGGGCAGTCGCTTCAGGTCGGACTTCGACGCTGTCTGCTCGTACACCTGCTCGACGGTGATGCCGTACTTCTCGGCGACCTGCCCGAAGTACCACTTCAGCTGGTCGGTCCAGATGTAGCCGGGCAGCACGCTGTTGACCCGCACGCCCTTGCCGCCGAGCTCGGTGGCCAGGGTCTGCGACATGGCCAGCAGCGCCGCCTTGGTCAGCTTGTAGCTGCCGTATCGGGGTTCGGAATGCCGCACGACCATCGAATTGATCATCACCACAGCGCCTTTGGCCTCGGCGAGGGCGGGCGCGAACGCCTGCGTCATCCGCAGGCCGCCCAGCACCGTCATGTCGAGACTGGAGCGGATGTGATCGAAATCGGTGCGGTCCAGCGGTTTCATCGACGGCACCGAGAACGCGTTGTTCACCAGCGCGTCCACCCGGCCGAACGTCTCGACGGTGCGCGCGACCAGGTTCGCGACCGCGGCCTCGTCGGTGATGTCGGTCGGCACGCTGAGCGTGGCGCCGCCCGCGGCCTCGATCTCCGCGGCCACCTCCAGCAGCCGCGATTCGGTGCGCGCCGCCAGCACCACCGTGGCGCCCGCGGCCGCCGCCTCCAGGCAGATCGAGCGTCCGAGTCCGGGGCCGACCCCGGAGACGACGACGACCTTTCCATCCAACAGTGCCCCGCTCATCCGAGCATCCTCTCTGCGAACGCCCGCTGCCGGGCGGCGATCCGGTCGCGCCGGCCCGCGGCGTCGATCGTGTTGTGGTCGAAATGGGGAAGGTGCTCGGCGATCTCGGCGACCGGGACGACGGTGACCGTCGGGCCGTCGGCCTCGGTCATCGGCCGATCGGTGCGCTGCCAGCGGAACTGCAGAATGCCCCTGGTGCGGCCGGTGGTCTCGATCCAGTTGGTGATGCCGGGATCCCGCTTGCTCACCACCATCCGGATCATGCCGTCCGGATCCACCTGGGCCTGGGCGTGATTGAGGCTGGTCTGGTGGTTGACGTAGTCGAGCGAGATGTACCAGAGGCTGCCCAGCTGGAAACCCTGATACGGCGCATCGGATTTCGGCACGGTGATCACCAGCGCCTGATCGTCGGCCAGATCGAAATGGCCGACCGAGGAGTACTGGGTGCTCAGACCGCCCGGGGTGAGCCGGGGCGCGGTGAGCGTGTTCACCGGCAGGTCGAGGTAGAACCACTTCGGGAAGTTGAACCAGGTGTGCACCCGGGTCAGCAGCATCTTGGCCGCGGCGCCGTAGCGCTTGCGCATCCGGGCCAGATCCGGCTCGACGGGCGCGGTGCCGATGGTGTCGACGCGCTCGATCCGGATCGAGCCCTTGCGCTCGGTCCAGTCGCTGTAGACCTCGCGCACCGCCAGCATCGACGCGCCGTCACCGAGCGCGAAGTAGCCCGGTCCGGCGTCCGGCTTGGCGGGGCCGAAGCGGATCGAGAAGCTGCCGTCGTCGGCGATCGGGATCCGGCGGTCGTCGAAGGCGTCCTCGCCGCCGGGCACCTCGGTCGCGGTGTAATCGCCCTTGAGCACTTGGAAACTGAGGTCGACGGTGCTGCCGCGCACACCGCTCACCACATACTCGGCGTCCGGCTCGATGTTCGCGTGGTAGTAGAGGGTGTCCGGATTGTCCAGGCCCATCTTGGCGTAGGGCCCGGTCGAGGACACGAAGTACGGATGGCTGGTGCCGTGCGCCCCGGACAGGCGCAGGCAGGCGGCGACGCTCGCCGCGAGATAGTCGTAGCCCTCGGCCAGATCGGCGTCACTGCGCACGAATTCGGCGCCGGCGATGAGCTTCTCGGCCTGGGCGACCGCGGCGGTGAACGGCGCGGTCAACGGCTCCGGTGGCGCGGTGCTCCCGGCTTCGGTGGCGGTGCTGGAATGGGTCAACGGTCTGCGATTCCTAGCTCTCGGAGGATATGGGCGGCGATCTCGGCGGGGGTGCCGAGATCGGGGGTGATGACGAGATCGGCGTCGGTGGGTCGCTCGTAGGGGGAGCTGATGCCGGTGAAACCGGGCAGCTCACCCGCGCGGGCCTTCGCATAGAGGCCCTTGGGGTCGCGGCGCTCGCATTCCGGCAGCGGGGTGTCGACGAACACCTCGTGGAACGGCAGCTCGCGCTCGTCGTGGGTGGTGCGGGCCCTGGCCCGCTGCGCGGCGAACGGGCTGATCACCGACACGATCGCGATCGCGCCGGAGTCGGCGAACAGTGCGGCGACCTCGGCGACCCGGCGGACGTTCTCGTCCCGGTCGGCCGCGGAGAAGCCGAGGCCCGCGTTGAGTCCGTGCCGCAGATTGTCGCCGTCGAGCAGATAGGCGGCCCGCCCGGCGTCGACCAGCTGACGCTCCACCTCGACGGCGATGGTCGACTTCCCGGAACCGGACAGGCCGGTCAGCCAGACCGTGGCACCGGCGTGCGCGCGATCGTCTCGGCCGACCGCCGAGCGATGCCAGACCACCGTCGCAGGCGCGGCGTGCGCACCGGTGTCGCGTCCGGTGACCATGCCCGCGGCCACCGTCTGATCGGTGACGGGATCGATCAGGATGAAGCTGCCGGTGCGGCGGTTCTCCCGGTACGGATCGAACAGCAGCGGCTGACGGCTGCGCAGTCGCACCCGGGCGATGTCGTTGAGCGACAACGCGTCCACGTCCTCGAGCCGGTGCAAGGTGTTGACATCGAGTTGGTAGTCGATGGCGGTCACCTCGGCGGGGGAGGTCTGCGCGGCGGTGCGCACCAGATACCGGCCACCCGCGCGCAGCTGCGTGGTCTCGGAGAACCAGCACACCATCGCGTCCAGGTCGGCGCCCTGCTGCGGGCGATTGCCCGGTCTGGCCAGGAGATCGCCACGGCCGATGTCGATCTCGTCGTCGAGGGTCAGCGAGATCGCCATGCCGGTGAACGCCTCGTCGACCTTGCTGCCGCCGGGGCCCCAGATCTCGCGTACCCGGGAGGTGTGCCCGGCGGGCAGCACCACGACTTCGTCGCCCGGCTTGAAAATGCCGCCCGCGACGGTGCCCGCGTAGCTGCGGTGATCGAGACCCTGCTGGGCCCGGATGACGTACTGGATCGGCAACCGCGCGTCGATGAGATTGCGGTCCGAGGCGATGTGCACGTCCTCGAGGTGGCGCAGCAGCGGCGGACCCGGGTACCAGTCCATGTGCTCGGAACCGTCGACGACATTGTCCCCGAGCAGCGCCGAGACCGGCACGAAGCTGAGGTCGCCGACCGTCAATTTCGCGGCGAACGCGGCGAATTCGGCCCGGATCTCCTCGAACCGTTCCTGCGACCAGTCGACCAGATCCATCTTGTTCACACACACCACCAGGTGCGGAACCCCGAGCAGGGTGGCCAGGAACGCATGCCTGCGGGTCTGCTCGGACACCCCGGCGCGGGCGTCGACCAGGATCAGCGCCAGATCGGCGGTGGACGCGCCGGTCACCATGTTGCGGGTGTACTGGACGTGGCCGGGGGTGTCGGCGATGACGAACTTGCGCCGCGGCGTCGTCACGTAGCGGTAGGCGACGTCGATGGTGATGCCCTGCTCACGCTCGGCGCGCAGCCCGTCGGTCACCAGGGCGAGATCGGCCGCGTCGCCGCCACGTTCGGTGCTGACCCGTTCGATCGCGGCGAGCTGGTCGTCGAACAGCGACTTGGAGTCGTAGAGCAGCCTGCCGATGAGGGTCGACTTGCCGTCGTCGACGCTGCCCGCGGTCGCCAGGCGTAACAGGTTGCGGCTCATCAGAAGTAGCCCTCTCGCTTGCGGTCTTCCATGCCGGTCTCGGAGATCCGGTCGTCGGCGCGGGTGGCGCCGCGCTCGGTGAGCCGGGTGGCGGCGGTCTCGGCGATCACCTTCGCCGCGGTGTCGGCCTCGCTCTCGACGCAGCCGGTGCAGGTGGCGTCGCCCACGGTCCGGAAGCGGACGGTGGCGTCGAAGGTGCGCTCACCCGGTTGCGGGGTGATGAATCGGCCCGCCGACAGCAGCATTCCGTCGCGCTCGACGACACGGCGCCGGTGCGCGTAATACAGCGTGGGCAGCTCGACCTCCTCGCGATCGATGTACTCCCAGATATCGAGCTCGGTCCAGTTCGACAGTGGGAAGACCCGGATGTGTTCGCCCTGCTGGTGCCGCCCGTTGTAGAGGTTCCACACCTCGGGCCGCTGTGCGCGCGGATCCCATTCCCCGAACCGGTTGCGGAAGCTGAACACTCGCTCCTTGGCCCGCGCCTTCTCCTCGTCGCGGCGCGCCCCGCCGAACACGGCGTCGAAGCGGTGTTCGCCGATCGCCCGCAGCAGGGTGGTGGTCTGGAGCGGATTGCGGGTGCCGCCGGGGCGCTCGACCGCGCGGCCCGCGTCGATGTCGTCCTGGACCGACGCCACCAGCAGGCGCGCCCCGGTGCGCTCGGCGGTCCGGTCGCGGAACTCGATGACCTCGTCGAAATTGTGCCCGGTGTCGACATGCAACAGCGGGAACGGCAGCGGCGCCGGCCAGAAGGCACGACGCGCCAGATGCAACAGCACCGCCGAGTCCTTGCCACCGGAGAACAGCAGCCCCGGTCGCTCGAAGGTCGCCGCCACCTCCCGGAAGATATGCACCGACTCGGCCTCCAAGGCCGCCAGATGCGACAGCTCGTACCCCGTCTGCACTCGTTCACCCACTTCGTTGTGTGCTCCGCCGGGGGAATCTCCCCGCCGGGTTGCGTTGTCGAATACTCGACGCTATTGTTCGATATTGTGACACCGACGATAAGCCGGGCCGAGCGCGCCGGTCAAGAGGTGACCCCGGAATCCGTGCGTGAGGTGGCGGAGCCAGGCGTGGCCTCGCCTCCGACGCAACGCGTCGTGAAGGTGCTCGAGCTGCTGTCCCGGCATCCGGCGGACCGGTTGTCGCTCGCGCGCATCGTCCGGGAGGCCGGGCTGTCCAGGGCCACCGCGCACGCCGTGCTCACCCAGCTCACCGCCGACGGCTGGACCGTCCGCGACGACGACGGGTGCTACGGCATCGGCCTGCGTCTGCTCACCGTCGCCCGGCGCGCCGAAGCGGCGTTTCCCCTACGCCGGACCGCCGCGCCGCACCTGCGCGCGCTGTGCGAACACACCGGCGACCCGGTGTTCCTGGCCGAACGCGACGGCGAGAGCATCGTGGTCACCGAGGTGGTGGGCGAACCGTCCGCCGGGTGGATCCGCGCGGGCCGCAGGCTCCCGCTCGCGCCGCCGGTCTGCCGGGAGTTCGTCGCCTGGGCGCCCGAACCCGTCCGGCGGGCGTGGCTCGCGGCCGCCGACCCGGCCCATCGCGACCGCCTGACGCGCGTGCTCGCCGAGATCCGGCAGCGCGGCTACTCCGTCGAACGCCTCGTCGACGACTCGACGCCGATGCTCGAGGTGCTCGCCGGCCTGCGCGATACGCCGATCACCGCCGCGCTGCGCGCCCAGCTCGGCTCGGTCATCACCGAACTGATCACCATCGACTACCTGCCCGACGAACTCGGCCGGGAGAACGCGGTCGTCACCCTTGCCGCGCCCGTGCGCGACGCGAGCGGCGCGGTGGTGGCGGCGGTGGTCAGCTGTCCCGACGCCCGCCTGTCGGCCGCTGCTGTGAGCGCGCTCGGCGCGGCCACTGTCGCTGCGGCGGAACAGATCAGCGCGCACGCGATCCACCCCGCCTGACCCGCCGTCCGGACCACCGCGGCCGACCGTTCGCCATTAGGCTGGCGGGGAGAACCCGGCCGTACCTGCGGGATGGTCGCGGCAGGTGTGAGAGAGGACTCGACGTGGCGGACGACAGCGATCGCTGGTGGGAAGCACCGGGACTGGGGCAGCCGCCACAGACCGGTCCGGAACCGTACGCGCAGCCCGCGCCACCGCAGCCCTACGGCTACCCGCAACCGCAGCAGGGCGCGTATCCGCCGCCCCAGTACGGCGCGCCGCAGCCGGGGTACGGGCAGGCGCCGTACGGTCAGCAGCCGTACGGCTATGCGCCACAGCCCGCTCCGGGCCCGCCGCGGCGCGGTGGCGGTGGTGGCGCGGGCGTGATCATCGCCGTGGTGGTCGTGGCGGTGCTCATCGTGGCCGTCGGCATCGTGGCCGTCGTGCTCGGCACCCGTTCCTCCGACGACACCACCACCGCGTCCTCGTCGTCGGTCACCTCGGCGCCGGTGCCCACCGGATCGCTGTCGGGCACGACCACCGCCCCGGTGACACCGGGGGCGAAGGGCGTGCTCATCCCCACCTATCGCGTCGCTTACGACGTGCCGTCGGCCTGGGCGGTCGCCCCCTCCTACGACACGATGAGCTTCAGCACGGCGAACGGCTCCATCGACGGTCGTGGCCAGTCGACCGAGGGCGAGAAGTACTGCCCCGGCTCGGCGTATCGCGCCATGGCCGCCGTCACCGCGACCACGGAATCCGATCCGGCCGCCGCCGCCAAGACGGTCGCGAAAATCGCTGCGGCGGGCGGCTATTCGGATCCCAGCGGCGGCAAGCTCACCACGCCGACCTCGCTGACCACCCAGAGTGGAGTCGCGGGCCAGTTCGTGGAGAGCACCGGGCCGTGGAAGCCCCAGCTGTCCGGTTGTACGGCCAACGCCTACTCGGTCTACACCTTCGCCTTCCGCAACGCGGCGGGCACCCTGCTCGTGCTGACCATCCTCGTCGACCGCAATACCAGCGGGGAGATGAGCGCCGAGGAGGCCAAGAAGCTGATCACCAGCCTGCGCCTGGTCTAGCGGCCGGGGCCGCCCCGCCGCGGTGTTCGTAGACTCGACCTATGACGGCAGCGGCATCCGATTCGACTGTGCTACCGGCGAGTCTGGTGGAGATGACGGCGCGGCACGTGCGGGCCGAGGTGCTCAGTGGCGCGCTGGCCCCGGGCGTGCGGGTGGGGGAGGAGGCGCTGTGCGCGCGGCTGGGCATCAGCCGCGCGCCGGTCCGCGAGGCCCTGCGGCGCCTGGCCGAGCAGGGCTTGATCGAGCACCTGCCGCGGCGGGGCTACCGGGTGATGGTGTGGTCGGCGGCCGACATCGTCCAATTGTTCGAGGTGCGACGGGCATTGGAGCGCCACGCGCTGTCCACCGCGCTGCCGCACCCCGATCTGGACCGCGGGCTCGGGGGCGTGCGCTCCGCACTCGACGAGCTGACCGCCGCCGACCGGCGCGGCGACTGGGTCGCCCGCGACGACGCGCATCGCCGCTTCCACGCCGAGATCGTGGCGCTGGCGGGCAATCGGCAGCTCGATCTGGTGTACGGCCAGATCCTGGTGAAACTGCAACTGGCGATGGCGCGCAACCTGCGCGAGGAGACCGAGGTCGCCGCCCGCCGCGACGGTGTGCGCAGACACCGCGAGCTCTTGGCCGCGGTCGCCTCGAACGACCCGGCCGTCGCCGAGGCCGCCCTGCGGCAGCACGGCGAGCAAACATACCTGAAACTCGGTATCTGCTAACACATCCGATACAGACGGCGCCTCCGGCCGTCACACATTTTGTCGACAATCGACAACATGATCGGTTCGGCAGGCCCCACGGTCGCGGAAATCCTCGCCCAGCACCAGGACGGCAACGGTTCGCCGGCCAGAACCGCCGCGCGGGTCGCCGACGCGATCACGGCCCGCGGCGACGACGGCACCTGGATCACCCCGGTGCCGCGGGCCGCGTTGCTCGCCGCCGCGGCGGAGATCGAGCGTAGGCCGGGGGCGCGGGCGCTGCCGTTGTACGGCGTCCCGTTCGGGGTGAAGGACAGCATCGATGTCGCCGGGTACCCGACCACGCTGGCCTGCCCGGACTACGCCTACACCGCGACCAGGACCGCCCCCGCCGTGCAGCGGCTGCTCGACGCGGGCGCGCTGTTCGTCGGCAAGACCAATCTCGACCAATTCGCGACCGGCCTCAACGGCACCAGGACGCCGTATCCGATGCCGCGCAGCGTCTTCGGCGGCGACCTGATCTCCGGCGGCTCGAGCTCCGGGTCGGCGCTCGCGGTCGCGCTCGGGCAGGTGCCGTTCTGTGTCGCCACCGACACCGCGGGCTCGGGCCGGGTGCCCGCCGCCCTCAACGGGATCGTCGGCTGGAAGCCGTCGCGCGGGCTGATCAGCACCGTGGGGCTGGTGCCCGCCTGCAAGTCGCTGGACTGCCTGACCCTGATGGGCACCACGATCGAGGACCTCGACCTGGTCTTCGACATCATCGCCGGGGTCGACCACGACGACCCGTGGACACGGTCCCGTGGACCGCGCTATCGCAGCACGCCGATCCGGGTCGGCCTGCCCGCCGAGACCGACCTCGACTTCTTCGGCGACGACGCCATGCGCGTCGCTCACCTCGCGGCCCGGGATCGCCTGCCGCGCTCCGGTTTCGACTGCGTGGCGACCACGCTCACGCCGTTCCTGGACGCCGGGTCCCTGCTCTACCAGGGCCCCTGGGTCGCCGAACGGCTCGTCGAGTTCGAGAGCTTCCTCGCCGAGCGGCCCGACTCGCTGCTGCCGGTGATCCGCGAGATCCTCACCGGCGGACAGCGCTTCACCGCGGTCGACGTGTTCCGCGCCCAGCAGCGGTTGCAGGAACTGCGCGCCCGGGTCGGCCTGCTGTGGGCGGACTTCGACGTGATGGTCGTGCCCACCATCGGCACCACCTTCACCGTCGACCAGGTCCTGGCCGACCCGATCGCGACCAACACCGTCCTCGGGCACTACACCCACTTCGGCAACCTGCTCGACCTCACCGCGGTCGCCGTGCCCGCGGGCACCACCCGCGACGGCAGGCCCGTCTCGCTCATGGTGTTCGGGCCCGCCCTCGCCGACGACACCGTCCTCGCGGCCGCCGCCCGCCTGCTCGACGAACCGCGCGCCGTCACCCCGTCCCGCTCCACCGTTCTCGAGGACCACCGATGACCGAGATCCCCGCCACCCCGGCACCGTTCCCCTTCGACCCGGCCACGACCGCGCTGCTCGTGATCGATATGCAGCGCGACTTCCTGCTCCCCGGCGGCTTCGGCGAGAGCCTGGGCAACGATGTCTCGCTGTTACGAGCGGTCATCGATCCGCTGGCCGGGCTGATCGCCGCCGCGCGTGCGTCGGGCGTGCCGGTGATCCACACCAGGGAAGGTCATCTGCCGGATCTCTCGGACTGTCCACCCGCGAAACTGCGGCGCGGCGATCCCACCCAGCGCATCGGCGATCCCGGCGCGTTCGGCCGCATCCTGATCCGCGGCGAATACGGGCACGACATCGTCGACGAGCTCGCGCCCCTCGAGGGGGAGGTGGTGATCGACAAGCCGGGCAAGGGCGCGTTCTACGCGACCGAGCTCGGCGCGGTGCTGGAACGGCTCGCGATCACCTCGCTGCTGGTCACCGGGGTCACCACGGAGGTGTGCGTGCACACCACCGTCCGCGAGGCCAACGACCGCGGCTACGAGTGCCTGGTCGTCGCCGACTGTGTCGGCTCCTATTTCCCCGAGTTCCAGCGCGTCGGGCTGGCGATGATCGCCGCCCAGGGCGGGATCTTCGGATGGGTCGCCGACTCGGCCGACGTCGTCGGCGCGCTGACAACCACCACCGCTTCCCCCGTCACGGCCTAGCGAACAGGAACACCCATGTCCGTCGACACGACCACCACCAGCAAAGCTCCCGAACCCCCTGCGCCCCTGGTCCTTCCGTGGTGGACGCGCGGTGACACCAACGCCTTCTTCGGCCTGGCGTTCAACATCCTCGTCAATGTCTTGACCCTCACCACGCTCACCATCGCCGTGGTGCGGATCCCGAGTGGCGACGTGCTCGGCACCGTGTTGCCGGCGCTCGGGGTCGCGCTGGTCCTCGGCAACCTCTACTACATGGTCCTCGCGCGGCGGCTGGCCCGGCGGGAGAATCGCGGCGATGTCACCGCGCTGCCGTACGGGCCGAGCGTGCCGCACATGTTCATCGTCGTGTTCGTGGTGATGCTGCCGATCTATCTGAAGACCGGAGATCCCTTGCAGGCGTGGGCCGCCGGGCTGGCCTGGGCCTTCATGATCGGCGTCATCGTGATGATCGGCGCCTTCGTCGGGCCCTACATCCGCCGCGTCACCCCGCGCGCCGCCATGCTCGGCACGCTGGCCGGTATCTCGATCACCTTCATCGCCATGCGGCCCGCCGCGCAGATGTGGGAGGCGGCCTGGATCGGCCTGCCGGTGCTGGCCATCATCCTGATCGGCTTCTTCACCGATGTGAAGCTGCCGGGCAATATCCCGGTCGGACTGGTGGCGCTGCTGGTGGGTACGGCGATCGGCTGGATCGGCGGCTATCTGTCCGCACCGGACGTGGCGCAGGCGGCGAGCGATATCGCGCTGGGCCTGCCGGATCTGCGCCTGGATCTGCTGTTCGACGGACTCGGCAATCTGGCACCGCTGCTGGCCACCGCCATTCCCCTCGGCATCTACAACTTCACCGAGGCGATGAGCAATGTCGAGAGTGCCGCGGCCGCAGGGGACAACTACAACCTGCGCAGCGTCCTGCTCGCCGACGGGTTCGGCGCGGTCATCGGGGCCGGTTTCGGCTCACCGTTCCCGCCCGCGGTCTACATCGGCCATCCCGGCTGGAAAGACGCCGGTGGGCGCACCGGGTACTCGCTGGCCAGTGGGCTGACCATCGGCGTCATGTGCCTGCTCGGCCTGTTCGGCGTGCTGGCGACGGTGCTGCCGATTCCGGCGATCGTGCCGATCCTGCTCTACATCGGCCTGCTGATCGGCGCCCAAGCGTTCCAGGCCGTCCCACGGTTGCATGCGGTGGCGGTGGTCGCGGCCCTGCTGCCCAACCTCGCGGAGTGGGCGGTGACCCAGATCGACAACGCGCTGTCGGCGGCGGGCACCTCGGCCGACAAGGTCGGGTCGGCGGCGCTGGGCCAGGCCGGCGTGGTGTACGACGGGCTGAAGACGTTCGGCTCCGGCGCGGTGCTGGCCGGTCTCGTCCTCGGCGCGATCGTCACGTTCATCCTCGACAAACGGTTCCGCGCTGCGGGACTCGCCGCGCTCATCGGCGCGGCACTGAGCTGGATCGGGCTCATCCACGCGCACGCGGTCGAGTGGGCGGCCGCGCCGCAGGTGGCTCTCGGGTACGCCTTCTTCGCGATCGTCTGCCTGGCCTATTCGGTACTGCCCTCGACCTCGACGGCGGCGGCCGAGCCGACGGCCGACGAGACCTGATCGACGTGTCTACGGTGCCGGTCTATCCGGGTTCGGGCAGGTCGGCGTAGAACTCGCGCAGGGCGGCCGTCACCCCGACCAGCACCCGGTGGGCGGCCGCCAGATCGCTGTCGGGCAGGTCCGCGAGCGCCGACCGGGTCCGGGCGCTGAGCGGTCCGAAGAAGCCGGCCGCCACGGCCATGCCGTCCTCGGTGTAGCCGAGGTGCACGCGCCGCCGGTCCGTGGCATCGGGCACCCGCTCGAGGTGGCCGGACTCGATCATCCGCTCCACCAGATAGGTGACCGCGGGCGCGGAGACGCCCATCAGCTTGCTCAGCTGACCCGCGGTCACCGGCGCGCCCTCGGCCTCGGCGGTCGCCACATGCATCAGGGCGCGGAAATCATTCGGGCGCAAGTTGTTCGAGCGTGCGAAGACGTGCCCGATCTGCTCGGAGATCGCGGTCAGCGCGCGCAGATCGCGGGCGATCTCGGTCTGGAGCCCCGCCCGGTCGACGGCCGGATCCGTGTTCACGCTGTCCTCGCCCACGCGTTGTCTCCTCTCGCTACCCGGCTGCGAGCTTAGCGCCCGGCCGGCCCACCATTGCCCATTAGTTAAGTTTCTGAAATAGTCTCCCCGTGATGCGAGGGAGCGACGGACAGGGCTGGGACCGGTTCGCCGGGTTGGTGACCGGTCGGCGATCGTGGGCGGTGCTGCTGGCCGTGCTCGTGGCCGCGATAGCGGTGATGGGCTGGGCAGGCGGCAACGACAGCGCGGGGCAGGCGCCGGTGTCGCTGCCCGCGTCGGCGGAATCGGCACGGGCGGCCGAGGCGGCTGCGCAGTTCCCCGACGCGGGCAACGCCGCCGCGATCATGGTGGCGACGCGGGTCGACGACGGAGTGCTGACCCCGCCGGATCTCGCGGCGCTGGAGGCCGCCCTCACCCGGGCGGGCGTGCCCGCGTCCGAGGGACCGCGCGTCGTGCCCGCACCGGACGGCCGGGCCGTCCTCGCGCAGATCCCGGTGTCCGCCGAGCTCAACGGATTCGCGCTCACCGACCGGATCGAGGAGCTGCGCGGCGCGCTCGCCACCGACCTGCCCGAATCGCTGCGCGTTCAGGTGACCGGCGGACCGGCTTTCGGCGCTGACATCGCCGACTCGTTCTCCGGGGCGAACGCGCTGTTGCTGCTCGTCACCGCGCTCGTGGTGATGGTCCTGCTGATCGTCACCTACCGGTCACCGGTTCTCTGGCTGGTCCCGTTGACGGTCGTCGGACTGGCGGATCGGGTCGCCACCAGCGTCGGCACCGCGCTGGCCCAGCTCACCGGACTCACCTTCGACGGGTCGACCTCGGGCATCACCAGCGTGCTGGTCTTCGGCGCGGGCACCAACTACGCCCTGCTGCTGGTGTCGCGCTACCGCGACGAACTGCACCGGCACACCGACCATCGGGTGGCCCTGCGCGCGGCGGTGCGGCACGCCGCGCCCGCCATCGTCGCCAGCAACATCACCGTCGTGCTCGCCCTGCTGACCCTGCTGCTCGCCCTGCTGCCCAACACGCGCAGCCTGGGCGCGTTCGCCGCGGCGGGACTCGTCGTCGCGCTGGTCTTCGTCCTCGCCGCGCTGCCCCCGGCCCTCGCGCTGTGCGGGCGACGGGTGTTCTGGCCGTTCGTGCCGCGCGCGGACGGCCGCGACACGGCCGCGCACGGCGTCTGGTCGGCCGTGGCGAACCGCGTCGTACGCCGGCCCGCGCTGGTGGCCGGTGTCGCGTCGGCGGTTCTGGTGGTGCTCGCCACCGGGCTGGCGACCACGGATATCGGACTCGCGCGCACCGAGCAGTTCCGGGTCGAGGCGGAATCGGTCGACGGGCTCGAGACCCTGGCACGGCATCTCCCGTCCGGCTCCTCGGATCCGGCCGTGGTGATCGCCCGCACCACCGCGGACGCGGACGTGCGACGGGAGATCGAAGGCGTGCACGGTGTTTCGCGTGCCACGGCCACCGGCGTCACCGACGCGGGCAGCACCCGCTGGTCGGTCGTGCTCGATGCCGCGCCCGGCTCGGCAGAGGCCTTCACCACCATCGCCGCGATCCGGTCGGCGGTCGGCGCGGTACCCGGCGCCGAGGCGCTCGTCGGCGGGTCCGATGCCGAGGCGCTCGATATCCGCGACGCCGCCCGCCGGGATCAGGCGCTGGTCATCCCGCTGATCCTCGCGGTCGTCCTACTGGTCCTGCTCGTGCTGTTGCGGGCCGTCCCGGCGGCCCTGCTGCTCGTCGGGGTGACGGTGCTCAGCGCGCTCGCGGCGCTCGGCGCCGGGAGCTGGATCAGCGACACAGTGTTCGGGTTCCCCGCCCTGGACACCAATGTTCCGCTGTTCGGCTTTCTGTTCCTCGTCGCCCTGGGGGTGGACTACACGATCTTCCTGGTGACCAGGGCCCGCGAGGAGGCCGCGGCGCACGGCACCACGCGCGGCATGGTGCGGGCCGTCGCGTCGACGGGGGCGGTCATCACCAGCGCGGGTGTTGTTCTGGCCGCGGTGTTCTGCGTGCTCGGCGTGCTGCCGCTGATCACGCTGACCCAGCTGGGCATCGTCGTCGGTATCGGCATCCTGCTCGACACCTTCGTGGTGCGGACCCTGGTCGTGCCCGCGCTGTTCGCGTTGCTCGGCGACCGCGTGTGGTGGCCGACGTCGCCCACGACAACCGCGGCGGCGCAGGCCGAGCCGATCCACGCGACATGACCCGCGTCGCCGCGATCAGGGCGTGTGCGGCAAGGTGGCCAGGTAGTCGCGGAAGTCGGTGGCCTGGCGACCGGTGAGGGTGGCCACCGCGTCGGAGACCTGGGCGAGATCGCCCTGCGCGATGGCGGTGTAGGTGCTCACCCACCCGTCGACCTCCCACCGCGGCGCGTCGTAGCTGGCTCGCGTGGCATACGCCTCGTCGACGGTCTGATCAACGAAACGGTAAGGGCGACCGAGGATTTCGGTCATCTCGGCGGCGGCCTCCGGCAGCGTGAAGGCGCGCGGACCGGTGAGGTCGAAGGTCTCGCCGGTATAGGCGGTCGTGGTGAGCACGGCGGCGGCGCAGTCGGCCACGTCGGCGCGGGTCACCGCGGCCACGGTGCCGTCACCGGCGGGCCCCGCGATCACGCCGTCGGCGTCGGCGAAGTGCGGGATGATGTCCTGATACTGGTTGTCGCGCAGGAATGTGAAGTCCAGGCCCGACTGCCGGATGGCCTGCTCGGTGAACCAGTGATCGCGGCCGAAGGTGAAGGTGCAGTCCGGCGCGGCACCGACGAACGACAGGTACACGATGCGCCGCACACCCGCGCCGCGGGCGGCGTTGACCACCGTCGACTGCTGCGCGGCCCGATCGGCGCTCTCGGTGGCCGAGACGAAGAAGAAGGTCTGCACGCCCGCCAGCGCGGCGGCCACCGTGTCCGGCTCGGCGTAGTCGATGACCGCCGTACTCGCCCCCGCGATCGACGGCAGGCGGTCGAGACGCCGGCCGAGCAACCGCAAGGGCGCGCTCGAGTCCGCGAGCAGCCGGGCGACCCGCCCGCCGATCTGTCCACTGGCCCCTGAAATCGCAATGGTTTCCGGCATCCGCCCAGGCTATTGCACCCGGGGTGCCCGGAGGGACGCGCCGGTCGCCGTGTCGCGTTCTGCGGTTCGGCCGCGCGGATGGTGGAATCTGCGGGTGCGTGTATCGAGCGGGATCGCCGCTGTCACTGCGGCCGTGATCATGACCCTGCCCGCGCTCGTCGCGGCACCGGCGAGCGGCGCGGTCCGCGACACGGCCTGCGGGTCGACACTGTCGGGCGGGGACATCGCCGAGATCGCGCGGCTCTCGGACACCTCGACGATCTCCGGCGCCGATGCGCTGGCCCGGCTCGAGGACGCCGTCGCCCGCCATCACCGGATCACCGAGATCCTCGTCGAGCACCGAGACCTGCGCGGCCTGTTCGCAATCGGGCTCGACGCTGTCGAATACGCCGCCGTCATGCCGCTGCAGCGCGATCCCGGCGCCTTCGTGAATCGCGAGTACGCGCACGCGATCAGCACCGAACTGCTGCGCCGCTTCCTCGACAATCTGCACGCCGAGTTCACCGGCGGCGTCACCGAGCCGCAGTGGGCGCACTATTTCGCCCTCGCGCAGGACTGCGGCGCCTCCCGCGCGCGCACCGCGATGGCGGGCTACAACGCCCACCTGACCGTGGATCTGACGTATTCGGTGGCGGCCGTGGGCAGCCGACCGGAGAACGCGCAGGACTACTTCGAGATCGTCGCCACCATCGCCGCCGCGGGCGACCTCATCGTCGACCGCACCAAGGCGGCCTACGGCGCCGACCTCGGCCCGCTGTGGCGCTTCTACTTCGTCGGTGAAGGACTCGACCAGCTCTTCGGCGCGGGCGTGGCCACCGAACAGCTGCTCATCGCCGCCGATCTCGGCGCCAACACCGTCATCTTCACCAATGGTCTGGCCCTCCAGGACCCCGCCCTCGCCCCGACGGTCCGCGCGGAGGTCACCGTGCTATGGCAGGCAGCCGACCTCGCCTTCGAAGCCCTCGCCCGGATCAACGCCCTCTGAGTCTCCTGGCACCTGGGCACCGGACGGCATCGAGGTCACGCGATTCGCGGAAGGCCCGAGAACGGGAACGGCCCCGGACAGCGGTGTGAACCGTTGTCCGGGGCCGGATTTCGCGGCGGGGGTCAGCCCGCGGTCTGCTCCTTGCTGCGGATCTCCACGATCGGCAGCACCAGGGCGGCGGGCGCGCCCGCGGGGACGGCGGGCTGCTGCGGAGCGACGGGGGCGATCCGGGTGTAGCCGGCGCTCTGCTCGGGGCGGGTGTCGACCTCGCCCTTGTTCGGCCAGTAGGCGGCGGCGCGCTCGGCCTGGGCGGTGATGGTCAGCGACGGGTTCACGCCCAGGTTGGCCGAGACGGCGGCGCCGTCGACCACGCTGAGGGTGGGGTAGCCGAAGACGCGGTGGTAGGCGTCGATCACGCCGTGCTCGCGGTCGGCGCCGATCGCGGCACCACCCAGGAAGTGCGCGGTGAGCGGGACATTGAACACCTCACCCCAGGTGCCGCCCGCGACACCACCGATCTTCTCCGCGACCCGGCGGGTGACATCGTTGCCCGCCGGAATCCAGGTCGGATTCGGTTCGCCGTGGCCCTGCTTGGAGGTGAGCTTGCGCCCGCCGAACAGGCCACGCTTGGTATAGGTGGTGATCGAGTTGTCCAGGTGCTGCATCACCAGCGAGATGATGGTGCGCTCGCTCCAGTTCTTCACGCTCAGGAAGCGCAGCAGCAACAGCGGATGCAGCAGCGCGATACCGAGGAAGCGCAGCCAGCGCGGGACCTTGCCACCACCGTCGACCATGAGGGTCTGCAGCAGGCCCATCGAGTTCGAGCCCTTGCCGTAGCGGACGGGCTCGACGTGGGTGTCGGGCGTCGGATGGATCGAGGAGGTGATCGCGACGCCCTTGGTGAAGTCCTGGCCGGGCGCGAGGGTCTTGGTCGCGGCGCCGACGATGGACTCGGAGTTGGTGCGGGTCAGCAGGCCCAGCTTGTCCGAGAGGTTCGGCAGCACACCCTGATCGCGCATCGAGTGCAGCAGCTTCTGCGTGCCGAGCGTGCCCGCGGCCAGCACGACCTGTCCGGCCGTGAAAGTCTTGGGGTCCTTGCGCACCCACGCGCCGGTGCGCTCGGTCGCGACGTCCCAGGTGCCGTCGGGCAGCGGGCGCAAGGCGGTGACCGTCGTCATCGGAATGATCTGCGCCCCGGCCTTTTCCGCCAGGTAGAGGTAGTTCTTGACGAGGGTGTTCTTGGCGCCGAACTTGCAGCCGACCATGCAGTCGCCGCACTCCACACAGCCGGTGCGCTCGGGCCCGGCACCACCGAAGTACGGGTCGGCCACGGTCTGGCCCGGCTCACCGAAGAAGACGCCGACCGGGGTCTGCACGAAGGTGTCGCCGACGCCCATGTCCTCGGCGACCGCCTTGAAGATCTCGTCGGCGGGGGTCATGTGCGGGTTGCGCACCACACCGAGCATCTTCTGGGCCCGCTCGTAGTACGGGGTGAGCTCGGAGCGCCAGTCGGTGATGTCGCGCCACTGGGCGTCCTGGAAGAACGGCTCCGGCGGCACGTAGAGGGTGTTGGCGTAGTTCAGCGAACCGCCGCCGACACCGGCGCCACCGAGGATCAGGACATCGCGCAGGGGGTGGATGCGCTGGATGCCGAAGCAGCCGAGCTTGGGCGCCCACAGGAATTTGCGCAGGTCCCAGCTGGTCTTGGGCAGTTCGTCGTCGGCGAACCGGCGACCCGCCTCGAGAATGCCGACCTTGTAGCCCTTCTCGACCAGGCGCAGCGCGGTGACACTGCCACCGAAGCCGGAGCCGACGATCAAGACGTCGAAGTCGGTGGTGCGATCGGACATACGAGGGCTCCTCGATCGGTGTCGACAGTGACGTCGGTAACGCTAACGTCGACAGCCAGAGCTGTCAAAGTCCGGCGCGGGCGGCCCTATGCTGGTCGGGTGCCCCGATACACCCGAGCGGAACTCGCCGACGTCAGCGGCGTCGCGGCGCGCACCATCCGCTACTACCACTCGCTCGGCGTGCTGCCGAAACCCGGCCGCGCGGGCAAGGAGGTCGTCTACTCCGACGCGCACCTGGACCGGCTCCGCGACATCGTCGCCATGCAGGCCCGCGGCCTGCGCCTGGACGCCATCCGCGAGGTGTTCGACGCCGAGCCGTCGCCCGGTGCGGGCGACTGGCGCACGCTGTTCGATCCGCGCGCCGTGCAGGCGGGGGAGCGGACGGTGATCGTCGACGACGCCGAGCTGACCGAACTGCTCGGCGATCGCGGCACCGATGTCCTCGCCGAGCTCATCGCGGCGGGCTACCTCGAGCGTCGTGACGACACCTGGTTCGTGCCCGACCGCCCGATGCTGAAGGGCGCGCTCGTGCTCTACGACGTCGGCACCGACATCACCCTCAGCGGCGTCCTGCGCACCCTGATCCGGGAACGGATCGCCGAGCTGGCCGACGACGTGGTGCGCACGATCCGCGCGGCCGCGGGCACCGGGTACGGCGGCGAGGACGTCGGTGTCGACCTGAGCCGGTTCCACGAGCAGTTCCTGGCCATGGCGTGGGAGGTCGGCGGCGCGACCTTCGCCGCCGAGATCGAACGCGCGGCGGGCGTCGTCGAGCCGGTCGCCGACACAGCCGAGCGGCGGCGGCTGGACCGTGCCGCGGGTGCGCGATGATCGGGAGATGAGTACCGACCGACCGGGGCCGCGGGCACTGGCGCGCGCCCAGACCCTCGCCGACATCAAACGGATCGGCCGCGAGCACCTCGCCTCGCAGGGCGCGGCCGCGTTGTCGCTGCGTGCCGTCGCCCGCGACCTGGGCGTGGTGTCGTCGGCGGTGTACCGGTACGTGCGCAGCCGCGACGAGTTGCTGACCCTGCTCGTGGTGGACGGCTACAACGCTCTCGGCGACGCCGTCGACGCGGCCCTGGCCGATGCGCCCGACGACCCGGCGACGCGCTTCCGTGTGGTCGCCCGGACCGTGCGCACCTGGGCACTGGCCGAGCCGGCCTGGTACGGCCTGCTGTTCGGCACCCCCGTGCCCGGCTACGCCGCCCCCGCCGAGGACACCGAGACGCCCGGAATCCGGGTGATCGCGACCCTGCTCGGCATCATCGACAGTGCCTTCCGGGCGGGACAGCTCAGCGCTCCCGCCGTCGAACCGGTGGTGTCACCGGCGGCGGCGGCCGATTTCACCGCAATTCGCGGGCAATTCGGCATGGCCGCCCCGGACTGGCTGATCGTGGCCGGCCTCACCACCTGGACGACCCTGTTCGGCGCGGTGAACTTCGACGTCTTCGACATGTACGGCCGCGATACCTTCGCCGACCGGGCCGAAGTGTTCGAACTCCAGATCGACCAGATGCTGCGGATGCTCGGGTTCGCGAACGTTGCCGTGAACTAGCTGTTCGGTTCGGTGTGGCGGACCGCCTAGTGTGGACCGGTCGGTACCGTAGCGATCGAGCTGATTCCCACGGTATGTGGAAAGAGAGATGTGTATCCGGCGACGCCCACGGGTGTCGCCAACGAACGGGAGTGCCCGAGTGAATTCACGCGAGGAGATGTTGCGCCGCGTCCGTGACGGGCTGCTGGACCTTCCCGACGACGAGCGTCGGGTGCCCATGCGGCGGTCGTCGCGGAACGGCGAGGACGTCGATCCCGCCGAACGGGCCGCCGTCCTCGCCGAGTTCGCCGCGCGGTTGCGCGAACACGGTTCGCTCGTCCGCTCCGTCGACCTCGCCGGCCTGCCCGCAGCGGTCGCCGATGTCCTCTACGGCATGAGCGTGCGCTCGGTCCTGGCCGCGGTCGAACCGGGCCCCGCCTGGCTCGACCACTGGGCCAGCGCTCCCGGCCACGAGGTCGTGCATCGCGGCTCGGGTGCCTCGGAGTCCGGCGACGCCGTGGTCCGCGACGCGGTGGCCGGCGACGCCTCCACCGGCTCCCTCGCCCTCGATATCGACGGCGGCCCCGACGTCTCCGAAGTGGTCCCACAGGTCTGCGTCGTCCGCGCCGACCGCGTCTTCGGCTCCCTACCCGACGCCCTCGACCGCCTGGACCCCCGGCGCCCCCTGGTCTGGCTGGGCGGCCCGGGCGACGCCGACCTGGCCCGCCAACTGATCGTCCTCCTCGTCGAATAGCCTGGCCGAGCAGTTCTGAACGTCCCCGAGATTCTTCAGGTGAGTGCGTTCAGGATTCCCGACACCACCCGGCCGATCAGCCGCGCGACAGTGGTCGCGCCTTCGATGAGCACCTCGCCGACCACGCCGCCGTCTTCGATGGTGTCGTCCGATCTGTTGCGCCGCTTGGACTTTCGGCGCCTTCTGCTGAACATCCCCATGTCTACTCAGACGAACGAGCGCCCGTCGCGGTTCCCGTGTTCCGCGACGGGATGCCCGGTGGGTTCGACCGGCGGTCACAAGTCGGTGTGGCGGGTTGTGTGGGACCGTAAGTCTCAGTTATTCTCGGATCAACCGGTGTGACGGCGCTTACAGTGCCGCCGACCGGACGCGAACCGAGGAGGCACCGATGACGCTGACCGAATCGAGCCGTGGCGGACTCATCGCCGAGGAGTACCGAGATGCGCTGGCGACCCTTTCGCAGGGGTCCGTCGACCGGCATTTCGATCCCTACCTCGATATCGACTGGGATTCGCCGGAGCTCGCCCTTGACCCGAACGACGTGCGCTGGGTTCTCTCACCCGACGTCGACCCGCTGGGCGCCACGCAGTGGTACCGCGATCAGCCGCTGGACCGGCAGATCGCCATCGGGAAGTGGCGGATCTCGAACACCATCAAGGTCGGCGCGGCCTTCGAGAGCATCCTGATCCGCGGAATGATGCAGTACATCATGAAGCTGCCGAACGGCTCGCCCGAGTTCCGGTACTGCCTGCACGAGATGACCGAAGAGTGCAACCACATCCAGATGTTCCAGGAACTGGTGAACCGCATCGGGGTGGACGTGCCGGGGATGCGGCCCATGTTCAAGGTGCTCTCACCGCTGATCGGGGTCGCGGGCGGCTACGCCCACACGATCCTGTTCATCGGCATCCTCGGTGGCGAGGAACCGATCGACCACTATCAGAAGGCGGTCATCCGCGAGGGCGCGTCCATGCCGCCGATGGTGTTGCGCACCATGGAGATCCACATCGCCGAGGAAGCGCGCCACATCTCCTTCGCCGGCGAGTTCCTGGCCGCGCACGTCGGCCGGATGGGCAAGTTCAATCGCGGCGCGTGTTCGGTCGCGTTCCCGATCGCCATGCGCTGGCTGGCCGGGGAGATCATGGCGCCGCCGCGCTCGTTCGAGCGCGAGTTCGACATTCCCCGCGAGGTGATCGAGCAGGCGTTCTGGAAGTCGGAGCACTCGCAGAAGATTCTGTCGGGCTACTTCGGTGACATGCGCAAGCTGGCCGACGACCTCGGTCTGATGAACCCGATCGCCCGGCGGTTGTGGCGCACGCTCGGTGTGGACGGTCCGGCCTCGCGCTATCGCAGCGAGCCCGAACGCGGACATCGCCGGGTCGCCTGAGCGGCGTTCAGCCCGTGGCGAGCTGGGTGATGATCTCGACCAGCTGCTGGTCGGGGTCCAGGGTCAGGCCGTGGCGGCGGGCGACACCGTCGACCACGTGCCAGGCGTAGGAGGCGACCTCCTCGATCAGCTGGTCCCTGGTCAGTACCGGGTTCGGGTCGTTGGCCCAGCGCGTGACGGTGGCCTCGGTCATGGACACGATGGCGAAGGTCATCGTGTCGGCCGAGCCGTCGTCGCTCACGCCGACCACACCGGCGAGACCGGTGACCAAGGCTCTGGTCGACGCCGCGATGGTCCCGATCAGCGCGCTCATCGCGTCGATCTCGGAATCGTCGTCCGAGGGGCCGGTGCGCAGGAAGTCGTGCAGCCGGGGATGGTCCTCGATCCAGGTCACCACGGCGCCGACCGTGCGCACGAGAATGCTGTTGATGGACCCGTCGGCGATATCGAGCGCGTCCTCGATATCGGCGACGAAACGGTCGGCGATATCGCTGCGGATCCGCCGATCGAGCTCGTCCCGCCCCGCGAACTGCCGGTACACCACGGATTTCGCCAGGCCGGCGTTCTCGGCGATCTGGACGATCGGCACCTCGACGCCGGCGGGCGCCTGCTCGATCAACTCGACCGCCGACAGCACGATCCGCTCCCGGCGGCTGTCGTTGTGCGGCTGCCATCGGGCTTGTCTGCCGCTCACGGCGCTGGAGGGGCGTGACGTTGCGCTCGACACCCGCCCGAGTGTAGAGCACCCGGCACGCGCGGAAACCGCTACCGAGGGACCGACACGGGATCGGTGCAGCTCGTCGCCGCGTCGACCAGCGAGCACGGGACCGGCGCCCTGGTCGGGCGGTAGTCGGCCGGGACCCCGCCGCCCGCGGTGATCGCGCGGTAGGCCGCGACGGCATCGGTCGGGGTCCGGGTCAGTGTCGGGTCGGTCAGCACGTCGACCGTGTACAGGCCGAATCGTGGTGTGTAGGAACCCCATTCGTAGTTGTCGGTCAGGCTCCAGTAGTTGTAGCCGATGAGCGGAATGCCGTCGGCGACCGCGCGCTGTAGCCAGTAGACGGTGTCGCGCAGCGAGTCGGCGCGGGTGTAGCCGTCGGCGCGCGGGCGGCCGTTCTCCGTGGGGATGCCGTTCTCGACGATGTAGAGCGGCTTGCCGGGGAAGCGGCGGGCGTAGTGGTCGAGTGCGTAGTAGATGCCCTCGGATTGCAGTGGCAGCGTCCAGAGCCGGTCGAAGTCGGGAACGGTGAGCTGCGTGGGGGAGACGCCGTAGTAGTAGTCGATGCCGATGTAGTCGAGGCGGGCGGCGATCCGGTCGAGCAAAGGCCCGCTGACCGCGTCGTCGACGCCGGGGATGAAGGCGATATTGCTGGTGACCTGGGCGCCGGGCTGCACCGAGTGGATGTAGTCGTAGATGCTGTTGTGCGCCTGGGCGATCCGGTCACCCATGGCCGGGACGTCGGCCACGCCGATCCCGCCCTTGCGTACCTCGTTGACGAGGTAGAACGTGGGCTCGTTGAAGGTCACCCACAGTGGGTCCGCGCCGGCGAAACGGTCGACCACCACTCGCGCGCTCGCCAGCCAGTTCGACACGATCTCGGGATCGCGCCAGCCACCACGATCGGCGGCCCAGCCCGGATACACCCAGTGGTCGAGGGTGAGCATCGGGCGCATGCCCGCGTCGGTGATCGTGCGGACCACGTCGTCGTAGAAGGCGAGGGCGCTGTCGTCCCAGACCCCGGGCCCTGGTTGCACCCGCGCCCACTCGATGCCGATGCGGTACACGCGCACACCGAGATCCGCGGCGAGTGCGATGTCGGAGCGGTACCTGGTGTGGAAGTCCACCGAGTTCAGGTAGGGGTCCTGGGTGGCACCGGACGCGGCGTAGCGACGCCAATTGCTGTCCGGCGCATCGCCTTCGGCCTGGAATCCGGAAGCGGCCACGCCCCAGAGGAATTCGGGCCCGAGGGGTGCGAGGTGGGCCGGTGCCTGCGGGCGGGCGAGAGCGGGGGAGGGGCTGGTCGTCAGGAGTGTCGCGGCGGCCAAGGCGACCGTGGCGAGGAATCGGCGACCGCTGGGGGAGGGCATGGCACTCACTCCTGAAGGGAAGGTGGGGGAGTTGTCCAGTGTGCGTCATCCAGACGGCGGATTCCGGGAATCCCGCCGGTGCGGCGTCGCACCAACCCGAACCTCGACTACAACATATGGTTACGTAGATATGCGCATCTAAATATGTAACCTCACCTCGATATCCCAGCCGCCCACAGGTTCTCTACATGTCCGAACGTCAACACCGCTCCACTGCATAGACGGGGAAGGGCCCTCTCGCCCGCATGTCGCGGCGGCGCTCCGGGTGGGCGAGTGAGTTGTCTCTCAGCAGGCCGTTCCGAGTCGAGGTATCCGTTTCGCTCGAGACAGGATTTCAAGATGCCGCGGAACCCCTTACCTGCCCTCGCACGTGAATTCGCCGCACAGCCCTGGGTCATGCGCGGTGCGGGCATCGTGCTGCCGACCGAACGACTGCTGCGCAGGCTCAGCGGTGGCCGGTGGGGAGTTCTGGATCTGGCCGGCCTGCCGTCGATCGAGGTCACCGTGGTCGGCCGCAAGTCCGGCCAGCCGCGGACGACTTCGCTGCTGTGCGTCCCCGACGGCGACGGCTTCTATCTCGTCGGCTCGAACTGGGGCAAGCCGGAACATCCCGCGTGGTCGGCGAATCTGCGCGCGGCCCGGACCGCCTCGGTGCGCTACAACAGCAGTTCCGCCTTCCCGGTGACGGTCGCCGAGATCACCGGCGTCGAGCGCAAGCGCGTCTGGGATCTGGCCGTCGAATTCTGGCCCGGTTACGAGATGGAGTTCGAACGCTCCGGCGGCCGCGAGTTCCGCATCTTCCGGCTGGACCGCATCGCCGACTGACCCGAGGTCGTACCGGGTTCCCTTCCACTGCCGGTCCCGGTTCGGGCCGCGCTCGGCACCGTTGCGCTGTCCGAGCTGGTGCGCGCTACGGTGTCCGGAAGCCGCCGATCCTCTGTTCGAGCAGTTCGGCCAGCCGCAACGGGGTGCGGTCCTCGAACATGGGACCGATGAGCTGTACGCCCACTGGCAGGCCCTCGGGTGAGCGGCCCGCCGGTATGGCGGTGGCGGGGAGGCCGGGCGTGGTCGCCACACCGGCCCAGACGAGCTGGTCGAAGTACGGGTACGTGGTGCCGTCGATATCGACCCGGCGTTCCAGGGGATGGGGGTGATGGTCGTGCGGGAACGCGGGCGTGGGCGTGATCGGGCACACCACGGCGTCGTACTCGGTGAAGAGCTGCCGCCAGCGGTGCCGATGGAGTTCGCGAAGGTTGTTCGCCGCCAGCCAGTCACGGTGGCTGAACACCATCGCGCGGAGCCGGGTCGCGTCCAGGCTCTGGTCGTCCGCGTCCAGTTCGGCGGCGCGGCGGCGGAGCTGTTCGTACTCGTCGACGGGGAAGTAGGCGACGGAGCCCGAGAACAGCAACTGCATGTACAGCGTCGCGGCTTCGGTGGGATCGGGCAGCAGCGGACTGTGCCGGTCGACGTGGGCGCCGCCGTCGACGAGCGCGTCGGCCACCCGGTTCACCCCCGCTCGCACCGCGGACCCGGTGGGAATGAGTGGATGGTCGTCGAGGACCAGGACGCGGAAGTCGCCGAGCTGTCGGTGACGGGCGGGCGGGAGGGCGAGATCGAACCCGACGCCGAGGGTCAGGGGATCGGGCCCGGCCATGACGTCGAGGAGCAGCGTGAGGTCGCGGGCAGTGCGCGCCATCGGGCCGACGACGGCGAGGTCGAGGTCGACCGGCCAGGCGGGCGTGGTCGGAGGAACCATTCCGCGCGGTGCCGCCAGCCCGCGGGATGGCTTGTGCGCGTAGATGCCGCAGAAATGCGCGGGGGTACGCAGCGAACCGGCCTGGTCTGAGCCGATCGACAGCGCGCCGAATCCGGACGCCAGAGCCGCCGCCGATCCACCGGAGGAGCCGCCCGACGTGCGTGTGTGATCCCACGGGTTGTTGGTGGTGCCGTAGATCGCGTTGAAACTCTGGATGTCCTGCAGTCCGAGCGGCACATTGGTCTTGCCGAGCACGATCGCGCCCGCGGCCTCGAGGCGGGTCACCTGGACCGCGTCCTCGGCGGGTACATGATTCGCGTGCTGCGGCATTCCCCAGGTCGTGGGCAGCCCGGCGATGTTGTAGCTCTCTTTGACCGTCACCGGGATACCGAGCAGGGGGCGGTCTTCGCCGCGGGCGCGTGCTCGGTCGGCCCGCTGCGCGGCGGCTCGGGCGCGGTCGAAGGTCCGCACGCAGATCGCGTTGATCGAGGTGTCGTCGCGTTCGATACCGGCGATCGCTGCTTCGGTCAGTTCCGCTGAGGTCACCTCACCGGCACGCAGGGCGGTGGCGAGTTCTTCGGCTGATCGGAAATTCCACTCCATGCAGCGGACGGTATCGGCGTGCTTCTGCAGCCATAAAGAATCTCTCGGCGCAACGGGACAGTCGAATTCGGGCCTCGATTTCACCGATCGACGCAGCGATTTCGTCATTTCGCAGGTCACGGTGTCGACTCGGGTTGATCCGACTTTTTCGGGCCATGAAATGCTTTTTCGGACAACGGGATAGATGTCACAGCGACTACGGTGTTCGGCGGCGGGCACTCGCGTGGATCTCGCCGGAGTTACCCCATCAGAGCCCGAGTTTGGTGACGGCGTTGTCTTCGAGCGGATTCGCGGTACGGATGTAGCCGTGCACCGTGCGGGGGTTCGCCCAGCGTCCCTGGCGCATGATCTCGCGGTCGCTGGCGCCGCCGAGGGCGGCCTGGGTGGCGAAGCCCGCGCGCAGTGAGTGGCCGGAGAACAGGTCGGGGTCCAGGCCGGCGCGGGCGGCATAGCGTTTGACGAGTGCGGCGACCGCGCGCCCGGACAGCGGGGCCGCGCCGACGGAGCCGTGCCGGTTGATCGTGGGGAACAGCGGGCGGTCGATGTCTGCGGCAAGCGGGGTGCCGGTGAAGCCGTGGCAGCGATGGATCGTCGTGTCGGCCACAGGATGGTCGGCCGTCCAGGTGCGGGTGCCGAGGTCACCCGCCGCCGCGTGCACCTCCAGGAGCCGGATCCAGTCGGCGAAGGCGCAGATGGGGCAGGTGCGAGGATGTTTGCCGCGCGGTAGGGCGATGCGCTGCTCGGCGACGCCGGTGGGGTCGGTCTTGGTGGTCGGCAGATGCACGACGAGCAGCGGTTCGCCGGTGGTGTGATCGGTCCGCACGTGGACGTCGCTGACGCGCAGGCCCGCGAGTTCGCTGCGGCGCAGGGCGCCGGCGAAGCCGACCAGCAGGGCGAGCGCGTCGCGGCGCCGGGCGGGCTCGGTGGGCCACCCGGGGTCGGGGAGTTCGGCGAGCAGCTGGTCGAGGGTGTGCAGCAGGACGGGACGTTTGCGGGTCGGCGGGGTGCGGCGGGTGCGCCGGATACCGCGCAGTGTCAGCCGGACGACGTCGGAGCGGGTCGGCGAGGGTAGTCCGTTGGCCGCGTGCACGGCGGCGATCGCGGCCGACTTGCGGTCGAGGGTGGCGGGGCTGAACGCCCAGGTGCCGTTGTCGCGGCGGGCATCGGCGGCCGCGGCGAGGTACACGGCGACGTCGAGCGGGTCGGCGGGCAGGGCCTGCCGGTGCTCGGCGGCGCACCAGCCCGCCCAGGCGATCCAGTCGGTGCGGTAGGCGCGCAGGGTGTTCGCCGACTGGGAGGCTTCGAGGTAGCGGCGCAGGGCGTCGGCCTGGCCGTCGTCGAATCGTTCGCGGACCAGGCGCAGCGCGGCGGTGTCGACGAGGACGCTGCGCACGCCGCGGCGCAGTTCGGTCCGTACCTGTTCGGGAAGGACGACCGCTGCGTCGCTGCCGCTCACGTCGCCGCTCCTCGCGTGAATCAGTCTGTCGCCGATGACTCCTGGCGTTCGAGCCTAGGTCATCGGCGGACCGTCATGGCATCTCGGCCAGTTCGGCGAGCTTGGTGTGGATGTAGGCGGCGAGCCGATGCCGGGCCGCGGTGGTGAGGAAGCTGGTGTCGCCGAGTCGCGGGAAATGGTCGTCGACGTGGTCCGATGCGGTTTCGGGGGTGCCGGCGGGTTCGTCGACGGGTGCGAGACGTGCCGGATGTTGCTGGGGGAGAGGAACATTCGGCACATCCGGGTCGGTGTGCGCTGCTCCGTGACGAACCATGCCTGAAACCTTAACGTTTTGATTACGGCCGCCGCCAACAAGGCGGGCCGGTAGTGATAACCGACACGTTTTCACAGTGGGTGGATGATCGGGGCGTGGGTAGCCGGCCGTACCGTCGGGGCATGGTTTCGTTGCGTGGCTGGGCCTCCTTTCCCGCCGAGCTCCCGGCGTTCGACCCGGACTCGGCTCCGCCGACACCACACGAGCTGTTCCTGGACTGGCTGACCGAGGCCGGGGAGCACGTGCTGGCACCGCACGCGGTGACGCTGTCGACCGTGGACGCCGACGGCACTCCCGACGCGCGCGTGGTGATCCTGAAGGATGTCGGTCCGTCGGGGTGGGCGATCGCCACCAGTTCGGAGAGCCCGAAGGGCCGGCAGTTGGCGAAGACTCCGCACGCGGCGCTGACGTTCTTCTGGCCGGGGCGCGGTCGGCAGGTCCGCCTGCGCGGCCCGGTGACTCCCGCCGCGCCGGACGTCTCCGCCGCGGACTTCCTCGCCCGGCCACCGGCCTCGCGGGTCGAGGCGTTTATCGGACGGCAGTCCCAGGTGCTCGACGATCCGGCGGAGCTGACCGCGGCGGCACGAGAGGCCGAACGCTGGGTCGACGAGAACCCCGGCACGGCACCGGACACCTGGACGCGCTACCTGATCGCGCCGGTCGAGGTCGAGTTCTGGCAGGCGAGCCACGACCGACGGCATCTCCGGCTGCGGTACCGCGGCGTGGACGACACCTGGGTCCGCGAACGCCTGTGGCCGTGAGGCTCGTCGTCAGGACGCGCGCGCGGTGGGGTTCTCGGCGAGGGCGGCTTCGCTGACGTAGCCGGCGACCGGGCTCAGCTGGAGGACACCGGGCATGCGGCGGGTCAGCGCGGCCGGACCGGCGAAGGTCACCCGTCCGGTGCGCTGGGCGTGGGTCAGCGGCATGCGGCCGAGCCAGACCTCGTAGAGGGCGGCCACGTCGGCGACGATGGCGACATCGACCGGGTAGCCGGGGTCGGCCTCGCACACCGAGGGGGTGCCCGCCTCGACGACGATCCAGAATCGGCGGACGTCGTCGGTGAACCGGACCTGCAGGACGTGGCGCCTGCCTGGGAATCCGGAGGTGTCGACGCGGGTGTGCATCCACCACACGAGCAGGGCGGGGTCGAGTTCCTCGTGCTGGGGTGCGCTGAAGGTCCAGCGGGCACCCCATTCGCCCAGGCCGAACAGGATCGGCTGGAGCTGGGTGCCCGCTTCGGTGAGCAGGTGGTCGGCACCGATCTTGTCGAGCAGCCCGGCGCGTTCGAACTGGCGCAGCCGTTTGGCGAGCAGGCTGCGGGACAGGCCGGGCAGACCGCGCGCGAGGTCGTTGAAGCGGGTGGTGCCCAGGTAGAGGTCGCGCAGGATGAGCAGCGACCAGCGTTCGCCGAGCACGTCGAGCGCGCGGGAGATCGGGCAGTACTGGCCGTAGCCTGCGGTCGTATCAGTCATGGTCACCTCGCCGACGGGGTCCATTTCCTGGACCGGGGGAGTCCACTTTCTGGACTATCTGGTTATCGCGGCGCTTCCTACCTTCGAAACATGACTTCCACATTTTCCGACACCACGTCCCGTACCGACCGCGTCGCCCTGGCCCGCGCGATCGGTGAATCCCTGCGTTCGGAGGTCCCCGAGCGGGACCGCACCGGCGAGATCTCCGTCGCCGCGTTCGACCGGCTCCGCGCCGACGGACTCTCGGCCGCGCTCGTGCCGGTCGAGTTCGGCGGCGGTGGCGCCACCCATCGGGAGATGGGGGAGATCCTGCGGGAGCTCGGTCGCCATGATCCGTCGACCGCCGTCGCCTTCGCCATGCATTCGCATCTGGTGGCCGCGCAGGTCTGGCGGCACAAGCACGGCGTCGACGCGTCCGCAGTATTCGCCAAGGTGGCGGCGGGCGCGATCCTGGTCAGCACCGGGGCGTCGGACTGGGTCGATTCCAACGGCGCGGCCGCGCGCGTCGACGGCGGCTACTCGGTCAGTGCCAGGAAGGCGCCCGCGAGCGGCTGCGAGGTCGGCGACGTCCTGGTGACCAGCGTCCGCTTCGAGGATCAGGTCCTGCACTTCGCCGTGCCGATGACGGCGCCCGGTGTGAGCATCGACAAGACCTGGGATTCGTTCGGCTTGCGTGCGAGCGGATCGCACACCGTCGTGCTCGACGAGGTGTTCGTCCCGGACGCCGCGATCTCGCTGATCCGTCCGGCCGGTCCGTGGCCGCCGGTGCTGAACGTGGTGATCGGCGCGGCGCTGCCGTTGGTGCTGGCGGCCTATCTCGGTGTCGCCGACACCGCTGTCGACCTGACCGCCCACATGCTCGAAGGTCGCACCGAAGCGCACACGGTGCAGTCGGCGGGCGAGATGCTCAACGCCTACACGACCGCCTCGGACCTGATCACCGCCATGTTCGCCGACTCCGAGGACCTGACCTTCGCCAATACCGATGCCTACGCGGCCCGCACCCTCAGCCGCAAGACCGTCGCGGCGGATTCGCTCATCACCACGGTCCGCCTGGCCATCGAAACCACCGGCGGCGCAGGCTATTCCCGCGCCTGCGAGCTCGAGCGCCTCTACCGCGACATCCACGGCTGTCAGTTCCATCCCCTGCCCCGCGCCAAGCAGACCCGCTTCAGCGGTCGGGTGCTGCTGGGTCACAGCCCGATCGACTGATCGCGCCGTGCCCGCCGGTGGTTCTCAGTGTTGGATCAACCCGCTGACCGGCACGGGATCGACATGCCCGGAGGCGGGAAGGGTCCGGGCCAGGCGGAGTCCGATGTCGACGAGGGATGACCGGCGAAGGCCCGCGACGTCGGTCATCGGAGTCCAGACCGACTCGGCGGTGTCGCCGTCGGGTTCGGGCCGGAGGTGACCGCCGGTGATGCGGACTCGATAGAAGATCCCGACATTCTGATGTTCGGTTCCGGCTCGTGCCACGGCAGCGGGAATGACCCGCGAGTCCACCCCGAGCAAGCGTTCGACGACCCCGTGGCAGCCGGTTTCCTCGGTGAGTTCCCTGGTCACCGCATCGAACGGATCCTCCGCATGCTCGACCCCGCCGCCCGGCAGGGTCCAGGTGGATTCGCCGGTCCGCGATACATGGCGGGCCAGCAGCACCCGACCGTCCTCGATGCACACGGCGTAGGCGGCCAGCCGGAAACTCATTCCCGCAAACCTAGGGGTAGCCGTAGCATCCGCCGAAAATCGGGCGGATATGGCGTAGCCGCCTGCTGGGCACCGGTTCTCGTGCTCGGTGTGCGTGTGGGGCGCGTTGGTGCTTGGCTGCCGGGGATGATGTTGGTCGGCTCTGGTGGAGGCTGGGTTTCGTGGCGACGCGGATGTTCGCGGACGAGGAACTGGAACGTCTGCGGGGGTTTCCCGAGATCAGTCGCGAGGAACTGTTCCGGTACTTCACTTTGACGCCGTCGGATCTGGCGTTCGTCGATCCGGGCCGCGGGCGTGGCCCGGCGGACCGGTTGGGGTTGGCGATCGCATTGTGCACGCTGCCGTGGCTGGGATTCGTGCCGGACCGCCTGGTCACGGCCCCGCCGGTGGCGGTGGCGCGTCTGGCCGAGCAGCTCGGGGTGGATCCGGTAGAGATCGGTGGCTACGGCCGGCGCGCCAAGACCCGCACCGAGCACGTGCGCCTGGCCGCGCAGTACCTGGGCTGGCGGGCGGCCGGTGCGCTCGAACTCAAGGAACTCGACGAGTTCCTGCTCGCGCGGGCGATGGAACACGATTCCCCGACCCTGCTGTTCCGGCTGGGATGTGAGTACCTGATCTCGGCGCGGGTGATCCGGCCCGGCCCGGTCACCGTGGTCGAGCGCGTCGCGCACGCCCGCCACCAGGCTCAGACCGAGACCTATGACCGGCTGGCCCACGAACTCACCCCGGCTCGCTGCGCGGAGCTGGACGGACTGCTGGCCACCGACGCCTCGCTGGGGATCTCGCGGTTGCGGTGGCTGTCGACCGGGCCGGTGGAGGCCTCGGCGGCCGGGGTGCGCGCCGAGGTCGACAAGCTGGCGTTCCTGCGAGGGCTGGGTGCTGATCGCCTGGACCTGTCGGCGCTACCGGCCGAGCGGCGCCGGTTCCTGGCCGCGGTGGGTCGCCGGTTGACCCCGCAAGCCCTGGAACGCCGGGATCCGCAGCGGCGGTACCCGATCCTGCTCACCGTGCTGGCCCAGTCGGGCACCGACGTGCTCGACGAGGTGGTCGCGTTGTTCGATCAGGCGATCTCGGCGAAGTTCGGGGCCGCCGAACGCCGGATGCAGCAGGAACTGGCCGAACGCGGCAAGACAGGAGAGGACCGCCAAGGGTTGCTCGACGAGCTGCTGGCGATCGTCACCGACCCGGCTGTCGCGGATGAGGAGATCGGTGGGCTGATCCGCGGAGAGAAGATCGGATGGGAACGCCTGCGCGCGGCGATCGCGCAGGCCAAACCGCGCCTTCCCCGTGATCACGGGCATCTGGCCGCGCTGGATTCCTCCTACAACTATCTGCGCCAGTTCACCCCGGCGGTGCTGGCTTCGGTGCGCTTCGCCGGCGGGACCGCCGCGACCGAGCTGCTGGTCGCGGTGGCGATGCTGCGCGAGCTGAACGCGACCGGGCGGCGCAAGGTCTTCGACGACGCCCCGACCGGGTTCGTGCCGACCAAGTGGCGCGGCTACCTCGACCAAGCCCGGAAAACCGGTAGCGCCACGGCGTATCGGCACTACTGGGAGTTGTGCGTGCTGCTCGGGCTGCGCGACGGGTTGCGCAGCGGGGACGTGTTCGTGCCCGGCTCACGCCGCTACGCTGACCCCGCGGCCTACCTGCTCACCGACGAGGCGTGGGCCCCACAGCGCGAGGAATTCTGTCGCCTGGTCGGCCGGTCCGCCGATCCCGGCGCCGCGTTGGCCGGCGTCGTCGACGAACTACACACCGCCCTCGGTGAGCTGGAGACGGTGCTCGCCGAGGGTGAGGGCCCGGTGCGGGTCGACGAGGACGGGGACCTGGTGATCTCGCCGTTGACCGCGGAAGACGTTCCGGCCGAGGCGATCGCGCTCAAGGCCGAGCTGACCGAGATGCTGCCGTTCGCGCCGATCGTGTCGTTGCTGATCGAGCTGGACAAACGCACCGGTTACCTGGACTGCTTCACCCACGCCGGCGGCCAGGCCACCCGCACGCCGGAGTTGAAACGCAACCTGATCGCGGTGCTGCTCGCGCACTCGACCAACCTCGGGTTGACCAGGATGGCCGAGGCCTGCGGCATCAGCTACGACATCCTGTCCTGGACCGACGAATGGTATGTGCGTGAGGAGACCCTGCGCGCGGCGAATCTGGTGCTCATCGACTATCACCAGCGGCTTCCGCTGACCACGGTGTTCGGGACCGGCACTGTGTCCTCGAGCGACGGGCAGCGCTTCCCGACGCGCGGCAAGTCGACGACCGCGCGGCCGATGAGCCGCTACTTCGCCGATCAGGGCCTGTCGACCTACACCCATGTCACCGACACCCACGCCACCTACGGCACCAAGGTGATCGTGGCGACCAGACGCGAAGCCCACTACGTGCTCGACGAGATCCTGGGCAACGCCACCGATCTGCCGATCACCGAGCACGCCACCGACACCCACGGGGTCACGCTCGTGAATTTCGGGCTGTTCGACCTGCTCGGGATGCAGCTGTCCCCACGGATCCGGGACCTGGGCCGGATCACTCTCTACCGGCCGGGCCCGCGCGCCGAGGCCGAGGCTCGGTTCCCGCACGCGGGACCGTTGATGACCCGCAAGGCGAACCTGGAGCTGATCGCCGAGCACTGGGACGACCTGCTGCGCCTGGCGGGGTCGCTGAAGTTCGGGCACGCCACCGCCTCCCTGCTGGTCGGCAAGCTCTCGGCCTCGGGGCGTCAGAACACCCTGGCCGCAGCGCTCAAGGAGTACGGGGCACTGCGACGCACCATCTACGCCGCGAAATACCTCTCCGACCCCGACTACCGGCGCAAGATCTCCCGCCAGCTCAACAAGGGCGAATCGTTGCACGCGCTGCGCCGCGACCTGCTCTACGCCCACGAGGGCATGATCCGAGCGCGCCACCTCGAACAGCAGACCGAACAAGCGTGGTGCCTGACGTTGGCGACCAACGCCGTGATCGCCTGGACCACCGAGTATTACGGGCTCGCCGCGCAGCAGATGCGCCGGGCCGGGCAACGCATCGACGACGAGGTCCTGGCCCACATCTCCCCGGCGCACAGCGCCAACATCAACTTCTTCGGCGCGATCGAAGTCGACATCGACGCCGAACTCGCCGCGCTCGGGCCGACCGGGTATCGGCCATTGCGGGTCCGCGACACCCTGTTCTGACTCAGGCGACGGCCTGCGGGATGAATCGGCCGCGGCCCTACCCCGGACGGGCCCGGTCAGCCCTGCTCGGCGGTCGGCGGGTGTTGCGGTGGCTGCTGAGCGGTGCGGAGCTGTTCGCGTAGCCGTGCCACGGTGTCTTCGAGTTCGAGGATGCGCGCGACCGCGGCCAAGTTGGCACCCTCCCCGGTCAGGGTGGTGATCCGCGCCAGCCGCGACAGGTCGGCGCCGCTGTAGCGGCGGGTGCCCCCGGCACTGCGAGCCGGGATCAGCAGGCCGTGCTGCTCGTAGAGGCGCAGGGTCTGCACCCCGATCCCGGCCAGCTCGGCGGCCACCGAGATCGCATACACCCCCCGCCCGGCGCCCGGCATTGTGTCGCGTTGTGGGTCCATCACCTGTCCTCACCTCGTCTTCTGTACTCGAATCCAGATTATCTCATGTAGACACTTGCACTCTCCTGAGTCGAGTGCTAAATAATATCTATGCCGGATGGCAGAGGTTATCTGGCCGAGAATCTACCGAGAATGGAGTGAGTTGGAGGTGGCGACCATGCTGATGCGTACCGATCCGTTCCGTGACCTGGATCGTCTGACCCAGCAGGTGTTCGGGACACCCGCCCGCCCGGCGGCGATGCCGATGGACGCCTGGCGTGACGGCGACGAGTTCTTCGTCGAGCTCGACCTGCCGGGTATCGACGCGGATTCGCTGGATCTGGATGTCGAGCGCAACGTGGTGACCGTGCGCGCGTCACGGCCGGGCCTGGACTCGGGCAGGACGATGATCGCGGCCGAACGCACCCGCGGCGTGTTCTCCCGACAGCTGTTCCTGGGCGAGAACCTCGACACCGACGCCATCCGCGCCGACTACCGCGACGGAGTGCTGCGCCTGATCATCCCGGTGGCCGAGAAGGCCAAGCCCCGCAAGATCGAGATCGCCCGCAACGACGAACGCCAGGCCATCAACGCCTGAGCCGTGCGATGGGAGGTTCGACGATGTCTGCCTCGATCATCGACACCACGCCCGACCGCTGGTGCGACGACACCGAACTGTGGGCGCTGGATCCCGACTACGCCGACCTGGTCGCCGAGATCGAAGCCGTCTTCACCGGCATCGATCCACCACCGCGGCCACCGGCTCGCCCCGGCGGCGGTGACCCCCACCGGCACCGGCCACCACGACAACAGCGGGCCTACCCACCACCGGCCCGGCCGAGCTCACCGCAGTGGACACCGACCCAGCGCAGCCCTCCGTGGCGGCGGAACGGCCGCGCTGTCCCGATCACACAAATTCTCGAAGTGAGGTGATGCGCAATCGACAGATCCACGACATCGACTCTTCCGATGAGCTGAACAACGTTTTCCTTCGGTCCCGGTGGCCGGGCACCGCGCCCGGCCACCGACTCCGTCCCACGAGCCCGTACGAGGAGGACCGCCATGACCGTGCTACCGACCGCGTCCGAGGCCGACCGCCTCGAACAGCACACCTTCGCCGACGAGGCCGACCGCGACCTGGGCCCGGACTTCGACGCCGTCCAGACCGCCACACCCGGCCCGGCCGGACTCGATACCGCCGATGTGGCCGATCGTTTCGAGCAAGCCTGGAGCACCCCCTACGACGATGATGACGACCTCGCATTACTGGCCCACTGACCAGCAGCCCGCCACCGACCCCGTTCACCCTGATGAGACGGCATCGGACTGGACAGCGGGACAGGTCGAATGGTTCGACGCGCAGAAGGGTTTCGGGTTCCTGCGCCCCGACAACGGCGGACCGCCGGTGTTCTGCGACTACACCGCCATCGAGTCCCCCGGCTACAAGACGCTGCACTCCGGCCAGCGCGTCGTGTTCACCACCACCGACACCGGCCGCGGCCCCGAAGCCGCCCGGGTCCTGACCTACCACCGACCCGGCACCGAACCCCAGACCGGCGACCGGCCGCGGTTCCGGCCACGATGCCGACGCCGCGCCACCTGAACCACCGCCCCTGTCCTGCCAGGAGTAGACCCCCTATGCCTCGCAACGTCACGCCCACCCCGACCCCCGGCGACAGCGGAGTCGTCTGCTGGCCCGAACCCAGCCCCCTCGACGACTGGTGGACCGAGATCATGGACGGTGTCACCCCGACCCGTGCCCACACCGCCTGTTCCGGCACCACCTGTTCCGGCGAGCACGGTCATCCCCGCCCCACGCCTCCGTCGCGCCGGGGGGCGGCGTGAACACCGCGCTGGCCCTCGTCCTCGCGGCGACCGTGCTGGCCTGCGCCGCAGCCACCGCCGGCTGGGGCGCAGTAGCACTGAGCTACTACTGGGAGATGCGGCGCCGCCGCACCCCCCGACTCGCACCTTGCCGCCCGCCTCGGCCCGGTCACCACAGCCAACGGCCTGACCCCGGCCAGATCACGCCCCTCCCGCGACGGCGTCCACGCGCCCCGGCTGCGCTGATACCCCGGATAACGGTCTGTTATCCGGGGTAACGTGAGAGTCGACCTGCGGCGGACCTACCGTCGCACCGACGCGAAGCGGCCCCGTTATCCGGGGCAAGCCGGAAACGGGGGATTCGATGGCCGCGAAGGTGACCCGGCTGCGCACCGCGCCGACCCGCACCCTGCGCACCGCCGCCGAGGCGTTCCTCGACACGATCGGCTCGGCGAACACCCGCCGCGCCTACGGCATCGCCATCGTCAAGACCGTCGACCAGCTCGACGGCCGTGGCGAGGACGGGCTGATCGGGCCCAGCCGGGCCCTGGACTCGGTCACCGACGACGAGATCGGCGCCGCGCTGGAATCGTTGTGGGGCAGCGCGGCGGTCAATACCTGGAACGCGCGCCGCGCCGCGGTCGGCAAATGGCTGAGCTGGTGCGCCGAGCAGGGCTGGACCGCACCGACGCTCCCGGCCTCGGCTGGGCGCTCGACGCCGCCGGACTCCGACACCCCGGTCCGCTCCCGCACCGCGATCGACCGGCTCATCGGCCGCCGCGAGATCCATGTGCGGGAGAAGACGCTGTGGCGGATGCTGTATGAAACCTGCGCCCGCGCAGAAGAACTGCTCCAGCTCAACATCGAAGACCTCGACCTGGCCGCACGCAGCGCGCCGGTGAAATCCAAGGGCGCCAAACCCCGCACCCGCCGCCGCGGGCCAGCCCACCACGAACACGTCCTCGAGACCGTGTACTGGGACGCGGGCACCGCCCGCCTGCTCCCGCGATTGATCAAGGGCCGCACCCGCGGACCGGTGTTCGTGGGCCACCGCCGGCCCGGGCCCGGCAAGTACCTTGCCGACCGCGATGTCTGCCCCGACACCGGGCTGGCCCGGCTGTCCTATGACCAGGCCCGCGACCTGCTCGACGCCGCTACCGCGCTCGACGGGCCCGGAACCGGCTGGGATCTGCACGAACTGCGCCATTCCGGCCTGACCCACCTCGGGGAATCCGGGGCCAGCCTGTTGCAACTGATGGCCAAGTCCCGGCACCGCAAGGCCGAGAACCTGCGCCGCTACTTCAAACCGTCCCCGCAGGCGATGCGCGAGCTCACCGCGCTGCTCGGCCCGGACGCCAACCGGCGCTGACCAGCAGCTGCGCCATATCCGCCCGATTTTCGGCGGATGCTACGGCTACCCCACCTACTCCCGCACAACACCTAAGCGATCCGACGGTTGCCGCTCGACATCGCCGCGCTCGCTGTGGTGCGGCGATGTCGAGCAGTGGGCTCAGATCTCGGCCAACTGGTGGTCGGCGACGTGGGCGGCCAGGTAGCGCAGGTGGTCACCGGAATCGCCGAGGGTGTGGTCGATGGCGGTGAGGCGGGCGGTGTAGTGGCCGACCGGGTATTCGGCGGTCATGCCGATTCCGCCGTGCATCTGGATGGCTTCCTGCCCGATGTGCTTGCCGGAGCGTCCGATGCGCAGCTTGGCGCGGGCCGCGACGACGGGGTCGGCGATGCCGTCGGCCAGTGACATCGACGCGTACAGGCTCATGCTCCGGGCGAGTTCGAGTGACACGTACATGTCGGCGGCGCGCTGGGTGAGTGTCTGGAAGCTGCGCAGCGGGACACCGAACTGCTTGCGGGTCGACAGGTAGTCGGTGGTGAGCCGCAGCGCTTCCGACATCGCGCCGACCGCTTCGGCGCAGAGCGCGGCCTGCGCGGTGACGAGGATGTCGGCGATGACATCGGTCGCGTCGACCGGCGTGCCCAGCGGCACCGCGGTCGCGCCGGTGAAGGTGAGGTCGGCCCCGCGCCTGCCGTCGTGGGTGCGGAATCCGGCGACGGTCACGCCCGGATCGGTCGGCTCGACCAGGAACAGCCCGGTACCGCCGTCGGGCAGCGCCGCGCTGACGATGAACTGGTCGGCGTCATCGCCGTAGGCCACCGGGTGTTTACGTCCGGTCACCTGCCAGCTGTCGCCCACCGGCGTCGCCTGGGTGGTGGCGCGCGCCGTCACCGGGCGCACACCGGGCTCGCCGTGCGCGAAGACGATGCGGCGTTCTCCCGCGGCGACTTCGGGCAGGATCTCCTTGCGCTGGATCACCGATCCGGCCCTGGAGATGAGCGCGCCCGGCAGCAGCGCGCAGTCCAGTACCGGCTCCGGCGCCAGGACGCGGCCGAGTTCCTCGAGCACGAGCATCGTTTCGATGGGACCGGCGCCCATGCCACCGTCGTCGGCGGCGATGGTGAGTCCGAGTAGCCCGATCTCGGCGAAGGTCGACCACACCTGCGGGTCCCAGCCCGGGTCGGTGCCGATGACCTCGGTGCGGCGTTCATGGGTGTAGTGGCGGGTCAGCACGCTGCGCACGGTGTCGCGCAGCATGTCCTGTTCGGTGGTGAGTTCGAAATCCATGACGGTGTCTCACAATCCGAGGATCGTCGAAGCGATGATGCCGCGCTGCACCTCGTTGGATCCTCCGTAGATCGATGTTTTGCGGTAGTTGAGGTAGGTGGCGGTGCTGCGGCGGGCCCAGTCGCCGCTGTCGCCTTCGCGGGGGAGGGAGTCGGGTCCGGCGATGTCGACGAGCAGTTCGGTGACCGCCTGCTGGAGTTCGGTGCCGCGCAGCTTCAGAATCGAGGACACCGGGTTGGGGGCGCCGTCGGCCGAGCCGGCCACGACCCGCATCTGCACGAGTTCCAGTGCGAGCAGCTCGTTCTCGAGCTCGGCGATGCGGGCGGCGAAGACCGGGTCGTCGAGCAGGGTGCCCGCGTCGAGGCGGGTCTGTTTGGCGTATTCCTTGGCCAGCCACAGCCGCACCTTGGTCTGGCCGACGGCGGCGATGCCGGTGCGCTCGTTGCCGAGCAGGAACTTCGCGTAGGTCCAGCCCTGGTTCTCGGCGCCGACGAGCTGGTCGGCCGGCACCCGCACGTTCTCCAGGAACACCTCGTTGACCTCGAATCCGCCGTCGATGAGTTCGATCGGGCGGACCGTCACGCCGGGGGAGTCCAGCGGGAACAGCAGCATCGAGATGCCTGCTTGCTTCTTGGGGGCGTCCGGGTCGGTGCGGGCCAGGCAGAACATCCAGTCGGCGCTCTGGGCGGCGGTGGTCCAGGTCTTCTGGCCGTTGATCACGTAGTGGTCGCCGTCGCGGACGGCGACGGTGCGCAGCGAGGCGAGGTCGGAGCCCGCGTCGGGTTCGGAGAAGCCCTGGCACCACCAGATGTCGAGGTTCGCGGTGGCCGGGAGGAAGCGGGCCTTGAGTTCTTCGGAGCCGAACTGGGCGATGACCGGCCCGATCATGTTGGTGTTGAAGGTGAGTGGTTCGGGCACCGAGGCCAGCTGCATCTCGTCGTGCCAGAGGTGGCGCTGGATGGGGGTCCAGTCGCGGCCGCCCCAGGCGACCGGCCAGTGCGGGACCGCGAGGCCGTGGGCGTTGAGGATGCGCTGGGTGGTGACGAAATCGTCTTTGGAGAGTTCGGCCATGTGCCTGGCCCGGTTGCGGATGTCGGCGGGGATTTCGCGCCGGAAGAAAGCACGTAGCTCGTCGCGGAAGGCGAGCTCGTCCTCGGTGAGTGCCAATTGCATGGTCGAGTATGTTACACAGAGATCAATATGTTTCAAATGGTGGTCGCGAGGGAGCCCTTATGCTGTGCGATGTGACGCGAGCCGAGGGGACACGAGCGCCGGGACGCCCCGCCGCCGCCAGCCGTGACGATGTGCTGCGCACCGCGGTCGAGGTGTTCCTGTCCGGCAACCGCATCGACGTGAACGCCATCGCCGCCCACCTCGGCCTCGGCCGGACCAGCATCTACCGCTGGTTCGGCTCCCGCGACGGACTGCTCGGCGCCGCGATCGCCAGCCAGCTCGAGCGGATGGTCGCCTACGCCGACCGCACCAGCGAGGCCACCGGCGCCGAACGCCTCAACGAGATCCTCGACCGGTGCATCCACTGGTTGGTCGAAGACGATTCCCTGCGCACCTACTTCGACAACGAATCCACCGCCGCCCTGCGGCTGATCACCCGTAGCGACGGCCCCGTCCACCAGGCCGCGGTCGCCGTCGTCGAAGGACTCATCGCCCGCGCCGAAGACCAGGGCTACGTGCCGCCGATCGACCGTGGAACCCTGGCCTACGCCCTGGTCCGGCTCTGGGAAGCCTTCCTGTACAACGACGCCGTCGCCGGCTTCCGCGGCGATGTCGAGCGCCTGCGCCAGGTACAGGCCGCGCTCCTGCGCGCCTGACCGCACGACCCGACCGCGCAACTTCGGGTCGATGGTCACGACGCACCGGGACCTTCGCCCCTAAGCACGGGCATGCCGGAGTGGTGCTATTGCTCGAAGCCCTTGCGTGAGGGAGTGAGCAGCAGCGGAAGCGAGGTCGGAGTACGTGAGTTCTCCTGAACTACGGTGGGCCGGTCCGGAGATCGGCGTGACGACCGGCGGCGCTGTCGACACGGCGGATGTCTCCCGGACAGCGCGCGCGGTCGCCGCGGTCCTGCGATCCCAGCGCATCGACGGTCCGGCCCGAATCCGCTTGTCCACCACATCTTCCCGCGATGGGTCTGTGCTCGCGCAGGTCAACGCGGGCCGCGCGGGCGCGGCGGTCCGGGTGCAGGTGGAAGGCCCGACCGGCTTCGTCGCCACGATCGTCGCCGAACGACTCGACCGGGCCGTCTCCCGATCGCGGCCGGCGGGACCGGTGCGGCGATGGCCGGATCCGGCGCGACCGCCGCTGACCTCGATCACCGGCGACCGGCCGATCGTGCGGCGCAAGCGCTGCGTGCTGCGCAGCGCGGACCCCACCACCGCGACCCGGGCGATGGACGCCCTGGACTACGACGCGCACCTGTTCGTCGACGCGGAATCCGGCGAGGACGCCCTCGTCTACTGGGCCGGTCCGCTGGGCGTGCGGCTGGCGCGGCAACACCTCACGCGACTACCCGACGGGCCCGCGCTCACGGTGAATCCGCATCCGGCACCGCGGCTGACCGAGTCCGACGCCGCGAGCCGGGTGTGCCGATTCGGGTTGCCGTACGTGTTCTTCACCGACGCGGACAGCGGTCGCGGCCACCTCCTCTACCGCCGCTACGACGGTGATCTGGCCATCGTGCAGCCCGTCCACGACCCGGAGGACCGGTCGTGAGCGCGCCGGCCGGGGACGAGATGGGCGGCCGGGAGGTCGTCGACCTGGACCGCGCCGAAGCTATGCGGCTGGTGGCGGAGGCGCCGTTCGGGCGGGTGGTGTTCACCCGCAACGCGCTGCCCGCGATCCGCCCGGTCAACCATCTGGTCGACGAGCACGGCGTGATCATCGTCCGGACGCGGCTCACCGCGCGGCTGACCGGTGCGGTGGCCGGCAACTCACCGGTCGTCGTGGCCTACGAAGTCGACGACATCGATCCGGTGCGGCGCATCGGCTGGTCGGTCACGGTCACCGGGTTGGCGCGCACCGTCACCGACCCCGTGCGGGTCGCGCATTACGAACGATTGTTGCGGCCGTGGGTCGGCCGGGTGATGGATACCGTCGTCGCCATCGAACCCGAGATCGTCGCGGGCGTGCGGCTGCTCGCGCGGCATCGTCGTTGACCCGCGGGACAGATGTCTCAGCGGCGGTCGAGGATGATGAGCGGGATCTCGGTGGCGTGCAAGACGGTTCGGCTGACGGACCCGAAGCCGTCGCGCCCGCCCCGCCGGTGACTACCCAGCACGAGCAGCTGCGCGCGAGCCGACTCGCGGAGCAACCGCTGTGCCGGATCGTCGCCGGTGACGATCCTGGTGATCGGCACGCCCGGATACTTCTCGCCGTACCCGACCAAGGTGTCCCCGAGGAGCCGATGCGTGTGCTCGGTCATCTGGGATTCCCGCAGTCCGGGCGCGGGTTCCCCCCACGCGCGCAGCGCGACGAGGCCGACACCCCGGCGGGCCGCCTCCTCGATCGCGACATCGAGCGCGCGCTCGCTGCCCGGCGAACCGTCGAGCCCCACCAGCACGGGCAGCCGGTCGGACGCGGGACGTCCGGGCTGGGGAACGACCGCGAGCGGACAGAGTGGTCGTCGCGCGAGGGCGGTGCTGACCGAACCGAGGAGCGTGCGCTCGAAGGTGCCGAGACCGCGGGTGCCGACCGCGAGCAGCTGGGCGTGGCGGGCACGGCGGCGCAGGGCCGCGACCGGGCCCGGGCTGACCACCGACGTCTCCACGTCGAGGTGATGCGGTGCGGCTTCGGCGACGGCGATCGATGCGGCCCGGGCGACCGCGGCGTCACCCGCGTCACGGAAACTCTGCTGGTCGATCGACACGATGCCCGCCCGACCCAGATCCCACCCCGAACTCATCGCGGACACCACCTGCAACGGCGCACCCCGCAGCACCGCGGTCCTGGCCGCCCACCGCACCGCGCCGAGCGCGCAGTCGGAGCCGTCGACGCCGACGACGACGGGATCGCTGTTCGATGCTGACATCGGATCTGCCTCACTGCTCGGCCAGGGATAGCGCAGCCGATTCTCGCGCGCCCGATCACCGACCGGAGAGGGCCGAAATACCCTCCTCGCGAGGACTTCGGTGGACTGATCGGAGCCACAGGGACCCTCGGCTGAACGGTCCGGGGTCTCGACGGCTACCAGTCACCGGTGCCACCAGTATCGGCCGACCTGTCGCGACGCTCGTTCGGCAGGTCCAGGGTGTCGAATCGGTGAGCAGCCCAGATACGGCGGGAGAGTTCCTCGGGGTAGGGCTGGGTGACCGGTTCGGTGTCGTAGACGCGGGTGGTTCGGGACTGTGGATCGTAGGGTGCCCAGCCTGGTTCGCCTGTGGTCGCGAACCGCACCCAGTCGCCGCGCATGTGCTGGGCCACGTGCGGGAATTCGTTCGCGGCGTTCGGGTGGGCCGAGCGGTGGGCGCGGATTTCTTCGGGGGTGAGGGTGCCGAAGAGGAGCAGGAAGTCCAGGCAGTGCGAGGCGCCCTGGTCGGCGTTGAAGCTCCACGCCAGTTCGTAGAGCCAGACGGGGCCGCCGCCGGTGTGGGCGGCGTCGGCCAGATGGAGGCTGGGCATCCGAAACAGCCAATCGGTGTGGAGAACTTCGAATCGTCGGCTGGGCGTGGCGTCCGGGTAGGCGGCGCGGTAGCAGCGGTCGCCGTCGGTACCCGGGGCCAGGTAGTCGAAGGCCGCGGCCACGGCCGCCGGGGTCGGCTCGCTGCCGGGCCGGGACGAGTAGAGCCGGAACTCGTCGCGGGTGTGGCCGATGAGCAGGTCCACCTCACGCGCGGCACCGTCGGCGACCCCACTCCACGGTGTGCACGGCAGCACGTCACCGTCGACGACGGGCGAGAACGGGGTGGGCGTGAGTGCCATCGGGCCCCAGACCTCTACGAACTCCGTCATTTTCGCGATCACCGCGCTGGTCGCGTCGGTCAAGGCCCGGGGTGGTAGCCGGACGAGGGCGGAGCGGGTGGCTCGGACGCCGAGACGGGCGGCGATCGTGGTCGAGATCGCGGCGGCGAGCTGTGGCGTGAAATAGGTGCCGGGCATGCTCTGGCTGATCGCCCGGCGGAACAGTCCGGCCGCCCTCGGCATGACGAGCAACGCCGCGATGGACGCGGCACCGGCGGATTGGCCGAAGACGTGACAGCGGCCGGGTCACCGCCGAACGCGGCGATATTGTCCTGAACCCAGGCCAAGGCGGCGATCTGGTCGAGGAGTCCGCGATTGTCCGGGGCACCGGCGAGATGGGCGAACCCGTCCACCCCGACGCGATAGTTCATGCTGACCACCACCACACCGGCCGCGGCCAGCAGCGCGCCGTCGTAGTGCGGGTTGGCGGTGTTGTTCTCCAGATAGGTGCCGCCCTGGATCCAGACCATCACCGGCAGTTTCGCGGCACCGAGGTCGGGTGACCAGACATTGAGGGTCAAACAGTCCTCGGATCCATCGTCCGTCCGGCCGGACACCGACGACATCACCGCGCCGACGCTCCGGACCTGGGGAACCGGCGGACCGAACCGCCCCGCATCGCGAACTCCGTCCCACGACCGGGCGGGTACCGGGGCGGCGAACCGTCGTGCGCCGACCGGTGGTTCGGCATACGGGATTCCCCGGAAGACCGCGACAGCACCTTCCCACCGCCCGCGCACGACGCCCGCTGCCGTACGGATCGCAGGTCCGACGTCCACGCAGTGCTCGCTTTCCCTAGGTCAGTGCCCCTCGATGCACTGAAACTATCAGCCCCGCAAGGGAAGTCGAGGAACGCAAACGCGCCGATCGGTCGGTGCGCGAGCGGATAACCGGTCCTGCCGGACGGTCGGCGGCGCCCAGAGGACGCCGATCGCTGTCGACGGTCGGCGTCCCGGGCGATCGCTCCTATCCTCGGTGGTCGACCCGGCTCACCTCAGGTGACGGGCGAAGAACCGGTTCCCCGCGTCTCCCTCGAACCGCGGGACTCCGGTGTGCCCGCCCATGTTCGCGTGCAGGGTCTTCTCCTTCGAACCGAAGGCGTCGAACAGGTCGAGGGCCTGTTGCCGGTCGTTTCCTTCGTCGTCCCACTGGAGCAGGACCTGCAGCGGAATGGTGAGCTGCCGGGCCTCCTCGACGATGGCGCGGGGCACGAAACTACCGGCGAACAGGAGGGCGGCGGCGATCCGGGGTTCGACCAGCGCGAGGCGCACGCCGATCGAGATCACCCCGCCCGAGAACCCGACCGGGCCACCGATCCCGGGCAGCGCGAGCAGGGCGTCCAGGGCGGTCCGCCATTCCGGGACCGCCTGTTCGACCAGCGGCAGAACGAGCCGGTCGACGATCTCGTCGTCGACCGCCCTGCCGGACTCGAGGGCTCTCCGCAGGTCGGCGCGAGCCTGGTCCGCGGCGGCGGAGCGGGGACGCGCACCGGCACCGGGGAGTTCGATGGTGGCCGCGGCGAAGCCCGCCGTGACCGTTTCCCGGGCCCGGGCCGCGAGCCGGGGATACAGGGCGGGTAGTCCGCCGGGGTGGCCGACGAGGATCAACGGCGCCGGTGCGGCGGTGGATGCGGGCGTCCACAGGATGCCGGGGATCTCACCGAGGGTGAATTCGCGTTCGAGGACACCGTCGTCGAGGCGGCGTTCGGAAGTGAAGTGCATGGTCGTGCCTTTCGGGAGTGCTGTGCGGCGCTCCCGGACGACCTATCGTCCGACCGTGACCCCGAAGGGGAGCACCCATGTCGAAACTGCGTTCACGGGTACCACCTCCTCGTTCTCTCACACGGCTTCCGGAACGGTAGCAGTGGCCGCCGTCGTCCGCCAACAGGTTTTCTCGACGGTGCCGCACGGCTCAGTTCAGGTAGGCGGTGAGGTGGGGGACCGCGTCGGCGACGTGCTGGGCCGTGATCGGCTCGGCGACATAGGTGAAGGTCCAGTCACGGTCGGCGCGGCGGAGGGTGCCGAGGACCAGACCGGTGTGGGAGTGCGCGGTCGCCAGATCGATGCGGGCGAGTTCGGTGCCGGTGACACTGTCGAGGACACGGCAGAAACCGTTCTCGATCCGGTCGAAGGGCTGGCCGGTGTAGCAGGTGATGAGGAAGACGATGGTGGTGACGGCGGGGTCGAGCCGGGTCAGGTCGGTGACGATGAGTTCGTCGTCGCCGTCACCGACGCCGTCGACGCTGTCACCGAGGTGCCGGATGGCGCCGTCGCGCGAGGTCAGTTGTTCGTGATAGGCGATGTCGACGAAGTCCTGTCCGCGGAACGACAGCGCAGCCGCGTTGAGATCGATGTCCTTCGCGCGGCGCCGGAACTTGCCCGAGCGCACGGGATCCCAGCCGAGACCGAGGGTGACATGGGTGAGAGTGGTGCGGGGGACTGCTCCGGGCATGTGCTGCTCCTGGTCGATCGGCTGCGGCCGGCTGCCGTTCGGATCCCCCGGCCCACATCCCCGCAAACATCTCACACCTCGACCGGGAGCTGGGCCTCGGTGGGCGGGCGCCCGGCGCGCAGGCGGGTGATCTCCGAACGGGCGAATTCGACGCGCGGCGTCTCGGCGCCCCGGTCCGCGGCCAGCGCGTCGGCCAGGTCGAAGATCGCGTCGAGTACCCGGTCGTTGCGGGCGCGGCCCGCCCGGCCCGCGCCGGTCTTGCGGAAGGCCCTGCGGCCCTTGGCGTCGGCGCACGCCGCTGCGGCTTCGTTCTCGGTGATCGTGCCGTTCTCGACCTCGGGCGCGAGGATCTGGGCCAGGAACTCCCGCTCGCGGGGCACCGTCGTGCGGAAGACCGCGACGGCGATCGACAGGGCGACGATCATGGTGCCCACGATGACCCCGATTCCGCCCAGCGCGCTGTTGCCGGCGAAGTTGGCCATCGAGTCCCAGAATCCGTGCAGCAGCATGGCGATCGCGATCAGGGCGGCGCCGCGGCCCACCCGGCGGGGTTCGGCCGGACGTCCCAGCAGGTACACCAGCCCGGCGCAGAACAGCGCGGTGTAGAGCAGGTGGCCGGTGGCGCCGGTGGCCACCCGCAGGACGACGGTGCTCATCGACGCGTCGACCTGATTCGCGCCGAACTGCGAAGCACCGGAGTTCATGCCGTAGGCGATGTCCTCGATGATCTCGAAGCCCAGACCGAGGAACGCGCCGACGATGAAGCCGTCGAACGCGGTCCGGATCAATCGGGGCGCCAGGGCGATGATCAGCAGCAGCCCGAACCCCTTGGCGGTCTCCTCGGTGAACGGCGCGGCCAGGCTCGCACCCCAGTCCTGCGCCCAGGCATGGCCGAAAACCTTGGCGTAGATACCGATCAGCGCGTCGTTGGCGTAGGAAGCCATGGCCCAGGTGGCGGCGAAACCCCCCCAGCAGAACGCGGCGACGAGCAGTTTCGTCGGCTGGCGGGCATAGCGGTCGATATGGGCGACGAACCACCAGAACAGCGCACCGTAGACGGCGAATACCGCGGCGGTGACCGCGATCGCGCGACCGTAGGCGGGGTAGCTGCTCGCGATCCGCGACACGAACAGCAGTGCACCGGAACCGGTGATCAGCACATACACCCAGAACGCGAGATTGCGCGGCTGGTAGAAGGTGAAACCGCGACCCCAACCGGAGTTCTCGATGGCGAGGAACCTGGCCTGTGCCGAGTCGAAGGTGGTCATCGTGTGGCTCCGATGCGGTCGATGCTCGCGATCATGTCGGCGACTTCGCCGAGCAGATCCTGACCCGGCTGCGCCGGTCCGACGGCGACGACTTCGATGCCGGTGCCGTCGACGACGAAGGCGCCCAGCACACCGTCGACCGTGGCGGCCGCGTACCGGGTGATGACGCCGTCCACGCCGCTGCGCGTGGTGATGGCGGTCGGCTCGCCGGACGCGGTCAAGCCCGTGTCGAGAAGTTCGTCGGTGCGTTCGATCTGGGCGAGCAGGGCGCGGGGGTCGCCGTCGAACTTGCCGGTGCGGACCACGAATTGGGATCCGCCGCGGGCCAGCACCGCCTGTGGGGGATAGCCCTGACCGCTGGGCTCGTCATCCCGCCGTTCGCCGGCGATCAGCGACCAGCCGCCGGCGGCGGTGAACCCCACCTGTCCTTGCAGCGCGATCACATCGCCCGTGGTGGTGACGTCCTTCTCCGGGATCGCCGCATCGATCTGTGGCAGCAGGACACCCTGCACGAAGGCCAGGGCGAGCACGATGAGTGCGGGCAGGATGGTCCGCTTGTCCATGCCGAGCCGGCGGCGGTCGACGGGGACCCAGCGGTCGCCCGGGTCGAAATACCGCTCCGAGAAAGCCTGTTCGGATTCTCGCTGATGTGTACCCATGGGGACTCCGTGATCGTTCGGGGCGACACCGCGGCGGTGCGGGTCAGGACGCCGGATTCGTGGTCGGCTCGATGCTGTGACGCTTGACGAGCAGCACGATCGCCAGCAGCGGGTAGACCAGAATCGGCAGCAGTGTGCCCGGATACATGGTCTGATCGGCGAGGATGACGGTCCCGGTGAGCAGGGTGAAGTCGAACAGGCCGTGCAGCACCGAGTTGACGGTGTTGCCGCGGCTGACCCGGCGGGTCAGGTAGAAGAAGTAGCCGGCCAGGCTGACGATGATCGCTTGCGGCAGCGCGCTGATGCCGTGCGTGACCCCGTTGGCCAGGTGCACCGCGCCGAACACGATGCTCGACCACAGCGCGACCCTGCCCTCGGTGAGTCCGTGATCGCGCAGCACCAGAACGCCGATGCCACGGAACATGCCTTCCTCGCCCCACCCCACGAACTGTGTGGCGATCAGCAACACCAGGACATACAGAAAGCCCTTGTCGGCCAACGCGCTGTAGTTGATCCCGAAGACGATCGCGACGATGAAGACGATCGGCACGATCCGCACCCACGACCGAGTCGGCCGATCGTCGTGCAGGACCGGCCGCAACCAGCCCAGATAGCTGATCACGCCATAGGTGAAGGCCAGGGCCGCACCCAGCGGGATGATCATGCCGAAGAACACTCCCCGGGTGGAGAGGAAGTCGTCCTCGCCGCTGAGCGCTGTCATCAGCAGCCCGCCGAGCTGGATGATCGCGAGATAGACGATCACGATCAGAGCGAACATCGGATAGGACAGGCGGCGGCCGACCCTCGTCGCCGATGTCACGGTTTCTGAGGTGTCCATGCGGGAAACATAGCTGTTCGGGATCGCACCCGCAGCGATCACGAAATCTTCAGCAAACTCCAGAATGTGCATCTGGCGACTGTTCAGCTAATCGTCGGGCATGGAACTTGCCCAGATAGTTCTGGTGATCCGCGTCGATCGCGTCGCTAATCAGGTGCGAAGTCCCGCTCTGGGCAATGTTCAGCATTCGGCGCCGATATCCAACCGCAACGAGGCTCGGACCGCGAATGTCTCGGCCACACCACTGCCCGCGCTCGGCGTCGCCTGGCCCGGCTCGATGCGGCGTGATCCAAGCAGCGCCCGACGGCGGGGGAGGTCTGGCCGGGCAGGAGTCTCCCGACCCCGACAATCTCGTCACTGTTCTCAGGAATAGTACGGAAGTACCACCGACCACAGTTCTCGCATGGTTCCGTAGCAGTTACGTTGCGTTGGAAGTGACCAAACGTAAACGGAAATAAATCAAGGTACTCGAGATCTGCCCGTAAGTCTGACCGCCGATAATGTTCACTTATCGGCGGCTAGAAGCTGGACCGTCCGATCCGAGCCCCCAAGGGGCGACACGGTTTTCGTTTCGTCTAATTCGTAATGAATTGACGAAACCAACGTTACGATTCTTCCGTGTCGAGCGTCTGCAACTATCCGGGCTGTGCCCGTCCCATCACCCGTGGCGGCGGCCCGGGTCGTCCCTCCGAATACTGCGATCACCCGGACCACACGCGATGGCGCGCGTGGCGGGAAAGGCAGCGCCTGCAACAGGAGTCGGAGGGTGGGGCCGAAACCGTCACTGTGACGACTCAGGGGCCGGTGACCGTGGCGCGGTTGCGGGCCGATGAGCTGCTCGGTCAGTTCCGTGGCCTGGCCGAGCAATTGGGCACGACGCTGAATGCGGCGGTGGCCGAACTGTCGACGCTCGGTGACCCGTCGGTGGCCGAGGCCCAGGTCCAGGCGGTGCAGGCCGATGCCGCGCGGCGGATCGCGGAAGCCGACATGACAGCGGTCGCCGCCGAACAGGCACGCCGGGACGCGGAGGAAGCGCGGGCCCTCGCCGAATCGGCGGCCGAGGATGCGGCCGGCGCGGCCGAGGACGCCGAGCAGTTGATCGCCGCGGCGCACGCGGCGCGCGACGAGGCGCTGGCCGAGGTGGAACGGCTGACGAAACAGGCCGCCGACGAGGTGTTCGCGGCGCGCAGCGCGGCCGAGGCCGACGTACGCGCCGCGCACCGCGACGCCGCCGAGGAGATCGAGCGGATCCGGCAGGATGCCGCCGAGCACACCGCGCGGGCCGAACAGCGAGCCGACGCCGAGATCACCCAGGTCCGCCGCGAGTCGGAGGCGCGGGTCAACGCCGCCCAGGCCGAACGCGATCTGGCGGTGCAGCGGGCCGCCGACGCCGACCGGGCGACCGAGCGGGCCGAAGCGGCAGCCGCCGAACGGGTGGAAGCCGCGAGTGAGGCGCGAGAGGAATGGCGCAGGGCCAGAAGCGAACTCGAAACCACCCGGGCAGAGCTCGATCGCACGCGCGCCGAACTCGCCGACCTGCGCCGCACCGCCGCCGCCGACGCCGAGACCTGGCGGACCGAATCGGCGGCCGCGCTGGACCGGGTCAGGGCCGAGACCTCGCAGCGCCTCGCCGCGCTCGACGACGCGCGCACCCAGATCCTCGCCCGTGCCGAACGTGCCGAACGGCAACTCGACGAACTGCTGGCCGCGACCCGATCGCCGGTCGAGGCGAACGGGCTAACCGGCGCGGGGAGCGGCGTACTGGACTAGCGTCAGCGCCATGACCGAACAGCCGGGACCACTGGAGTCCACCCGCGAGTTCGCCGCCGTCGACCTCGCCGCGATGCTGAACGAGGACGAGGACACCTACACGGGTCCGTCACCGCGGATCCGGATGATCGCGATCCTGGTGGTGGCGACCCTCGTCCTCGGCGCGGGCGCCACCACCCTCGCGATCCTGCTGTCCTGACCTACGCCGGGCGGGCCAGCGGAGTGTCGGGATCGCCGGAGTTGCGCAGGGCCACGATCTGGTCGGGAACCCAGTAGATGCGGCCGAACTCGAACTCCTGGTATTTCCCGTCGTCGTGGGTGATCTCGTCGGAGGCGGGCCAGCCCAGCTGACCGTTCTCGAACCCGGCCGCCGACCAGCGCGCGCCGATGGCGCCGTGCACGCGGTAGCCGGGCCGACCGGCCCGCCGATAGACGGCGCCGCCCTGGAACGCTTGCGCCAGTCCCGGCCCGGTGCCGCGTGGGTCGGGGAGTTCGGTGTGCTCGGCGATCGGGTAGCCCAGCGGTCCCGCCTCCCAGCCCAGTTCGGCGAACTTGGTCATGATCGCGGTGGGGACGGCGTGGGCTTCGGTGGCCGGGTGCCAGTAGATGTAGCCGTGCTCGAACTCGGCGAACCGGCCCACCCCGTCCGGGGTGGGGATCTCACCGACGGTGCGGCGCGCGCCCAGCCACGGGGACGCCGCGGCGCGGTCGTCGATGGCGTTCGGTGCGGTGCCAGCGAACGCGGCGACATGCGCGGTGAAGACGTCCCACGGGAAGTTCGGGCCGACGTCGGTGTGGCTGCCGATGCCGAGTGCCCTGGTCACATAGTTGTGGTCGGTGATGCCGTCGGCGACGTGATAGTCGGGGGCGATCACCTCGGTCGGATACCCGTGCCGGTGGGCGTTGCGCACGGCGATGTAGGCGGCGATGCGCAGGTCGTCGTCGATGGCCAGCCAGTCCTGGCGGGACCAGGCGACCCGGCTGCCCGCGAAGCACAGGTTCACGGTGAACGGGTTGGCCGAGAGCACCGACCAGGAGGCGCGTTCCTCGGGCACGACCCGAACCAGGATCGCGTCGCGCAGCGTGTAGTGGTAGGAGACGCCGTTGGCCGGATTGTTCAGGTAGGCGGCCAGTGATTCCGCGGTGCCGTTGCCCTCCTGGGTGTGCAGGATGAAGTTGGTGATCCGGGCACCGTCGCGGGAGGAGTGCGAGGGACCGAGCCGGTCGAGTTCGGTGAACTCGGGGCTCGTGACGGAGCGGTCCAGGCTCCACTGCCCGAAATCGGGGGCGAGGATGTCGTCGACATCGACGTGCGTGCCGTCGATGATCGGGCCCGGATTGCTCGGGGTGTCGATCACCCGCTGGTAGAGCACCGCTCGTGGCTCACGCTCGGTGCCCGACCAGGCGCGCGTCTGCCACACCCAGCTGAATCCGCCGCGGCCGCCGACCACGCCGTCCTCGATCGCCCAGGCGCACACCCGGGAATGCCCGTAGATGCCGGTCCATTCGGTGCCGAGGACGGCGTTGACGCCACGGAAGAACTCGACGGCGGTGCTGTTCCACTGCGACAGCGCGATGTCCTCGTCGACGGCGAAGAAGATCGGCGCACGGCGCGGCGCGCCGAGGCTCAGGTGGGTGGCGAGTGCCTGCTCGGCCATCCGCCTGCCGCCGTCGAAACCGGTGGTCCAGTCCGACGGGGTGGGATCGCCCGGTTTGCCGTATTGCCAGATCGACACGATGTCGAGCCCCGCGGCTTCCAGCGCGCGGGCGTAGTCGGCGGTGATCGGTTTGGCGCCGAAGTTCGCGCCGGGCCTGCTCGGCGCGACATAGGCGAGGACCGCCGAGTGCCCGGCCGCGGCGATGGCGGCCGGATCGATGAGACGGGCGGCGAAATCGACAGCTGTGGACATGGTTGACCCCCTGCATGACTGCATATCCGTTGGCATGGTTCACGCTCGCACCCCGCGCGACGGCGGCGGGGTTACGCTGGTACCCGAGAATCGGTACCGGGTGACCGAGGATCTCACCCTGCACCCATTCTAAGCGAAACACTCAGCAGCACACCGTGATTCGCCGACGATGGGCACCCTACCCGGCCGGGCCGACAGGCAGGAACGGCGAGAATCGGGCCGTACGCGGGGGCTGTGCGACACAGCGGTCGTCGTCGCGATTTCGGCGTCGCCGGTGCGTCGCGAAGATCGGGTACGGCGTGTCGCGAATCCGGTTGCGGCGCAATGGTGGCGGCCGGGCCGGGCGCCCTGTTGACTGGTATCCATGGCTCCCACCGCTCGACCCAGCAGGCAGCGACGACCAGGGGTTCCCGGCCCCGCGGTGTCGCCGGCGGAACTGGTCGTCGTCACCACGGCGACCGGTCCCGAGATCACGCCGATCGCGTTGCGGGAGAACCGCTCCGTGCGGGCCCGCGTCGACGAACTGCTGCCCGCCGAGACCTACCTGGTGCCGATCTTCGGACCGGACAACCGGCTGGCGGCGCGGCTGGCCGAGACCCCGCAGGCACCGGTCGCGGGGGAATACCTGAGCTACTACACCGTGCGTGGGCAGGTGGGTGATCTCGCCGAACTCGCGGATCGGCTCCGCCGGGACGACACGGTCGCGGCCGCCTATGTGAAGCCGGCCGCCGAACCGCCCCTGGCCCCGCTGGCCGAGAACACCCTCGCGCCGGACGCGCCGGCGGCCACGCCCGACTTCCGCGACCGACAGGGCTACCTGGACCCGGCGCCGACCGGGATCGACGCGACCTGGGCACACACCCGGCCCGGTGGACTCGGGACCGGGGTGCGGGTGATCGATGTCGAAGGCGCCTGGCGGTTCACGCACGAGGACCTGCGGCAGAATCAGGGCGGCGTCATCGGCGGCACCGCGTCGGCCGATCTCGGCTGGCGCAATCACGGCACCGCCGTCGCCGGGGAGATCAGCGGTGACCGCAACGGCTTCGGCGTCACCGGCATCGCGCCCGAGGCCCACATCAGGGCGATCTCGATCTTCGGGATCGGTTCGGCGACCGCGATCCGCTCGGCCGCCGACGCGCTCGACCCCGGTGACGTCCTGCTCATCGAACTGCACCGTCCCGGACCCCGATTCGACTACGCGGGCCGACCCGATCAGCGCGGCTACATCGCCGTCGAATGGTGGCCCGACGACTTCGCCGCCATCCGCTACGCCGTCGGGCGCGGCATCGTCGTGGTGGAGGCCGCGGGTAACGGCAACGAGAACCTCGACGACCCCGTCTACGACGCGCGCCCCGGCGATTTCCCCGCCACCTGGCACAACCCGTTCCGCGGTGGCGACACCGACTCCGGTGCCGTCCTGGTCGGCGCGGGGGCACCGCCGCCCGGCCTGCACGGCCGCGACCACGGCCCCGCGCGCTCGCGGCTCCCGTTCTCCAACTACGGTGCCCGCCTCGACGTCCAGGGCTGGGGCCGCGAGGTCACCACCACCGGCTACGGCGACCTCCAGGGCGGCACCGACGAAGACCTCTGGTACACCGACGAATTCAGCGGCACCTCCAGCGCGTCCCCGATCGTGGTCGGCGCGGTCGCCGCCTATCAGGGCATCCGCGCCACCGGACCGGGGCGGGCGACCCCGGACCAGGTTCGGGCGCTGCTGCGCGCCACCGGCTCACCGCAAACCGCGGCGCCGGGCCGGCCGATCACCCAGCGCATCGGCGCCCTGCCGGATCTGCGCGCGATGACCGACCACGGGTAGCCTTCGGCATGGCCGTCATCCACCGCACCACCCTGACTCCGAGCAAGCTCGCATTGATCGAGACGCTATTGCCCCGGCGACCGTGGTATCGAGGCCAGTCGCCGCGCCTGCGCAAGGTGGGCGGATTCCGGCTCGACGATCCCGCGGGTGCGGTCGGTATCGAATTCGTACTCGTCGTCGACGATTCCGCCGACGGCCCGGTGCTGTACAACGTGCCACTGACCTATCGCGGCGCCCCGCTGCTCGACGGCGACCGTGCGCTGGTGGGAACCACCGAGCACGGGGTGCTCGGCAAGCGGTGGATCTACGACGGCACCGCCGATCCGGTCGCCCTCGGGGTGGTGGTGGAACTGCTGAGCGGGCGCGCGGTGGCGCAGGCGCAGAATCACAGCGACACGCCCGACCCCTCGGTCCTGGTGACGCCGGCCGACATCCTGCCGAGCGGCATCGGCCTCGGTGCCGCGGTCGACAGTGACACGGCGACCGAGGTACCGATCGGTTCCGCGGGCGCTGTCCTGCGGTTTCCGCGTCGCCTCTCGGGTCGACCGTCCGGTGCGCCGGGGTCTGTCGCCGCGCCCTACGACCTGGGCGGGGAACGGCGGGCCGCGGTCGAGGTGGTCGCTCTGCTGCCGGGAAAATGAGATGTGCCGTGCCGGGCCGGCATGGGAGGGTACGGGGATGGCATCGGCGAAGAGCATCACCGTGCGATCGGCTACCAGTGCGGACGCGGACGCGATCATCGGATTGCAGGAGACCGGGTTCGGGATGCGGTACGGGGCAGATGAGCTCCCGTATCGGTGGGAGTTGTTCCCGATCGAACGGTCACTGGTCGCGGTCGACGGTGACCGGGTCGTCGGGCACACCGTCGACAGGACCATGACGGTGACAGTGCCGGGGGAGCGGCAGGTGCCGGCGTGCGGGGTGTCGGGTGTCGCGGTCGCGCCGACGCATCGGCGGCGGGGCATCCTGCGCGAGCTGTACACCGCCCAGCATGCCCGCACCGAGGCCGACGGCCTGCCGTTGACGATCTTCACCGCCAGCGAGGCCACGATCTACGGCCGGTTCGGCTACGACCCGGCGATCCTGTCCACCACGATCTCCATCGACCGCCGCCGCGCCGAGTTCCGCTCGACCACGCCAGATCCCGGTGGCGTCGAGATGGCCACCCTGGCCGAGGCCGCGCCGCACATCCGGGCGATCTACGAGCGCTGGCAGGCGACGGTGCCGGGCGCCCAGGTGCGGCCAGACGCCAAATGGGACCTGTTCTTCGCCGACGTGGAACGCCATCGCGACGGCGCCACCACCCTGTTCACCCTGGTCCACCCCGACGGGTACGCCCTGTATCGGCGGCGCTGGCGCGACGGCCGGGCCACCGCGTCGGTGTGGGAATACCGTGCGCTCACCCCGGACGCACACGCCGCGCTGTGGCGGGTGCTGCTCGGGCTGGACCTGGTCGAGACCATCGATGTCGAGATCGCCGACGACGATCCGCTGCCGTACCTGCTCGCCGATTCCCGCGCGGCGCGCGTGACCGATCGCGGTGACTCGCTGTGGGCGCGGCTGATGGATGTGCCCGCCGCCCTCACCGCCCGCCGCTACCGGCACGACCTGGACACGGTCCTGGCCGTGCACGACCCGTTCCGGTCGGCCGGTGGCACCTTCGCCCTGCGCGTGCGTGACGGTGTCGCCGAGTGCGAACCCACCACCCGCCCGGCCGCGCTCGGTCTCGACATCAATGTCCTCGGCGCGCTGTACTTCGGTGCGCATCGGGCGGCGAGCCTGGCCGCCGCGCATCGTGTCCGGGTCGACGACGCGGCGGCGCTGCGGAATCTCGACGTGGCGTTCACCTCGGAGCGCGCGCCGGAGTTGGGCTGGTTCTTCTGACGAGCACGTGGATGCCCGGTCGGGGCGAGTGATCTGGGCAGCTCACCGAGGACCTCGGGGGATGGGTTTCCGGTAGTAACCGCCGAAAAGAACCAACGGATACGCGTAGCCGGTAACCGGTCGCTGGTGAGGCCCGGTTCGGCCTGCGGTGATGGCTGATTGCTGGTTGGTGTTGGCTCCCAACGCTATTGGTTGGTGTGGGAGGTCGGGTTCGTGGCGACGCGGGTGTTCGCGGATGAGGAATTGGCGCGTTTGACGGAAACCGTCCGGCTGGACGCCTCGAACTCGCAACAGTTGATTACAAGCCCCTGCCAGTCAGTCGGAGACCTCTGCTCGTCGCCACTACAGTCTCACCGACTGCCACCACGCCAGCATTGGATCACTGGTCAGGTTATCTCCGGTGTCCGCCGCGTAGACAAGTGTGTTCGATCTGGCCGGGTCATTTTCGAACGTGACGACGATCTCGGCCCTCATGGCCGTCGGGAATGCTGGTGGCGGATACGCAAGAGCCGACCAGTGGTGGGCGGTGAATGAGGTGCCCTGCTTGGTGCCCGGTGTGGCGGTATTGCTCGGCAGTCCTGCCACCACCGATCGTGCGGTAGCGGCCGAGTCGAATACGAGCAGAGAATACTGCAGTTGGCGATGTTCGCTGATGTACTTGATGCAGTACCAGTTAGTCGATACCGGCGCATTCTTCAACGCCCCTTTTTCCAGCGGCACCATACTACTGCCGGGGGCGCAATCTCCGGTGTCGTCTTTGGCTAGGAGCGTGGGATACGCGTTGTGTGCTTTCTCGGCGAGGCGAGCAGTCGTGTCGTCCGGCCGCCACAGTAGACCCTTGCCGAGTGCCAATGCGGCTATGAGTGCCACGACGCCCGCCACGAGGAAGAACGCCTTGGTGCGTTTAGGGTGCCATGGTCGATTCCGGTGTTGGTGTGGTGCGATGGATCCGACACCGTGCATCGGGCTGTGGTTCGGTGCGGCGGCCATCGCATGGTTCTGGGCCGATGCTTGCGGCGGATGGTAGACGGTCGGTGCCGGTACCTGCTCCGCGCGTACCTGTGTGGCCTGCCCCGCGGCGGCGCGAACGGCCTGGGCGAAGTCACCGCACGTGCGGTAGCGGTCTTCGGGGCGTTTGGCCATGGCCCTGGTGAGTACACCGTCCAACGCGGGGGGTAGCCCCTGGCGTCGGGTCCGTAGCGACGGTGGATCGAGCTGGAGGTGCCCGCGGATGACCTCACCGGGATGCTGGGCATCGAAAGGCCCTGTCGCGGTGAGGAGTTTGAACAGTGTGCACGCCAGCGAGTACTGGTCGGTCGCGGCGGTGACCGGACCGCCGGTCAGCTGTTCGGGCGCGGCATAGGCGACGGTCGCGGTGAAGGTGCCGGTTCTGGTCAGATGGCTGGTGTCCTCGCGGAGCCGGGCGATGCCGAAGTCGGTGAGGAAGACGCGGTCGATGTCGGCGCCGGCGTGGGTGAGCAGGATGTTGGCCGGCTTCACGTCACGGTGCACGATACCGCGCATGTGCGCGAAATCGAGTGCGGCGGCGATGTTCTCCACGATCAGGATCGCTGGTTCGAGTGCGGTTGTGCCGAGGCCGGTCGCGTCGATGCCGTCGATGTATTGCATCGAGATCCACGGGTAACCGGATTCGACTCCCCGGTCGTAGATGGTGACGATGTTGGGATGCTCGAGCTGCGCGACCAGGTCGGCTTCGCGCTCGAATCGCGCCCGAATCTCGGGGTCGGTGAGCAATTCGCGGTTGAGCAGCTTCACAGCGGTCGTTCGCGGCAACCGCGGATGGCCTGCCGAATACACCGCGCCCATGCCGCCCTGCCCCAGCAGCCGGTCAATCCGGTATCCGGCGAAAAGATCTCCGCTGGTCAGCACGAACGCTCCCCTTTTCTCCTGATGTCCGCCGAAGGCCCACCCTGGTACCTGCCGTGGCCATCATCTACCGCGACAGACTACCGACTGGGGCTGCCCGGGAACCGAACGCTGCGGCCAGCTGGACCCGGTACGACTCCGGCCCACGAGCCCGGAATCCGTCCGGCTGGGCACCTCGAACTCACGACAGTTGATTACGAGACCCTGCCAGTCCGGAACCCCGAGATCCGCACCGTCCCGAGGTTCTGGACCGACCCGGGCCAGGCCTCGACGAGTCGCTGTCGAGCCGGCGGACCGTGTTTCGGACCCGGTGGTGCTGCACGGAGGTGATCGGCCTCGATGAACCTGTTGTTCTGGTCAGCAGGTGCTGGGTGCGGGGATTGCGGCGAATCGGTCGCGTAACCATTGGACGGCGCTGCCGAGGTTGAGGATGAAGGCGTTGGCGATGTGACCGGTGCCGGTGCCGGGCAGGGTGGTGGGGAACGGCGATTCGGCGAGTTGAACGGTGGCGCCGTGGGCGCACCAGTCGGCGGCGAGGCGGCGGACCTGGTCGGGTTCGACGATGTCGTCGCCGGAGCCGGTGGTGACGAGCACGGGTGCGTTCGGGGTGAGGGTGCCGAGGCGGAGTTGCGCGAGCGCGGCGGAGATGACGGGGTCGGCGACCGCGGCGTCGCCGAGGGGGCGGCCGCTGACGGTGAAGCCGTTGGTGGGGTGTAGCCCGTAGCGGGGGGCGAGTTCGGGGATGCATTCGTCGGCGACGGCGGCGAGCATGGCACGGCCGTTGTCGTTGACGATGGCGTCGATCGCGGGGCCGGTGTCGGGGAAGACTGCGCGTAGTCCGTTGAGGACCTGGCCGGTCAGCGCTTTGAAGATGTTGTGTTCGAAGTAGGGCAGTTGGACGAGCAGGTCGGCCGGGGGTGCGCCGACATAGCTGCCGCGGACCGGTAGTTCGGGGGCGTATCCGGCGACGTGTTCGGCGGCGGCCCCGGCGGCGTTGCCGCCTTGGGAGTAGCCCCAGAACGCGACCGGTGCGTCGGCGGGGATGCCGGTGCCGGGCAGACGTCGGGCGGCGCGGACGGCGTCGATGTCGGCGTGCGCTTCGGCGATCGGGTTGAGGTAGGTGTGCACGCCGGGGGTGCCCAGGCCCTGGTAGTCGGTCACTGCGACCGCGATGCCCTGTGCGAGCAGCAGGGTGAGGAAGGCGTACTCGTATTCGGCCATCACGTCGAGCGGCGGCGTGTAGTGCACGAGCTCGCCGAGCAGGCGCGAGGGTGCGCATTGGTCGCCTTGTCCGTGCGTGCCGACGGTGAACCCGACGATCGGGCGCGGCCCGGGCCCGGTCCAGGGCGCGGCCGGGTCCAGCACCGTGCCGGTGACCGCGACCGCCGCGCCGTGGGTGTCGGTGCTGCGGTACATGATCCGGGTCGCGCGTGCAGGCAGCGGCAGAATCGGCGTCAGCGGTTCGGTGCGGATCAGGTCGCCGGGCTGTCCGTCGGGAAGAGGACCGGGCGGGGTGTAGAACTCGGTGGCCGGGGCAGGCTGTGCCAGCACGACGGGTGGACCCGCGAGCAGGACGGCGAGCGGGATCGCCGCGAGCAGAACAAGTGGCCGGAGACGCATCGTCGGGTCCTTCCGTAACCGGGAGCCCACCGGGTCCCGGGTTCTGATGATCTGGCTGTGCAAGGTTTGCCGATAGCGGTTGCCCGGCCCAGGTTCAGGCCTTCTCGGGTGGTGCGAAATCGGCCGTGGAGTCGGTGGATGTCGGTGCCGAGGTCGATAGTGCGTCTGCGCGAGCGCTGCGGACAGGGCGGTCCGGGGCCAGGGCGCTCACAAGTCGGTGCGCCCGGGCACGGCGTCGGGGAACTCGTGTTGGTTCACGGTGGGGGCCACGACGGCGAACACGAGGCGGTTCATCTCCTCGGCCAAATCAGGAAGGGTTGCGGCACTGTGATGCACGAGGTGATGCACGATCATCTCGTGCAGCCCGCCGACGAGGACGTGAACCGTTGTCCGGCTCAGTGGCGGCAGGTCGGGGGATAGTTGTGCGCGCAGCGCCTGCATGCCCGGGGTGGCCTCGTCGACGAATCGGGCGATGGCGGCATCGCGCCGACGGCGTACCTCCTCGCCCGCTCCGAGGACCTCGAGGAAGAACATCCTCGTCGCGGCGGGGGTGTGGGACAACAGCGTGAGCAACGCCAGGCAGACGCGCGCGAGGTCGGCCGATGGGGCGACTTCTCCCGGGTTCCTCGGCACCATGCCTGCGTCGCGGAGCCATCGATCGAACGCGCGATAGGCCGCGACCACCACGTCCTGTTTGGAGTCGAACATCTCGTAGAAGGTCTTGCGGGACACGCCGGCGCCTTTGGCGATGTCCATCACCGTCGTCGCAGCGTAACCGCGTGTTCCGAACAGTTCGATCGCGGCGTTGATGATCCGCGCCGACTGGCTGTCTGCGACCTGTTCGCGACTGAGGTTGTGTCGGTGACGCGGAAGGCTGCCGTTGTGCTCGTCCGGCACGATCTCGCCGCCGACCGCCTCGAGCATGGTAGTGCCTCCTCGTCGATCACGTCACCGCTGTGGTGAGCCTTCGCAGGTCCATGTTCCTTTGACAATCCAGAAACACACTGTACTTTAACTCATGGAACCAGGTACAGACCGATTCTGGTTCGGATGCAGGCCCCGCGCCGCCGCGGGTCTCGGTGAAAGGACACGGCAATGACCACACGACGCGGACTCGACATCGGTTGGGATGGCACCTTGGGCAGCGACTGCCGGGACGTGGTCGAGTGCCCCGTGTCCGCAGCGGGTGAGCGCGTTCGGTCGATGCGGATGGCGGCATCGAGTGAGGTGGCGTTCGGATGATCGGCGCCACAGAGGTCCACGCCGTGATCATCGGTGCAGGAATGTCGGGCATCGCGATGGGTGTGGCACTGAAGAAGGCCGGTATCGACGATTTCGTCATCCTGGAAAAAGGCAGCGACGTCGGCGGTGTCTGGCATTGGAACCGGTATCCGGGCCTGACCTGCGATGTTCCGTCGCATCTGTACCAGTACTCGTTCGCGCCGAAGCCGAACTGGTCACGACTGTTCGCCCCTGGCACGGAGATCCAGGCATACCACCGCCAGGTGGCCGACGATCACGGCCTGGGTCCGCACCTCGTGACCGGCACCGAGGTGGTCTCGGCGGTCTACCGCGCGGGAGGATGGGATGTCGCGACCGCGGCAGGGGATCGCTATCGGTGCGACTTCCTCGTCGCTGCGACCGGTGTTCTGCACCATCCCGCCGTCCCCGAGATCGAAGGACTCGACAGCTTCGCCGGTCCGGTGGTGCACACCGCGCGGTGGGATGAGGGCCTGGACACCGACGGCAAACGGATAGCGGTGATCGGCACCGGTTCGACCGGTGTGCAGGTCGTCGGCGCACTGCAGCCCCGCGCGCGGACCGTCGCCCATTTCACGCGTACGCCGCAATGGATCCTGTGGGGGCCGATGGGCCTCACCCAGCCAAAGCTCGTCGGGGAACTGCTGGCGCGGGTGCCCTACGCCGAGCGCCTGTTGTACCGCGTGTTGTTGCAGGCGTCGGGAATCCTCGCCGATATCACCACCACGCCGAGTTGGCGGCGCAGCCTCGCCCAGTCGCTTGCCCGCATGCATCTACTGCGCGTGCGCGACCGTGCGTTGCGCCGCAAACTCACTCCCGACTACGAGCCGCTGTGCAAGCGGCAGGTGGTGTCCGGCAACTACTACTCGGTCGTGCAGAAGCACAACGTCGAGCTGGTGGACTCGGGGATCGCACGGATCACTCCGACGTCTGTCATCACGGCCGACGGCGTGGAGCGTGAGATCGACATCGTCGTCCTGGCCACCGGATTCGCGGCGCACAACTACATGCGTCCGATGACGCTGGTCGGGCGTGACGGCCTCACCATCGACGACGCCTGGGCGAAGGGGCCGCGCGGCTACCGGATGACGGCTATCCCGCGTTTCCCGAACTTCTTCACGATGCTGGGCCCCAACTCGCCGATCGGATCGGTGTCGCTGCAGTTCACCGCCGAACTCACCGCTGCCTACATCGTCCAGATCATGCAGCGTTTCCGGCGCGGGGAGTTCACCGAGATCGAACCGACCCAGGCCGCCACCGACGAGTTCAACGAGCAGGTCCGCGAAGCCATCGAACCCACGATCTGGCACACCGGCGGCTGTAACTCCTGGTACCAGAACGAGGACGGCACCATCGACCTGTGGCCCTTCGACCGCAAAACCATGGCGACGATGCTCGCCACACCCGATGATCGCCATTTCCATTTCACCCGGTCCTGATACGGCACAGGCAATCCCTGCACCACTTGCCGAGCGAGGCATCGAAGGTGCCCGACCCGTCGCTGAGCATCCGCGACGGGTCGATCGCGTCCTGGCCCTGCGCCGAACCGTGCTGCTGCGCGCGCACGCCGAGCCCAGCTGAATTCGCTCGTCGACGGCGGCGGATCCGGTCAGCCGGACGGCGCCCTCTCTGCGGCAGCGGCTGACGTGAACCGGCGGGCGCACGCGCGGCGCGCCGGGCAAATCTGCGGCTATCGGGTGTGGCGCGCCTATCGTGAGGGAATGCCCGTGAACGACGGGGAGGGAAATCCGGTACCGGACCGAACCCGGCAGGCGATGGTGATCGCCGGCGGGTGCTCGTTCGTCCTCGGCATCGCGACGCTGCTGTGGCCCGGCCGCAGCGAGTCCACGCTGGCCCTGCTGTTCGGTGTCTCGCTGCTGCTCAGTGCCGGAATCCAGGCCTATCTCGCGGTGGTGGCGCGGATCGCGTTCGTGCTGCGGGTCCTGGTGCTGGTGAGTGCCGTGCTGACCGTCATCCTGGCGGCGCTGGCCTTCGGCGGCGGGAACATCGAGCTGCTGGCGCTGTGGATCGGGATCGGCTGGTCGGTGCGCGGCATCGTGCAGGCACTTGTCGCGGCCTGGGACACCGCGGTGACCGACGGCTGGCTGCACGAGATCTGCGGTCTGGGCACGACGGCGATCGGGATCACCATGATCGCGATGAAGTTCGAGACCGTCACGGGACTGGCCACGGTTGCCGGCAGTGCGCTGGTGGTGATCGGCGTGCTGGAACAGCTCGCGGGTGGGATGCTGCGTACGGCACTGCGCGGTGTGCGGCGTTCACAGCCGGACACCGGCACCCTCCCAGGGTCGGCCACCGCAGGGCAATAGTAGTGAATCCCACACTCGCAGAGCGTGTTTCGATGTTTACGCGAACGCGCGGACAACGCGACATTGCGGGCAGCGGAGCGGGTGCTGAACACTGCGTGCCCGGCCGTTCACCGCTGGGGTAACTGTGCTGCGCGCCGGTAGCGTGGCCCGCGGCGTGCGCACGGGAGGGCCCGGTGGACGCGCGCCGTCGTCCGCAGCCCGAAGTGAGCCCAGGAGAAATGTGGTGTCGCGCGTAACCCCCGGCGAAGCCGCCGATACCGTCCAGCGTGAAGAGCTGGCAATGCGGCGCATGACCGAGAGTCTGGTCGAAGACCTGTCCGAGAACGTCCCCGCCGACCAGGTGACCTCGGCGGTGGGTGCCGCGCACCATCGATTCGCGGGCAAGCCGATCCGGGAGTTCGTGCCGATCCTGGTCGAACGGATCGTGCGCAGCGAACTGGCCGATCCCGACCCGACGGTGCGGGTGCCCGCCCCGGCGGCCGGTGTCCGGCCCGCCGAACCCGATCCGGCGCCCGACAAGCGGCAGGAGAATTCGGCCGCCGACCGGGCCGGGCAGCTGGTGAGCAGGCGTGGCGTGCTGCCGCTGTCGATCGGTGCCGTCACCGTCGTCGCCGCCGTCGCGGCCGCGGTGATCCTGCTACCCGGCGGCGGCGACACCCCGGCCGCCGCGCCGACGGGCGCTCCGGTGACGGTCGTGCGCGGCGTCGTCGGGTCGGAGAAGGTGTCGTTCTTCCAGGACGAGCAGGTGGTGAAGGTCCTCGCCGACAACGGCATCCGGGTCGAGGTCGAGCCGGCCGGGTCGCGGCAGATCGCGACCACCGTCGACCTGGACCGCTACGACTTCGCGTTCCCGTCGAGCAGCCCCGCCGCCGAACGGATCCAGCGGCAGCGCAATGTCACCACCAAATACACCCCGTTCGCCTCGCCGATCGCCATCGCCACCTATCGGCCGATCGCGGATCTGCTCACCGCGGCGGGCGTGATCAAGCCGGGCCCGGTCGCCACCTTCGACATGAACCGGTACCTGGAACTGGCGGGCACCGGCGTGCAGTGGGACGACCTGCCCGACAACACCGTCTACCCGGTCGAGAAGAACATCCTCGTCTCGACCACCGATCCGCGCAGCTCCAACTCCGCGGCCATGTACCTGTCGATCGCGAGCTACGTCGCCAACGACCACACCATCGTGCGCGGCGCCACCGCCGAACAGCACGTGCTGCCCGCGCTGTCGAAACTGTTCCTCGCCCAGGGCTACACCGACAACAGCAGCGAAGGCCCGTTCACCCAGTACCTGACCAACGGTATGGGCCCGACCCCGCTGGTCTGCATCTACGAGGCCCAGTTCGTCGAGGCGGCGGGCAAGGGCAAGATCAAGCCGGACATGGTGCTGACCTACCCGACCCCGACCGTGCTGTCGAGCCACACCCTGGTCCCGCTGACCGGCACCGGCGACAAGATCGGCAAGCTGCTCACCGAGAACCCGGAACTGCGTCGCCTCGCCGCCGTCCACGGGTTCCGCACCGGCGACAACGCCCAGTTCACGGCGATCGCCGCCGAGCGTAACGTCCCGGTGCCCGCCGACCTGATCGACGTTGTTGACGCCCCCGCCTACGACACCCTCGAGCACCTGCTCGACGGAGTGGCCAAGTCCTACAACTGATCTCCGCATCGCATCGGGTGCCGCGCGGCCGTTCGCCGCGCGGCACCGCTGCGTTCGGTCCGCGAAGTCATCGCCGTGCTCCGTGCCGGTCCAACGGCCTTTCGCGGTGGACATTCGTGAGCTTGGCCGGGTTGCGGACGAAGTACAGGCCGGTGATCAGGCTGTCGTCGATCCGCAGTGCCACCACGCCGTCGATCTCGCCGTCGAGCCGGACGATCAGCGCGGGCCTGCCGTTGATCTGAGCCGGTGCCACCGAGGTGGTGCCGCCCAGCCACGCCGAACCCCCGGCCAGCACGCGGGCCACCCGGTCGGCGCCGACCACCGGACGCAGCAGAGCCTGTTTGACGCCGCCGCCGTCGCCGAGGAAGACGACGTCGGGCGCCAGCAGATCGAGCAGGCCTTGGAGGTCACCGGTGTCGACGGCCCGCTGGAACGCCCGGAGTGCGGCGCGGGTCTGATCCGGTGACGCCACTCCGCGTGGCCGGCGCGCGGCTACATGCACCCGGGCGCGGTGGGCGATCTGGCGGACCGCCACCGGGCTCTTGTCCACGGCGGCGGCGATCTCGTCGTAGGCCAGGTCGAAGACCTCGCGCAGCACGAACACCGCGCGTTCGACGGGGGCGAGCGTCTCGAGGACCAGCAGCATCGCCAGGGAGACGCTGTCGGCCAAGGCGATGTCCTCGGCGATATCGGGAGCGGTCAGCAACGGTTCGGGCAGCCACGGCCCGACATAGGACTCGCGGCGCCTGCCGAGGACACGCAGACGCCGGATCGCTTGGCGGGTGGTGATGGTGGCCAGGAACGCGCGCTCGTCGCGGACCTCGCCGAGGTCGACTGTGGCCCACTGCAACCAGGTCTCCTGCAGGACGTCCTCGGCATCGGCGGCCGAGCCCAGCATCTCGTAGGCGACGGTGAAGAGCAGATTGCGCTGTGCGACGAAGGCCGCGGTGGCGCGTTCGCTGTCCCGCATGCCGGTCCTTTCCTCGGTGTCGACAGGTGTCGTACACGAGAGGCCCGCGACCGCCGTTCTGTGACATCTGCGGCGCATGGCGCTGCTCACACCGCGGTGGTGTCACAGCTGTCCGGGCGCGGGCTACTCGTGGTCATCCAGCACACACGCGGACAGGAGAACCGACATGGAGCACGAGATCAGGGACGAACAGAGTGGGGTCGCGCGGCGGATCGCCGTCTTCGGGGCGAACGGGCCCACCGGCAGGCTGCTGACCGGCCTGGCACTGGCCGCCGGACATCAGGTCACCGCGGTGACCAGGCGGCCGGAATCGTTTCCGCTGCGCCATGATCGGCTCCGGGTGGCGGGCGCCGACGTCCTCGACCCGGTGGCAGTCGACGAAGTGATCGCCGGACAGGACGCGGTGCTGTCGACGCTCGGGGTGCCCGCGGGCAAGGAACCGATCACCACCTACTCGCAGGGCACGGCCGCGATCGTCGCCGCGATGCGACGCCACGCGGTCCATCGTCTCGCCGTGGTGAGTTCGAGCGGCGTCGCCCCACAGCCCTACTCCGATGGCGGGTTCCTGTTCAACCGGGTACTGCTGCCCTACGTGACACGGGCGGCCGGCCGCACCCTCTACGACGACATGCGGCGGATGGAACAGCTGGTCGGTGACAGCGGACTGGACTGGACGATCGTGCGCCCGAGCGGGCTGTATCACCTGCCCGCACCCACCGACTACACCGTCGTCGACGGCCACGCCGACGGCCGATTCACCGCCCGCGTCGACCTCGCCGCCTACCTGCTGGCTCTGCTCGACGACGACCGGCACATCCACCGAACCGTCGGCATCATCACCACCACCGACACCCCGACCCTGCTCCGATGGCTCCGCACCGAAGCCCTCGCCGGACGCTGAAAATAGGGGTGGCGGACCGTGGCAGGTGTCGTTAGGGTCGGAGACCTCATGGGTATCGGTTTCCTGTTCTTGTGATCGCGCCGAACGCGTCGAGCTGAGCTCCGCGTTCCGCCACCGCACGCACTCTCCCGCAGCGTGTGCGTTCCCTCTCGATCCAGCCCCGCCACGGGGACTTTCGTGCGGCCGGATGCGGCCGAGAACAGGAGCTGCCATGACCAGCACCGCCCAACTCACCTTCCACGACGTCACCGTGCGCTACGACGCCACCGCCGTCCTCGCCGCCGTCGGCCTGTCGATCGCGCCCGGCGACACCGTCGGCGTGATCGGCGAGAACGGATCGGGGAAATCGACCCTGCTCCGGCTGCTCGCCGGAGTCCAGCAGCCCGACAACGGCAGCGTCACCGTGGTCGCGCCGGGCGGAATCGGGTACCTCCCGCAGGCACTCGACCTGCCGGAGACCGCCACCGTCGCCGACGCGATCGACCACGCCCTGGCCGAACTGCGCGCCATCGAAACGCGGTTGCGCGACACCGAGCGGGAACTGGCACACGGCGATCCGGCTGTGCTCGACGCGTACGCGGCTCTGTCGGCCCGGTTCGAGGCACGCGACGGCTACCAGGCCGACACCCGGGTCGACATCGCGCTGGCCGCGCTCGGCCTGCCCGGGCTCGACCGTGCGCGCACGCTCGCGACCCTGTCCGGTGGGGAGAAGGCACGACTCACGCTGGCGGCGACCCTGGCCTCGGCGCCGGAACTGCTGGTGCTCGACGAACCGACCAACGATCTCGACGATGCCGCGGTCGCCTGGCTCGAACAGCAGCTACGCGCCCACCGGGGCACCGTGGTCGCGGTGACCCACGACCGCGTGTTCCTCGAGCGGATCACCGGCACCATCGTCGAGGTCGACGCCGGAACGGTCACCCGGTTCGGCGACGGCTACGGCGGGTACCTGGCGGCCAAGGCGGCCCAACGTCGCAGGGCCGCCCAGGAATACGAGCAATGGCAGGCCGAGATGGCGCGCAGCAGGCGGCTGGCCGAATCGAATGTGATCCGGCTCGACGCCATCCCGCGGAAGCTGCCGCTGGCGGTGTTCGCGGCAGGACCCTTCCGCGCGCGAGGCCGTGGACACGGGACGATGTCGCGCATCCGCAACGCCAAGGAGCGCGTCGCCCGCCTGCACGCCGATCCGGTCACGGCGCCGCTCGACCCGCTGCGGTTCGACGCGACCGTGGCGACGGAGGCGCCGACACCGACCGGGCCGGTCGCCGAACTCACCGGCCTCCGGATCGGTGACCGGCTACGGGTGCCCGCCCTGCGCATCGAACCGGGTGCCCGGCTGCTCGTCACCGGGCCGAACGGTGCGGGCAAGACGACGCTGCTACGCGTGCTCGCCGGAGATCTGCGCCCCGACACCGGGTCGGCGCGCATCGCGGGCCGAGTCGGCTGGTTGCGTCAGGACGCGCCGCGTTACCCGGCGTCGGCGACCGTCCTCGGCGCGTTCGCCACGGGCAGGCCCGGGCATCCCGACGAGCACGTGGACACGCTGCTCGGGCTCGGCCTGTTCCGTCCCGCCGAACTCGGGCTGCGGGTCGGCGAACTGTCCTACGGACAGCGCAGGCGGATCGAGATCGCCCGCCTCGTCACCGAACCCGCCGATCTGCTGCTGCTCGACGAACCGACCAACCACCTCGCACCCGCCCTGGTCGAGGAACTCGAGCAGGCCCTCGACGACTACCGGGGCGCGCTGGTGATCGTCACCCACGATCGGCAGCTGCGTCGCCGGTTCACCGGGCAGCGGATGGCGGTGTGTCACGGTGCGGTGGTCGACGCCGCCTAGAACCGGATTTGCCGTTCCAGCAAGGAATCTGGTCACCCCGGCGCGGCGGTGGTGATACTCGGGCGCTGCTCCGAGGAGGTCTTCCCATGCTGGACAATCCCACCCGCGCCCACACCACGGCCGGCGCCGTCCGTCCCTGGACGGTGCTGGCCGTGTGCTCGCTGAGCCTGTTCGTCGTCGGGCTCGACGCCACCATCGTCACCGTCGCGCTGCCGTCGATCGGGGCCGGGGTGGACGTGGGCACCCAGGGACTGGAGTGGATCGTCGACGCCTACACCTTGGCCCTGGCGAGTTTCCTGATCACCGCGGGCGCGCTCGCGGACCGGTTCGGCAGGCGGCGCGTGTTCCGGCTCGGGCTCGCCGTCTTCGGGCTCGCCTCGGCGGCGTGCGCGGTCGCGCCGACGGTCGAGGTGCTGATTCTCGCGCGGGTCGCGCAGGGGATCGGCGGGTCGATGCTGAGCCCGGTGGCGTTGGCGATCGTGGTCGCCGCGATCGCCGATCCGCGGCAGCGGGCGAAGGCGATCGGGGTGTGGGCGGCGGTGTTCGGGCTGAGCATGGCGGTCGGGCCGCCCCTCGGTGGCGCGCTGGTCGACTGGTTCGGGTGGCGGTCGGTGTTCTGGATCGCGGTGCCGGTCGTGGTCGTCGCGCTCACGCTGACGTGGCTGGTCGTGCCGGAGTCGCGGGGGCGGCCACGCCGGATCGATGTCGTGGGCCAGGCGCTGCTGGTCGTCGTGGTGGGCGGGGTGATCGCGGTGCTCATCGAAGGACAACGGATCGGGTGGACCTCGCCGCTCGCGCTCGCGGCCTACCTCGGAATCGTTGTCGCGGTGGTCGGATTCGTGCGGGTCGAGGCCCGGGTGGCGGCGCCGCTGATGGATCTGCGGCTGTTCCGGCGGCCGCCGTTCACCGCCGCGGTGGCCGGCGCGGTCGTCGTCTTCGTCGCGCTGACCACGACGCTGCTGCTGAGTACCTGGCAGCTGCAACACGATCGGGGCCTGAGCGCGGTCGCGGCCGGTGCGTTCACACTGCCGCTGGCCGTGGCCGCCACCCTGTGCGCGCCGCTGTCGGGCGTGCTGGTCGGCCGGGTCGGCGCCAGGACACCGCTGCTGTTCGCCGGTGGGTTTCTCACCGCCGGTGGGGTGGTGCTCGTGGCCGCCGGGGACGAGGCGAGCAGCGCGATGCTGTTGATCGCGTTCGCGCTGATCGGGATCGGATTCGGATTCGCCAACGCGCCGATCACCAACACCGCGGTGAGCGGGCTGCCCGCCGACCGGGCCGGTGTCGCGGGCGGGATCGCCTCCACCGCCCGCCAGGTGGGCGCGGCGGTGGGGATCGCGGCGGCCGGCGGGCTGATCGCGGGCGCCCACTCCGCCCGGATCGGGTGGTCGGTGGTGGCGGTCTGCGGGCTGCTTCTGCTGGCGACGGCCCGGCTCGCACCGACGAAAGCATCCTGACCTGCGGAAGCGGCAGGTGCGAAAAAGATTTCGCGCGCAGCGATGAGTTCGCCGACCCGGCCCCGTCTCAATGAGTGCTACCTGTAGCCGAGATCCGGGAGAGTCGCATGACCGCCAGTTCCGCCGTCACCACCGGCACCCTTGTGGTGCCCGATGCCCGCCTGTACTACGAGGTCCGCGGGGCGGGGCCACTGCTCGTGCTCGTCGGCGCGCCGATGAACGCCGCCTCGTTCGCGGCCGCGGCCGAGCAGCTCGCCGCCACCAACACCGTCCTCACCACCGATCCGCGTGGCCATTTCGCCAGCCCCCTCGACGATCCGCACCAGGATTCGACGGTGCTCGCCCGTGCCGACGACCTCGCCCGCCTGATCGCCCACATCGACGCCGGTCCCGCCGTCGTCTTCGGCTCCAGCGGCGGCGCCGTCAGCGCGCTGGCTCTCGCCCAGACCAATCCCGATCGGGTCACCACCGTCGTCGCCCACGAACCGCCACTGCGGGAACTGCTGCCCGACGCGTCCGCGCAGCGCGCTGTCACCGAGGAGATCATCGCCACCTACGACCTCGGTGACGTGGTCGGCGCGTGGAAGAAATTCTTCGCCCAGGCCGCCCTGCCGATCCCGGACGAGGTGGTGGAGCACATGTTCGGTGGCGACCGCGATCCGCGACAGGTCGCCAGTGAACGCCACTGGTTCGACCACGAACTGCGCGCCACCACCGGCTGGGTGCCCGACCCGCCGTTGCTGCGTGCCGTGCCCACCCGGGTGATCGTCGGGATCGGCGCCGATTCGGCGGGCCAGTTCTGTGACCGGACCTCGCGCGCCCTCGCCGCGGAACTGCGCTGCGAGCCGGTGCTGTTCCCCGGCGATCACACCGGATTCGTCGGTGATCCTGCGGCATTCGCGCTCCGGCTCCAGGAAGTCGTCGACGAGCCGTGACGCGACACCCCATTTCGGCAGTCGATGCAACTATGCATCAGGTGCGGCGGGGATGGCGTCGCGGCAGCGCACACTCAGACGCTCCAGGGCCGCGAGGAGTTCGGGCGGGCCGGTGACGGTGAAGTCGGTGTCGAGGGCGGTGATCATCCAGGCCAGCGAGGCGGGGGAGTCGGCGCCCAGACGCAGCAGGCAGGTCGCGTCGTCGACCGCTTCGAGCACACCGGTCCCCGGCCACAGCCGCTCGGCCACGTCGGCCGCGGAGCAGTGCAGGGTGACGACGGTGCGCCACGGCCACGAGGCCACCGACAGCCTGCGCGACAGATACGTGGCCGCGTCACCGTCGGGCGGCGGGCGCGGCGTGAAGCGCGGCCCGGTCGGGACGCGCGGCACCAGCCGGTCGACCCGGAACGACCGCCAATCCGCGCGATCGACATCCCAGCCCACCAGATACCAGTGCCTGCTGACATTGACCAGCGAGTCGGGTTCGGTGTCCCGCCGCGACACCCGGCCCGCGTGATCGGTGTAGTCGAACCGGAGCCGTTCGTGCCGACGGCACGCCTCCGCGATCGCCAGCAGCGTCGCCGGACTGACCCGCGGCGCCTCGGCCGCGACCCGCACCATCGACTGCTGCAGGGTGGTCAGCCGGTGGCGCAGCCGGGAGGGCAGCACCTGTTCCAGCTTGGCGAGCGCGCGCAGCGACGCGTCCTCGATGCCGGTGACGGTGCCGCCCGAGGTGGTCCGCAGACCGACCGCCACGGCCACCGCCTCCTCGTCGTCGAGCAGCAGGGGCGGCATCGACGCCCCTGCGCCCAGCCGATATCCCGCCGCCCCCTGCAATGCCTGCACCGGATAGCCGAGACCGCGCAGCCGCTCGATGTCACGGCGGACCGTGCGCGCGGTGACATCCAGTTCCGTGGCCAATTCGGCACCGGACCACGCCCGATGGGTCTGCAACAGCGACAGCAGACGGAGCAGGCGGGCGGAGGTCTCGGACATGCCTCCAGAATGCTCTCGACTTAGGACCGATGTCGACCTAAGTGGTTCGTAGCGTGGTCCGCATGAACGACATCCACCCTTTCCGGATCGACATTCCGCAGTCCGACCTCGACGATCTGCACGACCGCCTCGCCCGCACCCGCTGGGCCGACGACCTGCCCGACGTCGGCTGGACCTACGGCCTGCCCACCGCCTACCTGCGCGGTCTGGCCGACCACTGGCGCACCGGTTTCGACTGGCGCGCCGCCGAAGCCGCGCGCAACGCCCGACCGCAGTTCGTCACCGACATCGACGGACAGCGACTGCACTTCACCCACGTGCGCTCGCCCGAACCCGGCGCGTTGCCACTGGTCCTCGTGCACGGATGGCCGTTCACCGATTTCGGCGCGACCATCGGCCCCCTGACGAACCCCGCTGCCCACGGTGGCGACCCGCGCGACGCGTTCGACGTGGTGATCCCCACCCTGCCCGGCTTCGGCTTCTCCGGTCCCACCCAGCTGCCCGGCCAGGCCGCGACCGAACAGTCCGCCGCCGTGATCGCGCAGCTCATGCGCCGCCTCGGCTACGCACGCTACGGCGCGCAGGGCAGCGACGCCGGCTCGTTCATCGCCCCGCAGCTGGGCCGGATCGACACCGAGCGGGTCGCCGGCGTGCACCTCAACGCCGCCATCACCATTCCCGCCTGGGACGACGACGGCGCCGGCTACTCGACCCAGGACCAGGAGAAGCTGGCCGCGCTGCAGGACTGGAACAGCAACGAGACCTCCTCCTACGCGGCAGTGCACAGCACCCGCCCGCAGACCCTGGCGCACGCCGTCACCGACTCGCCCGCCGGTTTGCTCGGCTGGGTCGTCGACGTGGTCAACACCTACAAGGACCCGGCCGCCGCGCTCCCCGAGGACTCCCTCGATCGCGACGCCCTGCTCGCCGAGATCGCCGTGCTCTGGTTCACCCGCACCGCGGGCTCCTCGATGCGGCTGTACAAGGAATCCCAGCAGTGGGGCGCCGACCTGCCCAGCTCGGGGGTGCCGACCGGCATCGCGGTATTCCCCGGCGACACCACCATTCGCGGTATCGCCGAGAAACAGAACAACCTCGTGCGCTGGACCGAATTCGACCGCGGCGGACACTTCGCGGCGATGGAGACACCGGATCTGCTCGTCGACGACATCCGGGAGTTCTTCCAGACACTGCGCTGACGAACCCGTGTTCGAGGACCACGCGCCGGCCGGTCCTGGCATGCTCGGATCATGACCGATACCGAGGGCACGACACTGTTCCACGCCTCCATGCCGTTCACCGAGCGACTCGGCGTCGAGGTCCTCGAACACGGGCCTGAGGTGGTGCGCAGCAGGCTGGCCTGGGACGAGTCCCTGTGCACGCTCGGCGGCGCGCTGCACGGCGGCGTCCTGATGTCACTGGCCGATGCCACCGGCGCGGTCTGCGCGTTCCTCAACCTGCCCGAGGGCAAGCAGGGCACCACGACCGTGGAATCGAAGACGAACTTCGTGCGCGCGGTGCGCTCCGGCTATGCCGTGGCCACCGCGCGGCCCCTGCACGCGGGCCGCAGCTTCATCGTCGTGGAGACCGAGATCCACGACGACGCGGGCAAACTCGTCGGCAAGACCACCCAGACGCAGGCCGTGCTGTAGTTCGCGGCTACGCGTCGACGAAGACGGCGCCGACCTCGGTCATCCGCCCTGCGGCGTAGCCGGGGTCGATCAACGACTCCGGGGTATGGGTCCCCGGGGCCACCGGGTCGCCGCGCAGGCCGATCAGCCGCTCGACACCGAGGGCGATGCCGAGGGCGGTGAGCGGTCGCTGGCCCGCGGGATGGACCAGGTAGCGGTGCCTGCGCAGCGGCGATCCCGTCGCGTCGGCGCCGTCCAGTTCGATGCGGATCTCGATCGAGGCCGCGTCGCCCCGGCGCCGGCCCGGCGATTCACCGACCGCGAGATCCACCCGGACCTCCGGTGCTCCGGTCGCCAGCGCCAGGCTCGGCACATCGAGGACAGGAACGCTCTGTCCGGCCAGCAGGGAGCCGTCCGCGGCGGGTACGTCCACCTGCGCGTCCTCGGCGGCCAGCCAGGTGAAGACCCCGTCGCGGCGCACCAGGCCCGCCGCGGTCACCGCCGACCACCGTTCCAGGTCGGCGATCCCCGCGGGCCCACCGGTATCCGTCTCGTCCAGGATCGCGGCGAGCCGGACGCTGTCGATCCGGTCGAACTCGCGCGCGGCCGCCAGGGCGGCGAGCGTGGCGAGTCCGGCGAGCAGGTGACTCGCGACCAGAATCGGTGCGGCGCTTGCCCGTCGGGCGCCGGTGACGACTTCGGGCCCGATGTCGAGCAGGCCGCTCGAGATGCTCAGGTAGGGCAGCCCGTGGTCCTGGGCGTAGCCGAGGCCGTTGAGCCGGTCGTCCCACAGGGTGGCGACCACCGCCGCGAAGGTGGCGTCGGTCGGCAGGCCCAGATCATGGCGGCGCAGGTCGATCGTGAGCGCCGTGGCGGTGCCGAGGTCGTCGGCGACCCGCTGGGCGCGGTCGAGATCGCGGCCGGCGATCGTCAGCGGCAGGGTCGGATGCCAGCGCCGCAGCAGGGCGGCCGTGTCCGACCCCGCCTGTCCGGAACCGCCCAGGATCAGGACGGATGGTGCAGTCGACATGGTGTTTTCCTCTCGCCACACAAGCTACATTTTGTAATCTACTCTTTGTAGCTAAACTGTTCCCATGACGCAAGGCAGGACGGCCCGCATGCCCAAGGCGGCCCGGCGTGAGCAGTTGCTCGACACCGCGCTGGCGATGGTGCGCGACCACGGCACCGACGGGCTCACCCTCGTCACGCTCGCCGAGGCCGCGGGCGTGAGCAGGCCGATCGTCTACGACCACTTCGGCACCCGCCCCGACCTGCTGCTCGCCCTGTACCGGCGGCTCGACGAACGGCACCGACTCGCCGCCGAACAGGCCGTCCTCGCGGCCCCGGCCGACGCGAAGGAGATCGCCCGTGTGATGAGTGCCGCCTATTTCGCGTGTGCCACCGACATGCCCGAGTTCGACGCGATCTCGGCGGCACTGAAAGGCAATCCGGAGGTGCTGGCGATCCAGCACGCCATGCTCGACAGCTACCGCGACTGGATGGCCACCACGCTGCTGCCGTATTCGGATCTCACCGACACCGCGCTGCGGCTGCGCTGCGTCGCCGTCCTGGGTGCCGCGGAAACCCTGGGCGCCGAACTCAATCGGGGCACCACCACCGCCGGCGAGGCGATCGACGCACTCGCCGACCTCCTCGTCGGCAGCATCGGCGCCGACCGTCACCGCACCGCTCCTCGGTAGGATGCGGCGCGTGCCAGAGACTGCCGACATCGCCCGGCTTTTCGACAAGCGACCGCGCCAGTGGGGTTCGCCCGCGGATCCGATCGCGTGGAATGCGGTGCGGGACAGGGTCTGCGCGGCCGCGCCGCCCGCGACCGCGACGGAGTTCGCCGTGCTGCTGCGCGACGAGTTCGCCCTCGTGGCAGGCGTCGAGCTCGACGATCCCGATGCCATTCCCGAGCTGTCCTTCGTCGTCGAAGGCGCCTCGGCAGCGGTTCACCTGCCGACCTGGCGCACCATCCTGCTCCCGCTCCTGACCACCCGCGCCCGCCAGCTCTACGGCGAGATACCCACCGAACGCCCCTGATCGACCAGCTGCTCGTCGAGCATGCTCAGGAAGAATGTCCGGATGTCCTCGGCCAGCAGCTCGGGCACTTCCATCGCCGCGAAGTGGCCGCCGCGATCGAACTCCGACCAGTGCCGGATGTCGTAGAGCCGCTCGGCCAGTGGTCGCACCGACTGGGTGATGTCGCGGGGGAACACCGCGACGCCGAGCGGGACCGGGCACGGCGTGACTCCGCGGGTGGTCTCGCGGTGCAGTCGTGCCGAGGACGCCGCGGTGGCGGTGAGCCAGTACAGCGAGATATCGGTGAGCATGCGGTCGTCGTCGATGGGGGAGCGCGGGTCGGTCCACTGTGCGAAGCGTTCGGCGATCCACGCGAGCTGGCCGACGGGAGAGTCGGTGAGCGCGTAGCCGATGGTCTGTGGCGTGGCGGCCTGCAGTGCCTGGTAGGGCGGACGATTCGCCATCAGGTACTTGATCTTGTCGAGGCGGGCCTCGTCGGTGGCGGACAGTGCGACGTCGGCGTCCGGATCGGGCCGTGTCGGCAGGTAGTTCACGTGGACACCGACCACCCGATCGGGCGCCACCGCGCCCAGCGCCTGGGAGACGCCCGAACCGAAGTCGCCGCCCTGCGCGCCATAGCGCTCGTAACCGAGCCGGTGCATGAGCTCGGCCCAGGCGCGCGCGATCCGGGTGACATCCCAGCCGCGCTCGTGGGTAGGGCCCGAGAAGCCGTAGCCCGGAATCGACGGGATCACCAGATGGAAATCGCGAGACAGTGGCTCGATGACGTCGAGGAACTCGAGGAACGACCCGGGCCAGCCGTGCGTGAGGACCAGGGCGAGCGCATCCGGCTTCGGTGACCGGACGTGGACGAAGTGGATGTTCTGGCCCTCGATCTCGGTGGTGAAGTGTGCAAGCTCGTTGAGCTTCGCCTCGTGCGCACGCCAGTCGTAGCTCGTGCGCCAGTACTCGGCCAGTTCCTTCAGCCGGGCGAGCGGGAACCCGTAGTCCGTTCCGGCGTCGATGATCTCGTTGGGCCAGCGGGTGCGGGCGAGGCGGTCGTGCAGGTCGTCGAGGTCGGCCTGCGGGATGTCGATGTGGAACGGCGCGATCATGGTCTCAACTCCAGCGGATTCATTCGGTCGATAAATGTTTGTCATACAAACGTTTGCGTGGCCAACGATAGCACAATCATTTGCCGCACCAACGATTCGCTACACTTCTCCCATGGAGAACCCCGCGGAGCGGACCCGAACCGGCTGGGAGCGCCTGCCCAGCTGGCTGCTCACCCAGACCGCCCACCACGCGCATCGCCTGGTGTCCGACGGGTTCGCGGCCGTCGGCGCCCGCGGCTACCACTACCGGCTGCTGGCCACACTGGCGGAGTTCGGCCCGGCCAGTCAGGCCGAACTGGGCAGGCGCAGCGGCATCCACGTCAGCGACATGGTCGCGACGATCAACGAACTGGCCGACAACGATCTGGTCGAGCGCGCTCCCGATCCCGACGACCGGCGCCGCAACGTCATCACCCTGACCGCCGCGGGCACACGCAGGCTGCGGCGGCTGGAGAAGCAACTCGCCGACTGCCAGGACGAACTGCTCGCCCCGCTGTCGGCCGAGGAGCGCACGCAGCTGACCACGCTGCTCACCCAGCTCCTGGATCACCACACCCGGCAATCGGAACACTGAGCGCGTCGGTGTCGGCTGTGCACCCCGACAGCTGATCTTCCGGTGACGCGGGATCTGTGTGACGATTGATCCGGTGGCGATATCCGCCCCGATTCTTCCGAGCATCCACATGGTCGGGTGATCGAAATGCGGTACGGGAACCAGCTCGCGGTCTACGCGTTCGCGCTACTGCTCGTCGGCACGGCGTGCGGGACGCCGAACACCCCGCCCGATGCGGGCGCGCCATCGACGGTGGCCGCTCCACCGGCGGAATTCCTCGACGGGCCCTGTGCGACGACACCACATCCGGTGCCGATCCTGGGCGGGGCGCGCTGCGGGGAGCTGGTGGTGCCCGTGAATCGCACCGAACCGGACGGCGCGACCCTGCGCCTGGCGGTCGCCGTGATTCCGTCGCAGATTCAGCCGCCGACCTCGGATCCGCTGGTGTTCCTGATGGGCGGTCCCGGGCAGGACGCGATCGCGGATCCCCCGATCAACCCCGACTACCCGCTGAACCGCTCGCGCGACCTGATCCTGATGGGGCAGCGGGGCAACCTGACGTCGAGCACGCCGATGGCCTGCCCGGAGATCGACCGGTTCTATGCCCGCCGGGTCGGATTGCCGTACAACGCGCCGTCCACCGGTGCGGAGTATGTGACCGCGGTACGGGAATGCCACGACCGCCTCGCCCCCACCACCGACCTGTCGGCATTCAACTCGACCGAGAGCACCTACGACCTGATCGACCTCCGAAAGGCTCTCGGCATCGCGAAGTGGAATGTGTTCTCCCATTCCTACGGCACCGACCTCGCCCTCATCTACCTGCGCCACGACGCCGACGCTATCGCCTCGATCGCCTTCGACGGGGTCACCCCGCCCTCGGTCGCCGCCCTGGGCTGGACCTGGGCCAGCGCCGAGGAAGCGTTCGACAACATGATCGAGGCGTGTGCGTCGCAACCGGCCTGCGCGCAGCGCTACCCCGACCTGGAAGCGACATTCCTCCGGCTCGTTGGCGATCTCGAGGCGAATCCGCTCACCACGACGGTCGACGTTCCAGGCGTCGGCCCCACGACGGTGGTCGTCGACGGTGGCATGCTGCTGAACTGGTTCGTTCCCGTGGCCACCCACCTGCCCGCCGACTTCCCGGCGGCGATCGATGAACTCGCGCACGGGAATCCGGACCTCGTCGCGAGCCAGTGGGCCGCAGCATGGACCAATCCGGACAAGGTCGGCTTTCTGGCGTGGGGTCTGACGCTGAGCATCTGGTGCCGCGAATGGGTCCCGTTCGAGACCGTCGAGGATCAACTGGCCGCGGCGAGAGCAGCCTTCCCCAAGTTCCCCGACTCCGTGCTGGCCCAGGCGCCGCAACTGCCCTTCCTGCGCGAAGGATGCGCGGCATGGAACGTGCCGAAGGCTCCCGACTCGATTCGCGACACCACCACCAGTGACGTTCCCACACTGGTGCTGTCGGGCAGCTATGACGGGCAGACCGGCGCGGTGTGGGGGGATTACATCGCGAAGAACCTGTCGCGGTCCACCGTCGTGGTCGTCGCCGGAGCCGCCCACGGCGTGTACGCCGAGCCGTGCGGCGCCGAGATCATCGCCTCGTTCTTCGACAACCCGGGCAATCCGGACGCGAGCTGTGCGGACACCACTCGTCCACCCGCATACGACATCCGCCCACCAGGGCCGTGACCACCATGTCCCCGGTGGTATCGCGGCGATCGGTGCTGGGCGGCGCGGTCGCCGGGCTGGCGATCCTCGGCCTGCAGGCCTGCTCGTCGAACCAGCCGACGAACACGCTCGCGACGAGCACCCCGGCCGGAAGGAAAGTCGCGTTCGCCGAGCTCGACGCCAAGATCGAGACGGCCATGCGGGCGTATCGGATTCCGGGCGTCGCGGTCGGCGTACTGACCGACGGCGAGGAATACATCAAGGGATACGGGATCACCAATGTGGACCGGCCGGTGCCCGTCGACGGCGACACACTGTTCCGGATCGGCTCCACGACGAAGACGTTCACCGGAACGGCGATGATGCGGCTGGTCGACGAGGGCAGAGTCGAACTCGACACACCGGTGCGCCGCTACCTGCCGGACTTCGCGGTCGCCGACCCGGACGCCGGCGCCACCGTCACGGTGCGACAACTGCTCGACCACACCTCCGGATGGCTCGGCGACTTCGTCCAGGACTTCGGGCGCGGCGACGATGCCGTCGCCCGGTACGTCGCGGCAATGACCCGGCTCCCGCAACTGACCCCACCGGGTGCCGTCTTCGCCTACAACAACGCGGGACTGGTGGTGGCCGGGCGGATCATCGAAGTGGTCACCGGAGCGACATACGAGACCGCCGTGCAGAACCTGCTGCTGGACCCGCTCGCCCTCACCAACACCCGGTTCTTCTCCGACCAGATCATCGGACTCAACGTCGCGGCCTCGCACGATGTCGTCGGCGAGAAGGCCGTCGTCGACACCGGCTTCTGGCACTTCCCGCGCAGCTGCAACCCGACCGGCTCGCTGATCTCCACCGCCCGTGATCAGCTGCGGTACGCGAGATTCCACCTCGGCGACGGCACCGGGCTGATGAGCGAGCAGGCGCTGATCGCCATGCGCTCGGACCCGGGGGCGGGCGGCACGCTGCAGGTCGAGCTCACCGGAATGGGCGTGGCCTGGATGCTGCGGCCGTCCGCGGAGAACGAGACGATCGTTCAGCACGGCGGGACCTGGGCGGGGCAGCGATCGGGGTTCTTCCTGGTGCCGACGCGCGATTTCGCGATGACCGTGCTCACGAATTCCGAAGGGGGCGGGCACCTGCTGTCCGAACTCTTCGCCGACGACTGGTCGCTGCGGACCTTCGCCGGGCTCAGCAACCTCCCCGCGGCACCGCAGCGCCTCGGTGCCGCTGAGCTCGCGCCGTACGAAGGCCGCTACGTCGCCGACCTGATCACCGAGACGGGCGCGTGGGACCACGCGGTCATCGACTTCCGCGGCGGTGACGGGCGACTGATCGGCACGACGGTCGACAGCCCGGACGCGAGCACCACACCCGGCCAGCCACCGGCATCGGGCCTCGCCTTCTACAAGCCCGACTACGGCCTCGACCTCGACGCCGACCTCGAACCGGTGGGCACCCGATCGGATTTCGTGCGCGGAACGGACGGCGGCGTCGCGTGGTTCCGCAGCCATGGGCGGCTGTACCGGCGGCAATGAGTCGCGGCGAGCGATCCGCTACGGGTGGCAGGTAAGGCCGGTCATCGCGGCATCTAGCTCGGGAAGACTGGCCGCGGAGTGGAACTCGCCGTCGGCGAGCTCGGCGATCGCCCGCAGCGAATCGGGGTCGGTCGGCACCGGGACCCGCGCGGCGCCCGCCGAGCCGGGAATGTCGACGACACCGCCCGCGGTGCCGAGGGAAATCGTGGACACCGTGACGCCGGCGGCCTTCGCCGCGCGGGCGGCGGTGTAGGCACCGCGTGGCGCGTCCAGATCGGCGGGCAGGGTCTGTTTGCCGTCCGACAGCAGGACGATCCGTTGTGGTCCTGTCGCGGGAGCGAGCTTCTTCGCGGTATCGATCGCGCTCAGGGCGCTGAAGATGCCCTCGCCGGTCGCTGTCCGCTCAGCCAGTGCCGCGTTGTCGAGCGCGTTGGTGAACGCGCCACGGTCGGTCGTCGGCAGTACCTGCACCGAGGCAGTGCCTGCAAAAGTGACCAACCCCAGGGTCGTTCGAGCGGGCTGCCGGTACGCGAAATCGGTCGCCGCGCGCCGTGCGACGGTCCATCGACTCGGCGCGACATCGGTGGCTTCCATGGACAGCGAGACATCCAGGACGAATAGCACCATCGTGGGACAGGCCGCGGCGCCATCGGCCTGCGGTATCGGTGTCCCGGACACGGACTGTCCGCAGGCCGCGACGAGGACACCGACACCGGTCAGCATCGCGCACACGGCGATTCGGATCCCGGGGCGTCGCGGCACCCCGTCACGTTACCTGCGGTGAACGGTCGCCAGCCAGGCGGGCGTGGACTCGCTGAACCGGGTGCGCAGACTCTCCTCGTCGATGGCGACGATCTCCCATTCGGCCAGATCGAAGGCCGCGGTGAGCTCGGCTCGGCTGACCGGGTGCGGTCCGGGGTCGACACCGAAGTCGGCGAAGCACAGCACGTACAGGGTCCCGCCCGGGGCGACGACCGCGCCGAGACTTCTGGCGTAGACGGCTTGTTCGGTGCGGTCGAAGGTATGGAACAGTCCGCTGTCCAGCACGGTCCGGAACCGGCGCTCCAGCCGTTCCAGGTGGAGCGCGTCGGCCACGTCGAAGGTGGCTGCGAGGCCACGGTTCTCGGCGGTGCGCCGGGCGATCGCCACCGCCGTCGCCGCCACGTCGACCCCGTGCACCGGGAACCCGAGCGCGGCGAGGTGGAGCGCGTTGTCACCGGTGCCGCAGCCCGCGTCGAGCACGTCGCCGGCGAAACCGCCCGCCGCGGCCAACCGCACCACCGCCGGTTGCGGCTGACCGATGTCCCACGGCGCTGGCCCGTCGCGATAGGACGCGTCCCACGATCGACCCGACTGCCGCTCGTGACTGGTCGGCAGCCGGTCGGGCAGCGGGTCGTCGGCGAACGAACTCATGTCAGCGCAGGAAGACCGCGGCGCGCTCGGCCAGGTCGAGCAGCGGCTGCGGGAAGACACCGAGGATGAGCGTGGCTCCCGCGCTGAACGCCACCACCAGGGTCGTCGCGAACGGGGCGGTGACGGTCGGGGCATCGGCCGGTGGGTCGGTGAAGAACATCAGCACGATCACCCGGATGTAGAAGAACGCCGCGATCGCGCTGCACAGGACGCCGACGATCACCAGGAACGTGTACCCCGCGCCCGACGCGGCGGCGAACACCGCGAACTTGCTGACGAAACCGCTAGTGAGCGGCAGACCAGCGAACGAGAGCAGCAGCAGCGCGAACACCGAGGCCAGCCACGGGGACCGGCGGCCCAAGCCCGCCCACTGCGACAGCTGGGTCGCCTCGTCACCGGAGGAGTCCCGCACGAGACTCACGACCGCGAACGCGCCGACCGTCCCCAGACCGTAGGCCAGCAGATAGAACAGGACCGCGGCGACACCGGCGTCGTCGGCGGCGACCAGCCCGACCAACAGGAAACCCGCGTGCGCGATCGAGGAGTACGCCAGCATCCGCTTCACATCGGTCTGGGTGATCGCCATGACCGCGCCGACGACCATCGTCGCCACCGCGACCGCGGCCAGGACCGGTCGCCAATCATCGCGCAGCGCACCGACGGCCACCATCAGCACCCGCATGGTCGCGCCCACCGCGGCGATCTTGGTGGCCGCGGCCATGAACGCGGTGATCGGCGTCGGGGCACCCTGGTAGACATCGGGCACCCACGCCTGGAACGGGACCGCGCCGATCTTGAACAGCAGGCCGACGGCCAGCATCCCGATACCGAGCAGGGCCAGCGTCGCGTTCTCGGGCTGCTTGTCCAGCGCCGCACCGATGCCCGGCAGCGACACCGTCCCGGTCTGCCCGTACAGCAGCGCGACACCGTAGAGGAAGAACGCGGAGGAGAACGCGCCGAGCAGGAAGTACTTCAGCGCCGCCTCCTGCGAGAGCAGGCGCCTGCGCCGCGCCAGCCCGCACAGCAGATACAGCGGCAGCGACAGCACTTCCAGCGCGACGAACATCGTCAGCAGATCGTTCGACGCGGGGAACAGCAGCAGACCACCGACCGCGAGGATGGTCAGCGGGAACACCTCGGTCGTCGACACCCCCGCCCGCACGGCGGCGAGCTCGTGCGCGCTCCCCGGCACCGCGGACGCCTGCGGGGTGAACGCGTCGACGCCACGATCGAGCACGGCGGCCGCCCGGCTCCAGGTGCCCGGCCCGCTGCGGGCCCGCGGCACCGCGCCACGCTCGGCGATCAACAGCAGACCGAGCACCGCGACCGCCAGGATCGTGCCCTGCAGGAACAGGGTCACCCCGTCGACGGCGACCGCGCCGGCCACAGCGGTGCCCGTCGTCCCCGCGAGCAGTACGACGGTGACCAGCGCGCCGACCACACCGGCGAGCCCGAGGCTCAGCTGCGTGAGGTACCGATACGGTCGCGGTACGAACGCCTCGACCAGCACACCGACGACGCCGACCGCGAACACGATCAACATCGGTGCGAGCAGGTGGTATTCGATGCTCGGTGCGGGCAGGGTGGCCGCGAGCTCGTTGATGGTCACGGAGTCCGTCCTCATTTGTGTCCGCCCGCGGGCGGGGTGGCCGCACCTGCTTCGGGAGCGGGAACCGTCGGAGCGGGATCGTGCTTACCGATCGTCGAGAGGGTGTGTCCCACGGCGGGATCCACCAGGTCGAGGATCGGTTTCGGGTAGAAGCCGAGCACCAGCAGCGCGGCCAGCAGCGGCACCACCACGGCCAGTTCGCGTGGCACCAGGTCACGCAGGTGCTCGTTGCCCTGCTTCACCGGGCCGGTCATCATGCGCTGGTACATCCACAGCACGTAGATCGCGGCCAGCACCAGTGCGCCGGTGGCGATGACGGCCGCCACCTTGTACTTGGAGAAGGTGCCGACCAGCACCAGGAATTCGCTGACGAACGGCGCGAGACCGGGCAGCGACAGGGTGGCCAGACCGGCGATGAAGAAGGTGCCCGCCAGGATCGGCGCGACCTTCTGCACGCCACCGAATTCGGCGATCATCCGGGTGCCGCGCCGCGAGACGAGGAAGCCGGCGATGAGGAACAGTGCGGCCGTGGACAGTCCGTGATTGACCATGTACAGCGTCGCACCGGCTTGCGCCTGGGTGGTCATGGCGAAGATGCCGAGGATGATGAACCCGAAGTGCGAGATCGAGGTGTAGGCGATCAGCCGCATCACATCGGTCTGGCCGATGGCCAGCAGCGCGCCGTAGAGGATGCCGATCACCGCGAGAGTGATCACCAACGGCGCGAACGTGTCCGAGGCCAGCGGGAACAGCAGCAGGCAATACCGGAGCATGCCGAACGTGCCGACCTTGTCGACCACCGCCATCATCAGCACCGCGCTGGACGGGGTGGCCGAGACCGCGGCGTCGGGCAGCCAGGTGTGCAGCGGCCACAGCGGCGCCTTCACCGCGAAGGCGAACATGAACCCGAGGAACAGCGCGTTGACGACCGCGGTACTGCCGCCGAGCTGCCCGTTGTTGGCCGCGGCGACGACGGTCCGCAGGTCGAAAGTGCCCGCGCCGCTGTCGCCGAGGCCCGCCTGCGCGGTGAGCACGTAGAGCCCGATGACCGCCGCCAGCATGATCAGGCCGCCGAACAGGTTGTACAGCAGGAACTTCACTGCGGCCCGCGAGCGCTGGGCACGCACGGCGGCGTCGCTGGTGCGCGGTCCGAAGCCACCGATGAGGAAGTACATCGGGATGAGCATGGCCTCGAAGAACACGTAGAACAGCAGGATGTCGAGGGCGAGGAAGGAGATCAGCACCATCGACTCGACCAGCAGCATCAACGCCAGGTAGATGTGCGCGGTCTTGCGGCCGTCGCCCGCCGCGGTGTCGTCGTGCCAGCCGGCCAGGATCAGCAGCGGCATCAGCACGGCGGTCAGCAGCACCAGCACGGTGGCGATGCCGTCGAGGCCGAGGGTGTAGCCGACGCCGAACGCCGGAATCCATTCGTGCGCTTCGACGAACTGGTACTGGTCGCCACCGGGATGGAACCGCAGCGCCAGGCTCACCGCCAGCACGAGCACGCCGATCGATACCGCCAACGCCAGCACGCGGGCCACATTCCGGCGCGCGGCGGGCACGGCGAGCACCGCCGCCGCGCCGACCGCGGGTGCGAGCCAGAGTGTCGTCAGCCAGGGAAACGAGTTCACCAGAACCTCACCGCCAGCAGGGCAGCGGCCACCAGGGCCGCGCCGGTGAACATGGACAGGGCGTAGGAGCGCACGAAACCGGTCTGAATCCGCCGGACCCGTGCGGAAAGTCCGCCGATGCCCGCCGCCGTGCCGTTGACGATCCCGTCGATGCCGCGCGCGTCGAGGAACACCAGCGCGCGGGTGAGGTGACGGCCGGTACGCTCGAACGCGGCCTCGTTGATCGCGTCACCGTAGAGATCCTTGCGCGCGGCCGTCGTGAACACCGTGACCGGCTCGGGCGCGGTCTCGGGGACCGGGCTCTCGGCGTACTTGCGGTAGGCGATCGCGACACCGATGGCGACCGAGGTCAGGGCCAGCCCGGTGACCACACCCGCGGGCACGACCGGCTCACCGTGGTGCGAGCCGACGACCGGGGCGAGCCAGTTCTGCAACGACGAACCCCACACGAACAACCCGCCCGCGAACACCGAGCCGAACGCGAGCAGGATCATCGGCCCGGTCATCACCGCGGGGGCCTCGTGCGGGTGGGTGTCGGGCTTCCAGCGGCGTTCGCCGAAGAAGGTCATCAGCATGACCCTGGTCATGTAGAACGCGGTGAGCCCGGCGCCGACGAGCGTGACCACACCGAGCAGGATTCCGGTGGTGCCGCCGTGATCGAACGCGGCCTCGATGATCTTGTCCTTGGAGAAGAATCCGGAGAACGGTGGCACCCCGATGATGGCGAGGTAGCCGAGACCGAAGGTGGCGAAGGTGATCGGCAGCAGGGTGCGCAGACCGCCGTAGCGCCGCATATCGGTCTCGTCGTCCATCGCGTGCATCACCGAACCGGCACCGAGGAACAGCCCGGCCTTGAAGAAGCCGTGGGTGAGCAGGTGCATGATCGCGACCGCGTAGCCGGCCGGGCCGAGGCCGACGGCCAGGATCATGTAGCCGATCTGGCTCATCGTCGAGGCGGCCAGCGCCTTCTTGATGTCGTCCTTGGCGCAGCCGACGATCGCGCCGAACAACAGTGTCACCGCACCGACGGCGAGGACCGCGGTCCTGGCGTCGGGCGCGAGGTCGTAGATCGGGTTGGAGCGGGCGATCAGGTAGACGCCCGCGGTCACCATGGTGGCGGCGTGGATGAGCGCCGAGACCGGGGTGGGGCCCTCCATGGCGTCACCGAGCCAGGACTGCAGCGGCACCTGGGCCGATTTGCCGCACGCGGCGAGCAACAGCAGCAGGCCGATCGCGGTGAGCGTGCCCTCGCTCGCGCCCGGCGACGCCGCGAACACGGTGCGGAAGTCGAACGATCCGAACGTGGCGAACATCGTCATCATGGCGATGGCCAGGCCCATGTCACCGACCCGGTTGACGATGAAGGCCTTCTTGGCCGCCGTTGCGGCCGACGGCTTCTCGTACCAGAACCCGATCAGCAGGTAGGACGCCAGACCGACGCCTTCCCAGCCCAGGTAGAGCACCAGGTAGTTGTCGGCCAGGACCAGCACCAGCATGGCGGCCAGGAACAGATTGAGGTAGCCGAAGAACCGGCGCTTGCCCGGATCGTGGCTCATGTAGCCGATCGAATAGACGTGGATCAGCGAACCGACGCCGGTGATGAGCAGCGCGAAGCACACCGATAGCTGGTCGAGTTGCAGTCCGAACCCGACCTGCAGCTCACCGACCGGCACCCACTCGAACAGTTGCTCGTGGATGGCGCGGTCGGCGTCGGATCGGCCGAGCATGCCGATGAACGCGACCACGGCGACGACGAACGAGGCTACCGCCGCGGCGGTGCCCAGATACACACCCCAGCGGTCGGCGAATCGGCCGAGCAGGAGCAGCAGGATCGCGCCGGCGAGCGGGAAGGCGGGCAGCAGCCACAACGTTGCGGTGCCCATGTCAGAACTTCAGCAGGTTGGCGTCGTCGACCGAGGTCGACCGGCGGGCACGGAAGATCGTCATGATGATGGCCAGGCCGACGACGACCTCGGCGGCGGCGACGACCATGGTGAAGAAGGCGATCACCTGACCGTCGAGGTTGCTGTGCAGGCGGGCGAAGGTGACGAAGGCCAGGTTCACCGCGTTGAGCATCAGCTCGATGCACATGAACACCACGATGGCGTTGCGGCGCAACAGCACTCCCGCCGCGCCGATGGTGAACAGCAGGGCGGACAGGAACAGGTAGTTCTGGGGGTTCACCGGTTGCCTTCCTCGTCGGCCGTCGGGGTGACGTCGCTGCCCGCGCCGACCGAGAGCGCGGCGGCCTCGGTGTGCGCGCGGGTGCGGCGGTGACGCAGGATCGTGCTCACCGAGAGTTCGGCGAAGCTGCCGTCGGGGAGCTGAGCGGGGCTGTCGACCGCGTTGTGCCTGGCGTAGACGCCCGGGGTCGGGAGCGGAGTGGCGCGTTCGCCCGCCGTCCGGAACCGGTCCCGCGACATCTCGCGCTGCCCGCGCCGCGGCGTGAACTGTTCGCGGTGCGCGAGGACCATCGCGCCGATCGTGGCGGTGATCAGCAGCGCACCGGTCAGCTCGAAGGCCCATACGTAGCGCAGGAAGATCAGTTCGGCCAGTTCGGCGATGACGTCGCGGCCACCGAAACCCCGCCCGGGGAAGCTGATCCCGCTGTCGCGCAGGGCCGCGCCGATCCCGCCGATGAGCAGGAACCCGAACCCGACACCGACGACGGCGGCCGCGATCCGCTGGCCGCGCAACGTCTCACGCAGCGATTCGGCCGAATCGACGCCGACCAGCATCAGCACGAACAGGAACAGCATCATCACCGCGCCGGTGTAGACGACGATCTGCACGACGCCGAGGAACAGCGCGCCCTGGGCGATGTAGAACACCGCCAGCGCGATCATGGTGGCGGCCAGGCACAGTGCCGAGTGCACGGCCTTGGCCGCGGTCACCATGCCGAGCGCGCCGAGCACCGCGATCGGGGCGAGCACCCAGAACAGCACCGCCTCCCCGGTGGAGGTCGACGCGATTTCGGCGGCCAGCAGTGCGGTCATCGCAGCACCTCTTCCGACGTGGTGGGACGGACCCGGCCCAGGTAGTAGTCGGCCTCGTCGGTGCCGGGCGCCATGGCGTGCGGCGGGGCGACCATGCCGTCCTGCAGCGGGGCGAGCAGGCGGTCCTTCTCGTAGATGAGGTCGGCGCGGTTGTCGTCGGTGAGTTCGTATTCGTTGGTCATCGTCAGCGCGCGGGTCGGGCACGCTTCGATGCACAGGCCGCAGCCGATGCAGCGCAGATAGTTGATCTGGTAGACGCGACCGTAACGCTCACCGGGGGAGAAGCGTTCGTCCTCGGTGTTGTCGGCGCCCTCGACGAAGATGGCGTCGGCGGGGCAGGCCCAGGCGCACAGTTCGCAGCCGATGCACTTCTCCAGGCCGTCCTCGTACCGGTTGAGCTGGTGGCGGCCGTGATAGCGCGGAGCGGTCGGCACCTTCTGCTCGGGATAGGACTCGGTGTTGGGCTTCTTGAACATCGTCGCCGCGGTGACCGCGAAACCGGCGAGCGGTTCGAACAGGCCGATCTCGGGCTGCTCGTCGGTGGTGCGCGGGGGCATCGGCGGAACCGGGAAGCCGAGGAACACCGGTGATTTCGTCGGCTCCTCCGGCAGCGGCGGCAGGCCCTGGGCCCGGCCCGCGCGCAGGAACATCGCGATCATCGCCGCGGTGATGACGATGCCGACGGTCACCAGGATCGGCGTCTGGCCGGTGACGCCCTCGATATCGAGGACCCGGGCCGTCGCCACGATCATCACCCACACCAGCGAGGTCGGAATGAGCAGCTTCCAGCCCAGATTCATGAACTGGTCGTAGCGCAGACGGGGCAGGGTGCCGCGCAACCAGACGAAGACGAACAGGAACGTCCACACCTTGAGGGTGAACCACAGCAGCGGCCACCAGCCGGAGTTCGCGCCCTCCCACAGGCTGATCGGGAACGGCGCCCGCCAGCCGCCGAGGAACAGCGTCGTCGCGAGCGCGGACACCGTGGCCATGTTGACGTACTCGGCGAGCATGAACATCGCGAACTTGAGCGAGGAGTACTCGGTGTGGAAACCACCGACGAGTTCACCTTCGGCTTCGGGCAGATCGAACGGCGCGCGGTTGGTCTCACCGACCATGGACACGCAGTAGATGAGGAACGAGGGCAGCAGCAGGAAGACGTACCAGGTGCCCTCCTGCGCGGTGACGATGCCGGAGGTGGCCATGGTGCCCGAGAGCAGGAACACCGTCGCGAAGGTCAGCGCCATCGCGATCTCGTAGGAGATCACCTGCGCGGTCGAGCGCAGGCCGCCGAGCAGCGGATACGTCGAGCCCGACGACCAACCGGCCAGCACGATGCCGTAGACGCCGATGGAGGTGATGGCCAGGATGTAGAGGACACCGACCGGCATGTCGGTCAGTTGCAGGGCGGTCTGCTGGCCGAAGATCGACACCTCGGGGCCGAACGGGATCACCGCGAACGCCATGAACGCCGGGATCACCGAGATGATCGGGGCGAGCACGAAGATCGGCTTGTCCACGATGGCCGGGATGATGTCTTCCTTGAGCGCCATCTTCACGCCGTCGGCGATGGACTGGAACATGCCGCCGGGGCCGATCCGGTTGGGGCCGACGCGCATCTGCATCCACGCGACGACCTTGCGTTCGGCGTAGACCGCGATGAGCGGCACCAGCATCAGGTAGATGAACACGCCGAGCGCCTTGACGATCACCAGCCAGAGCGGGTCGGTGCCGAAGACAGGGGCGGTGTCGGCTGCCAGGTGCAGCACGGGATCACTCATGGCGGTGTTCCTTCATCCTGTCGTCGGCGCGGCGCAGGCGCACCACGGCGCCGGGTGTCACGCCGAGCGTGGCGGCGACCGTCGAGCCGGGGGAGTGCAGCGGCAGCCACACCACCCGGTCGGGCAGGTCCGTGATCATCAGCGGCACGGTGATCTCGCCGCGGTCGGTATAGACGATGACGTGATCCGCGTCGGCCGCTTCGATCTCGGCGGCGGTGGCGGCCGAGAGCCGGGCGACCGGTGGGCGGGCGACGCCGGCGAGGTTGGCTTCGCCGTCCTGCATGCGCCCGGCGTCGAGCAGCATCCGCCAGCCGGCCAGCACCGCGGTACCGATACCGGGCGCCGGGCGGGTCTGGCTGCTCAGCTCGGGTGCGGCGATCGGTGTGCCGTGCCACGCGCCGAGCAGGTCGAGTTCGCTGCGGGCGGACGCGGTGTCGGGCAGGTTGATCGGCGTCCCCATCTCGGCGGCGAGCGAATGCAGCACCCGCAGGTCCGACAGCGGAGCGGCGACGCGGCGGGTGGTGTCGAGCGGGGCGGCGGCGAACGGGCGCGGCCTGCCCTCCCAGGTGCGGAAGGTGCCGGACTTCTCCATGACGGGCGCGATCGGGAAGACGACGTCGGCGCGTTCGGTCACGGCGCTGTGCCGCAACTCCAGGCTGACCACGAACCGCGCTGCGTCGATCGCGGCCAGCGCGGCCGCCGGGTCGGGCAGGTCGTCGGGGTCGACACCACCGATGACGAGCGCGCCGAGCTGAGCGGCGCTCGCCAGGATGCCCGCGGTGTCGCGGCCGAGCGTGACGGGCAGATCGTCGGCCTGCCAGCGGTGCCGGACCTGTTGCCGCGCGGCCGGATCGACCACGGGCCTGCCACCGGGCAGCAGTCCGGGCAGTGCTCCCGCTTCCAAAGCACCGCGTTCGCCTGCCCGTCGGGGTACCCAGGCGAGCCCGGCGCCGGTGGTGTCGACCAGCCGGACCACGGCCGACAGCGCGCCGGGGCTGCCCGCGAGCCGTTCGCCCGCCAGGACGACCGCGCCCGGGCTGCGCAGCAGTGCCATGAGTTCGGCCGCGTCCGCCGAGGTCTCGGCGGCGATGGCGTCGAGCACGTCGGCCTCGCCGCACGGCGGGGTCTGGATGAGCGCGCCCGACATCCGTTCGAGCCCTCGGGAGGCGAACGGGGCCAGCGACACCACGCGCAGCCCGCGGGTCCTGGCGGCCTTGCGCAGGCGCAGGTAGACGATCGGGGATTCCTCTTCGGGTTCGAATCCCACCAGCAGCACGACCGGTGCGGCGGCCAGCGCCGCGTAGTCGACGTCGACACCGTGTCCGGCGACGCGGGCGGCGAGGAAGCGTTCCTCCTCCTCGGAGTGCACGCGGCTGCGGAAGTCGATGTCGTTGGTGGCGAGGACCATGCGCGCGAACTTGCTGTACGCGTAGGCGTCTTCCTCGGTGACCCGCCCACCGACAAGCACGCCCGCGTTCCCGATCGCGGCCCGCAGCCCGGTCGCCGCGGCGGCCAGTGCCTCGGACCAGGAGGCCGGGGCCAGCACGCCGTCCCAGCCCCGGACCAGCGGCGTGGTGAGCCGATCGCGTTCGGTCGCATAGGTGAAGGCCCAGCGGCCCTTGTCGCAGTTCCATTCCTCGTTGACCTGCGGATCGTCACCGGCCAAGCGGCGCAGCACTTTTCCGCGCCGATGGTCGGTGCGCTGGGCGCATCCGGAGGCGCAGTGCTCGCACACGCTCGGCGTGGACACCAGGTCGAACGGGCGGGCCCGGAAGCGGTAGGAGGTGCCGGTGAGCGCGCCCACCGGACAGATCTGCACCGTGTTGCCGGAGAAATAGGAGTCCAGCGGTTCGGCCTGGGCGATGCCGACCTGTTGCAGCGCGCCGCGATCCATCAGTTCGATGAACGGATCACCGGCGACCTGCTGGGAGAACCGTGTGCACCGTGCGCACAGGACGCACCGCTCGCGGTCCAGCAGGACAGCTGAGGAGAGCGGGATCGGTTTCGGATAGGTGCGCTTCTCCCCGTCGAACCGGGAGTCGGCGCTGCCGGTGGACATCGCCTGGTTCTGCAGCGGGCACTCGCCGCCCTTGTCGCAGACCGGACAGTCCAGCGGATGATTGATCAGCAGCAGCTCCATCACCCCGCGCTGCGCCTTCTCGGCGACCGGCGAGCTGATCTGGGTACGGACGATCATGCCGTCGGTGACCGGAATCGTGCAGGACGCCACCGGCTTGCGCTGCCCCTCCACCTCGACCAGGCACTGCCGGCAGGCGCCGACCGGGTCGAGCAGCGGGTGATCGCAGAAGCGGGGAATCTGCACGCCGACCAGTTCGGCGGCGCGGATCAGCAACGTGCCCGCGGGCACCTGGACGGTGGTGTCGTCGATGGTGACGCTCACCAGATCCGCGGGGACGACGCCGCTGCTGTTGCCGGGCGCGATCGCTGTCATCGGTCCTCATTCCCTGCCGAGGCCCACACCGTGGCGCGGGCCGGATCGAACGGGCAGCCGCCGCGGCGCTGATGCTCGAGGTACTCGTCGCGGAAGTACTTCAGCGAGGAGAAGATCGGGCTGGCCGCGCCGTCGCCGAGCGCGCAGAACGATTTGCCGTTGATGTTGTCGGCGATGTCGGCGAGTTTGTCGAGGTCGGCCTCGGTGCCCTGCCCCGCTTCGAGCCTGCGCAGCAGCTGCACGAGCCAGTAGGTGCCCTCGCGGCACGGTGTGCACTTGCCGCAGGATTCGTGGGCGTAGAACTCGGTCCAGCGCAGGACGGCACGCACGACGCAGGTGGTGTCGTCGAAGATCTGCAGGGCCTTGGTGCCCAACATGGATCCGGCGGCGGCGACACCCTCGTAGTCGAGCGGGACGTCGAGGTGCTCGGCGGTGAACAGCGGCGTCGACGAGCCGCCCGGTGTCCAGAACTTCAGGGTGTGACCTGCCCGCACGCCACCGGCGTAGCCGAGCAGCTCGCGCAGGGTGATCCCCAGTGGCGCCTCGTACTGGCCCGGCCGGGCGACATGGCCCGACAGCGAGTACAGCGTGAACCCGGGTGACTTCTCGCTGCCCATGGACCGGAACCATTCGGTGCCCTTGCGCAGGATCGACGGCACCGAGGCGATGGACTCCACATTGTTGACGACCGTCGGGCAGGCGTAGAGCCCGGCCACGGCCGGGAACGGCGGCCGCAGCCGCGGCTGACCACGGCGGCCTTCGAGCGAATCGAGCAGCGCCGTCTCCTCGCCACAGATGTAGGCGCCCGCTCCGGCGTGCACGATCAGTTCCAGGTCGAACCCGGAACCCAGGATGTCGCGCCCGAGGTAGCCCGCGTCGTAGGCCTCCGCGACCGCGGCCTGGAGCCTGCGCAGCACCGGCACCACCTCGCCGCGCACGTAGATGAACGCGGTGGCCGCCCGGATCGCGTAGGCGGCGATCACCACCCCTTCGATCAGGGTGTGCGGAGTGGCCAGCATCAGCGGAATGTCTTTGCAGGTGCCGGGTTCGGACTCGTCGGCGTTGACGACCAGGTAGTGCGGTTTGGTCGTGCCGTCGGGACCGGGTCCCTGGGGGATGAACGACCACTTCATGCCGGTCGGGAAGCCCGCGCCGCCGCGACCGCGCAGGCCGGCGTCCTTCACCGTCTGGATGACGTCGTCGGGTGCCATCCGCAGGGCGGCGCGGAGTCCTTCGTAGCCGCCGGTGGCGCGGTAGCTGTCGAGGGTCCAGGATCGTGGGCGGTCCCAGTGTTCGCTGAGAACGGGGGTGAGGGTGGTCATCTCATTCCCCCTGTCCGAGGGAATCGCCTTCTGCGGCAGTGGTTTCCGCAGTGTGCAACCCGGCGAGGGTGGCCGCGCCCGGGGCGCCGTCGAGCGCGCCTGGACGTTCGTCGGGGAAGCCGGCGAGGATACGGGCGGTCTCCCGGAAGGTGCACAGCGGCGCTCCCCGGGTGGGACGCACCTGGTGCCCCGCGCGGAGGACATCGGTGATCGCGCGCGCCGACTCGGGAGTCTGGTTGTCGAAGAACTCCCAGTTGACCATCATCACCGGTGCGTAGTCGCAGGCGGCGTTGCACTCGACGTGTTCGAGGGTGATGGCGCCGTCGGCGGTGGTCTCGCCGTGGTGGATGCCCAGATGGTGTTGCAGCGCTTCGTAGATGGCGTCGCCGCCGAGGACCGCGCACAGCGTGTTGGTGCACACGCCGACGTGGTAGTCGCCGGTCGGTGTGCGCCGGTACATCGAGTAGAACGTCGCGACGGCGGTCACCTCGGCGCCGGTGAGACCGAGATGGTCGGCGCAGAAGTCGATGCCGGTGCCGGTCACGTATCCCTCTTCGGCCTGCACCAGGTGCAGCAGCGGCAGCAGCGCCGAGCGGGGGTGCGGGTACCGGGCGATGATTTCCTTGGCGTCGACTTCGAGCCGCTGCCGCACGTGCGGCGGGTACGGTTCCGGCCTGGTGGTGAGTTTCAGTTCGATCTTCATCGGTCCACTCCGCCCATCACGGGGTCGATGCTGGCGACCGAGGCGATGACGTCGGCGACCATGCCGCCTTCGCACATCGCGGCCACCGCTTGCAGATTGGTGAACGAGGGATCGCGGTAGTGCACCCGGTACGGCCGGGTGCTGCCGTCGCTGACCATGTGCACGCCGAGCTCACCGCGCGGTGACTCCACCGCCGCGTACACCTGGCCCGCGGGAACCCGCATGCCTTCGGTGACGAGCTTGAAGTGATGGATCAGCGACTCCATCGAGGTGCCCATGATCTTGCCGATGTGCTTGGGCGAGTTGCCCAGTCCGTCGGGACCGAGTTGCAGGTCGGCGGGCCAGGCGATCTTCTTGTCGTCGACCATGACCGGGCCGGGCCGTAACCGGTCCAGGCACTGCTCGACGATCTTGAGCGACTCGCGCATCTCGGCGACCCGGATCAGGTAGCGGCCGTAGCAATCGCACCCGGTGGTGGTCGGGATGTCGAATTCGTAGTTCTCGTACCCGCAGTAGGGCGCCGACTTGCGCAGGTCGTGCGGCAGACCGGTGGCACGCAGGACGGGGCCGGTGATGCCGAGCGCCATGCAGCCGGTGAGGTCGAGGTAGCCGATGTCCTGGGTGCGCTTCTTCCAGATCGGGTTGGCGCTGAGCAGGTGCTCCATGTCGCGCAACCGGCCCGGCATGATCTCCAGGAGCTCGCGCACCTTGGCGACGCCGTCGTCGGGCAGGTCCTGGGCGAGGCCGCCGGGACGGATGAACGCGTGGTTCATCCGCAGGCCGGTGATGGTCTCGAACACGTCGAGGATCAGTTCGCGTTCGCGGAAGCCGAACAGCATCGGGGTGAGCGCGCCGAGTTCCATGCCGCCGGTCGCGAGGGCGACCAGGTGCGAGGAGATCCGGTTGAGCTCCATCAGCATGACGCGCACGACGGTGGCGCGTTCGGGGATCTGCTCGGTGATGTCGAGCAGCTTCTCCACGCCGAGGCAGTAGGCGGTCTCGTTGAAGAAGGGGGACAGGTAGTCCATCCGGGTCACGAAGGTGACGCCCTGGGTCCAGGTGCGGAACTCCAGGTTCTTCTCGATCCCGGTGTGCAGGTAGCCGATGCCGCAGCGGGCCTCGGTGACGGTCTCGCCTTCGATCTCGAGGATCAGGCGCAGCACGCCGTGCGTCGACGGGTGCTGCGGGCCCATGTTGACGACGATGCGTTCTTCGCCGCCGCCCTCGATCACTTCGCTGACCTGGTCCCAGTCCTGGCCTGCGACGGTGACGACCTGCGGTTCGTCGCGGCGGAAATCGGTGTCGGTCATCAGCTGTAGGTCCTCCGCTCGTCGGGCGGCGGTATCCGCGCGCCCTTGTACTCCACCGGGATCCCGCCGAGCGGGTAGTCCTTGCGCTGCGGATGGCCGCGCCAGTCGTCGGGCATGGTGATGCGGGTGAGGGAGGGATGCCCGTCGAAGAGGATGCCGAAGAAGTCGTAGGTCTCGCGTTCGTGCCAGTCGGTGGTCGGATACACCGCGAACAGCGAAGGGATGTGCGGATCGGCGTCGGGGGCCGACACTTCCAGCCGGATCCGCCGGTTGTGGGTGATCGACATGAGGTGGTAGACCGCGTGCAGTTCGCGGCCCTCGTCGTCGGGGTAGTGCACGCCGTTGACGCCCAGGCACAGTTCGAAGCGCAGCGAGGTGTCGTCCCGCAACGCGCTCGCGACGGCGACTAGGTGCTCACGCCGGACGTGCAGGGTGATCTCGTCGCGGAAGACGACGATCTTCTCGATCACGGTGTCGAACGCGATCACCCGGTGGGTCAGCGCGGCGCGCAGGGTGCCGACGAACGCGTCGAACCAGCCGCCGTAGGGCGGCGGGGTGCCCGCGGGCAGCGCGACGGGCGTGACCAGACCGCCGTAGCCGGAGGTGTCACCGGTACCGGTGACACCGAACATGCCTCGGCGGGTGCCGATCACCTCGTCCTCGGGTGCCGCGGGCGGCCTCGGCGTGGCGGGTGTGTCGTCCGGAATGTCTTGTCCCGCAGTGTTGTCGGCGTTGTCGGGAGCGTCGAAGGTCATCGCAGCAGGCCCTCCATCCGGATGGTCGGCGTGCTGGCCAGCGCGGCCTGCTCGGCGGCGCGGATCGCTTCCTCGCGGTTGACGCCCATCGGCGTCTCGGCGATCTTGGCGTGCAGCGCGAGGATCGCGTTGAGCAGCATCTCCGGGCGCGGCGGGCAGCCGGGCAGGTAGATGTCGACGGGGACGATGTGGTCGACGCCCTGCACGATCGCGTAGTTGTTGAACATGCCGCCCGAGGAGGCGCACACGCCCATGGCGAGTACCCATTTCGGCTCGGTCATCTGGTCGTAGACCTGGCGCAGGACCGGAGCCATCTTCTGGCTCACCCGGCCCGCCACGATCATCAGATCGGCCTGGCGCGGGGAGGCGCGGAACGCCTCCATGCCGAAGCGGGCGATATCGAATCGTCCCGCGCCGGTGGCCATCATCTCGATCGCGCAGCAGGCCAGGCCGAACGTCGCGGGCCAGACCGAGCCCTTACGCAGGTAGCCGGCGAAATCTTCCACGGTGCTCAGCAGGAACCCGCTGGGCAGTTTCTCTTCGAGACCCATTATTTCCCACTCATTCCCAGCTGAGGCCGCCGCGCCGCCACTCGTAGGCGTAGGCGACCGACACATTGACGATGAACAGCGCCATCGCGGCGAGACCGAAGAGCCCGAGCGCATCGAAGTGCACGGCCCACGGGTAGAGGAACACGATCTCGATGTCGAAGATGATGAACAACATCGCGGTGAGGTAGTACTTCACCGGAAAGCGCTGTCCCGTGGCGTTTCCGGGGCCACCCGCGATGGCGTGCGGGGTCGGCTCGATGCCGCATTCGTAGGGTTCCAGCTTGGCCCGGTTGCGCCGCTTCGGGCCGATCAGCGCCGCCATGATGACGGAGAACACCGCGAACGCGGCGGCGATGGCGCCGAGTACGAGCGCGGGCACCTCGATATTCACGACTGCTTTCCCCTCCTCGCTGGAGCAGGTCGAGCCGTGTGGCCCGGCCGCGGACGGCAGCTTTGGCGAGACGGGGCCGACAACGTTGTCCGCCGATACGGGGCTCGCGCAAGGCTGTGCAGCGATGGCGGAGCGTTATACAGGAGCCCGCGCTCGTGTGAGCTAGAGCACAGACTACCGCCGTTGCGGGGGCGCACCGCGCGTTTCCGGGGTGGGCTTTGATCGATTTCGAGACAGCGATTCATGAGCGATCCGGGGGTAATCCCGGATCGGCGCACGCCACGTAACCACTGGTGTTACCAGTGGTAATAGGCAGAACTGTGGGGCGTGGGACTATCCGCGGGGCCGGGACGATGCCCGGAGGTCGCCGATCAGCGGGCGAGCAGGATGCTGGTGACCGCGTGGGTGAGCTGCATGGGGTCGATCGGGTGCGAGACCGCGGCCTCGGCACGCGACCAGTTCGCCAGCCAGGCGTCGTCGGGCCTGCCGGTCAGCACGACCACCGGCGGGCACTCGTCGATCTCGTCCTTGAGCTGCTTGGCGATGCCGAGGCCGCCCGCGGGCGCGGACTCCCCGTCCAGGATCGCCAGATCGATCCCGCCCGCGTCCATCTGTTCGATGACCACGGGTGCCGTGGCCACCTCGAAGAAGTCGAGCTCCGGCAGGTCGGGGCGCGGCTTACGGCCCAGCGCCAGCATCACCTGTTGCCTGGTGTCGGCATCGTTGCTGTAGACCAGCACACGCAGCGGGGTGGAACCATTCGATTCGGCCACGCTCGGATCGTACGTCCGCGCGGGCGCGCGGCGTGGCAGGTTCGCCGGATCGGCCGGTTGGCCTGCGGGGCAAGCGAGTCCACCGCGGGCCCGCGACGGCTACCAGTCGCCGTCCTCGACCTTCTTGCCGCCCAGCGGGATCACCGGAAGTGGTTGCTCGAGTGGCGGATTGGGCTGCTCGTCGGCCAGCCACTCGCCGGTGGGCTTCACCCCGGCGAGCTCGGCCGAGGGGGCCAGGTCGTCGGCGTCGGCGGCGTAGTAATCGAACCAGGGCAGATTGTGCTCGGCGTAGGCCTGGGCCGTGATCGGCGTCGGCGGGGCCGGTTCACCCGTGATCTGCTGCCATTCGGCCGCCGAAGCGAGGTGGACGAAGACGCGGCCGTCGGCCTCGGCGTGATAGTCCTCGACCGGCCTGCGGTCGGCGAAGATCTCCTGCCGCATGGTGCCACCCGCGCCGAGCCCCATCTTCCTGGCCGCACCGCGCATCCGGGCGGCGCCGGCGGGTGCCGCGGGCGGCGGCCCGCCCGGCGCCGGACCGGAATACATCGCCCCGGCCGGTGGCGCGCTCACCGGCATCGGTGCGCCGTACACCGGCTCACCGGACTGCCAGGGCGGGACGGTGCGCGCGGCGCGCTGCCGGGCGTCCTCGGCAGCACGCCAAGCAGCACGGGCGGCGTCGGTGAGCCCGTGGACGGCCAGTTGCACGCCACCCCACTGTTCGACCCCGGTGACCTGACCTTCGACGGTCGCGCCGAGCCCGAGCGGCACCGCGACGAACTGGCGGACGGTGCCGTCGCCGGAGTTGATGCCGTCCATCCACGGCTGCTGGGGCAGGGCGAGATAGTTCTGCGGGTCCTGGCCGATGGTGTCGCTCCATGGTTTCCCGGAGACCGCGCAGACCTTGCCGACGCCGACCTTGAGCGCGGTGGGCGCGCTCGCGGAGAAGCGCAGCCACAGGGCTTCACGCTGATACACCGGCAGCATGACCCCGCCGCGTGTGCGCCACTCCTCGGGCACGGTGTCCGGGTAGTCGGCGACGCGGCGCAGCGGAAAGCTGCCGAGTCCGGGCGGCAGCGGATAGGTGCCCGTCTCGGGCAAGCGCAAGGTTCGGATGAACGTCACCCGGACGCCGCCCGGCAGTTCGAGCGCGTCTCCCGACAGCGTCACTTCCGTTGCCATGCCCCACCCCTTCGTTCGATTGTGCGCAGACGATGGACCCGCCCCTGGCGACGACGGTACCCGCGGTGACCATGGCCGTCCACGGCGTTGTCGTCAGTACCTCGGCGGCAGTCCGAACTCGGCGCGGATGCCCGCGAACAAGACCTCGACCCGGTCACCGAAGGTGATCGCGGCTTCGTTCAGGCCCGCGAGCGCACCTGCAGCGGATCGGCGAGGCGCGCGTGGAACAGGGTGTTGACGGCGAAATGCGGGCGGCTGATATTGCCGCGGTCGTAGGGATTCCGGCGACGCGCGGGCAGGTCGCCGTCTACCCGGAGGACGGACCTGAACTGCGCCGCGCCGGGGCCGTACTCGTCCTCGTCCAGCCGGGCGAACGTCGCGGCCGCGTCCTGGAAGTGCTCGGGGAATGGGTCGCCGGCACGTAGGGCGGCGAGCGCGGGACGGACCCACGGGCGGTCGGCGAGCCCGGCGTACTCGTAGGCCCGCTCGGCGCAGAACACGCTCAGCGCCCGGAGTTGCTCGACATCCATCCCGGCGATCGACTCGGCGAGCGCGCGGTCGTATCCGGCGAGATCGCGGGCGCAGTAGATGTCGGCGAGCGCGGCGATCGGCTCGCCGCCCCATTCTTCCCTGGCACGCTCCGCCGCCGCCTGTTCCCACTGCCGTGCCTGGTCGTCCGGCGCGGAGCCCTCGGTGGCGAACGGGATCACGAGGTGCGCGGACGCGGCCGTCGTTCCGCTCGGGAGTGTGACGCCGGAATCGATGCGCGGCAGTGCGCTGGACGAGTCGGCCGCGAGATCGGGGTCGACCCAGACTCGTGGTGTTCGCAGCTCGCTGCCGTCGTCGGGCCAGCAGCGAATCCGCCAATGATCGCCCGGCGTGGTGGTGCCCGGCCAGCCGTATCCGACGAAGCCGGTGCCCGCGATCTCGACGATGTAGTCGCCCGGCGGTACCGGCGCGGGCTCCCAGGTGTCCACCGGCGAGCTGATGTTCAGTCCGTACTCGCCGATGTGCAGCCGGGCTTCGCTGATCTGTTGCCAGTCGTCCTCGTCGGCCGGTGGACGTGTCGCCCACACCTGCACCACCACGGGCATCTCGAAGTTGTTCTGGTGCGGACTGCACACCACGACGGTGTGTCCGTCACCGGCGGACGGACCGGTGGCGAGCGCCGCTTCCAGCAGGGCCAGTTCGGCGTCCTCCTCGCCCTCGCCGCCGTGGAGCACGAATTGGCCGTAGTCGAGGGCCAATTCCAGGTGGTGTTCCAGCACGGGTTCCAGGTCGCGGGTCATGAGCGGCATCGTGGCACGGTGTACCGACATCCTGCTCCAGTCAGCCGGTCGGCATGGTTGTTGTTATCGAGACAAAAACCAGTGGCGGGCCGACGGTCTCGCCGGTTACGGTCACGATGATGACGAAGAAATGGCACCACGTGGCCGTGGTGAACGAGGAAATCGCCGAACGAGGCACCTACCGGACCGCCGCGGGAGTGGCCGTCGACATCGGTCCGGAACTGCCGGCGGCGCGAGGCGGAACGGTGTCCTACACGCCGACGCTCTTGGACGAGATGATCCGAACGCCGGCACCCGGTTCCGGCCCGGCGACCATCGATGTGACCGGCGAAGGCAGCGTGGCGGCGGCCCGGCGACTGCACGGCGAGGACAACGGCGGGCGGATCGGAATACTCAACTTCGCCTCGGCGCGGAATCCTGGAGGTGGCTACCTCAGGGGCGCGCGAGCCCAGGAGGAGGACCTGTGCCGGAGCGCGCTGCTCTACACCTGCCTGATCGAGGCGCCGGACTACTATGCGGCCCACCGCGCGTCGTCGGACCCGGCCTACAGCCACCGGGTCATCGTCTCGCCCGATGTGCCGGTCATCCGCGACGACGAGGGCGCGCTGGCCGAACCGTTTCCGGTGACCTTCCTGACCTCGCCCGCCCCCAACGCCGGCGAGCTGGCCCGTCGGGCGGTGACCATCGACCTGCCCCTGCTGTTGGCCGAGCGAGCCGAACGGGTGGTCGCCGCCGCGGCGCGGCACGAGGTGCGCACCCTGGTGCTCGGCGCGTGGGGTTGCGGCGTGTTCCGCAACGATCCCGTCCAGGTGGCTGACGCCTTCGCCACGGCGCTGGAGAAGTGGGGCGCGGCCTTCGATCGGGTGGTGTTCGCCGTATGGGATCGGGCGGCGGTATCGGCCAATCGCACAGCCTTCGAGGCCCGCTTCGCTGCGCGATAACGCCCGAAAACAGCCCGCTAGGGCCCGATCGCGGCGTGGAAGGCATCGGTTCCGGTCTCGAGCGGGTCGATCAGGTGCGCCAGGAACAAGCGGGTGGCCGGGGTGGGGGTCGGCGTCGTGACCGCGTGCCAGGCCCGGTCCAGCGGGGTCCCGGGCACGTCGATCGTGTGCAGCGCACCGGATTCCAGATGCTCGCCGACGGCATCGGAATGGATGAGGGTGATGCCCAGGCCCTCGCGGGCGGCGGCGATGACCGCGCCGTGCGAACCCAGTGTCAGGGTGGGGGGATCGATCTGGAGCCGGTCGAGCAGGGCGAGGGTCGCTTCCCGGGTGCCCGAGCCGTTGCCGCGCAGCAGCCAGGTGTCGTGGCGTGGATCGTTGGTATCGTTCGCGCCCACGACGACGAGCGTGCTCGGCCGCCGGGCCTGGATGACCAGATTCGCCGCGTGCGGGGGACGGCCCGCGATGACGAGATCGGTCTCGTGGTGCTGCAATTCGAGAAACAGCACGTCACGGGGCTGAATCGACAGGCTCAGTTCCACATCGGGATAGCGGTGCCGGAACGAGGCCAGCGGGCGCAGCACCACCGATTCACCCGCCGTGGCGACGACGCCGATACGGAGCCTGCCCGCCTCGGCCTGGCGGACCGCGGCGTGCGCCTCCTTCATCAGACCCAGGATTCCGCGGCAGTACTCGGCGTAGACCCGGCCCGCTTCGGTCAGCGCGATCCCACGCCCCGATCGGGTGATCAGTTTGGCACCGAGCTGCTTCTCGACATGGGCGACGGCGGCGGAGACGGCCGCCTCGGTGACGTGCAGCTGAGCGGCCGCGCGGCGCACGCTGCCGAGCCGGGCCACCGCGAGGAAGGTTTCCATCCGTCCCGCGCTCACCCTGCCCATTACCCGACGGTAGCAAACTCAACGTTTCGGTTGAGCGTTCCCAGAAACATTCACATTGTTTGCTGCCCGGCCGGGCCTCATCCTGGAATTCGCAAGGCGTACACCGGATTCCACCGCCGGTGAAGTCAGGGCCCGGAGGCGGTAGCTTGCGTCACCATGGAGGGCCCCTGAACCGGCGAATCAGGTACAGGAGGAACGATGGCGGAAGAAACCGAACGGGATCGTTGGGATCCGGGCGTACAGTCCTACGCGTCGATGGGATATTACGCGCCCGACTACGTGCCCTCGGAGACCGATGTGCTCGCGGTGTTCCGGGTGACGCCACAGCGCGGAGTCGACCCGATCGAAGCGGCGGCCGCTGTCGCGGGTGAATCCTCCACGGCGACATGGACTGTCGTGTGGACCGACCGCCTCACCGCGCATTCGAAGTATCAGGCCAAGTGTTACCGGATCGATGAGGTGCCGGGCAGGCCGGGCGAGTACTTCGCCTACATCGCCTACGATCTGGATCTTTTCGAGGAAGGGTCGATCACCAACCTGACCTCCTCGATCATCGGCAATGTGTTCGGATTCAAACCGCTGCTCGCGCTGCGGCTCGAGGACATGCGTATTCCGGTGGCCTATGTCAAGACCTTCCAGGGCCCGCCGCACGGCACGGTGATGGAACGCGAATATCTCAACAAATACGGCAGGCCGCTGCTTGGCGCGACAGTGAAACCGAAACTCGGTTTGTCCGCCCGGAATTACGGCCGGGTGATCTACGAGGCCTGCAAGGGGGGTCTCGACTTCACCAAGGACGACGAGAACATCAACTCCCAGCCGTTCATGCGCTGGCGCGACCGGTACCTGTTCGCGATGGAGGGCGTGAACCGGGCGATGGCCGAGACCGGCGAGATCAAGGGCCACTACCTCAATGTCACGGCCGCGTCCATGGAGGACATGTACGAGCGGGCCGAGTTCGCCAAGGAACTCGGGTCGGTGGTCATCATGATGGACCTCACCGTCGGCTACACCGCCATGCAGTCGATGTCGAAGTGGGCGCGACGCAACGGGGTGCTGCTGCACCTGCACCGGGCCGGGCACTCGACATTCACCCGGCAGAAGACGCACGGCGTGAGCTTCCGGGTACTGGCCAAGTGGTGCCGGCTGATCGGCGTCGACCACGTCCACGCGGGCACCGTCGTGGGCAAGCTGGAGGGCGACCCGGCGACCACACGGGGGTTCTACGACACGTTGCGGGAGAACCACATTCCCACCGATCTCGGCAACGGCATCTTCTTCGACCAGGACTGGGCCAGCCTGCCCGGTGTCATGCCGGTGGCTTCGGGCGGTATCCACGCCGGGCAGATGCATCAGCTGCTCGACCTGTTCGGGGACGACGTCATCCTGCAGTTCGGTGGCGGCACCATCGGTCATCCGCTGGGCATCGCGGCGGGGGCCGAGGCCAACCGGGTGGCGCTGGAGGCGGTCGTCAAGGCCCGCAACGAGGGTCGCGACCTGCTGAAGGAGGGGCCGGACGTGCTGCGCGCCGCGGCCTCGACCTGCCGTCCACTGGAGGTCGCGCTGTCGACTTGGGGTGATGTCACCTTCGATTACACGTCCACCGACGCACCCGACGCGGTGCCGACGCCGAGCCTGTAGGGAGCAACCATGTATCTGCGACACGGGACGTTCTCGTATCTGCCCGAGCTCACCGACACCGAGATCGCGGCCCAGGTGCGCTACGCGCTGCTCAACAACTGGCCGATCTCGGTCGAGTACACCGACGACCCGCACCCGCGCAACACCTACTGGGAGATGTGGGGGTTGCCGCTGTTCGACCTCGACGAACCCGACGGGGTGATGGCCGAGATCAACGCCTGCCGGGCGACCTTCCCCCGGCACTACGTGCGGGTCACCGCCTACGACGCGACCTACACGAAACAGACGACGGCGCTGAGCTTCCTGGTGCAGCGTCCCGCGGACGAGCCCGGTTTCGAGCTGGCGCGCACCGAGGGACCGGACCGGCGCCAGATCTACAGCATGCGGTCCTACGCCACCGATCGTCCGCAGGGACAGCGGTATGGCGGCTGACGGGTCCGCTGCCGGATTCCGGTTGCCGCGGCCGGGCGTCGGTGACGCCCGGCCGTCGCGCCCGCCCGCCGAGGGCGCCACCGCGACCGAGGAACTGCTGAGCGAGGACGCGCTGTTGGACCTTTCCCTCGATGTGGCCGGGCACGACGTGGCCGAGACGCTGGCCGCGCTGGACGCCGAGCTGATCGGCCTGGCGAATGTGAAGGAACGGGTGCGCGAGATCGCCGCGCTGCTGATGATCGATCGGGCGCGGCGGCGGTTCGGGCTCGAATCGTCGCGCCCGACCATGCACATGAGCTTCACCGGTGGGCCGGGCACCGGCAAGACGACGGTGGCGTTGCGGATGGCGCAGATGCTGCACGCGCTGGGCTACATCCGCAAACCCAAGGTGCACACGGTGACCCGTGACGACCTGGTCGGCCAGTTCATCGGCCACACCGCGCCCAAGACCAAGGAGGCGATCGCCAAGGCCGCGGGCGGGGTGCTGTTCATCGATGAGGCCTACTACCTGTTCCGGCCGGAGAACGAGCGCGACTACGGGCAGGAGGTGATCGAGATCCTGCTGCAGGAGATGGAGAGCGAGCGGGCGAGTCTGGTCGTCATCTTCGCCGGCTATCCCGACCGGATGGACCGGTTCTTCTCCGCCAATCCGGGGCTGTCCTCCCGGGTGCCCCATCACCTGGAGTTCGCCGACTACACCCACGACGAGCTGATGGGCATCGCCGAACTCATGGTGGCGGGCGAGAACTTCCGGTTCGACGCCGCCGCGCACGTGGCGTTCTCGGAGTACCTGACGGTGCGGATGACCAGGCCGCGGTTCTCCAACGCGCGCAGTGTGCGCAACGCGATCGATCGGTGCCGGTTGCGGCAGGCCAAGCGACTGGTGGAGGCGGCGCGGCCGCTGTCGAGGACCGACCTGATCACCCTGTGTGACCGGGACGTGTACGGCAGCAGCGTGTTCGACGAGACGGTGCAGGAGGTGGCCACGACGCCATGCCGAACGGATTGAAAACGCTCACCCGCTACACGATCGAGGAGGAACATCGGCATCCCGGCTCGTCGGGGGAGTTCTCGGCGCTGGTCAACGTGGTGGCCACGGCCACGAAGATCATCGCCAATCAGGTGACCCGTGGCGCGATCATCAGCTCGACCAGCGACGCGGAGCCGCTGTCGGTGAGCGCGCGCCTGGATGTGCTGACCGACGAGATCATGGTCGCGCAGACGCAGTGGACCGGGCATCTGTCGGGGCTGCTGTCCGAGCGGCGCGACACGGCGTTGCCGGTGCCCGCCACGCAGCGGCGCGGCAAGTATCTGCTGGCCTACGACGCGCTGGACGGGTCGAGCAATATCGATGTGAACCTGCCCGTCGGTTCGATCTTCAGCATTCTGCGCGCGCCGCAGGAGGTGCTCGACGGGACGGCGGAACCGGTCGACGCGGATTTCCTGCAGCCGGGGGTGCGCCAGGTCTGTGCCGGGTTCACCCTCTACGGGCCCGCGACCATGCTGGTGCTCACCACCGGCAGCGGTGTGGACGGGTTCACCCTCGATCGGGAGATCGGCGCGTTCGTGCTGACCCACCCGCGCATGCGCATCCCCGAAGACACCGCGGGGTTCGCGATCAATGCCGCCAACGAGCGGTTCTGGGAGCGGCCGGTGCGTCGCTACGTGCAGGAATGCCTGCAGGGGATGGACGGACCGCGGGGCCGGGACTTCAATATGCGCTGGGTCGCGTCGCTGGTGGCCGACACGTTCCACATCCTGACCAGGGGCGGGGTGTACCTGTATCCGCGCGACACCCGCAATCCCGCCCGCCCAGGGCGGGTTTCCCTGCTGTACGGGGCGAATCCGATCGCGTTCATCGTCGAGCAGGCGGGCGGGGCGGCCACCACCGGGCACGACCGGGTGATGCTCGTGCCGCCCGCGGAGGTGCATCAGCGGGTGCCGTTCATCTTCGGTTCCCGCACCGAGGTCCTGCGCATCGAGCGCTACCACTCCGAGCCGGACGCGGGCCCGAGCTTCGACAGTTCGCTGTTCGGCACGCGGTCACTGTTCCGTCCGGCCAAGCACGACCAGCGCACTTAGGAGTCGCCCATGTCGGTCAAGCATCCCGTTGTCGCGATCACCGGGTCCTCCGGCGCGGGAACGACCAGCGTCACCCGCACGTTCGAGGAGATCTTCCGCCGTGAGGGCATCAGCGCCGTGGTGGTGGAGGGTGATTCGTTCCACCGGTACGACCGCTCGGAAATGAAGATCGCGATGGCCGAGGCCGAGCAGCAACGCAATACGACGTTCTCGCATTTCGGCGAGGACGCCAATCTGCTGCCCGAATTGGAGGCACTGTTCCGCGAATACGGTGAATCGGGGGTCGGGCAGGTGCGCAGATACCTGCACGACGACGAGGAGGCGAAACCCTACGGGCAGCCGGCGGGCACCTTCACCCCGTGGGAGGATCTGGCGCCCGGCAGCGACCTGTTGTTCTACGAGGGATTGCACGGCGCGGCCGTCACCGACGCCGTCGATGTTGCCCAATACACCGATCTGCTGGTGGGGGTGGTGCCGATCATCAACCTCGAGTGGATTCAGAAGGTGTACCGGGACAAGACCCATCGCGGGTATTCCAGTGAGGCGGTGATCGATACGATCCTGCGCCGGATGCCGGACTACGTGAAATACATCTGTCCGCAGTTCTCGCGGACCTATGTGAACTTCCAGCGGGTACCGACCGTCGACACGTCGAATCCGTTCATCGCGCGCAGCATTCCCACCGCCGACGAGAGTTTCGTGGTGATCCGCTTCGCCGATCCGAAGGTGATCGATTTCCCGTATCTGCTGTCGATGCTGCACGATTCGTTCATGTCGCGGCCGAATTGCATCGTGGTGCCCGGCGGCAAGATGGAACTGGCGATGCAGTTGATCTTCACCCCGCTCATCCTGCGGTTGATGGACAAGCGGCCCAAACGATTCGTATGAGGGCGGCGCCCGTCACCGGGTGCGTACCGAGCTGTTCCGGTAGTGCTCGGCGACGGCGGTGAAGGCGGCCTTGGGTTCCCAGCTCATGTCCGGGTAGGTCGCGCCGGTGCGGTCGTCGAGGATCGCGACGATGCCGTAGCTGGCGCGATCGAGGTCGTCGCGAGGATCGGCGGCGGGACGGTGCGGCATGTCGTAGAGGGCGAAGATGAACACGAAAGTGGTGTCGACACCGCTGTCGTCGAACAGTTCCAGCAGGTCGGTGAGGTAGGCGGCCTGGCCCGCTTCGTCGCGGTCGACACCGGCGGTGAGCCGGATCGGGCCGGGGCGGTATTCGACGATGTCGAGGCCGTTGGCGCCGACATCGCCCGCACCGCGGAAGGTGGCGGCGCCGAATTCGGTGATGGCCACCGGCTTGTGCTGGGCGACGATGTCGCGGATGCCGTCGGCGAAGCGGTCGGCGACCTCGGCGGAGCGGTAGAGGTCCAGCGAGACGATGTCGAACAGGTTCCAGTCGACGCGTTCGAGCGGGATCGCGGCATAGGTCAGTGGGCCGCCGAAGCGCTGACGGATCAGCGGCACCGAGGTGCGGAAGAACTCGTCGAGCCGGGCGCTCGCCTCCGTCACGACCTTCGGGAGTGCGCCGGGCGCGGTGAGCCCGGCGACGCGTTCGTGCAGGGTCGTGCCCGCGAGGAAGCCGATGTTCATGATGCTGATCTCGGCGCCGGTCACGAAGACCACCTCGGCGCCGCGGCGACGGAGCCGTTCCGCGCGGTCGGCGCAGTCGAGCATCAGCGCCAGCATCTGCTCGGTGGTCTGTTCCAGCGGATACGGCGAGAACCACACTTCCAGGCCGAGGTCGGCGGCCAGGCCCGCGGCGATGTCGAGCCGGTCGGGGTCGCCGCCGACGAGCCGGACCGCGGTGCAGTGCAGATCGTCGCGGATGATCCGCAGTTCCGCGCGTACGACGTCCGGGTCGAACTCGGTGCGGGACGACACACCGTCGCGGAGGAAGCCGGTGTCGTAGCTGATGCCTGTGGCGCGCATGCTGCTGCCCTTCGTTGCTGATACGGTACGCCACGTACCCTAAAGGCGGTGCGAGCTGGAGGCAAGGTGGTGTCCGGAAGGTACGATGTTCTCGGAATCGAGGAGGTCGACGGTGGCGGAGAAGGTCACTCGCAGGCGTGGCGCGGAATTGGAGGACGCGATCCTGCGCGCCGCGGCCGCGGAACTGAGCGAGGGTGGCTACGCCGGGCTGACCATGGACAAGGTCGCTCAGCGTGCCGGTACCAACAAGAACGCGCTCTACCGCCGCTGGCCGAATCGCCTCGCGCTCGGCGTCGCGGCCTACCGGCTGCTGACCACCACTGCAGAGGTTCCCGACACCGGCGACCTGCGCGCCGACGCGCTTGAGCTGCTGCGCCGGGCGAACCGGCACTGGAGTTCGGCACTCGGTGCGATCATGCGCGAACTGCTGGCCGCGGCGGGCGGGGCCGCCGAACTGCTCGCCCAGCTACCGGAACAGTCGGTGGACGCGACGGCGGCGACCTGGCTGACGGTGCTCGGCCGCGCGGTGGCCCGTGGCGAGGCGGCTCCGGAATGCCTGCATCCACGGGTCGCCACCGTGGCGATCGTGCTGCTGCGCAACGAATTCGTGCTGCGCGGGGTGCCCACCGCACCCGACGACGTCCTCGTCGAGATCATCGACGAGGTGTATCTGCCGCTGGTCCGCCGACGCGCCCGCGGGTGAGGGCGGTCAGTCCGGGAGCATCGGGACAGACAGGCCCTCGCCGCTTTTGAGCAGTGCGGCGCGGGTGACGGCGGCCGAGCCGAACCGGCGGCGCAGGTCGTCGAGGGTGGCGTCGAGGGTGTTCTCGGCGCGGGGTTCCAGGGGGAGGGTGAGTTGCATGGTGTCGGCGTCGTCGAGGTTGGTCAGCGACAGGCCGATGAGGGTGATGCCGCGTTCGGTGATCAGGGGCTGGGCGGTGTCGAGCAGCAGGCGGGCGGCGTGGCGCAGTGACGCGGTGGCGTCGGTGGCCTCGACCAGGGTGTGCGAGCGGGTCGCCCGGGTGAAGTCGTCGAAGCGTAATCGCAGGATGACGGTGCGGCACACGCGCTCCGCGGCGCGCAGCCGGCGACCGAGCCGGTCGGTGAGACCGTCGAGATAGGCGGCGATCTCCTCCGGGGTGCGGTGGCGGCGGCCCAGGGCGCGCTGCGCGCCGATCGAGCGCCGACGTTTCCCGGTCTCCACGCGCCGGGGATCGCGCCCCCACGACAGTGCGAACAGGTGCCGTGCCGCGCCCGGCCCGAGGATGGCGCGCAGATGCGGTTCGCCGAGTTCGGCGAGCTGCCCGACCCGGGTGATGCCGTTCTCGTGCAGGGTCGCGGCGGTCACCGCGCCGACGCCCCATAATCGTTCGACCGGCAGCGGGTGCAGGAAGTCGAGTTCACGGCCGGGCTCCACCAGTCGCAAGCCGTCGGGTTTGGCCACCGCCGAGGCCACCTTGGCCAGGAATTTGTTGCGGGCGATACCGACCGAGATCGGCAGCCCGACCTCGCTGCTGATCCGGGCCCGCAGGGCGTGCGCGATCTCGATCGGCTCGCCGCTGATCCGCCGCAGCCCGCCGACGTCGAGAAACGCCTCATCGATCGAGATGCCCTCCACGATCGGGGTGGTGTCGTGGAAGACCGCGAACACCGCCTTGCTCGCCGCGGCGTAGGCCGACATCCGCGGCGGCACGACCACCGCGTGCGGGCACAGGCGCAAGGCCTGGCCCGCGTTCATCGGGGTCCGGATGCCGAAGGCCTTGGCCTCGTAGCTCGCGGCCAGCACCACCCCGCCACCCACGATGACGGGTTTGCCCCGCAACCACGGCTGATCGCGTTGCTCGACCGAGGCGTAGAAGGAATCCAGGTCGGCATGCAGGATCGACGCCTCGGCGCGGGTCTGGATGCGCGGGCGACGGGCGGGAACGGAGTCGGACACGAACATATGTTCGCATCGGGGTACGACAGAAAGGGTTGCCGCGCGATAGCGGTCTCACCGCGGCCAAGCCGGTAGTGTGAAGCCGGTTTCGGCGAGTCGGCGATGATGAGGGAGACGGTAGGCGGTGCGTGGTTTCGGCGATCTCGAAGCGGTGCTGATGGACCGCCTGTGGGATCGCGACGTGGACTCGACCACCGTGCGCGAACTGTTCGACGAGCTCGCCGCCGAACGTGACATCGCCTACACCACGGTCATGTCGACCATGGACAACCTGCACCGCAAGGGCTGGCTGGCCAGGGAACGCGACGGTCGCGCCTACCGGTACTGGCCGACGATGACCCGCGAGGAACACAGCGCCCAGCTCATGCACGAGGCGCTCGGGCTCGGCGGTCGGTCCGATCTCGTGCTGAGTCATTTCGTCGACCGGATCAGTGACGACGAGTTCGCCGGATTACGGGCCGCGCTCCGGCGGGTGGTGTCCAAGCGCGCCGAGGAGAACTAGTGCTCGAAGTCGGGTGGGATCAGGTTTTCGCCTGGCGGTTGCGCAGGCAGTTCGTCACCGAGCCCGCCGCGGGCGGCGCCGCGGCGATCGCGGGCAGGCTGGCCGGGGTGCAGGCGCAGGTCGCGTCGGCGGCGGAGACGGCCGTCGCGATCCGAAGCCGGGACGCGGCACCGAACGCGTTGGCCGACGCGTTGGCGGCGGGCACCCTCGTCAAGACCTGGGCGATGCGCGGCACGCTGCACGCGATGGTGCCCGATCAGGCCGCCGCGGCCCTGGCGCTGATCGGCGCGGCGCGGACGTGGGAGAAGCCGTCGTGGCAGAAGACCTTCGGCGCGACACCCGATCAGGTGGCGGCGCTGGTGGAGGTGGTCTCGGCGGTACTCGCCGAGCAGGTCCTCACGCGCGACGAACTCGTCGATGCCGTGCTGGCCGATCCCGGTTTCGCGCACCTGGGTGCGCAGTTGCGCTCCGGCTGGGGCGCGGTGCTCAAGCCGCTGGCCTGGCAGGGCGCGCTGTGTCATGGTCCGGCGCGCGGCACGAAGATCACCTTCACCAGTCCCGGACATCTGGTTCCCGGCTGGACGGGTGTGCCCGACCCCGAGCTCGCCGCGCCGACGCTGATCCGCGCCTACCTCGGCGCGTACGGTCCGGCGACACCGGAGGTGTTCGATGCCTGGCTCAGCCGCAACAGCCTGCGCAAGACCCTGGTGCGCGGCTGGTTCGCCGCGCTGGGCGACGCGCTGACCGAGGTCGACGTCGAGGGCCGTCGTGGCTGGATCCCGACCGAATTCGCCGACGAGCTCGCCGCCGCGCGACTCGACGGCGCGGTGCATCTGCTCGGCCCGTTCGATCAGTACGTGCTCGGACCCGGCACCGCCGACACCGTGCTGCTGCCCGCTGAGCATCGCGCGAAGGTCAGCCGCACGGCGGGCTGGATCTCGCCGCTGGTCGTGGTCGACGGGCGGATCGCGGGGACCTGGGACCGCGTCGACGGCGAGGTCGCGGTGACGATGTTCGACGGTCGACAACTGCCGTCCCGGGCGCTGTCGACGGCGGTGGCCGCGGTGCGAGAAGGCTGATCGGAGACCGTCTTCCGGATATTCCGGACACCGAACCAAGCGCTTGCTACGCTCGCGCGATGATCCCCACGATCGTTTGGGGCACCGGCAACGTAGGCCGAGCGGCCATTCGTGCCGTGGCTGCCCACCCGGCCCTGGAACTCACCGGGGTGCTGGTGCACAACCCCGACAAGGTCGGCCGCGACGCCGGTGACCTGGCCGGACTCGACTACGGGCTGGGGGTGGCGGCCACCGACGACATCGACGCGCTGCTCGCCACCGGGCCACGCGCGGTCGTCTACGCGGCCTCCGGTGAGATCCGCCCCGATGACGCCCTCGCCGACATCGTGCGCGCGATCCGCGTCGGCGCCGTCGTCGTCACGCCCGCCCTCTACGCGCTCTACGACCCCAGCAACGCGCCCGCCGAGATGCGCGACCCGGTGCTGGCCGCGATCGCCGAGGGCGGCGGTTCGCTGTTCGTCTCCGGTGTCGATCCCGGCTGGGGCAACGATGTGCTGCCGCTGTTGATCAGCGGGCTCTCGAGCACCCTCGACGTGGTGCGCTGCCAGGAGATCTTCGACTACTCCACCTACGACCAGCCCGACTCGGTGCGCTATCTGGTCGGCATGGGACAGCCGATGGACTACCAGCCGCCGATGCTGCTGCCCTCGGTGCCGTCCATGGTGTGGGGCGGGCAGGTCCGGCTCATGGCCAGGGCGCTGGGCGTGGAACTCGACGAGATCCGCGAGACGCTCGACCGGCGTGCACTCGATGCGACGGTGCAGACCACGCAGATGGGCGAATTCGAGGCGGGCACCCAGGGTGCGGTGCGGTTCGAGGTGCAGGGCATCGTGGAGGGTGAGCCGCGCATCGTCATCGAGCACGTCACCCGGATCCACCCCAGCTGCGCGCCGGACTGGCCGACACCGCCCGACGGCGTCGGCGCGCACCGCGTGATCATCGAGGGCACGCCCCGGATCGAGGTCAGCGTGGAAGCCGCGGACGAGGGCGGCAACCGGTCGGCGGGCGGAAACGCCACCGCGGTGGGCCGGTTGGTGAACGCCGTCGACTGGCTGGTCGAGGCCGAACCCGGCCTCTACGACGCACTCGATGTGCCGCTGCGGGCCGCGGTCGGCAAACTCGGAAGGAAGACACCATGATCATCGACATTCCCGAGGGCAAGGACCCGATCGGCTACGTCTGGGGCGAGATGGTGCCCGGCATCGGGGTCGCCGCCGCCGCGTTCTCGCTGTCGGTCTACGAGCACTCGACCCTGGGGCTGCGCGAGTTCGAGGCGGCCCGGCTGCGGATCGCGCAGATCAACGGGTGCCTGTTCTGTCAGGACTGGCGCACCGAACGCGACGGGCAGAAGGTCGAGGCCGAGTTCGCCGACGCCGTCACGAACTGGCGCACCACCGAACTCTTCGACGACCGGGCTCGCCTGGCCGCCGAATACGCCGAGCGCTACGCCACCGACCATCACAGTCTCGACGACGAGTTCTGGGCCAGGATGTTCGAGCACTACACCCAGACCGAGGTGGTCGAGCTGAGCATGAGCATCGGATCGTGGCTCGCGTTCGGCCGGCTCAACCGGGTGCTCGGCCTGGACACCGTCTGCGTCCTGCCCGGCCACTGACGCGGGCGCAGTAGGCTGCGGGCCGTGGTGGACTCTCCGGTACAGCAGCTGATCGATACGGTGGCCTGGGTACTGATCGAGGACGGGCGCATCCTGTGCGCCCGCCCCCGGGGCAAGGACGTCTTCTTCATCCCCGGAGGGAAGCGGGAAGGCGCCGAGACCGATGTGCAGACGCTGGTGCGCGAGGTCGCCGAGGAACTGAGCGTCGACCTCGCACCGGAGAGCGCGGCCCATGTCGGCACCTACGAGGCCGCGATCGCCGACGGTCACCCCACCGTCGTGCGGATGGCCTGCTACACCGCCGAGTACCGCGGCGTCCTGACCGCCAGCAGCGAGATCGAGGCCCTGGCCTGGTTCGGCTACCGCGATCGCGATCTCGTGCCGCCGGTCGACCAGTTGCTCTTCGACGATCTGGCGGCGGCGGGTTCCCTACGGTGAGCGGGGTCGGGCGGACGATCGGCTATGCCCTGCTTGCGCTGCCCCTGGCCCTGTCCCCGGTCCGCACTCGACTGCGGGTGCCGCGCCTGCTCCTGCACGAACCCGTCTCCGCCCGCCGCGTCCCGGCGCCGCGCTGCCTGGTCCACTCCGTCCTGTCCGCGGGTACCGGTCTGGTCGCCTGGTTCCTCACCCTGCTCGCCGGCCTGGTCCTGATCCGCGGCCTCGCCTACCCCCTGGTCGCCGCGAATGCCTACGAAACCGCCTGGGGCGGACCCACTCTCGTCGGCGCCTGGCTGGTCCACGCCGCGCTCGGCCTACTCCTGGCCCCGGCCTTCCTCGGCATCGTCGCCCTCCTCGGCCGCCTCCAGCTGCGCCTGGCCCGCACCGTCCTCGGCCGCGACACAACCTGGTGGACCATCCCGATCAGCATCGCCCTCACCACGGCGGGCACCCTGTTCTTCATCGCCTGGACCCACCAGATCTGAACGGGCTCAGCCGAATTCGCGATCCCTCGGCGCGCCCACCGGCATCATCACCGGATGCGCACAGCCGCGGATCGAGGGATACGGCAGTGACTTCGGCGGGGAGACGACTCGACGATCCCTTGCCGCTATCGCGTGGCGAACGCCCGGTGCTGATGGTGTCGATCAGCACCGGGCGAACGTTCGGGCGGTACACCTACCCGTGCGACACCTGGGCAGGCTCTGCGTCCTGTCGCTCGGCCGCCGACGGTGTCGAGCGGATGCCGAGGCCGAGTAGGCCGGCGAGGACGGCGACGGCGGCGGTGACGTACCAGGCGCGGTGGAAGGCGTCGAGGGTGGCGGGGTTGCCGAGGAGGGCGACCAGGAGGGCGACGCCGACGGCGAGGCCGAGTTGGCGGGACATGCTCAGGACGGCCGAGCCGGTCGCGAAGCGGTGCGGGGGTAGGGTTCCCGCGCCGGCGGCGAAGGCGGTGGGTAGGGTGAGCCCGACGCCGAGGCCGGTCAGCAGCATGCCGCCGAGCAGGCCGGACGGGTAGTCCGGGGTCAGTTCGGCGGCCCGGGCCCACCACAGCAACCCGCCGCCGAAGGCCAGCCCGCCCGCGGCGATCACCGGACCGGCACCGACGCGGGCGATGAGGCGGCCCGCAGCGATCGCGACGAACGGGACGACCAGCGGTCCCGGCGCGATCGCCAGCCCGGTCCGCAGGGCGGACCATCCCCACACGTTCTGCGCCCACAGGGTGACCGACAGCAACATGCCCGCGAACGCGATCTGGAACACGAGCGAATTGGCGCTCGCCAGGGTGAAATTCGGGGCGCGCAACAGGGCCGGATCCACCACCGGACTCGGATGCCGCGCCGACGACACGACGAAGACCACTCCCAGGACGAGCGCGACCGCGAACGCGGCCAGCACCCCGGTCGACGTCCAGCCCCAGTCCGGCCCCTGCACCACGGCCAGGATGAACGACCCGACCGCACCGATCAGTGCCACCGCACCCACCAGGTCCGGCAGCGGACCGCAATCGGCAGGCGGGCGTGGCAGCGTGCGCGCGCCGACCGCCAAGGCGACCAAACCGATCGGCACGTTCACCAGAAATACCCAGCGCCAATCGAGTTCGACCAGCAGCCCGCCGATCACCGGTCCCAGCGCCGCGCCGAGACCGCCGAAGGCGACCCACAGCCGCACCGCGCCCGCCCGCCGCTCCGGCGGTGTCGCGGCCAGCACCAGCGCCAGGGACGACGGTGTCAGCAGCGCGCACCCGACGGCCTGCACGACGCGGAATCCCACGAGCGAGGCCACATCCCAGGCCACCGCGCACAGCGCCGAACCCAGCACGAAAACGGCGAGGCCGAGCAGGAAGGTCGCGCGATTGCCGTTGCGGTCGCCGAGGCGCCCCGCGGGGACGAGCAGCGCGGCGAAGACGATCGCGTAGAGATTGAGCACCCACGACAGCCCGGTGAGCCCGGCGCCGAAATCGGTGGCCATGGCGGGCATGGCGACATTGACGATGAACAGGTCCAGGCTCGACAGCAGGACGCCGGTGGAGACGACGGCGAGTACCACCCGGGAATCGGTGGTGCGCGCGGTGACGACGGAATTCATGCGAAAGCTCCCGATCAGCCGAGAACGCGGCGGGTCTGGCGGGCGGTGGCGAGCAGGACCCCGTCGCGGTCCCAGATATCGGTGTCGTCGACGGACCAGCCGTCTCCGGCGCTGATCGCGGCGGCGCGCACCAGGACGGGTGCCTCGACGAGGCGGGCGGGATCGGCGTGCAGTTGCAGCGACAGCGTCACAGTCGGCACCGCGACCGGCGCGGTGAGCAGCGGGAACAGCCCGGGCGGCAGCGCGTCGGCGAGGACGGCCAGGCTGGGCGCGTCCAGCGGCAGCGCGGGATCGAGCGCGATCCAGGCGCACATCATCGCCTCGTCCGCGCCACTGAGCGGCAGCGGGCCGGCGGCGGGCCGGATGACGAAATGCGCTCCCACCGGAACGATCTCCGGCGGCAACTGGAACAGCGCGCACTCCTGCGGCGCGGGCACAGCGGGCGCGGGCCGGGCCGAGTGGGCGGCGATCGCGGTGACCCCCGCCGCGCCGAGGGTGACCGAGGCGGCGGCGACGGGCGCGCCGTCCTGCTCGGCGATCACGTCGAGGATCGTCGTGCTGCGTCCGACGACGTGTTCGGCGGTGCGCAGCGTGAACGCCCCGGTCGCCGGGCGGCCGAGGAAGCGGATATCGGCGGCGCGCACGGGCTGGTCGCGGGTGCTCGCGCGCTGGGCGGTGTCGATCAGGAGTCCGGCGAGCGCGCCACCGTGCGGGCCGGTCCAGCCTCGCCAGGAATCGTCGACGACGGCCTGCCAGTGCCCTGGCGCGGTGGCGGTGAGGGCGAATTCCGCGCCCAGCCGCCCAGTGAGTTTCATCATGCAACTTACGGTAGATGGGTGAGTTCGTTCATGCAACCGACTAGACTCGGGGCATGCGCCGCACCAGCTTCGAGGACATGAACTGCTCCCTGGCCCAATGCCTGGAGGTGGTCGGGGAGTGGTGGACGCTGCTGATCGTGCGCGACGCCCTGTTCGGCGTGACCCGCTTCGACGAGTTCCGCGAGCGGCTCGGCATCGCTCGCAACGTGCTCACCCAACGCCTCGACGGCCTGGTCGAGCACGGGATCATGACCAAGGAGCCCTACCAGGACAACCCGGTCCGCCACGACTACCTGCTCACCCCCAAGGGGCGCTCGCTGTGGCAGGTCGTCACCGCGATGCGGCAGTGGGGCGACGAATGGGCGGCGCCCAACGGCGCGCCGGTCGTGGCCGTGCATCGCGGCTGCGGTCACGTCGCCACCGTCGAACCGGTGTGTTCGCACTGCGGCGAGCGGGTGCTCGGCCGGGACCTGACGCCGATCGACGGCCCGGGGGCCGGTCCGGTGTCGATGCTGCCGACGCGCTGACCACGCCCGCGCCGGTTCGGCTCGGCCCCGCGTAGAGCGTGCACACCGGGCGACGCCACTGTGAAGTGTGCCAAGGTGTGCGCGGTCGTGCGACGAGTCCGCTAGCCTGCCGGGTGTCCGTTCCCCGAACGAAGGTGATCGAAAAGTGACTTCCGTGGTCGATGCCCCTGATATCGCGTCGAAGGTTGGGCATTACTACCGGGTCGGCGACGTCTACGAGGTCGGCCGCGAGAAGATCCGCGAATATGCCCGCGCGGTACAGGATTTCCACCCCGCGCACTGGGACGAGGACGCGGCGACCGCGCTCGGCTACCCGGGCCTGGTCGCGCCGCTGACCTTCGTTTCCATCCCGGCCATGGCCGCCAACCGGCCGCTGTTCGAGTCGGTCGTCGTCGGCTACGACATGTTCGTGCAGACCGAGCAGGTCTTCGAACAGCACAAGCCGATCGTCGCCGGTGACCGGCTGGTCGTCGACGTCGAGCTGTCCTCGGTGCGCCGCATCGCGGGCAAGGACCTGATCACCGTCACCAACACCTTCGCCGACGAATCCGGCGAGACGGTGCACATCATGCACACCACGGTCGTCGGTATCACCGGCGAGGGCGTCGATCCCGAGATCACCAGCGCGGTGGAGAACGTCATGGTGCACGGCGTCAAGGTGTTCGGTAACAGTGACGCCACCGCCGAAGAAGCGGGCGAGACGCCGCTGCGCCCGGAAGGCGAGCTCCAGCTCTCCGTGGCCGGCGCGGCCCGCGTCCCCAGCACGACGCTGTCGTTCGAGGAGCTGACCGTCGGTGCCGAGCTCCCGCTGCGCGACGCACACCTGTCCCGCGGTGACCTGGTCAACTACGCGGGTGTCTCCGGCGACGGCAACCCGATCCACTGGGACGAGAGCATCGCCCGCCTCGCCGGCCTGCCCAACGTGATCGCGCACGGCATGCTCACCATGGGCCTGGGCGCCGGTTTCGTCTCGGCGTGGTCCGGTGACCCGGGCGCGGTGACCCGCTACGGCGTGCGGCTGTCGAACTACACCATCGTCGACTTCCAGAGCGGCGGCGAGGTGGAGTTCACCGGCCGGGTGAAGTCGCTCGACGCCGACACCAAGTCCGCGGTGATCGCCATCGTCGCCAAGTCCGGCGGCCGCAAGATCTTCGGTCTCGCCACCACCACGCTGCGCTTCCGCTGATCCGATGGTGGTGGACCCGGGCGGCCGGGTCCACCACCATCGCCGGTTCAGCCGGCCGCGGGCACGCCGATCCGGTCGCTGTCGGCCGCGTCCCGCTCGGTCACGACCGGGCTCACGCGCACCCAGGTGTTGTTGACCGCCGCGGTCCCGGTGAGCGGATCGGTGCGGGTCGGATCGTGCAGCAGGTTGACATTGACGCCCGGCTGGGCCGCGGCCACCTGCCAGCCGACGCCGGGCTCCCGATGCCCCCAGCCGTGCGGGATGGCCACCACACCGGGGCGGATGTCGTCGCTGACCTCCACCGGCACGACGATCGTCCCGACCGAGGACTCGACGCGGGCCGGATCGCCGTCGGCGAGGCCGCGGGTGGCGGCGTCGTCGGGATGCACCAGGACGGTGCAGCGATCGCGGCCCTTCATCATGGACGGGATGTTGTGCAGCCAGGAGTTGTTGCTGCGCAGGTGACGTCGGCCGATGAGTTGCAGGTCGTATCCCGCGCTCGTCGCGGTGTCGGCCTCGTCGAGGACCGCGTGGAGCGCGGCCAGCAGGTCCGGCGGCGTCAGCTGGACCTTGCGATCCTTGGTTCCGATCAGCTCGCGCAATCGGGGCACCAGCGGTCCCAGGTCGACACCGCCGGCTGTGGACCGAATCCTGTTGACCGTCAACCCCTTCCGCCCCTTGCGCAGGATGCCGTATGGTCCGGTGGCGATGGCCGCGGCGGTCAATCGCAGCGGGCTGAGCTGTTCGAGCACGCCGGTGAGCGCGCGGCCGGTGACGCGCCGTGCGGGCAGCGGCACCACCTCGGTGAGCAGCCGGGCCAGGATCTGCCAGTCCTCGAGCCCGTCGGCCGGCGGTTCGAACACGGGCGCGTCGAAGCGCACGTTGTTGCGGACGCTGAACACCGGGAACACCAGATTGAGGTCCTCGCGTTCCAGCGGTGAGACCGGCGGCAGGATGATGTCGGCGTGGCGGGTGGTTTCGGTGACGTACATGTCGATCGCGACGTAGAAGTCCAGGGACTCCAGGGCCTCGTCGAGGCGTCCGCCCTGGGGTGTGGACAGCACCGGATTGCCCGCGTAGGTGATCATCGCCCGGATCCGGTCCGGGCCTTCGGCGAGGATGTCCTGGGCCAGCACCGAGACCGGTAGTTCGCCGCGGAAGGATTTCTGGGTGCCGGAGCGATCGGTCCAGGCGCCGTAGCCCATCGGCAGGTATTTGCCGTAGCGGGCGATGTCGACCGGCGGTGTCGCGAACATCTGCCCGCCCACGCGATCGAGATTGCCGGTGACGGCGTTGATCGTGTTCACCAGCCAGTGGGTCAGCGCGCCGGTGGTCTGCAGGCAGACCCCGATCCGCGCGTACAGCACCGCCGAGGGGGCCGCGGCGTGATCGCGGGCCAGGCGGCGGATGGTGTCGGCGTCGACGCCCGCGTGCACTGCCATCCGGTCCGGTGTCGTCGTCGCGACCAGTCCGCTCAGCTCATCCCACCCCGCGCATTGCGCGCGGACAGCGCGCTCGTCGCACAGCCCCTCGGTGACGAGCACGTGCAGCATGCCCAGCAGCAGGTAGACGTCGCCGCCGGGGCGCACCGCGACGTGCTCATCGGCCAGCCGGGCGGTCTCGGTGCGGCGCGGGTCGATCACGACGACGGTGCCGCCGCGCTTGCGGACGTCCCGGATGCGCAGTTTCGCGCCGGGCATGGTCGTGATCGACCCGTTGGACACCGCCGGGTTGGCGCCGAGGATCACCAGCCGGTCGGTGCGGTCGATGTCGGTGACCGGCATCAGCACGTTGGCGCCGAACATCCGCCAGGCGACGAATTCCTGCGGGAACTGGTCGATCGAGGACGCGGAGAAGAAATTGCGGGTCAGCAGCGCGGTCCGCAACGCGACGCCGTAGATGACCGAGGAACTGTGGGCGGCCGGGTTGCCCATGTACATCCCGATCGCGCTGGGACCGTGTGCCGCGCGCACCGCCCGCAGCCGCTGCCCGATCTCGCGGAACGCCTCGTCCCAGCCGATCGGTTCGAAACTGTCCCCCACGCGTCGGACGGGAGTGCGCAACCGGTCGGGATCGTGGTGCAGCCCGCCCATCGCCGTCGCCTTGGGACAGATGTAGCCCTTCGACAGCACGTCATCGGGATTACCCTCGATCCGCGTGACCTGCTCGCCCTCCACCGTCACCAGAATTCCGCAGTGTGCCTCACACAGTGTGCACTGCCGCGCGATCGTCTTGCCGTCCACAGCTTCCCCACCTTTCGCCGAACCGCTCGATCCACGCTAACCCGGCCCCAGTGCCCACAGATCCATCTACGGGTGGAGATTTTCCTTCGTTGGTGGTGGGTGACGGGCAGTCCGGCGATTCTCGACACGGTGCGCTGTTGCGGCGAGGATGGGCCGATGTCGACACGTGAACTGGTCGTGCTCGGGACAGCGGGTGCTGTGCCGACGCGGCGGCGGAACCACAACGGGTATCTCCTGCGCTGGGACGGGCGGGGTGTGCTGTTCGATCCCGGGGAGGGGACGCAGCGGCAGATGTCGCAGGCGGGTGCGTCGGCGACCGAGCTGCACTGGCTGTGTGTCACCCATTTCCACGGCGATCACTCCCTCGGGGTTCCCGGCATCGTGCAGCGGCTGGGCCGTGATGGTGTCCCGCATGATGTGCATGCGGTGTTTCCCGCCGACGGCGCCGCCTACTGGGAGAGGTTGAAGTACGCGACCAGCTACTACGACGAACCGCGGCTGGTGGAACATCCGCTCAGCGGGCCCGGCGAGACACTCCAGGCCGACGGTTTCACCCTGACCACCCTGCCGCTGGACCACAGCATCACCACCTACGGTTACCGCCTCGCCGAACCCGACGGCCGGACCTTCCTGCCCGAACGCCTACGCGCCCACGGGATCTCCGGTGCGGCGGTCCGGGAACTGTCCGGCGCGCTGCTCGAGGAATGCACGGTGCCCCGGCCGGGGCAGAAGGTCGCGTTCGTGATGGACACCCGCCTGTGCGACAACGTCTACGCCCTCGCCGACGGGGTGGACATGCTCATCATCGAATCCACGTTCCTGGACTCCGAGACCGACCAGGCCAACGAACGGGGCCACCTCACCGCCCGGCAGGCGGGTGAGGTGGCCCGGTCGTGTGGGGTCCGAACCCTCGTCCTGACCCATTTCTCGGAACGCTACGGCGAATCCGACGATCCGCTGTTCCAGGAGCAGGCGGGCTTTCCCGGGGCCGTGCTCGCGCACGATCTCGACCGGGTCCCGCTGCCCGCCCGGCGCCTGGTCCGGTGATCCGTCACCGTTGGTAGTCCCGCACGAACGGCGTGTCGACGCCCAGCGGGCCGAGCGCGGTCGCGCCACCGGGTTCCCCGAGTGGCGCGTCCCGCCCTGGCAGCGGCTCGGCGAAGAAGCGGGCGTTCTCGGCGCGGAACTGTTCCTGCCCGGCCGGGAGGTCGTCCTCGTAGTGGATCGCCTCGACCGGACAGACCGGTTCGCACGCCCCGCAGTCGATGCACTCGACGGGCTGGATGTAGGCCATCCGGTCACCGACGAAGATGCAGTCGATCGGGCACTCCTCGACACAGGCCCGATCCAGGACGTCGACGCAGTCGGCGCCGATCACGAACGTCACAGTGGTCTCCTCCGATCCTGACCCGCGACACGGGACACCTACGATCCTGGTGCCCGTTCGGCGCGGTGGGTAGTAGGCCGGTGCCTACCACCCCATCAGCACCGCTTATGGGTTCGTGGTCGTCACAGCCACTCGCGCAACACCTTCGCGATCGCCTCCAGTGCGCGGCCCTCCGTCATCCGCCAGTGCGTCGCGTCGACGACATGGTTGCGCACGGGCCGGGTGGCGGCCTCGGTCCAGGACGCGGCGCCGGTAGCGCCGGTGGGATCGTCCTGACCCGCGGTGAAATAGGTGATGGCACCGTCGAAGCGGTGTGGCCGGTAGGCCGCGTCGAGTGCCGCCGAGGTGATCGCCGCCTCGACGACGCGCTCGATCCGCGCGGGATCCAGCGAGGCCAGCGGCGACGCGAGCCGGCCGAGGACCTGCGCCAGCCCCTGGGCATCGGCGACCTCGTCGAGGGCGCCGTCGGTGGCGAGATCACCGGCGAAACCGCCGAGCAGATCGGCCGCCGTGACCGGGCTCGCCGTGGCGGGTGACGCGGCGGTCAGCGTGCTGTCCAGCATGGCGAGCAGCGCGACCTCCTCACCGTCCTCCTGCAACTGCACGGCCATCGCGTGCGCGATCACCCCGCCCAGGGACCAGCCGAGCAGGTGGTAGGGCCCTTCGGCCTGGACCTCGCGGATCTGCTTGAGGTAGAGCAGCGCCCATTCCTCGATCGAATCCGGCAGCGGCTCGGCCGAACTGAGCGCCGGTGACTGCAGACCGTAGACGGGCCGGTCGGGGTGCAGGTGGGCGGCGAGCCCGCCGAACGACCAGGCGACGCCGCTGATCGGGTGGATACAGAACAGCGGTTCCCTGGTTCCGCCGGTCCGCAACGGCAGCAGGACCTCGAACGCGGCGTCGGCACCCGTGCTGTCGGCCCCGTCGGCGCGCAGGGCCGCGAGGATGCCCGCGGGCGTCGGCGTGGTGAACAGCCAGGTGACCGGGATGGTCGCGGCCACCGCGTCGCTCAGCTGCGTGGCCAGGCGGGTGGCGCTGAGCGAGGTGCCGCCCAGTTCGAAGAAGTGGTCGTCCAGGCCGACCCGGTCCAGCCGCAGGACATCGGCGAAGATCTCGCACACCGTCTGCTCGATCGCGGAATCGGGGGCCCGGTAGGCGCGGACCGCCAGCTCGGGCGCGGGCAGCGCCGACCGGTCGAGCTTGCCGACATGGGTGAGCGGTACCTGGTCGATGACCATGATCGTGGCGGGCACCATGTGCGAGGGCAGCGACCGCGCCGCCCACTCGCGCAGGTCCTCGACGACGACCACCCGATCCGGCGCGGCGACCACATAGGACACCAGCACCGTCGCGCCGGTCTGGTTCTCCCGCCCCACCGTGACGGCATACCCGACATCGGCGTGCCCGGCGAGCACGGCGTCGATCTCCTCGAGTTCGATGCGGAAACCGCGGATCTTCAGCTGGAAGTCGGTGCGCCCGCGATACTCCAGCGCCCCGTCGGCATTCCACGCCGCCAGGTCACCGGTGCGATACAGGCGGGTGCCCGCGTGGAACGGGTTGGCCACGAACCGCTCCGCGGTCAGATCCGGCCTGCTGAGATAACCGCAGGCCAGCTGCGCGCCGGCCAGGTACAGCTCACCCGGCACACCGACCGGCACCGGGCGCAGGCGCGCGTCGAGCACGTAGACCTGACTGTTCCAGACCGGCTTGCCGATCGGGACCGTCGCGGTGTCCGCGGCGCCGACCTGGTGACTGGTGATCGAGACCGCCGCCTCGGTCGGCCCGTACACGTTGAACAGGGTGGCGTGCGGTGCCGCGGACTCGAATCGGCGGGCCGAGGCCGCGGGCAGGGTCTCGCCGATGGCCAGGACCCGGCGCAGCGAGGTGGGCAGGGCGTCGGCGGGCAGCGCGTCGAGCATCGAGGGCACCGCGTGCAGCATGGTGACGCCCTCGCGACGCATCAGGTCGGCGAGGTAGGCCGGATCGCGGTGACCGTCGGGGGCGGCGATGACCAGGCGCCCGCCCGAGACCGCCGTCGACCAGAACTCCCACACCGACAGGTCGAAGGTCGCCGCCGTCTTCAGCAGCACGACGTCCTCGGCGGTGAGACCGAATCGTTCCGCCTTCCAGCGCAACTGGTTGACGACCGCCGCGTGCGACACCACGACACCCTTGGGGCGGCCCGTCGAGCCGGAGGTGAAGATCACGTACGCGGTGTTGGCGGCCCGCAACGGTGCGCGCCGATCGCGATCGGTGAGCGGGGCGGCGCCGAGTGTCGACAGCTCGAGCTGATCGACGGCGACGACCCGGGTTCCGGCGGCCGTGAATCCGGTGGCGGTGTCGGTGAGGACGAGGATCGGCAGTGCCGTGTCCAGGATGTACTCGGTGCGCGCGACCGGCTGATCGGGATCGATCGGCACATAGGCGCCACCGGCGGTGGCGACCGCGTACATCGCGACCACCAGGTCGACCGAGCGCCGCATAGCCAGCGCCACCCGGGTCTCCGGTCCCACACCCGCGGCGACCAGGTACCGGGCCAGCCGGTTCACCCGCGCGTCGAGCTCGGCGAAGGTCCACCGTCGGCCGTCGGCGACGAGGGCCACCGCGTTCGGGTCGGCGGCGACGGTCTCGTCGAGCAGCGACACCAGAGTCGCGGCCGGATCGGTGTGGCGGGCGGTGCGATTCCACCGCTCCACGATGCGGGTCCGCTCGGCCGGGGCGAGCAGATCGATCGTGTGCAGCGGGGCGCCGGGCGCGGCGACCACGGCGGCGATGATCCGGCTGAACCGCTCGAGGAAGCCGCGCACCGTCGACGCGTCGAACAGGTCGGTGGCGAAGGTGCAGTAGCCGCCGATCCCGGCCGCGGAGCCGTCGGCGGTGTACCGGTCGGCCAGGATGAGGTGCAGGTCGAACTGGGACAGTTCGCGATCGGTCTCCACCGAGGAGACGGTGACGCCCGGCAGGTCCATCCGCACCTCGGCCAGGTTCTGGAACGACAGGCCGACCTGGAACAGCGGATGACGGGCCGTGGAGCGGGCCGGGTTGAGCACCTCGACGAGCCGCTCGAACGGGACGTCGCTGTGCGCGAAGGCCCGCAGGTCGATCTCGCGCTGGCGGCCGAGGAGTTCGGCGAAGCTCGCGTCGCCGTCGACCCCGGTGCGGAACACCAGCGTGTTGACGAACATGCCGATCAGATCGTCCAGCTCGGCCTCACCGCGCCCGGCGACCGGAGTGCCGATGGCGATGTCGGTCGTGCCCGACAACCCGGCCAGCAGCACCGCCAGCGCGGTGTGCACGGCCATGAACAGGGTCGCGCCCTGCGTGCGGGCCAGTTCGGTGAGCGCGGCATGGGTGGCGTCGTCCACGGTGAACGGCACCCGGCCACCGGCGTAGGACTGAACGGGCGGTCGCGGGCGGTCCCGGGGCAGGTCGAGCTGGTCGGGCAGCCCGGCCAGGGCCCGGCGCCAGTAGGCGATCTGCTCGGCGCCCACCGAGGACGGATCGGTGTCCTCGCCCAGCAGCGTCTGCTGCCACACCGCGTAGTCGGCGTACTGGACCGCCAGCGGGCTCCAGGTCGGCGCGTGCCCGGTGACGCGGGCGCCGTAGGCGCTCACCAGATCACGGGTGAGGGGTCCGCCGGAGAAGCCGTCACCGGCGATGTGATGGATCGCCATGGCCAAGACGAAGTCCTCGGGGCCGACCTCGAACAACGTCGCCCGCAACGGCACCTCGGTGGTGACGTCGAAGACCGTCGAAACCAGCTGCGACACAGCGGATTCCACCTCGACCGTCGCCTGCGCGGTCAGTCGGGGCAGGTCGGGATGGTCGGCGGGCAGCACCACCTGCACCGGCGCGTGATCGGCGACCGGATACACCGTGCGCAGGATCTCGTGCCGGGCCACCACATCGCCGAACGCCGCCTGCAACGCGACGACATCGAGCGCACCGGACAGGCGCAGCACGACCGGAATCGTGTAGGCCGAGGTGCGGGTGTCGAAGCGGTTGAGGAACCACATGCGCTGCTGGGCGGGCGAGAGCGGCACCCGTTCGGGCCGTGGCTGTGCCCGCAGCGCCGGACGGCGGCCCGCCCGGGTCAGCCGGGACACCTCCGCGGCGCACTCGGCGACCGTCGGTGCCGCGAACAGCACCCGCACCGGGACCCGCAGGTCCACGGCCGCGCTGAGGCGGGCGGTGAGCCGGGTCGCGAGCAGCGAGTTGCCGCCGCGTTCGAAGAAGTTGTCGTCGGCGCCGATCCGGTCGACGCCGAGCACCTCCGCGAAGATCTCGGCCACGGTCCGTTCCAGCCCGCTCGCGGGCCGCCGGTAGGGGCGGGCCGCGAAGACGGGCGCGGGCAGCGCCGTGCGGTCGAGTTTGCCGGAGGCGGTCAACGGAATCCGCTCGAGCACCACCACGGCGGCCGGAACCATGTGCGCGGGCAGCATCGACGACGACCACCGGGCCACCGCGGCGGGGTCGAGGTCGCGGCCGGTCACATACGACACCACCGTGGTCTCGCCCGCCGGATTCTCGGCCCCGACCGTCACCGCGAACGTGACCTGCGGATGCCGCGCCAGCACGGCATCGATCTCGCCGAGCTCGATCCGGAAGCCCCGGATCTTGACCTGGAAATCGGTGCGGCCCAGATACTCCAGCTCATCGGCGTCCTCGGCGCCGCGCACCCAGCGCACGAGATCGCCGGTGCGGTACATGCGTTCACCCGCCACACCCCACGGGCAGGCGACGAACCGGTCGGCGGTCACAGCACCACGACCGTGGTAGCCACGGGCCAGCCCCGGACCGGCCAGATACAGCTCGCCGGTGACCCCGCGAGGTACCGGATGCAGCCGGTTGTCGAGGACCACCGCGCGCAGTCCGGGCACCGGGCGACCGATCGTGACCCGGTCACCGGCGCGCAACCGCGCGTAGGTCGCGCCGATCGTCGCCTCGGTCGGTCCGTACCCGTTGAGGAAGCGGCGGCCGCGCTGCCAGGCGGCCAGCAGCTCGGCGGTGCACGCCTCGCCACCGGCCGAGACACACACCAGATCGGGCAGACCCGCCGGATCGAGGGTGCCGAGCAGGGCCGGGGTGATGATCGTGTGGGACACGCGTTCCCGGCGCAGCAGGTCGTCGAGATCGACGCCGCCCACGGTCTCCGGTGGTGCGATCACCAGGGTGGCACCGCGATGGAAGGCGGTGCCGATCTCCTCGATCGACTGGTCGAAGCTGGGCGAGCAGACGTGCAGCATTTGATGGTCGTGCCGCAGGCCCATGATGGTGGCCGAGTGCGTGACCAGGGCTGCCAGGCCCGCGTGGGTGACGCTGACGCCCTTGGGCCGCCCGGTGGAGCCGGAGGTGTAGATGACGTAGGCCGCGTGGTCGCGCCGCAACGGCGCCCGGCGGTCCCGGTCACGCACCGCGGTGGCGGGACGGCCCGCGATGCGGGAGCGCACGGCCGGATCGTCGAGCACGAGCCAGCGCACCGACTCGCCGAGTTCCCGTGCGTGTCCGGTGACAGTGAGGCCAACGGCGGCACCGGAATCCTCGAGCATGTGCCGCACCCGGTCGGCGGGATAGTTCGGGTCGACCGGCAGATACACGCCACCGGCCTTCGCGATCGCCCAGAACGCCAGGATCGACCGGTACCCGCGCGGGATCGCCGAGGCGACCACGGTTTCCGGCCCGACCCCGTCGGCGATCAGGACCCGCGCCAGGCGCGAGGAGTCGGCGTCCAGCTCGCCGTAGGTGTGGCCGCGGCCGTTGGCACGCACCGCGATCCGGTGCTGGCCGTAGTCGGTGCCACGGACCAGCAGCTGCGGCAGGGTGGCGATGGTCGACGGTGTGCCGCCGTCGCCGAGCCGGGTCAGGAACAGGTCTTCGTCGCGGTCCGACAGCGGCAGGTCACCGACCGGTGTCCCCGGTCGCTGGGCGACAGCGGCCAGGATACTGAGCAGGCGCCGACCGAACGTCAGTGCGTCATCGTCGTCGAAAAGTGTTCGGGCGAAGGCGATGTCGAGCGTCGAGCCCGCCGCGTCGTCGACCACGGCGAGGGCCAGCTCGCCGGCGGGGAGGTGATCGAAGCCCAGACACACCTGAGCGAGGTGATCGGTCCCGAGCAGGACGGCCAGCTCAGCCGGGGGAATTCCGGCGTGCTCGAGGGCCTGGGTCTCGCTGTGGTGCGCGTGGGGCAGCAGGGCCAGGAACGGCTGGGCGGCGTCGATCCGGGTGCGGACCACCATGTTCTGCTCGGGTGCGGCGATCACGATGTCGTCGGTCCCGGTGAGCCGAGCCAGCAACACCGCGACAGCACTGCGGATCAGCGCCGACCAGCTCACGCCCGCCGCCTCGGCGAGCCGGCGCAGGTCGTCGTGCACCGCCGCCGGGATCGGCAGCCGCGCGCGTCCCGGAGCGTCCGCGGTGCCGCGCCCGGCCGTGGGGAGTGTGAGCCGCCCCGGCGGATCCGCCAGGGTCCGGCGCCAGAAGCGGGCGCGCGTGATCGGGTCGGTGGGCTCGGCCGCGAGCCGCCGCGCGACCTCCGCGGCGGGGCTGTCCGGGGCGGCGATCACCTGGGTCAGCGCGGTCCGCAGCCGATCGGTCACCGCCTGCGCGGTGGCATCGGCGACGAGATCACGCCGGTACTTGATCTGCACCTGGGTGCGGGCACCCAGGAACACCAGGATGGTGAGCGGGTAGTGGGTGAAGTCGGCGCCGCGCAACCCGTCGATGCTGAGGTCGTCCAGCGCGCCACCGGCCTGCTGGAGCCCTTCGGCGTCGACCGGGTAGGACTCGAAAGCCAGCATGGTGTCGAACAATTCACCGCGCCCGGCCACCCGCTGGATCGCGCCGAGACCCAGATGGTGGTGATCGAGCACCGAGGCCTGCTCGGCCTGCACCGCGCGCACCAGATCGGTGACCGTGGCGGTGGGGTCGAGCCGGACCCGCACCGGGACCGCGTCGACGAACAGGCCGATCATGTCACCGACACCGTCCAGCTGCGGCGGACGACCGGACACCGTGGCACCGAAGACGATGTCGTCGCGGCCCGTGGTGCCGGCGACGACCAACCCCCACGCCGCCTGGAACACGGTGTTCGCGGTGACCTCGGTGTGCGCGGCGAACGCGGTCAGCGCGGCCGTGCGGTCGGCGTCGAGGTCGAACTCGCACAGCCCGAATCCGGTCTCCGTGGCCGGCGGCCACGTCAGCTCCGGCGCGAGCACGCTCGGCTCCACCCCGGCCAGCACCGTCGCCCACGCGTGCTCGGCGACCGCGCGATCCTGACGGCTCAGCCACTCGAGGTAGTCGCGGTAGGGCCGCACCGGCGGCAGCGGCGTCGCGTCACCGTGCGTCGCGTACAGGACCAGCAGTTCCTTCATCAGCAGCGGCATCGACCAGCCGTCGAGCAGGATGTGATGACCGGTCAGCACGAGATGGCTGCGCCCGGAACCGGTGGTGTACACGGTGAATCGCAGCAGCGGCGCGATCGCCGGATCGAATCCGGCCTCCTGATCGGCGGCCAGCAGCGCGGGCAGGTCGGCGTCGGCGAGACCGCCGACGATCCGGAACGGCGCCTCGACCGCGTCGGCCACCACCTGCACCGGCGTGCCGTCGGCGGTGGTGACGAATGCCGAACGCAGATTCGCGTGCCGCTCCAGGACCGTGCGGGCCGCGCGACGCAGCCGCTCGGTGTCCAGATCACCCGTGAGCTCGGCGACGAGCTGGATGACATAGGCGTGCACCGACTCGTCGAGCAACTCACCCAGCGCCAGCAGCGAATGCTGTAGCGGCGACAACGGCAGCACCTCGGCAAGACCGGGGTGGGTGCGGCGCCAGAGATCCAGATCCGCCTGCGACACCCGCACCAGCGCAACATCCGAGGGTGTCAGGCCGCCCGCGTCCGCGTGCCGGGTGTGCTCGGCGAGCGCGGTGAGGTGCCTGCGCCAGTCGTCGGCCAGCTCCAGCACGTCGTCCGCGTCGAGAATGCCGGTGACATACCGGAAGTCGGCACGCAGCTGGAGACCGGTGTCGGTGGGGACCGCGATCGCGTTGATGTCCACCACGGTGGTCGCCGGCAGGGCGGGGTCGTAGTCGACCTCGAGGTCGCCGAGATCGGCGGCGGGCAGCCAGGCGGTGTCGTCGGCGGGTCCGTGCCCGGTCGTCGCGCGGCCGAGATAGTTGAAGCCGACCTGGCCGAGACCACCGGTGAGACCGTGCGCCGCGTCCAGGCGCAGCACACCGAAGCCGATGCCGTTGTCCGGCACGGCCAGCAGCTGTTCCTTCACCGACCGCACCGCCGTCGCGAGAGCGACGTCATCGACCTGCCCCGGGACCCCGGACAGGTCGAGCACGACCGGGTAGACGCTGGTGAACCAGCCGACGGTCCGGGTCAGATCGGCGCCGGGGACGAGGTCTTCCGCGCGACCGTGCGCTTCCAGTCTGATCCGCAAAGTATCGGCGTCCACGCCACGGCGCGCGCGCCAGTCACGCACGGCCAGCGCGAGCGCGGCCAGCAGGGCGTGGTCGGCGCCGGCCCGGTACTGCGCGGGCAGCGTGGTGAGCAGCGGCTCGGTGATCTCGGCGGGCACCTGCACCGTGATCGAGCGCGTCGTCGCCTCGGTATCGACCGCACCGTCCACCGCTCGCGCGCCGAGCAGCGGATCCGGGGTGGCCAGCAGCTGCCGCCAATAGTCGAGTTCGCGGGTCCGGTCGGCCGCGACGAGACCGTGCGCCCACCGCCGGAACGACGTACCCACCGGCGGCAACACGATCGCCTGCCCCGCGGTGTACCGGGCCCACGCGACGACCAGATCGGGCAGCAGGATCCGCCACGAGACACCATCGATCGCATAGTGGTGCGCCGCCACCACCAGCACATCCCGGGCACCGTCGCGGCGCACCCAGGCGAACGTGACCATCCGGCCCTCGCCCGGATCGAGCGCCGACAGCGCCGAATCCATGGCCGCGCTACCGAGCCGGGTGAGGTCCTCGCCGTCAGCAGCGGCCGCGTCGACCTCGGTGATCAGCGAGCCCGCGTCCACGGTCTCGGGGTCGAGGACCTCGAACTGCCACCGGAGGCCGTCGTGACGCAACCGCGAACGCAGCATGTCGTGATGGCGCAGCACGGCGGCCACGGTCGTGACCAGCCCGGTGCGATCGATACCGTCCGGTAGCGCCAGGACCATCGTCTGCGCGAAACGATCACTCGAACCGGTGGCCAGGAACTCCGCCAGCACCGGGGTCAGCGCCACCGCACCGATCCCGCCACCGGGAAGCTCGGCGAGCGTGACCGCAGGACTGTCGACCGCGGCGATCGAGGCCAGCTTCGCCACGGTCCGGTGCTCGAACACCTCCCTGGTCGTGAACACGATGCCCGCCGAACGAGCCAGCGAGACCAGCTGGATCGACAGGATGCTGTCGCCACCCATGGCGAAGAACGACTCGTTCACCCCCACCGACTCGACCCCGAGCACCCTGGCGAACAACTCGCACAGCACGGTCTCCCTCGGCGACGACGGTGCCCGGTCGACCGCCGTCGCGGCCACCGGCTCCGGGAGAGCCGCACGGTCGAGCTTGCCGTTCGACGTCAACGGCAGCGCGTCGAGCACGACGATCGCCGAGGGCACCAGATACGACGGCAGACGCTGCGCCGCGTAGTCGGTGAGCGCACCCGGATCTGCGGTCCGGCCCGGGGCGGCGACCACATAGCTGACCAGGGTGGTGGACCCGGACGCGGTCGACCGACCCACCGTCACCGCGGCAGCGACCTCGGCGCGACCGGTGAGCACCGCGTCGACCTCGCCCGGTTCGATCCGGAACCCCCGCACCTTCAGCTGCGTGTCCGCGCGACCCACATAGAGCAGTTCCCCCGCGCGCAGGCGCACGAGATCGCCGGTGCGATACATCCGTGACCCCGGAGCACCCCAGGGATCGGGGACGAACCGTGCCGACGTCGTCCCCGGCTGACCACGGTAGCCGCGCGCCAGCCCACGACCGGCCAGATACAGCTCACCGGTCACCCCCGGCGGTACCGGACGCAACCGCGCGTCCAGGACCATCGCGTCCGTGCCCCGCACCGGCCCGCCGATCGAGACCGGACGGCCCGCGGTCAGTTCGGCGTAGGCGGAGATGATCGTGGTCTCGGTGGGGCCGTAGCCGTTGAGATAGCGGCGACCCGGCTGCCACGTCGCCAGCAGCTCCGGCGTGGTCACATCACCGCCGACGGACAACACCTCCAGCGCGTCGAGACCCGTCGGATCGAGAGTGCCCAGCACGGCGGGGGTGATGATGGCGTGGGTGACGGCTTCGGCCGCCAGCAGCTCGGCCAGCTCGACACCGCCGATGATCTCCGACGGCACGACGACGAGCGTCGTCCCCGTGCTGAACGCGCACAGCCATTCCAGGACCGACGGATCGAACCAGGGCGCGCAGATGTGCAGGAACCGGTGATTCCAGGTCAGGTCGTAGCGGCGGACGGCTTCATCGACCAGGACGCTGAGCCCGGCGTGCGTCACCGTGACACCCTTGGGCACGCCGGTCGAACCGGACGTGTAGATGACATACGCGGGATGCTCCACCCGCAGCGGCGCACGGCGATCCGCGTCGGTCACCGCGGTCGCGGCAAAGGACGCGGCATCGTCGACGGTCAGCCAGTCCACGCCCGCGGGCACCCGATCGCGCTGCTCGGGCGCGGTGACACCCACCACCGCACCGGAGTCGGCGACCAGGTGTTCCAGACGCTTTGCGGGCAGGGCCGGGTCCATCGGCACGAAATGCCCACCCGCCTTGGCGACCGCGAGCGCCGCGACCACCATGTCCGACGACCGCGGGAACGCCACCGCGACAGCGACTTCCGGGCCGACACCCCGCGCGATCAGCGCACGCGCCAAACGGGAGGTCTGCGCGTCGAGCTCGCCATAGCTGATCGACCGTCCCCGGTGCCGGATCGCCACCCGATCCGGACCGATCGCGACCCCACGCGAGACGAGGTCCGGGAACAGCACCGCGGGCCCGCCGGGATCGGTCGCACGTTCGGTGCGCTGCTCGGCAGGGCTGAGAATGGCCAGGTCACCGACCGGCGACTCCGGGAACTCGGTGATCGCGGTCAGCAGCCGGACGAGACGTTCGGCGAACACCTCGACCGTCGCGCGGTCGAACAGGACACCGGCGAAAGCGAACTCGGCCGGGAGGGCGTCCACCGCGTCCGTGGGGACGGTGAGGACGAGGTCGTAACCGGTGACCTCCGGCCGGGGCGCCGTCAGCAGCGCGACCCGGCTCGACGCTCGCCCGCCGAGACCCAGCGCCGCCGACTCCGCCACGGACAATTCCGTGTGCGTGACAGCCTGCCGGGCGAGACCGGCCGCCTCGGTGAGTAACGCGTCGACGGTCCGCTCGCCCGGCACCGGTAGTCGAAGCAACACCGGATCGTGTGGGCCGAACGCGTCGATCGCGATATCCGCGCTTCCGGAGAGCCGCGCCAACAGCACCGCGAACCCGGCATGGACGACGGTGCGCACCGACGTCTGCCGCGACTCCGCGACCTCGCGCATCCGCGCCGCCAGACCGGCGGGAATCTCGAACCGCACGCGATCGTCGACGACCACCGGCTCCGCGGGCCGGGAGCGATCCGCCGGGAGATCCAGCTCCTCGGGCAGATCCGCGAGAACCGCCCGCCAATACGCGAACCGCGCGACCGCGTCATCCTGACGAGCGAGCACCTCGAGCAGGTCACGCACCGGACGATCCGGCGTCTCCCGCAGGGCATCGAGCACCACCCGCAGCCGGTGCGCCAGCGCCGCGGCGACCTCGGCACCTACGACATCGAGCCGATACTGCAGGCCCACCCGGATACCGTCGCCCACCTCGACCCCGACCGCCACCGGATAGTGCGTCGCGTTGGCCGCCTCGACAGCCACGATCTCCAGACCGTCGATGGCACCGTGCGCGCGCCGCATCCCCTCGGTATCCACCGGATACGACTCATAGGCCATCAGCGTGTCGAACAGCTCACCCGCGCCGGCCGCCCGTTGGATCTCGGCCAGCCCCAGATAGTGGCCGTCGAGCAACGCGACCTGCTCGGCCTGCACCCGCGACAGCACCGCGCGCAGCGACGCGGCACCGTCGAGCCGCACCCGCACCGGGATCGTGTTCGCGAAAAGACCGACCATGCCGTCGATCCCGTCCAGCTGCGGCGGCCGCCCCGACACCACCGCACCGAACACGACATCGTCGCGGCCGACGACACCGGCCAGCACCAGACCCCACGCCGCCTGGAACACCGTGTTCAGGGTGACCTCGTGCGCCGCGGCGGCCGCCGACAAGACCTCCGCCTCGTCCGCCGACAGATCGACCGCGCACAACCCGTAACCCGCCGACACCTCGGCAGGCGGTGCGACCGCCGCCGTGAGCACGGTCGGCACGTGCCCCGACAACGCCGCACCCCACGCGTCCAGCGCCGCCGAACGATCCCGGCCCGCCAGCCACGCGAGATAGTCCCGATACGGCCGCACCCGCGGCAGCATCGACGGGCCGCCGTCGGTGGCGTAGGAGACGAGCAACTCGGTCATCAGCAACGGCATCGACCAGCCGTCCACCAGCAGATGATGCGCGGTCAGCACCAGATGCAGATCACCGGAACCCCGGCGGTACACCGTGAACCGCAACAGCGGCGGCGCCGACAGATCGAAACCGACCCGCGCCTCGGCCGCCAGGAACTTCCGCGGGTCACGCACCTCGGTGTCGACGATCCGCCACGGCACCGCGACACCCTCGGCCACGAAACCCACCGGCGAACCCGACGCCGCCGACCCGAACGACGTGCGCAGGATGGCATGCCGATCCAGCACCACCTGCGCGGCCCGCCGCAGCCGCGCCAGATCCACCGCACCCGCCAACTCGACGGCCAGCTGCACCAGATACGGATCCGCCTCCGGCGCGGCCTGCGCGAGATACAGCAGACCGAGCTGCAACGGCGCCAACGGCACCACATCACTCAGCCCGGGCAACTCCCGATGCCACCGATCCAATTCCCCCTGCGACACCCGCACCAGCGCGACATCGGCGGGGGAGAGGCCACCGGCCGCCGGATCACGAAGATGCTCGGCCAGCAACGCCAACGCCTCGGTCCAGCACTCGGCCAGCTCGCGCACCGATGCCTCGTCGATGATCTCCGAGGCATAGGAGAACGACGCCCGCAGCAGCACACCCTCCGGGGAACCGGCCGCCAGCGCGTTGACATCGATCACGGCGGCCGCGGGCAACGCCGGATCCTGCTCGGCGACCGGCTCGCCCCACGCGTCGGTCGGCAGCCAGCCGTGCCCAGCCAGCGCCTCCGGCACATCACCGGCCGACACCCGGCCCAGGTAGTTGAAGCCGACCTGCCCCAGCGCACCATCGAGCAGCGGACCCGACTCGGCGTCCAGATGCCGGAGCATGCCGAAACCGATGCCCTTGTCCGGCACCGCGAGCAACTGTTCCTTTACCGCCTTCACCAGCGCCGCCGTCGCCGCGCCACCCCGCCACGCGGCTTCGGTATCGATCCCGTCCAGATCGAGCGCGACCGGATACATGGTGGTGAACCAGCCGACCGTCCGGGTCAGATCGGCACCCTCGACCGCCGATTCCTCCCGGCCATGACCCTCCAACCGCAGACGTGTCGCCGCGGCCGTCACGCCGCGGCGGGCGCGCCATGTCCGCACCGCCAGCGCCAGCGCGGCGAGCAGTCCGTCCTCGGCGCCCGTGCGATACGTTGCGGGCAGGTCGGTCAGCACCGCTTCGCTGACCTCGGCGGGCACCGTGACACTGAAAGTCCGCACGGTCGAGGCCGTATCGACCGAGCTGTCGAGCGGACGCTCGCCCAGCAACGGGTCGGGAACCGCGAGAATCCGCCGCCAGTAGTCCAGCTCGCCCCGACGCTGCGGCGCCGCCTCGACCACGCCGTGCGCCCACCGGCGGAACGACGTACCGACCGCGGGCAAATCGACCCGCTGCCCGGCCGCATGCTGCGCCCACGCGGTCACCAAGTCCGACAACAGGATTCGCCAGGACACGCCATCGATCACGGCATGATTGGCCGCCACCACCAGACCGTCCGGGCCGTCTGCACGGCACAGCCACACGAACGCGACCATCCGGGACGCCAGCGGATCCAGCGATGCCAGCGCCGCATCCAGCGCCGTGCTCGCGATCTCGGCCAGCTCGTCCTCGGACCGGCCCGCGGGCACATCGACCCGGGTGAGCAGCTGGTGTGCCTCCACCGCCCCTGCGGGCAGCGCGTTCAGCTCCCAGCGCCCGTCCACCTGCCGCACACAGGCGCGGAGCATGTCGTGATGATTCAGCACCGCCGTGAGCGTGTCCAGCACACCGATCCGGTCGATGCCGGACGGCAGCGCCAACACCATCTGCTGGCTGAACCGCCCGTACACCCGGCCGCCCGCCACCGACGCCGCGAGCACCGGCGTCAGCGGCATCGTCCCCACACCACCACCGGGCAGCTCGGCCAACGTCGGAACCGACTCCGCGCCGACCACCGCGACCCGGGCCAACCCCGCCACGGTCCGATGCTCGAACACCTGCTGCGGGGTGAACGAGATACCGGCCGTCCGCGCCCGCGACACCAGCTGGATGGACAGAATGCTGTCGCCACCCGAGGCGAAGAACGAATCCTCCGCACCGATCTCCCGCACACCGAGCACCTGCGTGAACAACGCGGCGATCGCGGTCTCGAGCGGGCCCTCCGGCGCCCGGGACCCGGCCGCGCCGAACACCGGAGCGGGCAACGCCGCGCGATCCAGTTTGCCGTTCGGCGTCAACGGGATCTCGTCCAGCGCGACGAGCACGGTCGGCACCATATGACCCGGCAGCGAGACACCGACGAACCGCGACACCTCCTCGGTATCGACCGGAACACCCTGGCGGGGGAGTACATAGGAGACCAGCACCGTCGCACCCGAGTCGGCTTTCACCCCCAGCGTCACCGCGTACTCGACGTCCGGATGGGCCGTCAGCGCGGCATCGATCTCCCCGAGCTCGACCCGGAAACCCCGGATCTTCACCTGGAAATCGGACCGGCCCAGATACTCGAAATCGCCCTCGATCGTGCGCCGGACCAGATCACCGGTCCGATACATCCTGGCCCCCGCCACGCCAGCGAACGGCGCGGCGACGAACCGCTCCGACGTCAGCCCCGGCCTGCCCAGATAGCTCTGGGCCAGCGCCGGACCCGACAGATACAGCTCACCGGCCACCCCCGCGGGCACCGGACGCAGCCGCCCGTCCAACACCATCGCCCCGATGCCGGGGAACGCGGAACCGATCGTGATCGGCTCGCCCGGCACCAATCCGGCACTGCCGGTAGCCAGAATCGTCGCCTCGGTCGGGCCGTACCCGTTGAAGAACGCACGCTCGCCGACCGCCCACCGCTCCACGAGGCTCGGACCGAACGCGTCACCGGCCACGACGACCACCCGCAGCGCGTCGAGCCCCTCGGCGTCGACCGACTCCAGCGCGGCCGGCGTGATCAGCAGATGGGTCACCCGCTCCCGGCGCAGCAACGCCGCCAGCTCCGGACCACCGAATACCGTCGGCGGCGACACCACCACCGTCGCACCGGCCTGGAAGGCCACCAGCAGCTCGAGCACCGACACGTCGAAGTTCGGTGAGCACACATGCAGGACCCGATCGCCCGCGTTCACCGCGTACCGCTCCCGCGCCGCCGTGACCAGCGCGCCCAGACCGGCGTGCGTGACCACCACACCCTTCGGCCTGCCCGTCGACCCCGAGGTGTAGATGACATAGGCCGGGTGCTGATCAGTCAGCGGACGCACCCGATCGAGATAGGAGATCGGATGCGACGGCCACTCCGCGATCCGCTCCCGCTGCCCGGACGCATCGACCTCGACCCACTCGAGCGCGTCGGCCAGGGCGGCCCGGTGCGCCGTCGCGGTGAGCCCGAGGACCGCGCCCGAGTCGGCCACCAGATAGGCGATCCGTTCCGCGGGCAGTCCGGGATCGACCGGGACATAGGCCGCACCGGTCTTGGCGACCGCCCACACGGCCAGCACCGACTCGATCGACCGGGTGAAACCGAGCGCGACCACATCACCGGGCCCGATACCGCGGTCCAGCAGCTCCCTGGCCAGCCGCGAGGACGACTCGTCGAGCTGGGTGTAGGTGAGGTCGATCCGGTCGCCGTCGACGGGGGAGGAGGTCAGGGCGATCGTCTCGCCCGCCGTGTCGACCGCCGCCGTCAGCAGCTGCGCGAAGAGGGGAGTGCTCGCCTTGCGATTGCCTCGACCTCGCGCCGCACGACGAACCTCACCCATCCTTGTACAACATCCTTCATCCGTCCGGCCCACAGCTCTGCGATGACCCACGAACCCTGTCGGATTCTGGGCCTACCGGGCGGTGGACCAGTGTCGAACAAGCAAGAAGGAGTCGATATCGGGGCGTTCGGCGACCATGACACCACACGTCACGCTGTCACGACCACACAACCGCCCCCGACGACCACCTCTGACGCCTTGTCAGGCGGGAATTTGTGCGCATGGCACAATATCGGCGGTAGTTTTTGTACAGCGGACGGAGTGGGCGGTGGCGGCGTACGGATCCCTCGTCTGGGTCGGCCAGGCCCTGGGTCCACTCACCGACGCGATCACCGAGGACCTGATCCGCGTCACCGAACAGATGATCCCGGTGACCGACATCGCCTTCGACCTGGCCGACCTGCGCGCCGCCAGCATCGCCGAGAACATCGCCGTCGTGCAGTACGTCCTGGCCAACAACATCGACCCGGCCACCGTCAGCCCACCCGCGGGCGCCGCCGCCTACGCCCAGCGCCTGGCCCGGCGCGGCGTGCCGCTGACCGTCCTGCTGCGCGCGTACGGCCTGGGCCAGTACCGCCTCCTCGACGCGGCCATCGGCCTGATCCTCGCCGTCCCCGGCCCCGACCAGGCCACCAGGATCGCCGAACTGCTCCGCTTCGCCGGCACCTACCTGGACCGGCTCAACTCGTCCATGGGCCGGATCTACGAGACGGAACGCGACCGCTGGCTCAGCAGCCGCCAAGCCGCGCGCCAGCAGTGGATCGCCCGCCTGCTCGACAGCGACGACGTCGACGTCCCGGCCGCCGAGGAAGCCCTCGACTACCGGCTCGACCAGTCCCACCGCGCCGCGGAGGTCTGGACCCCACCGGACACCCCGGGAGCCGACGCGGCCCGCGCGCTCGACCAGGCCCGCCAGCTCCTGTCGACGGCGATGGGCGCCAGGGGAGCGGAGCTGGCGGCCGCGACCGGCGAACGCGCGCTGCGCATCTGGTTCCCGTCCACCGGCGACCACCACATCGCACCCGAGGACCTCGCGAACCAGATCACGGCCTCCGGGCTGCCCGTCCGGGTCGCCATCGGCACCGTCGGTGACGGGCTCCCGGGATTCCGGAACTCCGCCCGCAGTGCGGCCCGCGCCAAGAACCTCGCCGTGACCGCGGGGCCCGACGCACCACCGGTAGTCGACTTCGACACCGTTGCCCCGTTCGCGCTGCTGTCCGACGAACCCGACGAGCTCGCCGGACTGGTCCGCCGCGTCCTCGGACCGCTCGCCGACGACGGCGCCAAGATGGCCATGCTCCGCCACACCCTGGAGGTCTTCCTGGCCGAGGGCGGCAGCTACTCGGGCACCGCCCGCCTCCTCGACGTCCACCGCAACACCGTCCAGTACCGCATCCAGCAGATCACCGGCCGCTACGGAATCACGTTGGACGGGGACAACTTCCGTCTACGGTTCGCCCTCGGTGTCTGCCGCTGGTATCGTCACATCATTTTTCGGACATTCTGACTCCGAACAGTTTGTGCCCGACGCACAGTCTGGGGGAGTGATCTCTTCGACGGTGGTGGTTGGCGGGCGTAGTGTTGGTAACCCGGGCGGCAGGAGTTGACCATGTCCATACGCGCCATTCCGGCGATAGTCCGGACCGCTGCGATAGCTGTGGCCATCGGTGCGGCCACGCTCGTCGGCGCAGTCGGTCAAGCAGCCGCCGACGTCGAACCCGGCACGTATACGTCGACGACATGGTCGGGCGGCATCGTGCTCCTGCAACGCGATGGGCGAGTCGAAGACGGGAACCTGGTCTTGATAGGGCGGTACCCAATTCATCCGACGCCCGACGGTGGTTACGTCGACCTCTTTCCCGGCCACCGAGTCGTCCTGATCAGGGACGGACAGGGCGGGTACGCGGGTCCGGCGTATTTCGGAGACGTGGTGATCGGTTCCATCACGCTGACGCCCAAGCGTTGACCCCGGACGCACAGCGGGGAGGAGTCGGCGTTTCGTCTGCCGCCATACGCCAGGGTTCTAGTTGACATAATGTGCATTATCGGCGTTTGAACGGCGCCGGTCGGGTGGGTGTTTTGCATTATTGGATGCAGCGTCTGCCGACATGCATTGCGTGCCGATCGATGGCCGAGCCGCCCGTTCCTGTTCCGCATCGACCCGCGAGAACTTCTTCGCATTCACAACGCCGCGTATCGACAGTTTCGATATGTGAGGTCGAATTCCGCATCTGCCGCCGAATGATCAATTCATGACCACTCGTGATGAATGCCTTCAGCTGCCGGTCGACGGCTCCGGATATCGAGAAATCCTGGATTCACGGGTCCGTGGCGACAGGGCGCGCACTCCCCCTCCACTTCCCCGGTGCCATCATTTCGTCACTGTGACGCAATGATGGCACCGGGAAGTCATGAATAGATCGCGTCGACGTCGGTCGCGTACTTCTTCATGACCTCCGCACGCCGCAGCGACATCTTGGGGGTCAGTTCGCCGGTCGCCTCGGTCCAGTCGGACGGCAGGATCCGGACCTTCTTGATGGCCTCGGCGTGGGACACCAGCGTATTGGTGTCGGCGACGGCGGCATCGATCTCGGCGACGAGATCGGGATTCTCGACAAGGGTCTGGATCGGCGTATCGGCGGGCAGGTTGTGTCGTTGCCGCCAGCCGGGAAGAGCCTCGGGATCGAGGGTGATCAGTGCGCCGACGAACGGGCGGCCGTCGCCAACGACCATTGCCTGACCGATCAGCGGATGTGCGCGCAGGGAATCCTCGAGCAGGCCCGGCGAGACATTCTTGCCGCCCGCGGTGACGATGATTTCCTTTTTGCGGCCGGTGATCGTGAGGTAGCCGTCCCGGTCGATGGCACCGAGGTCGCCGGTGCGGAACCAGCCGTCGGTGAAGGCGTCCGCGGTGGCGTCGGGGTTTCCCCAGTACTCGTGGAACACCACGGGACCGCGCAGCAGGAGTTCGCCGTCGTCGGCGATCTTGATGGCGTGCCCGTCGGTCGGGCGGCCCACGGTGCCGACCCTGGTGTGCTGCGGGGTGTTCACGGTGATGGCCGCGGTGGTCTCGGTGAGTCCGTAGCCCTCGTAGATGGGAATGCCCGCGCCGCGGAAGAAGTGGCCGAGGCGGGCGCCGAGCGGTCCCCCGCCGGAGACGGCCGCTCCGCAGCGTCCGCCGAGCGCGCCGCGCAACTGCCGATACACGAGCCTGTCGAACAGGGCGTGCTCGAGCCTGAGCAGGAGTCCCGGCCCACCGTTGTCCAGCGACTCGCTCCAGGCGATGGCGGTCTCGGTGGCCCGGTCGAAGATCCGGCCCTTGCCGCCGGCGTGCGCTTTCTGCTTGGCGCCGTTGAAGACCTTCTCGAACACGCGTGGCACCGCGAGGATGAAGTGCGGTCGGAAGCTGCCGAATTGGTCGACGAGGGTGGACCAGTCGGCGCTGAACCCCACGATGACCTTGGCATCGAGGGCGGCCAGGGTGACCGCGCGCGCGAACACGTGCGCGAGCGGCAGGAACATGAGTGTCTTGTGGCCGTCGACGACGAAGTCCGCCAGCTCGATCCGGTCGGACTTCGATTCCGCGTAGAGGTTCGCGTGGGACAGCAGGACGCCTTTGGGTCGTCCCGTGGTGCCCGAGGTGTAGATCAGGGTGGCCGGGGAGTTCGCGTAGACCTGTGCGCGCCGGGTGTGGACGGTCTCGTCGTCGAGGTCGGCGCCGCGCCTGGTCAGTTCGGCGACGGCGCCCTGGTCGATCTGCAGGATCTCGGTGAGCGCGGGCAGTGCGGCGCGGTCGATCTGGTCGATGACGCGGCGGTGTTTGTCGCTGTCGACCACCAGCAGTTGGGTCGCGGAGTCCTGCAGGATCCATTTGGCCTGCTCGGCGGCGGAGCTGTCGTAGATGGCGACGGTGCAGCCGCCGGCGGCCCAGATGGCGTGGTCGAGCACGACCCACTCGTAGCGGGTGGGGGCCATGATGGCGACCCGGTCGCCGAGCCCGACGCCGGAGGCGATGAGGCCCTTGGCGACATCGGTGACGGTGCGCGCGAATTCGGCGGCGGTGACGTCGCCGGTCGCGACGTCGAACAGGACCGTGTCCGGCGAGTGTTCGGCGTGCCGGAACACGCTGTCGGAGTTGTTCGCGTGTTCCGGAACGGTGTAGGAAGCGGGGGCTTCGAACTCGCGCATCAGGTGCCCTTCCACGTGGGGGTGTCGAGTGAGGTGTCCGCTAGTGCGCGGTGGCTGGTTCCTGGCGGTGGTCGAGGCCGAGCCGGTGGAGGCCGCGCAGGTCGTAGAGGTGGGTGGCGACGGCGCCGAGGACCAGTCCGATCGCGAGGCCGACGAGGGTCATCGCGAGGCCCTGGCCCATACCGGCTTCGAGGTTGCCGTCGAAGAACAGGATGGCGCGCACGGCGAGGTAGATCTGGTGCATGGGTTCGAACGCGGCCAGGTCGGCGATCCAGCGCGGGGTGGCTTCGAGCGGGATGGTGCCCGAGGACGACGGGATGCCGAGGACGACGAAGACGATGAGGTTGATCATCAGGCCCGCGGTGCCGAAGGCGGCCATGACCGACAGGCCGGTGACGGCGATGGCGATGATGGCGAGGGTGCCGTAGAGGAACAGCATCAGCGGTCGCTCGATGGACATGTCGAGCAGGGCGCCGATGCCGAGGAAGACGCCGGAGGCCAGTGGTGCGCTGATCGCGGCGATCGCCCATTTGATGAGCAGGGTGCGCCAGCGGCTGATCCGGGCGCGGTCGGCGATCTTGTGCCAGGGGCCGTATTCGGCGGGGACGAAGCCGAGGGAGCCGTCGACGAGGGAGTTGATCATCATCGCGCCGCTGAAGCCGACGATCAGCAGGACGAGGGTGTAGAAGAAGGCGGCCAGGCCCTGGCCGGTGCCTTCGGGTAGCGGGTGGTACGGGGTGACGACGACGTCGATGGGCTGGGTGAGCTGGAGCTTGGCCGCTCCGCTGAGGGGTGCGGTGCCGATCGCGCCGCGGACCTGGTCGGTGAGCTGGGTGCCGACGGTGGTGTTGACCTGGGTCATGGCCTGGTCGGCGATCGTCGCCATGATCTGGGCGGCGAGGGTGCCCGCGCGGGGGTTGGTCAGGACGGAGATGATCGGCTGTTCGACGTCGCCGGGGACGATCGAGGACGCGCCGAGGACGGCGACGCGTTTGGTGAAGTCGCCGGGGATGACGATGGCGCCGTAGACCTCGCCGTTGCGTAGTTGGCGTTGGGCTTCGTTGAGACCGACGGTGCGCAGGTCGATCTTGTCGGCGGGAATGTTCTCCCCCAGTGCCGTGGTGATCTGGGCGCCGAGGTTGGTGGGTGTGCCCGCGAGGGTGTCGCCGACGTCCTGGTTGACGACGGCGATCGGGAAGTCGTGCAGGTGCTTCTGTGGGTCGGCCGTGTAGCCGAGGTACATGGTGCCCAGGAGTGCGGCCAGCACGGTGACCAGCGTAATCGGTGCCAACCACTCGCGGATCGGCATGCTGCTCGGCGGGCGCGGCGGCGCGGTGTTGTCAGTCATGGCATCGTTAATGTAGTCAGCGACTACAAAGTAGTCAATGCAAACATTCGATGGCGGTCGGATATCCTGCCAACACCATGTCCTTGCACTCGCGCTACCACCACGGAGACCTCCGCGCCGCGCTGCTGCAGCACGCCGAGGCGGCGCTGCGCACGGTCGGGGCGGACGGCCTGTCGCTGCGTCAGCTGGCCCGCGACACCGGGGTCAGTCACGCGGCCCCGAGCCGGCACTTCCGGGACAAGCAGGCACTGCTCGACGCGCTGGCCGTGACCGGGCTCGAACGGCTCGGCGCCTGCTTCGAACAGGCCGTGACGACCGGCCCGATCACGACGCGACTACAGACCTTCGCGCGGGCCTATCTCCGCTTCGCCCTCGACAATCCCGAACTGCTCCCGCTGATGTTCGCGCGCAGGCACAGCTCCACCGACACCGGCATCCAGGCGGCCGCGGATCGCGCCTTCGCCATCCCGATCGCGATGATCGCCGAGGGCCAGGCCGCAGGCGAGATCGTGCCCGGTGACCCGAAACGGCTCGGGGTGACCGCGCTGGCGGCCGTTCAGGGTCTGGCGACCTTCGTCGGGTCGGGGTACACCGCCGACTACGACGCCGAACAGCTCCTCGACGATCTGGTCCGGCACATGACGCTGGGGCTCCTCCCCCGCTCCTGATCGGTCCTAGCCGGTCCCGGCGAGGATGACCGGGCGGCCGTTGCGTGGCTGCGTCGGCCGGTTGCTGTGCGGGAACAGGGCGCGATACCGGTCGACGTCGGCGATCGCCACGGGACTCGGGGTGCGCAGCACGATCCAGGCCACACCTTCGGTGCACGGCGGCGTGGTCAGCGAACCCTCGTAGCGGAACTGGGCGAGATCGTCGGGCAGGAATGTGCGGGGGTCGATATTGCTCAGGGTGCGGGTGGCGCCGACGCGATCCGGGGACGCGGTGAGGACCCTGCTCACCGGCGCCGGTGCGTGCTGGGCGTGCAGGAGGACGGCGAGAACGGCCAGCCGTCCGGCCGCGTCGGTGTGCACGAGGTGCAGTTCCATGGCGGTCTCGGCGCCGACGACGGTGTGTTCGCTGGGCAGGTGGAAGTGGTACTGGGTCAAGGAGAACGGGGTGCCGTCGACGATGATCCGGTTGCCCGAGCCGGCGGGCACACTGGTCTGGATGGTGTGGCCGGTGTTGGTGAGGGTGGCCGTGGGGGTCGGTCCGTACACGATCTCGATGTGGTCGGCGGGGTGGGCCTCGGCGGCGTCGGGTAGGTCGATCGGTGACTGGGCGTGACCGTTGCGGCAGGTGGCGTAGTGCTTGTCGAGATCGGCCCAGTGATCGGGTCCCTCGGCGTCGTAGTCCCAGTGGGGTGCGGTGGCGGTGGTGTCGGCGGCGCCGCACCCGGCGACCGCGAGCACTGCCAGGGCGGCGAACGCCTTGCGGCGGTTCAGGACGACTCGATGTGTCACCGGCGCGACTCCTTGCCACGATTCGGCCACCGGTCCGGCGCTGTCGGTCGACGCGTCCGGAGCGGCGGGGCGATCAGAGCGCACGCCGAAATCAGCGAGTCACCGCCGTCTCCGGAATGTCCGATTGGTACCGAATATCCCTCTGGTGCAGGTGATTTCGCGTGCAACGGACACTCAGGCTAGGCCGGTGAGTGCGGCGCGGACCAGAGGGGAAGGCGGCGAGATACGTCACAGCGGACGCGACGGAAGTGGGACTCCTCCCCCCGGGAACCGTTGTCCCGGGGGGAGGATAGCGGCGGCTCAGGCGCCGACGTAGTCCGCGAGATGCTCGCCGGTGAGGGTGGATCGGGCGGCGACGAGGTCGGCCGGGGTGCCTTCGAAGACGATCTGGCCGCCGTCGTGACCGGCGCCGGGGCCGAGGTCGATGATCCAGTCGGAGTGGGCCATCACGGCCTGGTGGTGTTCGACGACGATGACCGACTTGCCCGCGTCGACCAACCGGTCCAGCAGGCCGAGCAGCTGTTCGACGTCGGCCAGGTGCAGGCCGGTGGTCGGTTCGTCGAGGATGTACACCCCGCCCTTGTCGGACATGTGGGTGGCGAGCTTCAGGCGCTGGCGTTCACCGCCGGACAGCGTGGTGAGCGGCTGGCCGATGGTGAGGTAGCCGAGGCCGACCTCGGTGAGGTGGGTGAGGATCTTGTGGGCGGCGGGCGTCTTGGCCTCCCCCTCGCCGAAGAACTCACGGGCCTCGTCGACGGGCATCGACAGCACCTCGCTGATGTTCTTGCCCGCGAAGGTGTAGTCGAGCACCTCGGCCATGAACCGCTTGCCCTCGCACACCTCGCACACCGTGGAGACGCCGGCCATCATGGCCAGGTCGGTGTAGACGACACCGGCGCCGTTGCAGTTCGGGCACGCCCCTTCGGAATTGGCGCTGAACAGGGCCGGTTTGGCACCGGTGGCCTTGGCGAAGGCCTTGCGGATGTGGTCGAGCAGGCCGGTGTAGGTGGCGGGGTTGCTGCGCCGGGAGCCCTTGATGGGCGCCTGGTCGATGGAGATGACGCCCTCGTCGATCGGGATCGAGCCGTGCACGAGCGAGCTCTTGCCCGACCCGGCGACACCGGTGATCGCGACGAGTACGCCGAGCGGGATGTCGACGTCGACCGCGCGCAGGTTGTTGGCCGTGGCGCCGCGGATCTGCAACGCGCTCCCCGACTCGCGCACCGTGTCCTTGACGGCGGCCCGGTCGTCGAAGTGGCGGCCGGTGACGGTCTTGCTGGCGCGCAGCCCGTCGACGGTGCCTTCGAAGCAGATGGTGCCGCCCTTGGAGCCCGCGGCGGGACCGAGGTCGACGATGTGGTCGGCGATGGCGATGGTCTCGGGCTTGTGTTCGACGACCAGGACGGTGTTGCCCTTGTCGCGCAGGCGCAGCAGCAGATCGTTCATGCGCTGGATGTCGTGCGGGTGCAGGCCGGCGGTGGGCTCGTCGAAGACGTAGGTGACGTCGGTGAGCGAGGAGCCGAGGTGGCGGATCATCTTGACGCGCTGGGCTTCACCGCCGGACAGGGTGCCCGAGGGGCGCGACAGCGACAGGTAGCCGAGGCCGATCTCGACGAACGAGTCCAGGGTCTGGCGCAGCGATTCCAGCAGCGGGGCGACCGAGGGATCTTCGATGCCCTTGACCCATTCGGCGAGATCGGTGATCTGCATGGCGCAGGCGTCGGCGATGCTGATGCCGTCGATCTTGGACGAGCGGGCTTCGGCGCTGAGGCGGGTGCCGTCGCAGTCGGGGCAGGTGCCGAAGGTGACGGCGCGTTCGACGAAGGCGCGCACGTGCGGCTGCAGCGCATCGACGTCCTTGGACAGCATGGATTTGCGGATCTTGGGGATCAGGCCCTCGTAGGTGAGGTTGATGCCGTCGACCTTGATCTTGGTCGGTTCCTTGTAGAGCAGGTCGGCGAGCTGCTTCTTGGTGTACTTCTTGATCGGCTTGGCCGGGTCGAAGAAGCCGCTGCCCTTGAAGATCCGGCCCATCCAGCCGTCCATGCTGTAGCCGGGGATGGTGAGCGCGCCCTCGTCGAGCGACTTGTTCTCGTCGTAGAGCTGGGTGAGGTCGATGTCGTTGACGGTGCCCTTGCCCTCACAGGTGGGACACATGCCGCCGGTGATGCTGAAGCTGCGGCGTTCCTTGACGGTGACGCCGTGCTTCTCGACGGCGACCGCGCCGGAGCCGCTGATCGAGGCGACGTTGAAGGAGAAGGCCTGCGAGGAGCCGATGTGCGGGTCGCCGAGGCGGCTGAACAGGATGCGCAGCATGGCGTTGGCGTCGGTGACGGTGCCGACGGTGGAGCGCGGGTCGGCGCCGAGGCGGGACTGGTCGACGAGGATGGCGGTGGTGAGGCCTTCGAGGACGTCGACGTCGGGGCGCGACTGGCTGGGCATGAAGCCCTGGACGAAGGCGCTGTAGGTCTCGTTGATGAGGCGCTGGGATTCGGCGGCGATGGTGCCGAAGACGAGCGAGCTCTTGCCGGAGCCGGAGACGCCGGTGAAGACCGTCAGTCTGCGTTTGGGGATCTCGACGCTGATGTCGCGCAGGTTGTTCACCCGGGCGCCGTGCACCCGGATCAGGTCGTGGGCGTCGGCCGGCTCGACGGTCGCGGTGCTGGACTTCTTGGCCGTGCTCATGGATCTCCCTCAGGTCGGTCGGCGTCGCCGGTTTCTCGAATCTACCGGCGGTGGTGCTTACTTGGTCTGCTGGATGCGAACCATGTTGCCCGCGGGGTCGCGGAAGGCGCAGTCGCGGATTCCGTAGGGCTGATCGGTGGGTTCCTGTACCACTTCGGCATCGCCCGCCTGGAGCTTCTCGAACAGGCCGTCGAGGTCGTCGGTGGCGAGGTTGATGCCGGCGTAGGTGCCCTTGGCCATCATCTCGGTGATGACGCGGCGCTCGTCGTCGGTGATGCCGGGGTCGGCGGCGGGCGGGTGCAGCACGATCGCGGTGCTGGGCTGGTCGGGCGGGCCGACGGTGATCCAGCGCATGCCGTTGTAGCCGACGTCGTTGCGGACCTCGAAACCGAGCGCGTCGCGGTAGAAGGCGAGGGCGGCGTCGGGGTCGTCCTGGGGCAGGTAGCTCTGGTGAATGGTGATGTTCATGGCGACCACGCTAATTGTCGCGGGAGACCGGCGCTTCTCGATTCCTGATCGGTCTGGTCACCTTCTTGACCACGCACGACGGCATGCCCTGGGTCGCCAGCGCCTCCTGCCGGTAGACGCTGGGCGGGACGCCGACGAGTTCGGTGAAGCGGGTGCTGAAGGTGCCCAGTGAGGACGATCCGACGGCGAAGCACACCTCCGTGACGCTGAGGTCGCCGCGGCGCAGCAGCGCCATGGCGCGTTCGATGCGGCGGGTCATCAGGTACGAGTAGGGCGATTCACCGTAGGCGAGGCGGAATTGCCTGCTCAGGTGCCCGGCGGACATGTGCACACCGCGCGCGAGGGCTTCGACGTCGAGCGGCTGGGCGTATTCGCGGTCGATCCGGTCGCGGACGCGGCGCAGCAGGGCGAGGTCCCGCAGGTGCTGGGGTCGCTCCGGCGTGCTGGTCACCTGCGCGATCGTCTCATGTCGGGGCGGGGTTTCCCAGCACGGGACGGTGTCATCGGCCGGTCTCTCGCCGGGCACGTGCGGTAGCCGGGCGGACGGCGGCGACCTGGTCGAGGAAGTGTGGGCAGGTGCGGAAGTCCTCGGCGTCGCAGTCGAGGACGTGGGTGACGGCGTCGAGGGCGGCGCGGGTGCGGGCGAGCTGGTCGGCGAGGCGGGCCCGGTGCGCGTGCAGGACCTGCGTGCGGGTGGCGCGGTCGGGTGCCCGGGTGAACAGCAGGGCCAGGTCGTCCAGGGACAGTCCGGCTTTCTTGCCGAGGACGATCATGGCGATGGTGTCCAGGTCGGTGTCGCGATAGCGGCGGCGGCCCGCCGAGTCGCGGTCCGGAGTGAGCAGCCCGCGGTCCTCCCAGTGCCGCAGGACGTGGGTGGCGAGACCGAAGTGTGCCGCCGCCGCGCCGATCGTGGTGTGCTCACCCGTCATTCGTCGAGCCTAGGCGGTGGCGCGGTAGCGGGTGACGACGGCGACGGGATACCAGGGCAACCGGACGGCGGCGGTGTCGACGTGGCCGAATCGGGCGCGCAGGGTGTCCTGGACGGCCCCGGCGCGGGTGAACCGGAAGTCGTAGACGGTGAGGCTGCCGCCGGGGCGGAGGATGCGGTGCAGTTCGTCGGCGGCCGGGTCGAGGTCGGGCCATTCGTGCATGCTCAGGCTGGAGACGGCGAGGTCGATGCTCGCGTCGGGGTGTGGGAGATCGGTGACGTCGGCGACGGTGAGGTCGACGGGGTGGCCGTGCAGGTTGTGGCGGGCGATCTCGATCATGTGCGGGGACAGGTCGATGCCGTGCAGGCGCAGGTCGGGGCGGCGGGTCGCCACGTGGGACAGCAATTTTCCCGGTCCGGTGCCGATGTCGGCGACGGTCGCGCCGGGCGCGGTCGCGGTGTCGATGTCGGCGGCGATGCGGCGGTAGAGGCCGCCGAGCAGCCGGGTGGCGCGGCGGTCGTAGCCGAGGCTGCGGGCGTGGTCGAAGGTGGTCATGGGACCACCGTGCCGGTTCAGGTCGACCTGAAGTCAAGCTCCGCGGTCGGGCGGACGGCGGCGGTGCGGCCGGGCGCCCGCTGATATTGCCAGTACAGGTTGGTGTGGGCGATGACCTGGGCGGGTTGCGGTGCGCCCCACGGGGTTTTGTCGAAGGTGGTGTGGGCGTCGGCGACGAGGGTGACGTCGTAGCCGCGGACGAACGCGCCGTGGATGGTGGAGCGGATGCACGCGTCGGACTCGGCTCCGGCGACGACGAGGTGCCCGGCGCCCGCGTCTGCGAGCAGGTCGTCGAGCGGGGTGTCCTCGAAGGAGTCGCCGTAGCGTTTGTGGACGAGGGGTTCGTCGTCGGCGCGGGTGAGTTCGGGAACGTACTGCCAGGCCTCGGTGCCGGTGACGAGGTCGTCGCCGGAGTGCTGGACCCAGATCACCGGTACCGACGCGGCCCTGGCCCGGTCGACGAGGGCGGCGATATTGGCGACCACTTCGTCGCGCCGGATCGCTTCGCCGACGACGCCGTTCTGGACGTCGACGACGAGCAGTGCGGTGTGGGGGCGGTCGGGCAGGGTGGTCACGGCGAATCCCTCGATGGTGGTGCGGTGGTCAGAGCGGGCGCAGCACGACGATGCCCGGTGTGGTGCGGACATAGTCGGCCAGCGGGGTGTCGAGGACCTGGTAGGCGGCCAACGAGGACGCGTTGCGGAACATCGGGCCGTCGGCGGTCTGGACGATCAAGCCGACGTGGGTGACGTCGAGGCCCGCGTCGGGGGTGTAGGCGCCGACGAAATCACCGGTGCGCAGCCCGGCCACGACTCCCCCGTCGACGGCCGCCGCGGGAATGTGGGTGATCGCCCGGTCGACGACGGGCAGACCCGGCAGATAGGTGCCGCCGTCGGCTTTGGCGTTGAGGTGTTTGGTGACGGTGACCGCGGCGGGGCTCAGGCTCGTGGTGATGTCGGTGGCGGCGACGCGCCCGGTGGCCGCCCAGTCGGTGAAGAAGTGTTTGCGCTGGATGAATTCGACGCGGCTGTCGACGTAGCGGGTGGCGACGAGGTTGCTGACGAACTGGTCGCGGTCGGCCGAGCGGGACGCGGCGTCGAGGTAGTCGAGGAAGGTGAAGCAGTCGACGCGACGCAGGTCGACGACGAGCTGTTCGGGCTCGGTGGCCGATCCGATGAGCATGTTCGCGCCGTACGGCGTGCCGAGCAGGCGCGTGGACAGCCGTGCGAGCAGTTCGGCCCGGCTGATCGCGCCCGCGTCGGCGCGCACGGCGAGCAGTTCGTCGATCTTGCGGCTGGTGGTGTCGTCGACGGCCGGAGCCGCGAGCGCGGGCGTGGCGGCGCAGACCAGGGCGGCGAGCACGAGCAGGATCCGGACGATGATGCGCAAGACGCCTCCCAGCAGCCGGCGGTCGATCGGTGCGAGCGGTCTCCACCGTAGCCGACCCGGCGACCGGTGCTTCCGCCGTTGGGGACGATGACCGCTTGGAGTGATCGCAAGCAATTCGCGATCATCGCGGTACTGCGGGATCCCGGCGGGTTCCCGTACCGTTGGCGCAGGTGGTGCGTGTGCTCGCGGGTTCGCGAGTGAGTTGCTCGTGCAGGTTGTCGACAGCGTCGCCCGGGGTGGCGGAAGGGAAACCGACATGCGTGCTTTGACCGTGGTGCCCGAACAGGCCGGTTCGCTGCGTGTGCAGGATGTGCCGGATCCGGTGGCAGGGCCGAACGAGCTCCTCGTCGACGGGGTGTCGCTGGGCATCTGCGGCACCGACCGCGAAATCGCCTCGGGTATCTACGGATGGGCGCCGCCGGGGCGGGAACGGCTGGTCCTCGGGCACGAGTCGCTGGGCCGGGTGCGCACCGCGCCGGCCGGAAGTGATTTCGCGCCCGGCGATCTCGTCGTGGGGATCGTGCGCAGGCCGGACCCGCAACCGTGCGGGGCGTGTGCGCGTGGGGAATTCGACATGTGCCGCAACGGGCAGTACGTGGAGCGCGGGATCAAGGAGATCGACGGGTACGGGTCCACCGCGTGGGTGGTCGACGCCGACTACACGGTGCGGCTCGATCCGTCCCTGGCCGAGGTCGGGGTGCTGATGGAGCCGACGACGGTGGTCGCCAAGGCGTGGGATCAGATCGAGCGGATCAACCAGCGGGCCTGGTTCGAACCGAAGACGGTGCTGGTCACCGGCGCGGGACCGATCGGGCTGCTGGCGGCGATGCTCGGCGCGCAGCGTGGGCTCGACGTGCACGTGCTCGACCGGTCGACGGCCGGGCCGAAGCCCGGGCTGGTGGCCGATCTCGGTGGCACCTTCCACACCGGGTCCGCCACGGCGGTGGCCGAGAAGATCAGCCCGGATGTGGTGATCGAGGCGACGGGTGCGGCGGCGGTGACCCTGCAGCTGATGCAGTTCGACACTCCGGGCTCGATCGTGTGCCTGACCGGGGTGACAGCGGCGGGCAAGAACTCTCCGGTCGATGTCGGTGCGCTGAACCGCAATATCGTGCTCGACAACGCGGTCGTGTTCGGTTCGGTGAACGCCAACCGGCACCACTATCAGCTGGCCGCCGAGTCGCTGGCGAAGGCCGATCCGGCGTGGCTGGCCCGCTTGATCACCCGGCGACTGCCGTTGGAGCGCGCGCTCGAGGCGTTCGAGCCGGGTGATCACACCGATATCAAGGTCGTCATCGACCTGTAGCGGGTCAGATCTTGCAGCCGTCCGGGCCGCACGCGTCGGCGTCGGCGTCGGCGATCACCAGCGGCGCGGGGCGGTCGTTCCAGGCGGTGGTCAGGGCCTGGGTGAAGACCTCGGTCGGCTGGGCACCGGAGACGGCGTATTTGTTGTCGAAGACGAAGAACGGCACGCCGGTGGCGCCGAGCTGGACGGCTTCGCGTTCGTCCTGGCGGACGGCGTCGGCGTAGGCGTGCGGGTCGGCGAGGACCTCGCGCACGGCGGTCTCGTCCAGACCGGCGCGAACCGCAAGGGCGACAAGGCGTTCGGTGTCGGCGAAGACCGGTTCGGCTTCGGCGAAGTTGCCCGCGTAGAGGGCGTCGAGCAGGGCGTCCTGCTTGCCCTGGTCGAGGGCGAAGTGCAGCAGGCGGTGCATGTCGAAGCTGTTGCCGTAGTCGCGACCGGAGGTCTTTTAGGGCAGGCCGAGCTGGGCGGCCTGGGCGCCGATGCCGCGCTCGTTGGCGGCGGCCTGCTCGACGCTGATGCCGTATTTGGCGGCGATGCGCGGGATCACGGGGCCGGACTCGGCGGCGGGCAGGCCGGGATCGAGTTCGAAGGAGCGGTGCACGACCTCGACGTCGTCGCGATGGTCGAACTCGGCCAGTGCGGCTTCGAAGCGCGCCTTCCCGAGGTAGCAGAACGGGCAGTTGATGTCGGTCCAGATCTCTACTCTGGTGGTCAAGCGGGCCTCCTCCGGCACACGAAATCCGGCGGCGATCCGCCGGAAATATCTGGACAGGCGTTCAATTCTCGGGGTACAACGCCGGCAACGAAGCCGCTATTCCCTGGCGCGTCCGGGCACGACGGGACGAGCACGAAGGACATCGATGGGGTTCGACCAGCGGAGGGGGTGGGTGCAGGTGCCCGAAGGATTGACGGTGCCACGCGCGCTGGACGGGTTGTGGGCCGTGCGGCACGCCCAGAGCACGGCCAACGCCTGGTACGCGGACCCGGCGACCGAACTGCGGCCGATGCGCGGCACCGACGCCGAGGTCGAACTGACCGAGCTCGGGCACTGGCAGGCGCAGTGCCTGGGTGAGTGGCTGGCCGGTCTCGCCGGGGTCCAGCGGCCGGGGCTGGTGGTCTGCTCCCCCTATCTGCGCACCCGGCTCACCTGGGCGGTGATGGCGGAGGCCGCCGTCACCCGGAACCGGCACCTGCGCCCGATCCGCACCCTGGTCGACGAGCGGCTGCGCGACCGCGAGATGGGGGTGTTCGAACTGCACCCGTACAAGGCGATCCGGCGCCGCTCCCCCGAGGAGGCGGCCCGGCGCGAACGGGTCGGCAACTGGGTCTACCGGCCGCCCGGCGGCGAGTCGCTGGCCGATGTCGCCCTGCGGGTGCGCAGCTTCCTCGACGAACTCGACGTCGTCGCGGCGGGCGAGCAGGTACTGGTGGTCACCCACGACGCGGTGGTGATGTCGATGCGCTACATCCTGGAGGGCATGGGCGCCGCCGTGCCCGACTCGCTCGAACCGGTCCCGAACGCGTCGGTGTCGCAGTGGCGGCGCGAGGGCAGCAGGCTGGGCCTGCGGGTGTGGGGCGAGGTCGGCCATCTCGGGGGTGCCGAGCAGGTCGGCTGAGCGCGGGGGGCGTCCCCGGCGTGAGCGCGATGGAAGAATGCTGGTCGTGCATGTGGCGATCGGTCTGGTGATTCTCGTCGGCTCGGCGACCGCGCTGGCGGCGCTGGCGCGACGGTTCGGGGTGTCCGAACCCCTCGTCCTGACGGTCGCCGGCGTCGCCGCGTCCTATGTGCCGATGGTGCCGCAGGTGCATCTCGAGCCCGAGGTGGTGCTGCTGGGGCTGCTGCCGCCGCTGCTCTACACCGCGGCCCTGCGGACCTCGCTGGTCGATTTCAAGGACAATCTGCGCACGATCGCGTCGTTGTCGGTCGGGCTGGTGCTGTTCAGTACCTTCGCGGTGGCGCTGGTGGCCTGGTGGTTGCTGCCGATCCCGTTCGCGGCCGCGGTCGCTCTGGGCGCGGTGGTCGCGCCGCCGGACGCGGTGGCCGCGACGGCGATCGCCCGCCGCACCGGCATGCCGCGCAGCATCGTGACCGTCCTCGAGGACGAATCGCTGTTCAACGACGCGACGGCGCTGGTGTCGCTGCGCGGCGCGATCGCCGCCATGGCGGGCGCGGTGACGGTGTGGCAGATCGGTGGGGACTTCCTGCTCGCCGCGGTCGGCGGGGCGGTCGTGGGCGGGGCCGTCGCGGCGGCACTGGTGGTGCTGCGCAAGCGGATCAAGGACCCGGTCCTCGACACCACGGTGTCGCTGCTCGCGCCGTTCGTGGCGTACCTGCCTGCCGAGCACGTCCACGCCTCCGGGGTGATCGCGGTGGTGACCTGCGGGATGATCCTCGGGCACGGCGCGCAACGCTGGCAGGGCGCGGCCTCCCGGGTCGCCGAGTCGACGAACTGGCGAACCATCCAGTTCATCCTGGAGAGCACGGTCTTCCTCATCATCGGCCTGCAGGTGCGCTGGATCGTCGAGGCCGCCTGGCACAGCGGGCTGGACCGGGGAACCCTGCTGGTCGCCGCGGTGGCGGTGCTGGCCGCAGTGATGCTGGCCCGGCCGATCTGGGTGTTCACGCCGGTACTGGTGGCGCGGCTGTTCGGGCGCGAGACCGAGCCGTTGAGCCATGCCGCGGTGGTGTCGTGGGCGGGAATGCGCGGCGTGGTGACCCTGGCCGCGGTGCTGCTACTCCCCGAGTCGACCCCGCAGCTGCCGGTGCTGGAACTGCTGGCGCTGGTGGTCGTCGGCGGCACCCTGCTGGTGCAGGGCACCTCGCTGCCGTGGCTGGTGCGGTTGCTGCGGCTGCGCGGACCCAGCCGGGCCGAGGACGCGCTCGCGAAAGCCGATCTGCTGCAACAGGCGTCGAGCGCGGGGCTGGCCGAGCTGGACAAGCGGATCGGCCCGAACACGCCGGAACCGGTCATCGAGTCACTGCGGCAACGCCTGGTCTGGCGCACCAACGCGGCCTGGGAACGGCTGGGCCGCCCCGAGGCCGAACTGGTGACCCCGACCGCCGAATACCGGCGCCTGCGGCTGGCGATGCTGGCCGCCGAACGCGATGCCGTGCTCGCGGTCCGGGACGCGGGCGCGGTCGATTACGAAGTGCTGCAGCACGTTCTCGCGCGCCTGGACCTCGAGGAATCGATGATCGACCGCTTCGACGAAGCCGACGACGAACCCGGCACCGAACCGCTCTCCGGCGCCGCGCCCGCCGACGGCTGCACCCACCTCGAACACGCGCCGCTGCTGCGGGAGCCGGACGGTGCGCTGGTGTGCCAGGAGTGCGTGGCGGAGGGGCTGGCCTGGGTGCATCTGCGGATGTGCACCGACTGCGGCAATATCGCGTGCTGTGAGTCGTCGCTGGGCAATCACGCGAGCGCGCACTTCCGGTCCTCGGCGCATCCGGTGATGCGCAGCGTCGAGCCCGGTGAGGTGTGGCGCTGGTGCTACGTGGACGAGTTGCTGGGCTGAGGCCGGTGCGAATAGATCAGCCGCGCGTATTCGGCGAGCAGCTGGTCGAGTTCGGTGAGTTCACCGGTGGCGGCGAGCTGCTGGTAGCCGATCAGCATCGCCATGCCGAATTCGGTGACGACGGTGGCGGTGGCCGTGTCACCGACGACGCTGTCGATCACGCGATGCACGGTGCGGCGGCGGGATTCATCGACGCGCTTGACCGTCACGTGAACCGACTCGTCGTTGGCCGCCCAGGCGCGCAGCGCGGCTTCGGCGCCGTGTTCGAGTCCACCCGCCAGTTCCGACATGGCGCGCACGTCGGCGTCCGGATCGCCGTGGCCGACATCGAGCGCGCGTAGCTCGAGCATCTGCCGGTTCTCCCAGTGCTCGAGCAGGGTGTCGACGAACCCCTGCCACGAGCCGAAGTGGTGGTAGAACGAGCCGCTGGTGACCCCGAGGCGACGGCACAGCACACCGATGTTGAGGCCTTTGAAGCCGAACTCGGCGAGCACCGCCACGGCGGTGTCGTAGTACTGCTCCTTGGTGACCACTCGGGACATCGCGATGCCGATCTGTGCGTGCGGACAGGACCGAAGAATGCGAACAGTACCCGATCGTAACGAGGGCTCGCGCGAGCGTAACGAAGTCTATGCTGTGGCGGAATCGCGCAACGTGAGATCGAAATACCAAGTGCTGGAACAAAATCCGTGCGCTACCAGGTGACGAGTGCACCCGGATGGAATAACAGAGCAGACGCTCTGTAAACTTTTGTTCATGCCGAGACCGCGAACTCACGACCCGGAGACCGTGCTGGACGCCGCCGAGCACCTCGCCGCGCGCTCCGGTTCCGCGGCGGTGACCGTGCGCGCGGTCGCCGCCGCGACCGGGGTGTCCAACGGCGCGCTGTACCACACCTTCGGCTCCCGCCAGGAAGTGCTGGCGCGCACCTGGTTACGCGCCGCCCGCCGCTTCCTGGCCCTGCAAGCCGCCGACATCGATCGCGCCGTCGCCGCCACCGACCCGGACGCGCGGATCGACGCGGTGGTCGACGCCGCCGAGACGCCGGCGCGCCTGGCCGACGTCCACCCCGACTCGGCTCGCCTGCTGCTGCTCGTCGACCGCACCGAACTCCTCCACGGCGATCTGCCCGCCGACCTCACCCGCCAGATCGCCGACACCGAGAAGGCGTTGCTGACCGCGCTGTCGCGCGTCGCGCGGGCGCTGTGGGGCCGGGCCGACCGGCGCGGCGTCGCCACCGTCACCACCTGCCTGGTCGACCTGCCGACCGCGCTGCTGTTGCGGCGCGACCGGCTCACCGATCCCCTGGCCCGCAGGCATCTGCGCGCCGCTGTCCGTGCCGTGCTCGAACTCGGCCCCCGCTGAAAGGAACCCTCCATGCCCACCCTGCGCCACCACGACGCGATCGCGATCCTCGACCTCGGCGACGGGGAGAACCGCTTCTCCCCCGACTTCATCACCGAGGTGCACGCCCACCTCGACACCGCCGTCGCCGAGGGCGCGGCCGCGCTGGTGACCACCGCGACCGGCAAGATCTACTCCAACGGTCTGGACCTGGACTGGTTGTCCGCCAACGGCGATCGCGCCGCCGAGTACGTCGAAGCCGTGCACACCCTGTTCGGCCGGATGCTCACGCTGCCGATGCCGACCGCCGCGGCCATCGGCGGGCACGCCTTCGGCGCGGGCGCCATGCTCGCCGTCGCCCACGACTACCGGGTCATGCGCGCCGATCGCGGCTTCTTCTGCTTCCCCGAGGCCGACATCCGGATCCCGTTCACCAACGGCATGGCCGCGCTGATCCAGGCCAAGGTGCCGCCGCGGACCGCGGTCGCCGCGATGACCACCGGCCGCCGCTTCGGTGGCACCGACGCGCTGGCCTACGACCTGGTCGACGCCGCCGTCGGCGAGGACGCGGTGCTCGACACCGCGCTGGCGACCGTCGCCCCGTTCGGCGGCAAGGACCAGCCAACGCTGACCGCGATCAAGTCGGTGATGTTCGCCGGCGTGCTGGATGCGTTGCGCGGCAAGGACTGACGCGGCTCACGGCAGCCGGGGGCCCTTGCCCAGATAGACGTCACCACGATCGTCGCTGGCCCAGCCGCCCCCGGTGTAGTCGCCGAGCACGAAACACGCGTCACAGAACTGCTTGCCGAACACCGACAGGTAGATGCTGCGGTAGGAGCTGATCGCCCGCATCTTCACCGACTTGTAGGCGGCCTGAGCGCTGGGCTGGGCCTCCAGGAACGCGTAGCGGCGGAAGTCGGCGACCGGTTCGGTGGAGAAGCGCACCAACCCGAGCCTGCTCAGATTGCCCAGGTAGTGGTGATCGCGTTCGGGCAGCGCGCAGCCGGCCATGTAGGCGATCATGTTGATGCCGTCGGCCAGGCGCTGCGAGCCGATCCCGAACGGCGCCTTGGTGCGGATGTCGATCGCTGGTTGTGGGCCGGCGACGGCCAGGAACCGCAGGATGCGCGCCTCGTCGGGAGTCAGGTCGTGCAGGATCGGCACGAACGAGGGATGCAGATCGCGGGGCTGCTGCGCCGAATCCCAGCCCTCGGTGATCATCGCGTCGCCCATGGCCTTCAGATCCGCGGCGCCCACACTGGTTTCGGCCTGCCCGTACACCCCCGACGCGGTGCTGGTGAGCCCGAGCGCGCCCAGGGCGATCTTGCGCAGCGCGTCGATGCGCTCATCGATGATCTGCGACATCGGCTCGCCCGCGCGGATGTCGTCGGCGAGGTCGGTGGCGGTGTGCAGCGCGCCCTTGGTGACCGCGCCGACGATGTGGCGCAACGACAGTCCCGCGATGCGCGCCAACCCCACCAGGTCGGTCGGGATCCCGGGCTCCGGGGTGGGTTCGGGCAGGTTCTCGCGGTCGTCCATGCTCACGCTCCGAAGACCAGTAGATGCAGGGCGCCGACGAGCACACCGAGCGCGCCGCCGTGCGCGTAGAGCAGCCAGGCGTCCTGTTCGATGGCGGTGTAGAGCATTTCGACGAACTCCTCCGGCGGCAGTTCGCGCAGTTTCTCGGTGGCCAGGCGGTCGACGCTGGCCGCCGTGGTCTGGGAGAACTCGACATCGTCGACCAGCCACGGCTTCATCTCCGTCGCCAGGCTCGCGCCCGCGGTGGCCTGGATAGCGTCGAACTGGCGGGGCCCCACCGCGAGCCGGGTCACCGACCGCAGCGGCCCCAGCACCCGGTCGATCTCGGCCTTGAGGAAGTGGGCGATGACCGCGCGGGTCTTGTCGCCGCTGGGCCCCTCCAGGAGCTGCTCGGCGACGACGTCGAGAGTGACGATCTGATAGCCGATCGCGTGCCCGAGATCGGCTGCCGCCTGATGCTGACGTTTGGCGAATTTCGCCACCCGCCACGGGTATTTGTAGCGCGGTTGCGGGGTGGCCGGTTCGAACACCACCTTGATCGCGATGATGTTGACCAGCACACCCACCACCGCGCCGCCGAACAGCACCCACGCCCATGCGGGCAGGATGTGCAGGATGTCGTAGAGCCAGCCGGGCAGCGAGATCAACGCCGGGGTGTCCCCGTGCGGGGTGCTGTAGTGCAGCAACGACAACCACAGCGCGACGACGACCCCGAACGGGAACCCGATCACCCCGCTGCGGGTCATGAACCGCAACTCCGGCGCGCCGAGCCCGTAGATGACGTCCTTGAGCAGTTCCGGGCGCCGCCGCAGATAGCCGACGACCATCAGCTTCACATCGAGCAGCTGGTCGATATTGGCGCCGATGAAATCGAAGGCGCGATCGGTGATCGCGGGCAGTTCCGCCTCCACCCGCGAGTACACGACTTCGCGTGCGCGCGGCGGCATGTCGGCCCACAGCTGCGGATGCTCGGTCACCATGATCGAGTCGACCATCGACCGCACGTTCGGCAGCGCCACCTGGGCGACCTGCGCGGAGATCTTGCGCGGATCCATCTGGTCGAAGAAGTCCTTGGCCGTGCCGATCTTGGCGACGGCGTTGTCGACCATCAGGCTCGCCATCTTCTCGGCGCGGGCCGGAATGAAGCCCTGGAAGCCGAGGATGCCGCCGGGGGCGAAGGTCGGCAGGATCTGCACCTTGCGCGGCAGCAGCGGGAAGATCGTCTTGAGGCCAGGAACGTAGAACCCGGTGAAGCGCACCGGCGCGAACAGCATGATGACGCCGGTCCAGTTGGTGATCAAGCCGGCCATGGCGCTGAAGATCGGAATGCTGATCATGTCGACCCAGAACTTGCTCAGGCCGGTCGTCTTCTCCCAGTCGAGCAGGCCGAAGAAGCCCGCCGCTTCGATCCCAGCATTCATCCGGCGTCCACTCCGTCGTGTTCCGAACCTCGCGCGTTCGGGTCATCATAAGTGACCGACCAGGTGGTTTCGGGCAGCTTTCGTGGTTACCCGCTAAACCGGAGCAAACCTGAACTAAAACCTTCAACTCAGCCGTGGGTGGTGTTGACCAGCAGCAGGTTGGTGTCGATGTCGTGGGTGACCTTGTTGGCGACCGAGCCCAACAGCCGTGCGGGACCGCTCATTCCGCGATTGCCGATGACGACCAGGTCGTACTTCCAGGCCGCGTTGCAGATCGCCTCGGCCGCGGGCACACCGGTGAGGACATCACGGCCGAACAGCTCCGGATCCTCGACCTGGGCCTGGCCTTCCACCTCGATCAGTGTGACCGCGCCGTCGTCGTCGGTCTTGGCGGCGGTCACCAGGAACGGGCGGGCGCCGAGCGCGACGGCCACCTCGTAGCCGCGTCGTACCGCGGTGATCGAACTGGCCGACCCGTCGGTGGTGAGACCGACGGTGGTCCAGCGTTTCGGGATCTTGTGGGTGAACACCACATCGGATTCGCTGTGGTGGGACACGTGATTGGCGGTCGACCCGAGCAGGCGCGCCTTCGAACTGCCCAGCCCGCCCCCGCCGATGACCAGCAGGGTGCCGGGTTCGGCGGCGGCGACCTCGAGCAGGACCGCGCCCGCCGTGCCGGGCAGTTCGCTGCGCAGCACCTCGGTGACGCCCGCCTCGGCGAGCACCTCGGCGGCGGCCGCGGTGTTCTCCTCGGCCCAGGCGGCGTCGGTGCCCGCCTTCAGCGTCGCTTCCTTCCAGACGCTCACGACGGTGACCCCGAGTTCGAGCTTGACCGCGAGTTCGCCGCCGACGGCGACCGCCGTCAGCGCGGACTCCGAGCCGTTGGTCCCCACCACGATGCGCTGGTACCCCATGTGACGCTCTCCGATCGACGGCAGGTCAGCTGCGCTTGGCCACAGTATAAACGCCGCACACTCCCGGCTACCGTGGCGCGCGGCTCACGCCCCGGTGCGCAGATGCCGGTCGAAGAAGGCGAAGATGCGCTGCCAGGCGTCGTCGGTGGCGGCCGCGTCGTAGCCGATACCGATGCGTTCCAGCACGGCGTTTCCGGGCAGGACATTGGCGAAGCTGTGGGTGGCGTTCGGGTAGGTCTTGATGTCGTGCTCGACCCCGCCCGCGGTCAGCGCCGCCTCGAGTTTGCCCGCCGCGCCCACGAGCCCCGGATCGAGCTTGCCGTAGCTGGCAACCACCGGGCACGCGCCGTCGAGCAGCGTCTTGTAATCGCCGTAGAGACTGCCGTAGAACGGTGCCGAGGCGTGGAAGCCCTGGGGCGCGGTGAGCAGCGCGAAGCCGCCGCCGAGGCAGAAACCGAGTACCGCGATCCGGCCGGTGCAGTCGGGATCGTCGGCGAGGCGGTCACGCGCGGCGAGGATCTCCCCCACCGCGGGCCCCTTCCCGGTGAACGCGACGGCGCGGAACGCCTGCTGGATGCACCGCACCCGGCCGCGCGCGAACAGGTTCGGCGCGATCGCCAGATAGCCCGCGCCGGAGACGATCTCGAGCTGGTGGCGCAGGTCGGCGTTCACGCCGAGGGCGTCGTGGAGGACGACCACGCCCGGCCATGGGCCCGGACCCTGCGGGCGGGCGATCAGGGCGTCGATTCGTCCGGTCGGAGTATCGATCTCGATCGATTCCATGGCACGAATCTAGAGCCTCGACGCACGGTTCGCGGGCCGACGGCCGGAAACCGCACCGGCGCGTCGCCGGTCGGGCGGTTCGGGCAGCGGCAGGCGTTTGAGGTGCAGCGCGTTGAGGGCGACGATCAAGCTCGATCCCGACATCGCCATGGCCGCGATCTCGGGGCGCATCGTCAGCCCCCACGGCGCGAACACCCCGGCGGCGATCGGCAGCGCGATGCCGTTGTAGCCGACCGCCCAGGCCAGGTTCTGGTGTTCCTTGCGGACGGTGCCACGCCCGATGCGCAGCGCGGTCGACACGGTGAACGGGTCCGAGCGCATGAGCACGACGTCGGCGGTCTGGATGGCGACGTCGGTGCCCGCACCGATGGCGATGCCCAGATCGGCGCGGGCGAGGGCGGGCGCGTCGTTGACGCCGTCGCCCACCATCGCGACCTTCCTGCCCGCCCGCTGCAGTTCGGCGATCCGGTCGGCCTTGTCGCCGGGCAGGACGTCGGCGATCACGGTGTCGATGCCGAGGTCGTCGGCGATGCGCCGCGCGGTCGCGTGGTTGTCGCCGGTCAGCATCACCACGTCCACGCCGAGCTCGTGCAGCGCGGCGACCGCAGCGGCCGAGGTGGGTCGCGGGGCGTCGGCGAGGGCGATCACGGCAGCGGCGGTGCCGTCGACGGCGACCAGGACGGCGGTGTGCCCCGAGGCCGCCAGATCGTCGCGCCGGGTCGCCAGCTCGCCGAGGACGATGTGCTCCTGCTCGAGCAGACCGCGATTGCCGACGACGACGCGATGCCCGTCGACGGTGGCGATCGCACCGCGGCCGGGCACGTTCCGGAACTCCGTCGCCGACAGTGCCCGCGCGTCCTGGCCTTTCGCGTAGTCGACGATCGCCTTCGCCAGCGGATGCTCGGACTCGCGCTCCACCGCCGCGGCCAGGGCGAGCATCCGACCGGTATCGACGCCGGGCGCGGGCACCACGTCGGTGACCTCCGGCGCGCCCTTGGTGAGGGTGCCCGTCTTGTCCAGCACCACCACATCGATGCGCGACGCGTCCTCGAGCGCCGTCGCGTTCTTGAACAGCACACCGCGCTTCGCGCCGAGACCGGTGCCGACGAGGATCGCGGTCGGTGTCGCGAGACCCAGCGCGTCCGGGCAGGTCACCACGACCACGGTGATCGCGAACAACAGCGCCCGGCTCAGCGAGGCGCCGGCGAGCAGCCACACCACCAGCGTGGTCAGGCTGCCGATCAGGGCGACCAGGGTCAGCCAGAACGCGGCCCGGTCGGCCAGGCGCTGGCCCGGCGCCTTCGAGTTCTGCGCCTGCTGCACGAGTTCCACGATCTGGGCGAGCGCGGTGTCGGCGCCGACCTTGGTGGCCCGCACCCGCAGGCTGCCGGTGGTGTTGATGGTCGCGCCGATGACCGGGGAGCCGGGTTCCTTGTGCACCGGCAGGCTCTCCCCGGTGACCATCGACTCGTCGACCTCGCCCGAGCCGTCGAGCACGACGCCGTCGACGGCGATCTTGGCGCCGGGGCGCACCAGCAGCACGTCACCGACCGCCACGTCGGCGGTGGGGATCTCGACCTCGTTCCCGTCGCGCAGCACGACGGCTTTCGGCGGCGACAGATCCAGCAGCGTGGAGACCGCGTCGTTGGCGCCGCCGCGCGCCCGCATCTCGAACCAGTGCCCCAGCAGCACGAAGGTCGCCAGCATGGTCGACGCCTCGTAGAACACCTCGCCGCCACCGGTGAGCGTCACGTAGAGCGAGTACAGCCAGCCGGTGCCGATACCGACCGAGACCAGCACCATCATGTCGAGGGTGTGCGCCTTCAGCGCCTGCCACGCGCCCGTGAAGAAGATCGTCGAGGAGTAGAAGATCACCGGCAGGCTCAGGATCAGCGCACCACACGTCCACGCGCAACCCGAACGGGACCGCCAGGTGCAGGCCGAGCATGTGGGTGGCCATCGGCGACCACAGCATCACCAGGGTGGAGAAGACGAGCGCGACGAGGAACCGGTTGCGCATGTCGCGGGCCATGTCGTCCATGGACATGGCGGCGTGGCCGCCGTGGTGGTGTCCCGCCGTCGCCGCGTCCGGCGGGGCCGCGGCAGTGGTCGGTGTGCCGGTGCCCCCGGAAGCGCGCTCCGGCGAGGGCGGCTCACTGCCCGGATCGCAGAGATGGGTGGGTACCGAGCGGCCCGCGCAGTGGTAGCCGCAGTCCCGGATCCAGTCGCGCAGGTCGGTCACCGAGGTCAGCGCTGGGTCGTAGGTGACGGTGGCGGTCTGGGCGAGCGGGTTGGCCTCGACCGCCAGGACGCCGGGCCGATCGCGCAACGCGGCGGCCAGGGTCTGCCGGGAGCCCGCGCGATGCAGTCCGCCGACGTGCAGGACCGTGGTGGCGGGATGGTGCGTGTCGGGCATCGACGCTCCTGTCGCCGGTCGAACGCACGACGCGACAGCGCCCCGCGCCTCACTTCCGGCGACAGTACTCGGCGCGGGTCACGAGACGACGCAGGTCGCCGGGTGACCCGCGACCGTCAGAGCGTGATGCCAAGCAGCGCGTCCACGGCGTCGCGCACCAGCGCGGGCGCGGCGGGGTCGGCGCCGCCGTAGGTGAGCGCCTGCTCGACCCAGTTGTCGACGGCGTCGAGCGCCTTGGGGGTGTCCAGATCGTCGGCCAGGTGCTGACGCAGCCGGCCGACGGTGTCGGCGGCCGAGGGGCCGGTGGCCAGGCCGGCGGCTTCCCGCCAGCGCGCCAGGCGGGCCTGGGCCGCGGTGAGGACCTCGTCGGTCCACATCCGGTCCTGGCGGTAGTGCCCGGCGAGCAGGCCGAGGCGGATCGCGGCCGGGTCGACGCCGGAGCGGCGCAGCTTCGACACCAGCACCAGATTGCCCTTGGACTTCGACATCTTCTCGCCGTCGAGGCCGATCAGCCCGGCGTGCACGTAGTGGCGGGCGAAGCGGCGGGCGCCGGTGATCGCCTCGGCGTGCGCGGCCGAGTACTCGTGGTGCGGGTAGATCAGGTCCGAGCCGCCGCCCTGGACGTCGAACTCGGTGCCGATGCGGTTGAGCGCGATCGCCGCACACTCGATGTGCCAGCCCGGGCGGCCCGCGCCGAACGGCGCCTGCCAGGACGGCTCGCCCGGACGTTCGGCCCGCCACAGCAGCGCGTCGATGATGTCGCGCTTGCCCGGGCGGTCGGGGTCGCCGCCGCGTTCGGCGAACAGCTGTTCCATGGTGGCCCGGTCGTAGCCGGACTCGTAGCCGAACTGCTCGGTGGCGTCGGTGCGGAAGTAGATGTCGGGGAACTCGGCGTCGTCGACGATGTAGGCGGCGCCGGCGGCGAGCAGCTTCTGCACCAGCTCCACCACCTCCTCGACCGACTCGATGGCGCCGATGTAGTGCTGCGGGGGCAGCACCTGCAGGGCGGTCATGTCCTCGCGGAACAGCTCGATCTCGGAGCTGCCGAGGTCACGCCAGTCGACGCCGTCGCGGGCGGCGCGTTCGAACAGCGGGTCGTCGACGTCGGTGACGTTCTGCACGTAGTGCACGTCGTGGCCCGCGTCCCGCCACAGCCGGTTGACCAGGTCGAATGTCAGATAGGTGGCGGCGTGCCCGAGGTGGGTGGCGTCGTAGGGAGTGATGCCGCAGACGTACATCTTCGCGGTCGCGCCGGGGGTGACCGGGCGGACCTGGCGGTCGGCGGTGTCGTACAACCGCAACGGCGGCCCTGTTCCGGGGACGGTCGGTAGGGCGATATCGGACCAGGACTGCATGATTCGAGGGTAGAGCCCCCGCCGGGGCGAGCGGTCCGCGGGCCGGTCAGGCGGTTGCCCGCGGTGTCGCCCGGGCGGCCCACTACCTGCAGACAAACGTGTTCCGGCGGTTGCGTCAAGGGTTGTGTTCAGCCAGATCCGCTGGTCACGGCGGTGGCGGACGAATTGCCGATGATCATGCACCGCACCAGCGCCGATGGTTGCCGAAACGGGCGCTTCGCGACCATTGTCACACATCACACCTACCTAAACTTCCCTATTGCTCCCTATATGCATGTTCGTTTACGGTAGTTTCATGACGGATCGTCTCTACTCGGTCGAGCAGGTCGCCGACTTGCTCGGGCTGCATGTGCGCACCGTGCGCAGCTATGTCCGCGACGGCAAGCTCCCCGCGGCGCGCATCGGCAAGCAGTACCGCATCGCGCACGACGACCTCGAGGCCTTCACCGGCCTGCCGATCACCGCGCCCCGCACGCCCGAGACCGCGGGCCCGCACGCCGACGCGTCCTGCATCGTCGAGATCGACGCCGTCGACCGCACGACCGCCGACCGGATCACCACCTTGCTCACGAGCGCGGCCGGCACCCGGGGGCCCGGTGGCACGCCCCTGCGCGTGGACACCGCCTACGACCCGGCGCGTTCGCGCCTCAAGGTCATCCTGCTCGGCGGTCTCGCCGATACCGCCCGCCTGCTCGACTACATGGACGGAGTACTCACCTCATGACCGGCATCTACACCTCCGAGACCGGCCGCCAGGCCATCGCCGAGCGCTATCGCGCCCACCTCGACGCCTGGCCGGTCCCGCACGAGGAGATCCGGGTCCCGACCGCCGCGGGCGAGACCTTCGTCGTCGCCTCCGGACCGGTGGACGCGCCACCGCTGGTCCTGCTGCACGGATCGGGAGCCAACGCGAGCGCCTGGCGCGGCGATGTCGGCGACTGGTCGACCCGCTATCGCGTGTACGCGGTGGATCTGCCCGGCGAGCCCGGATTCAGTGCCCCCCGCCGCCTGGCGCTGAACAGCGACGAGACCGCGAGCTGGCTGTCGGAGACCGTCGACGGCCTCGGCCTGACCACCTTCGCTCTCGTCGGCATGTCCCTGGGCGGCTGGACCGCGCTGGACTTCGTCCTCCGCAGGCCCGGACGGGTCGACGCGCTGACACTGCTGTGCCCGGGCGGACTGGGTGGGCAGCGCTTCGGGTGGCTGATCAAGGGGATGGCCCTGCGGCTGATCGGCAGGCAGACCGTGCGCGACTCCGCGCGCACCGTCCTCGGTATCGACGACGCGGACGTCCTGGACGAGGTGGAATCGACGTTCCGGCACTTCTCGCCTCGAACCGGCCGGCTGCCGATCTTCCCCGACGCGGACCTGAGCACGGTGGACATCCCGGTCCTGGTGATCGTGGGCGGCCGTGACGTGCTCTTCGATTCGGCGCGGACCGCCGAACGGGCGCGGGCGTGCTTCGCCCGGGGTGATGTTCGCGTGCTACCCGAAGTGGGTCACGCGGTGCTGGGACAGACCGCGGAGATCGAGCGGTTCCTCAGCGCGCACACCGGCTGAACCGGGTGCGGGGCGATGAGCCCGGTGTCGCCGCGCGTCGGGAGCGGCAACACCGGGCTCATCGAAGGCTCACGCCTGCAGGTAGCACTGCACGTTGGCGCCGTCGACCTCGGGGCCGAACTGCGGCAGCGCGTAGAACGAGGCGCCGACCTGATCGGCGGCCTGCACGGTGACGTCGGGCAGCGGAGCGCCGGTGTTGCGGTCGGTCGCGGTGCAGACGTAGGTCTTCTCGCTCCACCATCCGCTGGGGAAGGCCTGCGCGGGCGCGGCCACAGCGGCGACGGCGCCGGTGAGCAGCAGCGCGGCGGCGGAGGTGGTGACGATCGATCGGGTCGACATAGATTTCCTCTGACTCTTGCGTTGGAATGACGAAAGTGCTTGGAGCACACTAGCACCGGCCCCGACCCGGAAAAGCAGCCTCAAGATACCCGACGTCAACGGATGCGTGGGCCGGAATCGCCGACATCGACGCGGTCCACCGCGTCACCGTAAACCATCGGGCTGGCATCGCATTCGGCGACGAAATCGGCCGGAAAGCCCCGTTCGAACGGCACCGCGTCCGCGAGCACCCGGATCGCGTCGGCGGGCAGGCGCAATTCGGCCGCCGCCAGATTGCCGCGCAGCTGCGCGGCGGTACTCACCCCGAGGATCGGCAGCACCGCGCGGCTGCGCTGCCGTGTCCAGGCCAGGGCGACCTGCTCGGGCGGAACACCCAGCCCCGTCGCGACTTCGGTCACCGCGGCGACCGCGGCCAGCTCCGACGGCGTCCGCGCGCGGCCCGAACCCGGCGCGAGCACTCCCCCGGCCAGCGGCGACCACGCGGTGACGGTGAGTCCGAAGGCCTCGGCCATCGGCAGCACCTCCCGTTCGATTCCACGCTCGAGCAGGCTGTAGGGCACCTGGACGGCGGCGAACGGCGTCCGGTCGCGGCACTGCGCGAGCGTGTTGGCGCGGGCGATCACCCAGGCGGGCGCGTCGGAGATGCCGATGGCCAGTGCCTTGCCCGCCCGCACCACCTCGTCGAGGGCGCGCATCGTCTCCTCGATCGGGGTGTGCCGGTCCCACACGTGCACCCAGTACACGTCGACGTAGTCGGTGCGGAGCCTGCGCAGACTGCGTTCCAGCGACAGCACCAGGTTCTTGCGGTGATTGCCCGCCGCGTTGGGATCGGTGGTGTCGCGGCTGAGCGTGTATTTGGTGCCGAGCACGAAACGGTCGCGATCCCGCAGCACCTGACCGAGGATCGTCTCGCTCTCACCGTAGGCGGAGGCGGTGTCGAGGAAATTGCCGCCCATCTCGGCATAGGCGCCGATGATCCGGTCGGCCTCGACGGGGTCGTCGAAACGCATGGCGCCCAGGGCGAACTCGGAGACGCGCAGGCCGGTGTGGCCGAGCAGACGGTAACGGAGCATGCGATCAGTCTGGCCGGGCAGCGCGGGCGCAGACAGACCGTGTCAGGGCCACCCTGGGATCAGAACGCGGGCCAGGGAATCGGGCGCGACGAGTTCGGGATCGGCATCACCGGATGCTCGAGCAGCGCTTTCGTGCGTTCGGTCAGCGCGGTGATCTCGGCGTCGGTGATGTGCTCGGCCAGTGAATCGGCCACCGAGCCCGGCAGGTTCGCGGCGAACGCGGTGATGTCGGCGAGCAGTGACGCGTGCACCGGACGCCCGGCCCAGCCCCACAGCACCGTGCGCAGTTTCGGCTCGGTGTGCAGGCAGATGCCGTGGTCGACGCCGTAGACCTGCCCGTCGACACCTTCGAGCGCGTGTCCGCCCTTGCGGTCGGCGTTGTTGAGCAGCAGGTCCAGCACCGCCATCCGTTGCAGGCGTGGATCGTCGGCGTGGATCAGCGACACCTCGTTGCCCTCGCCATCGAGGGCGCGCAGTACCTCGCAGAAACCGTCGGGCACCGTCCCCGGCCTGCACAGGTCGACCAGGTCCAGCCGCGGCTTCGGCTCGGTGTGATGGTCGACCGAGGTGACCCAGCGCTGCACCATGCCGGGCCCGAACGGCCCGTCGCGCAGCACCGTTTCCGGGATCACCCCCCAGCCCAGCTGCTCGGAGATCAGGTAGGAGGCGACTTCCCGGCCGGCGAGCGTGCCGTCCGGGAAGTCCCACAGCGGACGTTCCCCGCGCACCGGCTTGTACACCACCCGCAGCGGCGCCCCGTCGGGCTCGGGCGCGGCGATCTCGCACACCAGCGTCAGATTGCTGGCGACGCCGACCCGGCCGACGATGTCCAGCTCGCCTGCGGTGAGCGCGGTCACCGGATCACTCCTCTTCGAGCTCGGCCGCGCCGAAGATCTCGCCCCGCTTGTAGCCGTTGGTGCGCACACACATGTGCCCACGCGCGGAAAGCGGTTCACCGCACAGCGGGCACGGCGGCCTGCCCGCCGCGATCACCCGCGCCGAGCGCAACGCGAACTCGCGGGCCTGGATCGGGGTCAGGAACACCCGCACGGCGTCGGGGCCCTCCTCGGTGTCGTCGAGCACCACCGATTCGTCGACCTCGGTCTCGGTGATCGCCAGCAGTTCCACCACCACGGCACCCGCGTCGGCGTCCCAGCCCAGACCCATGGTGCCGACCCGGAACTCGGTGTCGATCGGGGTCACCAGCGGCGCGACATCGCGCACGTCCTCGCCCTGCGGCGGGACCTCGGCGCCGAAGCGGCGGGCCACCTCGTCGAGCAGCAGTCCCATCCGGTCGGCGAGCACCTTCACCTGCTGCTTCTCCAGCAGCACGCTGACCACGCGCGGTTCCTGCACGGCCTGCAGGTAGAACGAACGATCGCCCGGCTCACCGACGGTACCGGCGACGAAACGATCGGGGGTGCGGAATACATGGATTGCGCGTGACACATGCACCTCCTGATACGTGACCCTGTTCGACACTCACGAACACCCTCCCTCTAAGGAGAATCGCGGTGTCCCGCATTCCCATTATCCGCGCCCGCGCCATTGCTCACCTCTCCACCGGGAGTCGGCGGGGCGGTGACGGCGAGGGCGGACAGGTCGGCGCCGGTGTCGTTGAACTTCCACACCGACGGCCCGACCGGGCTGTACCGGACGACGCTGATCGAGGCGGGTTCCACCGCGATCCGCTGAAAACTGTCCAGATGCAGGCCGAGTGCGTCGGCCAGGATCGATTTGATGATGTCGCCGTGCGCGCAGGCCACCCACAGCACGTCACGGCCGGCCTGCTCGGACAGCCGGCGTTCGGTGTCGCGGATCGCGGCGACCGCACGCTGCTGGACCTGGGCCAGGCCCTCCCCACCGGGGAACACCGCGCCGGAGGCGTGCCGCTGCACGACCTTCCAGAGCGGTTCGGTGAGCAGTTCGGCCAGCGGACGGCCGGTCCACTCGCCGTAGTCGACCTCGATGAGCCGTTCGTCGTGCTCGGGTTCGAGGCCGAGTTTCTCGGCGAGCGGGGCGACCGTGCGCTGACAACGCAACAACGGTGAGCTCGCGATGTGTTCGATCGGCAGCGTCGCCAGCCGGTCGGCGACCGCGGCGGCCTGCTCGGTACCGCGGTCGGTGAGTTCGACACCGGGAGTGCGACCGGCCAGGGTCCGCGCGGTGTTCGACGTGGACACTCCGTGCCGGAGCAGGATCACCGTCATGGGACCAGCCTAACCATCAGTGCCCGGCGGCTCAGGTCGCCGAGACGACGCCCGCGGCGAGCAGACCCATCACGACCAGGCCGAGGATGATCCGGTACCCGACGAACCAGTAGAACGAGTGCTTGCCGACGAACTTCAGCAACCAGGCCACCGAGGCGTAGCCGACGACGAACGCCAGGATCGTCGCGACCAGCAGCTGCGGGCCGCTCGCGTTGAGGCCCTCTCCGGCGGGTTCGAACGCGTCCGGGAGGCTGAACAGGCCCGAGGCGGTGACGGCGGGGATGGCGAGCAGGAACGAGAACCGGACGGCCGCTTCACGCTGCAGGCCGAGGAACAGGCCGGCGGTGGAGGTGGCGCCGGAGCGCGAGACGCCGGGGACCAGCGCCAGGCACTGCGCCAGGCCCATGACCAGGCCGTCGCGGGTGGTCAGCTGCTCGATCGGGCGGGTCTTGCTGCCGAAGTGCTCACCGGCGGCGATCACCAGCGCGAACGCGATCAGCATGAACGACACCAGCCACAGGTTGCGGGCACCGGTGCGGATCTCGTCCTTGAACAGGAACCCGAGCACGCCGATCGGGATGGTGGCGATGATCACGTACCAGCCGACGCGGTAGTCGAGTTCGCGCTGGGTGTCGCGTTCGTAGGCGTCGCGGGCGCTGCGATCCATCACCGGCAGCCGGGTGGTGACCCGGTCGGCGACCGCGACCTCGCGCTGGGATCGTTCGCGCAGCCGCATGCCGAGGGTGGTGAACCAGGCGACGATGATCCGCCAGATGTCCTTGGCGAAGTACACCAGGACCGCGGCCTCGGTGCCGAGCTGGGTGACGGCGGTGAACGAGGCGCCGGCGTCGTCGCCGAAGAACACGCCCGAGACGATGCGCAGGTGCGCCGACGACGAGACCGGCAGGAACTCGGTGAGTCCCTGCACCAGCCCGAGTACCAATGCCTGTACCCAGGTCATCGACTCGCCCACCGTGTCCTCCTGCTTACTCGCGCCCGAAAGACCGCGTCCTCCTGGGCTTTTGCTTCACGTGCGGCCGGGTGGGGCCGCGATCCCGCAGCGACCCTACCCGCCCGGCCGCACCGGTGCCGCCCGCCCACCTAGGGATCTGCTGAGAGTGCGCGACGCCACGGGTCGTCGGCGAAGACGGCGGGGAGCCGCCCATTAGGCTGGTCGCCGTGACGAAAACGCGGGCGCGGTGATGGAACAGCGAACGGTGGGACGCAGCGGCCTCCGGGTGTCGCGGATCGGGTTGGCGACCCATACCTGGGGGACCCATACCGACGCCGACGAGGCGTCCGTGCAGCTGGCGGCGTTCACCGAGGCCGGTGGCACGCTCGTCGACACCTCCCCGGTCTACGGCAACGGCGCGGCACAGCGGATCCTGGCCGATCTGCTCGGCGACCTCGTCGCCCGCGACGAGCTGGTGCTCAGCGGCAGCGCGGGGGTCGTACTGCACGCGCCCGGTGCCGGGGTCGGTGATTCCGTGCCCGCTCCGGCGGCGACCGGCCCGGTGGTCGACGCGTCGCGGCGGACCCTGCTCGCCCAGCTCGACCGCACGCTGCGCGAGCTCGGCACCGACCACCTCGACATCTGGAGCATCGCCGCCTGGGATCCCTACACCCCGCTCGACGAGGTCGCGGCGACCCTGGAGACCGCGGTCCGCACCGGCCGCACCCGGTATGCCGGGGTCCGCGGCTTCGCGGCCTGGCAGCTGGCCAGTCTGGCGGCGATCGCACCGATCACCGCGGCGCAGACGCCGTACTCGCTGCTGGCGCGAGGCACCGAGTCCGATGTGATCCCGGCCGCCCGCCACCACGGGGTCGGCATCATCGCCTCGGCCCCGCTGGCCGGGGGCATTCTGACCGGCAAGTACCGCGACGGCGTGCCCGCGGATTCGCGAGGCGCGGACGAGGCGACCGCCGCCGAGATCCGGCGCAGGCTCGACGACGAGCGCGCGACGCGCGTGGTGGACGCGCTGGTCACCGCGGCCGACGGCCTCGGTACCTCGCCGCTGGCGGTGGCCCTGGCCTGGATCAGGGACCGGCCCGGCATCGCGAGCATGATCGTCGGTGCCCGTGACATCGGTCAGCTCACCGGCGTGCTGGCCGCCGAGACCCTCGAGTTGCCGCGCGCGATCGCGGCGGCCCTGGACGATGTGAGCGCCCGTTCCGAATGATGGCTAGCCTTACCTGCATGAGACTGCGTGGTGTGCTGACGGCGATGCTCGCGGCGACGGTGCTGACCGGCGCCGTCGCCTGCACAGGCGGCAACACCGCATCGACTGCCACCACCGGCGGTCCCGTGACCGCCCAGCTGACCGACCTCGACCCGGTCCCGATCGGCACCGCGCCCACACCGCGGCTGCCGGTGACCGCGCGGTCCTTCGACGGCACCGAGGTGACTGTCACCGACACCTCGCGCATCATCGCCGTCGACCGCTACGGCACCCTCGCCCAGACCGTGTACGCGCTCGGGCTCGGCGCGAATCTCGTCGGCCGCAGCACCTCCGCGTCCTTCCCCGCCGTCGCGACCGTGCCGAACGTGGCTGGCGGCAACGGCAGCCTGAGCGTCGAGGCCGTGCTCGCGCTGCGCCCGTCGGTGTTCCTCACCGACACCACCAGCGCCGCCCCCGCGGTCCGCGAACAGCTGCGCGCGGCGGGCGTGAACGTCGTCTACTTCGACCCGGACCGCACCATGGACGGCGTGGTCCCGCAGATCGAGGCGGTCGCCGCCGCGCTCGGCGTGCTGGAGGCGGGGACCGCACTCGGGCAGCGCACCCGCGACGAGATCGCCGCCGCCACGGCCCGCGTACCGAAGCAGGACCCGCAGCCCAAGATCGCCTTCCTCTACCTGCGCAGCAGCGCGATCACCATGATCGCGGGACCCGGCTCTGGCGCGGATTCGCTGGTCACCGCCATCGGCGGGATCGACGCGGGCACGGCGTCCGGGGTGAAGGAACCGTTCACCGCCATCACCAGCGAGGCGATGATCGCCGCGGCACCGGACGTGCTGCTGGTCATGTCGGACGGGCTGAAATCCGTCGGCGGGGTCGACGGACTGGTGAAGGTGCCCGGCATCGCCCAGACCCCGGCCGGTCGCAATCACCGGGTGGTCGACATGGCCGACGCGGTGGTGCTCAGCTTCGGCCCCAACACCGGCCGCGTCATCACCGCCCTGGCCGACGCCGTCTACGGCAAGCCGGCATGAGCGATGCCCCGGACCTGACGAGATCCGCGAACGCCCCGCGGATCGACGACGCGACGCCGGACCCGCTGCCGCACCCCCGGCACCGGACCACCCGGGTGGCCGTCGTCTTCGCCGTCGCGCTGCTCGCCTTGGTCGTGCTGGCGCTGGTCTCGGCGGTGCTGGGGCAGGTGCCGACGACCGCGGCCGAGGTGCTGGGCAGCGTCGCGCACCGGATCGGCCTCGACATCGGCCCGCTGCCCGCCCATCCGGCGGGCGAGGTGACGCTGTGGGAGGTGCGGTTCCCGCGGGTGGCGCTGGCGATCCTGGTCGGGGCCTCGCTGGCGACGGCGGGGGCGTTGCTGCAGGGCGTGTTCGCCAACCCGCTCGCCGAACCCGGCGTGATCGGGGTGTCGGCGGGCGCGGCGGTCGGGGCGGGCACGGTCATCGTGGTCGGCGGCGCGTTCGTCGCGGCCTGGTCGGTGGCCGCGGCCGCGTTCGTCGCCGGACTACTCACCACCGTGCTCGTGTACCTGCTGTCGCGGTCGGGCGGGCGCACCGAGGTCGTGACACTGATCCTGACCGGTGTCGCGATCAACGCGTTCGCGGGCGGTCTGATCGCGCTGCTGCTGTTCGTGGCCACGCCCGCCGCGCGCGACCAGATCGTCTTCTGGCAGCTGGGCAGCCTCAACGGCGCCACCTGGCAGTCGGTGGCGATCGTGGCGGTGCTCGCCTCGGTCGGGATCCTCGCTGCCGTCCTGATCGCGCCGCGCCTGGATCTGCTCGCCCTCGGTGATTCGGCCGCCCGGCACCTCGGTGTCGACGTCGAACGGCTGCGCAGACAGGTCATCGTGGTGGTGGCCGTGCTGACCGCCGCGGGTGTGGCGTTCAGCGGCATCATCCTGTTCGTCGGGCTGATCGTGCCGCACGTCGTGCGCATGCTGGTCGGGCCGGGCCATCGGGTGCTGGTGCCGCTGAGCGCGATCGTGGGCGCGGTGATCCTGCTCGGCGCCGACGTCGTCGCGCGCACCCTCGTCGACAATGCCGATCTGCCGCTGGGCATGCTGACCTCGCTCATCGGCGGTCCGTTCTTCTTCTGGCTGCTGCGCCGCACCAGGGCCCGCGCGGGAGGCTGGGGATGACCGACATCCGACCCCACGATCCGGCGCTCGCCCCGCCCGTCACGCCGCCGCGACGCACCCGATCGTGGCGCGGCCTGTTCACCAGGACACCCGATGTCCCGCAGCGGCCGGAACCCGGCACCGTGACGTTGCGCGCGGTCGGCCTGACCGTGCGCCGGGGCAGCCGGACCGTGCTCGAGGACGTCGACTTCCAGGTGGCGGCCGGTGAGATCGTCGCCCTGGTCGGCCCGAACGGGGCGGGCAAGTCGAGCCTGCTCGCCGCGCTCGCCGGGGAACTCGAACCCGGTTCCGGCACCGTGAAACTCGAAGGCCACGCGCTCTCGCACTGGACCCCCGCCGACATGGCGCGCCGCCGCGCGGTGCTGCCGCAGTCCCACGCCGTCGGCTTTCCGTTCACCGCGCGCGAAGTCGTCGCGATGGGCCGCGCACCCTGGTTGCACACCCCCGCCGCCGACCACGACGACGAGCTGATCGCCGCCGCGCTGGCCGCCACCGACGTCACCCATCTGGCCGAGCGGATCTTCCCGTCCCTGTCCGGCGGTGAACGCGCCAGGGTCGCCCTGGCCCGCGTCCTCGCCCAGGACACTGCCACCCTCCTGCTCGACGAGCCCACCGCCGCACTGGACCTCGGCCACCAGGAAGCCGTCCTGCGCCTGGCCGCGACCCGCGCCGCCGAGGGCACGGCCGTGGTCGTCGTCGTGCACGATCTCGGTGTCGCCGCCGCCTACGCCGACCGGGTCACTGTCCTCGACGCCGGCCGCGTCGCCGCCGACGGCCCGCCCCGCACCGTCCTGACCCCCGACCTGCTCACCGAGGTCTACCGCCACCCCGTCGACGTCTTCGACCATCCGGTCACCGGGGCGCAACTCGTGCTCCCCGAGCGCGGCCACGCCTGATCCGGTTGCTCGAATCCAGTTATTGACCCAGAGGTCTAGAACAGATACGGTCGAATCATGGCCAGGCCACGCAACTTCGACGCCGACACGGTGATCGATCGCGCCATGGACCAGTTCTGGTCCTACGGCTACGCCAACACCTCGCCCGCTCAGCTCGCCGATGCCACCGGCATCGGAAAAGGCAGTCTCTACAACACTTTCGGCAGCAAGCGCGCCCTGTTCGAGCAAGCGCTCGAACGCTACGGCCGCAACGGTGTCGCCATGGCCGAGGACTACATGTCCCGGCCGGGTTCCACTCGCGACTGCCTGCGCGCCTACCTCCGTGCCGCCGTGGACCTCGACTTCACCACACCCCTGCGGCGCGGCTGCCTGGCGGTCAATACCGCCGCCGAGTTCGGTGACCGCGACCCCGCGATCGTCGCGACCCTGCGGGGGATCGAGCGCCGCATCGTCGCGGCGTTGACCGCCCGCATCGATCAGGGGCGCCGCGACGGCGATGTCGACGCCACCGTCGACCCGGCCGCGATCGCCGCGCTGCTGTTCACCACCAGCGCCGGCCTGCGCATTATGGCCAAGACCAACGACACCCCCGAGCTCTACCGCCTCGTCGACGTCGCGCTGACCGTCCTCTGACTTCCCACCCCGCCATCGAGCGGCTTCCGACTGCCCGAATATTTGACCTGTAGTTCAAGAAAGGTATCTCCATGGATCTCGCACTCACCGGCAAGACCGCCGTCGTCACCGGCGCCTCCCGCGGCATCGGCCTCGCCGTCGCCGAAGCCTTCGCCGAGGCCGGCGTCCGGGTCGTCGGCGCGGCCCGCACCATCACCCCGGAACTCGACAAGGTCTCGGCCGCCACCGTTTCCGCCGACCTCAGTACCCGCGACGGCGCGGTCTCGGTCATCGATGCCGCCCTCGAGGCAGTCGGCGGCATCGACATCCTGGTCAACAACGTCGGCGGCGGCGACCCGGAGTGGCTCGACCTCGACGGCTTCCTCACCAGCACCGACGAGCAGTGGCGCCACTACCTGGACCTGAACCTCTTCAGCGCGATCTGGACCACCCGCGCCGCCCTGCCCAGTCTCCTCGAGCGGCGCGGCTCCATCATCAACGTGTCCTCGATCAACGCCCACGTCCCCGGCTCGGGCCCGGTCGGCTACAGCGAGGCCAAGGCAGCCCTGGCGTCGTTCGGCAAGCGCCTCAGCGAAGAGTTCGGCCCCCAGGGCGTGCGCGTCAACACCATCTCCCCCGGCCCCGTCGGCACCCGCATCTGGCGCGACGAACACCGCATCGGCGCCAAACTCGCCTCCGCCCAGGGCATCTCCCAGGAACAATTCCTCGACGCACTCCCCACCCAGTTCGACATCGCCTCACGCCGCATCACCGAACCCGAGGAAGTAGCCGCCCTGATCGCCTTCGCCGCCTCCGGCAAGGCCGCCAACATCGTCGGCGCCGACCTCGTCATCGACGGCGGCATCATCAAGACCACATAACCGACACCCGGCGGCAGGCCCGACCACACCGGACCTGCCGTCGGACCTCGGCGTCACAGCTCGCGCACCCGAAGCCATTCGCTCGCTATGGCGATGTCCGCGGCGGTGACAGCGTGTCCGACAGGCAGCACACGATGGGTCACCGGCGCGCCGACGCGGCGCAGCCGTTCCGCCAATCGCCCACCGTCGCCCGCTGATCGGCGATCGTCGTCCGCGCCGTCGACGATCAGCACCGGAGTACGGTCCGACCGGTAGCGGGCATCGTCGGTGAAGGGCGACAGCGGCCGCAACAGGATCGCCCCCGCGAGTAGCCCGGGATGGTCCATCAGCAGCGCCGCGGCCATGATCGCGCCGTTGGAGAACCCGATCGCCACCGGCCGCCGGGTGAGCTCCAGTCGGGCACACGAATGTTCGATGAACTCCGCGAGCACCGGCGTTCGGGCGTCCAGATCGGCTTCGTCCACCCGGCGGTCCGGACAGCGGCGGAAGAACGCGTACCCGCCGTCCGTGGCGACCGCTCCCCGGATACCCACTCCCGGTGCGCCGGGCGATACCTCCCCAGCTACCGGCAGCAGATCGGATTCGGTGCCGTCCGAGCCGTGGAGCAGCACGAGAGGCGCACGGGCGGTATCGGTGCCCAGGACATGCGGGAGTGCGCCCGTGGTCACCGCCAGATGATCTTGAGGAGGGCGGGGGTGAGGACCATGCGGATGATCGTCGCGTCGATGACGAGGGCCACGATCATGCCGTAGGCGATGTATTTCATCAGGACCAGGTCGGAGAAGCCGAAGGCGCCGGTGACGACGATGAGGATCGCGGCCGCCGAGGTGATGACGCCACCGGTGTGGGCGACCCCGTAGCGGATGGATTCCGGCGCGTCGGCGCCCGAGGCCCGTTTCTCCGCGATCCGGGACAGCAGGAACACCTCGTAGTCGGTCGACAGGCCGAAGATCACCGTGACGATCAGCGCCACCACCGCGAACATCAGCGGACCGGGGGTGAACTGGAAGGTCGCAGCCCCGTGCCCCTCCACGAAGATCCAGGTCAGCACGCCCAGCGTGGAGACCAGGCTGAGCGCGCTCATCGCGACGGCCTTGACCGCCAGGATCACCGACCGGAACGCGATGATCATCATCGCCAGGGCCGCGGCCATCAGGATCGCCAGCAGCAGTGGCAGCCCGTCGATCAGGCCGTTGATGCTGTCGCGTTCCAGCGCCGGGATGCCGGCGACCATGATCTGCACGCCCGGTGGTTCGGGCAGGGCCCGCAGGGTGTCGATCACCTGGTCGGCGTCGCGTTTGTCGCCCAGCCCGGCCGAGAGCACGTTGACGCCGTCCTTCGTCGGCGCGGCGGGCTCGAACCTGCCGGTCAGCCCGGGGACCTGATTGGCCTCGTACCGGATGTCGCTGAGCTGCTGGGGTGTCGCGTTCACCACGACCAACTTCAGCGGTTCGGTGCGGAACCCGGGAAACAGGCGGTCGAAGTCCTCCTGCGCGACGCGCGCCGGATTGTCCGCGGCCAGGTACTTCTCGCTGATCCCACCGAACTCGATGTGCCGCAGCGGAATACTCAGCGCGAGCAGCCCGAGCACGATCGGGATGACGACCGCCCACGGCCGCCGCATCGCCCACTGAGCCAGCCGGGAGAAGAACCCGGCATCGATCTCGGCCTCGGTCTTGCTGCGGGAGAACCGCTTCCAGCCCAAGAAGTCGATGCGCCTGCCCGCGATGCTCAACGCGGCGGGCAGGGCCGTCACCGACAGCAGCGCGGCCAGCATGACCGCGGAGATACCGCCGTAGGGCACCGATCGCAGCACGCCGTTGGGGAAGATGAACAGCGCGCCGAGACTGATGGCGATGATCGCGGCCGAGAACAGCACGGTGCGCCCCGCGGTCGCGACGGTGCGCGCGGTCGCCTCCTCCACGCTGCGCCCCGCCGCCAGCTCCTCCCGGAACCGGGTGACGGTGAAGAGCCCGTAGTCGATCGCCAGACCGAGGCTGACCAGCGTCATCACCGCGCTGGCGAACACGTTGACCTCGATATGGGCGGTCAGGAAGCGCAGGATGCCGGAGGTGCCAAGAACGGTGAGCCCGCCGATCATCACCGGCAGCAGGGCCCCGATCACGCCGCCGAACACGAAGTACAGCAGGATCGCCACGATCGGCAGCGCGATGAGCTCCGCGCGCCGGATGTCGTGCTGCATCCCGATATTGATGCCCTCGACCACCGGCTGCAGCCCCGCCAGCTGCACGGTCGTCCCGCCCGGCCCCGCCCCGGGAACATCGGCGTTCAGATGGGGTTTCAGGGCCAGGTAGTTCTCGACCGTCGCCGTACCGCCGCCACCGGCCAGGCCGATGCTGGCGAACGCGTGCTGCTTGGTGGGATCGGAGGCGTTCGCCGAGAACGGTGAGTCCCAGTAGCTGTCGATCTTGTGGATGCGTTCGCCGTAGCGTTCGCGCAGGTCGGCCAGCGCGGCGACGACGGGGCCGCGCACCTGCGGATCGTCGACGGTGGTGCCCGGCGGCGCGGTGTAGATGACGATCAGGTCGCCGTCGGTGTCACGGCCGAAGATGTCGTCGGCGAGCTTCGAGGCCGCCACCGACTCGCTGGACTCGTCGAACCAACCCTCCTGGGTGTAGCGGCCGGCCATGTCGCGGCCGTACCAGCCCGAGATCAGCACCGTCAGGACGAACACTCCGAGCACCAGGTAGCGGTGGCGGTGGACGAACCGTCCCCACCGCATCGAACGCGATTCCCGCATCGTCAGCCGCAGGCGGCGGTGCGGTAGTCGGCCGAGCGCAGGATGCCGCACAGATCGGTGCGCGAGATCTTCCACTTCCCGTCGAGCAGCACGAAATGCACGATGGTGGTGCGGATATTGGTGCCCGAACCGTCCTTGTCCAGGCGCATGGTGGCGGTCAGGGTGCCATCACGATTGTCGAAGACCGGGTCGACCACGCCGTACACCGCGTGCGGATTGTCCCGCAGCGCCTTGTACATGTCCGGGATCGCATCCTTGAACGCGGCGCCGTCCTCGATCAGGTCGGTGCGTTCGACATCGGGCAGGTTCGGATCGAGCGCGCGCTTGATCTGCGCGTCGAGTTCCGCGGCGGTCGGCAGCGGCACGTTGGCCTTGCTCGACGACACCGAGATGGAGGAGGACAGGGAGGCGTTGGCCGAGGACCGTGCGGCGTCGACCGAGGCCTCGTCGGTGCCGCCACCGCAGGCGGTGAGGGCGACGAGGGCCGTGAGGCAGGCGGTGGCCGCAGCGGCCCTGGCGAAAAATGTGGAAGACATCACCATCTACATACCATCAATGACCGCGCTGATCCGGCCCAGGATGCTCCGCACGGTCGTGGTGTCCCGCGGTACGGCGGTCGGGACCGGGATCGCGTCGTGGATCAGGTCGCGCACGAACGCGGCGACACTGCGCTCGTCGCCGAGGTCGATATCGGTGACCTGAGCCTGCGCGGTGGCGACCACGTCGTCGGCGCCCGGCACAGCTTCGCCCAGGTCGGGGCGGTAGATCTGCACCGTGAGGGTGGCGCGGCGGGTACGGAAGGTGAAGGGGCGGCCGTCGTCGGTGGTACCGAAGCCGTGAGCGAAGGGGCCGACGGAGATGTCATCGATGCCGAAACCCGCGGTTGTCCGGTCGGTCATCGCGCTGATCTCCTGCCGTTCGCCGGTAACGGATTGTCGACACGTCAACAGTAGCCCCCGCCACCGACAGGCCCGACGCGCGCCACCCGGTCGGAGCTACCGGTGAGTCATCATGGTCAGATGGTGATCAGCGGTCACCTCGTGAGATTAGGAGTTCGGTGCATGCGCCCTCGCGGCTCGGTCGCCTCAGCGCTGGTCGGCGCGGCGGCACTGGTATTGCTGACCGGTTGTGCCGGTGAGGACGGCGCCCCGGACGTGCCGACCAGGGAACCCGCCACCGCGGCCGTCTCCCCCGCCACGGCTACCACCCCGGCGGGGCAGGTCGTCCCCGCCGCCGCGACGAAAGCCCTGCTGGCCGAACGCGAGACCGGACGCCTCGCGGCGCTCGACACCGCGGGCACCACGCTGTCGCTGATCGACCCTGCCGCGCCCGCCACCGCGCGGACCGTCACCCTGCCCGCCGCGGGTGCCGCGCTCGCCCAGGGCACGCCGGGGGAAGTGCTCGTCGCCGCGCAGGGCCGGGTACTGCGGGTGGATGTGGCCGCGGGCGCCGTCACCGAGGTTCCCGTCGATGGTGACGTGCACAGCGTGCAAATTCGCACCGACGGCAACCTGGTGGTCGGCACCGCCGGAGGCAAGATCGTCGAACTGCGGCCCGACGGCAGCGTCGCGCGCACCGTCACCGGCCTGGTCTCGGCCGACGCGATCGCCCTGACCGGCGAGAACATCACCGTCCTCGACCGCAAGCAGACCGCCGTCGTCAGCGTGCGCGACGACGCGCTCGGGCTGATGCTGCGGGCAGGCGACGGCGCGGCCAACGCGATCGCCGACCCGGAGGGACGGATCATCGTCACCGACACCGCGGGCGGCGAACTGCTGGTCTACTCGGCCGGTCCGCTCGTGCTCCGTCAGCGTTTCCCGGTAGCATCATCGCCTTACGCGCTCGCCTACGATCCGCGGTCCAGCACGGTGTGGGTGACCTGCACGCAGAGCAACGAGGTCGTCGGTTACGACCTGTCGACCGGGATCGGTGTCGAGGTGGGGCGGTTCCCGACCCTGCGCCAGCCCGACGCGGTGACCGTCGACCCCCGCACCGGCGACCTGTTCGTGGCCTCGGCCGCGGGCGACGGTCTGCAGCGGATCGGCGCGGACGAGCGGAAGAGAGGGCAGTGATGGCGGCCATATCTCGCGGTGGACGCTCGGCGATCCCGCCGAGCTGGGAAACCAGCAACGACGACTACGAATACGTGCCCCTGCGTCTGCCACCGGAGGTCACCCGGGTCACCGCCTCGATGCGGCTGGCCATCCAGGCCGAATTCGGTGGCTGGGAGTTGTCGCGCGTGCGCGCCTACACCGACGGCAGCCGCCGGGTGTTGTTGCGCCGCCGCAAGAATGCCGTCCTGCCTGTGCCCGAGCCCGGAATGTGAGCCGACCCATGTACGCCCTGCTACTACGCCTGATGTTCCTGATCCCGCCGGAGCGGGTGCACCACCTGGTGTTCTCCGCGCTGCGGTTCGCCACCTGGTTCCCGCCGACCCGCTGGCTCGCGCGCAGGCTGACCGTCGTCGAGGACCCGATCCTGGCGACCACCGCCTTCGGTGTCGACTTCGCCGCGCCGCTCGGGCTGGCCGCCGGCTTCGACAAGAACGCCGACGGCGCGAACACCTGGGGTTCGCTCGGGTTCGGGTTCGCCGAGATCGGCACCGTCACCGCGCACGCGCAGCCGGGCAACCCGGCGCCGCGACTGTTCCGGCTGCCCGCCGACCACGGCCTGATCAACCGGATGGGTTTCAACAACCACGGTGCCGCCGCGGCCGCCGCCCGCCTGCACGACGCGCGCCCCACGGTCCCGATCGGCGCGAATATCGGCAAGACGAAGGTCACCGAACCCGAGGCCGCCGCGGGCGATTACGCCACCAGTGCCCGGTTGCTCGGCCCGCTGGCCGATTTCGTGGTCGTCAACGTGTCCTCCCCCAACACTCCCGGCCTGCGTGACCTGCAGGCGGTCGAGTCGCTGCGCCCGATCCTGCAGGCCGTGCTGGACAGCGTCAGCGTCCCGGTGCTGGTGAAGATCGCCCCCGACCTGTCCGACGACGACATCGACGCCGTCGCCGACCTCGCCATCGAGCTGGGCCTGGCCGGCATCGTCGCCACCAACACCACCATCCGCCGCGACGGCCTGGCCACCCCCGCCGCCGAGGTCGAGGCGATGGGCGCGGGCGGCCTGTCCGGTGCCCCGGTCGCCGAGCGGTCCCTGGACGTCCTGCGCCGCCTCTACGCGCGCGTCGGCGACCAGCTGGTCCTGATCTCGGTCGGCGGCATCGAAACCCCCGAGCAGGCCTGGGCCCGCATCCTCGCCGGCGCCACCCTGCTGCAGGGCTACACCGGCTTCATCTACGGCGGCCCGTTCTGGACCACCCGGATCCACCGCGGCATCGCCGCCAACCTGCGCGCCGGTGGTTTCCGCTCGCTGGCCGACGCGGTCGGCGCCGAGCACCGCACGCCCTCGGCCTGAGGATCTATCCGTAGTTGACCTGCCGCGTACCGCCGTGCCCGAACAGGTGCGTCGCGGTGCGCGGCCTGGTCAGCGGCGGGCGCGGTGCTGCTTCGTCGGGATCGTCGAAGCGAGCCAGCATCCGCTTGTAGAGCCGGATGATCGCCTGCTCCCACACGATGCCCACGGTGTCGGCCAGCGCGTTGATCTGCGCGTGCGCGAGCCGGTCGTGCGCGGCGGTGAGGTCGCTGATCAGTTCGTCGAGTTCCATGCCCGCGTAGGCCTGGTCACGGCTGAGCCGGCGTTCCGGCAGCCAGGTCAACCGCCAGACCTCGGGGTCCGTTCCCACCCGCTCGGCGTATTCGGGGCTGCGGGTGCTGCGCATGTCGTCCGGTGTGATGTGAATGGTCATCGGATACTCCGATTCCACGAGGGGAGCCGTGCGAGCTCCCGGTTCCTGGGATGCGGAACGCGTACGTGGCGCGTTCGGCGAGTGCGTCGGCGGTGCCGACCACACCTGAGTTCGCCGGTGGATCCGTGAACTCGTCGCGCGGATATTCAGACGACCGTCCGGTATCGGTTCGGGGTGGATGTCGTCTGCACCAGACCTCCCGGGTTGTCCGGTGGGCGAAGGATCGCCAATTCCAGTGTGGCATTTGCCCTTCTATGCGGTCAATTGCCGTTGTAGATTGGTAATTGCCCGACAAGATGTTGTTCAAACACCGCCGTCACGACCATGGAGGGCAGAACGCGTGCCGATGCTCCCGCACGACGCACGAACAGACCTGGTCCGCGGCATCCTCGCGCGGCTCGGCAAGTTCTCCGGTCTCAGCGCAGAACGTTTGCGGCACACCGAGATCGGTGCGGCGCCGATCCTCGAACTACCGGTGGTGACCGGTTACGCGCAGCGCGAAGGCGTCTCCCGCGAGGAGGCGGTGCTCCCGGTGCTCCGGGAGACGACCCGGCAATTGCCCCCTGCCGACCGGCTGATCGCCGATGCCACGCTGGCTCTCGGCCTCCTCCGCGAACCACCGAACGGCGACATCGACCCCGACCTGCTCTACGCCGCCAATCTCGGCGCCCGCCGCGAGTACCTGGCGCAGCAGTGGATTCCCCTGCACACCGCGCTGGGCGTGTCCGACACCCCGGCGGCACCCACGGTGAAACGCTTGCGCACCACCGCCGAGCGGGCCGCGCTCACCGCACTCGCCGGCCTGCTCACGGCCGGTCCGGTGACGGCCGCCGGTCCCCCGCCCGGCACGACCTCGACGTCGTTGCCCACGGGTCGTTCGGTCACCGTGATCGGGGACGCGGTGATCGACCATCTCTACCGGGTGGATACCTTCCCGGCCAAGCAGTCCCCCGTCGACGGCACCTTCGCCGGTCTGCCGGGCGGCAAGGGACTCAACCGCGCCGTCGCCGCCGCCTTGCTCGGGCTCGACGTGCGGCTGGTCGCGGCCGTCGGCGACGACGCCAACGGCAGACGAATCCTCGACCTGCTCGCCGACTACGAGGTGAACCGGGACCTGGTGAAGGTGGTGCCCGCGGCCTCGACCCTGGTGACCGCGGTGGTCATGAACCACAGCGGTGAGGTGCGGCTGATCGCCTGCCGCGACGCCCGCGTGCAACTGCTCGACGACGACATCAACCGGCCCGAAGTCCGGGCAGCGCTGGCCGGGTCGGCGGTGGTCGTGCTGACCTTCGAGCAACCGGCGCCGATCATCGAGCAGGTGCTCGCCTACATCCGCGAGCTGCCCGAGCGCCCGCAGGTCATCGTCTGCGCCGCACCGAGTATCGCGGTGCCGCAGGGGCTGTACATGTATCTCGACGTCGTCGACTATCTCGTCGGCAGCATCGTCGAACTCGACGCGCTGCTGCCCGAGGTCGACACCGACTCGGCCGCGGACACCGCGCGGCGCCTGCGCGGCCTCGGGGTATCGGCCGTGTGCGCGGTGGACGGCTTCGGCTGCACCGTGTATTCCGACGACGACGATATCGTCGTCGACCACTTCCCCCAGGTCCTCAAGGCGGCGGTCGGCGCCGCGGCGGCGTTCGCGGCGGCCCTGGCCTACCGGGTGGTGCAGTCCGAAGACGCGCTCACCGCAGCCGATTTCGTGTGGGCGACGGCGGCGATGATCCCCACCCAGAAGCTGGGCGCGGTGTCGGCGGTGTTCCCCGACGTCACCGAGGTCGACCGGATCATGCACCTCTACGCGCGCGGCGGTGCGACCACCCGTAACACCGGCGTGACCCCCGGTTGATGTGCCTGGCATCACAGCCGGAGTAGAGTCGCGCCGTTGCCTTGCCCACACACCGTCCACGCAGCGGGTTTTCCGGTGCCGACACCGTCTCGGAGGAGCGCTTGACGATCATCGAGCCCGTCCAGTTCCCGCCGGGTGAGGCGACCGGACGAGACGTTGACGATCCGCGACCGGAGCACCAGTTCAGCCGCAACGGCGCCCAGCTGCGCGTGCAGGTGCACACCATCGACGACCCCACCGACGGTGGCTATGTGCTGGTCTTCGGCGACCCCGGCGAACAGCCACTGGTCCGGGTGCATTCACGCTGCCTCTACGGTGACGCGCTCGGCTCCGACGACTGCGATTGCGGACCCGAACTGGCCCTGTCGATGGACCTGATCCAAGCCGAGGGCGCCGGCGTCCTGGTCTATCTCGAGCAGGAAGGCCGCGGGGCCGGGCTGATCTGGAAGGCGATCGGCTACGGCACCAGCGAGCGCTACGACATCGACACCTTCGAGAGCTACGCCCGCCTCGGCCTCGAACCCGACACCCGGCGCTACGAACTCGTCGCCAAGGCGCTGTTCGGGCTCGGCTTCCATCGGGTGCGCCTGCTGACGAACAATCCCGACAAACTGCGCGCGCTCGCCGACGCGGGCATCGCGGTCGAGGTGATCCCGCTGGCCGTGCGCATGGCAACCGATCGCGGCCGGCGCTACCTGGATGCGAAAGTGCGGTGGCGCAAGCACATGATTCCGCGTGATTTCGCCCCCTGGGCCCCGCAGACAACCCCTTTTCCCGCGCCGGAACGGCCCGTGGACGACGATCGGCGTGCGAGGCGCCGCTGGCAACGGCTCTTCGGTCGGCGGTAACCGACGCCACAATCCCGTATGTCCGGTTACGATGAGTGAGCTGTGCCACTGTGACGCCCATCGCTCGAGACGATGAGAAGGATTCACTCGCATTGGCTCGGCATCCGGAACGGCCTATTCGGGAACAGGGATATGACAGACATCGGTTTCGCGCACGCCTCGGGCGTCACGGTGCACACCGTGCCCGCCGCCTTCCAGCAGACCGCCGCGTTGCGGCCCGACCAGATCGCCTTGCGGACGGTCGGCGGCACCCAGCAGATCACCTGGGCGGAGTATGCGACGCGGGTGCGGGCGCTGGCCGCCGGCCTGGCGAAACTCGGTGTGCGCCACGGTGACGCGGTCGGCATCATGCTCACCAACCGCCCCGAGTTCAACCTGATCGACACCGCGGCCCTGCACCTGGGCGCGACCCCGTTCTCGGTGTACAACACCAGCTCCCCCGAGCAGATCGCGCACGTGTTCGCCAACGCGGGCAACAAGGTCGTGATCACCGAGCAGGCGTTCCTCGACGTCATCCGGGAGGCGGGCGCCGACGTCGAGCACACCGTCCTGGTCGACGGCACCGCCGAGGGCACCCTCGGCCTGGCCCAGCTGGAATCGGATCCGGAGCCCGACTTCGACTTCGACGCCGCGTGGCAGGCCGTGCAGCCGGGTGATCTGGCCACCCTGATCTACACCTCCGGCACCACCGGCCCGTCCAAGGGCGTCGAGCTCACCCAGAGCAATGTGATCGCCCAGGTCGTCGGCCTGGTCTCCGGTCCGCTGCCGGTCGGCTTCGACGACCGCGCCGTGTCGTACCTGCCCGCCGCGCACGTCGCCGATCGCATCTCCGCGCACGCGATGAGCCTGCTCACCGGCATCCAGATCACCACCGTGCCCGACCCGCGCGAGATCGCCGCCGCCCTGCCCGACGCGCGCCCCACCGTGTTCTTCGGTGTGCCCCGGGTGTGGCAGAAGATCAAGGCCGGGATCGAGAACAAGCTCGCGGTCGAGCCGAGCCCGGTGAAGAAGGCGCTGGCCAACTGGGCGATCGGCGTCGGTGTCGCGCAGGCCAAGGCGAAGCTGTCCGGCGAGGGCGGCTCGCTGCTACTCGGCGTGCAGCACAAGGCCGCCGACGCGCTGGTGCTGTCGAAGCTGCGCGAGGCGCTCGGTTTCGGTGAGCTGAAGGTCGCCGCGTCCGGCGCCGCCCCGGTGCCCGCCGAAACCCTGGAGTACTTCCTGGGTCTCGGCTTCGCGGTCAGCGAGGTGTGGGGCATGTCCGAGACCACCGGTGTCGGCACCTTCACCGATCTGGACAAGCCGCGCCCCGGCTCGGTCGGTCGCGTCATGGACGGTGTCGAACTGCGGCTGGACGCCGACGGCGAGGTGCTCATCCGCGGCCCGATCGTCACCCCCGGCTACCGCAACATGCCCGACAAGACCGCCGAGGCGATCGACGACGCGGGCTGGCTGCACACCGGTGACATCGGCACCCTCGACGCCGACGGCTACCTGCGCATCGTCGACCGCAAGAAGGAACTGATCATCAGCGAGGCGGGCAAGAACATCGCCCCCTCCAACATCGAGAACGCGATGAAGGCGGCGTCGTCGATGATCGGTCAGGCCGTCGCGATCGGCGAGGCCCGCCCGTACATCACCGCGCTGATCATGCTCGACCCCGATGTCGCGGCATTGCGCGCCAAGGAATTCGGCGCCACCGACGCGACCCACGCCGAGCTCGCCCGCCGCAGCGAGATCGTCGAGGAGGTCAAGGCCGCGGTGTCGGCGGGCAACCGCAAACTCTCGCGGGTGGAGCAGATCAAGCGCTTCGTGATCGTGGAAACCCTGTGGGAGCCGGGCGGTGACGAGCTGACCCCGAAGATGTCGCTCAAGCGCACCCCGATCGCGGCCAAGTACGCCGGGGACATCGAACAGCTCTACGCCGCGACCCCGGCCGATCACGTCGTCAACGTGAAGTAGCTACGACAACGGCGGTGGCCCCGGGAGTTCCGACTCCCGGGGCCACCGCCGTTCCACGCTCAGTTCTGCTCGTAGGTGCCGATCAGGGTGGCACGGCCGAGCGTGTGGAAGAACAGGTTGAAGCCGAGGTAGGCGGGCGCCGCGTCCGGTCCGACTTCGAGTTCGGGCACGTCGACGGCGTGCACGACGACGAAGTACCGGTGCGGCCCGTGGCCCTGCGGCGGGGCGGCGCCGACGAAGCCGGGGAAGCCGCCGTCGTTGCGCAGGGTGACCGCACCGGCGGGCAGGGTGCCGCCTTCGCTGCCCGCGCCCGCGTCGAGCTCGGTGACCGAGGCGGGGATGTTGGCGACGGCCCAGTGCCAGAAGCCCGAGGCGGTCGGCGCGTCCGGGTCGTAGACGGTGACCGCGAAACTCTGCGTGCCCTCGGGGAACCCGGACCAGCTCAGCTGGGGCGAGATGTCCTTGCCGCCCGCGCCGAACACACCGGAGACCTGGTCGTTGGCCAGCGGCTGGCCCTCGGTGATGTCGGCGGAGGTGACGGTGAACGACGGAACCTGCGGCAGTGCGTCATACGGGTTGTAGCTCATGGAGTCTCCGATTCGTGGCGTCGTGCTCAGCTGTGCAGGAGGAAGTGTTCCAGTACCCGGGTGCCGAATTCCAGTGACCGCACCGGCACCCGCTCGTCCACCCCGTGGAACAGGGCGGTGAAGTCCAGTTCCGGCGGCAGCTGCAGCGGCGCGAAGCCGAAGCAGCGAATACCCAACCGCGCGAACGCCTTCGCGTCGGTGCCGCCGGAGAGCATGTAGGGCACGGTGCGCCCGTTCGCGTCGTGGGCGAGCACCGCGTCGTTCATGGCGTCGACGAGATGGCCGTCGAAGGTGGTCTCGTAGGAGTCGAGCTTGGTGATCCATTCGCGCTCGACATCCGGGCCGATCAGCTCGTCGACCTCGCGTTCGAACGCGGCTTGGCGCCCCGGCACCACGCGGCAGTCCACCACGGCCTCCGCGGTCTGCGGAATGACATTGGCCTTGTAGCCGGCCTGCAGCATCGTCGGATTGGCGGTGTCGCGCAGGGTGGCGCCGATGATGCGGGAAATGGTGCCGAGCTTGGCGAGCTGCCCCTCGATGTCGGGGCCCTCCGGGTCGAACTGCAACCCGCTCTCCTCGCTGACCGCGGCGAGGAATTCGGCCACCGAGTCCGACAGCACCACCGGGAAGGTGTGCCTGCCCAGCCGGGCGACGGCCTCGGCGAGGATGGTGACGGCGTTGTCGTCGTGCAGGAACGAGCCGTGCCCGGCGCGAGCCTTGGCCCGCAACCGCATCCAGCCCAGCCCCTTCTCGGCGGTCTCCACCAGGTAGAGCCTGCGTTCGGTGCCGTCGGGGCGCGGCACGGTGAGCGAGAACCCGCCGACCTCGCCGACCGCCTCGGTGACGCCGTCGAACAGGTCGGGCCGGTTGTCCACCAGCCACTGCGAACCCCACTTGCCGCCGTTCTCCTCGTCGGCGAGGAAGGCGAACACCAGATCGCGCGGCGGGACGGTGCCCTCGGCCTTGAACTGGCGGGCCAGGGCCAGCGTCATGCCGACCATGTCCTTCATGTCGATCGCGCCGCGACCCCACACGTAGCCGTCGCGGACCGCGCCGGAGAACGGGTGCACGCTCCAGTCGGCGGCCTCGGCGGGCACGACGTCGAGATGGCCGTGGATCATCAGCGCGCCACGGCCGGAGTCGGCGCCCTTCAGCCGCGCGAAGACGTTGCCGCGGCCGGGCGCGCCCGATTCGACGTAGTCGGTCTCGTAGCCGACCTCCCGCAGCTGCTCGGCCACCCATTCGGCGCACTCGCGTTCGCCTTTGGTGGTCGCCAGCTCACCGGTGTTGGAGGTGTCGAACCGGATCAGCGCGCTGACCAGCTCCACCACCTCGTCCACCGCGCGGGACCGTTCGTTCGAACCAGAACTCTCGCCAGATGCCGACACGTCCCCTTTCCTACCACCCCGGCGGTGTCCCCCGCGCCATCTCCCCTGGCTCACCCGATTCCGCCGCTGCTGGCGACTACTGCTCGGGCTGAGCCGAATTCCGCCGGATTCGCGCGTCCGTCGCCCGGCGTGTTTGGCTGTGGCGATGAGATCGCGGGTCGTTCGGGTCGGGACGCTGCTGGTGGCGGGCGCGGCGACGGCGGCTGGCGCGCTGGGTGTGGCCCTGCACGTCGTCGGCTGGTCGGCCGAGCCGCTGGTGCTCGCCGCCGCGGGCGCGCCCTACCTGATGGGCGGGGCGATCCTGGGCGCGGTGGGGTTCGCGGCGACCCGGCAGTGGGTGGCGACCGGTGCGGCGGTGGTCGTCGCCGGTCTCGGCATCGCGACGCAGGCGCCGCTGTATGTCGCCGACGGTGGGGGCGACGGGCCCGCGATCACGGTGATGCAGGCGAATCTGCTCTTCGACGGCGCCGACCCGGCCGTGTTGGTGGCGCAGGTGCGGGCCAGGGACGTCGCGGTGCTCACGGTCAACGAGCTCACCCGGGCTGCGGTCACCGAGCTCGGGCGCGCCGGCTTGGACGACGTGCTGCCCTACCGCTATCTCGCGCCCGGTCAGACCGCCAGCGGCACCGGGATCTGGAGTCGTTTCCCCCTGTCGGACACCGTCGAATACGACGGCTACGTCCTCAACCAGATCTCGGCGACCGCCACCGTTCCCGAGGTCGGGCCGGTCTCGGTCTACGCGGTCCACCCGGTCCCGCCGGTCTACGACGTCGGGGTGTGGGCCGACGAACTGTCCCGGCTCGGCGATGTCCTGCGCCGGTCCCCCGCCGATCGCCCGGTGATCGTCGGCGGCGACTTCAACGCCACCTACGATCACGCGCGGTTCCGGGCGCTGGCGTCGGGCCGGTTCGCCGATGCCGCCGCGCAGGCGGGTGCCGGGCATCTGGTCACCTATCCGACGGACAAGCGGTTGCCGCCACTGGTCGGTATCGACCATTTCCTGCTCGCCGGAGCACACGCCACCGCGGTGGCGACCGTCGCGCTGCCCGGTGCCGATCACCGGGCGCTGGTGGCCCGCGTGGTCCTCGACCGCCGGTAGGCGTTCAGCGGGCGGCGAGGAGTACGTCGATCCGCGCTCCGACCACACGTCCGGCCGCGTGCAGTGGTTCGGCCGAGTGCAACGTTCTGGCCAGCACGAACGCGCCTTCCAGCGCGCTGAGCAGGCCGAGGACAAGATCGCGTGCCTCGCCCGCGGCCAGCCCGCGCCGCGTGAAGTAGGCGGTGCCCTGGTCGATCCAGTCCGCGACGACCTCCGCGGCGACGGCCCGCAACTCCGGTTCGCTGTCGGCGATCTCCCCGGCGACGGTGCCGACCGGGCACATATTGATCCACCCCGACTCGGCCATCGTGCGCGCGGCGTCGTCGAACGCGGCAGGCACCGCCAGCCGCAGATCGGGGTGCGGGTCCATCAGCAGCGGCAGCAGCTGGATGTAGGCGGCGCCGGAGGTCCGGAGCGCCTCCGCCGCGATCTGCACCTTGCCGTGCGGGAAGTGGTGGTAGAGCGACCCCATCGGGGCCTGCGCGGCCGCGGTGATCTGTTTGACGGTGATCGCGCTGTACCCGTGCGTGCGCATCAGCTCGGCGACCGCGACGACCAGCCGATCCCGGGTGGCCGTTGACATCTTCTCGCTCACCGCTCCAGACTAGAGCAAACGCACTAGAGCGGATACTCTAACGCTGGAGGTTCTCATGCCGACCGTCGATCTGCCCTCGGGCCCCGTCCACTACCACGAACGCGGCGACGGCCCACCGGTCGTGCTGCTGCACGGCCTGCTGATGAACCACACGGTCTGGGATTCCGTTCTCGACCTGCTCCCGACCGGCTTCCGCTACGTGCTGCCCGACCTGCCGCTGGGCGCGCACCCCGAACCGTTGCGCCCCGGCACCGACCTGAGCCTGCGCGGCCTCGCGCAGCTCGTCGCCGACTTCCTCGCCGCCCTCGACCTGCGCGAGGTCACCCTCGTGCACTCCGACTGGGGCGGCGCCCTGTTCCTCACCGCCTACGGCCTCGACGAGCGTGTCGGCAGGCTGATCGTTTTCCCGAGCGAGGCGTTCGACAACTTCCCGCCCGGGCTGCCCGGCAAGACCGCGACACTGGCCGCCTACCTGCCCGGCGGCGTCACCCTCGCGCTGCGTCAGCTCCGCATCCGGTGGTTGCGGGAGAGCCCGCTGATGTTCGGCTGGATGGCGAAGTTCCCGATCCCGCAGGACCTCGTCCACGGCTGGACCGAACCGGGGTTGCGCGACCGTGGCATCCGCCGCGATGTGCTCGCCTACATGCGCTCGGATCTCCGCGGGTCCGACCTCGTCGCGAATACCGAAGCGCTGCGGCACTTCCGGGGCGAGGCCCTGATCCTGTGGTCGTCGGCGGGCAAGGTCATGCCGCGCGAGCACGGCCGCCGCCTGGCCGAACTGATCCCCCGCGCCCGGCTGGTCGAGATCGACGACGCCTACGTCCTGTCGATGCTCGACCAGCCCGCCGCGGTCGCGGCCGCCGTCACGGACTTCCTCGCCACCACCTCGGCGCAGCCGACCGAGCGCTGACGTCAGGTCTGCCGCAGCGGTTCGTAGGCGTCGGCCCCGAGGCTGAAGGTCCAGGCGACGCCTTCGCGCGCGGTGCGGGTGGTCGGCGGTACGCGCAGCCAGTACACGCGATGCGTGCCGTCGGGTTCGGGTGTCGAGTTGACGACCTCGACCATGACCACGTCCTCGTCGCCGACGAGCTCGATCCGCCACAGGATCCCGGTCTCGTCGCGATGGACGGGGCGGGCGTCGGATTCGGTCAGGTAGCGGTCGTAGCCGTAATGCTCGAGCATGACCCGGCGGAGTTCGGCGTTCTCCTCGTCGCGGATACGCTGCGGTGTCAGCGAGGCCAGGCTGTCGAGGAATTCGGCCGGGACCGGCATCCCGCGCCACGCGTGCAGAGCGAAGCCGTCGGCGTAGGCCAGGGCGGGTCCGTCGGCGCGGTCGAGCCTGCCTGCTTCGTCGCGGTGCAGGGCCAGTGGGCGTTCGGAGATCACCGCGATCTTCTCGTAGGGCCACCACCAGCCCGCGTGCCGCGCGACGGCCGCGACGCCGCCGAGCGGCCCACCCGGTGCGGTGTCGTAGGCGCTGAGCCAGGCCGCCTCGTGCTGGCCGAGCACGGCATCGAGCAGCAGTACCCGGATCCGCCGTTCCTGCTTGCTGTCACCGGCCACCGCCTCGACGACGCCGGCCCGGATCCGGTCGATCACCATCCCGGTGACCTCCCACAGATCGGCGCCGGTGGCCCGCCAGTGCGCGCTGTAACCGGGCCCGCCGAGTTCGGCGTGCAGGCGGGCACGTTCGGCCGCCCACGGCCCGCTGCGCACCGCCTCCCGCACCGGTGCGCCCGTCTCGATTCCCGAGGTCAGGATCCGGACGGCAGCCAGCGGTGAACGCGCCCAGCGGATCTGTTCGGGTTCGGGCAGCCCCGCGCGGGAATAGGCCAGGCGCACACCCGCTTCGGCGGCGGCCCGGTCGCCCGGTCCGGTGGCGGCGGCGATCGCCCGCCAGTCGCTGTCCGTCATCGTCGTCTCCCCGATCATCAGTCCGCCACCACCCGAACGGATCCCGGGATGTACTCGCGCTGGCGCACCACCCGGTACCACCCCTTCGGCAGGCCGATCGCCGCGTGCTCCTCGTGGACCACCCGTCCGCCTTCGGGCAGGTGCAGCAGCATCGGCCCGAACGCGCCCGCCTCCCTGATCAATCGGCCGGGCGCGGCGATGGCATGCGCGTGCCCGGTCACCTCCCCGAGGGCCAGCACGAGCCTGCCCCGCCCGTCGCGGTGCTCACCCCGCGCGGCCAGCGCGCTGCCGGGAACGGCCGTCTCGGCCACCGGCACGATCAGGACATCGCCTTGTCGATACATGAATTTCCTCCCGTCACGGCCCGCGACCGCTGCCGTGGCGAGGACGGTAGCGGCAGGGGCCGACAACTCGGGTCGCCGCGCGGATTGTCGGTGCCGCTTGGTAGAAACGCAGCTGTCACCACGGGGTCACTACGCCAGAAGGGGCGGGAAACAGCTATGTCCATCGGAGAACATCTGCACGGGTGGGGCGGTCTGCCCACCTATCCGTTCCCGGACCCGGAGAAGGACGCCGAAGCGCAGGAGACGGCCGTGCGGCTGCTGCCCGCCGCCGACGGTGTGGCGTGGCGCATCGGTGTCGACTCCTACGACGCCGCCGAGACCTGGCCGGAGGCCTTCGCCCGGTTCCTCGACACCGTCGACGCGGCGCGGGTGCGTTCGATCGTGGTCGGTTCGTGGGCCGACGCCTACGACAACCGGCCCGACGATGTCATCGACGCCATCGTCGCCGCCCGCGCGCAGCTGCCCGCGCTGCGGGCGCTGTTCGTCGGCGACATCGTCGGCGAGGAGTGCGAGATCTCCTGGATCAACCAGGGTGAGGTCACCCGGCTGCTCGACGCGTTCCCGCTGCTCGAGGAGTTCGGCGCGCGCGGTGGCGAACAGCTCGAGTTCCCGGCGGTCCGCCACGCGCACCTGCGCAAGCTGAAGGTGCAGGCCGGTGGTCTGCCGGTGGCGGTGGTGCGCGGTATCGCCGCCAGCGACCTGCCCGCGCTGCACGATCTGGAATTGTGGCTGGGCACCTCCGAATACGGCGGTGACGCCGATGTCGACGATCTCGCGCCGATCCTGTCCGGTGATCAGCTGCCCAGCCTCAAGCGCCTGGCCCTGCGCAACAGCGAGATCCAGGACGCGGTGTGTGCCGCGATCGCCTCGGCTCCGGTGGTCGCCCGCCTCGAAGTGCTCGACCTGTCGATGGGTGTCCTCACCGACGACGGTGCCGCCGCGCTGCTCGGCGGCCAGCCGCTGACCCATCTGAAATCGCTGGACCTGCACTACAACTACGTGAGCAAGGAGATCGGCGCCCGCCTCGCCGACACGCTCACCCCGGCGGGCGTGGAACTGAACCTCGACACCGACGACGCCGAGTCCGACGAGGACGACGACGGTTCGGTGTGGCGGTTCGTCGCGGTCGGCGAGTGATCCGAGGTGCGCTGGGTGGTGGTCGGCAACGCCGAGAACCGGCGGGTCCGGCTGTTCACCGAGGCGGCCCGCGCCGCCGGGTTCCCGGCGCCGCGGGTGGTGGAATGGCTGTCGGTCCTGACCGAGGGCTGTCACGAGTTCGCCGACGACGAGATCGTCCGGCTGGATTCGCCGGGCGAGAATATGGCAGTCGATGCACTGTTGCGCGGGGTGAATGATCCGACCCGGGTGGAGGGTTCGGCCCGCTGGTACACCCGATTCCTCGCGGCGGTGGACTCACTGCGCGGCGGCCACCGGCTGGACGATCCGGCCGAACTCGCGGTGCTGTTCGACAAGCGGCGCTGCCATGCCCGCCTCGGCGCGGCCGGTGTGCCGGTTCCGCCGTCGCCGGTCACCGGGCCGGTGCCCGGCTGGGCCGAGGTCAAAGCACAGATGCGGGCGGCCGGAATGGCCCGGGTGTTCGTGAAACTCGCGCACGGTTCGTCGGCGTCGGGGGTGCTGGCGATCGAGTCCACCGCGTCGGGCCGCTGGCAGGCGATCACCTCGGTCGAGGTGAGTACCGGAGGCGCCCTGCACAATTCGCTGCGGGTGCGCCGGTACCGCGACGAACGCACGATCGGCGCCATCGTCGACCGGCTCGCGCCCGACGGGCTGCACGTCGAACGCTGGATCCCCAAGGCCACCACCGGGGGCCGCTCGGCGGACCTGCGGGTGGTGGTGATCGCGGGCCGGGCCACCCATGCCGTCGTCCGCACCAGCCGTGGCCCGCTGACCAACCTGCACCTCGGCGGTGCCCGCGGTGACCTCGACCGGGTCCGGGCCGCGATGGGTGACCGATGGGCCGAGGCGAGGGAGATCTGTGAGCGCGCCGCCGCGTGCTTCCCCGGAACCCTGTGTGTCGGGGTCGATCTCTTGCCCGGTGCGCAGTGGCGGCGGTTCACCGTCGGGGAGGTCAACGCGTTCGGCGACCTGCTGCCGGGCCTGACCGGATTGCCCGGCACCCCGGCCGAGGGGCTCGACACCTACACCGCGCAGCTCATCGCCGCGACCCCGATCGGAGCGTCACGATGACCGTCCCGACCCCGTCGCGCCCCGACATGACCGAGGTCGTCGGCCGCGACGACCTGTTGCTGCTGACCCTCGACACCCTGCGCTACGACGTCGCCACCGAACTCGCGGCCGCGGGCAGACTCCCCACCCTGGCCGCCCATCTGCCGCAGGGCCGCTGGGAGAAGCGCCACGCGCCGGGCAGTTTCACCTACGCCTCGCACCACGCGATGTTCGCCGGGTTCCTGCCGACACCGGCCGCGCCCGGCCCGCATCCGCGCCTGTTCGCGGCCCGCTTCGCCGGCAGCGAGACCACCGCAGACGGCACCTTCGTCTTCGAGGAACCCGACCTGGTGACGGCGCTGGCGGCCCGCGGGTATCACACCGTGTGTATCGGCGGCGTCGGCTTCTTCAACAAGCAGGGCGCGCTGGGCAGCGTGCTGCCCGGCCTGTTCGCCGAAAGCCATTGGGCGCCGGAGTTCTCCGTGGCCGCACCGACCTCGTTCGAGGCGCAGGTGGCCTGCGCCGAACGCGCGGTCGCCGCCGTGCCCGCCGATCAGCGGCTGTTCCTGTTCCTCAACGCCTCGGCACTGCATCAGCCGAACTGGTTCCACCTGCCGGGCGCGACCCGCGACGCGGGCGACAGCCGCGACACCCACGCGGCGGCGCTGGAGTACATCGACGCCCACGTCGGCAGGCTCTTCGACACGATGCGCTCGCGCCGCCGGTGTTTCGCGATCGTGTGCTCCGATCACGGCACCGCCTACGGCGACGACGGGTACACCGGTCACCGGCTCGGCCACGAGTCGGTGTGGACGGTCCCCTACAGCCACTTCTTCCTGGAGCCCGACGCATGATCGACACCGCGCTACCGCGCCCCTACCAGAACTACGTCTACGGTTATCCGCACAAGACGGCCTATCGCCCGCTGCCGGATCGACCGCCGCTGTCACGGGTGTGGGCGGGCGAATCCCGCTCGGCGCTCTCGCTGTATCTGCACATCCCGTTCTGTGAGGTGCGCTGCGGCTTCTGCAATCTGTTCACCCGGGTCGGCGCCCCGGACGGTCTCACCGGCCGCTATCTCGACGCGCTCGCCCGCCAGGCCACCGCCGTGCGCGACGGTCTCGGCGAAGCCGCACCCCTTCGCTTCGCCAACGCGGCGTTCGGCGGCGGCACCCCGACCTTCCTCACGGCCGACGAGCTGACCAGGCTGTGCGATATCGCCGAGCGGATCATGGGCGCCGACCTGCGCGCGATCCCGCTGTCGGTGGAGGCGTCGCCGTCCACGGCCACCGCCGACCGGCTGACGGTGCTGGCCGAGCGCGGGGCGACCCGGCTGAGCCTGGGCGTGCAGAGTTTCATCGACGCCGAGGCCAGGGCGGCGGTGCGGCCGCAACGGCGAGCCGAGGTCGAGGCGGCGCTGGGCCGGGTCCGCGACGCGGGCATCCCCGTCCTCAATATCGACCTGATCTACGGCATCGACGGCCAGACCGCCGCGAGCTGGCGGGTCTCGCTGGACGCGGCCCTGGCGTGGCGGCCGGAGGAGATCTACCTCTACCCGCTCTACGTGCGCCCGCTGACCGGCTTGGCCCGGCACGCCGATCCCGCTGTCGCCGACCTGGATTGGGACCGCGACCGGCTCGCGCTGTACGCGCGGGGCCGCGATCACCTGCTGGCCGCCGGCTACGAGCAGGTGTCCATGCGGATGTTCCGCCGCGCCGACGCACCGCCGCAGGGCCCCGACGACTACGCCTGTCAGACCGACGGCATGATCGGGCTCGGCTGCGGCGCCCGCTCCTACACGAGCGCGCTGCACTATTCCTTCGACTACGCCGTCGACCTGCGCGAGGTGCGCGGCATCATCGACACCTACGTCGCGACGACGGATTTCGGTTCGGCCCTGCACGGCCGGGTGGTCGACGGCGACGAAGCCGCCCGCAGGCACCTGCTGCAATCCCTGCTGCAAGCCGACGGGCTCCCCGTCGCCGACTACCGCGCCCGCTTCGGCACCGATCCCCGGGACGACTTCGCCGTCGAGCTGCGCACCGTGGCCGAGCGTGGCTGGCTGGCCGACACCGGCACCGACCTGCTGCGCCTGTCACCGGAGGGCCTGGCCTACTCCGATGCGATCGGACCCGGCTTCTTCTCCCCCGCGGTGCGCGCCGCGATGGCCGCCTACGAGCTGCGCTGACCGTGGACCTGACCCTGTTGTATCGCGGCCCGCTCGCCTCCTGCGACTACGACTGCCCGTACTGCCCGTTCGCCAAGCGCCGCGACTCCACCGATCAGCTGCGCGCCGACCGGGCCGCGCTGCGCCGCTTCACCGAATGGGCGCACGCGCAGACCGGGGACCGGCTGTCGGTGCTGTTCACGCCGTGGGGTGAGGGCCTGGTGCGATCGTGGTACCGGACGGCACTGATCGAGCTGTCCCACCGCCCGCACATCGACCGGGTCGCCATCCAGACCAACCTGAGCGGCCGGATCGACTGGACCGCCGACGCCGACCTCGACACCCTCGCCCTCTGGTGCACCTACCATCCCGGCCAGACGCCCTATCGACGCTTCCTCGACAAGGCCGAACGGCTGGCCGAGGCCGGAATCCGGTTCAGCGTCGGCATCGTCGGGCTGCCCGAGCACCTCGCGCACGCCCGCCGCCTGCGCGCCGACCTGCCCGAACACGTGTACCTGTGGGTCAATGCCGCCGAGGGGCACACCTACACCGACGACGAGGCCGCGCGCTGGACCGCGATCGACACGCTGTTCCCGTTCAGCAGGCACCCACACCGCTCGGCCGGATCACCCTGCCGCACCGGGTCGTCGGTGATCTCGGTCGACGGTGACGGCGAGGTCCGCCGCTGCCACTTCGTGCGCACCCCGCTCGGCAACCTCTACGACGGCTCCTACCGCGCCGCGCTGACCCCGCGCCCGTGCCCACTGTCGGTGTGCGACTGCCACATCGGCTACGTCCACCTGGAGACGCTGCCGCTCTACGACGTGTTCGCCGGTGGCATCCTGGAACGGATTCCCGCTCAGCCGACGTCGAGCGTGGTGCTCACCGGCGTGGCACCGGTCGAGAGGTCCAGCACCGGGCAGTGCGCGTCGACCGCCTGCTGCAGTTCGGCGTAGCGCTGTGCGGTTTCGGGGCCGGTGATCCGCACGTGCACCCGCACCGCCTGGAAGCCGGGCCGCACCGTGTCGTCGATGCCGAAGAAACCGCGCACGTCCAGGTCGCCCTCGGCGGTGATCGCGAGGTCGTCGACGGTGATGCCGAGGCGTTGCGCCCAGAAGCGGTAGGTGACCACCTGGCAGGAGATCAACGCGGCGAGATACACCTCCACCGGGTTGGCGGCGGTGTCGGCACCACCGAGCGCGGCCGGTTCGTCGACGACGACCCGGTGCGTGCGCGCGGTGACGACACTGCCGACCGTGCCCTCGGGGGCGCCCGCGGCCCGGAAGACGAAGTGCGCGTTGGCCGGATCGGTCGCCACCGCCTGCGCGGTCGCGTCGGAGATGTCGTTGAGCGTGGTGAGCTGACTGGTCATGGCGGGACGCTATCGCCGGGACGGCGACCCGCCCACCCATGTGTTCGCGCTGATTCCAACCGGTGTCAGCGCTCGTCCGACAGCTGGCGGGCGATCAGCTGGTCCACGGCCTCGGGGGTGAGTGGTTCGCTGCCCGGAGGGTCGATCGGTTCCGGGCGATCGTCGAACAGGTAGTCGCGGAAGGCCCGCAGGTAGTCGTCGAGGTCGCGCTGCTCGGCGAATTCGGTTCCGGTCGGATCGAACCAGTCGTCCGGTGTCGGGCGCCACGCGATCATGAAGTCGAGCGCTTCACGCAGCATTCTCCCGGTGGTGGGATCCCTGAGGCAGGCCGCGCGCAGCGCCGCCGCTCGCTCGCGCATTCCGCGGCTGTACTCGCGACTGTGCATGTCGACCAACTGCCATCGCAGGCTTTCGATATGCGGGATTTCGTCCCACCAGGTCAGTTCGGCGCCCCGGGTGGCTCGTCCTGATCCCGTGACCGGCACCGGGTAGTCGGCGGGTGCGTTCCTGCGGTCGATCGCGCGGGTCGGCCCGATTCCGAGGTTCGCGGGTGGGTACCACACGCCACGCCACACCGGGACCCCGAGACCACGGTTCACCGGCGGTCGCTCGGCCAGGGAGATGTCGACCGTGATGCGCCGCACCGGTGGCAACGGTCCGTCGCCGACCAGGTCCGCCAGCATCGACCAGCAGTCCGGGACGTCGAAGCCGGTCACGCCGACGCCCTCCCAGAGCCGTGCGTCGGTGCCCTCTTCTCGGTCGAATTCGATCCAGTACCGTCGCGGCTCGGTCACCCGGGATGTCCTTCCCTCGCCGTAGCGTCCAGCGCTGATCCTGTCAGCGCGCGACGCCCAAGGACAAGGCGGCGAACGCTTTCGGTGCGCCCGGATGGTAGAAGCGGTCGAGTTCGGCGGTCTCGAAGCCCGCCTCGGTGAGCAGGCCGGGAATGTCGCGGACGAGGTGGCAGCCGCCGGCGATCCGCTGCTGGATCGGGTCGAGCCGGTACTGCCAGGTCCGCACCGACGCGTCGGGGGCGAGCCCGTGTTCGACGAAATGCAGTGTGCCGCCGGGTTTGAGCACCCGGCGGATCTCGGCCAGCGCGGCACCGACATCGGGAATCGTGCACAACGTGAAGGTCGAGAGCGCGGTGTCGAAGGTCGCGTCCGGGAACGGCAGCGACTGCCCGTCCAGCCCGGCCCGTTCGATCGGCACCCGGCTCTCCGCCACCCGCTTCGCCGCGATCTTCCAGGCGACATCGGCCGGTTCCACGCCGCTGACCCGCTCCACCGCGTCCGGATAGAACCCCACATTGGTGCCCGACCCGAACCCGACTTCGAGCACGGCCCCGTGCAGACCTGCGCAGGCGCGCCTGCGCAGGGTGTCGTTGGTGGCCACCCCGCACACCGTGTCGACGATGTGCGGCAGGATCCGCTCGCTGTAGAAGCCCATCCCCCGATCATCCCCCTCGCGCGCGCCGAGCGCCGCCGAACGCACGGTCGCCCTGCCCGGCGACCGTGCGGCCCGCGTCTACTTCGCGGGGAACGGCGCGGTGATCGTGGAGACGTATTGGATCACGGCCCCGATCGCCACGGGCGCGGTCACCAGCAGCTGACCCGCCACCGTGCCGAGCGCACCGACCGCGAGGACACCCCCGAGGCAGCCGACCGCGGCCGCGGGCAGGAACGGACCGAACAGGCCGATGATGGTCGCCGCGGCGACGGTCGCGCCGACGACACCACCGAGAACGCACCCCACGGCAGCTCCGCCGAGTCCGCCGATCAAGGTGCCGACGGCGGCGCCGGTGGAGATGGTGGTGGTCAGGCGCGCCCACGCCGCCTGCTCCCGGTCGTATTCGGTCTTCCACGGCGCCTTGTCCTCGAACGGCAGCGCGACCGGCCGGTAGACCGCCTTGTCCGGGGACAGCTCGGGGGTCAGGGTCGCGGTGCGGCCGTCGATGTGGGCGGCGATCGGGAAGACGAAGTCGTCGACGGCGAAACGCAGCGGTGTCGCGGCGACGACGGTGCCGTCGTCGGTGCGCACGGTCAGCGCGCCGTTCTCGACCGTGAGGGTGCCGGTGTCGATCTCGATGATCGAGGCCGACTCGGTGGCGTGCGCGGTGAATCCGACCGGTGCCGGGCCGGTGGGTTCGGCCTGCGCGGTGCCCGCCGCGGCGACCACCGTGAGGGCGGCGGCGGCCAGGGACTTCATCAGCATGGGGTGGTTCCTCATCATCGTGGGTTCTTCAGTGCAGGGGTGCCGCGGTGACAGCGCGGACGTGGTCTTCGGTGACGCCGGGCGCGCATTCGCGCAGCACCAGTCCCGACGGTTCGACGTCGATGACGGCGAGTTCGGTGATGACGCGGTGCACGACGCCGACGCCGGTGAGCGGCAGGGTGCAGTGCGGCACGATCTTGGGCGTGCCCGCCTTGTCGGTGTGGGTCATCAGCACGATCACCCGGCGAGCGCCGTGGACCAGGTCCATCGCCCCGCCCATGCCCTTGACCATCTGTCCGGGCACCATCCAGTTGGCCAGGTCGCCGGTGGCCGAGACCTGCATGCCGCCGAGGACGGCGGTGTCGATGTGGCCGCCGCGGATCATGCCGAAGCTGAGCGCGGAGTCGAAGAACGCGGCGCCGTCGGCGACGGTGACGGTCTCCTTGCCCGCGTTGATCAGGTCGGCGTCGACATCCTCGGCGCGTGGGTAGGGGCCGGTGCCCAGGATCCCGTTCTCCGAGTGCAGGGTTACCGCCACGCCGGCGGGTAGCTGATTCGGGATCAGGGTGGGCAGGCCGATCCCCAGGTTGACGTACTCCCCGGGGCGCAGTTCCCTGGCGGCGCGGGCCGCCATCTCGGTGCGGGTCCAGCCGCCGGTCACGGTCGAGGTCACGAGACGGTCCGCCGTTCGATCGGTTTGGTCTGTGGGCCGGTGTGCACGATGCGGTCGACGAAGACCCCGGGCAGGTGCACCTGCGCCGGATCGAGCGTGCCCGCCGGAACGAGCGTCTCCACCTGGGCAAGGCACACCCGGCCCGCCATCGCGGCGAGCGGGTTGAAGTTGCGGGCCGCCTTGTTGAACACCAGGTTTCCCGCGGTGTCGCCGATCAGCGCGTGCACGAGCGCGTAGTCGGCGGTGATCGATTCCTCGAGCACGAAGCGGCGGCCCGCGAAGGTGCGGACCTCCTTGCGCGGCGAGGCCACCGCGACGGACCCGTCGGCCCGGTATCGCCACGGCAGGCCGCCCTCGGAGATGGGGGTACCGACGCCCGCGGCGGTGTAGAACGCCGGGATGCCGGTCCCGCCCGCTCGCAGTTTCTCCGCCAGCGTGCCCTGGGGCGTCAGTTCGACTTCCAGTTCCCCGGCCAGGTATTGGCGGGCGAACTCGGCGTTCTCACCGACATAGGAGGCGGTGACCCGGCGGATCCGCTTCTGCGCCAGCAGAATTCCCAGACCGTGATCGTCGGTGCCGCAATTGTTGGAGAAGATCTCGAGGTCGCAGGCGTTGCCCGCCGCCAGCGCGCGGATCAGGGCGTCCGGGATGCCGCACACCCCGAACCCGCCGACGGCCAGCGACGCACCCGAGCCGATATCGGCGACCGCGTCGGCGGCGGTGGCGCACACCGTCGTCATCGGGCGAGCTCCGGGCTGTCGGTCATCGTGAGCAGGTCGTCGAGCAGTTCCTGCGCGCGCGGCCACGGCCCGTAGCCCGCCGCCGGATTCAGGTGCCCGACATCGCCGAGCTCGACCAGGCTGCTGCCCCACGCCTCGGCCATGCCGGACACCCGGCGCGCGGTGGCCAAGGGGTCGGTGCTGCTGGCGGCGACGATGCTGGGGAACGGCAACCGGCGGCGCGGCACCGGGGTCCAGCCGTGCGCGGCGAGGTCGGCGGCAGCGGGATAGCCGGGCGGGAGCGGTGTTTCGAAGTCGGGCGGCGTCGCCAGCAGCGCGCCGCGCACGGGGCGGGTGGACTGCTGGGCCCAGTGCACGGTGATCATCACGCCCGCGCTGTGCGCCACCAGGACGACGGGTCCGTCGATCTCGGCGAGCACCGCGTCCAGGGCGGCGATCCGCGCGGGCAGGCTGAGCCCGTCGTGTTCCAGCGGCGGCACGATGGCCACCTGGTCCAGGGTGGCGGCCAGCAGGGTCTGCCAGTGGTCGGCGACGTGATCACGCAGACCGGGGACGATCACGACGGTCGGGGTGGGAAGGGAATTCATCGGTGTGGTTGTCCTTGTCGACGAGAGTCAGTGCGGTGCCGCGGCGTGGACGGCGGCGAGTTTGCGCAGTCCCAGCGGGTAGACGCGACGGCCGAGCAGCAGGGCAGCGACGGCGAGCACCGACACCACCGGGGTCACGCGCAGCGCGTCCCACAGGCCGAGGCGATCGGCAAGCACGCCGACCACGAACGGGCCGAGCGCGAGCCCGAGCAGGCTGTTGGCCAGGGTGAGGGTGCCGAAAGCGGAGGCACGCACGGAGGCGTGGGTGAGGTTGGCGACCATCGCGACGGTCGGGCCCGCCGAACCACCGGAGAAGAACGCGCCGATCCCGAGCAGCACCAGTTGCGGGACCCCGGTGCCCAGGCTGAACCCGAGCCCGAGGCTGACGAGCGAGATCAGGCAGAACACGATCGCGGTGACCCATTTGCGGCCCATGTCGGCGCGGCCGACCCGATCGGTGATCACCCCGCACACCACCATGCCGGTACCGACGAGCGTCACGATGACCGCCGCCAGTCCCGCCGCCCGATCGGGCGCCAGCCCGTAGTAGCGATTGAAGAAACTGGGCATCCACGACAGCAGCACGGCCGCGGTGAACATCTGCAGGCCGCTGCCCACATACGCGCACAGCACCGCCGGGTTGGTGAACAGGGTCGAGATCGGTGCGCGGTAGGCGATCTCGGGCGCGGGATCGGTGGCGTGGCCGGCGGTGCGCTCCTCGGTGACCACCGACCGGAACGCCACCGCCAGCACCAGTCCGAAGATCGCCATGGTCGCGAACGACCACCGCCAGCCCAGGTGCACCGCGATCACGCCGCCCGCGGCGACGCCGAGTACCGATCCGAACGAGCCACCCGCCATGAACGCCCCGCTCAGCGCCGCGTGCCTGCGCGCGGCGAACACACTGAGCACCAGCGCGATACCGACGCTGCCGTAGGCGGCCTCCCCGACCCCGACGAAGAAGCGGGCGGCCAGCATCTGCGGGTAGTTGTCGGCGAGCGCGCACACCAGGGTCGCCGCGCTCCAGACCAGGGCCATCAGCACGAGACTTCGGACCCGCCCCCACCGGTCGGCCAGCACCGACAGCGGAAGGGTGAGCAGCCCGACCATCAGGGCGACGACGCTGCTCAGCGACGCCAGTTGCGAATCCGACAGCGCCCATTCGGCTTTCAGGAACGGAAAGACCGCGCTGAGCACTTGGCGCGACATGTAGTCGGCCAGTAGCAGGCCGAAGGCCAGCGCGAACACCAGCCAGGGATAGGTACGGGAGACGGACGGGGTGCGATACGGCGCCGCGACGGCGGTCGTGGTGTGGTCCATGGGTGCTCCTGCGAACCGGTGGACGTCGTCGCTGACGTCCACCGGGTTGTCGAGACAGGGGAAGCTGATCCCCCGGGAGGGGTCAGGCGTGGTGGGTGAACCCGACCTGGCCCGGCTTGCGGTTCGGGGCGAACCCGATCTTGGCCAGCGTCTCGTCGGCGTCGGCGTAGTGCTCGTCGAGCCGGTAGATCTCGCGCGCTTCCTTGCCGGTGGCGACCTCGCGGCCGAGTTCCCCGGCGATCCGGACCAGCTGCTGGATCTGCTGGACCGAGGTCATCCGCTCGCCCTTGCGGCCCCACAGGGTGTCCTCGTTGCCGCAGCGCGCGTGCAGACCCATCGCGATGGCCATCGTGTTCACCGGCAGCACGCTGCGCATCAGCGTCTCCAGGGTGAGTACGGCGCCGTCGGGGGTGCGGCGGATGAACTCCATCATGTTGTACGGGTTGGGTCCGTCGAAACCGCCACCGATGCCGACCCAGGTCAGCATGAGCGGGCCGGTGTAGACCCCGCGCCGGATCAGCCGCTCGACCGTCTCCAGCTGCGGGATACTCGACAGCTGGAAGTGCGGCTGGATGCCGTTGGCCTGCAAGCGCTTCAAGTGCTCGGCGACCCAGGCCGGGCCCGCGGGCACATACATCTCCCGGTACGCCTCGTATACCTCGGGCCGTTCGAACGAGGTGCCCGCGATGTCGTCCTCGGTCATCAGCTCGACGATGTTCATCTGGCTGGTGTTGATCGCGATGGTGACCTGGTCGGGCTTGGGGTCGAGCTCGGCCAGCATGTGCCGGGCGTCGTCGGGCAGCCACAGCGCGTCGGCGCCCTCGCCTTCGGGCGAGAACGAGATCGACCCGCCCACCTGCAGGATCATGTCCGGCACCGCCTCGCGCAGCCGGCCGAGCAGTTCGTTGAACTTCGACAGCCGCTTGGAGCCCTTGCCGTCGAGTTCGCGTACGTGGATGTGCAGCACGGTCGCGCCGGCGGCGTAGCAGTCCACCGCCTGCTGGACGTGTTCGTCCATGGTCAGCGGGAGGTCTTCGCGGAAGTCGTCGAGTTCCCATTCCGGACCGTACGGCGCGGCGGTGATGACCAGCTTTTCCTGATTCTCGGGGAACAGTGCGTCGTCGTGAAAATGCATGGGGGTACTCCGATCGGAATTGCGAGGGTGAAAGGAAAAGAAGAGAAAGAAGTCAGAAGGGACGGTCGCCGACGATGCCGGCCCGTTCCATCTTGCGCACCGCGGGCCAGTAGTCCTGGACGGCATAGTGCTGGGTGGAGCGGTTGTCCCAGATCGCGAAGCTGTTCTCGGTCCAGCGCCAGCGCACCTGATACTCCGGAATGGCGGCCTGCCGCATCAGATAATTCAGCAGTTCGCTCGCGCCGGGCGCGTAATCGGCGCCGAATCGCACGTTCTCGGGGGTGTGATAATTCACCAGGTGGGTGGTGAAGGAATTGACGAACAGAATTTCCTCCCCGGTTTCCGGGTGAATACGCACCACCGGGTGTTCGGCATCGGGAAAACGTTCGTGCAGCGCGAGGCGGTCCTCTTCGAGCATGGCCGCGCCGAAGCTCGCCTCGATACTGTGCCGGGCCCGCAGGTGCGCGATCCGCGACCGCACCGACTGCGGCAGCCGCCGGTAGGCCTCGACCATGTTCACCCAGATGGTGTCACCGCCGACCGGCGGCGATTCCACACACCGCAGCACGGCGCCCATCGGCGGATTCACCCGCCAGGTGGCATCGCAGTGGAAGGCGTTCTCGTAGTGCTCGGGTGCGCTGTCGAGGTCCTTGTAGATGCGGACCAGGCCCGGATGGTCGGGATCGCCTGCCGCGACCGGATGGTCCTCGAGCGGGCCGAAACGTTCGGCGAGCGCGACGTGTTCGGCCCTGGTGATGTCCTGGTCGCGCACGAACAGCACCTTGTGGCGCAGCAGCAGCGTGCGCAGTTCGGCGAACAGGGCGTCGTCGGCGGCGACCTCGGCGAGGTTCACCCCGTGCAGTTCGGCGCCGATGGTCGCGGTCAGCGGCACCGCGTGCAGGGCGGTACGGACGGTCATGGCTGGTTCCTTTCCGGTGGACGCGTCAGAGCGTGAAGACCGACGCGCCGACGCTGCGGCCCGCTTCGAGGTCGCGGTGCGCCGCGACGGCGTCGGCGAGCTCGTAGCGCTGGTTGATCTCGACCCGCAGGCGACCCGCGGTGAGGTGGCCGAAGAGCTCGCCCGCGAGGTCGGCGCGTTCGGCCGGGTCGGCGATGTAGTCGGCCAGGGCGGGGCGGGTGACGAACAGCGAACCCTTCACGGCGAGCTGCATCGCCTCGATCGGCGGCACCGGACCCGAGGCGGTGCCGAAGCACACCAGCAGGCCGCGGCGGGCCAGCGAGTCCAGCGAGGACTGGTAGGTGGTCTTGCCGATGCTGTCGTAGACCACCGGAACGCCCGCGCCGTCGGTGATCTCGCGCACCCGGGTCGCGACGTCCTCCCTGGTGTAGATCACCACGTGGTCGCAGCCGTTGGCGCGGGCGACGGCGGCCTTCTCCTCGCTGGAGACCGTGCCGATCACGCGCACACCGAGCAGCTTGGCCCACTGTGTGAACAGCTGACCGACCCCGCCCGCCGCGGCGTGCAGCAGGACGGTGTCGCCCGCGCGCAGCGGATGGATCCGCCGCAGCAGGTAGGCGGTGGTGAGACCGCGCATGGTGGTGGCGGCCGCGATGTCGGCGGCGATACCGTCGGGCAGGGCGATCAGGTGCTCGGCGGGCATGACCCGTTCGGTGCTGTAGGCGCCGAGCGGGCTGCCGGTGTAGGTGACCCGGTCGCCCGGCGCGAAGCCGGCCACGCCGGGGCCGACGGCCTCGACGACACCGGCGCCCTCGACGCCGAGTCCGGCGGGCAGGGCGGCCGGGTAGAGACCGGTGCGGAAGTAGGTGTCGGCGAAGTTGAGTCCCACGGCCTCGTGGCGGAGCCGGACCTCGCCGGGCCCCGGATCGCCGACCTGGGTGGTCTCCCACCGCATGACGTCGGGGCCGCCGATCTCGGCGAAACGAATTGCGTGTGCCACTGCATCTCCTTCGGTGTGATGGACATAACAGTAGGGATGGACACCGGTCAGTGCTTATCCTGACGGGACAGAGAACTATTCCTCTCGGGACATCGAGGAGGTGGTGGCGTGAAGCCGTTGTCCCGGTACGCGTCGCTGAACGACTACCTCGACCTGGCTCGTTCGCTCGGGTTGGAGCCGGCGCGGCTCATCCGCGACTGCGGCCTCGATCCGGCCGGTTTCGGCACCCAGGACCGCTGGATCCCGGCCGAGGCGGTCGCCGAACTGCTGGAGCGCTCGGCCGCCGAATCCGGCCGGGAGGACTTCGGATTGCGGATGGCGCAGCTGCGCCGCTTCGCCAATCTCGGCCCGCTGAGCCTGGTCATCCGCGAGGAACCCGACGTGCGCAGCGCACTGCGGCTGCTCGCGCGCCACGAGCACATGTACAACGAGGCACTGCACACCGAGATCATCGAGGCCAACGGGGTGGCCACCCTGCGGGTCTCGGTCGACGTGGGCAGACCGGCGCCCGTGCGCCAGGCGGTCGAACTCACCACCGGCGTCCTGCACGGACTGCTGCGCGGCTTCCTGGGGCCCACCTGGCGGCCGATCCAGATCAGCTTCTCCCACCCCGCGCCCCGCGACCGCGCCACCTACTACAAGATGTTCGGCCCGCACGTGGAGTTCGACCAGGACTTCGACGGAATCCTCACCTACAGCACCGATCTCGACGCCCCCAACGCGATGGCCGACCCCCAGTTGCGCACCTACGCCCAACGATTGATGGGCAGGCTGACACCGACGCGCGAAGCCACGGTCACCGACCGGGTCCGCGAACTCGTGGAACTGCTGCTACCGACGGGACGCTGCACCGTCGAGCAGGTGGCCCGCAGTCTCGGCGTCGACCGGCGCACCGTGCACCGCAGGCTCGCCCAGGACGGCACCACCTTCAGCGCGATCGTCGACGACACCCGCGCCGCGCTGGCCGAACGGCTGGTCACCCATCGCCGCCACTCCCTCACCGAGGTCGCCGACCTGCTCGGCTTCTCCTCGGTGAGCAACTTCTCCCGCTGGTTCCGTACCCGCTACGGCACCAGCCCCCGGCAGTGGCGCGAGCAGCGCCCGCGCCACTGACCGGTCGCGCTCAGGCCAGGCGACGATCGAAGACCTGGGTCCCCGCGCCGGAGGCGGCGTCCACGGTGACGACCCGCAGGTTCACCTTCTCCTGGCTCAGGTCCATCACCATGAAGCCCAGTTCGTGCTGGGTCTCGAACAGCGCCGGATGCGCGGAATCCTCGGTCGCCGCGGGCTGACCGGACGCCGTCTTGCCCGCCGCGCCGGAGACGATCTGCCGGGTGCCCTTCGACGCCGCGGTCGGTTCGAGCACCTGCAGGGTGTGGTCGTGGCCGGACAGCAGGAACGAGACCTTGCCCAGCACATGGTCTTCGAAGAACCGCTTGGCGTGCACGCCGTTGATCGGCTCGATCGGCAGGCCCTCGTAGTTGCCCGCGTCGCCGTGCGGCCCGTTGCTGAGGTACGGGTGGTGGGTGCAGGCGATCTTCCACGGCGCGGTCGACTCCGCCAACGCCCGGTCCAGCCAGGCGCGCTGCTCGTTCATGTACTGGCCGTCCACCGACCAGTACGGGTCGAGCAGCGGTGGGATGTAGGCCGCGAGCGGATTGACGTCGAGCACGAAGAACTCCACCACCGGGTTCTCCTCGGGCACCCGCACCGAGTAGTAGCGGCTCGGCATCCACCAGCGGCGTGACCTGGCGTGGTACTCGACCTCGTGATTGCCGCGCAGCAGCCAGCCGCCGTCACCGGGGAACACCGCGGAGGTGTCGTGGTTGCCCAGCACCATCGCCCACGGAAAGTCCAGGCCCGCATTGGGATCCTCGAACTTCGTCGCGAACTGGACGTCATCGGGGCCGTTGGGGCCGGACTCGTAGATGTTGTCGCCGAGGCCGACCGCCATCGTGAACGGCTCGCGCGCATGGAAGGCCCTGGCCGCGTCGGCCACCGCCCACTGGGTGCGGCTGCCGGTGCCCGCGTCACCGGTGATCAGGATCCGGGCGGTGCGCCCGGCGCCCGGCGCGAACTTCGGCACCTGCGCCGGGACCGCCGCCGCGGGCGTCAGCCCGACGAGGGTGATGCCGGCGACGACGCCTGCCGCGCCGGCCAGCACTTCCCGCCGGCCGATACCGGCCGGGGTGGAACCTGCGGTGGAGTGCGACACGTGGATGCTCACCTTCTGGTCTGGGATCGGTGGAAACTTACACCGCGCACATCGACTGGATGACGCCGCGCACGATCGGTGCGCCGTAGTCGGTCGGCGCGAAGGCCAGCTTCTGCACGATCGACAGCGGCGTGAGGACCGCGTCGGCGACCCCGGCGTACCCGGCGACGGAGGTACCCGCCGAGAACAGCAGGCTGGTGATGTCGAGGGTCAGCGTGGCCAGGTCGAACGCGTTCTCGACCTCCACCTGCGCCAGCGGCACGGTGTCGCGCGCGGTTCCCGCGGCGACGTCGGCGCCGAGGTTGGCCAGGAAGGTCAGCGGGCCCATGTCGAGGGCTTCGACCAGCGGTCCGAGTTCGTCGGAGCGGCGCATCAGCATCACCTTGGCGACGCGATTGCCGGCCAGGAACACCTGCAGGTCCGCGGCGGCCTGGTCGACGGCGGCGGGGTCGACCCGCACGGCACCGCTGGTCAGGAACGCCCGCGAGCGTTCGACGACGGCGGCCATGGTCAGATCGGCGATCGGTGTGCAGTGTCCGTCGGCGGTCATGACCAGGGCGGCCAGGTCCTCGATCGGCTGGGGAACGTCGACCGGTTCCGTGGTGGCGGCACCGAGGTCGAGCGGCGGGTACACGTTCGGGGCGACGCAGCCCGCGTCGATCGAATTCTGCACCGCCCTGGCCAGGGCCTTGGTCCCGGTGAACGCGGCGCCGACGATCGGCTTCAGGAAGATCCCGACCGTGGGGACCATGCCGGCGGCCAGCTTGGCGGGAATCTTGACGATGCCGGTGGCGAGGATGAACACCTCGATCGCGTCGTCGACCGTCAGCTGCGAGACCGACATGGTCTGGTCGATCCGGCCGGTGCGGACCGCGTCGAGGCCGTTCACCAGGTAGGTGACGATGGGGTCGTCGAGTTCGGCGGGCCGGGTGCCGACCAGCTCGGGTCGCATCGGCAGCCCGTCCCGGTGCACGCGCACGGCGGCGATCCCGGCACGGAAGTCGGCGACCTGCCGATCGTAGGCGGCCAGCTGGGCGGGCCCGACCATCCCGCGCAGGATCGACGCGGCCGCCGTGACGACATCGTCGAAGGTCGGTGCGCCCGTGGTGCACAGCGCTGTCGCGTCGGCGATCGGGGTGGCCGCGAGGGTGTCCGCGGCGCTCGCCTGCGCGGTTCCCGGCGCGAGCAGGACACCCGCGGCCACGGTGAGCGCGGTGAGGGAACCGACGAACGGCGCGGTGCGGCGGGACAGGGGCAGGCGCATGCGGTGTGATCTCCGGCTGGGCGGCGCTCGGCGCACCGCCGAGCGCATCGGATGGAAGGTGCGCACCGAACCTAGGGCGGCGTAGTTTCCGAAACGGTGGCATTTACATGAACGGCTAACCAATTTGGACGTACGTTCAGTTAATCCGTGCTCACCGAACATGGGTGTTCGCCACGATGTAGCGACCGAGCGGGTCGCGACACGCGCCCGATCGTGGCTGTCACCACGATCGGGCGACAAGCACGGTTGCCCGATGGATACTGGGCCGATGGCCGACAGGTTGTCTCCCCTGGTGCTCAGCACCGAGAGTGTCTCGCGCAGGGAGGCTTTCGACTTCTGGCGCGACAGTGTGTGCGCGATGTACTTCCGCATGCAGGTCGATCCGATGACCAGCGCGGATTTCAACGCGCGCATCGAATACGCCACGCTGGAGAACGCCGTCGGCCTCTCGCGCGTGCGCGCCGACGCGCAGCGGGCCCGCCGACGCCACGTCGACCTGAGCGCCGACACCGAGGACTGCGTGCTCGGCATCATCACCCTCGACGGGCGCGCGGTCCTCGAACAGGACGGCCGCACCGTCGAAGCCGCTCCCGGCAACCTGATCTTCCTCGACAGCACCCGCCCCTACTGCGCGACCTGGACCTCCACCTTCGAGGAACTGGTCGTGCAGGTGCCCACCCGCCGGATCTCGGTCGCCGACACCCGCTCGCTCACCGCCAAGGCCTTCGGCCCCGGCACCGTCGCACCGACGGTCACCTCGTGCTTCACTGCCCTGTTCGACCTCGTCGCCACCGACCCCGCCCAAGCGGCGCCGCTGGTCCCGCACGCGCTGGGCCTGTTCGGTGCCGCCGTCGCGACCGTGGCCCGCCGCAAGAGCGAGCCGGAGGAGATCACCGCGCTGCTGCGCCAGCAGGTCTTCGACTTCCTGCGCGCCAACGCGTGCGACCCCGAACTCACCGCCGACGTCGTCGCCGAGGCGTGCGGGGTCTCCCGCCGCACGCTCTACCGGATCGTCGGCGGTGGCGGTGTCGCCCAGCACATCCGGGTGATCCGCATCGATCGGGCCAAGAAACTGCTGCAACGCGAGCGCTACCAGTCGATGGGCGCGATCGCCGCCGCCTGCGGTTTCGGCAGCGAGTCCGGCTTCCATCGCGCGTTCCGGGAGGCGGTCGGCGCGACACCGGCCGACTACCGGCAGATGGTGCGGCCCTAGCGATCACACCGCCGACGCGGGCCGGTCCACGCCGGTGGCGGCATCCATGTCCTCGAGCGACATGCCCTTGGTCTCGCGTACGAACCGTGCCACGAACAGCAGCGACAGCAGCGCGAACACCGCGTACATGCCGTAGGCGAAGCCGAGCGAGAACGTCTTCAGGCTCGGGAAGGACACGGTGATCGCCCAGTTCGCCGCCCACTGGCCCGCGGCCGCCAGCGACAGTGCGGCGCCGCGGATCCGGTTCGGGAACATCTCGCCGAGCAGCACCCACACGACCGGGCCCCAGCTCATGCCGAAGAACACGACGAACAGGTTCGCCGCGACCAGCGCGATCGGCCCACTCGCCCCGGTCAGCTGCGGCTCCATGGCGCCTTCGGAGTTCGCCACCTGGTCGGCGGTGCCGAAGCACACCGCCATCGTGGCCAGGGTGATCGTCATGCCGATCGAACCGATCAGCAGCAGTGGCCGACGCCCGATCCGGTCGATGAGCATGATCGCGACGATGGTGGTGGCGATGTTGACCACCGAGGTGAACACGCTGATCTGGAACGACTGGGACTCCTCGAAACCCACGGCCTCCCACAGCACGTTCGAGTAGTAGAAGATCACGTTGATGCCGACCGCCTGCTGGAACACCGACAGCAGCAGACCCACCCAGACGATCGGATAGATCCCGCCCGCCGGGCGGCGCAGGTCCTTCCACGACGGCTTCACATCACCTTTGAGGCTGTCCTCGATCCGGCCGATCGTCAGTTCGAGGTTCTTCTCGCCGAACAGCAGGGCCAGCACCTTGCGGGCCTCGGGAATGCGATGGGTGGCCACCAGGTAGCGCGGTGATTCCGGAATCGTCGAGGCCAGCACGCCGTACACGACCGCGGGCACCATCATCGACAGGAACATCCACCGCCACGCCTCGAGGCCCAGCCACAGGTTCTCGCTGGCGCCGCCGGCGATCTCGGCGAGCACATAGTCCACGAGCAGGGCCAGGAAGATACCGAGCACGATCGCGAGCTGCTGCAGGGATCCGAGCCTGCCGCGAATGCGCGCGGGCGAGGTCTCGGCGATGTAGGCGGGGGCGATCACCGAGGCGACACCGACGCCGAGACCACCGATGATGCGCCCGATCACCAGGATCCACACACTGGGCGCGAGCGCGGTGACGACCGCGCTGACGAAGAACAGCACCGCCGCGATCTTCATGACCTTGATCCGGCCGATCCGGTCGGCGATGCGGCCCGCCGTCATCGCGCCCGCGGCCGCGCCGAGCAGCGCCGAGGCCACCGCGAAGCCGAGAACAGCGTCGTCGACGGCGAATTCGTCCTGGATCGCGGCCACCGCGCCGTTGATCACCGCGCTGTCGAAACCGAACAGCAGACCACCCAGCGCGGCGACCGAGGCGATCCGGATGATGTGGCTGCCCGGCGCGCTCTCCTCGTCGGGGGCAGCGGACTGATCGGTGAAAGAACCTCCGTCGGACATCGGCGTCGTCCTCTCCGCGGCGTGGCGCTCGTGCCACGCTGGTCGCTGTGTGGTCTGGTCGCAGTATGCCCCGACCGGCGGGCCGCTTCGTCGAGGACACGCACACCACCGACGGGACCGAAAGGCAGGGCTATGGACGACCGCATCGAGGAATTGCTCGCCACACTGGATCTGGCGGGCAAGCTGCGGCTGATCTCCGGCGCGAGCCTGTTCCGGCTGGCCGGTGATCCCGCGATCGGGCTGGCCGAGATGCCGGTGTCGGACGGTCCGTCGGGGGTGCGCGGCGAGAACTGGGACGAGCGGGATCCGTCGGTGAGCCTGCCCTCGGGCACCGCGATCGCCGCCACCTGGGATCCGGCGCTGCTCGACGAGATCGGCGCGCTCATCGCCGCCGAGGCCCGCCGCAAGAACGTGTACGCGGTACTCGGGCCGACGATCAACCTGCATCGTTCGCCGGTGGGCGGCAGGCACTTCGAATGCTTCTCCGAGGATCCACTGCTGACCGGCGAGCTGGCGGCGGCGTATGTGCGGGCCGTGCAGGCGCACGGCGTCAGTGCGTGCCCGAAGCACTACGTGGCCAACGATTCGGAGACCGATCGCTTCACCGTCGACGTGCGCGTCGGCGCGCGGGCCCTGCGCGAGCTGTACCTGTACCCGTTCGAGCGGGCCGTCGACGCGGGCGCGTGGATGATCATGGACGCCTACAACGCGGTCGACGGGGTCACCATGACCGAGAACCCACTGCTGGACGAACCGCTCAAGGGCAGCTGGGGATTCGACGGTGTGGTCGTGTCGGACTGGACCGCGGTGCGCACCACCGACAGCGCCGCCCACGGCACCGACCTGTGCATGCCGGGTCCGCCGTATTTCTGGGGCGAGCCGCTGGCCGAGCGGATCCGGGCCGGGGCGATCCCCGAGTCGGCCGTCGACGAGAAGGTGCGCCGCATCCTGCGTTTCGCGATCCGGGTCGGCGCGCTGGACGGAACGCCGCGGAGCACACCGGTTTTCACCGACGCGCGGGCGCGGGACCTGGTACGCGCGGTGGCCGCCGAGGCGATGGTGCTGGTGCGCAACGACGGTGTCCTGCCGTTGGCGCCGCGGACGACGGTCGCGCTGGTCGGCCCGTCCGCGGGCGAACCCCGCTATCTCGGCGGCGGCAGCGCGACGGTGATTCCCGGCCACACCACCTCCCCGGTCGAGGGGTTGGCGGCGACGTTGCCGGTCACCTACACCGCGGGCGTGCGCCTGTCGGAGGATCTCGTGCCCGCGCCGCTGTCGGTGGTCACCGATCCCGCGACCGGCGAACCCGGCCTGTCCGTGCGCTACCTCGCCGCGGGTACCGAACTCGGCGTCCAGCACCGCTCCGCGAGCCGGCTGGTCCTGCTCGGCGAGCCGCTGGCCGCGCGGGCCACGACGGTGGAGGTACACGCGCGGCTGCGCGCCGACGTCACGGGCGCGTGGCAGATCGGTGTCGCCGGTGTCGGGCACATCCGGCTCGACCTGGACGGCACGACGGTCATCGACGAGCACGTCGCGCTCGACTCCGGCGATCCGGCGGCGGTTCTGCTCGATCCGCCGCAACGTCAGGTGACGCGCACGCTGGCCGCCGGGGACGAGGTCGATGTGCGGGTGGTGATCGATCTCGGCGCGGCGGCGGTGCCCGGGTTCGGTGTCGTCCTCGGGGCGACGCTCGGCGTCCGCCGCCCGCAGCGCCCCGACGACGAGGAGTTCGCCGCCGCCGTCGAACTCGCGCGCGCCGCCGAGGTCGCCGTCGTCGTGGTCGGCACCACCGAGCAGATCGAGAGCGAGGGCGTCGACCGCACCACCCTGCGCCTGCCCGGTCGCCAGGACGACCTGGTCGCCGCCGTGGCCGCGGCCAACCCGCGCACCGTGGTGGTGGTGAATTCCGGTGCGCCGGTGGAGATGCCGTGGCGCGACGACGTCGCCGCGGTGCTGCTGGCCTGGTTTCCCGGCCAGGAGTTCGGTGCCGCGCTGGCCGATGTGCTCACCGGGGCCGTCGAACCCGGCGGTCGGCTGCCCACGACCTGGCCCAAGACGATGGCCGAGGTGCCCGTGCTCGACACCACCCCCGTCGACGGCGTCCTGGACTACGCCGAGGGCATCCACGTGGGCTACCGCGCCTGGCTGCGGGCGGGGACCGCACCGGCCTACCCGTTCGGGCACGGACTCGGCTACACGACCTGGTCCACCGGCGGACTCGTCGTCGCGGGCCGCACGGTGTCGCTGACCGTCACCAATACCGGCGACCGGCCGGGTAAGCATGTCGTCCAGGCCTACCTGTCCCGCCCGACCAGCGCGATCGAGCGGCCGGTCCGCTGGCTGGCCGGATTCGCCGCCGTCACCTGCGCGCCCGGGGAAACCCGCACCGTCGACATCGCCCTCCCCCGGCGCGCTTTCGAGCACTGGGACGGCCATGGCTGGGCGGTCGAGCCGGGTACGTTCACGGTACTGGTCGGCACCTCGGTCGAGGACCTGCCGCACACCGCGACGGTGTCCTGAGGGCGGCCCACACCGCATGTTCACCTCGCCGACACGCTCGTCGTCTAGCGTCCGCGAGATGACCGATGTCGACACGCGTCCGATCCCCCGTGAGGTCAGCGAGATCGCCGATCTGGCCACCGCCGTGAACCTCGCCGACACCTCGGCGTTCACCGTCGACGACAGCGACGACGACGATCCGTTGCTGCTCACCGCCCCCGGCGGGCTGATCGTCGACACCTGGCGCGAGGGCTACCCCTACGACGAGCGCCTCGCCCGCAATCAGTACGAGCTGGAGAAGCGGCTGCTGCAGATCGAGCTGCTGAAGCTGCAGAACTGGACCAAGGCGACCGGGCGCCGCATCGTCATCGTGTTCGAGGGCCGCGACGCCGCGGGCAAGGGCGGCACGATCAAACGGTTCATGGAGCATCTGAATCCGCGCGGCGCGCGCGTGGTGGCGCTGGAGAAGCCCTCGGCGCGCGAATCCACCCAGTGGTATTTCCAGCGCTATGTCGAGCACCTTCCCGCCGCGGGTGAGATCGTGCTGTTCGACCGGTCCTGGTACAACCGGGCCGGGGTAGAGCGGGTGATGGGATTCTGCACGCCCGAACAGCATCGCCGGTTCCTCGCGCAGGTGCCGCTGTTCGAGCGGATGCTCGTCGACGACGGCATCGACCTGGTGAAGTTCTGGTTCTCGGTATCACCGCTGGAGCAGCGCACCCGCTTCGCCATCCGCCAGGTCGACCCGGTCCGGCACTGGAAGCTGTCCCCCATGGACCTGGCCTCACTCGACAAGTGGGAGCAGTACACCGCGGCCAAGGAAGAGAACTTCGAGCACACCGACACCGATCACGCGCCGTGGATCGTGGTCAAGAGCAACGACAAGAAGCGGGCCCGGCTCAACGCGATGCGTCACGTGCTCAACCGCTTCGAGTACGACAACAAGGACGAGGAGATCGTCGGTACCGCGGACCCGCTGATCGTGGGCCGCGGTCGCGACGTCATCGGTTCCTAACGCACCAGCGCGGCGGTGTGCGCGGCGGCCATCAGGGCGGCCAGCTCGTCGCGTTCGGCGGCGTCGAGGGCATCCTCGAAACAGGGCGCGATGAGCTCGTCGGTGAGGGCCTCCGCGGCGTCCCAGCGGGCCCGCTGATCGTCGGTGATCTGCTCGAACGGTTCGGACCAGCCGAGCATGCGCGCGTGGGTCGGGCCGTCCGACATCGGCGAACCCGCGATCAGGATCGCCTGCAGCGGGGTGAGACCGTGGGCGAGCACGGCGATCAGGTGCAGGCCACCACGCAGTTCGCGCAGCACATGGGTCAATTGGAGCGCGGCCGCCCGGCTGTCGGTGGGCAGCGGCATGGCGCGCCAGCCGGCGAACAGCGGCAGTCCGGTCGACGGCGCGGCCGCGACGACCCGGCCGAGCAGTTCGGCGAGCCGCTCCGCGTCGTCGTAGGCGGCGAGTTTGCGCCTGCCGAAGTCGTGGCAGGCCGCGAGGTAGGCGGTGGCCGCGTCGGCCGCGGGCAGCGGCACCGATTCCCAGGCGGCCCGGATACATCCGGGTTCGAAGAAGCCGAAGGCCGCGGAGACGACATCGGCGTCGACGTCGCCGAGCACACCGCCCCGCCCGCGGGTGTAGGTGCCGTGGAAGCCGGGGACCCCGACCGCCTGCCCGAATTCCTTGGCCTCGCGCGAGATCATGAATGCCCCACCGAGTTCGAGTACCTGCTGTTTCACTGCTGTCGACGTCATCGTCTGCCTTCCACTCGTTTCACTCAGAGCAGACTTTAGCGTGCAATAGCCAGATTGGGCAGCCCCCTCGGTGAGATCGGCACCGGGAAATCTCGTCGACCACCCCGACCGGTCGCCCTACGCTGAACCCATGACCAGCCGATCTCTCGTGGCGATCCTGTCCGGCGCCGGTGTCTCCACCGACAGCGGGATCCCCGACTATCGCGGACCGCAGGGCCTATGGCAGCGCGACCCCGACGCCCAGAAACTGGTCACCTACGACTACTACATGCGCGATCCCGACATCCGCCGTCGTTCCTGGCTCATGCGCGGCGAACACCCGGCCTGGCGCGCCCAGCCCAACGCCGCCCACCACGCCGTGACCGCGCTGGCCGCGAGCGGGGTGCCGGTGCGGGTACTCACCCAGAACGTCGACGGCCTGCACCAGCTCGCCGGCCTGCCCGACCGCAAGGTCGTCGAACTGCACGGCAACGCCCGCACCGCGATCTGCACCGAATGCGGTGACCGCACCACCACCGAGGCGGCGCTGGCGCGAATCGCGGCGGGCGAGGACGATCCGGCCTGCCTGCGGTGTGGCGGCATCCTCAAGACGGCCACCGTCATGTTCGGCCAAGCCCTCGATCCCGACGTGCTCGCCCACGCGATGGCGATCGCGCAGGCGTGCGGCGTGTTCGTCGCGGTCGGGACGAGTCTGCAGGTGCAGCCCGCCGCCTCGCTGGCCGGGATGGCCGCCGAGCACGGCGCCCGGCTGGTCATCGTCAATGCCGAACCGACGCCCTACGACGCCCTCGCCGACGAGGTGATCCGGGAGCCCATCGGGACGGCCCTGCCCGCGCTGCTGGCCACCTTGGGCTGATTCCGGCCCGGCGCGATCGTGCCGGCGCCGCTAGGCTCGGACGCATGACCGTCGATACCGGCGTGAGTAGCCGGAAGACATGGCTCACAGTCGAATTCGTCGTCCTCTTCCTCGGGGTGGCCGTGTTGTACGCGGTGTTCCTGCGCGGGGTCGGGCCGCTGCCGTTCCTGCTCGTCGTCACCGGTGGTGTGGTCGTGTATCTGCGCCGCACCGGATTCGACCGCCGCGACTTCTGGCGGCCCGAGGCACTGCGGGCCGCGCTGCCTGGCATGCTCGCGGTGTGGGCGATCGCCGCGGTCGGGCTCGGGATCGCCGTCGCGGTGCTGCGCCCGGCGTCGCTGTTCGATCTGCCCCGCGAACGGCCCCTGCTGTGGGTGCTGGTGCTGGTGTTCTATCCGCTGGTCAGCGTGTATCCGCAGGAATTGCTGTTCCGCGCGTTCCTGTTCCACCGATATGCGCCGGTGTTCGGTGACGGCACCCGGATGGTGGCCGCCAGTGCCGCCGCGTTCGGTATCGCGCACCTGATGTTCGGCAGCTGGCTGTCGGTGCTGCTCAGTACGGCCGCCGGATTCTTGTTCGCCGAGCGTTATCGGCGCACCCGCTCGCTGCTGACCGTGTCCGTCGAGCACGCGCTCTACGGCTGCCTGGTGTTCACGATCGGCCTGGGCGAATTCTTCTATCACGGTGCCGCCGGCTGACCGGGTGAACCCGGCACGCCGCTGTTCCGTATGACGGCAGGGGCCCGGGACGCGGCCACACGAGCGACGGAGGCCTGATGCGAGTGATGTTCGTGGCGATGCCGCTGCTCGGGCACCTGTTCCCGATGATGCCGCTGGCCACCCTGCTCCAGCGGCGTGGGCACCAGGTCCTGCTTGCCACGGGCGGTGCCGCCGCCGACGCGGTGGGCGAGCACATCCCGGTCACCGAGGTGGCCCCGCCGATCCACTACCTGCGCTCGGCGGTGCGCGGTCTCGGCACCCATCCCCTGCTGGCGGTGCGTTCGGCGCACGGCATGGCCGAGCCACGCGGTGGCGCCCGGGTTTTCGCCGTCACCAACCGGCCGATGCTCGCGCCCTTGCTCGCGGCGGCTCGCGAGTTCCGGCCCCAGCTGATCGTGCACGAGCCGTTCGCCGCGGCCGCCGCGATCGTGGCCGCCCAGCTCGGCGTGCCCACGATCCTGCACAACATCGCCCTCGACGACGGCACCGTCCTGCGCCGAGAGCTGCTGCGCCTGCTCACCGACACCGACGTCCCCGCACCGGCGCAGACGCTGTCGATCGCGCCACCGAGCATCGTCGAGGTGAGCGGGCGCGCACTGCGCTACACCCCGTACGCCCCGCCCGGCGTCACCACACCGGCGTTCCTGCGCGAACCCGCCACCCGTCCGCGCATCCTGGTCACCCGGAGCACGATGCTCGGTGACGGCCCGGACGCGATGCTGCGCGCGATCATTCGCGCGGCGCCCGAGGTCGACGCCGAGATCGTCATCGTCCGACCCAACCGCACGATCGCGCGCACCGGCGATCTTCCCGGCAATGTCCGCACGACGGGCTGGATCGCCCTGCACGAGGCCCTCCCACACTGCACCGCCATGGTCGATCACGCGGGTGCGGGGTCGGTCTTCGCCGCTCTGCGGGCGGGAGTTCCGCAGCTGGCCACCCCCGCCGCAGGCGACCGCGCCTGGAATGCCACCGCGGTGCAGCGCCGCGGCGCCGGACTGTCGGTCGCCGCCCGCGCGATCACCGCCGACCATCTCACGACCCTGATCAGCGACTCCGGCCTCGCCGCCACCGCCCGATCGGTGGCGGACGAGATCGCCGCGATGCCCAGCGTCGCCGAGATCGCCGACGACGTCGCGACATTCGTGGCCGCCTGCTGAGATTCCCGGCCTACGCTGCCGCCCGACAGCACCGAGCGGATCAGCGGTGCGGCGTGCCGAATTCCTCGATCAGCACGGGATACTGCTCGCCGCCGTGTCCCGCGGCGATCGCGCGATCGGCCATCGCCTTGAACAATCGTGGCAGTTCGGCGTTGACGCCCAGGGCCTCGCACTCCTCGATCAGGTGCGCCATCGACCGCGCGTCGGTCTCCAGCGCGGCGACCTCGGCGGGGAACGCGCCACTGTCGACCTGGGCGGCGTATCCGGGCAGCCAGGTCGCGACACCGGCGGCGATCTCCTGCGCGAACGGCGCGTAGGTGGCGGCGTCGACCCCGGCGACCCGCAGCATCGCGGTGCCCTGCAGCCAGGCGTTGAGCACACTCCACATCATGGCCAGACCGGCGGCGTCGTAGAGCGACGCGAGCCCGTGGTCGGCACCGAGATGACGGACGGTGCCGAGCGTGTCGAGGGTCGATCGGTGCGCGGTGACGTCGTCGTGCGCGCCGGCGAGGAGGATGACCGCGTCGGCGGTCCCGATGGTCGAGGGGATGGCCATGATGGCGCCGTCGAGGTAGCGGGCGCCGCGCGATCCGGCCCAGCGGGCGGTTTCCCTGGCCTGGGCCGAGTCACCGGAGGTCAGATTCAGCAGGGTCGCGCCCGCGAGGACGGTGTCGCCGAGCAGGTCGCGCACGGCCGGGTAGTCGGTGACGCAGAGGATCGTGAGGGACCCGGCGGCGACGGCGTCGCCGACTGTCGGGGCCAGGCGGGCGCCGCGGGCCACGAGCTCGTCGGCCTTGGCGGCGGTGCGATTCCAGATGGTGGTCGGGTACCCGGCGTCCAGGAACGCGCCGGCGAGGGCACGGCCCATCAGGCCGAGTCCGAGAACGGTGACGGGTGTGGCGGTGGTGTTGTTCATGGCAGCATCGTCGACGTTCATACCGGTGTGAAGGTCAAGTGGAGGATGCGGATGCGGATCGGCGAACTGAGCCATCGGACGGGTGTCAATGCCCATCAGCTGCGCTATTACGAAGCGCAGGGCCTGCTCACGGCCGACCGGAGCGCGAACGGCTATCGCGTCTACGACGAGGGCTCGGTCCTGCGCGTTCAGCAGATCCGGCATCTGCTGGGCGCTGGACTGTCCTCCGACGACATCGCCTATCTGCTGCCGTGCGCGCAGGGCGAGGTCCCCGAGCTGCCCGGGTGCCCGGAACTGCTGGGCGCCATGCGATCACGGATGCGGCGGATCACCGAGCAGATCGACCGGCTGGCCCGGTCCCGCGACGCGCTGGCCGACTACATCGCGGCGGCCCAGCGCATCGGGGGCGACAACTATCCCCCGTTGGACGGCTCCGGCCGCGAACCCGTCTCGGCCTGATGGTCAGGCCCCGGCGGTCCAGGCGATCGCAGGCGGTGTCACTCGCGCGCACACCGGGTTTCCGGTGGCGTCGGTGAGTCCGAGCCGGGCCTCGAGGACTCCGGAGATCGTCGCGGCGGCCAGGACATCCGCGGGGACGTCGGCGAGCATGAGTTTCGCGCGGCGGAACATGGTGGGGGTGCCGTCTTCGCCCGCCGCGGTCCAGCTGAGGTAGACGAACCGCTCGCCCGGGCGGCCTTGCACGTGGGGTCCGCGCACGTCGGTGCCGTCGACGGTGCAGTCCAGTGTCCAGCCGACCGATTCCGCGTCGCCGGGCTGAGGATCGAGAAGTTCCCGCGGGCGGTTCTTGCGCTGCACCCCGACGTGGATGTCGGTGTAGCGCGGCGCTCCCACGGGTCGGCACGACGAGCCGGGCATCCGGGTCCCCACGATGCGAATCAGCACCCGCTCATTCTCGCCCACGACCGACCTCACGACTGGAACACGGTCGCCGCGATCCGCAGCGACGACCACACCAGCAGCGCGCCCGCCCCGATGGTGAAGAACACGATCATCGGAAGATCGCCGTCGTCCCGGGCTTTCGTGATGATCTTGATCGTGCCCGCCTCCACGAACAGGGCCGCCACCAGGAGCGCGTTGATCGCGACCGCCGCCCACACCGCGCTCGGCTGGTACGCCCAGTAGCTCGTGACCCATCCGAACAGCAACGTGCTGGGCAGACCGAACATCATCCAGCCGAAGCCGAGCACGACCAGGTTCTCCCCGTGCGCCTTCGGATCGGTCTCGGCGGCGCCCACCGGCAGCACCCGGCCGATCTGCACGACCGCGTGCCCGACGCAGGCCAGCGCACACGCGACGATCAGCGCGAAGTATCCGTCCGCCGCCTCCAGCGGTGGGTTGCGTGCCCAGCGGAACGGCAGCCAGCCCGCGCACACCACCAGCCCGACGGCGAAGACCACTGCGGGCCGGGCCAGGACGTGGACGCGCACGTAACCGGCGGGGAAGAGCTCGGCGCGCCGCCCGTACAGCCAGCCGACGCACACCGGCGCCACGGCACCGACGAGCACCGTCAGCCAGCGCCACTGCGTCGGTGCCAGGAACATCGAGACGAGCGCGAGTAGCCAGCTGGTGACCACGAGGGCGAGCGCCGGTCGCGCGAGTGCCGTCCACAGCCGGTCGGCCCGGGCGGCGGCCTCGGCCATCGGATCGGGCTCCGGCGCCGGATCCACCTGCACCACAGGATGTTCCGGCTCCCGGATACGGGGCGGGGTCGGCCACTCCCCGGCGAAGGCCGAGCCCGGGCACAGGACGAGGCTGTCGTCGGCGTGGTAGTCGTAGTCGACATCGACCTCGCCGTAGTCGCGCATCAGCTCCATCCGCTCGGTGATGGCCAGCCCGTGCCACGATTCCTCGCAGTGCGGGTTGGGGCAGTCGGGGTAGGTCGGGTCGTCGTAGTCGTAGCCGATGCGGGGTTCACCGTCGCGCATGCTCTCCTCGACGAGCTGATCGATCTCGTCAAGCACTCGTTGCGCCGGTGCGGATTCGACGGTCTGGGTGGTGTCGACGGTGATCGTCCCGGCCGCGACCACGGCGTATTCGGCCGACACCACGTCGAGGTCCACCGCGACCGGCGCGGTCCGGAACCATCGACGCCGCACCGCGATCGCGTGGGCGGTGCCGCCCACCATCAGCCCGAACAGGCAGACGTCGAAGACGGTGTCGCGCACCGGGTCCGACTCGATCGCCCAGATCTCCAGGACCAGCAGCCCCAGGTACGCGAGCGCGGCGCCGGCCAGCGGCCACGACCGTGCGCGCACGGCGAGGACGGTGAATACCGGCCAGGTCAGCAGGCCGAGGGAGAGCAGCGGGACGAACGAGACGATCCAGCTGGCACCGTTGCGTACGGCTGACACGACCACTACCCCCACTGCCCGGACACGATCCGACGATCCTAGGGTCGCCGCCTCATCGGGTCCACACGATTGGCGGCTACTCCGGGGTGGACGTCTCCGCGGGCCGTCGGCGATCGCGCACGACCAGGACGACGGCCGCCACGGACCAGATGACGGCGTAGGCGACCGCGCGCATCGGGCTCCAGTTGGTGAGCAGCAGGATCACGGCGACGCCACCGAGGAGGCCGAGGATGCGGGTGGTGCTGGCCGGGCCGGTCATCCGGCGATCATCGCACGAGAACGGTCAGCCGTCGACGCGGGCATCCACCGGACGTGGCCGCGTCCCGGCGGGCGGGCGGCGCGTGCTCCAGGCCAGCGCCGGGACGATGAGCAGCGCGATCGCCGCGCCGAGGTAGGCCAGGCCGGGGTAGTCGGCCGCCGCGACGATCAGTCCGGAGCCGAGGCCGCCGCCCGCGCCCGCGACGGCGATCCCGACGTCGACGGTGCCCTGGGTACGGGCACGGGTCGCCACGGGGGTGGCGTCGGCGATCATCGTGGTGCCCGCGACCAGGCCCAGGTTCCAGCCCAGCCCGAGCAGGCCGAGGGCGGCGGCCAGCGCGGGCACCGAGCTCGGCGGGGCCAGGGCGGCGGCCAGTCCGGCCGCGACCAGGGTGCCCGCCGCGGCGACGGCGACCCTACCGGCGCCGATCCGGTCGACGAGCATGCCCGACAGCAGCGAGGGCAGATACATCCCGGCCACGTGCACCGCGATCACGATGCCCGCCGCGCCGACATCGTGGCCGTGGTGCTGCATGTGGATCGGGGTCATGGTCATGACCGCCGCCATCACCAGCTGGGTCACCACCATGATGGTCGCGCCCGCCACGATCGGCGCCGACCAGGTCCTGGTCGGCGTCGGATCATCGGTGGCGGCGGGTGCGTCGGCGACCGCCATGTCCCGGGCCAGGACGAGCGGATCCGGTCGCAGCAGCACCCACAGCACCAGACCGGCGAGCAGGTAGGCCGTGCCGGAGAGCACGAACGGCCCCGACAGCGGCGGGATGCCCCAGGCGATGGCCAGACTCGCCATGGGGTGCAACAGGTTCGGGCCGACGACGGCGCCGACCGTCGTCGCGACGAGCACCGTGCTGATGGCGCGGGCCCGGTGCGCCGGGGTCGCCAGATCGGCGCCCGCGTACCGGGCCTGCAAGCTGGTCGCGGTGCCCGCGCCGTAGACGATCAGCGACGCGAACAGCAGGGCGATGCTCCCGGTGACGGCCGCGACGACGACACCGAAACTGCCGAGGGCCCCGACCAGATACCCGGCGGTGAGGCCGGCCCGGCGTCCGGTCCGCTGTGAGATCCGGCCGACGCCGATCGCGGCCGCCGCCGACCCGACGGTGAACAGGGCACTGGGCAGACCGGCCAGCCCGGTCGATCCGAGCATGTCCTGCGCCAGCAGCGCGCCGACCGTGATGCCCGCGGCCAGTCCCGCCCCGCTGAAGATCTGGGCCGTCACGAGCACGGCGAGAGTGCGCCGCTGGGCCGGATGTTCGCTCATGAACGTCAACAGTGCGGCAAAGATGGACGCCCGTCCAATCGTTTCGTCGGCGCACGATCGGCGCTGTCCAGTGTTGCGATCACCGCGAGCGGATCAGGCGGCCAGGTCCATCCGCAGGAACTCGGTGATGCGCAGCAGCTTCGGTGGCCGGGTCACGTCGTCGGCCAGCGCCCGGAACGCTTCGGCCTCCCCCACGACGACCGGGGCGGTGAGATCGAGTTCCCGCCCGTCGACCCGCAGCTGCGCCCGGCCCGCGGCCAGCACGTTCTGCGCCCAGTCGCAGCGCGCGCCGTACACGAGGACGAACAGGTAGCCCCCGTCGACGGGATAGGCGTCCAGGGGCGTGTGATACGTCACCCCCGACCGGCGGCCGACGTGGGTGAGCACCGGCCATTTCCCGCCCTTGATCGCGCGCGGATTGAACACCCGCTTGTTGATGTGACCCCACCACCGCGGCATCGGCATCGGGCTCTCCTCACTGTGACATCCCGGCTGGTCTTACACCTGTAAGGCTGACTTACATGTGTAAGACTGTCAAGGCCGTCCACCCTGGGAGCTGCGATGACCCGACCACCCCTCAGCCGCGAACGCGTCCTCGACGCCGCCATCCGCGTCGCCGACCGCGCGGGCGCCGAGGCGATCACGATGCGCCGGGTCGCCCAGGAACTGGGGGTGGAGGCGATGTCGCTGTATCACCATGTGCCGAACAAGGACGCGATCCTCGACGGCGTGGTCGACGCGGTCTTCGCCGCCATCGACCTGCCCCCCACCGACTACGACGACTGGCGCGACGCCATCCGCGCCCGCGCGCACTCGGCACACCGGGTCCTGGCCCAGCACACCTGGGCACTGGGCCTGATGGACTCCCGCCGCCATCCCGGCCCGGCGACGCTGCGCCACCACGACGCGGCGCTCGGGGTGCTGCGCACGGCCGGTTTCACGCTGCCGATGGCGGCGCACGCCGTCTCGCTGATCGACAGCTACGTCGGCGGCTATGTCCTGCAGGAAGCGAATCTGCCGGTGACGACGCCGACCGAGGTCGAGGACGTCGCGTCGGACATCCTCGCGAGCCTGCCCGACGGCGAGTTGCCGTACCTCACCGAGCTCATCGTCGACCACGCGCTGCGACCCGGCTACGACCACACCGCCGAGTTCGCCTACGGCCTCGACCTGATCCTGGACGGGCTGGAGAGCCGCCGCACCTGACACGACGACCACCGTCCGGGCGGGTGAAACCCGCCCGGACGTGGACTACGGCCGCACCCTCAGTGACCGGCGGGGTCGGTCAGGTGCAGTCCCTCGCCGACTTTGATGCGGCGATGTTCGGCCAGCACGATCGTCACTCCCGTCAGCAGACACACGCCGCAGATCACCCCTGCGATCACTGCCCACCCGGCGAAGCCGGAACCCGCGGCCGTCAAGGTCGCGGCGAGAAAGACGATGCCGATGCCGATGAGGAGCAGTCCGGGCCAGTTGAGGGAGTCCTGGATGGATTCCCCCGCGTGGGAGCGGAAGGTGCGTTCGGTATCAGGGAACCTGTGTACGTGCGGATCCACGTGTGTCGCCCACGGGTCGGGATGTGTAGCCATGGCCTGCCGTCCTTTCGACGAGCCGTTCCATATCCCATGCCTACCCTTGATCCCGCCGATTCACCAGCGGTGTTGTGTGTCAGTCCCGACCGAGAACGAAGAAATAGGGATCGGGCAGGTCACGGAAGTCCATCAGACCGAACACGGTGTCCTCGTCGACCCGGCGGAACACGTCGATGATGGCCAGATGGTCGTAGACCATCGCCGCCGTCACGACCCCACGATGCTCCACCGACCGCAACCGCGCCCGATAGTCACGGGTGCGCAACGCCGGCTTCAGCACCCCGAGCAGGCCGCGGCCACGCCGTACGAGCGTGTGCGGCACCTTGTCGGCGATACCCAGCGGCACCCGCTTCGGGTCGACGGCGAAGATCTCGCCCGCGGGAGCGCGGAACAGCAGCGGATGCACGCTGTCGACGCCGTCGAACTGCTTGCCGTACCAGCCCGATGCCGCGAGCAGCCCGTCGAGCCCGTGCCCGGTGGCCAGCTCGCGCCCGTGCCATCGGCCGGTCAGCTCCGCGGGCGACACCGCCGGGAGACTGTCGAACAGGGCCAGCGCCGCCGCCCTGGTGCAGGCGGGTTCGAGCGCGGCGAGTTGTGCGGTGGCGGTCATGGCGTCCTCTCCGGAGCGGGTCATGCGGGCAGGCGCAGCGCGCCGGGCGCCGACTCGGGGACCACGGGCCGGGTGGGGGCGACGGGGCTGACTCGCTGATAGCCGGCACCCAGCGCCGGGCGGGGATCGGCCTCGCCCTTGTTGGGCCAGAACGCCATCGCCCGTTCGGCCTGGGCGGTGATGGTCAGCGACGGGTTGACGCCGAGGTTCGCGGTGATCGCGCTGCCGTCGGCGATGTGCAGGCCCGGGTAGCCGTAGATCCGCTGGTACGGGTCGATCACGCCGGTGTCGCTGGAATCGCCGATCGTGCAGCCACCGATGTAGTGCGCGGTGGCGGGGATGTTGAAGATGTCGGTGGCGATATTGCCGCTGACACCGTCGCATTCGTCGGCGTACTTGCGGGCGATGTCGTGCGCGAGCGGGATCCACGCGGGATTCGGTTCACCGCTGCCCTGTTTGGTGACCAGCCTGCGGCCCTTGAGGTACGAGGTCAGCGAGTTGTCCAGCGACTGCATGACCAGCAGGATCACCGACCGGTTCGAGGCGCCGTGCGCGTTCTGCGACCGCAGGAACTGGATCGGGTGCAGCAGCATCGTCAACAGCAGGCGCAGGAACCGGAACGCGCCGCCGTCGACCATCGGCACCGTCTGCAGGAACAGCGCGTTCTGCCCGGTGCCGTACGTGCACACCTCGACGTGGGTCTGCGGCTCGGGATGGATGGAGGAGGTGATGGCCACGCCCTGGGAGAAGTCCTTGCGGGACTTGCTGGTGACGCCGATGATCGCCTCGGAGTTGCTGCGGGTCAGCTCACCGACCCGGGGCGAGAGCTGCGGCAGCGAACCGTCGGCGCGCAGCTTGTGCAGCAGTTTCTGGGTGCCCAGCGCGGCCGCGGCGAACACCACCTGCTGCGCGGTGAAGGTGCGCCGTTCCTTGCGCAGCCACCCGTTGGACGCGACGGTCTCGACCCGGTAGCCACCGTCGCCGTCGGGCGCGACGGAGGTGACCGTGGTCAGCGGATGCACCTGCGCGCCCCGGCTTTCCGCCAGGTGCAGGTAGTTGACCGTGGTGGTGTTCTTGGCGTTGTGCTTGCACCCGGTGAAGCAGTCCGAACAGTGGATGCAACCAGCCCGCCGCGGACCGGCGCCACCGAAGTACGGGTCGGCGACCTCGACACCCTCCTCGCCTTCGTTGAAGAACACCCCGACCTGGGTGCGATGGAAGGTGTCGGCGACGTTCAACCCGCGCGCGACTTGCAGCAGCACTTCGTCCTTCGGGCCGATCCGCGGGTTCTCCACGACGCCGAGCATCCGCTTGGCCTGGTCGTAGTAGGGCGCGAGTTCGCTCTTCCAGTCGGTGATGTGCGCCCACGCGCGGTCCTGATAGAACTCGGGCAGCGGTTCGTAGAGGGTGTTGCCGTAGATCAGCGACCCACCGCCGACACCGGAGCCACTGAACACCAAGCACTTGCCGAGCACGCTGATCCGCTGCGGCCCGGTCAGGCCCAGCCGCGGCGCCCAGATGGCCTTGGGGATGTTCCAGTTCGTCTTCGGGTAGTCCTCGGCGTTCCAGCGCCTGCCGGATTCGAGCACCCCGACCCGGTAGCCCTTCTCGGTCAGCCGCAGCGCGGTGACGCTGCCACCGAATCCGGAGCCGACGACGATCACGTCGTAGTCGTAGTCAGTCATGCGGAGATCACCTCGTAGTCGGCGGCGTCGAATCGCGCCTGCTTCTTGTATTGGATTCCGAGCAGCGGCCAGTTCGTGGTGATCCGGCCGTCGGCCTGCCGGTACCACGACGAGCACCGGCTCCACACGCTGTCGGTGAGCTGGTCCTGGATCCGGGCGTCATAGGCCTGTTCGACCTCGGGCCGCACCGTCAGCGGCGCGCCGGTCGCGGCGAGATGGGCGACGTAGTCACCGAGGTACTCGGCCTGGGCCTCGAGGAAGTAGATGATCGAGCCGCCACCGGTATTGGTGTTGGGCCCGTACATGATGAACAGGTTCGGGAACCGCGGCACGGTCATGCCGTAGTAGGCGTGCGCCCCGGTGCGCCACTCCTGGTCGAGTTCGAGCCCGCCGGTGCCGGTGATCGCCATCGGCGCGAGGAACTCGGTCGACTTGAACCCGGTCCCCCAGATGATGACGTCGACCTCGTGCTCGCGCCCGTCGGCGGTGCACACCCCGGCCGGGGTGATCCCGGTGATCTTGTCGGTGCTCACCTCGACATTCGGCTGGGTCAGCGCGGGCAGGTAGCTGTCGGAGAACAGCATCCGCTTGCAGCCGATCGGATAGTCCGGCCAGACCTGCTCGAACAGGCCCGGCTTGGCCGCGGTCTGCCTGCGCATGTGCCACTTGGAGATCGCCCGGATGGTGGCGGCGAGCGGCTTGGCGTAGACCCAGGCCAGGCTGAGCCCCTCGACCACGCTGTACCAGGTGCCGCGCTCGGCCAGCTCGGTCACCGGCAGCTTCTCGAACACCCGATGGTGCAGGTCGCTGAATTCACGATCCGGGCGCGGGACGATGTAGGGCGCGGTGCGCTGGAACAGGGTCAGTTTCCCGACGCGCGGCTGGATCTCGGGCACGAACTGCACCGCGCTGGCCCCGGTCCCGATCACCGCGACGCGCTTGCCCGTCAGATCGATGTCGTGGTTCCACTCGGCGGAATGAAAAGTGGTGCCCGCGAACGTCTCCCGGCCTTCGATGGCGGGCAGTGCGGGCCGGGAGAGCTGGCCGACCGCGGGCACGACGACGTCGACCTCGACCGAGTCGCCCGAATCCAGGCGCACGGTCCACTTGCCGGTGGTGTCGTCGAACGCCGCACCGGTGACCTCGGTGCCGAAGCGGATGTGGCGGCGCACGTCGTACTTGTCGGCAACGTCGCGGATGTAGTCCAGGATCGCCGGTTGCCGCGAGAAGCGGTGCGGCCAGCGCGGATTCGGCTCGAAGGAGTACGAGTAGAACGGCGAGGGCACATCGCAGGCCGCGCCGGGGTAGGTGTTCTCGCGCCAGACGCCGCCGACCTCGTCGGCTTTCTCGAACACGACGATGTCGTCGAAGCCCCGTTTCTTCAACGCGATCACGGCGGCCAGGCCACCGAATCCACTGCCGATGACCGCGATCGAGGGTTTCATGGCGCACTCCGGTTGTCGAGGATGGTCCGAACACACAGCTCGGGGGCGTCGCTGAAGGGCAGATGGCCGCAACCGGGCAGATCGGTGTGGCGGGCGAACGGCAGCACCGCTCGCGCGCGGGCGCTCTGGGTGCGGTGGGTGAGCACCACGTCGCGGGTGCCCCAGGCGATCGTCACCGGGATGCCGGTGAGCGCGCCGGGGTCGTCGCTCGCGTCCAGGACGTAGGTGGCGAAATCGTCGCGGGCCGCGGCGAACGAGCTCGCGCCCGCCAATCCGGCCAGGTCGACCCGGGCCGCGTCGGGGGCGACCAGGGTCGGATGCCCGAACATGACGGCCAGCAGCGCCGCGCGCCCGGCGGGATAGGCGACCGCCTTGTCCAGCGCCGGACCGGCGAAGCGCGCGACCGCGCGCATGGCGGTCAGCGAACCCTGGACCCAGCGCAGGCCGGGCCCGCCGTAGAAGCCCACCGGGGAGAAGGCGGTGACGGCGGCGGCGACACCGGAACGCCCCAGCTCGAGCGCGATACCGCCGCCCATGGAGCTGCCGACGACGTGCGGACGCCGGATGTCGTTGTCGCCGAGCCACTGCGCCAGCCAGTCGGCATACCCGCGCGGGCCGGGCAGCACACCGGGCAGTGCCGGCGTGTCGCCGAATCCCGGCAGGTCGAGGGCGATCACCTCGTGGCGCTCGGCCAGGAGATCGATCACCGGCGCGAAGATCTGCCAGCGGCTACCGAGCCCGTGCACCAGCACGATCGGCGAGCCGGCGCCCCGGCGAATATGAGAGATCTGCGTCATCGCAGCCCTTCACTCGGAAGAAACAGTTACTGCGTACGGTTTCTTGATTGCATCAGGTTGCTGTCTCTGCGTCAATAGGCAATCACGCACCGATTCGCCCGGCGTTCGCCCTTCTTACCGTCACCGCGTACGATTTGTCGGGTGACCCTGCAACAACCGCGCCGCACCCAGGCCGAACGCCGGGCCTCGACCAGGGCCCTGATCCTCGCCTGCACGGCGGAATGCCTGCTCGAACGCGGCTACGCGGCGACCACCGTCAGCGCCGTCCAGGAACGCGCCGGACTCGCCCGCGGCACCGTGCAGCACCACTTCCCCACCCGCGCGGAACTGCTCATCGCGGCCACCACCCGCGTCGTCGACCTGCGGCTGGAACAGTTCCAGCGCGAAGCCGAACTCCTGCCTGCCGGCCGCGACCGGCTGCAATCGATCGTCGACCTGGCCTGGCGCGACCTCAACAGCCCGGCCTTCTTCACCGCCCTGGACCTGTGGGTCGCCGCCCGCACCGACGCCGAGCTGCGCGAACGCCTCGTCCACGAGGAGCGCCGCGTCTTCACCGAGATGCGCAGGCTCTACCTCGCCGTCGTCGGCGAACCGTACGCCTCGGACCCGCGCGCGGAAGTCCTCGTCGAATTCACCATCGACCTGCTCACCGGCCTGTCCATGACGGCCATGCTCACCGGCACCCTCGGCGAACGCGAAGCGGTCGTGCGCCGCTGGAAGCGTGCCCTGGCCGTCCTCATCGGCCGCCTGCCCAGCGACGAACTCCTCGACGGCAGCCCCCTGCCCGCCATCGCCGACTGAACTCCTCCCGCGATCAGCCGATCCCGGCCAAACCGTTCCAGCACAGGGCGACCGTCGTCTCCACCGCGTCCTGCTTGGGAATCGGCCTGCCCGTGTCCAGCCACAGCCGCGCCGCCTGATGACTGGCCCCGACCACCCCGAACGCGCACGCGAACGCCCGCGCGTCGTCCATCCCGGCCGCGCGCAACTCGGCGCTCACCAGCACCGCGCACTCCCCGAAGGCGTGCCGGGCCCGCCAGCGCACGCTCGGTTCGCTCGGCACCGGCGATTCGTAGATCAGCACATGCCCGTCCGGGTCGTCGTCGACGAAGTCGAAGTACGCCCGCACCGCGCGCCGGACCTTGTCCTCCTGGCCGCTCGCGCCGGTCAGCGCGTTGCGGATCCCGCCGACCATCCGGTCCAGATGATGTTGGAGCACCGCCAGATACAGATCGAGCTTGTTCGCGTACAGGGTGTAGAGCACGGGCTTGCTCATGCCCGCCCGCAGACCGATCTGATCCATGCTCGCGCCGTGATAGCCGTGCGCGACGAACACCTCACGCGCGGCGTTCAACGCCGCGAGCAACCGTTCGGCGCGCGCCGCCACCGTCGCCGCGTTCGACGGGATGTCCTCGTCCTCGGCGCGCAGGATGTCGCTGTGCAGAATCGTCATGAGCGGGACCGTTCGCGGGAGTAGTCGTTCACCATGTCAGCACCGGCTTCACCACACGCCCGGCGCGCTGGTCGGCGAGCGCGGCGTCGACCTCGGTGTGCGGATACCGGCCGATGAGCCGGTCGACCGGGAACCGCCCCTCGGCGTACAGCCCGAGCAGGTGCGGCAGGAACGTCGACGGCACACTGTCGCCTTCCAGGCATCCGCGAATCGTCTTGCCGCGCAACACGATATCGCCGACATCCACCGGCGGGGTGCCCGCGCCGAGCCCGACCGCGACCACGGTCGCCCCCGTGGCCAGCGCGGCGACGGCGTCGCCGAGCACCGCGGGCACGCCGGTGGTATCGATCGCGTGCGTGACACCGCCACCGGTGAGCGCACGCAGCCGCGGCACGGTCGGCCCCTCGGCGGGGTCCAGTGCGGCCTCGGCACCGAGCTCGAGCGCCAGTTCCCTGCGCGCCGCCGAGGTTTCGACCACGACCACCCGCACGCCCTCGACCGAGCGCGCCGCCAGCAGGGCGGCCATCCCGACAGCACCAGCCCCGAACACCGCCAACCAGGCCCCCGCCGTGGGCCGCAGCACGTTGAGCACCGCACCCGCCCCGGTCTGGAAACCGCAGCCGAACGGCGCGGCCACGGCCAGGTCCAGCGCCGGGTCCACGACGATGGTGTTGTCCTCGGTGGTCAGCGCGTATCCGGCGAAACTCGACTGGCCGAAGAAACCGTCCAGCACCGGGACGCCCTCGCGCGACACCCGCGCTCCCTCGTGCGCGCGCCGCCCGAACTGGTTGAGCGCGACCGAACGCTGACAGTAGGCCGGCCGCCCGTCCACGCAGGTCGCGCACTCGCCGCAATGCCGGAACGTCAGCACGACATGATCGCCGGGGCGCACCGCGCGCACCTCGGGCCCGACCGCGGCCACGACACCGGCACCCTCGTGCCCGAGCAGGATCGGCCGATCCGCCGCACCGGCGCGCCGGGTCACCAGGTCGGTGTGACAGATGCCCGCCGCCGCGATCCGCACCAGGATCTCCCCGCCGCGCGGCTCGTCGATCTCGACGTCCTCGATCGAGAACGCCGCGGCCGGATCACGCGACAGGACCGCCGTCGTGCGCATCAGGACACCCGTTCCAGCAGGAAGTAGAAGTACTCGCCCTTGGACAGGACCAGTTCGGCGCGCCCGTTCATGATGCCCATCAGCGTGTTCTCGTCGAGCCACTTGAAGTGGTCGAACACCGCGCGCCCGTCGTAGACCATGGTCGCGGTCACCTCGCCGCGGAACTCGATGTTCCACAGCGTCGCCTCGCCCTGTCCCAATTCGACATTCGAGAACAGGGTGCCGTCCTCGGCGCGGCAGATCAGCGGCTTGGCGTCGTCGACGGCGAGGAAGTTCTTGCCGTACCAGCGGCTCGCGGGCAGCGCTCGGCACAGCGGGTGACCGGTCTGGAAGGCGTCGCCGCGCCACTCGCCCAGGATGTCGTCGGTGCGGGCCGGGCGTAGCCGGGTCCATAGCGCGTCCAGTTCGGCGGTGGAGACGCCCTCGGTCTGCTCCCGGAGTTGCTGCCAACGTGGCTTGTCCGCGCCCATGGTGTCCTCGTCTCGCCGATTCCAGAACCATCTGGTTCCGAACGGACCATAGTTCCGAACCAGTTGGTTCGGCAAGAGGGGTACGATTCCGGCCATGCGTGCGGCAGGTGAGGCAACCCGGGAGCGAATACTCGCTGCCGCCAAGGCGGAGTTCGCCGAATACGGCATCGCCGGCGCCCGGATCAACCGCATCGCCGACGCCGCGCACGCCAGCAAGGACCGCCTCTACGCCTACTTCCCCGGCAAGAACGAGCTCTACGCGGCCGTCACCGAGCGCTGGACCACCGAAACCGCCGAGGAGACCGCGCTGCGCGCCGACGACGTGCCCGCCTACGTCGGCCGCCTCTTCGACCACTTCGTCGCCCACCCCGACAACGCGCGCCTGCAAGCCTGGTCCGACCTGGAACCCGAAGGCGCCCACATCGGACCGCTGCTGCGCCGCACCATCGACGCCAAACTGACCGAACTGCGCCGCGGACAACGCGAAGGACTGCTCACCGACGCCGTACCGCCGGTCATCCTGCTGCGCATGCTCTCCGACCTGACCCGCACCAACGCCATGCAGGCCCGGTTCGCGGCCGAACGCGGCGACACCGAACAACTCTCGACCCGCCGCGCCGCCACCGTCTTCGCCGCCGCCCGCATCGTCGCGCCCTGAGCCGCCGCTATCGTGGGAGCGGTGGGGAGCGTGTGGGCGTCGTGGGGGCATGTCCTGATCGTCTGGCTGGTGGCGGTGCCCGCACTGGCCGCCGCGACCGCGCTGCTGATCCGTCGCAGGCTCCGCGCCGGACTACCGCGTAGACAGGCGTTGCGGCATTCGATCGCCGAGGTCGGGATCCTCGGCGCCACCCTGCCGTGGGTGTGGATGATCCTCACCCCCGCCGCCGGAGAACGCGCGATCAGCGCGGTGCCACTGCGGGACCTGCTCGACACGCTCGGCGCGGCACCGGGCACCGCCGTCGTCCAGGTCGGCGCCAATCTGATCCTGTTCGTGCCGCTGGGTTTCCTGCTCCCCCTGCGGTTTCCGCGCCTGGCGGGCGTGCTGCGGATGACGGCGGTCGGCGCACTCGTCTCGACCACGCTCGAGCTGCTCCAATACGTGCTCGAGCTGGGCCGGGTGTCCTCGATCGACGATGTCCTGCTCAACGCGGCCGGGGCGGGCCTCGGCGCCGCGCTCGCGGCGGTCCACGTCGCCCGCAGGGAATCCGGGTCCGCACGCAGCGACCGGGTACTGCGCAGGCTGGGCTGGGCGAGCTGACATCGCGCCCAGCGGGCCCCATAGTGTCATGCGGGTGAGTGCAGATCTTCGCGTCTTCTTCTTCGGCGACTCGTTCGTGCAGGGCATCGGCGACCCCGAGTACCAGGGGTGGGTGGGCCGTGTACTCGCCGCCACCGGCGCCGGAACGACCGCGTTCAACCTCGGAATCCGGCGCAACACCTCCACGGACGTCCTGCGCCGCTGCTGGACCGAGATCGAGCCGCGCGTGCAGACCGAAGCCGACCAGCGACTTGTCCTGTCCTTCGGCGCCAACGACGCGGTCGAGGAGAACGGCGCGCCCCGGGTCGATCCGGACCGCACCCTGGACAATCTCACGACGATCCTCGACGGCGCCCACCAGCGCGCGTTGGCCCCGCTGGTCGTCGGCCCGCCACCGGTGATCGACGCGGGCGAACCGCATCTGCGCCGCGTCACCGAGCTCGCCGAACAGATGGGCGCGCTCTGCCACGCACGGGAAGTCCCGTTCATCGATGTCACCGCGACCCTGGCCGAGGACCCGATCTGGCGTGCGGAGGTGACGGCCGGCGACGGCGCGCATCCGGGCAGCGATGGCTACCGCCGGCTGGCCGAGCTGGTCCTCGCGGGTGGCTGGCACGACTGGATCGCCGCGCCGCGCGGCTGACCTCAGCCGGCGGGGGTCGCGCGCGGGTTGTCGGCGAACCTGATCTGGAGCAGCTGGCGGGCGATCACCTCGGTGAGATGCTCTCGGGTGGTGTCGAACTCCCCGCGCATCCACGCCGCGACCAATTCGAGGGTGCCACTGACCACGGTGTAGGCGGCCATCTCGGAGTCCAGTTCGCGGGTCGCCGATTCCGGGAACAACTCACGACCCACTGCCGCCATGGTGCGGGCGATGGCGTGCTGGGTGGACACCCGCGCGGATTGCAGCGCCTCGGTGCTGTGGGCGGTGAACAGCAGGGCGGACCGGCGCGGGTCGGCGATCAGGAAGCCGAGGGCGGCATCGGCGGCCGCGTGGACCTGGCTGTCGACGTCGGGGGCGGCAGCGCGGGTGGCGGTGACCACGGCGGCGATGCCCTCGGTCGTCTGGTCGTCGGCCATCGCCGTCAGCAGCACGTCACGGTCGGCGAACTGTTCGTAGAAGTAGCGGTCGTTCAGTCGTGCGCGCGCGCAGACCGCTCGTTTGGTGACCGCGGGGGCGCCACCCTCGGCGAGCAGATCCAGCGCCGCTTCGACCAGGGCCGCCCGGCGGCGTGAGCGGCGTTCGTCGGCCGTCACGCCCGCGTAGGCGCGCGGCGTGGCGGCGTCCGCGGAATCTTCACCCATGCTCTTGACCATCCCGTCATTCTGGTGCACTCTGACACCACACGAGTTTCTGGAGTCGCGCGACACCAGAATAGCGCCAGAAAATCGACCGGACCGGCGGTCCGCGACGCTGGAACAAAGGAGTTCCCATGACCTGTCCCGTGCCCCACATCGCGCCCGCGACGACGCCCGACCACGTCTCCGACGCCGTCGCCCGCTTCGAACGGGTCGGCGGCTCCGTGCTGTTCAGCCTCTTCGGCGTCGGCCTGTTCGACCAGACCATGCTGCCGCCGGTCTCCGCGGCCCTGGAGGACACCGGACGCGCACGCACCGAACCGTGGGCCCGCGCGGTCCGCACCGCCGCCGCCGACCAGCTGATCTACCACGGCGAAGACCCCGACCGGGCGACCGAGGCCGAACGCCTGATGGTGCTGCACCGCGAGGTCAAAGGCGTCGGCCCGGACGGCGAACGGTACTCCGCGCTCAACCCCCAGTCATGGAACTGGATCCTGTACTCCACCTTCTTCGTCCAGCGCGGCGCCTACCTCGCCCTCACCGACGCCGAACCGACCCGCGCCGAGAACCAGGCCATCTGGGACCACTACCGGCACAAGACCGCCGGCCTGCACCTGCCCGGCAAGTCGCGACCGATCGAGGACTACACCGAACTCGTCGCCCACTACGCCCACATGGCCGCCACCGAACTCCGGCCCACCCCCGCCCTGGCCACCGCCGTCGCCACCGTCCGGCACGCCCCGCGGCCGTTCTTCCTGCCCGCCGCCACCGGACCACTGTGGCGGCTCAGCTCACCCGCGCTCGGCCACCTCCTGATGGTGCTCGGCTGCGGCATCATGCATCCCGACGTGCGCGCCCACATGCCCTACCCCTGGACCCGCCGCCACGACCGCGAATTCCAGGCGATCACCAAGGCCCTGCGCGTGGCCTTCGACCGCCTGCCCGCGACCGTCACCGACTCCCCCATGGCTCGCAACCGGCGCAAATACCAGCACCTCGTCAGCAAGTACCGCGACGTCGGACTCACCTCCTTCGCCCCCGACGCCGCCCTCCGCTGACCGATCAGGGCGCGTCGCCGTAGACGACCAGCCAGATGGCCCGCCCCAGCGCCGCGGCCAGCTCCCCGTCCTCGATCCCGGTGTCGGTGTCGGCGGAGCAGGCCACGGCCATCGTGCGCTCGACCATCGAGGTCAGGATCACCGCGGTGGCGCGCGGATCCAGCTGCGCGGCGACCCGTCCCGCCGCCCGATCCGCCGCCAGCCGCGCCCCGACCAGCTCGGTGAACGCGGCCACCCGCGCCCGCCAATAGGCGCCGACCTCCCGGTCGTACGCGGCGACCTCACTCAACGCCAGCAATAGATAGCGGTGCGCCCGCACCCCCTCGATCATCGCGGCAGCGGCATCGACGACACCGGCCTGCCGCTCGGTGCGCTCGGCACTCCACCACCGCTCCGCGGCCGCGAATAGATCGGCGGTGGCCAGCTCACCCAGCCGCACCAACAGACTGCTCTTGTCCGGAAAATACCGGTAGAACGTGGATCTGGCCGACCCCGACGCGGCGGCGATCCGCTGCACCGCCAGCTCGGTGAACGGAGTGCCCTCGGCCAGCAGGTCCTCCACCGCCCGCAACACCCGCGGCTCGAACTCCGAACGACGGTCACCGGCCGACTTCCGCGCCGATCGCGGAACACGGGTCAGCGAGGACATCAGCGGCTCCCGAACTGCTCGGCCGCGAGCCCTCGTGCGTCGACCATGCGCCCATTGTGCCCCGCGACCACCGCCGTGGACCGGCAACGGCCGAGCAGCCGCGAATCCGTGGCCTCCACGCTCTGTTGACAGTGGTCGCCGCCGACCGGATCATCTTCTCGGACACACTGTCCGAGACTCGATGACCGAGGCGGTACCCATGCTCGATTCCCCCGTCACCTCGGCCGAGTCGGCCGACGTCGTCATAGTCGGCGCGCGCTGCGCCGGCGCGGCGACCGCAGTGACGTCGGCACGAGCGGGCCGCAGCGTCATCGTCCTCGACGCCGCACCCCTGCCCTCGGAAACCCTGTCCACCCACCTGCTCTGGCCCGCCGGACTCGCCGAACTCCGGACACTGGGCGTCCTCGCCGACGTCAAGGCCCTCGGCGCACCCCGGCTGACCCAGGCCTACGCCGAAGGCGCCGGCTACGGCATCACCTCCACCTTCCCCACCGTCGACGGCATCGACTACGCCATGTGCGTGCGCCGCACCGGCCTCGACGACGTCCTCGTCCGCGCCGCCATCGCCGCGGGCGCCGACGTCCGCACCCGCTGCCGGGTCACCTCCGTCCTCTGGGCAGGCGATCGCTGCGCCGGCGTCCGCTACACCGACCGCACCGGCGCCGTCGTCGAGATCCGCGCCGCACTGGTCGTCGGCGCCGACGGCAGGCACAGCAGCATCGCCCGCGCCGTGGGCGCCGACGAACCGTTCCTCACCGTCCCCAGCGGCCGCGACTGCTACTACGCCTACTGGCGCGACCACGGCGACACCCCGCGCGACACCGCCGCCCAATGGCGCGCAGGCGCCGATCTCGGCACCGCGTTCCCCTGCGACGACGGCCTGGTCCTGAGCCTGGTCCAGCCACCGGCGAGCCGGGAACGCACCGGCCCCGGCGAAGCCAAACGCCGCTACACCGAAGCCGTCGCACGGATTCCCGCCCTCGCCGCCCGGCTCGACGGCTGCGAACGCGTCGGCCGCGTCCGCTCGGCGACCGGCATCGCCTCCTATTTCCGCCGATCCACCGGTCCCGGCTGGGCACTGCCCGGCGACTCCGGCCACTTCAAGGACCCGGTGACCGCCCAGGGCATCCGCGACGCCCTACGCTACGGCCGACTACTCGGGGAGACGGTGGCCGCCACCCTCGACGACCCGGCCGCACTCGACCGGGCACTGCACGAGTGGGAACGCCGCCGCATCATCGACTGCCGCGCCATCTTCCACTGGACCAACCGCCTGGCCCGCGGCGAAGCCATGCATCCCTTGGAGATCGAGCTCTACCGCCGCGCCACCACCGACCCCGAACTGGCCCGGATCACCACCGGCATCTTCTCCCGCACCCGCCCGCCCGCCGACCTGCACACCCCCTCCCTCGCCCTGCGCCTGGTCGCCGGTGCGCTGCGCCATCAGCGCGGCAACGCACCGGCCGTCGTCGCCGACCTCGCCCGCGAGATCCGCGGCGCCACCCGCAACGCCCTGATCAACCGGACCACCCTGCGCGGCGAGGTCCCCCGACCGGCGCCGCCCAGCACGCCACTGCTCGCCGCGGCCCCGAGTGGATCCCACTGACCCGCACCGCTATTCGCTCCGGAGACCGAGCAGACCGAGCCCGGCCAGATCGCGGACATACTTGCCGATCAGTTCCGGACCCAGGTGCGGGATATCGCGCTCCGCACCGATCCCCGCCGCACGCACCGCCGCCCGGAATCCCTCGGCGGGCAGCGCCGAACCCGGCAGCGGCCGCCCCGGACGACGATGCGCCTGCAACAGCGGCAGCAGCGTGTGCCTGCGCTGCTCCTCCGGCAGCGCGCGCAGCGCGGTCTCGAAACGCGCGAACCAGTCGGCGTAGTCATCGATCCGATCGATCCGATGCCCCGCCTCGATCAGCCAATCCACGAAACTGTCCAGCGAAACACCGTCGTCGTGCGGATTGACCACATCGAAGGTCCGGTACCCCGTCACCGCCGCCGCACCCAGCCCCGTCACCGCCGCGGCGACGAAATCGGCAGGCAACCCGTCGTAGTGCGCGCGCTGCCGCCGCCCGTTGGCGTCGGTCAGATAGAACGACGCGGGCGCGAGACCGGTCACGAGCACACTCAACAGCAACCGGGTGAATACGTCGGGCACATTCAGCTGACCGGGATAGTCGCTGTGCGCCAGGATCATGTCCGACCGGAACACCGCCACCGGCAACCCGAACCGCTCCGACACCTCCCGCAACAGCACCTCACCGGCCCACTTGCTGTTGCCGTACCCGTTTGCGTAGCTCGCCTCCACCCGCCGGACCGGACTCATCACCCGCACGTCACCGTCCTCGGCGAACGACTCCCCCTGCGCCGCCACCGCCACGGTCGACAGATAGCTCACCGGCTTGCGCGTCGCCGTCAACGCCAGCCGGATCACCTCGGCGGTCCCGACCACGTTCGGACCGAACAACTGCCCATACGGCAGCACATGATTCACCAGCGCCGCCGAATGCACGATCAGATCCACCTCCTCGGCCAGCCGCCGCCACACCGCCGCGGACAGCCCGAGATCCGGCTCCCCGATATCCCCCGGCACCACCTCGAGCACACCGTCGGCGAGCGCGCGGAAGTGCTCGCGCAGTGCGGGATCGGTCGCGAACACCGCCGCCAGCCGCGCACGCGCGGCAGCCGCGTCCCCACCTCGGACCACACAGATCACCCGACCACCCAGCGGCGCCAACCGCTCCAGCCAGGTCAGCAGCAGGAACCGCCCCAGATAGCCGTTCGCCCCCGTGATCAGCACAGTGGACGGCGGCACCGTGGCGGGCGGCAGCTCCCGGGCGCGATCCAACATCTCCGCGTCCAGGAACTTCGCCAGCGTGAGATCCGCCGCGCGGATCTCGGTCGCACCGACACCGTGCACCGCCTCGACATCGGTTCGCCGGGCGCCCGGTTCACGCTCCCGGCCGACGTAGTCCGCGATCCGCGCCAGATCACTGTCCGGTCCGAGCAACACGTTCACCGGCACCTCGACCCCGAGCAACTCCCGCAGCAGCGTCGAATACGACAGCGCCGCCAGCGAATCCCCACCCAGATCACCGAACCGCGCCCCGGGCCGCAACTCGGTGGCCGAACACCCGAGCACCGCGCGCGCCGCCCGCGCGACCGTCTCGTACACCGGCAGACCGGCAGCGTCGCGGCGCAACCGCTGCAACTCCGCCTCCTGATCGCGCGCGACATCGTCGTACAGCGCCTCCAGGCGCGGGCCGTACCACTGCTTCAGCTTGGGCCGCAACAACTTCCCGACCCCGGACAGCAGGCCGTTCGCGATCGAGAACGGCTCGGTCTCGAGCAGGAAATCACGCGGGATCTCATACGGCTCCAGCTCCGCCGCCACCGCCACCCGCTGCAACGACGCACTCACCGCGGCCCGCACCTCCTCGGCAGGCCCGGCGAGCGCCGCCTCCGTCGGCACCACCACCGCCAGCAGATACGCCCGCTCACTGCTGCCGTACACGAAGATCTGCCGCACCAGATCCGCCCCCGCGAACACCGCCTCGAGCCGTGACACCGTCACGAACTCCCCCTGCGACAGCTTCAGCACATTGTTGCGCCGATCCACATAGGCCAGCCGATCCGGCGCCAGCTCCGCGACCACATCACCCGTGCGGCAGAAACCGTCCTCGTCGAACACCGCCGCGGTGACCTCCGGCCGCCGGTAATAGCCCGAGATCATCGTGGTCGTCTTGAGCAACAGCTCACCCCGCGGATACGGCTTATCGGTCCCGAAATAGCCGAGCTCCGGCACATCGACCAGCTTGTAGTCCAACACCGGCGGCCGCATCACTTTGGTATCGAAGATGACACCGCCCCCGGTCTCGGTCGACCCGTAACCATCGTGCAACCGCAACCGCAACACCGACTCCACGAACTCCCGCAGATCCGGCGCGATCGGCGCGCTCCCACACAGCACCGTCATCAACCGGCCACCCAGGAACTGTTCGCGCAGCTCCGTCCGGACCTCCTCGGCCAGCACCGCCGGATCCACCCCCGGATCCGACCGCCGATCCACCTCACGCCGGAACCGCTGCAGGATCATGTCGCACACCCGCGGCACCAGGAAGATCTCCGTCGGCCGCACCAGCTCGATGTCCTCGAACAAAGTCGACATATCCGGCGCCGCCGCGAAATACGCCGTCCCGCCCCGCGCCAGCACACCGGTCAGCGTCAACCGCGCCGCGATGTGACTCATCGGCAGGAAGTTCACATTGAGCACCGCCACCGGACGGGCGGGCTGCCAACCCGCCGCCACCAGCCGATGGGTGTACATCGCGCCCTTCGGCGTCCCCGTACTGCCGGAGGTGTAGATCAGCATCGCCAGCGGATCCTCGTCCGGCCCCGGCACCGTCAGCGGCGCGGGCTCGACGACTCTGCCCTGGGCGATCGCCTCGTCGATGGTGTGCAGCGTGACTGTCGAACCCGCCGCGGTCAGCCGGGCGCGGGCGGCGGCCAGCGCGTCCCGGTGATCGTCGTCGTCCGCGTGATGATCGAACACCAGCAGCGAATTCGGTGGCGTACCGGCCAGCACCGTCTCGACCGCGATCGCCAGATGCGCCGTGTCGACCGCGAACACCCGCGGCCCCGTCTCATCCAGGATCGACCGCAACTGCGCGAGACCGGCACCCGACTGCAAGGGCACCGCCACCCCGGCCAGATGGATCGTCGCCAGATCCAGCACCGTGTAATCGGCCCCGGTGAATCCGAGCGTCGCGACGAAATCCCCCGCCCCGACCCCCGCCGCGTGCCACGCGGCAGCCAGCGCCCGAGCCCGCGCCCACACCTCGCCGTAGGTCACCGACTCGAACTCCGGCAGCAGCCGCCGCGTGACCCGCCCGCCCTCGACCACCGGCTCGGTGCGCCGGATACCGAGCGCGGGCCGATCCGTGTAGCCGGTCATCACCGTCGAAACGATGTGCGCCAGTGGCAGACCCGGCGTGGTGACCGCCGCGTGCACGTCCTCGAGCGGCGTCGCCGCCCGGATCTGCTCGTCCTCGGCGTAGAGCGCCCTGATGCGCTCCGCCAGCAGCCCCGCGTCCAGCTCGACCGTCATGCCTCGTTCTTCCGATCGGCCGAACCACCCAGCGCGGAGATCCGGACATCGCGCCAGGCTTCCCGCCGCGCCGCCTCGGGATCGATCAGCACCCGCGGCGGATGGTCGATGATGCAGGTCGCCCTCCGCTCGGCCGTATACGGCGACCACGCCGCCAGCGGCTCCCCCGTCCGGGCGAAACTCACCCAGTTGTCCTGCACGTGGTCCTGCACCGCACGGAAGGCCCGCCGCCCACCCGCGGCTGTCATCGCCCGGCCGACCGGACTGTCCACCCAGCCGAACACCGGCACCAGATCCAGCGCGTGCGTCGCACCGAACCCGGCCAGCCGCACGGCACGTGGCGCGTAGTCGAAACGGTAGGCGTAGGTCGGCGCGAACCGGCTGTGGCCCTCCAGGACGGCCAGTGTCGGCCGCAGGAACATGAAGTCACCGCCGATCCGCACCGCGGTCCGCGCGGCCGGATACCCGGGATAGCTCCGGACCACGCGCTGCTCCGCCCCCGGATCGCAGCGTCCGAACGTGGTGGTGAGCTGTGCGGGCGTGTGCGGCACCGACTTCATGAACCGCTGGAACAGCGTCGCCTCGTCGCGGTTCGTCCCGATGATCAACGGCACCCGATGCGCACGGCCCCCGGCGATCGCGTCGATCGGCGCCTCCGGCAGGAACTCTCCGTCCACCACCGGCGTGTACGGGAAACTGCCCGGCCGTTCCCGCAGCGTCCGGTACAGCGCCCGATCGGCCGCCCGGCACAACTCGCTCGCCAGCGTCGTCGCCAGCACGGTCGCGGCGTCGGCAGGACCGGCGCCCAGCCGTTCCAGGCAGCTGCGCGCGAAGCGCCGCGCCTCCGCCGGCTCGGCGGTCCAGTCCGCGGGCGCGCTCTGCGCGATCGCCCGGTGGAACAAGCCCTTCGCGGCCGGGGTCGCCAGCAGCGCGACCACCGCGTGCGCGCCCGCCGACTCGCCGAAGATGGTCACATTCTCCGGGTCACCACCGAACGCGGCGATATTGCGCCGCACCCATTCGAGCGCGGCGACCTGATCCCGCAGCCCGAGGTTCGACTCGAAAGGCCGCTCCGGCGTGGAGAACTCGCTGAAATCGACATAGCCCATGGCCCCGAGCCGGTAGGTCACCGACACCACGACCACGTCGCCGCGCACCGCCAATCGCGCACCCGAGTACATGCTCGCGGCACCGATCACGTACCCGCCGCCGTGGATGAAAACCATGACCGGCCGCGGACTCGCCGACGGCGTCGCCGGCGCGGTCACGTTCAGGGTCAGACAGTCCTCACCGGTCGGCTGCCACGTGCGGGGGCCGGTGCGCGCACCGTTGGGGTGCTGCATCGCCGCGAAGCCGTACTCCGTCGCCGAGCGCACCCCCGTCCACGGTCGCACGGGTTGGGGCGCGCGGAATCGGAGTTCTCCGACGGGCGCGGCCGCGTAGGGAAGGGCTCGCCAGCTGACGACTCGACGGCCCGCACGACCGCGCACGACTCCGTCGGCGGTCACGATCTCTGTGGACACCATGCGCCCCACAGTACGTGGTACCAGCGGTACCGCGCAGGCGGTTCGGTGGTCCGTCACGCCAGGCGGACTAGACTGGTCCGATGGCCGGCGACGCCCCGGAAACCGCACCGCTCGCGGCTCGAGACGCCGGGAGCGTCGCCGACCTCGACCGCCTCGTCTGCACCTGTCGCGCCTGTCCCCGCCTCGTCGCCTGGCGGGAGGAAGCCGGCCGCGTCAAACGCGCCGCCTACCGCGACGAGACCTACTGGGCCCGCCCCGTTCCCGGATTCGGTCCCGACGACGCCGAGATCCTCGTCGTCGGCCTGGCACCCGCCGCCAACGGCGGCAACCGCACCGGCCGCATGTTCACCGGCGACCGCAGCGGAGACGTCCTCTTCGCCGCACTGCACGCCGTCGGACTCGCGACCGGCGCCCATCCGGTCGGCTTAGACGACGGCATCCGGCTCGTCAACACGCGCCTCACCGCTCCCGTGCACTGCGCCCCACCGGAGAACAAGCCGACCAGCGAGGAACGCCACCGCTGCGCCCCCTTCCTCAGCCGAGAGCTGGAACTATTGGCCCCGACGGTGCGGGTCATCGTCGTCCTGGGCGCCTTCGGCTGGCAGGCCCTCTTCACGGTGCTCACCGAAGGCGGCTGGACGGTACCCCGACCTCGCCCCCGCTTCGGCCACGGCGCCGAGCTCACCCTCACCCACCCGGACGGCCGCACGATCACCATCCTCGGCTGCTACCACGTCAGCCCCCACAACACCTTCACCGGCAGACTCACCCCCGCCATGCTCGAAGACGTCTTCCACACCGCCCAGACCATCGCCGATTCCGCGCACCCGGCCCGCACCGCCACGCACCCGATCGGCCACTCCACCAGCTCGAACTGAAACCAGCACAGCTGGTCTCACCACAGCCACGAGGACCCACCCCTGCCCTCTTCAGCGTCTTTTTAGGACGTGAGGTCGGGTTGTGTTCGTGGATCCAATGGTGGGGTTAATCATTAGTAGATGCGCATATCTACGTCTCTTCATGCTATTTCTGGAGGATAGGCCAGCCAATCGGCTCCACATGAGCCACGTGTTCTCCACCCGAAGGAGCTCCCCTCTTCTGCCCCAGCTCCTGTGCCGGAGCACGCTCCCCCCACCACCCCTTCATCCGAGCCCACCCGCGCCCCTCCCCCACGACCGCGACATGGAAGGTCAGCGATCAAGGAACGAATGGATCTCCCCGAGTAACTCGAGTGTCTGCGAGTCGTCGGAACGCTCGAACGCCGCGACCACCGCACCGAGCGCCGCTCCACCGTCGAGCCACTCCACCAGCTCGCCGTAGGCCTCCGATGCCCTGTCCCAGTAGGCATTCGAAGGAACCGCGGTCCCACCCCGCACACGACAGTGCCGCAATACGAAGTCGTGCAGCTGCCGCACCTTTGCAGCGTCTGCCAGGTCACTCCAGTCGATCAGGCGGTGCGCGACGGTGCCCTGCGCCGTGCCGAGCGCACACAACACCGCACCGATGTCCCCCTCCGGCAGGTCGTTCGTGAACTGGTGCGCCCACAGCGCGTCCATCACCGAGGTGACCGCCTCGGCCTCCGGCCACGTCTGCCAGCCGGCGAGGCGCAGCTTCCCGTAGACCACTTCCATATCCGGCATCGCACGGTCGTCGGTGTGCAGCAGCTGGAGAATTCTCCCCGCCAGGTAGCGGAAGTCCGTCGCGGATCCCACTGTCGTCAGCGCACGGAACGTGTAGGCGCTCAGATCTGCGGCCGTCAGCGCAGAACGTGGATGATCGAGCAGCCTCGCGTAGTCCCGCGGCGTACGGCAGCACGGACATGCGTCGATCGACGCGGGCGGAGTCACCCGGGCGAATGCCGCATCCAGGGCCGCCAACGCCTTCGCTATTGGCTGATTCCGCTGTCCCCCTTCGATCACCGCGCCGACACTACCGGCGAGGCCCCGGCGGGCGCGGGCTGTGGCTGCGCACCGTCGGGGCCTCGGTCGGCTCGGCTCAGTGGACCGGGGTGTCGACCTTGCGGACGATGCCGCGGGCGATGGAGGCTGTGAGGCGGTTCGTGATCGGGCCGGACAGGCGCAGGAGCGGGCGTAGGGCCGCACCGCCTTCGACGGCGAAGGTCCAGGTCAGGCGGGTGCCGGTGGGGCTGGGGGTGAGGTCGATGTCTTCGGCGAAACGGCGGAGGCCGGGGATGGAGGCCGAGTCGACGGTGAAGGTCATGCGGCGTTCGTCGTCCCAGCGGTAGAAGCGTTCGGTCAGGGCGGCCGCGCCGGCGAGGGTGACGACCCGGGTGGAGCCGATACCGTAGGGCCGCGGGGAAATCCAGCGCATCCCGGTGACGGCGCCGGACCACGACACCAGCGCGTCGTCGGCGGTCAGCGCGGCCCAGACGGCGCTCGGCGGCGCGGCGATGTCGACCACGTGCACATAGCGATTCGGGGCGGTCGCGAGAAAGGTGTCATCGGATTCGTGCAGGACAAAGGACGGTGACATGGCGTTGCGGTCCATTCAGTTGTGCGGATCGAGTTCTTCTGACAATCGAGGTCTTTCGGGGCCGGTCTGCGGTCGCACCCCGGACAGGCCGTTCCAGCACAGCGCGACCGTCACATCGACGGCGTCGTGCTTGGCGATCGGGCGGCCGGCGTCGAGCCACTGCCGGGCCGCGAGGTGACTGGCGCCGACCAGGCTCCAGGCGTACATGTCGGCGGGCGCTGCGGCCACCCCGACCGCCCGCAGCTCAGCGGCCACGAGGTCGGCGCACGCCCGCAGAGCGCTGCGCACCCGCCATTCGATGCTCGGTTCGCTCGGCACCGGTGATTCGAAGACCAGCACGTGCCCGCCCGGATCCTCGTCGACGAAATCGAAGTACACCGCCACGGCCACCCGCACCCGGGACCGGGGCGTGGTCTCGGCCGCGACCGCGGTGCGGACACCGTCGACCATCCGGTCCAGATACTGCTGCAGGACCGCGAGATACAGGTCCAGCTTGTTCGCGAAGTGGTCGTAGAGCACCGGCTTGGAGATCCCGGCGCGCGCACTGATCTCCTCCATGCGCGCGCCGTGATAGCCGTTGACGACGAACACGTCCCGCGCCGCGGCGACCACGGCGCGCCTGCGATGCGCGCGCCTGCCGTCACCGCGCACCCCGCGCGCCGAGGCGACCCCGGTGCCCGGCAGCACCGGATGCCGGAAGGTCGTGTCCGTCGTCATGTCGCTCAGCCGAGCGTTTCCCCGGCGGCGGCCTTGGTGCGCAACGACTCCGGCACCTCGAACCGGTCACCGTAGGCGGCCCGCAGCTCGTCGGCGCGGGCCACGAAACCCGCCAGGCCGCCCGCGTACTGGTTGATGTACTGCACGACACCACCCGTCCACGCCGGGAACCCGATGCCGAAGATGGAGCCGATGTTCGCGTCCGGCACGGTGCGCAGCACGCCCTCGTCGAAACACCGCACAGTGTCGAGCGATTCGGCGAACAGCATCCGCTCCTGCATGTCGACAAACGAGATGCCGTGGTCGTCACGGGTGTACTTCTCGACCAGCCCGGACCACAGCCCGAGCTTCTTGCCCTCGGCGTCGTACTCGTAGAAGCCGCGGCCCTCGAGCCGGCCGGGCCGGTCGAAGTCGTCGACCATGGCGTCGACGAGCGGGTACGCCTTGGAGTCGGTCCAGCGCTTGCCCTCGGCGAGCAGATTCTCGCGCAGGCTGCGCCGGATCTTCTGCGCCAGCTTCATATTGATCTCGTCGGCCAGCGCCAGCGCGCCCACCGGATAGCCGGCCTGGGTGGCGGCCTGCTCGACCGACGCCGGGTGCACGCCCTCGGCGACCAGCGCGATCGCCTCGTCCATGAACTGGCCGATGACCCGGCTGGTGAAGAAGCCGCGGCTGTCGTTCACCACGATCGGGGTCTTCTTGATCGCGAGGGTGTAGTCGATGGCGCGGGCGATGGCTTCGTCGCTGGTCTGTTCGCCGACGACGATCTCCACCAGCGGCATCTTGTCCACCGGCGAGAAGAAGTGCAGACCGATGAAGTCCTGCTGCCGCTGCACCCCGGTGGCCAGATCGGTGATCGGCAGGGTGGAGGTGTTGGACCCGAGCAGGGCGTCGGGGTTCACCAGGTGCTCGATCTCGCCGAACACCTTCTGCTTCAGGCCCGGATCCTCGAACACCGCCTCGACGACGAAGTCGCAGCCCGCGGCGTCGGCCGGGTCGGCGGTCGGGTGGATGCGGCCCAGGACCTCGTCGTAGGAGTCCTGGCTGATCGCGCCCTTGCGCAGCGCCTTGTCGAGCAGTTTGCGCGAGTAGTCCTTGCCGCGCTGCGCCGCCTCGAGGGTGACGTCCTCGAGCACGACCTGCATGCCGGCGCGGGCCTGCACATAGGCGATGCCCGCGCCCATCATGCCCGCGCCGAGCACGAGGACCTTCTCCGGCGTGCGCACGGGGAAGCCTTCGGGGCGGCTGCCGCCCTTGTTGATCGTCCCCAGATCGAAGAACAGGGACTTGATCATGTTGGTGGAGACCTGACCGCAGATCAGGTTGGTGCAGTAGCGGGTCTCGATCGCGAACGCGGTGTCGATGTCGACCTGCGCGCCCTCCACGGCCGTGGCCAGCACTGCGATCGGCGCCGGCATCGGCGCACCCTTGAGCTGCTTGCGGACGTTGGCCGGGAACGCGGGCAGGTTGGCCGCCAGCGCCGGGCTCGACGGGGTGCCGCCGGGGATCTTGTAGCCCTTCACATCCCACGGCTGGGCCGCCTCGGGATTGGCCGCGATCCAGGCGCGAGCCCTGTCGAACAGCTCCTCGCGGGTGGCGGCGACCTCGTGGATGATCCCGGCCTGCAACGCCTTCGCCGGCTTCATCCGCTGGCCCTGACCCACGACGTTGAGCACCGCGTCGGTGATGCCGAGCAGCCGCACCGTCCGGGTGACACCACCGGCGCCGGGGAGCAGGCCGAAGGTGACCTCGGGCAGGCCGAGCAGGCTGCCCTTCGCGTCGAGCGCGATCCGGTGGTGGGTGGCGAGGGCGACCTCGAAGCCGCCGCCGAGCGCGGTCCCGTTGATCGCGGCGACCACCGGCTTGCCGAGGCGCTCGAGCCGGCGGAACGCGGCCTTGTAGGTGTCGAGGCCGAGCGCGATCTCCGGCGCGGTCTCCGGGGTCGCGTTCATCAGCAGATTCAGGTCACCACCGGCGAAGAAGGTGTCCTTGCCCGAGGTGAGGATGACACCGTCGTAGCTGTCCTTCTCGGCTTCGAGCCGGTCGACGGTGGCGGTGAGGTCGCGCGCGAACGCCTCGGTCATGGTGTTGGTCGACTGGTTCGGGTCGTCGATGGTGAGCACGAGCACCCGGTCGGCGCCGAGGTCCCAGCCGATCATGTTCTCTGTCATGGTCTTTCCTCTGTCTCCGGGTCCGGCGCTCAGACGCGCTCGATGATGGTGGCGATGCCCATGCCGCCGCCGATGCACAGCGTGATCAGCGCGCGTCGCGCTCCCCGCCGCTCGAGCTCGTCGACCATGGTTCCGGTGATCATGGCGCCGGTGGCGCCCAGCGGGTGCCCCATGGCGATGGCGCCGCCGTTGACGTTGAGCTTCTCGTCCGGGATCGCCAGCTTCTTCTGGTAGTTGAGCACCACCGAGGCGAACGCCTCGTTGAGCTCGAACAGGTCGATGTCGTCGACGGTGAGCCCGGCCAGCGCCAGCACCTTCTCGGTCGCCGGGACCGGGCCGGTCAGCATGATGGTCGAGTCGCTGCCGCTCACCGCGGACGCCACGACCCGGGCGCGCGGGGTGAGACCCGCCGCGGCACCGGCGGATTCGCTGCCGATGAGCACCAGCGCCGATCCGTCGACGATGCCCGAGGAGTTGCCGGCGTGGTGGACGTGGTCGATCTTCTCGACCTGGTGGTAGCGCTGCAGGGCGACCGCGTCGAACCCGCCCATCTCCCCCATCGCCGCGAACGACGGGGTCAGCCCGGCCAGGCTCGCGACCGTGGTGTCCGGGCGCATGAACTCGTCGTGGTCGAGCAGCACGGCGCCGTTGATGTCGGTCACCGGAACGATCGACTTGGCGAAGTAGCCACCCGACCAGGCCGCCGCCGCCTTCTGCTGCGAGCGCACCGCGAACGCGTCGACATCCTCGCGGGTGAAGCCCTCGATGGTGGCGATCAGGTCCGCGCTCACGCCCTGGGGGACAAAGTAGGTGTTGTAGTTGGTGACCGGGTCCATCGCCCAGGCGCCGCCGTCGGAGCCCAGCGGGATCCGCGACATCGACTCCACGCCACCGGCGATCACCAGCTGTTCCCACCCCGAGCGCACCTTCTGCGCCGCGGTGTTGACCGCTTCGAGGCCCGACCCACAGAACCGGTTGAGCTGCACACCGGCCACCGTGTCGGGCAGCCCGGCCGCGAGCGCCGCCGTCTTGGCGATATCGGCGCCCTGATCGCCGACCGGGGAGACCACGCCGAGGACGATGTCATCGATGAGCGCCGGATCGAGCCCGGGGTAGCGGACCTTCAGCTCCTCGATGAGCCCGACCACCAGGTCGAGCGGTTTGACGCCGTGCAGGGCGCCGTTCTTCTTGCCGCGACCGCGTGGGGTGCGGATCGCGTCGTAGATGAATGCCTCGGTCATGGTTCCTCGAAACTGTGTCGTGTGATGACAGGTCAGCGATGGGTGAACTGTGCGGTGCGCTTGTCGACGAAGGCGTTCATGCCTTCCTTCTGGTCCTCGATCGCGAACAGCGAGTGGAAGACCCGGCGCTCGAAGCGGATGCCCTCGGCCAGCGTGGTCTCGAAGGACCGGTTCACGGCCTCCTTCGCGATCATGGTGACCGGAAGCGACTTGGCCGCGATGGTCTCGGCGACCTCGGCGGCGACGTCGAGCAGGTCGTCGGCGGGCACGATGCGCGAGACGAGCCCGGCCCGTTCGGCTTCCTCGGCACCCATGTTGCGGCCGGTCAGCACCAGGTCCATCGCCTTGGCCTTGCCGACCGCCCTGGTGAGCCGCTGCGAACCACCGATGCCGGGGATCACCCCGAGTTTGATCTCGGGCTGCCCGAACTGCGCGGTGTCGGCGGCGATCAGGATGTCGCAGAGCATGGCCAGCTCGCAGCCACCGCCGAGGGCGTACCCCGCGACCGCGGCGATGGTGGGCTTGCGGAACTGCGCCAGCCGGTCCCAGCGGGCGAAGAAGTCGTCCATGAACATGTCCATGTAGGACTTGGGCTGCATCTCCTTGATGTCGGCGCCCGCCGCGAAAGCCTTGGCGGAGCCGGTGATCACCACCGCGCCGATCTCGTCGTCGCGCTCGAGCTCGTCCAGGGCCGCGACGATGTCGTCGAGGACCTGGGTGTTGAGCGCGTTGAGGGCCTTGGGCCGGTTCAGGGTGATCCAGCCGACGCGGTTCTTACGCTCGAGCAGGATCGTCTCGTACTCGGTCATGCGGTGGCCTCCCCGGAACGCTCCCGGATGTCGGTGACGATGGCCGAGAAGTCCCGGCGCGCGTCGGTCTGGTTGAACCGCTCGTAGATCGCGGCGGCCAGCTCGCCGAGCTGCCCGTCGATGCCGTTGGCGCGCAGGGCATTCGCGGCCAGCGTGAGATCCTTCGACATCAGCGCGGTCGCGAAACCGGGCTGATAGTCGTTGTTGGCCGGACTCGCCGGAACCGGGCCGGGGACCGGACAGTAGCTGGTCAGCGCCCAGCTCTGGCCCGATGCCGTGGAGACCACGTCGAAGAACGACTGGTGGCTCAGGCCCAGCCGCTCACCGAGCACCAGGGCCTCGGACAGGCCGATCATGGAGATGCCGAGCAGCATGTTGTTGCAGATCTTGGCGGCCTGGCCGACGCCGGCGTCACCACAGTGCACGACCTTGCCGCCCATCACGTCGAGAATCTCGCGCGCGTCGGCGAAGTCGGCGGCCGCACCACCCACCATGAAGGTGAGGGTGCCCGCGGTCGCGCCCGCAACGCCACCGGAGACCGGGGCGTCCAGCGGCCGGTGACCGGCCGTCACCGCCTGTGCGGCAGCGGCTTTCGCGTCGGCAACATCGATCGTCGAACAGTCGATGAACAGCGTGCCCGGCGCCGCGGCGGGCAGCAGCTCGGCGTAGACGTCGAGCACGAGCTTGCCGTTGGGCAGCATGGTGATCACCACGTCCCGGTCGGCAGCCGCGTCGGCGGCGACCGAGACCACGGTGGCGCCGTCGGCGCGTGCCTGCTCCTGTGCCGCGGGCACCGGATCGAAGGCGACCACGTCGTAGCCCGCGCGCACCAGGTTCGCCGCCATCGGCGCACCCATGTGGCCGAGGCCGAGGAATCCGATCTTCTTGCTCATCGCTGCGCCTCCTGCGTGGTCGCGCCGAGTTCCTTGTCCCCCAGTGCGGCGAAGTACGCCGCCACCTGCTCTTCGCCGACCTCGGTCAGCGTCGCCGGCTCCCACCGCGGATTGCGGTCCTTGTCGATGACCTGGGCGCGAATGCCCTCGACCAGGTCGTGCGAGCGCAGCGCGGCGATCGAGACCCGGTATTCCTGATCCAGCACCGCCTCGAGGCTCGGCAGCTCCCGCGCGGCGCGCAGCGAGCGCAGCGTGACCTTCAGCGAGACCGGCGACTTGGCCAGCAGGTCCTCGGCGGCCTTGGTCGCCTCGGGCGAGTCGGCGGTCTGCAGGCGGGACGCGATCTCCTCGACGGTGTCGGCGCTGTAGCAGGCATCGATCCAGCTCCGCTGGGCGAGCAGCTCCGAGGCAGGTGCCGGTTCGGCGACCGCCGCGATCGCCGCGTCGACCTCGGTCGTGCGCAGCGCGTCGAGCAGTGCTGGCAGGGCAGCCGAGGGCACGTAGTGGTCGGCGAAACCGGCCGCGATCGCGTCGCCCGCGCTCATCCGCGCGGTGGTCAGCGCGACGTGGGTGCCGATCTCGCCCGGCGCCCGCGACAGCAGGTAGGTGCCGCCGACATCGGGGACGAAACCGATCCCGACCTCGGGCATGCCGATGCGGGAGCGTTCGGTGACGATGCGGTGGCTGCCGTGCCCGGACAGGCCGACACCGCCGCCCATCACGATGCCGTCCATGATCACCACATACGGCTTGGCGTAGCGGCCGATCAGCGCGTTGAGGTGGTATTCGTCGCGCCAGAACACCCCGGTCGGCGAATCGGCGTTCGCCGCACCGCCTTTCGCGTCGGCGTGGATGGCGACGATGTCACCGCCCGCGCACAGTCCGCGCTCGCCCGCGCCGCGCACGACGACCGCGCGCACCGCGTCGTCGTCGGCCCACGTGCGCAGTGCCTCGGTGATCGCCAGTGCCATCGGGTGGTTGAGCGCGTTGATGGCCTTGGGCCGGTTCAGGGTGATGAGGCCGAGGCCGTCTTCGACGGTGATCAGCACTTCGGGTTCGTCGGTCATGCCGCTCCTGTCAGCGTGCGGGCCACGACCACCCGCATGATTTCGTTGGTGCCCTCGAGGATCTGATGGACCCGCAGGTCGCGGACGATCTTCTCCAGGCCGTATTCGTGCAGGTACCCGTACCCGCCGTGCAATTGCAGCGCCTTGTTGGCGACCTCGAAGCCGGCGTCGGTGGCGAACCGCTTGGCCATCGCGCACAGTTCGACCTTGTCCGGTGCCCCGGCGTCGAGCGCGGCCGCGGCCCGCCACAGCAGGGTCCGGGCGGCTTCCAGCTGGGTCCGCATATCGGCCAGTTCGAACTGCAGCGCCTGGTTGTGCGACAGCGGTTTACCGAAGGCGTGACGTTCGGCCAGATACGGGACGGCCTTGTCCAGCGCCGCCTGCGCGCCGCCGATCGAGCACGCGCCGATATTGAGCCTGCCGCCGTTGAGGCCGTTCATCGCGATCGCGAAACCGTCGCCCTCGGCGCCGAGCCGGTTGGCGACCGGCACGCGCGCGTCCTCCAGGATCACCTGGCGGGTGGGCTGGGCGTTCCAGCCCATCTTGCGCTCGTTCGGCCCCACCGTCAGGCCGGGAGTGTCGGCCGGGACGATCAGCGCCGAGACGCCACGCGCGCCGTCGCCGCCGCCGGTGCGCACCATCATCACGTACACGTCGTTGGCGCCGGCACCGGAGATGAACTGCTTGGCGCCGGTGAGGATGTAGTCGTCACCATCGCGGACCGCCTTGGTACTCAAGGCCGCCGCGTCGGAACCGACACCCGGTTCGGTGAGGGCGTAACTGCCGAGCAGTTCCATCGACGCCATCCCGGGCACCCAGCGATGCCGCTGCTCCTCGGTGCCGTACGCATCGATCATCCAGGTCGCCATGTTGTGGATCGAGATGTAGGCCGCTACGGCCGGGCACCCGGTAGCCAGCTCTTCGAAGATCCGCACGGCGTCGAGCCTGCGCAGCTGTGAACCGCCGACGTCCTCGCGCACATAGATCCCGCCCAAGCCGACCGGGCCCGCCTTGCGGAGCACGTCGACCGGGAAGTGTTTGCGCTCATCCCATTCCAGCGCGTTCGGCGCGAGGAATTCGTCGGCGAACTGGCGCGCGGTCTCACCGATCGCGCGCTCGTCGTCGTTGAGAGTGAACACGGCCGGTCAGTCCATCGTGGGGATGACGAAGGCGTTGGACTCCTTCAACCCCGCGGGCCAGCGCTGGGTCACCGTCTTGGTCTTGGTGTAGAAGCGGATCGAGTCCGGGCCGTGCTGGTTCAGATCACCGAAGCCCGAACGCTTCCAGCCACCGAAGGTGTAATAGGCGATCGGCACCGGGATCGGCACATTGATACCGACCATGCCGACCTGCACGCGCGCGGCGAAATCACGCGCGGTGTCACCGTCACGGGTGAAGATCGCGACACCGTTGCCGTACTCGTGCTCGTTGGCCAGCCGCAGACCCTCCTCGTAGTCCTCGGCCCGCACCACGGTCACCACGGGACCGAAGATCTCCTCCTGGTAGATCCGCATGTCCGCGGTCACCCGGTCGAACAGGCTCGCGCCGACGAAGTAGCCGTCCTCGGCACCCTCCACGACCAGCCCACGGCCGTCGACGACCAGCTCGGCACCCTCGTCGACACCGATCTGGACGTAGTTGTTCACCCGGTCCACGCCGTCACGGCCGACCAGCGGACCGAAGTCGGCACCCGGATCATCGGACCGGCCCACATTGAGCTTGTGCACCCGCTCGGTCAGCTTGGCGACCAGCCGATCGGCGGTCTCCTCCCCCACCGGCACCGCCACCGAGATCGCCATGCAGCGCTCACCCGCGGAACCGTAACCCGCGCCGATCAGCTGATCGGCGACATCGTCGAGGTCGGCATCCGGCATCACGATGGCGTGGTTCTTCGCCCCGCCGAAGCACTGGGCCCGCTTGCCGTTGGCGGTCGCGGTCTCGTAGATGTACTGCGCGATCGGGGTCGAGCCGACGAAGCCGACCGCCTTGATCCGCGGGTCGTGCAGGATCGTGTCGACGGCTTCCTTGCCGCCGTTGACCACGTTGAACACCCCCGGCGGCAGACCCGCCTCGAGGAACAGCTCGGCCAGGCGCAGCGGCACCGACGGGTCACGCTCGGACGGCTTGAGCACGAACGCGTTGCCACACGCCAGCGCCGGTCCCGCCTTCCACAGCGGAATCATCGCCGGGAAGTTGAACGGGGTGATACCGGCGACGACACCGAGCGGCTGACGCATCGAGTACACGTCGATCCCGGTGCCCGCGCTCTCGGTGTACTCGCCCTTGAGCAGGTGCGGGATACCGACGGCGAACTCGATCACCTCGAGGCCGCGCTGGATGTCGCCCTTGGCGTCGGCGATCGTCTTGCCGTGCTCCGACGACAGCAGCGCCGCCAGGCTGTCGATCTCGTCGTTGACCAGGGTCAGGAACTTCATCAGCACCCTGGCCCGCTTCTGCGGGTTGAACGCCGCCCACACCGGCTGCGCGGCCGCCGCGTTGGCGATGACCGCCTCGACCTCGGCGGTGTTGGCCAGCGGGACCGTGGCCTGCACCTGGCCGGTGTTCGGATCGAACACCTCACCGAACGCGCCCGAGGCGCCCTTGACGTGCTGTCCGTCGATGAAGTGGGTGAGTTCGCGAACCATGCCAGTCCTTAGTCGTGGGTCGGTGCGCCGGAGCGCAGGTGAATGGAGCTCCAATAGTTGGATGTCCAATCAATTGATACCATGGAGCACTATTGGCGGTTTGTCAACATCTACTCGTTCTATTGACAGAATGCCAACAACTGCTCACTCTGGTGCGCAGCCCATCGACATCAGGGAGAGGAACCCGATGACCACCGCCGAAACCGACCGCGGCATCGACGCCGAGTCGGAGCTGCAAGGCCTGGCCGAGCTGGCCCGCACCTTCTTCGCGAACACCGTCGCGCCGCATCGCGAGGAGTTCGCCGCGCAGGGCTTCCCGAGCCGGGAGGTCTATCGGCAGGCCGGCGAACTCGGCCTGCTGTGCATGTCGATCCCCGAGGAGTACGGCGGCGGCGGTGGCACCTTCGCCCATGAGGCCGTGCTGTTCACCGAGCAGGTCAAGGGCGGCGATTCCGCCATGCAGCTCGGCGTGCACACCGGCATCGTGCCGCACTACATCCTGGCCTACGCCTCGGAGGAGAACAAGAAGCGCTGGCTGCCCAAGCTCGCCTCCGGCGAGTGGATCGGCGCCATCGCGATGACCGAGCCCGGCACCGGCTCCGACCTGCAGAACATCGCCACCAAGGCGGTCAAGGACGGCGACGACTACGTCATCACCGGCGCCAAGACGTTCATCTCCAACGGCCGCAACTGCGACCTGCTGATCATCGCCGTCAAGACCGATCCGACCCTGGGCGCCAAGGGCGTGTCGCTGGTGGTCGCCGAGGTCTCCGACGACACCCCCGGCTTCGAACGCGGCAGGCTGCTCAAGAAGATCGGCCAGAAGGGCCAGGACACCACCGAGCTGTTCTTCGACGGGCTGCGCGTGCCGCAGGCCAACCTGCTCGGCGCCGAGGGCGAGGGCTTCATCCAGCTCATGCAGCAGCTGCCCCAGGAGCGGCTGATCTGCGGCGTCGCGGCCGCCGCGGCGATCGAAGCGGCCGTCGCCGAGACGCTGGCCTATGTCAAGCAGCGCAACGCTTTCGGCAAGCCGCTGTTCGCCATGCAGAACACCCGGTTCGAGCTGGCCGACTGCGCGACGATCGCCGAGGTCGTGCGGACCTTCGTCGACTCGGCCGTCGAGAAGCACCTGCGCGGCGCGCTGGACGTGAAGACCGCCGCGATGGTCAAGTACTGGACCACCGATCAGCAGTCCCAGGTGATCGACCGGTGCGTGCAGCTCCACGGCGGCTACGGCTACATGGAGGAGTACCCGATCGCCCGGATGTGGGCCGACGGCCGCATCTCGCGGATCTACGCCGGCGCCAACGAGGTCATGAAGGACCTCATCGCCCGCTTCCTCTGACGCGCGACGCCTGATCGAGGCCGTGACGCCGAGCGGCGGCGTCGCGGCGCTCGGGCTGGCAGGATCGACGCGTGACTACCGCGAACCTGACCCGTGCCGAGACCGCCGCCCGATCGGCCGCGGTCACCGTCCGCGCCTATCGCGTCGACCTCGACCTGTCCGGCACCACCGACCACACACGGGACACCTTCGCCACCACGACGACCGTGGAATTCGACGCGGCCGTGGACCGGACCTGGCTCGACTTCCTCGGCGAGTCGGTCGAGTCGGTGACGGTGAACGGGCAGGACGTGCCCGTCGACTACGACGGCGCGCGGCTCACGATTCCCGATCTCGCCGCGGCGAATACGGTCGTGGTGCGCGCCACCGGCCGCTACAGCCGCTCGGGCGAGGGCCTGCACCGCTTCCTCGACCCGGCCGACGGCGCGACCTACCTGTACACCCAGTACGAGCCCGCGGACGCCCGCCGGGTCTTCGCGTGCTTCGAACAGCCGGACATGAAGGCGCCCTTCACCTTCGTGGTGACAGCGCCCGCGGGCTGGGAGGTGGTGTCGAACCGGCCGATCGCGGCGATCCAGGACGAGGGCGCCCGGCAGCGGGTCGAGTTCTCCCCCACCCTGCCGATCTCCACCTACATCACCGCGATCGCGGCGGGCCCGTATCACCGCGTCGAATCCTCCTGGGCACGAGACGAACTCACGGTCCCGCTCGGGGTCCTGTGCCGCGCGTCCCTCGCCGGGCACCTCGACGCCGACACGATCCTCGAGGTGACGAAGCAGGGACTGGACTTCTTCGCCGAGCACTTCGCCTACCCGTACCCCTGGGGCAAGTACGACCAGATCTTCGTCCCCGAGTACAACCTCGGGGCCATGGAGAACCCGGGCCTGGTCACCTTCACCGAGGCCTATGTCTTCCGTGGCGTGGCCACCGCCGCGCAGTACGAGGGCAGGGCGAACACCATCCTGCACGAGATGGCGCACATGTGGTTCGGCGATCTGGTGACGATGGTGTGGTGGGACGACCTGTGGCTCAAGGAGTCCTTCGCCGACTACATGGGCGCGCTGGCCAGTGCCGAGGCGACCGAGTGGACCGATGCCTGGGTGGCGTTCGCGAATCGCCGGAAGGCGTGGGCGTATTCGCAGGACCAGCTTCCGACGACGCACCCGATCGTCGCCGACATCGGCGACCTCGAGGCCGCCAAACTCAATTTCGACGGCATCACCTATGCCAAGGGCGCGAGCGTGCTCAAGCAACTGGTCGCCTATGTCGGGCGCGACGAGTTCTTCACCGGTGTGCGCCGGTACTTCCGCACGCACGCGTTCGGCAACACCACCCTGGCCGATCTGCTGACCGAGCTGTCGGCGGATTCCGGCCGCGATCTGGCGGGCTGGGCACGCGCCTGGTTGCAGACGACCGGCATGTCGACGCTGATGCTCGACGACGGCACGATCGTGCAGACCGACCCGCGACCGCATCGGCTCGCCGTCGGACTCTACGACTTCGACGCCGCGGGTGATCTGGTGCGCCGGGATCGGGTGGAGCTCGACCTCGTCGCCGAGCGGACGCCGGTCGCCCTCGAGCCCGCGCCGCTGCGCCTGCTCAACGACGGTGACCTCACCTACGCCAAGGTCCGGCTGGACACCGATTCACTGGCCACCGTGGAGAAGTCGCTGGATCGGGTCACCGATCCCCTGGCGCGCGGATTGATCTGGTCGGCGCTCTGGAACGCCGCGCGCGACGGTGAACTCGAGGTCGAGCGGTATCTGCGGATGGCCCGCGACTTCGCCCCCGCCGAATCCAACACGGCCCTGCTCGCCGCGGTACTCGCCAACGTCTCCTTCGCCATCGGCCACTACCTGCCCGCGGCGGACCGGGAGCGGTGGCGCGGCGAATGGCTCGAATCATGCTGGGCCACTCTGCATTCCGCGGCACCGGGCTCCGGCGATCAGCTGGCGTGGGCGCGGGCGACCGCGACCGCCGCCACCGTCGACGGCCGCCGGGCCGCCGATATCCGCGCGATCCTGCTCGGCGACGCGCCCGCACCGGACGGTCTGGCGCTGGATCCCGATCTGCGCTGGCAGCTGTGGACCGCCCTGGCCGCGACAGGTGCCGCCACGGAGGCCGAGCTGGACGCCGAGCTCACCGGCGACAGCACCGCCTCGGGCCGGACCGCCCATCGCCGGGCGCTGGCCGCCCGCCCGGAGCCGGAGGTGAAGGCCGCCGCGTGGGCCGCGGCGCTCGGCGACACCACCTTGACCAACGATCATCTCGACGCCGTCATCGACGGGTTCCGCGCCGGGCAGCGCCGCGACCTCGTCGCCCGCTACGACGACGAGTACTTCGCGGTGCTGCGGGAGGTGTGGGAGCAGCGCAGTATCGAGATCGCGCGGCGCATCGTCCTCGGCCTCTTCCCCGCGGCCGACTCGCTCGACCAGGTGGACGCCTGGCTCGACGCGCATGCCGACGCACCGGGTGCGTTGCGGCGCTTGGTGATCGAACAGCGCGACCATCTCGCCCGCGATCTGCGGGTCCGCGCGGGCGGCCGGTAGCCCGCGGTCCCGACCTCGGGTGGGCGAGGTCGGGACCGCCGCCGGACGTACGCTGACAGCGCAATGACCCGACCAGCGAGGAGACCGGTGTGACGACCAGTTCGGCGCCCCAGACCACGGTGGACGAGGTGCTGGCCGAGCTGGCCGCCCTGGCCGACCCGAAGATCCTCGCCGTCAACACCCGGCACGGCGACGACCACGCGGTCAACCTGACCAAGCTGCGCGCGGTGGCGAAGGCACTGAAAACCCAGCACGAGCTGGCCGGCGAGCTCTGGGCGACCGGTGACACCGCCGCCCGGCTCGTCGCGATCCTGATCAGCCGCCCCAAGGCCTACACCGCCGCCGAACTCGACGCCATGCTGCGCGACGCCCGCGTCCCCAAGGTGCACGATTGGGTCGTCAGCTACCTCGTGAAGAAGAGCCCGCACGTCGAGGAACTCCGCATCGCCTGGTTCGCCGACCCCGACCCGGTCGTCGCCGGTGCGGGCTGGGCGCTGACCAGCGACCGCGTCGCGAAGTCCCCGGACGGACTCGACCTGCCCCACCTGCTCGACCTCATCGAGTCCCAGATGAAGGACGCCCCCGACCGCCTCCAATGGGCCATGAACGAATGCCTGGCCACCATCGGCATCCACCACCCCGCCCTACGCCCCCGCGCGATCACGATCGGCGAATCCCTCCGCGTCCTGGAGGACTACCCCACCCCACCCAACTGCACCTCCCCCTACGCCCCGATCTGGATCACCGAAATGGTCCGCCGCAACACCCAGCCCTAGCACGACGGCGATCCCCGCCGGCGGAACCCTTGACCTCGAGTCCACTCGAGCTTCTAGGTTCGCCGCTATGCGAGCAATCATGGCGGCAGAATTCGGCGGACCCGACGTTCTCGAGCTGGTAGAGGTGGACCCACCCGAGCCCGGCCCCGGACAGGTGGTGGTGGAGGTAGCTGCCATCGGAGTCACCTGGATGGATACGCGGATCCGAGCCGGCAACGGGCCAACGGTGTTCCCCGTTGTTCCCCCCTTCGTTCCCGGCAGTGCGGTCGCGGGAACGGTGACCGCACTCGGCGCGGACGTTGCGCACCACTGGCTGGGAACCCGGCTCGTCACCCGCGCCGCCGGCGGGTATGGAGGCGCGTACGCCGACGCCGTTCTCGCGGACGCCGATCCGAACTCCGCCTTTCCGATACCGGCTGCGCTGAATTCCGTTGCCGCCGTGGCATTGATCGACGACGGTGCCACCGCACTGGCGCTGGTGGAACGGGCCGTGGTCGCCCCGGGCGACCATGTTCTCGTCGCGCCCGGTCTCGGCGGGTTGGGACACCTGGCATCGCAGCTCGCGCGATCGGCCGGCGCTCACGTCATCGCCGCGGTCGCGGGGCAATCGAAGCTGACTCGCGCTCGCAGCCTGGCCGATGACGCGGTCGACTATTCCCAGGCGAACTGGGCCGATCAGGTCCGGGCGATTACCGCTGACCGCGGGCTGGATGTGGTGTTCGACGGGATCGGCGGTTCGATCGGCACTGCCGCGGCGGAATTACTGGTCGACGGGGGACGATTCTCCGGCTACGGGATGGCGAGTGGTTCGGAAGCTGTTCTCGCGCAGCGCGATCGGCAGCGCCTGCGGGTTTCGGACATGCGTCAGCTACCGGAATTCTGGCCGGAATCCGCCCGACGGGTGCGCGAGGTGCTCACCAGCGCGGCCTCGGGCCTGCTCGGTCCGATCATCGGACGGACCTATCCGCTCGCCGAGGCGGCGGTCGCGCACGCCGACATCGACGCGCGCCGGTTCATCGGCAAGCTGGTGTTGACGCCCTAGTCGCGGGTCCGGGGTGGGGCGACGATGCCGAGGCGGGTGATCAGGCGGGCCAGCCAGTCTCGGGCGGCGGGCTGGTCGTTGTCGAGCAGGAGTTGGACGGTGACGCCGTCGTAGGCGGCGACGACCGAGTGGGCCAGTTCGGCGATCGAGCCGAGTTCCGGGGGCACGGTGAAGCCGCTGGCGGCGAGTTTGTCGGCGATGGCGGCGCGCAGCTGGGCGCGGTGGGTGATCAGGCGGGCCGCGATGTCGGGGCGGCGGGCGGCGTGGGTGAGGAAGTCGGTCTTCACCAGGAGCCAGTCGCGGTCGAGGAGCAGGGTCGCCGACAGCCGGTCGACGAAGCCTGCCACGTCCGCGGGGTCGTCGATCGCGGCGAGCGCGTCGCGCACCTGTCCGGTGATCAGGGTGGCGCGCTGGTCGTAGAGGACGAAGAACAGTTCCTCGAGACTGTCGAACTGGGAGTAGAACGCGCCCCGCGTGTAGCCCGCCGCGCCGCACACGTCCTCGATGCGCACCAGCCCGAAACCCTTCTCGGCGAACACGGAGAACGCGGCCTCGAGCAGGCGCGCCCTGGTCTCGGCCCGGCGCCGGGTCACGCGGGGTGGCTTGGCCGTCTCGGTCGTGTTCACGGATCGACGATACCTCCCACCATCAGATGCATTAGTGTATCCGATGCAGCAATGAAGCTTTTGCGGAGAGTGGAGGTAGTCCGGATGGATGCCGATGTCATCGTGGTCGGCGCGGGCCTGGCCGGCCTGGTCGCGACCCATGAGCTGACCCGCCGGGGCAAGCGTGTCCTCGTGGTCGATCAGGAGAACGCGGCCAACCTCGGCGGGCAGGCGTTCTGGTCCTTCGGCGGGATCTTCCTGGTCGACAGCCCCGAGCAGCGCAGGCTGGGCATCCGGGACTCGTTCGACCTGGCCTGGAACGACTGGAGCGGCAGCGCGGGCTTCGATCGGCTCGACGACGAGGACAGCTGGGCCGCCCGCTGGGCCCGCGCCTACGTCGAGTTCGCCGCGAGCGAGAAGCGTTCCTACCTCACCGATCTCGGCATCGGCTTCGTGCCGTCGGTCGGCTGGGCCGAGCGCGGCGACCTGCGCGCCGAGGGCCACGGCAATTCGGTCCCCCGCTTCCACGTCGCCTGGGGCACCGGCACCGGTGTCGTCGGGCCTTTCACCGAATCCGCGCTCCGCGCCGCGGACGCCGGACTGGTCACCTTCCGGCATCGGCACCGGGTCGACGAGCTGGTGTTCACCGACGGCGCCGTCACCGGCGTGCGCGGGGCGATCCTGGCCGACGACGACGCCGAACGCGGCGCACCGTCCAACCGGGACGTGGTCGGCGAGTTCGACTTCGGCGCCGCGGCGGTGGTTCTCGCGACCGGCGGGATCGGCGGCAATCACGACACGGTCCGGCGGCACTGGCCCGCGCGGCTCGGCGCGCCGCCGGCGCACATGATCACCGGCGTCCCCGCGTATGTCGACGGGCGCATGCTCGATATCGCCGCCGACGCCGGTGTCCGGCTGGTCAACCGGGATCGCATGTGGCACTACACCGAAGGCATCCGGAACTGGGATCCGATCTGGCCCGAGCACGCGATCCGGATCCTGCCCGGTCCGTCGTCGCTGTGGTTCGACGCGCTGGGCCGTCGGCTGCCCGCCCCGTACCTACCCGGCTACGACACCCTGGGCACACTGCGCTACCTGCGCACCACCCCCGATCTGGCCGAGCACGACCATTCCTGGTTCGTCACCACGCAGCGGATCGTCGCCAAGGAGTTCGCGCTGTCGGGGTCGGAACAGAATCCCGACATCACCGCGAAGAACCGCGTCGGGATGATCCGGGAACGGGTCTTCGGCAAGGGCGCTCCCGCGCCGGTGGAGGCGTTCAAGCGGCACGGCGCCGACTGGGTGGTCGCCGACACGCTCGACGACCTGGTCGCGAAGATGAACGCACTCACCGAGCGGCCGCTGCTCGACCCGGATCGTCTGCGCGAGCAGATCGTCGCCCGGGATCTCCAGGTGGACAACGCGTTCAGCAAGGACGCCCAGATCCAGGGCATCCACAATTCCCGCCGCTACCTCGGCGACCGCATCACCCGCACCACCGCACCGCACCGCATTCTCGACCCGGCCGCCGGACCGCTGATCGGCGTGAAACTCCATGTCCTGACCCGCAAGTCGCTCGGCGGCATCCAGACCGACCTCGACTCCCGCGCGCTCGGCGCCGACGGCACTCCGATTCCCGGGCTCTTCGCGGCGGGCGAGGCCGCGGGCTTCGGCGGTGGTGGTGTGCACGGCTACAACGCGCTCGAGGGCACGTTCCTCGGCGGGTGCGTGTTCTCCGGGCGAGCGGCGGGCCGGGCGGCAGCCCAGGACGCCTGACCAGCGGAACGCGAACGGCGCCCCCGGAATCCCGGAGGCGCCGTTCGCGCACCGCGTCAGCGGATCAGGCGGTGCGCACCGCAGTGACGATCGCGACGACCGCCGCGGACAGCGCCGCGAGCACGACCCCGCCGAGGACGACCGCGGCGGCCGCGACCGTGAACTGGGCCCAGCCCACCATCAGCGCGGCCACGCCGAGCACCACGAGAACTGCGTCGACGCTCACCGAGGCCAGCACCACATCGTCGCGCTCCAGCAGCCGCGGAGCCAGGGCGACGGTGGCCAGGCCGAGCAGGACCGAGACCAGGCCGACCGCGACGAAGACGGGGACGGCCAGTCCGGTGCCGACCTCGACCCCGAGGATCAGCGCGGCGAAGGGGACGAGGCCGTAGAGCACGCGGATCGCGCCCACTCCGCGCAGCGTCCACGCGGACGCGTCGACGGGGGCGCCCCCGGTGGAGGTCCGGGTCGCGTACGCCATCTGCACAGTTGCCACCTGGCTGGTCATATCCCGCTCCTTCGATATTTTCACACTTCCGTGCAATTGCACGATGATGTGAAACTACGCCCGCTGCACAACCCTGTGCAAGAACTCGTGGGGGGACTCACAGCGCTTCGGATACGTGCCGGGCAGCACAGTCGGAGCCGTTCGCGGACAGCGTGATTCGTCGAGCGGTCGCCCGCCCGCGGCACAATCAGTGCGGTGCTGAGGCCGCCGCGGTCCGGGCGATCGCCGCGGCGGTGGAGCGGTCGACACCGGCCGCGATCAGACAGGTCAGGGCGGCGTCGCGCCCGGCGTCGGCGTCGACCCACTCACCGTCGCTGTGCGCGTTCAGCAGCGCGAGCACCAGTGCCGTGAGCACCCTGGCGATCGCGGCGGGCGGGAGATGGTCGGCGAAGGTTCCGTCGGCTTGACCGGCGGCGATCAGGGTGACCAGCCGGGTGCGGACGGGCGCGAGGCGGTCGGACATCCGGGCGCGCGACCCGGCTTCGTCCAGGCGCAGCAGCAGCTGGAACTCGTCGCCGACCGCCCACAGCGCGACGGTCATCTCGGCGATCACCGGAGCGGGCGGCTGCGCCGTGTCGATGCCGTCCAGTGCCCGGCCCACCTGCTCGAAGGCTTCGTCGAGCATGCCGTCGATCAGCGCTTCCCTGGTGGGGAAATGTCCGTAGAGAGTGCGGCGGACCATGCCCGCGGCGGCGGCGATGTCTTCCATGCTCGCCGCGGGGTTGCGCAGCAGCTCGTCCCCGGCCACGGCGAGGATGCGTCGCCGGTTGGCCAGGGCGCGCGGCCCGAGGGCGGCGGTCGAGTGCGTCGTCGCAGTCACGTACTTCCTTTCGCCCACCACCCTCCCACACCTGCGCGGGGGCGGGCAAAAGACCCTCCGGAGGCTCACCGGATGCGCCGATCCTCCTCCGCCCAGGCCGCTTCCCGCAGGACGTACTTCTGCACCTTCCCGGTCGACGTGCGCGGCAGCGGCCCGAACGTCACGGACTTCGGCGCCTTGAACCGCGCCAGCCGCTCCCGCACGAAGTCGACGAGTTCGCCCTCGGTCACGCTCATCCCTTCTTTCAGTGCCACATACGCGGCGGGCACTTCACCCCATCGCTCGTGCGGTACCGCGATCACCGCCGCTTCCAGCACCGCGGGATGGTCGGCGAGTGCCTGTTCGACCTCGACGGAGGCGATGTTCTCGCCGCCGGAGATGATCACGTCCTTGCTGCGGTCCCGGAGTTCGATGTAGCCGTCGGGGTGGACGACGCCCAGGTCACCGGTGCGGAACCAGCCGTCGGGGGCGGCCGCGGCGGTCGCGTCCTCGTCGTCGAGGTAGCCGAGCATCAGGTTGTTGCCGCGCAGGGCGATCTCGCCGACCGCGTGGCCGTCGGCGGGCACATCGGCGCCGAATGCCCCGATCACCCTGGCCCGGCACGAGATCATGTTCCCGACGCCTTGCCTGGCCTTCAGACGCGCCTGAGCGTCCTCGTCCAGCCCGTTCCACTCCGGCCGCCAGTCACAGATCATCGCCGGGCCGAAGGTCTCGGTCAGCCCGTACAAGTGAGTGACTTCGAACCCGAGTTCGCCCATGCGGCGCAGGATGGCCGGGCTCGGTGGGGCTCCCCCGGTCGCGACCCGCACCGGCGGCGTCACCGGATGCGCCTGCGGCGCGTAGGCGAGCATCGAGAGCACCGTCGGCGCGCCGTTCAGATGGGTGACACCCTGCTCGGCGATCAGCCGCCAGACCTCGCCGGGATCCACCCTGGGCAGACAGACGTGGGTGCCACCGACCGCGGTGACGGCCCACGGGAAACACCATCCGTTGCAATGGAACATCGGCAGCGTCCACAGGTGCACCGACGACGGCGACAGACCGGTGTGGCCCACCATCGCCAGCGCCTGCAGGTAGGCGCCACGATGGTGGTACATCACACCTTTCGGCTTTCCGGTGGTGCCCGAGGTGTAGTTGATCGACAGCAGCGACCGCTCGTCGGCGGGCAGGACGGACGACGGTGTGGCCGCGGCGAGGAGCCGCTCGTACCGTCCGTCCGCGACGATCACCCGCGGCGGCGTCGACATTCCCGCCAGCGCCTCGGCGAGCACCTCGTCGAGGGCCGGATCGACCACCACCACAGCGACTTTCGCGTGGTCGAGCACGTAGGCGATCTCGGCGGCCGCGAGGCGGGTGTTCAGGGCGACGAGCGCGACACCCGCCCAGGGCACACCGAAATGTGCTTCCAGCAGGACATGGGTGTTCGGCGCGAGGACCGCCACCGGTCGCCCCTCGGCCAGCGGCTCGAGCGCGCCGGCGAGCCGGCGGCACCGCTCCCGCAACTGCGTGTAGGTCCATCGGTCGTCGCCATCGATGACGGCGATCCGGTCGCCGTGGGCGTCGGCCGCCCGGTCCAGGAAGGCGACCGGCGTCAGCGGCTCGAAGGACAGACGATCCAGATGTGGCGACATGCGTCGTCTCCTCACAGGTGGTTGACGGCTGGACACGGCTCAGATCGGCCGGAGCCCGACTTCGGCACAACCGGCCACGAACTGGCCGAGCCCGAAAGCCTCGACGGGGCCGACGACGCCCGCGGTGTGCGGTGGCGTCGTCGCCAGCCGCTCGGCGGCCCATGCCATCAGTTCGCCGGTCAGGCTGTACGCGCTGGGGCCTTCGACGTGCACTTCGGCCAGCGGGCCGTACGCACCGGACGCGACGGCGACGACCTGTGAGCGGGTGCGCGCCCGCTCGGCGGCGTCGGGACCGCCGGGCGGGCCGATCATCGGCCGGGTGAGCACCCCGATGGTCTTGCGGCCGAGCGGGATTCGCGTCGCGACCGCGGTCAGCGCCGAGAGCGCCACGAGCGGGCGGCTGAGTCTCGGAAACCAGCCGTTGTAGACGGTGACGTCGTCCAGGGTGGGAAAACCGGTGGGCAGGAACAGCACCTCGGTGCCGGAGACGAGCGTGGCGTACTTGCGCTTGCCCCCGATCTCGAAGCCGCGGACCCGGGATCCGGTGCGCTCCTCGACGAGTCGTCCGCCACGTCGGCGCGCGGACGGCAGCGTCAGGCCGTCGCGCAGGGTGCTGCGGGTGCCGTGGCTCAGGCCGCGCCGGAGCGAGCCGTTCGCGAAATAGCCGATGTCGAGCGCGCGCAGCTCCGAACCGGCCTTGCGGGCGGCGAGCGTGCCCGCCAGGATCCCGGGAACATAGTCGTAGCCGAACGCGGGCAGCATCAGCGAACCGGTCTCGCGGGCCCGCTCGTGCAGCTCACGGCGCAGGTCGAGGACGAATCCGACCTCGCCAGTGGAATCGATGTAGTGCGCGCCTGCCTCGGCGGCCGCGCGGGCCACGCCGTGGCCGAACCGTTCGAACGGGCCGACGGTGCTGATGAGCACGTCACCGCGACGCACCAGGCGGGTGACGCCGTCCGCGTCGGTGGCGTCGACGACGACGGTGGCGAGGCCGCCCGCGCGTGCGGCGATCACGGCGAGGGCAGCGCCGTCGCGCCCGGCGAGCACGGGGGCCAGGCCACGGCGCAGCAGCGCGTCGAGGACGAGCCCGCCGGTGTAGCCGGTGACGCCGAGCAGGACGATCCGTCCGGTCATCGCGTTCTCCCTCATCGTGCCGCCGCCGCGATCGCCTGCCGCCGCTGCTTCGACGAAAGCCACTGCGCGTAGCGGCGCAGGGCCCGCGCCTGGACGCGCTGGTCGGCGATCATCGCCAGGGCCGGGCTGACACTGAAAGCCGGCGCCGACCCGGTCGCCATGCGGCGCATCTGGTAGCGGACCATCGCCATCTCGGTCGCCGAGGCGAGCGCCTTGTCGGTCCAGGTCACCGGCTTCATCGACCGGGGCGCTTCGCGACCGTCACGCCAGCGGCGCGGCAGGTCGGGGGTGACCGCGAGGGCCGTCGCCATGCCGACCACCTCGACCTTGTTGGCCAGGACGCGACGTGCGGTCTCCTGGCGGGAGATGCCGCCGGTCAGCATGAGCGGCAGCGCGCTGGTTCTGGCCAGGTCGGCGGCCAGTTCCAGGAAGTAGGCCTCGCGGGCGGCGATACGGCCGTCGACGGGTCGGCCGGACATGGCCGGGCTCTCATAGCTGCCGCCGGACACCTCGACGAGGTCGACCCCCGTCGAGGCGAGCATGCCGATCACCGTGTGCGCGTCGGTGGCGTCGAAACCACCGCGCTGGAAGTCCGCGGAATTCAGCTTCACCGCCACCGCGAACGACGGCGCCACCACCGCGCGAATGCCGCGCACGATCTCGACCAGGAATCTGGCCCGATTCTCGAGCGAGCCGCCCCACTCGTCGGTGCGATTGTTGACCAGCGGCGAGAGGAACTGCGACAGCAGATATCCGTGTGCGGCATGGACTTCCACACCGTCGAATCCCGCTTCCTCGGCGCGCTGGGCGGTGGTGACGAAGCGCGTGATGGTGGCCTCGATCTGCCCGGCGGTCATCGCCACCGGCTGACCGAATCGCTTGGTATGGCGGCCGAGGTCGACCCCGATGTCGGAGGGACCCCACACCACGCCGGGCATCCGCGCCTGCACCTGCCGCCCCGGGTGACTGATCTGCATCCACATCGTCGCGCCCGCCGCTTTGCCCGCCTGTGCCCACGCCACGAACGGCGCGAGCGGGGCGTACGCGTCCAGGACGATGCCGCCGGGACCGGTCAGCGCTTCGGCGTGCACCATCACGTTGCCGGTGATCAGCAGGCCGGTACCACCGGCACCCCAGCGCCGGTACAGGGCGACCAGGCGCTCGTCGGGAATCTGCCCGATGCCCGCCATCCCCTCCTCCATGGCCGCCTTGGCGATCCGGTTCGGCAGGATGTGGCCGGATCGCAGTCGCAGCGGCGAGAACAACCCGCCCGGGTCCGGACTCGACATCGATGGCTCCTTTCGGGCACGCATATTGACACTGCTTACATTCGTGCGTGAGCGCCAACGGTAGGGATAGATGTAAGCATTGTCAACACTTGCTAAATTGATCCCATGGCACAGTCGAGCACCTCGTACCATCACGGCGATCTCCCCAGCGCGCTGGTGCGGGCCGCCGTGGAGCTCCTCGAGGAGGACGGCGCGGCGGACCTCTCGCTCCGCGCGGCCGCCCGCCGGGCCGGGGTGTCCACGGCCGCGCCGTACCGGCATTTCGCCGATCGGGACGCACTACTGTCGGCCGTGGCGGCCGTCGGTTACCGCGACCTGGCCGAGCAGCTCGTGGCCGCCAGTCCGACGCCGAGCACGTCCGAGGACCTGGCCGCGATCGCGGTCGCCTACGTGCGCTTCGCCCTGGCCCGGCCCGCGCTGTTCCGGGTGATGTTCTCCGATCCCTGCGATCCGACCAGCCCGGAACGCGTGGCCGCCACGACCGCGATCCACGAGTACGTCAGAGCGATTGTGCGCCAGGTGTTTCCCGACGGCGACGAGGACTCGCTCGCGACCGCGATGTGGGCGCTGGTCCACGGGCTGGCATTCCTCTACCTGCACGGGAAATTCGATCCCGACGGGCTCGACGACCGCGTCCGCGCCACCGTATTCGCGGTGCTCGATCTCCCGGGCCGCGCACCCTCCTGAGGCGATCCGAGCCCGTCAGACCCTCCACGCCCGGGGTGATTGCTCGACCGTCGACCGCGCCACCGCATCCGGCCGAACGGAATTCACCGCTCGGGCCGGAGACCGAGGGCCGGTGCTCAGTGCGCGCCGACCCGCTTCAGGCCCTTCAGCACTGTCGTCAAGGTGGTGGCCCACGCGCTCTGCGACAGGCCCGCAGGCGCGTCGAAGCCCAGGAGTCGCTGGTGGGCAACGGTTTGCGCCTCGGTGTACTTCAGCATGCCGTCGGCGCCGTGCCGCCTGCCCAGGCCGGAGTCACCCATACCGCCCATCGGGGCGTCGACACTGCCCCACGCCGCGGCGTAGGCGTCGTTGACATTGACCGTGCCCGCGTGCACCCGCGCCGCGACCGCACGACCCGTGGCGCCGTCGCGCGTCCAGACACTCGCATTGAGTCCGTACGCGGTGGCATTGGCCCGCTCGACCGCCTCGTCGATGTCGCCGAAGGAGTAGATCGAGACGACCGGCCCGAAGGTCTCGTGGTCGTAGAGCGTCATCTCCGGGGTGACACCCGTCAGAATCGTCGGCTCGTAGAACAGCGGCCCGAGGTCGGGCCTGGCACGGCCACCGGCCAGCACCGTCGCGCCCTTGGCGACGGCGTCCTCGACATGCGCGGTGACGGTGTCCAGCTGCGACCGGTTGGTCAGACAGCCGACATCGGTGCTGTAGTCGTAGGCCGCGCCGATGGTCAATGCCTCGGTGCGGGCGACGAACGCGGCCACGAACTCCTCCCGGATCGACTCGGCCACATACATCCGCTCGATGGAGACACACAGCTGTCCGGTCGAGGAGAAGCAGGCGGAGACGGCGCCCGCGGCGGTGCGCGCGATATCGGCGTCGTCGAGCACGATCATCGGGTTCTTGCCGCCGAGCTCCAGGGAGGCGCCGATCAGGCGTTCACCGGCGTCGCGGGCGATCTTGCGGCCGCTGGCGGTGGAACCGGTGAACATCAGGTAGTCGGCGTTGTCCATCAGTGGCGTCCCGATCGAACTGCCGCGACCGACCACCATCTGCCACACGCCCTCCGGCAGACCGGCTTCGCGCAGCAGGTCCAGCGCCCACAGCGCGGTCAACGCGGTCTGGGTGTCCGGCTTCTGCACCACCGCGTTGCCCGCGAGCAGCGCCGGAATGGCATCGCCCGCACCCATGCTCAGCGGGTAGTTCCAGGGCGAGATGATCGCGACCACGCCTTTGGGATGGCGCAGTTCGGTCGTGTGGGTCAGCACCGGAATCGCGCCGCGCCGCCGCTTCGGGGCGAGCAGCTTCGCGGCGCCGCGGGCGTAGTACCTGGTGGCGATCGCGATGTCGGTGACTTCGAGGAAGGCGTCACGGCGGGTCTTGCCGTTCTCGGCCTGCATCAGGTCCAGCACCTCGTGCTGACGGTCGAGCAGCAGATCGTGGAATCGCAGCAGGATCGCCTTCCGCGCGGCCACCGGGGTGGCGGCCCACCCCGCCTGGGCGACGCGGGCGCGCGCGAAGGCGGCCTCGACGTCGGCGGGCGTCGAGACCGGCAGGGTCGCCAGGGGTGCCCCGGTGAACGGAACGGTGGTGGTGACCTGCGCGGCGTCGGGCGCGGCCGTGACGTGCGCGGCCAGCCGCCGGATCACGGCCTGCGTCAGCGACGGTGGGAGATCCGCGCCGCGGTGGGTCGTGGGTCGGGGTGCGTGGTCGAGGGACATGTCGGACTCCATGGTGTCGACGTCCCGGCCTGCCGGGTTCGGCGCGCGGCCGGACCCGGCAGGGGGACGGATTCAGTGCAGTGCCGCGCGCAGGGTGTCCTGCGCCAGCTTGATGGCGGCGTTCGCCGCCTGGGTCGAGCGCATGGCGTTGATCATCACGAAGTCGTGGATGATCCCGCCGAAGCGCACCTGGGTGACCGGTACCCCGGCCGCACGCAGCTTGGCCGCGTACGCCTCGCCTTCGTCGCGCAGGACGTCGGCTTCGCCGGTGATCACCAATGCCGGTGGCAGCCCACGCAACTCGTCGAGCGAGGCACGCAGCGGCGCGGCGTAGATCTCCGCACGCTGCGCGTCGTTCTCGGTGTACTGATCCCAGAACCACCGCATGCCCTCGCGGGCGAGGAAATAGTGCTCGGCGAACTGACGGTAGGACCCGGTGTCGAAATCGGCGTCGGTCACCGGATAGAACAGCACCTGCTGGGTGATGTGGACGTCGCCGCGATCCTTGGCCATCAGGGTGAGGACGGCGGTCATGTTCCCACCGACCGAGTCACCCACCGCCGCGAAACGGGAAGCGTCCAAGCCCTTCTCGGCACCGTGGGCGACCACCCACTGGGCGGCGGCGTAGTTCTGTTCGATGGCCGTCGGGTACTTCGCCTCGGGCGACAGGTCGTATTCGGGGAACACGACGGCGGCGTCGGCGCCGACCGCGAGTTCGCGGACCAGGCGGTCGTGTGTGTGCGCGTTGCCGAAGACCCAGCCGGCGCCGTGGATGTAGAACACGACGGGGAGGGTGCCGGTCGCGCCCGCGGGTTTGACGATGCGGACCCGCACCGATCCCGTCGGCCCGCCGACGACGGTGATCCACTCCTCGTCGATCGCGGGCTTGCCCTCTTCGCTCGCCTGGACCTCGTCGACCGCCTTGCGCCCCTCGGCGGGCGGCAACTGGAACAGGAACGGTGGGGTGTCGGTGGCTTTCGCGAACTCCGCCGCCTCGGGCTCGAGAACCGGCTCGATCTGCGTCATCGTGCTCTCCTTCTGCTCGGGTGTTCGGATCCTCAGCTGTCGCCGGCGCGACTCGGGACGGACGTCGGGACCGGCATGTGCAGGGCCAGTTGGCCTTCCGTCGTCACATCGAGACGGACAGTCTTGATCGGGGCGAGCGAGCGCAGATCCTCGGACAGGCGGCCGCGCCCCAGCCGCAGGTCGATGCCCCGGGGGAAGCTCGCGCTGCCCGCCGAGAGCAGGTTGATCTGGCTGAGCGTGGCGAACCAGGCGCCGTCCATGGTGGTGTAGGAGGTCAGCGACGACACCCGGTCGCCGCTGCGGTAGCTCGTCTGCGCCGGAGTGGCGACCGACAGCGACAGGTCGGTGTCACCGTTGTCGTCGGCGACCCGCGCCGTGGTGCGGGTGGCGTCGATATCGACGTCGACCTCGGTGACCCACTTCGGGAAGCCGTAGCCGTCGTGCCCGCGGACCTGGGCGATCTGGGTGCTCACCGGGAGCGAGAACACATAGGAATCGAGGTGGTCGGTGTCGAGGCCGGTGACCAGGTCGGCGAAGCCGAGCCTGCCGTGGCGAGCGGGCCGCACCGCGACGCCGATCCCGACCTCGGTGTAGAAGTCGATATCGCACACGTCGTAGCGGAAGAACATCGCCGAGACCAGGCCGATCCCCGGCGCGACCTCGAGCGGCGCCAGCTCACGGGGCAGCCGGGCCCGGATCGCCTTGGACCGGGCCAGCATCGTGAGCCGTGCGCTGGCCATCCGGTAGTAGAAATTCGGGGTGTAGGTCTCGCCGATCCGCGAGTCGACCCGATTCTTGGGCAGCCGCCGGAAATAGTCGACACCGCTCACCCGGGGATCGCGGGCGATCTCGTCGAGATCGGTCTGCATCCGGTAGCGGTCGTACAGCCCGCCCTCCGGAACGGTGACCACCCGGCCACCGAGGTCCACCTCGACGGTGTCCTGACGCGTCGCTGACATCGGCGTAGCTCCCTTGCTCGCGGTAGTTGATGTAAGCGACGTTAACTTCGAATGTAAGCACTGTCAACGCGGCAGGTCGGCAATGAGCCGATCGGCCAGTTCTCCCGACGAGCCCGGGTTCTGCCCGGTATACAGATTGCCGTCGACCACGATGTAGGGCCGCAACGGAATCCGGCCCTTCGAGTAGTCGACGCCCAGCTCCTTCAGCCGGTCCTCGAGCAACCACGGCGCCTTGCGCGCGAACCGGTTCAGCAGCTCCTCGCGGTTGGACAACCCCGTCATCCGGCGGCCGGCGAACGGCGAGACGCCGTCGGGCCCGGTGGCCGCCGTGATGGCGGCGGGCGCGTGGCACAGCAGGGCGAGCGGTCGACCGGAGGCCAACCGCTCGGCGAGCAGCGCGCCGGAGGTCGCGTCGTAGGCGAGGTCCTCCATCGGGCCGTGGCCGCCGGGGTAGAAGACGAGATCGAAGTCGTGCGCGTCGACGGCGTCGAGGGCGACCGGGCTGTCGAGTTCGGTCCGGATACCGTCCAGATACCGCTCCACCTCGCGGCGTTTCCACGGCATACCGCCCGCGATCCCCACGCTCAGCCGGTCGAGGGTCGGCGCCTTCCCGCCCGGCGTGGCGATCGTGATATCCCAGCCCGCCCGGCTGAACGCCCGGTGCGGGACGGCGACTTCCTCCGCCCAGTAGCCGGACGGGTGCACGGTGCCGTCGTTCAATGTCCAGCGGTCCGCGGCGGTGATCACCATCAGAACCTTCGTCATCATTCCTCCTGATGCGGTCGTGCCGAGACGGGTGCGGCATCAGGCAGTCGAGGTCGGGACGATCGGAAACGGGCGGACGTTCGCGCCCCGGATCGCCGACGAAGAGCAGACCCACTGCCGAATGTTTTCGGCGCTTACATTAGTCTCCGTGCTGTCCGGCGTCAACGGAGCCGAGGCCGCCGGACCGAGCCGATCCACCGAGGAGCACCCCCTATGACCAGGCCGAACGACCCGCGTGCCGCCGGCAGCGCCGCCCAGCCGGCGGCAGCGCCGATCGTCTTGATCGCACCGGCGATGGCGATCGGCTCGCGCTTCTACGCCCCGCTCGTCGCGGCGTTCGCCGAGCGCGGCTGGAGCGCGCGGGCACTGCCCCGACGCGGATTCGAGCAGGGCGAGCCGCCCGCCGCGCGCGGGCACGACTGGTCCTATCGGGACGAGATCGACGTCACCGATCGGGCGGTGGCCGCGGCCCGTGCCGAAGTGCCGGACCGGCCGGTCGTCGTGCTCGGGCACAGCCTCGGCGCGCAGCTCGCCGCCGGACTCGAGTTCACCGGCACCGGCGCGGACGGCCTGGTCACGATCGGCGGCTGTCTGCCGTACTACCGCCACTATCGGCGCGGCGGACTCGACATCGCCGTGATGGCCACCCTGGTACCACTGTTGACCTCGGTGGCCGGGTATCTCCCCGCGCCCGCGTTCGGCGCGCCCGGCGCCCGCACGATGATGCGGGAATGGGCCCGGATGGTGCTGACCGGCCGCACACCGTTTCCCGCGCAGGGCACCATCGACACCGTGGCCCTGGTGATCTCGCTCGAAGGCGACACCCTGGGACCGCGTCGCGGCATCGACGCGTTCGCGTGCGACCTGTTCGCGCCCGAGCGCGTCACCCGGTGGGACTATCGCACCGCCGACGTCCCGGCCGGCGCGAGCAACGACCACATCCGCTGGGTGCGCAGTCCAGGACCGGTCGTCGACCGTGTCGTCGCGTGGTGGCAGGAGGCATCGGCGACCTCATCGGTGCGCGTACACGCCGCGGACCGACGGCGGTCCGGCGCTTCGGTCATCGCGGCGCGATAGTCCAGGTCAGGCTACGGCGTGCGTTCCCGCGCGGCGGCCGGAGAAGACGCAGTCGGCCAGGGACAGCCCGCTGACATAGGAGTTCGAGCAGATGCCGACGGCCGCGCGGCCCGCCGCGAAGAGGCCGGGGACGACGCCGCCCGCCTCGGCGCGGACCGCGCCGGTGTCCTCGTCGACCAGCAGGCCGCCGAGGGTGAGCATCGGCATCGGGTAGGTCAGCCGGGCGGTGAACGAGATGTCCAGCAGTGTGAAGGGTCCCGTGCGCAGCGGACGGCGGATGTCGTCGGGCTTGCCGAACGGGTCGGGCAGGTTGTGCTCGATGGCCCGGTTGTGCGCGTCGACGGTGTCGCGCAGGGTGGCCGGGTCGATGCCCGCGCGGGTGGCGGCCTCCTCGACCGTGCGACCGCGCGAGGTCCCGATCCGCAGCAGGCGCTCGGTCTGCATCCGCTGGAACCACACCGACTGCGGGCCCAGTTGCTCGCGGGCGTCCCGGTCGAGTTCGGCGTCGACCAGCAGCCACGCCCGGTTACCGGGGCTGGTCGCGATCGCCGCGCCGAGCGCGGCGCCGTAGCGGGATTCGTCGATCATCCGCTGCCCCAGGGAGTTCACCGCGATCGCGCCGAACATGGCGCTGGGGGGCGCGATGAACCGCCAGGTCGACAGGGCGTCCAGCTTGCCGCTCGCGGCGCCGATGTCCTGCGCCATGGTGATGCCGCTGCCGTCGTCGCCCGCGGTGCCCAGGGGCAGGCCCTGCGACCACGGGTAGTCGGGGGCATGGCGGGCGACCATCGCGCCGTTGGCGATGAATCCGCCGGTCGTGAGGACCACGCCGGACTTCGCCTGGATCCGGACCGGCCTGCCGTGCTTGCGTTCGATCCGGGTCAGCAGCGCTTCCATCGCCGCGCGGAGACCCGGGTGGTACACGCCAGGCTTCGCCGAGATCCGGGCCAGGGCGGCGAAGCGGCGGCGCACGGACGCGGGCGCGTCGGCGATCGTGATCGCCTCGATCCCGGTGACGCGACCGTCCTCGACGACGAGCCGGGTCGCCCTGGTGCCGGTGCGGACCCGCACGCCGCGGTCGGCCGCCGAGGCGGCCAGCGGCCCGAACAGCGCCTTGCCGGACACACCGGGGCCGTGCGCGCGGTGCCCGCGCTGCCGCGGCTTCGCGAGATCCCGGTACCCGCCGGAGTTCTCGCTGCCGGAGTAGTAGAGGTAGTAGTCGTCGGACGGGTACGAGGTCTTGTAGGGGCAGAGCGACGCCTGGAACGGCACGCCGTGCTCGGTCATCCAGTCGATCATCGCCGGGGACTGCTCGCAGAACCGGCGCAGGGTCGCGGCGCTCACCGCGTCACCGACCTCGGCCTCCAGGTAGGCGAGCATGGTGTCGACGTCGTCGTCGATGCCCGCGTCCCGCTGCACCCAGGTCCCGCCACCGGCGTAGACGATGCCGCCGGACAGCGCTGTCGCACCGCCACCGAGATACCGGTCGATCGCGAGCACGTCCGCGCCCGCCTCCCGCGCGGTCAGCGCGGCGGTCACACCCGCTCCGCCGTACCCGACGACTACGACATCGGCCGCACTGTCCCAAGCCCGCACCAGTCCACCTTCCGAGCGGACGACGACCCCGTCGTCGCCGTCCAACCCAACTATAACGTGTTCTAGAAATCCGGCAGCCGGACCGGCGCGCCGCTATCCGTGGACGCGCACCCGCCCGCCGGTCAGTTGCGCGGCGACGTGGTCGATCGCCGCGACGGGCTGATCCAGAATGCGCACGGCGGTCCGCAGCCCCTTCGTGCCCCCGACCTTCTTCCGCAGCACACGCTGCACGTCGGGATGCTCGAGCCCACGCACTCCGCCGGTCTCCGGCCCCACTCCCGGGAACAGATCGATCACCAGCAGGTCGTTGCCGAGCTTGCGGTGCAGGCGCAGCCCCTGGACGGTGGCCCACGGCAGGAAGACCGAATCCGGTGCGGCATCGATGCTCAGTCGCAGCCCCGCCGGCGACAGGCGCATCGCCGTCGGCGGCACGCCCTGCGCTTGCCAAGTCGCGCGCAACTCGCGCAGGCGCCGCAGTTTGCGCACCCCGTCGACACCGAAGATCGCCACAACCGGCAGTTGCACGAGTCCGATCGGCCCGGCCAGCCAGACCAGCAGCGCGGTGATCGCGGCGACGAAGACCGCGGTCACCAACCCCACCCAGGCCGCCACCGCCCCCAGTCTGAGCACCGATTCCCGCGACCGCTGCACGGCCACCGCGTCCACGCCGACGACGAACTCCCCCACGGATTCCATCCCGCGCACGCTACCGGTGTTCTCGACGGCACGACGTCTTTGCGCACGCTGCCACCATGCAGTCACTGCCACATTTCGGCTCGGCGACCCGCCTGCCCAACGGTCGGAGGGCAATTCGTGGTCGATCACAAACCCGGACGGCACCGGGGGGTGGTGGGCACCGGTACTGTGGCTAGCGCCCACCGGACGCGGTGTCGGCGTTCCACTGCGACAACCTGGATGTAATCGATGAGTGCTACTGCCGAAAAGCTTGCCGACCTGCGAGAGAAGCTGGAGCTCGCGCAGGAACCGGCCGGAGAGGCGGGAGCCGCCAAGAGAGCGCGCAAGGGCATACCCTCGGCCCGCGACCGCATCAACATGCTCATGGACCCGGGCACTTTCGTCGAGATCGGCGCCCTCGTGCGCAATCCCACCGACAAGAACGCCCTCTACGGCGACGGCGTGGTGACCGGACACGGTCTGGTCGACGGCAGGCCGGTGGCGGTGTTCTCGCACGATCAGACCGTCTACGGCGGCACCATCGGCGAGATGTTCGGCCGCAAGGTCGCCGCGATCATGGCCCTCGCGGGCAAGATGGGCTGCCCGCTCGTCGGCATCAACGACTCCGGCGGCGCGCGCGTGCAGGAGGCGGTGTCCTCGCTGCGCTGGTACGGCGAGCTGGCGACCATGATGGAGCCGCTGTCGGGTGCGGTGCCGATGGTCTCGCTCATCCTCGGCAACTGCGCCGCCGGTGCGGTGTACCAGCCGATCTGCACCGATGTCGTGGTCGCGACCGAGAGCGCGCACATGTTCGTCACCGGCCCCAAGATCATCGAGGACGCCATCGGTGAGAAGGTCGACATGGAGGAGCTGGGTGGCGTCTACAACCAGGCCGCCTACGGCAACATCCACCACGTCGCCAAGGACGAGCCCGCCGCCTTCGAGTGGGTCCGCACCTACCTGAGCTACCTGCCGTCGAGCTCCACCGAGCTCCCGCCGGTCGTCAACCCCGGCCTGGAGCCGGAGATCACCGAGTCCGACCTCATGCTGGACAAGCTGGTCCCCGACTCCGACAACATGGTCTACGACATGCACGACGTGCTGCTGCGGATCTTCGACGACGGCGAGTTCCACGAGATCGGCGCGGCCGCCACCGAGAACATCATCACCGGCTTCGCCCGGGTCGACGGCAGGCCGGTCGGCGTGGTCGCCAACCAGCCGACGGTGCTGGCCGGCGCCCTCGACGCCAAGGCCAGCGACAAGGCCTCGCACTTCATCCACATCTGCAACGCCTTCGAGATCCCGCTGGTGCTCGTCGTCGACACCCCGGGCTTCCTGCCCGGCGTGGAGCAGGAGAAGGCGGGCGTCATCAAGCGTGGCGGCCGGTTCCTGTTCGCCTATGTCGAGGCCACCGTGCCGAAGGTGACCGTGGTGATCCGCAAGGCCTACGGCGGCGGCTGGGCCGTGATGGGCGCCAAGGCGCTGGGCTGCGACGCCTACCTGGCGTGGCCGACCGCCCGGATCGCGGTGATGGGCGCGGAGAGCGCCGTCGGCCTGACCCAGCGCAAGATCCTCGAGGCGACGCCCGAGGAGCAGCGCGGCGCCATTCGCCAGCAGATGATCGACTTCTACAACGCGACGATCGCGACGCCGTGGATCGCGGCCGAGCGGGGTTACATCGACCGCGTCATCGAGCCGTCGACCACCCGTCTCGAGATCCGTCGCGCTCTGCATCTGCTGCGGGACAAGCAGGTCGTGCGCTACCCGCGCAAGCACCACCTGCTGCCGCTGTGATCCGGTGCGGGCGGATATCCGCCTGCACCGTCACTTCCCGTCCCGCATGACCGAGCGCAGCCGCTCGGTGTCGGCCGCGGTCCAGTCGGGCGGTGACAGGATCGCCGCCCAGGCATCGGCGATGTCGGCCTGAAAGGTGTGCCCGTGTCCGTCGGGCACATCGGTCGAGACAGCCATGTCGGCCGACACCTGCAGGAACGTCACCACCGGGATCCACCGGGTACTGGGCAGGACGTCGGGACCGCGCGGCTCGCGCAGCCAATCCGGTTGCTGGAACAGCAGTTTCGGCGTCCACCAGGTGATCGGGTCGGAGGCGTGCTGGAGGTAGACGACCCGCGGGGACGGCCACGGCGCGTCGGGGCGGGCCAGATCGGCGGCGCTCGCGACGAATCGCGCGGTGCGCCCGTCGCGGTAGATCGGCAGCCATTCCGGCGAGCCCGGGTCACGGCGCATCGTGGCGTCGCGCCAGACCGGGTTGGTGGCGGTCGGGCCGACGAACAGCACGCCGTCGGTGCGGGCGGCCATGTCCTGCACACTCGAGAATGCCGCTTCGCCGCCGAAGGATCCGAGGCTCTCGCCGAAGACCACCAGCTTCGGCCGCCGGTCCGGCGGCAACGTCGCCCACTCCGCGTGTACCGCCTCGAACAGGGCCTGTCCGGCGTGGCGGGCCCGTTCCTGGTCGACGAGGAACGACAGCCAGCTCGGCAGGAACGAGTACTGCATGCTCACCAGCGCGCTGTCGCCGTTGGCCAGGTACTCCACGGCCGACGCGGTGGATTCGTTGATCCAGCCCGTGCCGGTCGTGGTCGCCACGCCGAGCACGGCCCGCTCGAAGCCACCCGCCCGCCGCAACTCGGCGACCGCGAGATCGGCTTCGGCCTCGACGGTCTCGGCCGAATCGAGACCCGTGTAGACCCGGATCGGTGGCCGCGCGGGGCGGCCGTTGAACGCGGCCAGGTCGACCTCGGTGGGCCCGTTGGACACGAAGATCCGGCCCTGTCTGCCCAGCGAGTCCCAGGTCACCAGTGAGCCCGGCCCGCCGGATCGCTCCGGGGAGACGGGCTGCGGGGTGTCCGCCGACGTCTCCTGGTTGACCGCCTTGAACGTCGAGTTCAGCAGCGACATCGCCGCACTCGCCACCACGCCGTTGAGCAGCGCGATCACCACCACCACGACGACGACACCGCCCAGCAGCACCGACACCCGCCGTGGCAGGACCCGCCCGAGCAGACCGCCGACCCAGCCCACCAGCGCCCGCCCCACCCGGACGAGCCCCATCAGCACCCCGAACACGATCAGGCCGATCAGCACCATGATCGGATACGCCGACCACGACAGGCCCGCCACGCCCATCAGCTCGCGCAGCTCCCGCTGCCAGCCCGCGTACCAGATCAGCGCCACGACGGTGCCCGCGATCGCCACGACGCCCAGTCCCCAGCGCAGCACGGGCGGCATCGGGATCGGTTCCCGTTCGAGCACCCACCACACCAGCGCGGCGATGGCGGCACCGAGGCCGTAGCCGAGGGCCGCCGCCGCGCCGGACACGACGCCCTGGAACAGCGGCCCGCGCGGCAGCAGGGAGGGAGTCAGCGACAACCACACCAGGATCAGCGCACCGGTGAGCCCGCCGAACCCGTGTCCGCGTGGTGTCGAATTCATCTGTGCCCCTACGGTTCGATCAGCGACCACCGGGTGCGCATCCCGGTGCTGCACGTTCACCGGTACGGAGCAGACGCCGCTCTCCGCACGGACAGTTGAACTGTACGACCGGTCACGACCTCGCCGCCGGATCTGCTGCGACGCTGCTCCGAATCGTGATCCGGTCCCGGCCGGGGCCACCGGGCTGCGGGAGGACCCGGTTGTGGCGCGTCGTAGCCCGGAGTTCGCTGTCCGTCGCGCACACTGGGGTCATGGGTTCGCTGTGGATTCTGCTCGGCTCGGGTGCGATTCGCGCCGACGAGGTGTCCGAGATCGCGGTCGTCAAGACCGGCCGGGTGGTCGGTGGCCGGGTCGGGCGTGAGCAGTTCGCGGTGGTGGTGCGCTCGTTCCGGGGGTCGCCGACCGCCGGGCGCGCACTGTCGCGGACCGTCTGGACCACCGCACGGGAGCCACGGGCCGACGAGGTCGCCCGGTCCCTGCTCGACCAGTTGATCGCCCGGGCCGACGCGGCGGGCACGCTGGCCGTCGACGCCTCGGGCACGGTCGAATTCACGAGTCCGCCCACCGAGACCCGCTGACCGGCTCGTGTCGCGGCGAACGAAGGCCCGCGTGCGCGGTGTCGACGATCAGCAGGTGCTGTTCCGGGTCGTCGTCGCGATGTCGGTGGCGTTCGTGGTGTTCGGGTTCGTGGTCGACTCCCCCGGCGCCGTGCTGCGCGGTGTCGTCGATATTCTCAGCGCGCGCGACACTCTCGTCACCGACTTCGTCGGGGTCGGGGGGCTCGGCGGGGCGTTCGTGCAGGCCGGGCTGCTCACCCTGGTCGCCTGCGCGACCTACCGGATCACCGGCGCCGCCGTCGACGGACCGGCGGTGGCCGCTCTGCTGCTGGTGCTCGGCACCGCGCTCTACGGCAAGACCCTGCTCAATGTCTGGCCGATCCTGGCCGGAGTGGCACTGTATGCAACATTGCGTCGCGAGCGGCTGTCGGCCCATGTCTCGACCGCGTGGTTCGGGACGGCGCTGTCGCCGATCTTCGTCGAGCTGGCCTTCAACACCGCGCTGCCAGTGTGGGCGGGAGTCCTGCTCGGCGCGGCCACCTCGGTCCTGATCGGCTTCGTCCTGCCGCCGGTCGCGCGTCAGCTGTTCCGCGCGCACGACGGATTCACCCTCTACAACATGGGTTTCGTCGCCGGTGTGGTCGGCGCGGTGGTCGTCGCGGTGTACCGCGCGTTCGGGCTCACCGCGCCACCGGAGATGGTGTGGACCTCCGGCGACGACGGGCCGCTGTCGATCCTGCTGGCGATCCTGCTCGTCGGCCTGATCGGCACCGCGTTCGCGCTCGACCGGGCGCCGTGGCGCGCCTACGTCCGGTTGACCCGCCGCGACGGCCGGGCTCCGTGCGATTTCCTCGCCGACGACGGCGCGGCCGCGGTCCTGCTCAACATGGCGGTGATCGGCACGCTCACCACCGGGTACGTGCTGGTGATCGGAGCGCACCTCAACGGGCCGGTCATCGCGGGCATTCTCAGCGTCATGGGTTTCGGCGCGTGCGGGAAGAACGCCGTCAACATCGTGCCCGTCGTCGCCGGGGTGGCGATCGCGGGCCTGCTCAAGCCCTACGAACTCACCGACCCCGGCCTGATCTGGGCCGCGCTGTACGGCACCTGCCTGGCCCCGATCGCGGGTCGCTTCGGTCCGCACTGGGGTGTCGTCGCCGGGTTCTTCCACGCCTCGGTCGCCCAGGTCACCGGCGCGCTGGTCATCGGGCTCAACCTGTACGGCAACGGATTCGCCGCCGGCTTCGTCGCCGCGGTGATCGCCCCGGTCGCCGCCCTGATCTCGCACCCACGCCGCGGCGCGGGCGAGCGGGAGAAACCGGTCCCCGCGGCGTGAGCCACCGGCCGTCCGTCGACGCGACGACAGGGACGGCCGGTTCCGGGTCAGCTCAGGTTCAGGTAGACCGCCTTGGGGTAGAGGTAGCTCTGGACGTGGTCGCGGCCGCCCTTCCAGCCGTAGCCGCTCATCTTGGTGCCGCCGAAACCGACGGCCGGGTCGAGCACTCCGTAGCAGTTGACCCAGACGGTGCCCGCGGTGATGCCGCGCGACACCCGGTGCGCGGTGGCCAGATCCATGGTCCAGACACCGCCGGCCAGGCCGTAGGGCGTCGCGTTGGCCAGGGTCAGCGCCTCGTCGACGTCGTCGAACGGGATCACGGTGGCCACCGGGCCGAAGATCTCCTCCTGCGCGATGGTCATGTCGTTGGTGGCGGCGGCGAAGACGGTGGGCTCGACGAAATAGCCCGCAGCGCGGTCACCGTCGACCCGGCGACCGCCGCTGACCAGTTCGGCCTCGCCGGACCCGATGTCGATGTAGTTCAGCACCCGGTCGAGCTGGCGCTGCGAGATCAGCGGACCCAGCTGGGTGGTGGGGTCCAGGCCGTCGCCGACCCGGATCGTCTTGGTGAATTCGGCCATCCGCGCGACGAATTCGTCGTGGATCGAACGCTGGACGAAGATCCGCGTGCCCGCCACACAGACCTGACCGCTGTTGGTGTACACGCCCATCGCCGCGCCGGGGACCGCGCGGTCGAGGTCGGCGTCGGCGAAGACGATGTCGGGTGACTTCCCGCCCAGCTCCAGCTGCAGCCGCTTCATATTGCCCGCCGAGGCCCGCACGATCGTCTGCGCGGTGCCGACCGAGCCGGTGAACGCGATGCGGTCGACGCCGGGATGCTCGGCCAGCGCGGCGCCCGCGTCCTTGCCGTATCCGGTGACCACGTTGACCACACCGTCGGGCACACCGGCCTCGGTGAGCAGCTGCGCCACCCGCAGCACCGACAGCGACGCGTCCTCGGCCGGCTTGAGCACCGCCGTGCAGCCGGTCGCCAGCGCCGGTCCGAAGATCCACCACAGACCGATGAGCGGCCCGTTCCACGGGATGATGCCGCCGACCACGCCGACCGGCTCGAGTGAGCGCAGGGTCAGGAAGTCGCCGGGCAGCGAGTTGGGGGCGCTCGCCACGGTGCCCGCGTCGACCTGGGAGGCGAAGAACTGCAGTACCTGCGAGGTCCACTCGCGCAGTCCCTGGGTCCGGGTCAGCGGCGCGCCCATGTCCAGGGTCTCGATCGTGGCGAGTTCGTCGAAGTTCGCCAGGACCAGGTCGTGGACGCGGAGGATGAGCGCGCGCCGCTGGTGCGGGGTCCAGCGGCTCCATTCGCCCTCGAACGCGGCCCGCGCCGCCGCCACCGCGGCGTCCACGTCGGCCGCGCCGCTCGCGGCGATGGTGCCGAGCGTGGTGCCGGTGGCGGGGTTGATCACGTCGATGGTCTCGCCCGACGCGGCGGGCACCCAACGGCCCCCGATCAGGTTCTGCTGCGCGGCTCCGACGAAGGCGGGAACCGGATGAGTGGTGGTCATGAATTACTCCCTTTGCCCCCGGCCGAGCGCCGGGGGCGTTGCTGAAGATCACCGGGCGGGCAGTGCCGCGTCGGTCAGTCGAACAGGAAGACGCCCTTGCCCGCGTCCTGCTTGTCGAACCACCGGTAGGCCTCGTCGGCCTGCTCGATGGTCCAGGTGTGCGAATACAGTTCGTCGACCGGAAGATCGTGGGCGACCACGTACTCGGCGCAGCGCGCCTGCTCGATCGACGACATCGTCCAGGAGGTCAGCAGCGTCCACTGCTTCTTGTAGACCGCCTGGGTGGTGAACCGCACGTCCCCGGGCAGCCCGGTGAACACGGCCCGGCCGAAGGTGCCGAGCACCGCCAGCGCGTCGTCGCTCGCCCGCCCCGAGGTCTCCAGGACGACATCGGCCAGGCGCCCGCCGGTGAACTCGGCGACCGCGTCGGTCAGCGACTGCGCGCGCGAGTTCACCACCAGGTCGGCCCCGAACTTCGCGCTGTGGGCCAGGCGCCGGTCGTCGACATCGACGGCGATCACCCTGGCGCCCATCGACGCCGCGAACATGGTCGCCGACAGTCCCACCGGGCCCTGCCCGAGCACGACCGTCGTGGTGTCCGCGACGCTGCCGAGGCGCTTGATCGCACCCCACGCCGTGCCGGTGCCGCAGCCGATCGCCGCGCCCGCCTCGAAGGAGAGGCCGTCGGGCATCGGCAGCAGCGAGGACTCCGGTACCAGGGCGAAAGGCGCGTGACCGCCGTCGACGTGCACCGCCATGGTCTTGCCCGGCGCGGTCTCGCACATCTGCGGCCACCCCGCCCGGCACCGGCGGCAGGTTCCGCAACCGATGTAGTGGTGGATCATCACCCGCTCGCCGATCCGCGCCGGGTCGACGCCGGGGCCGACCGCGTACACCTCACCGCACGGTTCGTGCCCCTGGATCACCGCGTGGTCGAAATCGAACGCGCCATGATAGAAGTGCAGGTCCGAACCACACATCCCGGAGGCGCGGATCTTCACCACGACCTCGCCGTACCCCGGTTCGGGCTCGGGGAAGTCCCGCAGCACGACGGTCCCGTCACCCGGGAACACGACGCCCTTCATGTCATTCTCCTTTGGATATCCGATGTCTCGCGGTAGCTCATGCCGACCGCCCCGCCCGCAGGCGTGCCGTCGCGTCGAGGTCGACGCGCAGCCCCTCGGGATCGGTCCGCGGGTCGCCGACGACCACGACGCCGTAGTCCCGCGCGGCGCCCGCGATGCTCACGTACTCGTTGCGGACGTCGGCGAGCACGCGGTCGGGATCGCGGCGCAGCGGGTCACCCCAGCCGCCACCGCCATTGGTGAGGCAGCGCAGGACGGTGTTCGGCACGGTCGACCACACCGGCTCGGCGGCGAAGTAGTGATACCTGCCGTCGACCGGGTCGAGTGCCTTGGTCTCGGGATCGAGCACGCCGGCGACCGGAACACTGTCGGCGTACACCTCCGGACCGGTGCCGAGAATGCCCGGCGCCGTCCCGTCCGCCCCGGGCGGGAACAGCCACATCGCGCCGGTCGGCCCGGAGCCGCCGCCGTTGGCGCCCACCCCGGTGGCCTGTTTGGTGCGGAACGGCGACAGGTGGTGTTCCCCCGCGGTGAGCCACAGCGCGTCCTTCAGATTCGCCGCGCCACCGCGGAACACGCCCGCACCGCCGGTGTCGATGGCGTGTTCCTTGCGCAGCAACACCACCGGCGAATCGCGTTCGATCGTCTCGGTCGCCGGATCGAGGTTGTTGAGGGTGAACAGCACGGTGTAGCTGTCACCGTCACCGGCCTCGGTGGCACCCCACGGGCCGTGCTCGCCACCGCACTGGGTGGCCGAGGTCCACGGCGTGCCGTCGGGGCGCACGCCGGAGGCGTTGTGGGTGTTGGTCGACCCGTAGTCGCCGCCGACGCCCTGCGTTCCCAGCACGGGATTGAGCGCGTCGAAGATCGCCGACGCGACCGCGCCCGAGGCCTCCCAGAACATCATGATGCCGCCGTCGGGCGGGAGCGAGGAGACGATGGTGCCCGGTGGCACCGCGAGGTCGACATTGCGCCAGGTGCCCGAGGTGAACGGCACCTTCGGATCGAGGAGCATCGTCAAGGCCACGCCCACCGCGGTCTTCGCGTCGAGGACTCCGCAGTTGATGCAGGTGCGGGCCTGGGGCGAGGTCCCGGACAGGTCGATCTCCATGTCCTCGCCGCGCTTGCGGACCAGCACCCGCACGGTGTAGTCGATGCTGTCGTCGAGGCCGTCGGCGTCGATCAGCGCCGAGCCGGCGTAGTCGCCGTCGGGCACCGCCGCGATGGCGTCGCGCATCCGCTCGGCGGAGGTGTCGCACGCGTAGTCCAGGGTGCCGAGGTAGGCCGCCAGCCCGTACCGGTCGATGTTCTCGTGGACGAGCCGCTCCCCCAGCTTCAGCTGCTGGAAGATGCTCTTGAAGTCGGGCAGCAGCATGCCGCCCCAGCGGGTGTTGTCGAAGATCAGGCTGAAGGTCGACCGCACCGGCTCGTCGCCCGACCACAGCAGCATGGGCGGGATCACCAGCCCGTTCTCGTAGACATTGGCCTTGGTCGCCGAGAACCCGCCGGGCACCGTGCCTCCCATGTCCAGCTGGTGCGCGCACATGGTGACGTAGGAGACGATCTCGTCGTCGACGAAGACCGGCCGGGTGAAGGCCACGTCGTTGACGTGCCTGCCACCCCGGTACGGATCGTTGCAGATGAGAACGTCACCGGGACGCAGGTTCTCGGGACCGTACTCCTCCACGGCATTGCGCACCGCGTCGCCCATGGTGCCGAGGAACACGACCAGGCTGTTGCTGACCACGGCCATCGGATAGCCCTTGTCCGCGGGACCGCTGATGGTGCAGGCGAAGTCGTACCAGTCGCGGATGATGGGCGAGAACGCCTCGCGCATGAACCCGGTCGACATGTGCTCGACCGCGTAGCGCAGCCGGTTGGTGAGCACGGTGGCGCTGAACCGGTCGCACCCGTAGCGCTCGTGGAACTGCGCGTCGGACAGGTCGCGCAGCCGGGGCGCGGCGGGAATGGTGGTGCTGGACATCGTCACTTCCTCCGGATCACGATCTCGCCGTAGGCGCCGACGTGGGCCTGGTGCCCCGCGCCGATATGGGTGGTGGACAGCCCCTCCTCGACGACCGCCGGCCCGTCGAACCGATCTCCCGCGCACAGGGTCGCGCGGTCGTAGACGTGGGCCTGCTGGGCCCCGACGCCGTCCGCGTCGAGGTCACCGAGGTAGCGCAGCGTGACGGTCCGCACGGGGGTGAGTGGACCGTTCTGCGCGCCGCGGGTGTCGATCCGCGCGTACTCGACCTTCGGGGTGTCCAGGATCGCGCGGACGCGGAAGGTGACGCCCTCCACCGGCATCGCCTCGAACCGGTTGCCCGAGCGCGCCTCGTAGGTGTCGTGGAAGGCCGACACCATGAGCTCGACCGCCCTGTCGTCGATGAGTCCGCCGGGGACGGGCACGAACGGTGTCTCCCAGCTCTGTCCGGCCAGGTGCGCGTCCATGCTGCGCACCAGGGTCACCGAACCGTCGCCCGCCTGCGCCCGCAGCTGCTCCTCCATCTCGACGAACAGCGCGTCGATGGCGGGCGCCGCGCCTGCGGTGAGCATGAGGTACGCGCTGCGATTGACGGTGAAGACCTGGTCGGCCGAGAGCAGGCCTACCGCCGAGAACAGGCCGGGGTTGGGCGGCACGATCACCTGCTTGCACTGCACTGTGTCCAGCACGGCGGGCAGCAGCATCGGGCCCGCCGCGCCGAAGGCGACCAGGCTGTAGTCGCGGGGATCGACGCCGTTCTTGATGGCGACGTTGAACACGCCCTCGGCCATGTTGTTCACCGCCATCTCGTAGGCGTAGCGCACGCGATGGGCCAGGTCGAGCTCGGTGTCGAGGCCCTCGAAGGCCCGTCGGGACGCGGCGGCGTCGAGCTGGAGCTCACCGCCGGCGAAGTCCGTCGCGTCGAGGATGCCGATCATGAGACACGTGTCGGTCGTCGTCGGCGCGGTGCCGCCGCGGCCGTAGCAGGCCGGTCCCGGCTGGGCCCGAGCGCTGTCGGGTCCCACCTGGATCTCACCGGCGGGACCGATCGCGACGATGCTCCCGCCACCGGCACCGATGCTGGAGATGTCGTTGGCCAGGGCATTGACCACGAGGTCGTGCTCGAGCTCGAAGGTGGTGTCGACGAACGGCTCGCCGTCGCTGACCACGCTGATGTCGCACGAGGTGCCGCCCACATCGGCGCAGAGCAGGTCGTTCTCGCCGATCAGGGCGCCGAAGTGGGCGCTGGCCACGGTGCCCGCCGCGGGTCCGGAGAACACGATCCGGAACGGCTGTTCCATCGCGCGGGCCGCGGGGACGAGGGTGGCCGCGCAGTCGGCGAAGTTGAGCTGACCGGCGAAGCCGAGCTCGCCGAGGCCCTTCTCCAGACCGGCGGTGTAGTCGGTGTAGATGATCTTCATCAGGGTGTCGACCACTGTGGTCGAGGCCCGCGCGTACTCCTTGGCCAGCGGCGAGACCTCACTCGAGATCGAACACGGCAGGTCCCCGAGCACCTCGCGCACCAGCTCGCGCAGCCGCAGCTCGTGCACCGGCGTGACATAGGCGTTGATCAGGCAGATCGCCACGCCCGCGACCTCGCATCGGCGCAGCACCTCGAGTTCGGCCCTGGCCTGGTCCTCGTCAAGGGCGAACAGCACGCCACCGTCGGCGGTGATCCGCTCGCGGATGCCGCGGCGCAGGTAGCGCTGCACCAGGGGCCGGGACGCGTCGCCGAAGCTGCGCCGCCAGTGCGGGTCGAGGATGGCCTCGGCCGGGCGCCAGACGCGGCCCATGTCGAGGATGTCGCGGTGCCCCTCGGTGGTCAGGAACCCGATCTTGGGCAGCCGGCGGGTGATCACCGCGTTCAGGCCGTGGGTGCTGGCATGGTTGAACACGGCGGCATCGGCGACGCCGAGCACTTCGGCGCCGCGCAGCACCGGGCCCGCGACCTCGGCGTAGTCGGTGGAGATCTTGGCGGTGTGGATCCGGCCGTCGCGCCAGGCGACGACATCGGTGAACGTTCCGCCCACATCGACTGCGATCATGGTTGTCTCCTCAGGTGTTTCGCGCTCAGACGAGGTCGGCGAGCAGCTGGATGGGGCCGAGCCGACGCCAGGGTTCGCGCGCCACCGAGTGCAGGCAGCGCTGACACTTGACGACTCGTACCCAGCCCTGTTCCGCGACAACGGGATACGCGCGGAGCTCGGCGGCGCCGCACCGTGGACAGGTGCCGTCGCGGGGTTCGCGGATCACCTCGGGCGGTGTCGATGCGTCGGGCATAGCTGGTCCTCCTGCGGCTGAGATGTACGGCCGAATGCCGTGAGGACGACGCTAGGAGTGGGAGACCCAGGTCACAATCCGCGCAGCGAAGGGCGGATATCCACGGACCGAAACTAGCCAAATTCGCGCCAAGTTTATATTATATTCACATTGATGTGACCCCCATCACGCTTCGAAGGGAAGGTGGATCGTTGCCCGCAGCACCGGTGACGTGCGCGAACGCTTTCCGCACCGCCGACCCGGCCGCCGCCCACGCGCACGTCGCCAGCACGTTCGCCCATCACGAACTCCGCCTCGACGAGCGCACCGGGATCGACTTCGCGCTGGAGTCGGTCCGCACCGAACGCCTCACGGTCGGCCGGATGACCTACGGCACCACCGCGCGCCTGGACGGCCCACCGATGCAGTCCTGCTATCACGTGAACCTGGTCGTCACCGGGAACAGCACGGTGCAGCAGCGCGGTGAGCGCCGATCCTTCGGCGCGGGCCAGGCGGGCGTGGCCTTCGTCCACGACGCGCCGCTGTCGATCCGCTGGAGCGCCGACGCCGAGCACTTCCACATCAACCTGCGGCGGGACCCCCTCGAACGCCACGCGGCACACCTGCTCGGCAGGCGCGATCCCGAACCGGTCCGCTTCGATCTCACCTTCCCGACCGACTCCCCCGCCGGCCACGCCCTGGTGGCCGCCACCCGGTTCGTCTACACCGAACTCGCCCGCGAAGGCGGCGTCTCGACGATGCCGCTGGCCTGCCGCGACCTCGAGTCGACCCTCATGACCCAGGTCCTGCTCACCGCGCCCAGTCAGCTCACCCCCGCGCTCACCGGATCCGCGCCCAATATCGGCTCGTCCCGGATCCGCGACGCCGTCGCCTACATCCACGCCCACCCCGACGCCGACATCTCCACCGCCGAACTCGCCGCCCGTGCCGGTGTCACCGCCCGCGCGCTGCAACTCGGATTCCGGGACGCGGTCGGCATGTCGCCCAGCGCGTACGTCCGCGCGGTACGCCTGGACCGGGTACACGACGACCTGACCTCGGGTCGCGCGCTGTCGGTGAGCGACACCGCGATGCGCTGGGGCTTCTTCCACCTCGGCCGCTTCGCGCAGCAGTACCGCGAGCGGTTCGGCGAGTTGCCCTCGGAGACGACCGCGTTGCGGTAGCACCGCCGGTTCACCGGGTCGCCATCACCCGTTCGTTCCCCTAACGAGAATCACGGCGATTCGAACCATGGCCCCGTCGTGCCCTGACGCCGTATACCTGTACCCCGAACCGGAGATTCCGAATAGTTCAGGGGGACAACATTGTTCGTGCGCGAGGGTGCCGATACCGTCTCGCCGGCGACGCAACGGGCCGTGGTCGCCACCGCCTGCGGCGCCGTCACCGCCGCGCAGATGGCCACCACGATCTACCTTCCCGGGATGCCCGCGCTGGGCGCCGACATCGGCGCGAGCGAGGGCGTGCTGCAACTGTCGGTGGCCGTGTTCGTGGTGTTCGCGGCGCTGCCCGTCGTCGCGTGGGGCCGGGCGGCCGAACGCTACGGCCGGGTGCCCGCGTTCGTCGCGGCCGGGGTGCTTTTCGTGCTCGCCAGCGCGGCACTGGCGGTCATCAGCAACGCCCCGGAACTGCTGGGGCTGCGCGTGCTCCAGGCGATCGGCGCCGGCGGCATCGCGGTGGTCGGGCGGATGATGATCAAGGACCTGTTCACCGGCGCCGACCTCGCTCGTCAGCTCGCGCTGCTGTCGATGGCGTTCGTGGTCGCGCTCGGCGGTGGTCAGGTGATCGGCGGCATCGTCACCTCCACGGTCGGGTGGCGCTACGGATTCGTCGTCCTCGCGATCCTCGCGGCGATCCCGGTGGTGTCCGCGCTGCGCATCGCACTGCCGAAACCGGCGGTGACCGCGACCGGACGCGGCGTGGCCCGGCGCCTGTTCGGTGACCGGACCTTCGTCGCCAGCGCGGTGGCCGGTGGCATCGGCTTCGCCGTGATCGTGATGATCCAGCAGAAGTCCGCCTTCATCTTCACCGATCGATTCGCGTTGCCGCCCTGGGTCTTCGGCCTGTTCGGCGTGCTCTACGGCGCCGCCTATCTCGGCGGCGCCACCTATGTGCGCCGGGCCGTGCGCGGGGTCGGCGCGCGCACCATGATGCGCCGCGGCGCCTGGATCATGCTGGCCGGGTGCGTGCTGGTCACCGTCGTCTGGGCGGTGGACCTGCCGCGCGCCGTCGCGCTGCCGATCTTCCTGGCCGGTTACGTGACCACCACGTTCGGGCAGGCGACGCTGTTCCCCAACAGCGCCGCGCACGCTGTCAGTCACCTGGCCACCGGCGCGGCCATCGCCGTCTCCTGGTGCGCCCTGATCCAGCAGGGCTTGGCCGGCATCGCCTCGCTGTCGGGCCCCGCGCTCACCGGGCTGCTCGCCTGGTCGCTCGTGCTCACCGCGCTCGCCGCGGCCAATGTCGCGCTGGTCGCGACCCCCGACAACCGAACCTGAACACCCTCATCGACGCTCGACCGCCAACGAAGGACTACCGAATGGTTACCCACCAGTTCGCCAACATCCGTAGGCAGCTGCACCTGAGCAACACCTTCTGGGACGACAGCACGGCCAACGGACTGGTCGACATCGTCGCGACCGACATGCGCGACGGTCTGGTCAACGACCGCGACGGTCGCACGATCGTGAACTTCTCCTCGTACTCCTATCTCGGTCTCGACAGCGACCCGCGCATCGTCGCCGGCGCGCACCGCGGCCTCGACGAGACCGCGACCATCAACTCCTCCATCTCCCGGATGCGGATCCGGTTGTCGCTGCTGGAGGAGGCCGAACAGCGCCTGTCGCGCACCTTCGGCGCCCAGGCGGTGACCGTGTCGTCGTGTGCCGCGGCGGCCTGGGCCACCCTGCCGCTGCTGGCCTCGGGCGAACTCACCGACGGCCGTCCACCGCTGGTGGTGTTCGACAAGAACGCCCACTTCTGCCTCAACGCCATGAAACCGCTGGTGGCCGACGAGACCGAGCTGGTGACCATCGAGCACAACGACATCGCGGCCCTGGAAGAGCTGTGCCGCACCCATGCCACGGTCGCCTATGTCGCCGACGGCGTCTACAGCACCGGCGGCGGTGCGCCGCTACGGGAACTGCACCGCTTGCAGGACCGGTACGGCCTGTTCCTGTATTTCGATGAGGCGCACGGCATCTCGACCATCGGGCCGGGCGGGCGCGGGTACGTCCTCGGCGCCTACGAGGGCTGGCGCGAGCGCACGCTCGTGATCGCCTCGCTCAACAAGGGTTTCGGCGCCAGCGGCGGCGTCATCTTCCACGGCGCCGAGGGCGACCACTCCCGCACGCCGACCCTGCTGCGCACGAGCGGGCCGCTGATGTGGTCGCAGCGGGTGAACACCGCCGGGCTCGGCGCCATCGTGGCCGCCTGCGATCTGCACGACGACGGCACCGTCGACACCCTCCAGCGCGCGCTGCGCGAGCGGGTGCGCCTGTTCGACTCCCTGGTCGACACCGAACTCGCCGGGGACGGGCTGCCCATCCGGTTCGTCTCCATCGGCAGCGAGGACGTCACCGTGGCCGTCGCCAGGAACATGCTCGAGGCCGGTTTCTACACCTCCCCCGTGTTCTTCCCGATCATCCGGCGCGGCAGCGCGGGCCTGCGCCTGATGCTGCGGGCCGATCTCGCGCCCGAGACGATCCACCGCTTCGCCGACACCTTGAGCGCGAGCCTGGCCGAGCATCAGCAGCGGGCGGAGCAGCCCGCATGACCGTCACCGTGGAGAACACCCTCGGCTTCGAGGGTCAGCGCACGCTGCTGCGCGAGCACACCGCCGAGATCGTCGCGCCCCGCCGACGTCCGGGCGACGCCAAACTGCCGGTGCGCGAACGGGTCAACCGCGTCCTCGACCCCGGCACGCCGTTCCTGGAGATCGGCCGCCTGGCCGCGCACGAGGTGTACAACACCGACCTGCCCGCCGCCGCGCTGATCGTCGGGATCGGCACCATCCACGGCCGCCCGTGCATGATCTTCGCCAACGACCCGCACGTCAAAGGCGGCACGTACTACCCGCTCACCATCAAGAAGCAGCTGCGCGGCCAGAAACTGGCCCGCGAGTACAAGCTGCCGTGTGTCTACCTGGCCGACTCGGGTGGGATCTATCTGCCGCTGCAGGAGGAGATCTTCCCCGACGAGGAACACCTCGGGAAGATGTTCCGCAATATCGCGGAGATGTCGGCGCTGGGACTGCCGCAGATCTCGGCGGTGCTGGGTATCTGCACCGCGGGCGGCGCCTACATCCCCGCCATGAGCGACGAGACGGTGATGGTCAAGGACCTCAGCACCGTGTTCCTCGGCGGGCCCCAGCTGGTCGAGGCCGCCACCGGCGTGGTCGTCGACGCCCAGACCCTCGGTGGCGCCGACCTGCACGTGCGCGAGACCGCGGTCGCCGACCATCTCGCGGTGAACGAGGTCGAGGCACTGGCGATGATCCGTGACATCGTCGCGCGCACCCCGGGTGACCGGGTGCATCCCCCGGCCTTCGAGGTACGCGAACCCCTCGACGATCCGGCGCGGCTGCCGGAACTGATTCCGGCCAGCACCAAGAAGGAGATGGACGTGCGCGCGATCCTGCGCTGCGTCGTCGATGCCGGATCCTGGGTCGAGTACCGCAAGGACTACGGGATCACCATGGTGTGCGCGACCGCGCGGATCGCCGGCTACGAGGTCGGCATCGTCGCCAACCAGGGCGTGATCTTCCCCGACAGCGCGCTCAAGGCCACCAACTTCATCCAGATCTGCCACCAGCGCCGCATCCCCCTGTTGTTCGTGCACAACGTGAGTGGGTTCATGGTCGGCGAGGAGTACGAGCGGGCGGGTATCGCCAAGCACGGCGCGAAGATGGTCAATGCCGTGTCCTGCGCGACGGTCCCGAAGATCTCCCTGGTGATCGGCGGTAGTTTCGGCGCCGCCAATTTCGCGATGTCGGGTCGCTCGATGGGCGGCCAGTTCATGGCGATGTGGCCCAATGCCCGTTCCACCGGCGTCGGCGGCGAACAGGCCGCCGCGGTGATGGCGATCCTCAAACGCGACCGCCTGCGCCGCGAGGGCAAAGAACTCGGGGCGGCCGAGGAGGCCGCCATCAAGCAGCCGATCATCGACAGTTTCGAACGCCAGTCGCTGCCCACCTATATCGCCGCCCGCATGTGGATCGACGCGGTGGTGGAGCCGGAGGACACGCGATCGTGGCTGGCCCAGTGCCTCTCACTGGCGCACGAACGATGGGACCGGGCCGAGCCCGCGCCCGCGAACTTCGGGGTGTTCCGGCTGTGATCACCCGACTGCTCATCGCGAACCGGGGCGAGATCGCCGCCCGGATCGCACGCACCTGCGACCGTCTCGGCATCGAGTACGTGACGGTCGCCGTCGACGAGGACCGCGACCTGACCGGCCACGCCGGTGCGGTGACCACGGTCCAGCTGCCCACCGGCGGCTACCTCGACGCGGCGGCGTTGATCCGCGCGGCCACCGACACCGGCTGTGACGCCGTCCATCCCGGCTACGGGTTCCTTTCCGAGAACGCGGGTTTCGCCCGCGCGGTGCGGGCGGCCGGGCTGGTGTTCGTCGGGCCGAGTTCGCGGGTGATCGAGACCATGGCCGACAAGGCCTCGGCCCGCCGCGTCATGGCGGCCGCCGGGGTGCCGGTCCTGCCGGGCACGGCCGAGGCGACCGAGGACATCGACGTGCTGGTCGACGCGGCCGCCGCCATCGGCTATCCACTGATCGTCAAACCCGCGGGAGGCGGTGGCGGCAAAGGCATGTCGGTCCTGCGCTCGGCGGCCGGGCTGCCCGCGGCGCTTGCCTCGGCGGCGCGCACCGCGACCGCGGCCTTCGCCGACGGCCGCCTGCACCTGGAACGCTACGCCGAGCGGGCGCGCCACATCGAGGTGCAGGTGTTCGGTGACGAATTCGGCAGCGCTGTCCATCTTTTCGACCGCGACTGCTCCTTGCAACGACGGCATCAGAAGGTGATCGAGGAAGCGCCCGCGCCCGGGATTCCGGCGCAGGTGCGCGAGGCGATGCTCGCCGCCGCGGTGCAGGGCACGCGGGCGCTGCAGTACGTCGGCGCCGGCACCTTCGAGTTCCTGCTGGTCGGCGACGAGTTCTTCTTCATCGAGATGAACACCCGGCTGCAGGTGGAACACACCGTCACCGAGGAGATCACCGGCGTCGACCTGGTGGAGTGGCAACTGCGGGTCGCCGCGGGCGAACCGCTGCCCGCCGATCAGGCCGAGATCACGGCGTCGGGCGCCGCGGTGCAGGTGCGGATGTACGCCGAGGACCCGTTCCGGTCGTTCTTGCCGTGCCCCGGCGAGCTCGAGGTCACCCACTGGCCGCCGGTGCGGGTGGAGCGGGCGTTCACGCGACGGCTGCGCGTCACCGGCGGTTTCGACCCGATGATCGCCAAGCTCGTCGCGACCGGCGCCACCAGGGCCGCGGCCCTGGCCGCCGCCCGCGACGCCGCCCTGGCGCTGCGCTGGACCGGCATCTCGACCAATCTCGGCTTCGCCGCACAGGTGCTCGACGCCCCGATCGTCGCGGCGGCCGACCACGACACGGCCTACCTGGACCGCATCGACCCCGTCACCGAGTTCGGCGACCCCGACGAGCTCGCCGCCCTCGCGGTGGCGGCGACCCTCGCCGCGCCCGACCGGGCGACGCCGTGGTCGGCGGGCGCACCGGGCGGTGACCGCGTCTGGCTCGATCCCGCCGACGGCGACCTGGGCACCGTCGACCTCACCGTCGACGGCAGGCCGGTCACCGTGCGGGTCGGCGGCTACACCGGCGACGCGGTCCTGCTGCGCGCCGACGCCACCGCACCCGCCGTCCCCGCCGTGCACACCGGCGAGACGGTCACGGTGGACTCCGTGCCCGGCACCGTCCGGCGCCGCGGCGACGGATGGGAGTGCCAGATCTCCGGGGTCACCCGGGCGGTCCGGTTCGCCGAGTACCGCGCACTCGCCGGCGCCGACGCCGACCCCGAAATCCGTTCTCCCATGCCGGGAACGCTCGTCCGGCTGCATGTCGCCTCGGGTGCGGCGGTCGAGCAGGGCCAGCTGCTCGGGGTGGTCGAGGCCATGAAACTCGAGCACGAACTCACGGCGACCCACGCCGGAATCGTCACGGTGACCGCCGCCGAAGGCGCGGTGGTCACGACGGATCAATCACTGTTTCTCATCGAGGAGAGGGGCGCCGCGCTGTGATGCGGACACGCCGACTTGCGACAGCTCTGATCGCGGCCACGGCCGTGCTGGTCTCCGCGTGCAGCGGAACCGACACCGCCGCACGCGAATCGGCCCAACCGACGAGCGGCGGCTCGTTGACCTGGGGGGTGGAAACCGAGCCGACCACGCTCAACCCGCACCTCAACGGCCAGAGCAACACCAAGATGCTGCTGCGCAACACCTACGAAACGCTGCTCGCGCGCACCGCCGACGGTGGCTTCGTGCCGTGGCTGGCCACCGGCCACGAGGTGTCTGCCGACGGACTCACCTACTCCTTCACCCTGCGCGATGGCGTGAAGTTCACCGACGGCACCCCGCTCACCGCGGCCGGGGTGGCCCGCAACTTCACCACCATGCAGGATGTCGCCTACTCCGGCGGGTTCTCCTCCGGCCCGCTGTCGAACCTCGCCGGCGTGACCGCCCGCGACGACCGCACGGTGGTCTTCACCCTGAAGAATCCGTACGCGCCGTTCCTGGACTTCGCCTCCGGCTTCGACATCATCTCCCCCGCCGCGTTCGACAAGCCACAGCTCAAGGCCGGTGGGCCCGAGATCGCGGGCACCGGTCCGTTCATCCTGGACCGCTACGTCAAGGGCCAGGAACTGCACTTCCGGAAGAACCCCGACTACAACTGGGCCCCGCAGAACGCCGCGCACCAGGGCCCGGCCTATCTCGACGAGCTCACCTACCGCTTCCTGCCCGAATCCTCGGTCCGCACCGGCGCGCTCACCTCCGGCCAGGTCGATCTCATCGAAGGCGTCTCGGGCAACGACGCGTCGCTGTTCCGGGACAATCCCGACTTCACCTATCGCACCGCGCTCAACAACGGCAGCCCGTACACGCTGTACTGGAACGCCACCTTCGGCGCGGCCACCGACGAGAAGGTGCGCAAGGCGCTCAACAACGCCGTCGACGTCGACGCGGTGCTGCAATCGATCTATCGCGGCCAGCGCACACGCGGCTGGGGCATCGCCTCCACCGTCGACACGCTGTTCTACGACAAGAGCATCGAGCGTGCCTACGGTGCCGACAAGAACGCCGCCAACCGCCTGCTCGACGAGGCGGGCTGGACGGCCAAGGACGCCGACGGGTTCCGGACCAAGGACGGTCAGCGCCTGACCATCGAACTGGTGCAGGCCCAGTCCACGGTCCGCGACCAGCGTGAGGTGCTGCTGCAGGCCGTGCAGGCCCAGGCCAAGCAGAACGCGGGCATCGACCTGAAACTGTCCTATGTCGACCTGGGCACCTACGCGGAGCTGCGCAAGAACAACACCTTCGGCTCGATCGCCAACTCCGACACCCTGACCGGCGGCATCGACATCGAGAACCACTGGTACCCGCCCACCGCCAAGGGCACGCTGAACTACAGCCGCGCGGGCGATCCCGAGCTGTCCGGCTGGCTGCGGGCCGCCGCGGCCACGATCGACACCGCCGAGCGCGCGAAACAGTACGCCCAGCTGCAGCGCTTCGCGCTCGTCGACAAGGCCTACGGGCTGCCGCTGTACATCCCCGAGAACCAGATCGCGGCCGCGGCCCACGTGCACGGCGCGGGCTTCCGTCCGTACAAGCAGCTGCCCGAGAGTGCCTACGACATCTGGGTCGATCGTGGCTGACCCGGCGCCCGCACCCTCCGCCACGAGGTGGTGCCGGTGACGCTCGACGTCACCGCGCCCACCCCGGTGGCACCCGCGGCCGACTCCGCTCCCGGCGCTCGCGCCGGGGTGGCGGGACGGGTCGCGCTGCGGGTGCTTTCGGGCCTCGGCGTGCTGTGGGGCGCGGCCACCCTGTCCTTCCTCGGCGTGCGGCTCGCGCCGGGCGACACGGTCGACGTCCTGATCGGCGAGCAGCCGCGCACCCCGGAGGTGGAGGCCGCCATCCGCGCCGAATGGGGTCTCGACAGCCCCACCGTGGTCCAGTACGCGCGCTATCTGTGGAATGTGGCGCACGGCGATTTCGGGCGCTCCTATGTGCTGCAGCGGCCGGTGTCGGAGGTGATCGGCTCGCAGGCCGGGCCGACGCTGGCTCTCACCGGGGCGGCACTGCTCGTCGCGCTGGTGTTCGCCGTCGTCGTCGCGACCACCACGGCCCGGCGGCGGCGCGCCGCCGCGGTGGCGAACGCCGTAGAGCTGGCGCTGGTCTCGACACCGTCGTTCTGGCTCGGCATCGTGCTGCTGTCGGTGTTCAGCTTCCAGCTGAAGATCTTTCCGGTGGCGGCGAACAAGGGGCTGGCGGCGCTGGTCCTGCCCGCGCTCGCGCTCGGGCTGTCGCTCGGGGCGGTCATCTCCCAGGTGCTGCGCGACGGGCTCGAGCGGGCCCTGGACGAACCGTTCGCGGTGACGGTGCGCTCCTGGTCGGTCAGCGAGACCGAGCTACGGCTGCGGCACGGCCTGCGCCACGCCGCCCTGCCCGCGGTGACCCTGACCGGCTGGCTGGTCGGCGGACTGCTGGGCGGGGCGGTGATCATCGAGGAGGTCTTCGGCAGGCCGGGGCTGGGCCGGGTGACGGTGGACGCCGTACTCGCCCAGGACCTTCCGGTGGTGCTCGCCGTGGCCATCCTGTCGGCCTTCGTCTACGTGGTGATCAGCACGCTGGTCGATCTGCTGTATCTGGTGCTCGACCCGCGGCTGCGACGGGGCGGTGCGCGATGACCACGATCGCACTCCCGCGCGCACGACGTTTCAGGCCCGCACCCGGGGTCGCCGTCGCGGCGGTGACGGTGGGACTCGTCGCCGTCGCGGTGCTGGCGCCCACCCTCCTGGCCGGCGCCGACCCGCTCGCCGCCGATCCGCTGTCGGCGCAGCTGGCGCCCAGCGGCTCGCACTGGTTCGGCACCGATCATCTGGGTCGCGACGTCTTCACCCGGGTGGTCCACGGCGCGCGCTACTCACTGCTCATCGGCGTCACCGCCGTGGCGATCGCGGTCGTGGCGGGCACGCTGCTCGGCCTGCTGTCCGGGCTGGCGCGGGGACCGCTCGACGAGCTGATCACCCGCTTCCTCGACGTGGTCTCCGCGTTCCCCGATCTGCTGCTCGCCCTGGTGCTGATCTCGTTCACCGGGCCGGGCACCACGAATCTCATCGTCGCCCTCGGCATCGCCTCGATCCCCCGGTTCGCCCGGGTCGTGCGCGCACAGACACTGGTCGTGCAGGAGTCCGGATATGTCGAACAGGCCCGCACCTTCGGGCTCACCCGGGCCACGCTGGTGTGGCGTCATGTGCTGCCGCACGCGGTGGCGCAGGTGCCGATCCTGGCGACCATCGGCCTCGGCACCGCGATTCTCGGCGCGGCGGGCCTGAGTTTCCTCGGCATGGGTCCGCAACCGCCGGAACCGGAATGGGGCGCCATGCTCGCCGAGGGCCGCAACTATCTGCGCAATGCCTGGTGGATCGCCGTGCTCCCGGGCGTGGCCGTCACCGCGACGGTGATCGCGGTGAGTTCGCTGGGACGGCATTGGCAACGGCACTACGACGGAAGGCCGCGGGCATGAGCCTGATCGACATCGCGAACCTGCGCATCGGATTTCCGGGGCAGGGCGAGGTGGTGCACGGCATCGATCTGCGGATCGCACCGGGCGAGGCCGTCGCCCTGGTGGGCGAATCCGGCTCGGGCAAGTCGGTGACGGCCCGCGCGCTGGTCGGCCTGGCCGGGCCGGGCGCGACGGTCCGGGCGGACCGGCTCGCGCTCTTCGGACAAGACGCGCGGCAACACCGAGACCGGCAGTGGCGCACGATCCGCGGCAGCGACATCGGTTTCGTGCTGCAGGACGCCCTCGTCTCGCTGGACCCGCTGTGCTCGATCGGCGGTCAGCTGGCCGAAGCGCAACGCGCACTGACCGAGCTGCGCGGGCGGGCACTCGCCGAGCGCAGCGTGCGGCTGCTCACCGAGGTCGGCGTGCCCGAACCCGAACTGCGCCTGCGCCAGTACCCACACGAACTGTCCGGCGGCCTGCGGCAGCGGGTGCTGATCGCCACGGCGATCGCGGGCGACCCGCGCCTGATCATCGCCGACGAACCGACCACGGCACTCGATGTGACCGTGCAGCAGCAGATCCTGGACCTGCTCCGCCAGCGCAAGGCCGACGGCACCGCGCTGCTGCTGATCAGCCATGATCTCGCGGTGGTCGCCGAGGTGGCCGACCGGGTGCTGGTCATGCGCGACGGCGAAGTCGTCGAGCAGGGCAGCACGATCGATGTCCTGACCCGTCCGGCGCATCCGTATACGAGGAAGCTGCTGGCCGCCGTGCCGTCGGCGGCCTCGCGCGGGTCGCGGTTGTCGGTACCCGCCGAACCCGCGCCGGACCACCCGGCCGCACCCGAGCGTCCGGCCCTGCCGCCGCGCGTGGTCGACGAGACCCGGGTCGTGCTGTCGGTGCGCGCGCTGCGCAAGGCCTACGGCGCACGCACGGTGGTCGACGGTGTCGACTTCGACCTTTTCGCGGGCGAAACCCTCGGCATCGTCGGCGAATCCGGCTCCGGGAAGACCACGACCGCCCGGCTCGCGCTGCGGTTGGTCGCGCCGTCGTCCGGGCGCGTCGAGGTCGACGGGAAACCGTGGAGCGACTACTCCGAGCGCGAGCTCCGCCCGTTGCGCGGCGCCGCGCAACTCATCGCGCAGGATCCGCTCAGCTCCTTCGATCCGCGCTACACCGTCGAGCGCGTCATCGGCGAGAGCCTGGACACCGTCGCCGTGCGCGGGGCGGCGCGCGCCCGCCGGGTGCGCGAGCTCCTCGACGCGGTCGGCCTGGGCCGCGACCTGCTCGAGCGTCATCCGCGCACGCTGTCCGGCGGGCAACGGCAGCGGGTCGCGATCGCGCGCGCCCTGGCACCCAGCCCGGCGCTGCTCGTCGCCGACGAACCGGTCTCCGCCCTCGACGTCTCCGTGCAGGCCCAGATCCTGGACCTGCTGGCCGATTTGCAGGCCGAGTTCGGTACCGCGCTGCTGCTCATCTCGCACGATCTCGGTGTGGTCCAGCACGTCGCGGACCGCGTGCTGGTGATGAAGGACGGGCGCGTCGTCGAGTCGGGTGCGGTCGACGACGTCCTGCGCGCACCGCGGCACGACTACACCCGCCGCCTGATCGCCTCGGTTCCCCGGTTGCCGGAGTTCGCCGACCCGCCCCGGGACTGACCGCCGGTGCGTCTCAGAACGGGTACTCCAGGCACAGCTCGCCCGCGAAACCGCGAGCCGCGTGCTCGCGCATGCGCCGCCCGTACACCGGGTCGGCGGCCAGGGCGGTGTAGGTCTCGAACACGCAGTGCACCAAGCCCGCCGCCTCCGCCGCGTAGACGTCGAACCCCGGGTACATCAGGCCGACATAGGGCATGTCGTCCACGTCGAGGGCCAGCACCGGGTACTCCCCCGCCGAATCCGGCTCACCGACCGCCAGCACCCGCCGCGAATCCGAGCCACCGGGCAGCAGGAAGCACTCCGGGAAACGGTCGGCCAGCGGCGCGTAGATCTCCCCCCACGGTGCGCCCAGCTCGTCGTCGACCAATTCGTCCAGGGTGCGGGGCGCGAAGCCACCGTCGTCCGCGAACCAGCCGTGGCGATCGAACAGGCCCCGGTCGAAGGCCAGCCATTCCCGCAGGCTCGGCGACAGCGGGCGCCCCGACGGGAACACCGCGCACGCCAGCTCGTCGGCGGACATCGGCCGCGGCGCGCCGTCGACCCACGGCGTGTGGCCCACCCACGCGGCGGGCTCGAACATCGACCGGCCGGGATCGGCCCGCACCGCGTCGAGCACCCTCCGGGTCAGGCCGACACCGTGCTGGACCTCTACTGTCATGGCGCGCAACGTAACAGGCCACACCGACAGCCGCGAGCGCACCGGTATCGCGGGCAGCGCAGCCGGAACGGACGCGCGACAGGCCGCGTCGGTGCCGAAATGTGGGCTCCTCCGGGGCGACACTGGGATCCGTGGACACCGACTCCCCGGACAGCACTGCGCCACCGATCGCACGGGCGAGGATGCCCGAGTGGCTCCCGCGGGCGATGGTGCTGGCCCTGGTCCTGTTCGGGCTGTTCCTGCTCGCCGACTGGGCGTTCCGCCGGCTGCTCGGGCTGCTGATCGTGCTGCTGGTCGCGTTCTTCGTCTCGCTGGCGATGGAACCGGCCGTCGGCGTGCTGGCCCGCCGCGGCGTACCGCGCGGACTCGCCACCGCGCTCGTCTTCCTCGGCACCTTCGCCTGCGTACTGGCCTTCCTCGCGGCGCTGGTGACGCTGCTCGTGGAGACCACGACGAATCTCGCCCACGAATCCCCCCGGCTGCTCGACGAAGGCATCGACCGGTTCAACCGAACCTTCGACCAGCACGTCACCACGCACGACCTCAGCCAGCGCCTGCTGCGCGAGTCCGATCTGATCGAGGGCTACGCCCGCACCGCGGCGGACAACGTCTGGGGCGTGTCGACCACCGTGCTCGGCGGGCTCGTCCAGGTCCTCACCATCGCGTTGTTCAGCATCTACCTGACCGCGGGCGGGCCCCGGGTGCGGCGCACCGTGTGCTCGCTACTGCCGCCGTCGCGTCAGCAGACCTTCCTGCACGCGTGGGATCTCGCGATCGACAAGACCGGGGGCTACCTCTATTCGCGGGTCCTGCTGGCCATCGTCTCGGCGATCGCGCACGGGGTCTTCCTGGCGATCCTCGGCATCCCCAACCCCGTCGCCCTCGGTGTCTGGTTCGGCGTGATCTCCGCGTTCATCCCGACGATCGGCACCTACATCGCCGCGATCCTCCCGGTGCTCGTGGCCCTGACGGTGGATCCCCTCGACGCCGTCTGGGTCATCCTGTTCGCGGTGTTGTACCAGTGGTTCCAGGACTACCTGCTGCAGCCCCGGATCACCGCGCGCACCGTCGACGTCAATGCCGCGATCGCGCTGCTCGCGGTCCTGGCAGGCGGCGCGTTGCTCGGCGCGGTGGGGGCGCTGCTGGCGATCCCGGCCACCGCGACGGTGCAGGCGTTCCTGTCCGAATACGTCAAACACTATGCGGTGAGCGAGGATCCGCGCATCGAGCAGACGGCGTCACGCCGGAAGCGGGCCAAGAGCGCACCGGCCCCGCAGACCGACCAGGACGCGGAGTAGGGCTGATCGCCGCTGATCTACCCGACGGTAGGGGCCACCGGCCGTTGTGAATCTTGTACTGTCACAACAGATCAGAAGCTGCCTACCGTCAGCACTGCTCGTCCGGGTGACTGACGCCGTCGAACTCTGCTGAGGAGCCAGGTTCATGACCGAAACCGATACCCCGGTGATCCGGACCGACATCCCCCACTCCGCCCGGATCTGGAACTACTGGATGGGTGGCCAGGACAACTACGAGATCGACCAGATCGCCGGCGACGCCGGACTGGCCGTCGACCCCGACATCTCCACCATGGCCGTGCAGTCGCGCCAGTTCCTGATCCGCGCCGTCGGCTTCCTCGCCCGCGAGCGCGGCATCCGCCAATTCCTCGACATCGGCACCGGCCTGCCGACCATGCAGAACACCCACGAAGTCGCCCAGAGCATCACCGCCGACGCACGCATCGTCTACGTCGACAACGACCCGCTGGTGCTGACCCATGCCCGGGCCCTGCTGCGCAGCACCACCCCCGAAGGCGTCACCACCTATATCGACGCCGACTTCCACAACCCCGAGCAGATCGTCGCCGACGCGCGCAACGTCCTCAACTTCAACGAGCCGATCGCGGTGATGTTCATGGGCGTGCTCGGCCATGCCCGGACCTACGAGGACCTGCTCCGGATCGTGCGGACCGTGGTCGGCGAGGTGCCGTCGGGCAGCCACCTGATCATGTGGGACGGCACCGACGACAGCGAGGCCTATGTCACGCTGTGCGAGAACTACACCGGTACCGGCGGCACCCCCTACATTCCCCGGCCGCAGGCGCAGATCCGCGCGGTGTTCGACGGCCTGGAACTGGTCGACCCCGGGTTCGTGTCGATCACCCAGTGGCGCAACGACACCGTCGAGGTGGGCGAAGTGCTGCCGATCTCGGCGTACGGCGCGGTGGCACGCAAACCCTGAACCCCACCGGCCACCACCGGCAGCGCGCCACCACCAGCCGCCCTGCCGGTGGTGTCGGGGACCGCTTGTCCGGCGAATGATGTTTCAGCACAGAAACATTCATGTGACATCCGATGGTCGGGGTAGCGAACGGCGAAGAGCGGAAGCAAAGATGAGGAGACCGCCGACTCGCCCCGGGGACCATCTGTGAGTCGAGCGCCACCGATGCCGCGTGTGGAGCGAGATCGCCTATGCCACAAGGGAGCCCGCCGGTGAGCCAAGCATTTTTTCGGGTGACGACCGAGGTCCGCACCCAGACCGAGATCCTGATTCCGGAGCCCGAAGCGGTCGCCGGCTGGGAGGGTGGACAACTCCGCGGCATGGCCGTCGGCGCGGCACTGGCCCGCGCGGTCGAACGCGAGGTCGCCGCCAAGGGCCGGACCGATCTGCGGCCGGTCCGATGGACACTCGACCTGTTCCGCCCGGTCTTCCTGCGCCCCTGCCGCATTCGCGTCACCGTGGTGCGCGACGGCCGCAGGCTCTCGCTCTTCGACGCCGTGCTGATCCAGGACGACCGACCGGTCGCCCGCGCCGGCGCGCTGTACCTGCGGCCCGGGGTCGATCCGCAGGGCGTCTGCTGGTCACCCGGCACCAGCGCCGATCCGCCGCCCACCGATCGGCTCCCCGAACCCGGCCGGAATCGGGTCTATTTCAGCGAGGACGCGGGCTGGGGACCGGACCCGCGCACCCACCACAATGTGGGCCGCACCGGAATCTGGCACCAGCCCATCGCGGTGGTCGCCGGCGAGGAACCGACGCCGTTCCAGTTCGTCGCCGGACTGGCCGACGTGACCAATGTGATCGCCAATCTCGGCAGCAACGGCCTCGAATACATCAATGCCGACGCCACACTCACACTCACCCGCCTGCCGGAAGGCAACGAAGCCGGGCTGCTCTGCCTCGATCGGCTGGCCGAGGACGGCATCGTGATCGGCACGGCCGCGGTCTACGACCGCAAGGGGGTGTTCGGCACCACGACGGTCAGCTCCCTCGCCAACGCACGCGGTGCCGCCGATCTGAGCGTCATCGGGACGCTGGCGCGGGCCGGGGCTGCCGAGGCGGGCTGATCACGGCGCCGCGCGCAGCTCCCGCTTGTAGAGCTTGCCGGAATCGTCGCGCGGGAGCTCGGCCACGACGCTGATCCGCGAGGGCAGCTTGTAGGCCGCCAGCTCCCCGGACAGCGCCGCCGCGACCTCGTCGGGATCGACTTCGTGGCCGGGACGGGCGACGAGGTACAGCACCAGCGCCTCGCCGAGGTCGTCGCCGGACGGCACGCCGACCGCGGCGGCGTCCTCCACACCGGGCAGTGCCATGGCCGCGTTCTCGATCTCGGCCGGGTAGATGTTCACCCCGCCCCGGATCACCACCTCGCTGGATCGCCCGGTCAGGAACAGGTAGCCGTCGGCATCGAGATATCCGGTGTCGCCGACCCACAGCAGATCGCCGTGGGTGACCACCGATCCCGCCCGGTGCAGATAGTCGAAACGCGGCCAGTAGTCGGCGCCCCGGACGAACACCCGCCCCGGCTGCCCGGCGGCCAGTTCCGCGCCGTCCTCGTCCAGGATCGCGACCGCCGACCCGTCGGCGGGGCGACCCACGCTGCCCGGCCGTGCCAGCCATTCCGTGGCGCCGATCCAGGTGATGGTGCCGGTCTCCGTGCTGCCGAAGTACTCGATCACCGCATCGCCGAACCAGTCGATCGCCGCCCGCTTGATCGCGGGTGGGCACGGCGCCGCCGAGTGGATCAGGTGGGTGAGGCTGCTGGTGTCGTAGCGCTCGCGCACCTCGGCGGGCAGTGACAACAGCCGGGACAGCATCGTCGGCACGATCTTGGCCTGCTGGATGCGATGCCGCTGCACCAGCCGCAGGAATCGTTCGCTGTCCCAGCGCGGCATGATGGTGATGTCGGTGCCCATCCGCAGCGCGAGCACGGCCACCGCGTTCGGCGAGGTGTGATACATCGGCCCGGCCACCAGGATCCGGCCGCCGGGGGTCACCCCCATCCGCTGCGCGATGCCGCCCGCGATGGACAGCAGCTGGTGCGGCGTCATCCGTTCCCGCAGGACGCCCTTCGGGGTGCCGGTGGTGCCGGAGGTGTAGATCAGCCCCATCGAATCGGCCACGGCGCCGTCGAGATAGCCGACCGGCTCGGGATGGTCGGCGATCCACTCCGTCAGGAGCGGATGCCTGCCCGTCGGCACCGACAGCGCGGGGTCGAGCCCGGCCTCGGACAGTGTCGTCGCAGGCATGGCGATCTCGACGATCCGGGCCGTGCTGCCCGCGCGGTCGCGGGCGTCCTCGACCGTGGCGACGAACTCGGTGTGCGCGAAGATCACGCGCGGCGCACAGTCGGCGAGCACATGGGCGACCTCGCCCGCCCGCCAGCGGGTATTGATCGGCACCGGGTTCCCGCCCGCCGACGCGATGGCCAGCGACACCTCGAGGAATTCGATGTCGTTGCGGGCCAGCACCGCGACCCGGTCCCCACGCCCGACGCCGGCGGCGAGCAGTGCCGCGGCCAGGCGGCCCGCCCGGTCGTGCGCGTCGGGCTGGGCACGCACCCGGTCGCCACAGCGGATGATCGGAGTCGCGGTGTCGGCCATCGCTACCTTCGCCTCGGGAGTCGGTGTCCCTCAGCGTATCCGGACCCCGGAGCGGGGACAGTTCCGCGTGACTCAGGTCGCCAGGTCGATGGCGACGGCGCGCCCGGTGCGGAACCAGTACTCGTGCAGCGCACGGATCTTCGCGCGCGAAGGCAGGCCGCGCAGATGAATCGCGCACTCACCGATATCGACCGGGACCACGATGTCGCACAGCAGCGCGCGGGCGACCTCGAGCTCCGCCGGATCGGTGATCTCCCTGGCCGTGCCGTGGTGGGTGCCGTCGCGCAGTTCCAGGGTGACGCGCGGATCGGCGCGAACATTGCGCAGCCACGCGTTGACCGCCTGCGGCCGGTCGAGGGTGACCTGGGGCGGCATCAGCTGCACCAGATACGCCCGATCACCGGCCCGCATCACCCGCACGCACTTCGGGCGGGCAGGCCGGTCTTGCGTCCGGTCGTCGTGAGGATGCCGTAGCCACGGGGAACCCGCAGCCGGAACCACGGCAGCATCCCGGCGCTGAGCAGCTTGCCGTCGCGCGGACCGCGGATCAGCCGACCGTGCTTGCCGACTTCCGCCTGCGCCGCCGCTCGCCGGGCGCGCTGCTCCGCTGCCTCGTCCATCTGTCCATCATGCGCGCACCGGCCCGGGGGCGTCGCCGCTTCGCCGGTCAGCGCGACGGCGGGTGCGCGCCGGGATCGCGGTGCAGCAGCCACCACGCGACGATGAGATCGTCGGTCCGGCCGAGATCGAGGCCGGTGAGCTCGGCGAAGCGGGTGAGCCGATTGCGGACGGTATTGCGGTGCAGGTACAGCCGGGCCGCCGTGTCGTCGATGCGCTGGTCGCAGTCGAGGTAGGTCCCGACCGTACCGAGGATCTCGTCGGCTCCGCCGTGGCGGCGCAGCGGCGCCAGGTGCTTGTCCGCGAGCAGCCGCGCGATGTCCTCGGCCTCCCCGAGCAGCGGGAGCGGCCCCAGCGATCCGAGATCGACCAGGCCGCTCCTGCCGTGCCGCATCGCGAGATCGAACGCGCGACGCGCCTCCCGGTAGGACGTCGCGGCGTCACCGAGCGGTACCGCGGATCCCACCGCGACCAGGCTGCCCTCCGGCAGCGTGTCCGGCGTCCGCGGCAGCAGGGCGACCAGGTGCTGATCCACGACCGTGTCGACGACGGGCAGTCGCGTCGTCGAACCGCGTGCCCGCAGGGCGGCGAGCAGGTCCGTGGCCGCGGCCGTGCCGTTCCACGCGGCGCAGGCGATCCGGTACCGGTGCGCGGGATCGAGCCGGTGCTCACGCGCCTCGGCGCGCAGGATCGCGGGCGCGACCGTCCCGTCGACGAGACTGCGCAGGAAGTCGGCTCGCCGCGCGGCCCCGGTCACCGCCCGTTCCCGCAGCACCCGGTGGATCGCGGTGGCGGACGCGGTCGCCCATTCCCAGGTGAGGTCCTGCATCTCGTCGATCTCGGCAGCGGGCACCCCGTGCGCGGCGGCCCGGCGCCGGATCAGCTCGAAGATCCGGCGCGCGCCGATCTGCAGGCTGTGCGCCACCAGATCCAGCGGGATCTGCTGGTCGGCCCAGGATCTGGCCAGGGTGGTGAGCTCGTCGAACCCCGCCTGCGCGGCGTCGTCCTCGCCCAGTTGCCCGACGACGATGCGCAGCACGGCCCGGGTGTTGGTCTCGATCGAGCCCGCGTCGACCTGGTCGTAGACCGGGATGCTGTCGCGGTAGAGCCGCGTCAGGTCGGCGGCCATCTCGTTGAGTTCGGGATCGACCTCCGCGATCAGCGCGGCCACCCGGGCCGCGGCCTTGCGCCGCCGTGGTCCCAGCTCGAGCGCGGGCATCGGCGGCGTGGTGTGCATATGCACAGTCAACTCGGGTGGCGCGCCTATTTCAACGTCGCTGACCGGGGCCCAGAATGGCATGTGCACAGAGTGCGGCAGTGGGCGGCGCTCGATCACAGGGGAGGCACGCATGGTCGTCGGTGCTCGGTCGGGACCTCGGATGACGCCGGTGCGCTGGTCGCCACCGACGGCGACACGCAGGGCCGGGCAGCGCCGGAGCGCGCCGCCGATGCCCGCGATCCGGCGGATCGAACTCCCCGGCGCGGGCCCCGAAGACGTGGTGATCGGTGCCGACGGCCTCGTCTACACCGGCATCGCCGACGGCCGTATCCTGCGCGTCGACCTCGCCACCGGGACCGTCGAGACGGTCACGCACACCGGCGGGCGTCCGCTGGGCCTGTGCGCGGTCGCCGACGGGACCCTGCTCGTCTGCGACGCCCACCGCGGCCTGCTGCGCTGGACCGGGACCGAACTCGAGGTCCTGGTGGCTGCCGTCGACGACGGCCCGGTGAACATGGCCAGCAATGTCGTGCGGGACCCTCGCGACGGCACCGTCTATTTCACCGCGTCCTCCCGCCGCTGGCCGCTGGACCTGTGGATGGGCGATCTCATGGAGCACTCCGGCACCGGCCGCCTGTTCCGGTACTCCCCCGATGGAACCACCGAGACCCTGCTCGACGGTCTCCAGTACGCCAACGGCGTCGCCTTCACCCCCGATCAGGACGCGCTGATCGTCGCCGAGACGGCGGCCTACCGGCTCAACCGCTACTGGCTGCGCGGCCCGAAGGCCGGAACCCGCGAGGTACTGGTCGACAACCTGCCCGGCTTCCCCGACAACATCGCCCTCGGCTCCGACGGACTGATCTGGGTCACCCTGGCCTCCCCCCGCAATCCCCTGCTCGATCTGCTGCTGCCGATCCCGCCCCTCGTGCGACAACTGTTGTGGCAGGTACCCGATCGGCTCAAGCCGCGCCCGGTCCGCACCGCCTGGGTGATCGCGGTCGATCCGGACGGGACCATCGTCCACGACCTGCAGCGCGACGGCGCTGACTACGCGATGGTCACCGGCGTCGCCGAGGCGCACGGCACGCTCGTGCTCGGCAGCCTGGACGAAACCGCCCTCGCGATCACCCACCTCCCCGCCTGATCGACGGCGAGATCACCACCCGTTCCCTTTCCCTGAAAGCAGAGACATGGACTTCGCCCCCAGTGCCCGCGCCACCGATCTCGCCGGCCGCGTCCGCGGCTTCATCGCCGAGGAGATCGCCCCGATCGAGGCGGACTATCACCGCCGGGTAGCCGCGCTGCGCGAGACCGGCGCCGACCCGTGGGATCCGCTGCCCGTGCTCGCCGACCTGCGCACCAGGGCCCGCGCGGCCGGACTGTGGAATCTGTTCCTGCCCGCCGCCCACGCCGGCGAGTACGCCGCCCGCTTCGGGACCGACGGCGGCACCGGCCTCACCAATGTCGACTACGCCCCGATCGCCGAGGAGACCGGGCGCTCGTTCCTGGCGCCCTACGTCTTCAACTGCAACGCACCGGATTCCGGGAACATGGAGGTCCTGCTCCAGTACGGCGACGCCGCGCAGCGGCAGCGGTGGCTCGAACCGCTGCTCGACGGCGGCATCCGGTCCGCGTTCGGGATGACCGAACCCGACGTCGCGTCCTCCGATGCCACCAATATGGCGGCCACCGCCGTCCTCGACGGTGAGGACGTCGTCGTGAACGGCCGCAAATGGTGGACCACCGGCATCGGCCATCGCGACTGCGCGCTCATCATCTTCATGGGCCTGACCTACCCAGAGGCCGAGAAGCATCGCAGGCACACGATGGTGCTGGTCCCCGTCGACACTCCCGGGGTGCGGATCGAGCGGATGCTGCCCGCGATGGGCCGCTACGACGAGCCGTTCGGCCACGGTGAGGTGTCGTTCACCGACGTGCGCGTGCCCGCCGCGAACATCGTGCTCGGCCCCGGTCGCGCCTTCGAGATCGCCCAGGGCCGTTTGGGTCCCGGCCGCGTCCACCACTGTATGCGGTTGATCGGCCTGGCCGAGGCCGCGCTCGCCGCGGCCTGCGAGCGGGCGACGACCCGCACCGCGTTCGGCAAGCCGCTGGCCCGGCTCGGCGGCAACCGGGAACGGATCGCGCAGGCGCGCATCGCGATCGACGCCGCGCGTCTGCTCGTCCTCAACGCGGCCTGGAAGCTCGACACCGTCGGCGCGTTCGGCGCGCTCAGCGAGATCAGCCAGATCAAGGCGCACGTGCCGTCGATGGCGCAGCACGTCATCGACTTCGCCATGCAGATCCACGGTGGCGCCGGGTTGTCCGACGATGTGCCGCTGTCGGCCGCCTGGACGACCGCGCGGGCGATCCGCCTGGCCGACGGTCCCGACGAGGTGCACCTGGACATGGTCGGGCGGCTCGAGCTCGCCAAGTACGGGCAGGGGCGCTGACGTGGCCCGAGTGCTGATCACCGGCGGCGCGTCCGGCCTGGGCGCCGCCTTGGCCCGGCTCTTCGCCGCCCGCGGTGACCGGGTCGTGGTCACCGACCTCGCCGACGACGCCCCGGTCCCCGCGGGCGCTTCGTACCTGCGCCTGGACATCACCTCCGAGCAGGACTGGGACCGCGCCCGCGACACCGTGCGCTCCACCCTGGGCGGCCTCGACATCCTGATCAACAACGCGGGCATCGCGGCGGGCGGGCGCATCGACCGGGTGCCCGCCGAGGAGTGGGCCCGGGTCATGTCGGTCAATGTGCTCGGTGCCGCGACCGGGTGCCGGACCTTCACCCCGATGTTCCAGGCGCAAGGCAGCGGTCACCTGGTCAACATCGCCTCGATGGCCGGTCTCGTGCATCCCCCGGCGATGGCGCCCTATACCGCCGCCAAGGCCGCGGTCGTCGCCCTCAGCGAGAGCCTGCGCTACGAGCTGGCGCCGCACGGCATCACCGTCTCGGTGGTGTGCCCGTCGTTCTTCCGCACCGACCTGGCGTCGTCACTGAGCGACGCCGACCCGCTGATGTCCGAGATCGCCCGCCGCCTGATCGACGGCGCGACCGCAAACGCCGACGCCATCGCCACCGCCGCGCTGGCAGGCATCGACGCCCGCCGCTTCCTCGTCCTGACCGACCGGTCCGGCCGCGTGGCCTTCTGGACGAAACGACTGCTGCGCCCGCTCTACGACCGGCAGCTGACCACGATGGGCCGTCGCATCACGGCGGCCGAGAACAAGGAGACTTCCCGATGAGTACCGGCACCATCGTCATCACCGGCGCCAGCGCCGGGCTCGGCGCCGAGATGGCACGGCAATTCGCCGCGCGCGGTTACGATCTCGGCCTCTGCGCCCGCCGGGTGGACCGCCTCGACGACCTGCGCGACGAACTCGTCGCCGCCCATCCCGGCATCGTGGTGCGCACCGCCGCCCTCGATGTCACCGACGACGCCGCCGTCCAGACGGTGTTCGAGAAGTTCCGGGCCGAATTCGGTGTGCTCGACCGGGTCGTGGTCAACGCGGGCCTCGGCCACGGGGCCGCCCTCGGCACCGGCGGGCACGCCGCCAACCGGCGGACCGCGCTCACCAATTTCGTGGGCGCGCTCTCCCAGAGCGAGCACGCGCTGGCGGCGTTCCGGGCGCAGGGTCGCGGTCATCTGGTCCTCATCTCGTCGTTCTCCGCGCTGCGCGGCATGCGCCGGTCGATGACGGTCTACGCCGCGAGCAAGGCCGGTGTCGCCGCCCTCGCCGAAGGCCTGCGCTCCGAACGCATTCCCGGCGTGGATATCTCGCTGATCTGCCCCGGCTACATCCGATCGGAGATGACCGACCGCAAGGAGGGCCGCACCACCTTCATGGTCGACACCGAACCCGGCGTCGCCGCGATGGTACGGGCGATCGAGGCGCGCAAATCCGTCGCCTACGTCCCGGCGTGGCCGTGGGTTCCGCTGTCGGTCGTGGTGAAGCGGCTGCCGGTGTCGCTGCTACGGCGGCTGACATGACCCGGTCCCCCACCCGCTCCGACGCCCGCGCCGTGCGTGCCGAGGACGCCTTCGATGTCGCCGCCCTTGCGGCGTGGCTGCGCACCGAGACCGGCGCAACCCTCACCGGGCTCCCGCAGGTACGTCAATTCTCCGGTGGCGCTTCCAATCTCACCTATCTCGTGCAGTACCCCGAGCGGGCGCTGATCCTGCGCAGGCCGCCCGGCGGGCACCGCGCCGACGGCGCGCACGACATGGCGCGCGAGTACCGCGTGCAAACCGCCCTCGGCCCGGTGTTCGACTACGCGCCGCCGACGGTGGCGCTGTGCGAGGACGACAGCGTGCTCGGCTCGCCGTTCTACCTGATGGAACGGCTCGACGGCCTCATCCCGCGCAAGGAGCTCCCGCCCGAACCCGCCTGGACGGCGCCGCGGGTGCGCGCACTGTGCACCAATGTGCTCGACGTCCTGGTCGACCTGCACGCCATCGATCCGACCGCCGCGGGCCTGGACTGGATGTCCAAGGGCCCCGGCTATGTCACCCGGCAGGTGTCCGGCTGGTCGGACCGCTATCGCCGAGCCCGCACCCGCAACGTCGGTTCGTTCGAGTCGGTCATGTCGTGGCTGGCCGCCCACCAGCCACCCGATCGCGCGACAGCCCTGATCCACAACGACTTCCGCTTCGACAACATCGTGCTCGACCCCGCCGAGCCCACCCGGCCGATCGGGTTGCTCGACTGGGAGATGGCCACCATCGGCGACCCGTTGCTGGACCTCGGCAGCGCCCTGGCCTACTGGGTCCAGGCCGACGACAACCTCGCCTTCAAGTTCTTCCGGCGCCAGCCCACCCACACCCGCGGCATGCTCACCCGCGACGAGGTGGTCGAATACTACTGTCGCCGGACCGGAATCGGGCTCACGGATCGCGAATGGGCCTTCTACGAGGTCTTCGGGCTGTTCCGCCTGGCGGTGATCTGCCAGCAGATCTACTACCGCTACTACCACCGCCAAACCACCAACCCGGCCTTCCGCTCCTTCGGTCTGGCCGTCCGGCTGCTGGAATGGCGCTGCCGCGCGGTCATCCGCCGTACCAGGTGAGTTGCCGCCGCACAGCCCGGCGTTCTTCTCGAACACCGGGCTGACCAGGGAGACGCCCAGCGGCTGGCCGGGGCCCACCGGAGCTAGTTCCTGAAGGCGTCTTTGATTTTCGCGGCGGACTGCTTCAGGTTGCCCTTGGCTTGTTCGATCCGACCTTCGGCCTCGAGGCTTCGATTACCAGTGGCTCGACCGAACACCTTCTTGATCCGGCCCCTGTTGGCCTCGACCGAATTCGCGATCTTCTTGCGCATACTCATGGCGGTTCCTCGCTGTGTGAGAACCAAGTCAACGCCGCGCTCTCCCCGGTGTCAACGATGCTGCGCCAGGGAACACGTGAAGTCTCGACGGACGAGGATGCTGCCGCGGGACGCCCCGGCGTACGATCAGCGAACACACTGAGGCGGGGTAGTCCAACGAGGTGATGTCGCATGGTCGAGACGGATGTGCTGGTCGTCGGTGCCGGGCCGGTGGGCACGGCCGCCGCTGTCGAACTGGTCCGGCGCGGAGTGCGCTGTCGGGTCGTCGATACGCAGGCCCACCCACCCAGATACGCCAAAGCGGTCGGCATCCAGCCGCGCACGCTGGAGCTGTTCGAGGAGATGGGTGTTCTCCGCGACGTCCTCGACGCCGCGATCCTGATTCGCGGCCAGCTCGTCTTCGTCAACGGCGTCGAGTCGGGGCGGCTCGACCTGGCGCTGCCTCCCGAGGTGCCGTTCGCCTTCGTCGGGCTGCCCCAGTACGAGACCGAGCGCATTCTCTGGCAGCGGCTGGCCGCGCTGGGCACGCGCGTGGAACGCGGGGTGACGCTGACCGGGTTCACCCAGGACGACGACGGCGTCGACGCCGTGCTGGCCGGACCCGACGGTGAGCACACGGTGCGGACGCGATACCTGGTCGGCTGCGACGGCGCGCACAGCATCGTCCGCAAGACCCTCGGGCTCACCTTCGAGGGCGCGGCGTTCACGGAGCAGTACATGCTCGGCGATGTCGAACTGGACTGGTCGCAACCGCGCGGCTACGGCGTCCGGGCGATGCACCAGACCGACGGCGTCACCGACGACGTCCTGGTGTGCATCCCGCTGCCCGGCCGCCACCGCTACCGCGTCTCGATGCGGGTGCCCCCGGAACTCGAGATCGGCGCGGGCGCCGACGGTGTCGCGCACGGCTTCGGCAGTGGTCCGGCACCCGAATTGGCCGATATCCAGGCGGTACTGGACCGGTTGTCGCCCGAGCCGGTGCGCGCGTCGCACCTGCGCTGGTCCTCGGTGTTCCGGATCAGTCACCGCATCGTCGACTCCTATGGGCGCGGACGGGTTTTCGTCGCGGGCGACGCCGCCCACATCCATCCGCCCACGGGCGCGCAGGGTATGAACACCGGCATCCAGGACTCGCACAATCTGGCCTGGAAACTGGCGCTGGCGGTCGCGGACCTGGCCGCGCCGCAGCTGCTGGCCAGCTACGACGCCGAGCGCAGGCCGGTGGGCGAGGAGGTCGTCGGCCGCACCGTGCGCCATGCCAGGGACGGCATCGGCGCGGGCGACCCCGACCCGGAGCACGTACTGCTGCGCGAAGCCCAGTTGCTCATCGACTACCGCGACAGTCCCATCGTCTTCGATTCCCCGGTCGGCGCACCGGCGCCGACGGCGGGCAGCCGCGCCCCGGACGCGACCGGGCTGACCCGCGACGCGGTGGCCTCGCCGTTCCGGTTGTTCCCCTTGCTCACCGGCCCGGACCACACCGTGCTCTGCTACGTGGACAGCACCTGCGACGCCGCGATGCTCGACGAGATCGAGAGCCGGGTCGAGCTGCTCCGGGAACTGGCCGACGACCGGCTCGACGCCTATCTCGTCGCCGCGCCGGGCGCCGCCGTGGCGGCGGCCGTGCTGCCGGTGATCCATGATCGCGACGGTGACTTCGCCCGGCAGTACCACGCCGGACCCGGCGCGGTGTACGTCGTCCGGCCCGACGGCTATCTCGGGTACGCGGCCCGCCCGGCGTCCGCGCACGACCTCACCCGCTACTTCGGCGCGATCTTCGCCCCCGTGCCGGAGGGTGTCGCCGGGACCGCCTGAGCGTGGGTCAGTGCTCCCCGTCCTCGATCCGACGGCGCAGCAGACAGAATTCGTTGCCCTCCGGGTCGGCCAGGACATGCCACGATTCGGCGCCGGTCTGCCCGATCTCGACCGGTCGGGCCCCGGCGGCGAGCAGCCGCCGCAGTTCCGCGTCCTGATCGCGGTCGGTGGGATTCACGTCCAGGTGCAGGCGCAGTTTCTCGCGCTTCGGTTCCGTGCTGCGGCTGAACAGCAGGGTGGGCTGCGGGCCGCCGAATGCTGTTCCAGGCGGGCCGATCTGGATGTCGCCCTCGTCCCGGTCGAGTTCGACGTAGCCGAGGATCTCGCACCAGAAGTCCGCCAGCCGTTGCGGATCGGCGCAGTCGAGGACGAGTTCGGTGATCCGGCAGGCCATGCCCGCGACCCTACGCGCGGGTGGCAGCCGCAGCCAGGGACGACACCCGCTGCCCGGCCCGCGGGGCGATAAGCTGACCCGTGATGGCGACAGGAAGGCGACGATGACCCCCAGGGCCGAGGACCCGCGACCCACCGCGCCGGTGTCCAAGCGCAAAGCGGCGTCGGCCGGACGCGCGGCACGCAGGCTCGGGGTCGAGGACTGGACGAACGCGGCGCTGCGGGTCCTGCTGCGCGACGGGGTCGCCGGCATCACGATCGCCAAGTTGTGCGATGAGCTCGGGGTGACCAAGGGCAGTTTCTACTGGCATTTCGACGGTATCGATCAGCTGTTGCAGACCACGGCCCAGTTCTGGTGCGCCGATCAGAACGATGCCGCGCGCGGCTTCCAGGGCCTCGAGGAACTGCCGCCCCGCGAGCGGCTGGCCCGCATGGGCGAACTGCTCACCGCGGAGCGGGTGTGGCAGATCGAGCTCGCGGTGCGGGACTGGGCGCGCACCAACGCCGAGGTGGCCGCGGCCGTCAAGGCGCTCGATCAGCGGATCTTCCACGCGCTGTCCGACACGCTCGTCGAGATGGGCTTCGCCGCCGATCAGGCCGAGATGCGGGCGGGCCTGATGTGTTTCGCCGGGATCGGCTTCGTCCACGGCAACCAGAATCTCCCGGTGCCGACCGAGGATCAGCGCCGGGAGTTCTTCCGGTTCATCACCAGCACGGAGTCCGCGGACTGACCGCTGGTCAGGTCAGTGCGACCAGTTCGTGCAGGGTCGTCCCGGTGCGGTGCTCGGTCCCCGCGCCGGTGCGCACGGCCAGCGTGAAGGTGGACTCGAACCGGAAATAGCCCGGGTGCCCCACCAGCCGGTGCACGAGCGGTTTGATCAGCCGGGACCGGGCCACCGGGACATCGTCGAGCAGGTCGTGGGCGTGGATGACGCGCACGACGTCCAGGCGCAGCTCGAGGCTGCCGGGCACGGTCAGTTCCACCCATTCGGGGTAGGTCCGTCCGGCGGTGGCGTCGAAGCGCGCGGGTCCCTCGGTGAGGACGGTCTCGCCGGTGGACAGCACGATCTGCTCGTGGTGGGCCAGCATCAGCGGGCTGATCTCGTGCCCGCCCCGGCGCTGCTGGGTCAGGACGGAGGCGAACAACAGGGAGTAGTCCTCGACGTAGAGCCGTCCCCAGTGCCAGCGCTCGATGATCTTCTTCATGTCGCCGACGCCCCAGTTGTGGTCGTGGTATCCGCGCCCGGTGACCTCGTGACGCACGCCGTCGAGTTCGATCGCGCCGGTCACCCTGGCCCGGGGCGCGCCCACCATCCAGCCGAAGGAATCCCTGGTGCCGAAACGGGTTTCGCCCTTGCCGGGCATCCAGCTGGGCACTTCGTTGTGGAAGCGCAGGTCGAAGACGATGCCGTCCTCGGCCATCCACAGGTGATGGACGGGCAGGCCGTCGGTTCCGGCTTCGGTGCGGGCGGTGTTGTGGCCGACGCGGACATCGCACGCCTCGGCCGAGAACGACGTGTCGGCGCGGGGATAGCGCCGCGACACCTGACGGCGGGTGCCGTCGGGCGCGTAGACCATCATCTCGACCCACGGCCGCGCGGTGGGCAGATCCTCGGGCCTGCGCTTGGTGAGGAAGCCGATCACCACGTGGCCGGTGTCGAGGTGGGCGTCGAAATACCAGTGTTCGAAGGCGAGCCTGCTCGGCGAGGGATGGAGTCCGTTGTGCCGTGGCTCGACCGCTGTCAGGACACCGTCGCGGCGTCCCGGTCCGTTCCACACTTCGACGATGTCGCTGGTCATGATTGCTTCCGGTCGGTTCATCGGCGCAGGGCGCCGCTGGCGTCGAAGGCCGCTTCCCGGCCCTGCATCTGGGCGCGATACCAGTTCTCGCGATGCCACAGCATCAGCTTCTCGTGCGCCCGCGCGAACGGCGGGCAGACCCGGCGGGCGACCTCCATGGCGGTGATCAGCGGGAACCGGACGATCGGGACGACGATCCACGGGAACGCGGGCGGCATCGTGTAGCGCCGGCGGGTGCCGGGCGCCATGTACATCGCGGAGTACACGGAATTGATGCGGTAGTTGTACTTCTCGCGCAGCCGGGTCAGGCCACGGTGACCGTCGCGGGGCGCGAAGGCCGCCGGGTAGGACTCGATCAGTTCCGTGCCGTGCTGTCCCGCATCGTAGGAGCGCGACACGATCGTCATGGCCAGCACCCGCAGCGCGTCCAGGACGGTCTCCGGGTACCAGCGCAACCGCACGCCGAGCAGGTGCCCCAGGTACTTCTGGAAGTGCAGCAGCGCACGGATTTCCGACGGCGTGGTCTGGTAACCCAGTACCCACAGTCCCAGGCCGGGCGTCACACTGCCGCCGAGCAGCGTCAGCATCTGGTAGGTCTGGCTGATCGGCAGACCCCACCGTTCGATGTCCCATTCGGGGTGGCCGGCGACCTTCGCCCGCACCGAGACGTGCATGACGCGCACCTTCAGCGCGGTGGCGCGACCGGCCGAGCCCGGGGTGAGCAATGCGTCGGGGGCCGAGACGTCCATCCAGAAGCGGGTGGTCTCCAGGAACCGGCGCAGGGCGCTGTCCCCGGCGTAGCCGCCGGCGAGCGACAGCGGGGTCGCGACCGCCGCCTCGGTGTACATCTCGAGTGTCTCGGCGCCGGCGAAACTGAACAGCATGGTGCCCCAGCGCCGCCAGATCGCCGCGCCCTGTTCCACCAGCTCCGGCACCACCCACTCGGGTACGGTCTCGAACTCGTCGAACAGCGCGCGCATGGATTCGGGCGCGTCGGGCACCGCGTCGATGCCCTCGGCCAGCGCGTGGTCCAGCAGGCGGCGTCCGGCCTTCGCGCCGATCGCACCGTGGCTCACCTCGGCGACGAAGCGCTCGGCCACCGGGTCGCCGGTGAACAGGTCCGCGCACAGCGCCACGGCTTGTTCGTCACTGGGAAACAACCGCTGCCGGGTCACCGTGGCGAACAGGCGCTCGATCCGGCGCACCCGCGCGGTACCGCGCGCCTCCCAGTAGCGGAAGGCGGTGGGGCACTGCACCGGTGGCCGCTCGACCGCAGACCGGGGTGGGTCGGATCGGACCTGACTGTCGACGAATTCGGCCAATGCCGTGCTCCTGACGTGAAATTCGCTCCCCGGCTGTCGCGATAAGCCGACCATACTACGGAGAACATCCATCCGTACCTGAAAGTATGGAAGCGGGCGTCAGGGCACGATGCGGTACTTCAGCATCATGTCGTGATCCTCGTGATCGAGCAGGTGACAGTGCCACACATAGCCCTGCAGATCGTCATGCGAGCGGCCCCCGTGGTCGGCGGTGCGGTGCGTGCCGTGGGAATCCGTGGCGTCGAGTTCGGTCGCGTTCCGGCGGGGGAAGGTCGCGTCGGGGTCGAAGCCGAGTTCGGCCGCGGTCGGGAATCGGACGATGATGCTGGTGACGGTGCCGCCGTCGACCCGCACGATGTCCTTCCAGCCGGCTTCCCACGGCTGCGGCGGCACCATCGCCCCGGCCAGGAATCCCTCGGCCGAGGGCGCCCACTTCTGCCCGATCGGCGGCTGCGGATGCGCCAGCTGGTAGTCGACCGTGCGCAGCGGTGTCCGGCCGAGAATCCGGAAGGTGACCAGGTGCAGGTGGATCGGGTGCGGGTCGGGCGTGATGTTGATGATGTCCCACTGCTCGACGGTGCCCTGTCGCGGCCGCTCGATATCCGGGCTGGCGAAGGTGAGATTGTTCAGCGACATGATCGCGGGCGGCACCCGCAACTCGTAGGGCTGACTCACCGTCACCTGGCGGACCACCGTCGGGGTCTCGAGCGCCGGGAGCACCGCGGGACGAGATCCCCCGCCGCGCAACCGCTCCGGCACGCCACCTGCGAACCCGGGCCGATCCTGTACCCGGAACTGGCAGAACACCGGCATCGCCACCTCACCGAGGACCGCCGCCTGGAAGACCGGCGCCTCGTCATTGCACAACTCGACGGTCTCCCCCGGCGCCAGTCCGGCGAAATCGACCAGCACGTCCACCCGTTCCCCCGGCGCCAGCCGCAGCTCGTGCACCGGGACCGGGGCGTCCAGCAGTCCGTGCTCGGTGCCGATCACCCAGAACCGCATCCGGTTGCCGAAGAACAGATTCCACACACTGAACGAGGCCGCGTTGAGCATCCGGAAGCGGTAGAGACCGCGCGCGACCGGCAGGTAGGGCCAGATCTTGCCGTTGACCACCCCGACGTCCCCGACCGCCCCGCCTTCCCATCGTCCCTGCGGAACGACCGGCGTCGAACGCACCGATTGCCGTCCGTCGGCGGTGAACAGCTTCTCCTGCAAGACCAGTGGCACTTCGAACTCCCCGGCGGGCAGACCCAGCGGGTTGCCGGGGGCACCCGTATCGACGTCGTCGCGGAGCAGTAGCATTCCGGCGAGTCCCGCGTAGACGTTCACGCGGGTGATCCCCATCGCGTGGTCGTGATACCAGAGGTGGCCCGCGTCCTGCGCCAGCGGGAAGTCGTGGTCGATATCGCCGCCGGGATACACCAGTTGTTCCGGATGCCCGTCGCTGTCCGGCGGCGTCACTCCCCCGTGCAGGTGCAGCGAGGACGGCGGCGCGGACCGGAAGCTCTCCGCGACACCGTGCAGGGTGGTGTCCATGTCGGCGGCCAGCGGATGGGCGCTCATCCGGTTCTCGAAACGCAGGCGCAGCGGCGTGCCCGCCCGATGCTCGACGGTCGGCCCCAGGTAGGTCGACCCGTTGTAGCCCAGCGCCGGTGATTCCGGCAGATCGCGGTGGAAGCGATGGGAGGTCGTCGCCGCGACCAGATCGAGCCGGTCGCCGCGCACCACCGGCAATCGGGGCAGCTCGTCCACGAACGGCTCGACCTTCGGGGAGGGGAACAGCAGCGGACTGCGCGCCCGCGGCGGCACCGCGGCAGCCGACGTCTCGAGCAGCGCCGCGCCGAGCAGACCAGCCCCGGCGGCCCGCAGAAACCCACGACGTTCGATCGGATATCCCATGGCCGAGCCCTTCCCGGGCTGCACCGTCGCACGCACCGCCGTGCGACCATACCACTGGGTACAGTTATCAGTACCTCATCGAATGTGGCGGGACCGAGCTGTTCATCACCTCGCCGGACAGCGCGACTGGCCGATCGGCCGCCTCGCCTCGGACGCCTCGAGCGGTCGCGGCGCGAACCCGGACATCGGTCTCGTCACCTCGGATGCCGATGCGGGACAGACGACCCCGTCCGCCGGACCGAAGTTCATCGTGGCGAGCGGTGCGCAGACGACCTGGGCGAGGGCGATGAGGCACAGCATCTCGGTGCGCGTCGGCGCCGCATCCAGGTCGCGGGTGCGCCGGAACGCCCGGGAAGCAGCGCCGCCCCACACTCGACCGAGAAAGCGTCGACGGCGGCTCACCGGGTCGACAGGCGGTCGTTGGCGACCAAGGCTTCCGAGGCAGCGAGTGCAACTATGCACGCGAGTTCGGTTGCGTACGACGGAGCCTCGTCGAGCACGCTCAGCCACGCGAACAGCGGCGCGAGGAGCAGCGACCTGGTAACTGCGAGATCGGGGCGGCAACGCAACTCGCCACGGCGGATCGCTCGGTCGAGCAGTGTGGCGACCACCGCGCGCTCCGCCGCCGGACAGGTCGACGCGAACCGGACACTCAGCGTGCAGTCGCTGCGGATATCGGCCAGCAGACCCGCCACTGTCTCGCCACCCGATCGCCGCAGCCGGGCGCCGAGGCCGTCGGCGAGGGCAGCCAGATCACCCCGGAGCGAACCGGTGTCGGCGGGCGGATTCTCCCGCAGGGCATGCAGCAAGGCCCCGAAGGCCATCTCCTGACGGGTGACGAAGCGCCGGTGGATCGCCGCCGCGCTCACCCCGGCCCGCGCCGCGACCGCGTCGACGCCCAGACCCGCATACCCGGACTCGTCGAGGATCTCGCGCATCGACTCCGCGATCGACTCGTCGATCCGCCGCTCGCGCGCACGGACATCCCCGCGTTTCACCGTCACCATGAGGGCAGCATACGAAACTGTTAGTTTCGATATCAAGCGTCTCGTAACCGGTGACCCCGTTACTCGATCAGACGCTCGCTCTTCAACCAGTCGTAGGCGACATCGGACGGGTCCTCGCCGTCGATGTCGACGCGGCCGTTGAGGTCCTGCATCAGTTCGTCGGTCAGCCGCTCGGAGATGGTGCCGAGCAGGGCCCGGAGTTCGGGGTGCTGCTCGATGACCACGCCGCGGACCACGGCTGTGCCGCTGTAGGGCAGGAAGAACTTCTTGTCGTCGTCGAGGACGGTCAGGTTCAGGTTCTTGACGCGGCCGTCGGTCGTGTAGACCATGCCGAAATTGCAGGGCTGGCTCTTGGCGGTGGCGGTGTAGACGACGCCGGCGTCCATCCGGGTGACATTGCCCGAGGGCACGCCGTTCGGATCGTTGTACGGGATGCCGTACTTCTCCAGCATCGGCAGGAAACCGTCGGAGCGGCTGAAGAATTCGTCGTCGACGCAGAAGGTGCGCTCGGCCACCGGCAGGGCGGCGGCCTCGGTCAGCGACCGCACGCCCAGCCGCTGGGCGGTCGGCGCCGACGCGGCGAAGGCGTAGGTGTCGTTGAAGTTGGCCGGTGGGAGCCATTCCAGGTCGTAGTCGCGCTTCTCGACGTCGTGGACGCGCTGCCACAGTTCCTGCGGGTCGGCGATCGTCTCGGTCTCGTTGTGGTAGTTCACCCACCCGGTGCCGGTGTACTCCCAGAGCACGTCGGCGTCACCGTTGAGCTGGGCCTGGCGGGAGGAGGCCGAGCCCGGCGCGCCGGTCAGGTCGGTGACCGAGGCGCCCGCCGCGGCCAGATAGGTCGCGGTGATCTTGCCGAGCAGCACACCCTCGGTGAAGCTCTTCGACGTCACCACGATGTCCGCGCCGTCGAGCGGGCGGTCGCCGCCGGGCAGGCTCGCGTCGTGGAAGGTGCCCGACGAGCTCACCAATCCGCATCCGGTGAGCAGGGTCAGACCGGCCACGAGTACCGGAACCAGCCGTCGTCTCATGAGACACCTCGCGGGGTCGCGGCCAGTTCGACGAGTCGGCCGAGCCAGTCGATGATCAACGCCAGCAGCCCGACCAGCACGGCACCGGAGATCAGCAGCTTGGGCAGGAACAGCGTGACGCCGGTGGTGATCAGGGTGCCCAGACTGGTCGCGCCGATGAACGTGCTCAGCGTCGCGGTGCCGACCAGGATGACCAGCGCCGTGCGCACCCCGTTGAGGATCACCGGCACCGCCAGCGGCAGCTCGACCTGCACCAGCGTGCGCGCGGCGGAGAAGCCGATCCCGCGCGCCGCTTCGATGGTGCGCTGATCCACCTGCCGCAGACCGACGATCGTGTTCTGCAGGATCGGCAGCACCGCGTACACGACCAAACCCACGATCGCGGTGCGGAATCCGGTGCCGAGCCAGAACGTGAACAGCACCAGCAGGCCCACTGCGGGCGCGGCCTGCCCGATATTGGCGATATTGACCGCGATCGGCTCGAATCGCTTCAGCGCGGGCCTGGTCAGCGCGATGCCGAGCGGAATCGCCACCAGCACAACGATCAGCGTGGCGACCACCGTCAGCCGGATGTGTTCGGCGATGGTGGTCTGCAGATTGTCCCAGCCGAGGGAGGCCTGCTCGGTCGCGGTGAAGGTCGTCGACCGGTACCAGAGCAGGTAGCCCAGGCCGACCACCACGATGATGATCGGCTCGAACCACACGTCGATCGGCACGCGACGCAGCCTGCTCATGACGGTTCGGCCGGTGCGGTGCCGTCGTCGGCGGCGACGACCGGGGTCGGCGTCGGGTCGGACCCGTCGACATAGGTCTCGTACGAGGACGCGGGCTCGGTGGCGTGACTCTCGGCCAGCTTCGTCTGGATCACCTCGGTCACCGACCCGATGCTCAGCGAGCCGACGACCGCGCCGCGCCCGTCGGTGACGAGGGTGGCGCCCTGGCTGGCGGCCAGCATTGCGTCGAGCGCGTCGTTGAGCGTGGAGGACTGCGCGACCACCGGCAGCCTGCGGTCCAGATAGTCGGAGACCTCGGGCTTGCTGGCGACTTCGGTGAGCGAGGGCCACGAGCGCGGCCTGCCCGCCGCGTCGACGACCACGACCCAGGTGTGCCCGGCCGCCCTGGCCCGCTGGATCACCGCCTGCGCCGGTTCGCCGATGCGCGCCGTGGTCACCGGGTCGTAGGCGACATCGCGCACCCGCGAGACCGTCAGATACGCCAGTTTCGCGCCGGATCCGACGAATTCCTCCACGAACGGTGTCGCGGGATCGGTGAGGATCTCCTCCGGGCGCGCGTACTGCTCGATGTGCCCGCCCTCGGACAGGATGAGCACCTTGTCGCCGAGCTTGGTGGCTTCCTCGAAGTCGTGGGTGACGATCACGATGGTCTTGCCGAGTTCGTGCTGGATCGCGATCAGGCTGTCCTGCAGGCGAACCCGGGTGATCGGATCGACCGCGCCGAACGGTTCGTCCATCAGCAGCACGGGCGGGTCGGCGGCGAGCGCGCGGGCCACACCGACGCGCTGCTGCTGGCCGCCGGACATGTCCTTGGGCAGCCGGTCGGCGAAGGTGGCGGGATCGAGACCGACCAGATCCAGCAGGTACTCGGTGCGTTCGGCGATGCGCTTCTTGTCCCAGCCGAGCACCCGCGGAATGGCGCCGATGTTCTTGGCCACCGTCCAGTGCGGGAACAGGCCGCCGGACTGGATCACATAGCCGATCGACTGGCGCAGCTTGTCGGGGTCTTCCCTGGTGACGTCGCGGCCGCCGATGAAGATCCGGCCCTCGGACGGCTCGATCAGCCGGTTGATCATCTTCAGCGTGGTGGTCTTGCCACAGCCCGATGGCCCGACGAAGGCGACGATGTCGCCGGCGTCGATCTCCAGATCGAGCCGCCGCACCGCGGGCACGTCCTGCCCCTTGTACCGCTTGACGACACCGTCGAGCGTGATCGACGCCCCGGTCACGGTGCGCTCCGGCGCGGCAGGGGCGGGCTGGCTGGTCACTTCGGTCATGTCAGTCCTTCGGCAATCGTGAGCCGTCCGAGCAGGACGAGCAGCGCGTCGAACACCAACGCGATCGCGACGATGAGGATGGTGCCGGTCAGCGCCATCTCGAGGGCGTTGGCGCCGCCGAGGCGGGACAGGCCGTTGAAGATCAGCGAGCCCAGCCCGGGGCCGAGCACATAGGCGACGATGGCCGCCACGCCGACGATCATCTGGGTGGACACGCGAATACCGGTGAGGATCACCGGCCACGCGATCGGGAACTCGACCGTCAGCAGGATCCGCCATCGCGACAACCCGATGCCGCGCGCGGATTCGATCACCGAGGGCGGCACCGAACGCAGCCCCACGATGGCGTTGCCGATCACCGGGAGCGCCGCGAAGAAGGCCAGCATGATGAACGACGGCACCACGCCGAGCCCGAACGGCACCAGCAGCAGCGCCAGCAGGGCCAGCGAGGGAATGGTCAGCGCGACCCGGCTCGAGGTGAGGGTCAGCGCCGAGGCCAGCGGCAGACGGTAGACGGCCACCGCGACGAGGACGGCGACGAAGGTGCCGACCAGCACGGTCTGGAACGCCAGCGAGGCGTGCTGGTAGGTCAGGAAGGTCAGCAGCTCCCCCCGACCCCGCACATAGTTCCACAAGTTCACGGGAATCCCATCGTCGAGCCGGGCCGGTCAGGACCTGTGCGCGCGTGATCACCGGACGTACGTGTCGTCGAAGGGTAATCCATGACGTGCGTTCGGCCGGGGACCCGAAGTTCCGGAAGTGTTGCGATACCGGTTGATTCCTACGCCGCGCGCCGGTGCGGGGCACTCGCGTAGCCGGCGGCGTCGCCCGCGATCACCGTGCTCGGCGTGCCGTCGACGCCCACCGGGACCGCGCCGGCCAGGGTGATGCGGGTCAGCCTGCGGTGCTCGCGGCCGTCGTAGTCGTCGACGGCGTAGTGCTGGGTGGCGCGGTTGTCCCAGACGGCGACGTCACCGAGCGACCAGTCCCAGCGGGTGGTGTGCTCGAGCCGGGTCACCCGATCCTGGAACAGCCGGAACAGCGCTCGCGATTCCGAGCTCGACAGCCCGACGATCTCCTTCACGAAGCAGCCGAGCAGCAGAGCGCGCTCACCGGTCTCGGGATGCACCTCGACGACGGGATGCTCGGTCTCGAAGTAGGTCGACTCGAACTCGCCGCGGTAGGCGCGGTCCTTGTCGTCGGGCCGGTCCTCGATGTCGGCGGCGTAGTCGTAGCGGTTGGTGTGCCGGGCGCGCAGGTTCTCGGCCAGCAGTTTCAGCGGCGCGGGCAGCGCGTCGTAGGCGGCGACGGTCGAGGCCCAGGTGGTCGAGCCGCCATAGCTGGGCAGCGCGACGGCGCGCAGGATCGAGGCACTGGGCACCCGGTCGACGAAGGTGACATCGGTGTGCCAGACATTGGAGCGGGTCTGGTGCGAGTCGATGGCCAGGCTCTTCGCCCCCGCCGAGGTGACGGTGGGATGCGGAGTCGTCGGGGTGCCGAGCAGCCGTGCGAACTCGTACTGCCCGTCCTCGGTGAGGTGGTGCTGATCGCGGAAGAAGATCACCTTGTGCTCGTGCAGCGCGGCCCGCACCGTGGCGACGGTCCGCGCGTCGAGCTCGCCGCCGAGCCGTACGCCCTCGATCCGCGCACCGAGGTGCGCGCCGAGCTTGACCACCCGCACACCGGTCGCGGGGACGGTGGCGTCATCGACGGACATACGGGGCCTCTCGCTCGAACCGGGACGATCCGGTCCTACGAAACCATCCGCGCCACGGCGGGAACAGGATTGGACTCACGGCGAGCGGAACCCGCGTCCGACGCCGTGGACCTGCTACTGCGCGGCGTCGCGTACGTTGGTCGGCGCACACCCGGCTCTAGCGAGAGGCAGATTCCCCGATGGTCCTCACCGACGAGCCGCTCCTGCGCTCCCCCGGGCTCTACCTGGACGGGTGCTGGGTGCGGCCGGTCGACGGCGGCACCAGAGCCGTCCACGATCCGGCCGACGGTGGCGTCCTCACCATCGTCGACGAGGCGGGCCCCGCAGATGTGTCGACGGCGATCGCGGCCGCGCGCGCCGCCTTCGCGACCGGTGACTGGCCCGCGACACCGAAGGCCGAACGGTCGGCCCTGCTGCTCCGGATCGCCGAGCTGCTCGACGCCCACCGTGACGACCTGGCCCGGATCGAGACGGCCGACACCGGCAAGACGCTGCGCGAGAGCCACCTCGACATCGACGACGTGATCGCGGTGTTCCGCTACTACGCGCACCTGGTCACCATCGACACCGACCGGCTCGTCGACACCGGGAACCCGGCGGTGATCAGCCGCGTCGTACACGAACCGGTCGGGGTGTGCGCGCTCATCGCGCCGTGGAACTATCCGCTGCTGCAGATGTCGTGGAAGATCGCGCCCGCGCTGGCGGCCGGGTGCACCGTGGTGGTCAAGCCCAGTGAGGTCACGCCGCTGTCGACGATCGCGCTGGTGCGGTTGATCGACCGGGCCGGGGTGCCCGCCGGCGTGGTGAATCTCGTGCCGGGCAGCGGCGAGGTGGTGGGTGCGGCGCTCACCGACAGCCCCGACGTCGACCTGATCTCGTTCACCGGCGGCGCGAGCACCGGGGCGGAGATCGCGAGCCGGGCGGCCCGGCACGTCACCCGCGTCGCCCTCGAACTCGGCGGCAAGAACCCGCATCTCGTCTTCGCCGACGCCGACCCCGACAGCGCCGTCGACGCGGTGCTCACCGGCGCCTTCCTGCATTCCGGTCAGGTGTGTTCGGCGGGCACCCGGCTCATCGTGCACGCCTCGATCGCCGACGAGTTCGTGGCCGAGCTCGCGCGCCGCGCGGCCGCGATCCGGGTGGGCCCCGGTAGGGACCCGGCGTCGCAGACCGGCCCGCTGGTCTCCCCCGAGCATCGCGCGAAGGTGGAAGCGTATGTCGCGCTGGGCCTTTCGGAGGGTGCGCGGCTGGTCGCGGGTGGCCGCCGCCCCGACGACCCCGCGCTGGCGGCGGGCAGCTACTACCTGCCCACCATCTTCGACGACTGCGACCGCTCGATGCGCATCGTCCAGGAGGAGACCTTCGGCCCGATCCTCACGGTGGAACGCTTCACCACCGAGGCCCAGGCCGTCGCGCTGGGCAACGACACCGCCTACGGCCTGGCCGCCGGTGTCCGCACCGCCGACCCGGCGCGCGGCGAACGGGTGGTGCGCGCCCTGCGGCACGGCACGGTGTGGCTCAACGACTTCGGCGTCTACACGCCCGCCGCCGAATGGGGCGGGTTCGGCCGCTCCGGCATCGGCCGCGAACTCGGGCCGACGGGACTGGCCGAATACCAGGAGACCAAGCACCTCTGGCACAACACCGCCCCAGCCGTCGGCGGGTGGTTCAGCACCGGGTAGCCGGAACCGGAACGACTCGGCGACAGCTCACTTCGCGTCGCCGTAGCACTGCACCACCGCGGTGGTGAACGGGAACCGCACCGGGGTGGGCCCGAAGGCGAGCCGGCCCGCGGTGTCGGCGGCGGTGGCGATCACGTCGACGATCGTCGCGGCCTCGTTCTCCGGGCAGTGCACGATCACCTCGTCGTGCTGGAAGAAGACCATCTCGGCGCGCAGTCCCGCGCTCGCGATCGCCTGGCGGATCGCCGCCAGGACGAGCAGCGCCCAGTCGGCGGCGCTGCCCTGGACCACGAAGTTCCGGGTGAACCGGCCACGCGCTCGCGCCGCCGGCGTCCCGGTGAAGACCGCGCCGTTCTCCTCGGCGAGATCCGGGGACGTCGCCGTCACGGGCGGGCAGGTGCGGCCCAGCCAGGTGCGCACCAGCCGGCCTTCCTCCCCCGCGTGCGCCGCGTCGTCGACATAGGCCACCGCGGCGGGATACTGCCTGCGCAGGCCCGCCAGATGGGTGAGGGCATCGCCCGAGGTCTGCCCGTAGATGGCGCCGAGCAGCGCGAGTTTGGCCTGCGCGCGGTCGCCGCCGAAGCCCCGGGCCGCCAGGTCGGCGTAGAGGTCCTCACCGCGACCGGTCACCTCCATCAGGGCCGGGTCGCGCGAGATCGCGGCCAGGATCCGCGGTTCCATCTGCGCGGCGTCGGCCACGACCAGCGACCAGCCGGGGTCGGCGCGGATCGCCTGCCGGATCACCTTCGGAATCTGCAGGGCCCCACCACCATTGGTCGTCCAGCGGCCCGACACCGTCCCGCCGGGCAGGTACTCGGGCCGGAAGCGGCCGCCGTGCACCCACTGTTCGAGCCAGGACCAGCCGTGCGCGGTGTGCACCCGGTACAGGGATTTGTAGGCCAGCAGCGGCGCGACCGCCGGGTGATCGATCTGCTGCAGTTCCCATTTCCGGGTGGAGGACACCATGATTCCGGCCCTGGAGAAGGCCTTGACGATGTCGTTGGGCAGATCGGGCCGCACCCGCACCCCGCCGCCGAAGGCCCGTGACACCTCGTCGGCCAGTTCCGCCATCCGGCGCGGTTCCAGCGCGCCCGGAAAGCGTTCGCCCAGCATGGTGTCGAGCAGAGCGCGGTGGATGTCGGCGCGCCACGGGATCCCGGACCGGGCCATCTCGGCCGCGACGAGCATGCCCGCGGACTCGGCGGCCAGGAGCAGTCGCATCCGTTCCGGGTGTTCGGTCCGCGCGGTCCGGGCGACCTGCCGCTCGTAGACCGCCACCAGCGCGGTGAATTCGTCGGTGCCCGGCGGCAGCGGCACCGGGCCCGAGTCGAACAGGGAGGGCTGGGTCTCGGCGGCGCGCACGGGAGCGTCCGGCGGGACGGCCAGGCCGTGCAGGCGCGCCCAGGCGGCGGCCAGCGACCTGGCCTGGCCGGACTGACCTTCCTCGTGTCCGATCAGCAGCGCCTCGGCGGCCTCGACGTCGTAGCAGCGCTCGACCCGCACCCCGGCGGCCAGCAGGGTCCGGTAGATCTCGGCGGTCGATCGCCACACCCACCGCTCGACCTCGGGACGCGCGCGGACGGCCTCGGCCAGCGACGGTTCGTCCATGATCGGTCCCGCGGGCCTGCCGTCGGGGTCGAGCGGGCACAGCCGGGCGCCACCGTCACCCGTCTCCGCCACCGCCCATCGCACGTGCCGAGTGTGGCATCGGGGTCCGACACGCCACGGCCGCGCTCACCGTCCCGCGGCCGTGAGCTGGTGATCCGCCTCGAGCAGCATCCACCCGCTCAGCTGCACCGACAGATCGCGGCTCAGGTTCGCCGCCGACGCCGCGTCGGCGCCGGCGAGATGGAGCAGCGAGCTCGGATACTCCGGCGCGGCGATCGGGCGGTTCCAGTCCATGCCGAACAGCGGCAGCCCGTCGACCTCGGCGCGATGCGCCCACGCGGCCCGCGCCGACGCGCGCACGATGGCCGCAGCGGTGGCATCACCCAGCGCCAGCGCGGTTTCGGCCAGATACCGGGCGAGGATGCCCATGAACAGCCCGGAATCGTTCGCGGTGGCCGCGATGATCACGCCCCCGGTCGTCAGCGCGGTCGCCGTCGCCGCGACGAGCGCCGCCGCGCGGTCCCGGTGGACGGCGTCACCGGTGCGCACCGCCAATTCGGTCTCCAGCCCGATCGCCACGCCCTGGCAGTAGGTGTGGATGGTCCGGTTCACCTGTCCGTCGGGTTCGTGGACGCCGTCGAGGGTCAGCCCGGTGGCGGGGTCGCGCAGGCGGGTGTGCAGGAACTCGGCGAGTTGGCGTGCCCGGCCGAGATCGCCGAGCCGGGCCAGCGCGATCCCGGTCGGCCCCACCGCCGGGGTGTTGAAGTAGGGATCGCCCGACCGCCACGGCACCGCGCCGACCTGCGCGTTCCAGCCGTCGAGCAGGTCCGACCGCAGGTCACCGATCGCGTCACCGAACCGGATGCCGAGCAGCCGGTCGGCGCGTTCGAGCGCCAGCGCCAGCCAGGCCATGTCGTCGTAGTACCGGTTGGTCCAGCCGGTGATGTTGCGGGTGCGGATGCCGAGCGCGAGCGCGGCGACCCGGTCTGTGCGGGCGGGTGTGGGGTCGCGGTGGGCGGCGTCGACCGCGCAGTCCACCAGGTGGGCCTGCCACCAGTAGCACCAGCGCCCGAACGACTGTTCCACCGGCGACGCTGGCCAGACCAGCGCGCCCAGACTCCGCTGCGGCAGGCCCCACAGCGCGCGCACGTGCCGGGTGACGATCGCCCGTTCCGCCAGCTCCGCCCGCTGCCCGGAGGTCAGTGCGTCGGCGGCGGGCGGGCACCGGATCGTGCCCGCTCGCGGTGGGTGCCCCAGCACCCCGATACCGATCGCGGCACCCGCCGCGATCAGCGCACCGCGCCGGCTGATCCCCTCGTTCCGGCGAACCATCCGCTCGGACTCTCCTTCCGCACGACGACGCCCGAGCCGGGAACCGTACCGCTGGGGCGTCGGTCCGCGGTGGCCGGAACTTGAACTGTTCCGGTGTACCGCGAGAACGTTCGGCGGAGCCGGAGGCTGTCCGGCGGGTGTCGGCCGGGCGGTCCGGGCGGGGCGATCGGCGCGGCCGACGAGATCGGCGGCCCAGCCGTTCACAGACGACGAGGTCGACGGGCAGTTCGGTACCGTCGTCCAGAATCACCGTGTTCGCGGTGAATTCCCGCACTCGACCGTGTGCCAATTTTATCTCGCCGTCAGCACGCAGGGCCGCGGTGCAGATGGTCGTGGACCAGGCGGCGCCGGCTCAGTCCTGATCTCCCGCCTGACCACGTTTGTGGTCGCCGAACGGTTCGTCGCGTTCGCGCACGGCCTCCCGGAATCCGACAGTGGCCGAACGGAGTTGGAAGGCGTAGCCCTCTCGGGTGTGCCGGGAGATGCCGTCGAAGACGGTGCTGACCATGCCGGACGTGGCGACACCCTGGGCCAGCAGGCTCGAGTTGAGCGCCAGTTTGGCCATCATGAGCTGATTGACCGGCATCCGCGCGATCCGCTCCACCAGCGCCTCGGTGCGCGCGTCGAGTTCGTCGGCGGGCCACGACTCCACCGCCAGACCCCACTCGGCGGCCTGCTTGCCGGTCAGGCAGTCGCCGGTGAACAGCAGGCGCTTGGCGCGCTGGTCACCGAGCCGGTGCGCCCACATGCCCGCCGCCGGGATGCCCCAGACCCGGGTGGGCGGATAGCCGATCTTGGTGTCGTCGGCGCAGATGATCTGGTCGCTGTAGAGGGCGATATCGGTCCCGCCCGCCACCGCGAAGCCGTGCAGTTTGGCGACGGTCGGCTTGTTCGCGTGCAGCAGGCTGGCGAAGCCGCGATTGAACCGGCTCATCATGGCGTAGTCGAGCATCGGATCCCAGGTGCCCCAGGGATTGTGGTTGACCGCCTGCGCGATCGGGTCGACCGCGGTGCCGGTGACCTCGTCGGAACCGCCCGCGCTCGCGAAACCCCGCTCGGCGAACAGGTCCAGGTCGTAGCCGCCGCAGAAACCCTTGCCGCGCCCCGAGACCAGGATGACGTGCACGCGCGGATCGAGATCGGCCCGCTCGACCGCGTGCGCGAGATCCACCGGTGTGTCCGGGGTGATGGCGTTGCCCTTGTCGGGCCGATCGAAGGTGATCCGGGCGATGCGACCGTCCCGCTCGTAGGTCAGCGTCCGATATTCCCGCTCGGCACTCGGGTCGGGCCGGTCGCGCCACGGGGACTCGGGCCCTTCGGTCCAGTTCTCGTACCACGCCGCGGGCCGCTGTCCCGCATGCGATTCGTAGTCCGACATGTGGCTGCCTCCTGGGTACACGGAACGTGACGGCGAGGCCGATGCTATCGGCAGGCCAGGCCATGGCCCGCCGATTTCGCCTCGTCGCCTCCCGCCGCTGCCGCGCTATGGTCGAACGGCGTGGCCGTCCGTGACCGCGGGCGGGTTCCCCAGCCAACCGACACGAAGAGGCATGTCATGCACCTCGGCGGTACGACCATCCGGGCCCTGATCGCGGCGGCTGTCGTCGCGGCACCGCTGGGCGCGCTCGCGCCCGTCGCCGCGGCCGACCGCGGCCTGCTCGACGACGCGATCACCCTCACCAGCGGCGGACTGTGCGTCGGGCACATCCATTTCGCGACGGTCTTCGGACCGGACACCCCGTATTTCGGCCTGGTCAGCGCGCTGCACGGGATCGGCCCGTGCTCGGTGGAGGTCGCGGTGAACTGGCGCAATCTCGACACCGGCGCCACCGGTACGGTGCGGCAGCAGGTCTACGGGACCGGCGGCACCCAGATCTCGTTCGCTCCCGGGCCGGGGCGGATCACCGGCACACTCACCACCGACGCGCCGCACAAGCCGGGCACCTTCGAATTCCAGCGCACCGCACCGTGATCCGCCGCGGCCGGAGGGTGACCGGCCGCGGCGGAATCGAGGTGCCGCTCAGGCGCGGGTGAGCGCGCCCGCGTACTCGGACCGGGCGAATCTGCCCGCGGGCTGGAACCGGGCGAGCACGTCGGCCGCGGGCACCCCGGTGATCTCCTCGATGTAGGCGCCCGCCTGCTCGGCGGTGTCGATCCCGAGGAACGGCTGCGGCTGGTGCAGCAGGCCGACCAGCGCACTCGCGAACCGGGGCTCCACCGCCGCGGCGGCGAAGAACTGGCCGCCGATGTCGGCGAATTCCGGGTCGCTGAGGAACAACCGGGTCACCTTGGCGGCGGCATCGCTGCGCGCGGCGAGGAACTCGCCGTAGCGGGCGGCGATCCAGGCCTCGTCGAAGGCGCCGTCGTGCACGGCGGCCGCGGCCACCAGGCGTTGCGCCTGGATCAGGCCGCTCTGCGCGCCCTGCCCGGCGATCGGGTCGTAGGCGACGGAGGTGTCGCCCAGCGAGGCCACCGGATGACCGCTCGCGGTCCGGCCGACACCGGCCCGGACCACCGGCCGGACAGCGCCCTTCAGCCACGAGTGCGGATCGTCCTCGATCACCCGGGTGGCCAGGACCTCGGGCAGGTCCCAGTCGATGTAGTCGCGGTACAGCTCGGTGACGATCCGGTGCGCCGAGGCCGCCGAATCGGCCGCCCCGAACCGCGCCGCCCAGTCGCTGCCAGGCCGGGCCCAACCCAGGAACGCCCAGCTCGGACCGGCGTCCTTGTGCAGGTAGGGCCCCCACCAGCCCTCGCCCTGATCGGCGAAGATGGAGAACCCGCTGTGCCCGCCGCCCGCCGGACTGCGATGCGCGAACACACCCGGGTCGTGGCCGAGCCCGGTGACGGTGACCGTGAGCAGCGAACGCTGGGGCGCGTCGTAGACGGTCCGCTCGGTGTCGACGGGGAACAGGTCGGACAGGCCACCGCGGCCGGTGGCGACGAGGGTCAGGTCGTGCCGGGCGGCGATACCGTCGAGGGATTCCGGGGTGACCTGCTCGACGACGAAGTGCCCACCGCGTTCGCGGAAAGCGGTGAGCCGCTCGTCGGCTTTGAGCCTGGTGTCGACCGCGACCCCGACGTAGCCGTCGAACACGCCGTCGAAGGCGATCAGCTCGGCGCGGTCGGGGTCGGCGATCCGGACGCTGAGCCCGGTGTGCCGGGGGGCCCTGGCGGTGTAGGTGTCGAGGCCGAGGGCCAGTTCGGCCTGCTGGGTCACCCCGAATTCCAGGGCGGTGCCGGTGGCGGGAACGTCGTCGCGGAGGGCCGGTTGGTCGCGGTCGCTGTAGAGCGTCACCTCGAAGCCGGCGTCGAGCAGACCTAGCGCCGCGGAGACGCCGGTCTGTCCGGCGCCGACGATCGCGGCCGAACGCGTGGAACGTGAAGCGGGATTCTGCGATGTCATATCGACATGGTTCTCGATTCCCTTCCGCCGCAGCAGGGTTGCGATCAGCGGGAATCGATGGCCGCGGCGACCGAGCCCGGCCGTGACTCCGCGTCGGGCAGGACGGTCGAATTCCGGCCACCCACCCGGTAACTCGCGCCACGATGGTCGGCCGGGAGCCGGTCGCCCGCGCCGAACAGCGCCTGCCGCAAGGTGCCGGGCTCGTACGCGGTGGCATAGGCGCCGCGGGCGGTCAGTACCGGGACCACGTGCCGCACGATGTCCTCGAAGGTGCCGGGGGTGATCGCGTAGGCCAGGTTGAACCCGTCGAGATCGGTCTCGGCCACCCACTCCTGGAGCTGATCGGCGACGGTCTCCCCCGACCCGACGAACACCGGGCCCATGCCGCCGATACCCGCCCAGCGGCCGATGTCGCGCACGGTCCACGCGCGGCCGTCGTCGTCGAACTCCTGGAACGCCGCGACCGCCGACTGGATGGCGTTGCTCCGCACGTCGCCGATGGGGTCGTCGAGGTCGTAGCGCGACAGGTCGATCCCCAGCCAGCCGGACATGAACACCAGCCCGCCCTCCACACTCGCGTAGGACAGGTACTCCACGTACTTGGCGTGCGCGGCCTCGTCGGTGGCATCGGTGATGATGGTGGCCAGCGCGTAGATCCGGGCCGCGTAGCGGTCGCGGCCCGCCGCCTCGAGCGCGTCCCTGACCCGCGACACCGTCTGGGCGAGTACCCGTTTCGACGGTGCGGCCACGAACACCGCCTCGGCGTTCTCCGCGGCGAAACGCACGCCGCGCGGGGACGCGCCCGCCTGGTAGATCACCGGGGTGCGCTGCGGTGACGGCTCGGACAGATGGATGCCGGGCACGGTGAAATGCCGTCCGCGATGGCCGATGTGGTGCACCTTCGCCGGGTCCACGTAGACGCCACGGTCGACGTCCCGCACCACCGCGTCGTCTTCCCAGGAACCCTCCCAGAGCTTGTAGAGCACCTCGAGATACTCGTCGGCCTGGTCGTAGCGATCGTCGTGGTCGAGCTGGTCGTCGGCGCCGAGATTGCGGGCGGCCGAGGGCAGATAGCCGGTGACCACGTTCCAGCCGATCCGGCCGCCGGTGAGGTGGTCCAGCGTGGACAGCCGCCGGGCGAACGGGAAGGGGTGCTCGAAGCCGGTGCCGGTGGTGATGCCGAAACCGAGATGCTCGGTGACCGCGGCCATCGCCGTCACCAGCAGCAGCGGATCGGCCACCGGCACCTGGGCGCCCTCCCGCAACGCGGCGAGGTCGTTGCCGCCGTAGACGTCGTAGACGCCGAGCACGTCGGCGATGAAGATGCCGTCGAAGCGGCCGCGTTCGAGCAGCTGGGCGAGCTCGGTCCAGTAGCTCAGCTCCTTGTAGCGGTGCGACTGGTCGTCGGGGTGGCGCCACAGGCCGGGCGACTGATGGGCCACACAGTTCATGTCGAAGGCGTTGAACCGGATCCGGCGGGTCATCGGGTCTGCCCGTCGGCCGCGACCCGCTCGCCCGCACTCCAGCCGAAGGGCAGGTCGGTGCCGTTGAGCAGGTGATCGCCCACCGCCCTGGCCTTCTGGATGGCGGGGTTGTGCACGGAGATGGTGCGCGCGTTGCGCCAGTGCCGGTCCAGGCGCAGCCCCTCGGACACGATCGACGCGCCACCCACCTCGAACAGCAGGCTCGTGGCGGGCAGCACGGTGTCGATCACCGCGAGCTGGGCTCGCGCCGCGGCGAGTTCGACCGCGACGAGCGCGGTCTCGTCCTTCGCCCCGGCGGCGAGGACCTCGTCGAGCAGCTCGGCCACCGCGAGCACGTTCGCGCGGGCCGAGAACGCGGCCGCCGACAGGGTGCCGATCACCTGCTGCACCAGCGGATCGTGTCGGGGCAGGTCGGCGGCGGAATGGGTGTAGCCGCGCGTGCGTCGCGAGACCCACTCGCGCACATCGCTTTCCGCGCGCTGGGCGATCCCCGCGAGCACCGCGAGCTGGACCAGCTGCAGGTAGGCGGTCGCGTAGGTGGGGCCGGACACGCCGTAGCCGGGGCCGAGGATCTGATCCTCGGTCACCCGCACCGCGGTGAATTCGGTGGTGCCGCTGGCGGTGAGCCGCTGCCCGAAGCCGTCCCAGTCGTCGTGCTGACGCACCCCGTCGGCCTGCGCGCCGACCAGCACGCCGACCCGTTCGCCGTCACGGTCGGCGGCGACGAGGATGTGGTCGGCGTAGAGCGAACCGGTGCTGTAGTACTTGGTGCCGTCGAGCCGCCAGTGCTCGCCGTCGCGAGTGAGCCGGGTGCGGTACCGGTCGACCGCGCCGACACCGGGTTCGGTGATGGCGTTGCCGACCAGGGTGCCCTCGGTGATCGCCCGCAGCCACCGCTCGCGTGCCGGGCCTGCGTCCGCCAGCAACTGGTCCTCGACGAAGGAGAAGTGCACGCGCAGGGCCTGCGGCAGGTTCGATTCGGCGGCGGCGAGGTCGATGAGCAGCCGGAACAGCTGGCGCACGCTCGCGCCGTAGCCACCGAACTCCACCGGCACCCGCAGGGCGCCGAAGCGGGCGGCGCGCAGGTCCGCGATCTCGGCATGCGCCAGTGCACGGTCGGTCTCGCGGGCGACAGCGCCCTCGGCGATACGGTCGAAGAGGGGACGGAAGACGTCGTCCAGTTCGGAATCGGCCACGCGTTTCGTCTCTGTGGAAGTCATTCCCCCACCATGACGCCGCGGGCCCGCGCGCTCACGGGTTGCGCGCAGCGGGATCGCAAAGCGGGCCGGGCCGCGTTGCGATCAGGCCGAGCCGGGGGCCTGTGCCCCGGCGGGGTCTCTGCGACGATGTCGGCATGAGCACCGCCACCCGACCGGGTGTCTTCACGACCGGCACGCTGGTTCTGCTGTCCGCGCTGTACTTCGCGCAGGGTCTGCCGTTCGGCTTCTTCACCCAGGCGCTGCCGGTGGTGCTGCGCGAATCGGGCTATTCGCTGGTGGCGATCAGCGCGTCGGGTGTGCTGTTCCTGCCCTGGGCGCTGAAGTTCCTGTGGGCGCCCTATGTCGACCGGTACGGCACCCGGCGGACGTGGCTGCTGGTGCTGCAGCTGTCCGCGGCCGCGGTGGCGATGCTGCTGGCGTGCCTGGACCTGTCGTCGTCGCTGCGGTGGCTGTTCGTCGGCATCGTGGTGGTGAATCTGCTGTCGGCGACCCAGGACGTGGCCACCGACGGGCTCGCCGTGCGTCTGCTCGGTCCGCGCCAGCGTGGACTGGGCAACGGCATCCAGGTCGGCGCCTACCGCGTCGGCATGATCGTCGGTGGCGGGGCGCTGCTGTGGTTGTTCGCCCTGTCGGGGTGGCGGGTGCTGTTCCTCGCCATGGCGGTGCTGATCGTGGCGACCACGGTGCCGGTGTGGCTGCTGCGCGAACCGGTCGCCGACCGCCCGCCGCGCCCGCATCCGGCCCGCCTGCTCGGCACCTGGTGGACCCGGCTGCGCAGGCCGGGCGTCCTCGCGTTCATCGCGCTGATCGGCGCGTTCAAGTTCGGTGATTCGATGGCCTCGGCGCTGACCGGTCCGTTCCTGTCCGACGCCGGGCTCGATCTCGGCCAGATCGCGCTGATCAAGGGGGTGCTCTCCTCGGCGGGCGCCCTGGCGGGCGCGGCTATCGGCGGCTGGCTCGCCTACCGCTTCGGCCGCAGGCACGCGCTGCTGATCGGCGGGGTCACCCAGACCGCGAGCATCGCGCTGTATCTGTTCGCGGCCCTCGGCGTCGGCGGATTCGAACTGCTCGTCACCGCGAGCCTGGCCGAGCACGTCTTCGGCGGCGCCGCCACCGTCGCGGTGTTCGCGTTGATGATGGACGCCGCCGACACCGACCACGCGGGCAGCGACTACACCCTGCTCGCCTGCGCCATCGTCGTCGTCCAAGGGATGGCGGGGCTGGCGGCCGGGGTGATCGGCGACCTCGCCGGCTATCCCGCCCTGTTCGCGACGAGCCTGGTCCTGTCCGGACTCGGTTGTGCCGCAATGCTTCTCGGGTTGTCGCGCGGGCTCGGGCCCGTCGGCGTACGCCGCGCGCTGGCGGACACCGACGCGGCCGCGCGTCCGGTGCAGGAACCGGCGGCCGAGGAGTCTGCCAGACTGGGCCGGTGAGCGATGCCGATGCGGGTACCTACGTCGAGCCGGGCGAATTCCGTCGCGATACGAACTACATCACGACGCGGATCACCGCCGACGGTCGCGACGGTTACCCCGTCGAACCGGGGCGCTACCGGCTCGTCGCGGCCAGGGCCTGCCCCTGGGCCAACCGCACGCTGATCGTGCGCCGATTGCTCGGCCTCGAGCCGGTGCTCTCCCTGGGCCTGTGCGGGCCCACCCACGACAAGCTCAGCTGGACCTTCGATCTGGACCCGGGCGGGTTCGATCCGGTCCTGGGCATCCACCGGCTGCGCGACGCGTATCTGGCCCGGTTCCCCGACTATCCGCGCGGGATCACCGTGCCCGCGGTGGTCGACATCCCGACCGGGCAGGTGGCCACCAACGACTACGCCCAGATCACCCTCGACTTCTCCACCGAGTGGACCGCCTTCCATCGCCAGGGCGCGCCGCAGCTGTATCCGGAGCCGCTGCGTGACGAGATCGACGAGATCAACCTCGACGTCTTCCGCAACGTCAACAACGGCGTCTACCGCTGCGGATTCGCCGGCGCCCAGGACGCCTACGACGCCGCCTACACACGCCTGTTCGACGCCCTCGACCGGCTCACCGAGCGGCTGAGCACCCAGCGCTACCTGGTCGGCGACACCATCACCGAGGCCGACGTGCGTCTGTTCACCACACTCGCCCGCTTCGATCCCGTCTATCACGGCCATTTCAAATGCAACCGGAGCAAACTCACCGAGATGCCGGTGCTGTGGGCCTACGCGCGCGATCTGTTCCAGACCCCCGGCTTCGGCGACACCATCGATTTCGGTCAGATCAAGGAGCACTACTACGTCGTCCATCGCGACATCAACCCCACCGGCATCATCCCGGCCGGACCGGAGTTGTCGAACTGGCTGACGCCGCACCACCGCGAGGAACTGGGCGGTCGCCCGTTCGGCGACGGCACCCCACCGCCGCCGCCCCTGCCCGCCGAGCAGGTTCCGCCGATTATCTGAGATCGACTGTCCCACATCGACGCCGGGGCGCGTGGACACTAGGGGTATGCCCGAACTGCTGCCGCCCGTGGTGGATCCCGATCGATTCGCCGCGACACCGCAACCGCATCTCTCCGGCGTCGACGGCCTGGCCCTGCGGCCGTGGGCCGAGGCCGATGCGCCCATCGTGTACCGGGCGTTCCAGGACGCGGCGATCAGCCGCTGGCACGTTCGCACCGCCGAATCCGTCGGCCAGGTGCGCCGGTGGATCGAGCGGTGGCGCACGGCGTGGTCGGCCGGTAACGGGCAGTGGGCCGTCACCGTCGGCGACGAGGTGGCGGGGCGGATCGGCTTGCGCCGCAGCGACCTCGGCGAAGGCCACACCGAACTCGCGTACTGGACGCTGCCCGCCTGGCGCGGTCACGAGATAGCGCCCCGCGCCGCCCGCATCCTCACCCGGTGGGCGTTCGAGGACATCGGTTTCGACCGCATCCAGCTCACGCATTCGGTCCACAACCCACCGTCGTGCCGGGTGGCGGCCAAATGCGGATTCGTCCTGGAAGGAACGCTGCGCGGGGCTGGGCGCCACCGCGACGGCTATCACGACATGCACCTGCATGCCCGGCTGCGTACCGATCGCCCGGGAGTCCGCTGAACGATCGGCTGCTTGTCTCCCCCTTCTACTGTATACACGAATCCGGGGCCTCATGAGGCGCGCAATCGTGGTCCATAATCGCTCGCGAAATACCGAAACCACCAGGTGAGGAGTAGCGGGGATGGCCTATGTACTGGATTTCGGGGAGATCGATCGCACCCGGGTCGCGATCGTCGGCGGCAAGGGCGCGAACCTCGGCGAGCTGGCCCGGATCGACGGAGTCGACGTGCCTGCGGGCTTCTGCGTCACGACCGAGGCCTTCGCCGAGGCGGTGACGGGCGCACCCTCGATCGAGGGTCTGTTCGAAGAGGTGTCGCGGCTAGCGGCCGACGACCGGGCGGGTATCGCCGCCGTCAGCGCCCGTGTTCGCCGCGCGCTCGAAGAGCTGGTCGTGCCCGAGCACATCGCGGCCGAGATCCTCGGCACGCACGCCCGGCTCGGAGTCGACGGCGCCTACGCGGTCCGGTCCAGCGCGACGGCCGAGGACCTGCCGACCGCGTCGTTCGCGGGTCAGCAGGACACGTTCCTGAACGTCGTCGGCCCCGCGGCGATCCTCGCGCACGTCAGCCGGTGCTGGGGTTCGCTGTTCACCGAACGGGCCGTCACCTACCGACTGCGCAACGACCTCGGCGAGCAGCCGGTGCGGATGGCAGTGGTCGTGCAGCGGATGGTGTTTCCACGCGCCTCGGGCATTCTGGTCACGGCCGACCCCGTCACCTCCGACCGGACCGTGGTCTGCATCGATGCCGGATTCGGTCTCGGCGAAGCGCTCGTCTCCGGTCTCGTCAACGCCGACATCTACCGGGTCCGCGACGACGCCGTCACCGAGCGGACGATCGCCACCAAGAAACTCGCCGTCGAGCCGGCGCCGGAGGGCGGCACCCGGGTGCGCGAGATTCCCGAGGAGCGCCGCACCGACCCCGTGCTGTCGGAGGCGGAGGTGCTGCGGCTGGCCCGGCTCGGCCGCCGGATCGAAGCGCATTTCGGCAGTCCGCAGGACATCGAATGGTGCCTGGACGGTCCGGACCCGCGGATCGTGCAGAGCAGGCCGATCACCACGCTGTTCCCCGTTCCGGTGGCCGCCGACGCGGAGAACCGCGTCTACGTGTCGGTGGGCCACCAGCAGATGATGACCGACGCGATGAAGCCGCTGGGAATCTCGCTGTGGCAGTTGACGAGTCGCGCGCCGATGCGGGACGCGGGTGGTCGGCTGTTCGTCGATGTCACCGAGATGCTGGCGTCACCGATGATCCGCACCGGTCTGATCGACGGGCTGGGCAAGTCCGATCCGCTGATCGGCGACGCGCTGCGGTCCGTGGTCGAGCGCGATGACTTCCTGCGCCCGGCGACCGACGACACCTCGGTCCGCGCACCCGCCGGTGTCCCCGCACCGGGCGCGGCCCGCGCGCCGATCGAGGCCGATCCCGCCCTCGTCGCCGCACTGGTCGCCGATATCGACGGCTCCATCGCCACGCTGCGGCGCGAGATTCCGGCCTACTCGGGCCCGGCGCTGATCGACTTCCTCCTGGCCGATATCCAGGAGTTGCAGCGGACGGTGTTCGCGCCGCGCAGCCTGCAGGCCATCATGTCCGCGATGGAGTCCACCGAGTGGCTCAACGACCGGCTGTCGGACTGGCTCGGCGAGAAGAACGCCGCCGACGTACTGCTGCAGTCGGTTCCGGGCAATGTGACATCGGAGATGGGGCTGGCTCTGCTGGATGTCGCCGATGTCATCCGGCCGCACCCGGAGGTCGTGGCCTACCTGCGCGAGGTGGAGCAGACGGGTGCGGAGCGCGACGACTTCCTCGATCAGCTGGGCGCACGCTCCGGTGGGGCCGCGGCCCGGGCCGCGCTCGAGGGGTTCCTCGACCGGTACGGCATGCGCTGTGTCGGCGAGATCGACATCACCCGGCCTCGCTGGAGCGAAAGCCCCACCACGCTCGTGCCCACGATCCTGGGCAATATCAAGAATTTCGGGCCCGGCGCGGGCAAGCAGCGCTTCGACGACGGCCTGCGCGACGCCGAGCAGGCCGAGCACCGACTTCTCGCGCGCGTGCGCGCCCTGCCCGACGGTGCCGCGAAAGCCGCGGAGACCGCGGCGATGATCGACCGCCTCCGCACGTACTCCGGGTATCGGGAGTATCCGAAATACGGCATGGTGAGCCGCTACTTCGTCTACAAGCAGGCACTGCTGCGCGAAGCCGACCGTCTCGTGCGCGACGGCGTGCTGCGCGACCCCGAGGACATCTACTACCTCCGGTTCGACGAGCTCGGCGAGGTGGTCCGCACGCAGCAGGCCGACGCCGAACTCATCGACCAGCGCAAGGACGCGTTCCGCTCGTATCGAACGCTCGCCGCGCCCCGGGTGCTCACCTCCGACGGTGAAGCCCTCACCGGCGCCTATCGGCGCGCGGACCTGCCGCCGGGCGCGCTGCCCGGGATGGCGGTGTCCGCCGGGACGATCGAGGGCCGCGCGCGCGTCGTGTCCGATATCGGGCAGGCCGATCTCGACCCGGGCGACATCCTGGTGACCGCCTATACCGACCCCAGCTGGACGCCGCTGTTCGTCGCGATCCGTGGCCTGGTGACCGAGGTCGGCGGGCTGATGACCCACGGCGCGGTGATCGCCCGCGAATACGGCCTGCCCGCCGTCGTCGGCGTGGAGCACGCCACCACGCTGATCCGCGACGGGCAGCGCATCCGCGTGCACGGCGCCGACGGCTATGTCGAGATCCTGACGCCGGACGAGTGACGCCGGCACCGGCGCTCGGCGGCCCACCTCCGGGCCGCCGAGCGTCCGGTCTAGACGACCTTGGCGTCGATCAGCAGGTTCCAGATCTCGCCCTGGTCGACGACCTCCACGCCGAGCTTCTCCGCCTTGGCCAGCTTGCTGTCACCGACACCGGCGCCGGTGATGAGCAGATCGGTGTTGGCCGAGACCGAGGAGGCCGCGGTCGCGCCCGCCTGCTCGCACAGCCGCTGGAAGGTCGGGCGGGCGACCTTCTCCCCCGACCGCGGGTCGCTGATGGCGCCGGTGATGACGACCGTCTTGCCCGCCAGCGGCGCGCCTGCCGCGACGACCGGGGCGAGGTCTTCCTCGCGCACGTCCAGGTCGACACCGGCCGCCCGCAATCGATCCAGCTCCGGGCGTAGCCGGGTGAGGTGCGCGACCAGGGAGGCGGCGACCTTCGGGCCGATGTCGTCCACCGCGACGAGCCGTTCCTCGCCCGCGTCGGCGACCTCCTCCAGCGAGCCGAATCCCGCCCTGGCCAACCTGGCGGCGGTGCCGTCGGAGGCCATCGGGATGGCCAGCCCGATCAGCGCGCGGCGCAGGCCGACCCGGCGGCTCGCGTCGATGGATTCGATCATCCGCGCGGCCGACACCTCGCCGATCCGATCGAATTCGAGCAGGCGCTCCTGGGTGAGGGTGTAGAAGTCCGACGGGTGCTCCAGGATGCCCGCCTCGGCGAGGCGTTCGATCCACACCTGACCGATGGCGTCGATATCGGCCGCCGCGCGCGAGGCCCAGTGGATGAGCCTGCGCACCGTCTGGGCGGGACAGGCGACGTTGGTACAGAACAGCTCTCGGCTGTTGCCCTGTTCGGTCACCGGCTGCCCGCACGACGGACACACGGTGGGCGGCACGATCTCGCGCTCCGCGCCGGTGCGCTTCGCCGCGTCGAGCACGCCGGCCACGAACGGGATCACGTCACCGGCGCGGCGCACCAGCACCGTGTCGCCGATCTTGATGTCGCGGGCGCGGATCACCTCTTGATTGGCCAGCGTGGCCTTGGTGACGGTGGTGCCACCGACGAACACCGGTTCCAGCCAGGCGACCGGGACGATCTTGCCGGTCTTGCCGACATCCCAGACGACGTCGGCCAGCAGCGTGGTCTTCTCCTCGGCGGCGAACTTGAACGCGAGCGCACCGCGCGGCGAGTTGGACCGGGTTCCGGCCGCCGCGTAGGCGTCCCGGTCGGCCAGGCGCAGCACCGCGCCGTCGATGTCGTAGTCCAGGTCGTTGCGGCCCTGCTCGATCTCGGTGATCGCGGCCTGCGCCGCGGTGGCGTCGGCGCACACCCGCATCCGCGCACCCTCCACGCCCAGCGCCAGCAGCCCCGCGCCGAGATCGTGGGCGGCGCCTCCGTCGGCGGTGTCGAGGTCGAAGCCGAAGAACTGCAGGCGGCGTTCGGCGACCGTGGCCGGGTCCTTGGCCCGCAGCGTGCCCGCCGCGGCATTGCGCGGGTTGATCAGCGGTTTGTCCGGGTGGGCGGCGTTGTAGGCGGCGAAGGTCGACCGCAGCATCACCGCCTCGCCGCGCACCTCCACGCGCCCGGGGAGCTCGATCCGCTCGGGAACGCCGTCGACCAGGGCGCGGACCAGCATGGTCACGTCGTCACCGGTGGTGCCGTCGCCGCGCGTCACCGCTCGCACCAGGCGCCCGTCCTCGAAGACCAGCGACAGCGACAGGCCGTCCAGTTTCGGCATCACCACCACCGGCTGCCCGGGGAAGCGCTGGAAGAACGCCTCGACCTGCTCGGGTTTCGTGGCCTTCTCGAGCGACAGCATGGGCCGTGCGTGCCGGACCGGTGCGTGCAGCACCGCGGGCGCGCCGACCTGGTCGAGCGGGTTCGGGTCGGGCGTGAGTTCGGGGTGCGCCGTGATCAGCGCACGCAACTCGTCCTCGATCGTGTCGTACTCGGCATCGGCGACCAGTGGCGAGCCCTGATAGTAGGCGTCGCGCAGCGCCACGATGCGATCGGCGAGTTCCTGGATACGTTCCCCTGTTTCCACAGCACGCGACGCTACCGATGCCCACCGACAGCTCCGGCGAGGAGGGTGCGCCACCCGCCCGGCCGCTCACGAAATCCTCACGAGGGCGGCGGCAGTATCGGTGCCGGATCAGGTGCCCGGCCACGCCGACCGAGCGAACCCGACACCCGCGGCGGCACCTCGCGCCCCGCGGACCCGCACCCCGAGCTGCCCTCGCGGTGCGGATCGCTTCGTGGCCGCCGCTGATCCGGCGCACCCGCCGACTGTTCCTCCGGCGGGTGCGCCTCTTCCCCGACCGTCGGCGCGATCAGGCCGCGGCGGTCCGCCGAATCGCGTGCAGCCGTTCCGATGTCGGCGGATGGGTGCCCAGCCAGCGGGCCCTGGCCGCGAGCAAGGCCGACTCCGGCGATGTCTCGTACGGCAGCCACTTCCGCAGTGCGCCATGGAGATCGCGGCCGTACCCGAACTCGACCGCCATCCGGTCGGCGGCGAACTCCGCGCGCCGCGAGCGCGCCGCCGCCGTCAGCGGTTCCAGGACGAGCAGGCCGATCAGGACGACCACGACCGGCACGCCGATGCGCGGCGTCAGCACGACCGCCGCGACCACCAGCAGCGCGGCCGAGATCGCCGATCGGATCAGGAACCGGACGGCACCGGGCCCCCGTGCCGCGCGGACCGGGATCTTGCCGATCGCGCGCACCGTGCGGGCCGGGAGCGCGACCCACTCGTCGAGCAGCCGTAACCGTGGATCGAGCATCAGGTGATGGGCGAGTTCATGGGCGAGCACCGCCGCCAATTGCCGTGGCCGCAGCGATCCGATCGCCCAGCTCGTCACCGCGACCATCCGCGCGGGCGCGGCGAACGCGTTGAGCGTGCCCGATTGCTGCACCCACAGCGAATAGGGCCAGCCGTCGACGCCGGCGGTCCGGGTGACGTCGGACCACGCGGTCGCGAGCAGGTCCGGTTCCGCGCCGACCGGCTTACGGAAGCCGTAGGCGGCGGCCGCCTGGCCCCGGTTCGGGTGGAACCACGCGGCACTGGCCACCGCGCACCCGATCACGAACCACAGCGCGAGCACGACCGCCGCCGCCCAGCGACCGACGGCGACTCCGACGACGTACACCAGGACTCCGTTGAGCGCCACGCTCGGCAGCGTCAGCAGAAATCCCCCGGCGAATGCGCGAATCCTCCCCACGCACGCGAGTTTACGGCGAGCCACCGACACCCTGGTGAGCCCGACCACCAACGCTTGCCGCCCGGTAACCGGCGTGCCATGGTGGAGGCGAGCCCGGACTTCGGGCGACCGGACGAGGGGTGCCGTACCCGGAGTGCGACAAGACGGCCCGAGGAGGGCTGTGATGTCGTGGATTCTGCTCGTCGTGTCCGGATTCCTGGAAGCCGTGTGGGCGACCGCGCTGGGCAGATCCGAAGGCTTCACCCGGCTGGTGCCGTCGGTGGTGTTCTTCGTCGCGCTCATCGCGAGTATGGCCGGATTGGCCGTCGCCCTGCGCGAACTACCCGTCGGCACCGCCTACGCGGTCTGGGTGGGCATCGGCGCGGTCCTCACCGTCACCTACGCCATGGCCACCGGCACGGAACCGATCACGATCGTCAAGCTGGTGTTCCTGACCATGATCGTGACCGGCGTCGTCGGCCTCAAACTGGCCCACTGACCTGCGAACCGGATGTCCGCTCGTCAGCGGGCCGGGGCGGTGTGGCTTCGACCAGTTCGCGGAGTGCCTCGACGTCGCGGGTGAGGTTGCGTTGCAGCATCCGTGCCAGGAGCGCACCGAAGGGCCGTTGCAGTCCGTGCGGTCGCACCCGCAGGTCGAGGCGGACCGCGCAGCGGGCGGGCGCGAGCGCGGTGACGGTGCGCGCGCCGTCCGCGTCCGCTCCGCTGACGGTGCGCCAGGTCAGGCGGGTGCCGGGGACGACGGTGCCGACCTCGCCCCGGGTACGCCAGGTACGCCCGGCGAAGCGGAGTTCTTCGGTGGTCCGGGTCGCCGCGGTGGCGATGCCGGGTGGGTCGGCGGTCATCGCGACTACGCCGGTGCGCCACCGTGGGGCGTTGGCGTAGTCGGCGAGGACCGCCCAGACCTGCGCGGCGGGCCGGAAGACGGTCGTCGCGGCACAGAGTTCGAAGGTGCGCGCGTGCTGGGGATCAGACATGGTTCGGCCCTCACGGTGTCGGTGCGGAGCGGCCGGTCGGCGGCTCGTCTCGACTGTCGCGCCCGGGTGTTTCAGTCCCGCTACAGCGACGGCGTCCCCGGCCCGAGCTCCGGCCGGTCGGCGCGTGCCAGCGCACCGACCAGATCGATCACCGCGGGCCAGCTCAGCGCCGCACCGTCGGTCAGCTCGTCCGGTCGCGAGTGGGCGGCCAGCAGCCGGTCCATCCGCGCGACGATCGCGGGATGGGCGAACTGGGCGTAGCGGCGCGGATCGGCGCCGACCCGCGCGGAGTGGTGCAGTGCCGCCGCGCGCACCCGCAGCGCCTGCTCCGGTCGTCCCCGCGCCATGAGCGCGTACGACGCGGCGTACACCGCCCCCAGCGCGTCGGCGATGTTCGACTGCCGGGCGAACACCCCCAGCGCGCGATCGAGGGCGGTGAGAGCTGCGGCGGCGCCGTCGGTGTCGTCCGGGTCGGCCAGGATCGCCCAGGCCAGCACCACATCGGCCATGCCTTCACACCACAGGTGACCGCAGTCGGCGCTGCGTTCGCGGGCCACCCGCAGCAGGCGCACGGCCTCGGTCCGACGGCCCTCCAGCAGCAGCACGGTGCCCGTGCCGAACTCCGCGCAGCCGCGGATCCACTCCGGCGTCGGCAGCCGGTCGACCTCCGCGACGAGCGCGTCGACCGCCACCCGCGCGGTCGCCGGGTCACCGAGCGCGGTCCACGCCAGCGCCCGATACATCAAGGCGGACAACCACAATTCCCGCTCGGTCTCCGGTCCGCCCAGGGTGGCCATGGCGGCATCGGCACCCGCGAGCGCTTCCACGGGGTCCCCGGCGTGGAACGACACGATCGACAGACCGAGCAGCCCGAAGGCACGATCGGCGGCGGGGGCATCGGCCGCGGCCGCCAACGCGTCACGCAGCAGCGTGCGGCCGACCGCCACGATGCCGAGCACACTCCACGCGAACTGCAGGGCCGCCACGGTCCGCAGTGCCGCCACCGGATGGTGCTCGAGATCGTAGGCGATCCCCGCCCGGAGATTCGGCAGCTCCGCGGCCAGCGACCGGTAGGCGCCCGCGGCGTGATGGCCGGTCAGCAGGGCCGATTTCTCGGCGGCGAAGGTGCGCACCCAGCGCGCGTGCTCGGCCCGGCTGGCCCCCGGGGCGGGGTCGACGCCACGACAGTAGCCACGGACGGTCTCCAGCAGGCGGTAGCGGGTGCCGGAGGGCGTGTGCTCGAGGGTGAGCACGGACCGGTCGACGAGCGAGGCCAGCGGGGCGAGCACACCCGCATCGGGGTGTGTCGCCGCGGCCGCCTGCCAGGTGAATCCGCCCTCGAACGGCCACAACCGCACCAGCAGAGCCCGATCGCCGGGGGCCAGATCGTCGACGCTCCACCCGATCGCCGCGGACAAGTCGGCGTGCCGCGACAGCGATCCGTGCGGGGTCGGACCGAGCACGTCTCGCCGGTCCCGCAGATGGGTCGCGATCTCGGTCAGGCCGAACGCGCGTTCGCGCGCGGCCGCCAGTTCGATGGCCAGGGGCAGGCCGTCCAGCATCGCGCAGATCTCGTGCGCGGCCGTCCGATCCGCGGCGTCGGGCCGCCAGCCCGCCCGGCCGGCGCGCACCCGGTCGAACAGCAGGCGCACCGCGGCACCGTCGTCGCCGAGCCCGTCGAACACCGGCAGCGGCGACAGGGCCAGCACATGCTCGCCGTCGACACCGAGCGGCTGTCGGCTGCTGGCCAGGATCCGCAGGTGCGGGCAGGCGGCCAGCACCGTCACCACGACGCGGGCGACCGGTTCGACGAGGTGCTCGCAGTTGTCGAGCACCAGCAGGCCGGGCGTCGCCGCCAGCGCCCGGCAGATCTGGGTCACGGGGTCGCCGGTGCGCTGGACCAGCGACAGCGTCGTCGCGATCGCGGTCGGTACGGCGTCGCCGTCGTCGACGTCACCCAGGCGCACGAACCATCGGTCGACGGGCGCCTCCGCCGCGGTCCAGTGTTCGATCGCCAACCGGGTCTTGCCCACGCCGGCGGGTCCGACCACGCTGACCAGTCGCTCGGTGGTGAGCAGCTCGCCCAGCACGCGCAGCTCGTCGTCGCGGCCGAGGAAGGTCGACAGCGGCCGCCGGTGCGGTGGGCGGCGGCCGGGCGGGGAATCCGGCCGCGCGCCAGGCGATTCCACCAGCAGACCCGGATCCTGCGCGAGCATCCGGCGTTCGAGCGACCGCAACGCCGGACCGGGTTCCACCCCCAGTTCCGCCACCAGCAGCTCGCGCACCCGGCGCAGTTCGGCCAGTGCCTGCGCCTGACGACCGCTGCGGTACAGCGCCGAGGCCAGCAGCTCCCAGCGCCGCTCCCGGAACGGTGCGGCCGTCACCGCCTCGCCGAGATCGGCCACCGCCGTCGCGAGCTCACCGCACGCCAGCCGCGCCGCCGCCCGCTCCTCGATCGCGACCTCGTACAACTCCCTGAGCCGGATGCGCTCCGCCAGCGGACCGTCGGCCTGCTCCAGTTCCGGCCACGGGTCACCCCGCCACAGCGCGAGCGCTTCGCTCAGTACCCGCTCGGCGGACACGGGATCGTCGACGGCGAACTCGCGCACCCCGGCGGCGACCAGGTCGGTGAACCTGCCGAGATCGGTGCGCTCGGCCGGGAGTGCCAGCAGGTAGCCGGACCCCCTGCGGCGCACCAGCTCTCGCCCGGCGGGGCCCAGTGCGGACCGGAGCCGGGAGGCGACGACCCGCAAGGTCGCCGATGCCTGCCGTGGCTGGTCGGCACCCCACACGAGGTCGGCGAGGGCGGCATCGGAGAGCGGCGAGCCCGCACCGGTCGACAGCGCCGCGAGGAACCGTCGCGGCACCGGGCCGCCCAGATCCACGACGTGCCCGTCCACCTCGACCTCGATCGCGCCCAGTGCCCGCAGGAACACCACCACGAAACCCTATCCCGAGGCCGACACGCGATCCGGGATCCGCGTTGCGACCTTGTCGCCCCGCACCCCCGCTGGCACAATTGCTCGGAAATTGCCGAGGTCTCGCTCTTCCCTCCCGCTGAAGGGGTAGCCCATGCCGCAGACATCGAAGACGCGAAAGACCCATCGATCGGCAACCGGTAGACGACGTTCAGCGGCACGCGGGGGTACGTCCGCCGCGCTGCTCACGGCACTGGGTGTGGCATGGCTCGAGATACAGAGTGTCGGCGCGGTCGCGCTGGCGGCGACGACGGTGCTGATCGTGCCCGGCACCGGTACCAGCGACCCGTCGGTGGCCCACGATTTCGAGAGCAACGCGTACCAGAACTTCGTCGTTCCCGGCGCACACGGTTGTACCGACAACGCTTGTCCCGGCGTCACCTTCGTTCCCGTTCCCTACGACGCGTCGCTGTGGCCGGTCATCTCGTCGAAGGGCCCCGAGGCGTCGTCGGCGAAGTGGGACCCCTCGGTCGCCGACGGCGTCGCCACTCTCGGCGCGCTGGCCGCGCGTCAGCTGGGTGCCCCCGGGAACGGCGGCATCGTGATCTTCGGCTATTCGCAGGGTGCGACGGTGGCCAGCGCGGAGAAGACCGCCCTGGCCGGGCTGACGCCGGCGGAGAAGAACCGGCTGACCTTCGTCCTCATCGCGAATCCGAACCGTCCCAACGGCGGCATCATCGAACGGCCGGTGCGTTTCGGTGAGATCCCGGTCGCCGACATCAGTTTCGGCCCGCCCACCCCGACCGACACGGGCATCGCGACCACGGATATCGCCATGCAGTACGACGGCATCTCGGATTTCCCCGCCTATCCACTCAATGTGCTCGCCGATGCGAACGCCCTGCTGGGCACCCTGCTGATCCACCCCTCCTACCTGCAGCCGAAGGGCGACGGCGCGGGCAGCGCACCCAAGGCGGGCGCGGCGATCTACGGCTACCGCGATCCCGCCGACTTCGTCGCCCAGCAGAACTGCGATGCGCACCCCGGGAATTGCCAGAGCCACGGTGACACCACCTACACGACGATCCCCAGTCCCGAGGGCACCTTGCCCCTGCTGTACCCCTTGCGCGCGGTCGGACAGCACACGAACACCACGAGTGTCACCGAGCCCGCCGCGGTCCTGCTGGAACCGGCGCTGCGGGTCCTGATCGAGACGGGATACGACCGCACCGACTACGCGGAGCCGACGCCGCTGCGGTTCGACCAGCCGCTGAACCCGAGCAAGACCGCCTCCTTGCCGGTGGACCTGCCCGCCGCCATCGACGAGGGCATCGCCGACGCCCTCGCGGAGATCGACGACCCGGCACGCACGCCGGACCGGACGCTGCCCCCGGCCGCGGCCCTGGCCAATCTCGACGACCTCCTGCCCCCGAACCCGGTGACACCGCTGCTGCGCGACTTCTTCCCACCCGCGCCCTGAGACCACGCCGGAATCGCCGGATGCTTGATACCGAAACTAATAGTTTCGTATGCTGCCCTGGTGGCGACAGGGCGACGAGGGGCCGGCCGACCGCGCGAGGACCGCGTGGACGCGTCGATCGCGGCGGCGGTGCGTGCGGTGCTCGACGAGCGCGGGTACGCGGGGTCGACCGTGGACGCGGTCGCGACCCGCGCGGGCGTGAGCAAGGCGACCATCTACCGCCGCTACGCGACCAAGCAGGAGATGACCTTCGCCGTCCTGCTCCACGATCTGCGCGCGGCGGCGCCCGCCGACACCGGCAGCCTGTCCGGCGATCTGCGCGCGCTCACCGCCCAGATCGCGACGCAGGTGCGCGGCGCTGGCGCGGGCAACCTGACCGGCCTGCTCGCCGACATCCGCGCCGACCCCCGCCTGCGCACCCGTTTCGCGACGACCTTCCTGCCCGTGGAACGGCGCATCATCACGACGGTGCTCGACCGCGCGATCGCCCGCGGCGAACTGACCCGCGCGCCGGACCCGGCCGTGGTCCAGGCGCTGCTGCTCGGCCCCCTCTACTCCTGGCTGATCATGCTCGACGAAAACCCCACGCGCGCCACCGAACTCACCGGTCTCGTCGCCGCCGTGGTCACCGAGGCGCTCACCACGAATCTGCTGCCGACCCGCAGATCACCCGACGCACAGCCGGGGACCGAGCCCGGCGGGCCACGGCCACCACCGGCGCCACGCACGTCCCCATGGCCAGGACTCAACGCTTCCACCGAAGATCGTCCCGAACAAAGGAGTTCCATGAACAAGACATTCACCGCCGTCGCCCGCGTCGCGGCCGCCGGGGTTTGCGGCCTGGCGTTCGTCGCCGTCATCGGTTCCGGCACCGCGCAGGCGGCACCGCAGGACTGCCGGGTCGAACGGGATCTCTTCGGCGCGTCGGCCACCTGTCAGCCCGACGGCGGAAGCAACTACGTTCTGCACCTCGACTGCTTCGGCTTCTACGCCAACGGCCCGTTCCCGATGTACACGATCGGCTCCTACACCGTGCTCAGCTACCCGTTCGAGCCCTCGGGCCAGCGCATCTCGGCCGCGTGCACCGGCATGGGCCCGGGTGTCGTCGCGGCCGCCACCAACGCGTACGTCGAGGTCTACCGCGGCTAGCGAGCCGCGCGGCGCGCCCGATGTCGGGACCACTCGCATCGGGTCTCCGCGGCGCCCCGGTTCGGCTAGGGTCCGAGCAGATCGACCGCGCCGAGCGAAAGGAGCACGATGTCGCTCTCCCGTCGGCAGTTGCTCGCCGCAGCCGCGCTCGGCGGCGCCGTCACCGCCATCGGCCTACCCGCCGCCAGGGCCGAGGGGCGGGTGCTCGGTGCAGGCGACCACGAGTACGAGGAGCTGACCCGGCGCGGCTACAACCGCCGGTTCCAGGCCCGACCGGCGAAGATCTACCTGCCCACGACGACCGAGCAGGTCCGCACCGCGGTCGCGAGATCCGTCGCCGAGGGGACGCGGATCGCCGCACGCTCGGGCGGGCACTGCTTCGACGACTTCGTCGACCACGCCGCCACCCGGTCGCTCATCGATCTGAGCAGGATCGACGCCGTGTACTGGGACGAGCGCCTGCGCGCGTTCTCGGTCGGCGCAGGCGCCGACATCGGCACCGTCTACGACGCACTGCTCCGGAACGGGGGCGTCACCGTGCCGGGCGGGATCTGCCTCGGCGTCGGCATGGGCGGCCATCTCTGCGGTGGCGGCTACGGCCCACTGTCGCGGCGGCACGGACTCGTGGCCGACCACCTGGCCGGAGTGGAGGTGGTGACGGTCGACGCCGACGGCGCGGTGAAGGTGGTGCTCGCGACCCCCGACGGACCCGACCGCGATCTGTGGTGGGCCCACACCGGCGGTGGCGGCGGCAATTTCGGTGTGGTGACACGGTTCCTGCTCCGCTCCCCCAGCGCCGACGGCACCGATCCCGCCGCGGCCCTGCCGAAGCCGCCGGGCAGCATGCTCAGCACGCGACTGATCGTGCCGGTCACGACGGAGGAGTCGTTCGTCCGCTTCGTCGGCAACTACCTCGCCTTCTTCGAACGGCACAGCGCGCCCGGCGACGAGTTCACCGGCCTGTACGCCCCGCTCATGATCAGGACGACCGGCACCGCCGCCGCGGAGCTGCTCGTGCTGCTCGACGCCGACGCACCCGACGCGCGCGCTCGACTGGACGCCTTCGTCACGACGGTGACCGACGGTGTCTTTCCCCCGGCGATCCCGACGCCGGTCGCCCAGCTGTCCTACCCCGACACGGTGCGTCAGGTGTACTACGCGAAGGGCCCGAGTGAGCTCCGGGTCAAGGTGAAGGCCGCCTATCTGCGCACGGCGTACTCTCCCGACCAGCTCCGGATCTTCTATCGCTACCTCACCGATCCCCGGTTCCTCGGCGAGTCCCAGCTCGAATTCCTGCCGTTCGGCGGCGCGATCAACGCCGTCCCCGCCGACGCGACCGCCATGCCCGCGCGCGATTCGTTCATGACGATGCTCATCCACGCCGCCTGGCGCCGGCCCGCCGGCGACGACCGCTTCCTGCGCTGGGCCCGCGACATGTACCGCGACGTGCACGCCGACACCGGCGGGGTCCCGGTCCCCGGCGACACCTACGGCGGCAGCTACATCAACTACCCGGACCCGGACCTGGCCGACCCGGCGTGGAACACCTCCGGCCTGCCCTGGCATGCGTTCTACTACCGCGACAACTATCCCCGGCTGCACCGGATCAAGACCGATCGGGACCCGGGAAACGTTTTCGCGCACCAGCTCTCGATCGGCAGGCCCGAGTGGGGACCGATCAGGTGAGGGCGAGCACTCGGCACGGTCCACCCGTACCGCCCGCGTGCTTCGGCGCGCCCACGACGACCGTCGCCCCGGACGGCGGAACCGTCGCGAGGTTCGCGAGCATCTCCACGCCGTAGCGGCCCGCGCCGAGCAGCGTGGTGTGCGCGCCGAAGTCCGGGTCAGCGCCGCAGTCCAGGCTGAGCGTATCGACGCCCGCCCCGACGATCCCGCACTGCGCGACAAGGTATTCCGCGGCATCGGCCGAGAATCCCGGCGCGTGCGGCCTGCCCTGACCGTCCAGATTGAGAAAGGTCGACGGTTCGGCCAGGCGCCGCTCCCAGCCGGAATACATCGCGACGAAGGCCCGCTCGGGGATCTCCCCGAACTGCGCTCGCCATCGGTCGATATCGGCGACGGTGACCACCGCGTCGGCCTCGGTGGCGGCCTTCGCGCTGATGTCGATGACCACGAGCGGGGCGACCAGATCGTCGACGACCAGCGCATCCGTCGTCGCGCCGCCGACGATCCGATGCGCGGGCGCGTCGAGGTGCGTGCCGGTGTGTTCCCAGTAGCCGAGGGCGAACTGTCCGAAGCCACCGGAGGCGTGTCGTGCCACCGGCACCAGGGCGATCGGCGGATTGCCCGGCCACACCGGCAATTCCGGTGTGAGCGTGTGGGTCAGGTCGATCACGCCCCCGGTGCGCGGTGCGGCGGCAGCGGGTGCGGGTACCGCCGCGGCGAGCGCGGTCAGGCCCGCGAGACCGAACAGGGCCCGCCGGCTGGGACGCGGCGCACCGTCATGGGCGAGACGAACGATCTCCGGCGAGCACATCGGCCCAAGATAGCCGAGCGCGCCGGGCCCGGCGCAGATCTACGCGCCGGGCGAATTCGCCTCCCCGAGATAAGTCGGACACGATGTCCAGGTAAACTGTGCGGCGGGCACGGTCGTGGAGGTATGTGATGGTCAGCTGGGACAACGCCGTGCGCAATGTGGGCGCGCTGCTCGGCCCCGGAATCGAGCCGTATGTTCCGACGCCGTCGGAGGTCGTCTACGACCATCCGCACCGGCGGTTGCGGCGCTATCGCCGCAGCACCGAGAGCACCGGCAACCCCGTTCTGCTGGTCCCGCCGCTGGCGGTGACCATTTCCTGCTACGACCTGCGGCCCGGCCAGAGCCTGGTCGAGTACCTGCTGGAGATGGACCGCGACGTCTATGTCCTCGACTACGGCGAGATCGGCTACGCCGACCGGAACCTGGGTTTCGAGGAATGGGTCGACGACATCGTGCCGACCGCCGTCCGCCGGGTCAGCGCGGCGCACGCGCACGCTCCGGTCGACGTGATCGGCTGGTCCTTCGGCGGCACGATCAGCCTGCTCACCGCGGCCGCCGACCCCCGGCTGCCGCTCGCCTCGCTCACCGCGGTCGGCACACCGTTCGATCAGCGCCGCAACGGCCCGATGGCGCTCGCGCGCTCGGTCGGCCGCCTGACCTCGGGCCGGATCGTCACCGAGCCGGTCCGGCTCGTCGGCGGCATACCGAAACAGGCTGTGCGGCTGGGCTTCCGGGCCCAGGCGCTCGATCGTGAACTCACCAAACCGTGGTACATCGCCCGCAATGCCGGTGATGTGGAGGCGCTGGCGCGCATGCAGGCCGTCGACCGGTTCATGGACGAGATGCCCGGCTATCCCGGCCGGTTCTACCGGCAGGTCTATCGCCAGCTGATCGTGCGCAACGAGATGTGGAAGGGCACCGTGCATCTGAGCCCCTATCACGCGATCGAGCTGGCCGCGATCACGGTCCCGGTCCTGCTGATCGGCGGCCGCCGCGACAAACTCGCCTCGGCCGCGTCCGTCGCCGCGGGGACCGAGGTGCTCACCGGCGCGCCGGTGCGCTTCGCCGAGGTCGACGGCAGTCACCTGGGCATCATCGCCGGTCCCGGTGCCCGCGACTCCAGCTGGGCCGCGATCCGCGACTTCCTCGCCACCGAGGTCCCCCAGTGCGTCTGAGCCGCTAATCCGGCTCACTCGCGAAGGCACCGAGGATGGTGTCACGCAGCCAGCGCTGCGCCGGATCGGTGTCGAGCCGGGCGTGCCACGACAACCGCACCTCGACCGCGGGCAGCGGCGCGGGCACCGCGAACCAGCGGATGCCGAGGGCCGGACCGTACTGCTCGGCGAGGCGCTGCGGAACGAGGCCGACGTAGCGACTCGACGACACCAGCAGGGCGGCGACCGCCGAGGTGGGCACCACGGCGGCGACCTGACGGCGCAGTCCGGCGGCCTCGAGCACCTCGTCGAGCGGACCCCTGGTCCGTCCGCGCCGGGACGCCGACACGTGCGGATGACGACACAGCTGTGCCAGGGTCGGGCGCCGGTGCCTGCCCAGCGGACTGTCGGCGCGCACGATGCCGACGAGTCGTTCCCGGTACAGCGGCGCCGTCCGGATATCGGGCGCGGCGCCGTCACCGGCGCCGATGTCCAGGTCGACGGAGCCGTCGCGCAACGCCTCCACGCTCTCGGTGCCCTCGGTGACGAACCGCAGGATCACCCCCGGCGCCAACGCCGCGGTGGCCTCCACCACGGTGGTCGCCAGGGTGGCGGCCACGCCGTCGTTGATGCGAATCGTGAAGGTGCGCTGCAGGTCCGCCGCGGCGATATCGCGCTCGGCACTGATCAGCGCCGACGCCTCGTCGAGCAGCGAGCGCACGCGGGGCGCGGTGCGCAGCGCGAACGGGGTCGGTGTCATCCCCCGGCCTGCCCGGACCAGGATCGGATCGTTCATCGCTCGCCGCAACCGGCTCAGCGCACGGCTCGTCGCGGGAATCGACAGGTGCAGCCGTTCGGCCGCCACGGTGACGCTGTGGTCCTGCAACAGCGCGTCGAACACCCGCAGCAGGTTCAGATCGAGCTGCTCCGCCATAGTTGCATCGTACGCAAAGTATTCTTGCCAAAGTTGCGTGGCAGGAAGTAACAGCAGGCACATAGCGTTTTCCCATGCAATGGAATGTGCTCACCCGCGAGCGGATGCCGCGGGAATCGTCATCGGCGCCGGCCTCTGGCCCCGCCCTCCTCGCGATCATGTGCGCCTGCGTCGTCCTCGTCGTCGGCATGGTGGCCGCGATCAACCTCGCCGTCCCGATGCTGGCGTCGAGCGGCCTCCGCCCGTCCGCGTCGGCACTGGTCTGGATCGTCGACTCGTATGTGATCGTGTTCGCCTGCCTGGTGATTCCCGGTGGGGCGGCCGGAGATCGGTTCGGGCGCAAGGGCGTGCTGATCGCCGGTCTGGTGGTGTTCGCGAGCGGTGCGCTGCTGTCCGCCGTCGCGCCGAACATCGCGGTCCTGCTCCTCGGCCGGGCGCTCACCGGGGTGGGCGCCGCCGCCGTGCTGCCCAATACGCTGGCGGTGCTGCTGCACGCCGTCGCCGCCGAGCGCCGGGGCCCGACCGTCGCGACCTGGGCGTCGATGACCGGCATCGGTGGTGTCGTCGGCAATGTCGGCGGCGGGGCGATCCTGTCCGGGGGATCGTGGCGGTGGCTGTTCGTGGCGGTGGTGCCGATCGCGCTGGTTCTCGTGGTGCTGGTGGCCCTGTTCGCGCCGGTGTCACCGCGGCACGACCGGCGACTCGATCCGCTGGGAACGGCCTTGCTCGTCGGAGCCTCGGTGGCCCTGCTGGTCGGCATCGTCGAGGGGCCAGAGGCGGGGTGGGGCAGCACGGTCGTGATCGCCGGATTCGGCTGTGCCGTGGTGCTGTTCGCGCTGTGGGTGTTCGTCGAGCTGTCGGTCGAACATCCACTGCTGGATCCGCGTGTGTTCCGCTCGCCCGAGCTGCGCAGCGCGTGCCTGGGGATGACGACGATCTTCTTCGGCATGTTCGCGCTGTTCTATGTGAACGCCTCGTTCCTGCAGTACGGCAAGGGGTTCGGGGTGCTGCGCACCGGGCTGGGCATCGTCGCGCTGACCGTGCCGATCATCGTCGGCGCACGCCGGGTCGGCGGGCTGGTGCGGCGCATCGGCGCGGACGCGACGATCGCGCTCGCGTTCGTATTCGTCGGTGGTGGCCTGCTCGGGTTGTCGACCTGTGGCGCGAGCACGCCGTATCCGGCCTATGCCGCCTGGCTCGTCGTCACCGGAATCGGTGTGACACTGGCCCTTCCGACGCTCTCGGCCGCCATCGCCGGATCGCTGCCGCCCGCGCAGGCCGGTGTCGGCGCCGGGCTCCAGGCCACCACCCGGGAATTCGGCAGCGCGCTCGGGGTGGCCGCGGTGGGCACCGTGCTCACCGCACGGTTCTCCGACCTGCTGCCGGCGGACCTGCGCGCCGCGCACGCACCGCACACCGTCGCCCAGGCGCTCGCCGTCGCCCCCGATCGAGCCGACGACATCCTCACCGCGTTCGTCTCGGGCACCCAGTCCGGGCTCCGCGTGATCGGCGTGGCGGTGCTGGTTCTCGGCGGCTCGGTGGTCGCGCAGTCCTTGGTCTCCGGGCGCGGAGGGCAGCGGTAGGACCGGCGAAACCCACCCTCCCACTCTAGATTTCACCCTTCTGCGGCCGCGAGTCGACCGCCTCCACCCCGTCCGCGCGAGTCGCGGGCAACCCTCGAGGAGTGTCACCATGCATGTCTTCATCACCGGAGCGACCGGATGGATCGGCTCGGCCGTCGTCGATCACCTGCTCGCCACCGGACACGTCGTCAGCGGCCTCGCCCGCTCCGAGACCGCCGCGGAGGTGCTCGCGCGCAAGGGCGCCCGGCCGCGGCGCGGCGACCTCGACGACGTCGACGGCCTGCGCGCCGCCGCCGCGGCCGCGGACGCCGTCGTCCATCTCGCCAACAAGCACGACTGGACCGACCCGGCCGGAACCAACCGCACCGAACGCGCCGCGGTCACCGCGATGGCCGAGGCCCTGACCGGCAGCGACCGGCCGTTCGTCCTCGCCGCCGCACTCTCCGGCCTGACCAGGGGCCGCCCCGCAACCGAGCGCGATCCCTCCCCCGCCGTCGGCCCGGATTCACCCCGCGGCGGCAGCGAGAACCTCCTGCTCGCCTACGCCGACAGAGGCGTGCGAGTGATCAGCAGCCGATTCGCGCCCTCGGTCCACGGGCGCGGCGACACCGGATTCGTGGCGAGTCTGGTCGCGGCGGCCCGGCGGCACGGCCGCTCCGCCTACCTCGGTGACGGTGACACAGCCTGGGCGGCCGTGCATCGCGGCGATGCCGCCCGGCTCGTCCGGCTCGCGCTCGAGGCGGCACCGGCCGGATCCGTCCTCCACGCCGTCACCGAGGACGCGATCAGCACCCGCGCCATCGCCGACGCCATCGGGCGGATGCTCGATGTGCCGGTCGTGTCCATCCCACCCGAGGACGCCACCGAACACTTCGGGTTCGTCGGCCGGTTCTTCGGCATGGACATGTCGGCGTCGAGCGCGCACACCCGGGAACTGCTGTCGTGGACGAGTTCCGGTCCCGCCTTGCTCGCGGACATCGAGAACGGCGCGTACGCCTGAGATCGAGCGCCGACGCCCGCTGGTCCTCGGACAGCGGGTGTCGACGTCCTGTCCGTCGGCGATCGCCCGTCTTCCCGGTACGGCGGTCACACAGGTGTGACGCTCGGTACTTTCACCCTGTCGCGGACTGCGCGTCGATGGCAGGATCAGCTGCGGGAGTTGCCTGATCTACCCGGAGTGACGCTGCATCATGACCGAAACCCGCACCCCCGGCCCGGCTCGCCCGTCGAGATCCACCGACGGCGACCTCGTGAACGTCCGGCTCATCGCCCTGGCGATGGCCATCGGCTCGACCCAGCTGTTCATCCTCCCGCTACTGCTGCTTCCGCGGAACGCGGCCTGGGGCTGGATCCTGGTGCCGCTGGCGCTGACCACCACTCCGTTCTGGTCGCTGATCCACGAGTCCATCCACGGCACACTGCTGCGGGACCGCGCACGCAACGATCGCGCGGGCCGGGTGCTGGCCACCGTGTACGGCTCACCGTTCGCGCTGCTGAAAGCCGGTCACCTGCTGCATCATCGCTACAGCCGGGTCCGCGAACGCGCCGAGATCTACGATCCCGCCACGACCAGCCGGTTCCGGGCCACGCGGTCCCACTACCTGCAACTCCTCGGCGGCCTGTATCTGCTCGAGCTGATCGCCCTGCTCCTCGCCGCGATGCCGGCGCGGACCATCCGGGCGCTGGCCCGCCGGGTGGAGGCCCCCGAGTCGGTCGGCGGCCTCCTGCTCGAGCGGGTCGCCCAGCCCGCCGTGCTCGACAAGTTCCGCACCGACGCCGCCGCGATCGTCACCGTCCACGCGGTGGCGTTCCTGGCCTACGGCGCGCACGGCTGGATGCTGCTCGCCGCGATCGCCGCCCGCGCCCTGGTCATCTCGCTCTCCGACAACGCCTACCACTACGGCACCGACCTCGACGCACCCCGCGAGGCGATGAACCTGCGCCTGCCCCGCCTGCTCGAACGCTGCACCCTCAACTTCACCCTCCACGACGTCCACCACCGCCACCCCGGCCTGCGCTGGCACGAACTCCCCTCCCGATTCCGCGACGACGGCGCCCACTACCACCTCGGCTGGTTCACCGCCGTCGCCCGCCAGTTCCGCGGCCCCATCCCCCTCGACCGACCGACCGTGCGCCACGACTGATTCCCACACACACCACGGCGGGCTGGTGGACAGCGGCATGGCGTGGACGATCCTGCGGCCCACCCAGTTCGCGTCCAACGCCCTGTGGTGGGCGCCCGCGATCCGCGAATCCGGGGGTGTCGAGATACCGTTCGCCGACATCGGGCTGCCGACCATCCATCCCGGCGATATCGCCGCAGTGGCCGCGCTGGCCGCGACCGACGACACCGTCGCCCGGATCACGGGCAGGCAGCCCCGCCCGTTCCACGAGTGGGTCACCCACCATCTCACCGAGTTCCGGTGAGAAACAACGACGAGCTGGTCCCGTGGCCGAGGCACGGGACCAGCTCGTCGTGATGGGGCTATCCGGTGGTGTCGATGATGGAGCCGACCAGGCTCCAGCGGTCACCGGTCAGGCGCTGGATCTGCAGGGCCTCGATGGGGAACGCGTCGCCGTTGCCGGTCTTCAGCGAGACTCCCGGGAGCAGCAGATCGATCGGGATGTTGTTCAGGTTGCGCATGGAGTCGCGCAGGCCCTCGCGGGTCGGGCAGGTGGCGGCGGCCATGGTCTTGGCGAAGCTGTCGGCACTGGTCCAGCCGATGATCGCGTAGTTGCTGGTCGGGTCGATGCCCTGGCCGTAGCGGGCCAGCTTGTCCTTGTAGTCGCGCATCGCCGGGTCGGCGTCGCGGGCGGGGTCGGCGGGGTCCTTGGTGTAGGCGGCCGACACCACGCCCTGGATGTTCTCGACGCCGACCGGCTTCAGCGTGGTCACCGAGTTGGAGACGGTGGTGATGACATGCAGCGGGTTCCAGTCGCCGGTGCGCGCGTCGGCGGCGAGGGCTTGCGCGGTGAACTTCGGGGTCGAGAAGTTCAGCAGCACATCGGCTTTCGAGGCGGCCAGGTTGCGAACCTGCGGCTCCACCGTCGGATCGGTGACCTCGTAGCTCTGCTCGGCCACGATCCGCACGCCGCTGCCCGCCACCGCCGCGCGGAAGTTGTCGAGCAGGTCCTTGCCGAAGTCGTCGTTCTGATAGAGCACCGCGACGGTCGCGTCGGGCCGTTCCTGCCGGACGTACTTCGCGTAGGCCCGCGCTTCGGACCGGTAGCTCGGCTGCCAGCCGATGGTCCACGGATGCGCGGTATCCGAGCCCCACTTCGTGGCGCCGCCGGCGACGAACACCTGCGGGACCTTGCGCTGGTTCAGGTAGTCCCACACCGCGGACGAGGTGGCCGTGCCCAGCGTCGGGAAGACCGCGAACACCTGATCCTGCTCGACCAGCCGGCGGGTCTCCTCCACGGTCTTGGGCGGCTGGTAGCCGTCGTCGCGCACCAGGTATTCCACCTTGCGGCCGTTGATGCCGCCCTTCTCGGCATTGAGATAGTCGAAGTAGGCCTTCCCAGCTTTCCCCGCCTCGCCGTAGGCCGACGCGGGCCCCGACAGCGGGTACACCCCACCGAGTTTGATGGTGGTGTCGGTGATGCCGACGGTCTGCTGCCCCTGGCAGTCACCGCCCGCCGTTGTCGCCGTGTCGCCGCGACCACCACACGCGGTGAGGGCGAGCATCGCCGCCGCCGTGACACCGGCGACCCGGAATACCTTGGTTCTCATGGTCTTACGCCTTTCCGAGCAAGCAGGGTGAGGAGGTGACGAGGGAGCCGGGCGAGGAGTCCGGCCAGTCCGGTGGGTGCGAGATACATCAGGCCGATGACGACGATGCCGAAGATCACCCCGGGTGCGGCGTCGTTGACGTCCTGGGCCAGGCTCGGCACGTACATGACGAACGCGGCACCGAGCACCGCGCCCCACAGCGACCCGAGACCGCCGACGACGATGCCGGCGAGCAGCGTGATCGACAGGGCGACGGTGAACGAATCCGGTGACACATAGGCGATCACCCAGGTGTAGACGCAGCCCGCGATCCCGGCGAGCATGGCGCTCCAGGCGAAGGCGAGGGTCTTGTAGACCGCGAGCCGGACACCCATCATCTCGGCGACGATCTCGTTGTCGCGGATCGCCCGCAGCGCCCGGCCGACGCGTGATCGCAGCAGCCCGGCCACCGCCGCGAAGCTCAGTGCCGCCGTGGCCGCCGCCAGGAAGTACAGCCACTGGTCCTCGGCCAGACCCGTCCACGCCGGGGCGCTCGGCTTGGTGACGGTCAAGCCCATGGATCCGCCGGTGACCGCATCGAATCGCTTCAGCAGCGGCACCAGGAAGACCGCGATCGCCAGCGTCACCAGGGCCAGGTACAGCCCGTGCAAGCGCAGGGCCGGGATGCCCACCGCGACACCGAACAGGAAGGTCACCGCGGCGGCCGCCGGGAGAGCGGCGAGATACGGTGCGTCCCAGTGGTGCATCATCCCGGCGGCCACATACGCACCGGCGCCGAAGAAGGCGCCGTGCCCCAGTGAGATCTGCCCGGTGTAGCCGACGAGGAGGTTCAGCCCGAGCAGCGCGATCGCGTAGACCATCACCATCGAGAGCTGGAAGGTGTAGAAGGGCGCCAGCTGGAACGGTGCCACGCAGACCGCCACGGCCAGTGCCGTGAGGACGAGCGCGGTCCGGTGCGCGGTCACGAAGGCGACCAGGCGCGCACGCGGTGCGGGTGACGTCCCACCGGGTTCGGCGGCGGGCGCGGTGTGGTGCAGTGCGGTCTCGCTCATACTCGCTGCACCGCCGGGGTTCCGAAGAGACCCTGCGGGCGCACCAGCAGGACGGTGATGATGATCAGCAGCGGCACGGCGATCTTGAGCTCGGTGCCGATCGCGTCGATATAGGCGCCCGCCAGTGTCTCGCTGACCCCGACGATCAGGCCACCGGCGACCGCGCCGACCGGGGAGTCGAAACCACCCAGCGTCGCCGCGGCGAAGGCGTAGATGAGGACGCCGCCCATCATGTTCGGTTCCAGGAACAGCATCGGCGCGGCGAGGATGCCCGAGACCGCGCCGACCAGGGCCGCCAGGCCCCAGCCGAGGGCGAGCACGACGCCGACGCGAATCCCGTTCAGCCGGGCGGATTCCGGGTTCGCGGCCACCGCCCGCATCGCCAGCCCGATCTTGGTGAACCGGAACAGCGCGAACAGCGCCACCATCACCAGGCCGACCACCGCGAGCACGCCGAGGCTCTGATAGCTCGCGCTCACCCCGCCGGTGCCGATCGCGCCCGCGGGGAACGGGCTCGGAAAGGTGTGCAGCTGGAACGACCAGATCCATCCCGCCGCGGCATTGACGAAGAAGTACAGGCCGACGGTGACGATCACCAGCGTCAGTTCGGGTGCGCCCTCGACCGGGCGGATCACCACCCGTTCGATGAGCAGGCCGCCGGCGAAGGAGACCGCGAGGGCGGTGAGCATGGCCAGCCACAACGGCATTCCGCTCTGGCCGAACTGCCAGGCGAGAAACGCCGAGAACATGGCCAGCTCGCCCTGGGCGAAGTTCGCCACGCCGGTGAATCGGTAGATGAGGACCAGTCCCAGCGCCAGGCTCGCGTAGATCGCGCCCGCGGTGAGACCGCCGAGGAGTTGTTCGAGAAATGCATGCATGGGTCAGGCCTGATATCCGAGGTAGGAACGAGCGATGTGGTCGTCGGCGTCGATCTGGGCCGGCGTGCCCGACAGCACTACCCGGCCGGTCTCCAGCACGTGGGCCCGATCGGCGATGGCCAGCGCGAGATGCGCGTTCTGTTCGACCACCACGACGGTGGTGCCGTCGGCTTCGTTGACGGCGGCGATGATGGCGAACAGCTCCTGGGTCACCAACGGCGACAACCCGAGTGAGGGCTCGTCGAGCAGCAGCAGGCGCGGCCGCATCATCAGCGCGCGGCCGAGAGCCAGCATCTGCTGCTGGCCACCGGACAGGCCGCCCGCCTGCTGCCGCAGTTTGTCTTTCAGGATCGGGAAGTAACCGAAGACCTTGTCCAGGTCGGCACGGATCGCGGCGGTGTCGCGGCGGGTGAACGCCCCGGCGCGCAGGTTCTCGGCGACCGTCAGCGGCGCGAAGGTGCCGCGCCCCTGCGGCACGTGCGCGACGCCGAGCCGCGCCACCGATTCCGGCGTCGATCGGCCCAGCACCACGCCGTCCACGCGCACGCTGCCCGCGCGCGCCCGCACCATGCCGCTCGCGGTCCGCAGCAGGGTGGTCTTGCCCGCGCCGTTGGGGCCGAGGATCGCGCACACCTCGCCCTGGGCCACCGACACACTCACCTCGTGCAGCACCTGCGCCGCACCGTATCCGGCGCACACGCCGTCGACGACGAGGAACTCGCTCATGCCGGGGTCCCCAGGTAGGCGGCGACGACCTCGGGATGCCGTTGCACCTGCGCGGGCGTGCCCTCGGCGATCACCCGGCCGAAGTCCAGGCACACCACCCGATCGCACAGGCCCATCACGAATCCCATGTGGTGTTCGACCACGATGACAGTCAGGGCGAATTCGGCGTGCACGGCGCGGACGAGCGCGGCGAACTCGAAGACCTCGCCGTGGCTGAGACCGTTGACCGGCTCGTCCAGCATCAGCAGCCGCGGCCGGCAGGCCAGTGCCCTGGCCAGTTCGATCCGTTTGAGTGTGCCGAACGGGAGTCCGGCCGCCGGGTGGTCGGCGACGTCCAGCAGATCCAGGCGTTCGAGGACCTCGTGCACGTCGGCGACGAGCCGGGTCTCCTCGCGCCGGACCCCGGGCAGCCACAGGGCCGCCGCGCCGAATCCCGACGTCGCCCGGTGGTGCGCGCCGACCAGGACGTTCTCGCGCACCGTCATGTGCTCGAACAATCCGAGATTCTGGAACGTGCGGGCGATTCCCAGCCCGGTCAGCTCGTCGGGACGCTTCCGCAGCAGATCGATTCCGCGATAGGTGACCGTGCCTGCGTCGGGCTTGCCGCGGCCGGTCAGGCAGTTGAACAGCGTGGTCTTTCCGGCGCCGTTCGGGCCGATCAACCCGAGCATCTCCGACTCCCCGACGTCGAAGCACACTCCGTCCAGGGCGGTCACGCCACCGAATCGGACGGTGATGTTCCGTATTTCCAGCAAGCCGTCCTCCGCTCCCCGGATCGTGTCGCCACGATGTCGAGCTGTGCGCTGCCGACGCTGGTCTGCGCGTCGGGCGCCAGTATCAAATCAAGGGCCTGCGGCGGCGGGGAGGACGAACGAGTAGCACCGATGGGACGAGTGAAATGTCCCAATTGTCCCGGATGACCGGGACGGAATGCGGTAGCCGGTCACGGCACCGGACCCGGACAGACGACCACCGGCCGGGCACAGTGCCCGGCCGGTGGTCGTGGTGCCGATCGGATCAGCGCGGCGCCATGCGGATCGCGCCGTCGAGGCGGATGGTCTCGCCGTTGAGCATCGGGTTCTCCACGATGTGCCGGGCCAGCGCGGCGAACTCGGTGGGCTGGCCCAGGCGCGAGGGGTGCGGCACCTGCGCGCCGAGCGACTGCAGCGCCTCCTCGGGCAGCGTCTCGAACAGCGGGGTGCGGAACAGACCGGGCGCGATGGTGACGACCCGGATCTTGAAGCCCGCCAGGTCACGCGCGACCGGCAGGGTCAGGCCGACGATGCCACCCTTGGACGCCGAGTAGGCGGCCTGGCCGATCTGGCCGTCGTAGGCGGCGACGGAGGCGGTGTTGACGATGACGCCCCGCTCCTCGCCGACCGGCTCGGTGGCCGCCATGCGCTCGGCAGCCAGCCGGATCACGTTGAACGTGCCGACCAGGTTGACGTTGATCACCTTGGTGAAGTCGGCGAGCGGGAACGCGCCCTTCTTGCCGACCGTCTTGATCGCGTTGCCGATGCCCGCGCAGTTCACCGCGATCCGCAGCGGCGCCAGCGATTCGGCGACGTCGAGGGCCGCGGACACCGCCGATTCGTCGGTCACGTCCGCTGCCGCGAAGGCCGCGCCCTCGCCCAGCTCCTTGGCGATGGTCGCACCGTTGGACGACGGCAGGTCGACGATGACGACCTTGGCGCCCTGCGCGTGCAGTTCCCGCACGGTCGCCAGGCCCAGACCCGACGCGCCGCCGGTGACGATCGCGGACGCATTGACGAATTCCATACCAGTTACTCCTGTTCGATGAGGTGACTCGTGGTCGACCGCAATATTGACACACCTCGCCAAAACTGGTTGGCTTTCGCCGTGACGCCGCCCGCTGCCCGCCGCCCCGGCCGCCCGTCGGTGCTGGACACCCGGGCCGTCTCCGTGGGCGCGCTGCGCCTGTGGACCGAACGCGGTTTCGCCGCGACGAGCTGGAACGACCTCGCCGAGGCCACCGGGATCAGCGCGCGAACCCTGTTGCGGCACTTCTCCTCCCGGGCCGAGATCGCCTGGCTGGGGGTCGCGCCTGCCACGGACCGGCTGCGCGACGCGCTCACCGGCGCGGCCGAGGACGCGCTGCCCGCGCTGGTGGTCCGCACGGCGATCGTCGAATCGGTCTCGCGCGACCCGCGGATCCATGAGCTCGCGCCGGATTGGCTGCGATTGATCTCCTCCGAACCCGAGCTCGCCGCGACCGCGCCCCGGATCTACCAGCCCTGGATCGATACGCTCTCGGGCTATCTCGCCCGCCGGCTACCCGGCTCCCCCGCCGCCATCTGCCGGGCGCTCGCGACCGCCTACCAGTCCGCGACCTTCGCCGCGCTGATCGAGTGGGCCGAGTCCGGCGCGGGGGACGACTGCGCCGACTCGGTCGATCGGATGCTGCGGTGGATGGACGGTCACCTGCCGGGAACCGGCACCGCCCCGGACTCCTCGTCGCGGATCTCGGCCAGCGCGCCGAGCTGATCGCAGTAGTGCTCGGCCGAGGTCGCCGATAGCGCGGCGCCGATCACCGTCGCGCCCGCGCGGGTCGCCGCCGCGAGCTTCTTCCTTGTCCCCGTGGGGTTTCCGAGCGGGTCCAGGGATCCGGCCGAGAGCACGACCTCGAAGCCGGCGGGCGGCTCGCGGCGGGCGAGCAGCGTGCCGATCTCGTCGAAGGTCAGCCCGAACGGGACCCAGCCGTCGGCGAGGTCTACCGCGCGCCGCAGCGACCGGGCCGTGCGGCCACCGACCCACAGCGGGACCGATTCCTGGACGGCGTGCGGTTCGACCACCAGGTCCGAGAACCGGTGATACGGGCCGTCGTGGTGCGGGACGCGCTGCGACAGCGCGGCTCGCAGCGCGACCAGGGCAGCGTCGGCACGGGCGCCACGGTCGTCGAACGGCACGTCGAGGAGCTCGAATTCCTCTTGAAGCGAGCCCACTCCCAGGCCGAGGACCAGCCGTCCACCGCTCACGACATCGAGCGTGCCGTAGCGCTTGGCGATCTCGAGCGGATGGTGATAACCGAGGACGAGCACCTTGGTGGCCAGCCGGATCCGTTCGGTGCGCGCGGCCAGGTAGCCCAGGGTGGCCAGCGGATCCCAGTACGTCGCGCCACGCACCGCCGCGACGGCGGTCGGCACCGCGACATGTTCGCTGCACGTGAGGTGATGGAAACCGAGCCGGTCGGCGACGACCGCGATCCGCGCCAGTTCGGCGATGCCCGCCGACTCCTCCCACGGGCTGTGCGCGCCGGGCACCCGGGTGACCACCGGGGTGTCGATCCCGATCCTCATCGCACCGCCTCCCGAGCGCCCGGCGGCGGCAGGAGCTTGCGCGCCCCGGCGCTCGCCGCCAGCAGCAGCGCGGCCCGGTCGGTTCCGCTGTTGCGCTCGGCGATCGCGGCGAACTCCGTCACCACGACGACAGGTCCGTTCGGCAGGCTCGCCAGCCCCTGCGCGGCGACCTCGCGGGGTTCGGAGACCCGCAGGCCGGGCCGGTCCATCCGCAGGCCCGCTCGGGCCATGGCCGGGGTGCGGGTCACACCGAGGACCAAGTGCAGGACATCGACGTCGTAGTCGCGCATCTCCAGCCACAGCCCCTCGGCGAAGGTCCGCAGGAACGCCTTGGCCGCCGCGTAGACGCTGATCTGCGCCGACCCCAGATAGCCGCTGAGCGAGCCGACCAGCAGGATCCCGCCGCGGCGCCGCTCGCGCATGGGCGCGCCGAAGTGCTGGACCAGCCGCAGCTGGGCGGTGATGTTGAGGTCGATCACCTCGCGGAATCGGTCGAGGTCACCTGTCACGAACTCGTGGCCGTAGGTGTTGGCGCCCGCGTTGTAGACGAGCAGGCCCACGGTCAGGTCCTCGGTGAGGGCCACGATGCGGTCGAGCGCGTCCGGGGCCAGCAGATCGACCGACAGGGTGCGCACCTCGACGCCGTGGGCGCGGCAGACCTCGGCGGTCGCCAGCAGCGGCTCTTCCTTGCGCGCCAGCAGTACCAGATGTGTGCCAGCGCGGGCGAGCTGCTCGGCGAATTCGGCGCCGACGCCTTCCGATCCGCCCGCGATCACCGCCCAGGGTCCGTACTTGTCGAGATCCATGATGCTCAGCTCCGTTCGGATCCGGTGCCGACACCGCCGAGCAGCTCGCGCGCCTCCGGCCTGCCGTCCAGCAGCCGGGCCACCCGGCGCTCCACCTGCCAGCGACCGTCGGCCTTGACCAGTTCCCAGCGGTTCGCGGTGATCCGGGCGACCCGGAAGTCCGCGGTCGTGCCCGGCACCTTCAGCACCAGCTGCGAATGGCCGATGGCCACCGCGCGATCCCCGTCCACCTCGATGTGCGGCAGGCCGATCAGGTGCGCGGAGCCGTTGGTGATGAAGCCCTGATGCGGTGCGCCGCCGACCATCGCGCGCAGTTCGGCGCGCCCGCGCAGCATCCCCGAATCGACGTCGTACTCACCGTCTTCGGACCACAGTGCGGCCGTGGCGTCGGCGGCTCCGCTGTCCACCGCGGGACCGTAGGCGGCGATCAGCTCGAGGATCTGCCATTTGTCCTCCATCACCTGCACGCGTCGCAGCAGTGCGCCGATGTCCCCGGTCGTCTGTGTCATGGATCCCTCACGTCGTCGAATGGCTTCGACAGTAACCACGTTCGACCTGACGGTGTAAGAAATTCCTCCCACTCAGTGGGCCGAATCCGGTCAGGACAGGGCGGCCCGCCGCGCCGCGACCCGGGCCCACACCTGCGGGTCGGTGCGCGGACCGCCCGGGGTGTCGGCGCCGTATCGGCGGATCTGGGCGTCGATGTCCAGCGGCGCGGTCAGGGAGGTGCCGGGCGCCAGCGCGTCTTCCACGTGCGCGTCGGGCACCAGCCAGCACACCTCGAACTCGATGCCGTCGGGGTCACGCGCGTAGAGCGCCTTGGTCGACCCGTGATCGCTCGCGCCGGTCAGCGCGTCCGCGGCGGCCAGAGCGTCGCGAACCGCGGCCAGCTCCGCCAACGTATCCACTTCCCACGCGACGTGATACAGCCCGACCGAGCCCTGTCCCGCACCGCGCGTCCTGGCCTGGAAGAGCCCCAGATCGTGGTCGTTGGCCGAGCCGGGGTGACGCAGGAAGGCGCCGCCGGGGAACCCCTCGGCGAGCCGCTCGAATCCGAGCACGTCCTCGTAGAACGCGATGCTGCGCGGCAGATCCGCGACGAACAAGACGATGTGGTTGATGCCCCGCATGCCCGGTGACCTCCTGGGTGGACTGTTCTCGACCCCTCACCGTCCCACGGAACCGCGCCGGGACGACATCGGGTGACCGCCGAGTGGGACTGTTCGCGCGGTCCTCACTTCGGGACCAGCACCCCGGACAGATCCGCGTCCCGGATCGGCGTGTCCGGATTCGCCTGCCCGCCGCACATCAGGTTGATCGCGGCGACCGCCAGGTCGACATCGTTCTGGTCCGCCGCCGCGTTCCCGCGGCCCTCTTCCTCGAGCAGCTTCGTCACCGTGGTGTGCTTCTTCGCCGAGTCCTGGGCGAGGTACTCACTGCACCGGGTGTCACCACCCTTGTTGACCGCTTTCTCCAGCTCCGCGCATCCCGTCGCCCCGCCCAGGGCGGCCAGGATCAGCGCGGTCGTCACGATCGTCGTTCGCAGGTCCATGATCACTCTCGTTCCTGTCGCATCCGTGCGCCGCGAAGGCCCTACACAGGGGGCATAGCCACGATCGACGTCGGTAATCAGCCGCGCCCGGCCTCAGCGGGACGAACACGCCCGCACGGCCGTCATCCGCGCCGCGCGAGCGCCACCGACAGCGACTCGGCGCCCGCGCGGATCGTGTCGACGTACCGCTCGCGCTCGCCCCGGCCCACCGTCGATCGCAGCGGGCCGATCTGGACCTCGTAGGGCGCACCGGCGCCGGTGAGCACCGGCGCCGACAGATAGCTGACGGGCAGCGGGCGCTCGTCGGCGAGGTCGGCGTCGCGGTAGGGGCGCGCGGTCAAGCGGGCCAGCTGCCGCAGTACCCGGGCGCGGAGTTCCGGCTGGACCACCTCGCCGCCGACCGCGCCGAGCAGCTCGGCGAGCACCTCCACCAGACCCGCGTCGGCGGAGTCCGGCCCGAAGATCGCGCAGCCGTGGGTGGTGACGAACCGCAGCAGCGCGGGTGCGCCCCGCCGGGCCGGACCGGTCACCGCCGCCGACCACGCGCGGCGTTCGGCGTCCCCGCGCCACGGCATCACCGCCGCGCCCGCCGGGTAGGACAGCGGAATGGATTGTCCGACCGCCAGTCCCGGCACGATGCGCGCGCCCCGCGCGTACTCCTTGGCCACCACGGTGAGCCGTCCGTCGGCGATGCGGCTCAGTGTCACGCCGCACTGCGCGGCCACCGCCATCGCCCGCAGCTCGGCGCTCACCGTCGCGGCCGGGATCTCGGGGTCGGCGACGGACAGTGCGGCGAGCGCGGGGCCGGGACCGAAGCGCCGGTCACGGTCGCGGCGCACCCATCCGGCGTCGGTGAGTTCGGTGAGTACCGCGGTGACCGTGGCACGGGCGAGCGAGAGCGCCGACGCGATCTCCGAGGCGGTCAACGCCCGGTCGCCGCGCGTCAGCAGTTCCATTACCTCGATCACCCGGCGGGTCGGCGGCGACGCGGATTCCGGCATGACACCCCTTGTCTGCGGATGTGACCCGCCCTACACTGCTTCGACTATTCGCCACATATTAGTCGAATATTCGACGCACGAGAGGTGCTCATGATCCTCGACCAGTTCCGTCTGGACGACCGGGTAGCCGTTGTCACGGGAGCGGGACGCGGCCTCGGCGCCGCGATCGCGACCGGATTCGCCGAGGCCGGTGCCGACGTGGTGATCGCCGCGCGCACCGAGGCCGACCTGCGGCGGGTCGCCGATCAGGTCGAGGCGGCGGGTCGGCGCGCGCACGTCGTGGTCGCCGACCTGGCCGACCCGGACGCCGTCACCGCGCTGGCCGATGCCGCGACCGCGCGGTTCGGCCGCCTGGACATCGTCGTCAACAATGTGGGCGGGGCACTGCCGCGACCGTTGCTCGACACCTCCCCCGACGATCTCACCGAGGCTTTCGCCTTCAATGTCGGAACGGCGCACGCCCTGGTGCGGGCCGCGGTGCCGAAGATGCTCGAGACCGCGGGCGGCGGATCGATCGTCAACATCACCTCGACCATGGGCAGGCTGCCGGGCCGCGCGTTCGCCGCCTACGCCACCGCCAAAGCCGCCCTGGCACACTACACCCGCAGTGCCGCCATGGATCTCAGCCCACGGATCCGGGTCAACGCGATCGCCCCCGGCTCGATCCTGACCTCGGCGCTCGACATCGTCGCGGGCAACGACCAGATGCGCACGGCGATGGAACAGGCGACACCGCTGGGGCGCCTCGGCGAGCCCACCGACATCGCCGCGGCCGCGCTGTTCCTGGCCTCGCCCGCGGGCGCCTTCCTCACCGGGAAGGTGCTCGAGGTCGACGGCGGGCTCATCGCACCGAACCTGACCATCCCCCTGCCGGATCTGTGAGGACGACACCATGGTTCACCGCGTAGTCCATTGGGGCACCGGCAATGTCGGGCGGCACGCCCTGGCGGGCGTGCTGGCCGACCCCCGCTTCGACCTGGTCGGCGTGCGCGTCTCCGGTCCCGACAAGGCCGGTCGCGACGCCGCCGAGCTCGCCGGATCACCCACGCCCACCGGCGTACTCGCCACCGCCGACACCGCCGACATCCTGGCGCTGCGACCCGATTGTGTCGTCTACACCGCCATGACCGACAACCGGCTGATGGAGGCGCTGGCCGACCTGCGCGAGCTGCTCGCCGCCGGGATCAATGTGGTGGCCAGCGCACCCGTCTTCCTCCAGTACCCGTGGCATGTGCTGCCAGCGGATCTGCTGGACCCGGTGGAACAAGCTGCGGCGCAGGGCAATTCCAGTCTGTTCGTCAACGGCATCGACCCGGGTTTCGCCAACGACCTGCTGCCGCTGGCCCTGCTGGGCACCTGCCACTACGTCGAGCAGGTGCGCTGCCTCGAGATCGTCGACTACTCGACCTACGACAATCCCGCCGTCATGTTCGACATCATGGGCTTCGGCAGGCCCATGCACCAGACACCCCTGCTGTTGCAGCCCGGCGTGCTCTCGCTGGCCTGGGGCAGCGTGGTGCGCCAGCTCGCCGCCGGTCTGGACCTCGAACTCGACAGCGTCACCGAGCATTACGAGCGACTGCCCGCGCCGGAGACCTTCGAGATCTCGTCGGGCACCATCCCCGCCGGTACCGCGGCGGCCCTGCGATTCGAGGTCCGCGGCATGGTCGGGGACCGGCCCGTCACCGTGCTCGAGCACGTCACCCGGCTGCGGGCCGACCTCGCACCCGAGTGGCCGCAGCCCGCCCGTTCCGGCGGGTCCTACCGCGTCGAGATCACCGGCGAGCCGCACTACACCCTGGATCTGGCCATGTTCAGCGACCACGGCGACCACAACCACGCCAGTCTCGTCGGCACGGCGATGCGGGTGGTGAACGCGATCCCCGCCGTCATCGCCGCGCCGCCGGGCATCCGCACCACGCTGGACCTTCCCCTCGTCACCGGTGCGGGCCTGGCCGATCCGGGCCGAAAGCCCGGACAGCACAGGTGAAGACGGCCGACCCGAGGGTCGGCCGTTCACTCGTCCGCGTGCGGTCCGGCGACAGCGGCCTCCCGTCCCCACGCCGGCGGGTCCACGATGGTCGGTCGGGTGTCGGCGGGCGGCCAGGTCGTCCAGGCGGCCGCGGCCGCGTGTTCAGCGATGGATTTTCCCCAGTTCCACATCGTTTCGCTCCTCCCCAGAGCTCCTCGGTGGTCTCACCAGGCTATCCGGCGATGATGTGGAGGGCTAACGATTATTCGCCGCGCGCGCCGCATCCGCGCGGCGCCGGACCGGTTCGTAAGCTGCGGGTGTGCGCCTGATCGACCTGACCCAGCCGATCCACACCGGCATGCCGGTGTTCCCCGGCGACCCGGAAGTCCTGCTGGAACCGGCCCTCCGGGTCGCCGACGACGGGGTGAACGTGCTGCGCGTGCACCTGGGATCGCAATCCGGGACCCACGTCGACGCACCGGCTCACCTCGACGATCGCCTGCCCACCCTCGACGAACTGCCGCTGGAACGGTTCATCGGGCCCGCGCACCTCGTAGATGCCCGTTCCGTGCCCGCGCGCGGCGCGATCGGAGTCGAGCTGTTCGACCTCGATCCCGTCCCGGGTGCGGTGGTGCTGATAGTCACCGGCTGGTCGACCAGCTGGGGCACCGCCGACTATCTCGGCCATCCCTCTCTACACCCGGATGCCGCACAGTGGTTGGTGGACAAAGGAATCCGGACCGTCGGCATCGACGCTCCCAGCATCGACCCGTCCGAGGCCGACGATCTCGCCCTCCCGGCGCACCGGATCCTGTGCGGCGCGCACGCGGTCATCGCCGAGAATCTCACCGGGCTGGACCGGCTGCTGACCGCGGGCGCCGCGATCGAGATCTCGCTGTTCCCGCTACGGCTCAGCGGGGCGGACGGTGCCCCGATCCGCGCGGTGGCCCGAGTAGCCGACCGGTAGCGGCCCGCCACGCGGCCGAGACGCTACCGACGCCGGCGTCGAACACCAGGATCGGCGCGGCGATGTCCCGGTTGTGGCGGCCGGGCCCCGGGTTACGAGAGCAGCCGTCTGCCGAGACGACTTCCGAAGCCGAATCGAACCAACGCTGCGAGCTGTCGCTCGGTCGCCGGGGAATACGGGTACCAGATCGCTTCCCGTTTCGATCCACCGCGGGAGACCAGGACGGGTTGGGGATGCGTATAGCCACGCAGCCCCTCCGCGCCGTTGTTGATGTGTCCGAGCCCGCTGCTCTTGCGCCCGCCGAACGGCGCCTCCGGCACGCCGTAGATCACCGCGGCGTCGTTGTGGACGACGGACCCGGTGTTGAGCCTCGCCGCGATCCGGCGCGCTTTGGCGCCGTCTTCGGTGAATATCGAACCGCTGAGACCGTAGCGACTGTCGTTTGCGAGCTCGATCGCCGAGTCCTCGTCGGGCACCCGCATTATCGCCACGACCGGGCCGAAGGTCTCCTCTGTCATCAGGTCCATCTCGTGGGTCACGTCGATGACAACCGTCGGTGCGAAATGCAGGCCGTCTCCCCCGACCGGATCACCGCCGACCAGGATCGACGCGCCACGCAGTCGCGCATCCTCGAGATGGCGCCGCACCACCTCGAGCTGCCGGTCCCAGATCAGCGGTCCGACATCGGCGGCCTGGTCACGACGGAACCGCACCTGCGCAGCCTGCTCCCGCACCCGCCGGATGAATTCGTCGGCAACGCTTTCCACCACGTAGACGCGTTCCACACTGAGGCACACCTGACCGCAGTTGAACAGCGACAAGTACACGGCCCCGGCCGCCGCGCGTTCGAGGTCGGCGTCCGCGCAGACGATCATGGCGTCCTTACCACCCAGTTCCAGGGCACACGGTGTCAGCGCCGCGCCGCACGCCGCGCCGACCTTGCGCCCCGTCGCGACGCTTCCGGTGAAGCAGATCTTGTCGACACCCGAATCGACGAGCGCGGCACCTGTCTGTCCGTCACCGTGCAGGACCTGGACGACGTCCTCCGGGACACCGGCTTCCCGCAGCAGGCGAACAACCCACGCACCCGAATACGGCGCGACTTCGGACGGTTTGAGAATCACGGCGTTGCCTGCGAGCAACGCCTGGACGACCGGATTCAACGACAAGACGAACGGCGCGTTCCACGGCGTGATCACACCGACCACACCGAGCGGCTGGTAGTGCACGAACAGTTTCCGGAACGGCCGGATATATCCGTGCAAACCGCGACGCTCCGGGTTCAGAGCGCGCGCCGCGTGCGCGCTCCAGTAATTGATGAAGTCGCAGGACGGAACCAGCTCCATCGTCAGCGCCTCGATGCGCGGCTTGCCGGTCTCGGCATGGACTGTATCGATGATCTCTTCGCGCCGGCGAACGAGGACATCGAGCGCGCCGCGCACGATCCTCGCCCGTTCCCGCACCGGCAACGCCGCCCACACAGGCTGGGCGGCACGGGCGCGGGCCACCGCGCGCTCGACGTCTTCCGTGGTGCTCACCACCAGTTCCCCGACCCGATGCCGATCGATCGGACTCTCCAGTGCGATCCGGCGTCGTCCGTCCGACGTCTCGGGCAGCGGTTGGGTTATGGCCATCAGTTCTCCTTGGAACGCCGCGACTCACGCTCTATTCTGGCCACCATTCCATACTAATGTCTAGAGTGTTGTCCAGTTCACTGCCGCCGACCAGCGCGGTCACCGAGGAGCTGAAAGCGCTCTGAGACAAAGCGATTCGCGCCTTTTCCACGGGTGACCACACCGGGGACAACGAGAGTCGAGGATGCTTGCTGCGAACCACGTGTCGTCGGCCCGACGACACGTGGTTCGAGTGGCACGGTGCTATTTGGTCGGCAAAGCGTTCTGCAGACCACCGACATCGGTGATCTTCCAGTCCGCGTTGCGATCCAGCGTCAGCGAGTAGGTCACGGTGGTCTGGGCACCGGTCGGGGTTTGCGCGCTCGTCGAGGTCACCGTGAGATAGGCGTTCACCTTGTAGATTCCGCCGGCCTCGGAGATCACCTGCGCCGACAGCGGCGTCCCTGTGGACGTCCACTGCAACGGCAGCAGAATCTGTTCCAGTTGTGGGGAGGTGGCCTCGAACTTCGCCGCCAGTTCGGGGGTGGTGCCCGCTTTCAGCCGGTTCAGCCACGCTCTGGTGTCGCGGTAGTCGATCGTCGAGGCACCCACCGCGTAATTCGACGCGACCTGTTCGGCATGCCGGTCGTCAACGGACTTCGCCTCCCGTGCGGCCAGGTCGGCGTCGGCCGATCGGTAGAGCATCGCGAAAACCGCGGTCGACACGAGCAGCGCCACGATCGCGAACGCGGCTACGAGCGTGGTCAACGACAGCGACACCGTCCGCTCGCCCACCCGGGGTAGTCGAGATCCGCGCGTCGCCGCGGACGCCTGATCGGTGGATGTGTCGTCGACCTCCGCTGTCGCGGTGTCGCCGACCTCGTCGGTCCGCGTTGTCATGTGCTGTCCTTCCGCCGAATCGGTGGGCTACGAGGTGGATCTGCTACTTGACGCCGATTCGGAATTGCAGGGTGCCGTCGGCATCGACGCCGTGGAGCGCCTGATTGATCAATGCGCTGATGTCCAGCGCCGGTGTCCGATTCATCGCGTCGGTGACGACCGGTTCCAGCACCGGCCCCAGCTGGGCGGCGGTCGGCCCGATCTGCTCGACGAGGGTGGTCATGTTCCGCAGGAAGGGCACCAGCCCGTCGCCGGTGAAATAGTCGGTGACCGGACGGCTTTCCGCGAGTGCCGCGCCCGACTCGACAATCCGGTTCAACGTGGTACCGAACGCCGCGAACTCGGGGCCCGCCGCGGCCAGCGACGGCCCCAGCCATTCGATGTCGCCGCCGAGCGCCTGAAGGTCGTCGAACAATTGCCGGACGGTCTGGGTGCGGCTGAGCAGCGTCGCGGCCAACAGCGACGTCGATCGTTGCAGGGTGTGCACGGCCGAATCGGTTCCGCTCAGCGCGCGATCGAAGGTGCCGACCAGATTCCCGATCACTGCGGGATCGATCTGTTCGAGCAGTCGCACCAGTTTCGCCGACAACGCGGTGATGGTCATCGGCATCCGGATCCGCTCGGTGGGCACCACCTGTCCGTCCTCGAGATACGGCGCGGCATCGCGCACCGGCGAGAACTGCACATAGGGCTCACCCAGCGCCGAGAGTTGTTCGATCCGCACCTCGCTGGCCACCGGAATCCGGTACCGGTCCTCGATCCGCAGGCGCACGAGGACGCCGCCGGCTTGCTTGGTCACCGTCTCGGTACGGCCGACCTGCACCCCGGCCACCAGCACCGGGGCGTGGGCGCCCAAGCCGCCCGAGTCGTCCAGGCGCATCTCGACGGTGACGAAGCCGCGCCGGGGATCGACGTGCAGCACACCGAACGCCATGTACCCGACGCCGAATATCAACACCGCGACAATCGACGAGAGCGACACCGCCGCACGGATATTCATCGCAGCACCCCGATCATGCGCAGGGTGTCGACAATGCGGGCGGTCTGCTCTTCCGACGACATCGCCGCGGGCTGCTGCGCGCCCATCGTCACACCGACAACGTTCACTTTCGGACCCCGATCGGCAAAAGGAATGATCTTGTCCTGGATCAGGTCGACGACCTGTTTCATCGTCGAGGGCGAGTCGGCGTCGAGCGGGCGGCCGCCGAAGAGCATGGGCACGATCGCCCGGGTGGTGCCATCGAGGGATTGCACGACCGGCCCGAGCCAGCTCAGGCTGGGCGCGACCGGACCGAGAGCGGTGAGGACGAAGATGACGCCGATCTGGGCGTTGATGGAATCGACGGTGTGCGCAACGCCGTACGGCGTCAACAGGTCGTCGAACACCGGGACGTCCTCGCGCAGGCCGTGGCCGGTCGCCGCGAGACCGTCGAGCACGGCACCCACGGAGCTCAGATTGCCGCCGAGGTCGACCAGGTCGCGGCCGAGTACCTCGGCGATGCGCGCGGTCTCGCGCGGATCATCGGGCATGATCGCGTTCAGCTGGGTGACGATGGTCTGGATATCGGTCACCGCCCCGCTGCCGACGAAGGTGGCCAGCCCCGCGAAGATGTCCTCGATCGGCACCGAGGGGATGCTCTGCGCGAGGGGAATCGTGGCGCCCGGCGGCATCGGGGCCGCCGTCGAGTCCGCCGGTGCGCGCAACGCGATGTGCACGTCACCCAGTGGTGTCTCCTGCCGCAGCGCGGCGGTCGTCGCCGCGGGCAGCTGTACCGACGAGCGGACGGCGACATCGGCGACGACGTACCCGCGCCTGCCCTGTTCGGTCGGCGCGGTCGAGATCGGGTCGACGAGCCGCAGGCCGATCAGCTGGCCCACCCGGACGCCGTCGGCGAACACCTTCGCTCCCGGCGGAAGATTGAGAACGTCGGCGAACTCGATGTGCAGATCGTAGGTGGGGCCGTCGACGCCGGCACCCGGCACCGTGATCTCCGCCGGCTGAAATCCGCAGCCGGTCACCGCGAGTGCCACGGTGAGTGCCACGGTCGTGCCCATTCGGCGACATCGGGCGGTGAGCAGGGTCATCGCGCGCTCACCCCCGCCAGCAGAACCGGCAGCGGGGGCAGGGTGAGCGCGCCGTTGTCCGCGGTCAGGCAGCCCTGCCCGGTGATCGCTTGCACCGCGGCACAGACCTGGCCCGAATCCGGTGACGCCAGGACGAGTTTCGGTGCGGCGTAGCCGAGTGTGGGCCGCCCGGTGGCCGGATCGAGGGCCGTGGCGAACCCGGTCGCGATCGCCGGGATCATTCCGATGAGCTCGGTCAGTGATCCGACGCCCGCCTTCAGCAGGTCGGCCAGGCTCGCGGCCGAATCCAGCGCGCGCAACGCGGGCGAACCGAACATCATGATCACATCGTTGATCTGGGGTAACACCTGGCTCAGCGCGGCCACGAGGTCGATGATCGGTGGGAACGCGATGACATTGATGTCGTTGAAGGTCCGCGGCAGTCCGCTGACGGTCTCGCGTACCTGCGGCCAGCCGCCGCGGGCCCGCTGGGTCAGTTCGGCTACCGCGTCCAGCAACGCCCCGATGTGCCCGATGGCGGCGTCGGGGGCGGCCAGCGCCGCGCTCGCGCTGTTGATGAGTGCGTTGATCTGCTCGCCGGAGCCGTGAGTCGCGCGGTCCAGCGCCGCGATCCCGGATCCGAGCGCATCGCGCTGCGCCGGGTCGTCGACAGCGTTGAGCTGGTCGCTGAGCTGGGCCAGGGCGTCGAAGGTTTCCGACATGCTCTTCGGGGTCAGCGTTCTGGTGATGCACCGGCCCGGGCTCCAGCCGCCGTGCGTCGGCTCGTCGCCGATCAGCGCCAGCTTCCGGTCCGCGATCAAGGTGTCGCTGACGGTGACAGCGCCGACGTCCTCCGGCAGTCTGCGGTCGGCCCGCACCGTGAACCGCACACGCGCGATGGTGCCGACGAGTTCGACCTCGGTCACCTCGCCGACCGGTACGCCCAGCACCGTGACGGAGCTGCCCTGATACAGGCCGATGCCGTCGGGCATGTCGGCGCAGTAGTCGCGCGTCGCCGGGGCCGGTTTACCGATCGCCAGCACAGTTGCACCGGCGACGACGACAGCGACGATCATCGCCACCGACATCACCGCCCGTGATCCCAGGAATCGTCGCATCATCAGCAGGTCCCTCCGGGTACGGGCACACAGATGGCCGCGGCGGACTGGTCGACGGTGATCCCACCGCCAGGGGGCAGGAGCGGCAGCAGCTGCCGGTGCATGGTGCGCAGTGCCTCGAGCAGTTCGCCCAGCCGGGCCTCGAGCTGCGTCAGCGGGGGGATCGCATCGGCGAGCGTTCGAGCCCGCTCCTTCACGCCGTTGTCCCAGGCCCGCCCCAGGGGCGCGATATCCGACAGCACGACCGCCAGGTCGTTGAGGGCCTGCGCGACCACGACCTTGTGGTTGGCGATGATGTTCACCATCGTGCCCAAGGTGGTCAGCAGCTTCGCCAGCACAGCGGAGTTCTCCCGCATCGCCGTGAGGTACTCATCGGCCAGCGACAGCGTGCGCGAGACCTCGGAGTTCTGCCTTTCCATCAGCCCGACCAGGTCCGACGCGGCGCCCACCACGGCCCGGATCGATTCCGGGCTCTGGTTCAGCGATGTCGACAACTGGGCCAGGTTCTGGCGCAGCACCGCACCGTCTATCGCGCGGACCGGCTCGACCGCGTCCTGGAATGCCTGGGTGAGGTTGTAGGGGATGATGACCCGTTCCGGCGGGATGACGCCGGCTCCGAGAGGCTTGGTCCCGGCCGGCTCGACGGCGAGGTAGTAGCCGCCGACAACGGTCAGCATGCGGATGTCGAGCACGGTCTGGTCGCCGAGGAAGGCGTCATAGTCGGCGGTGAACTCCATCCGCACCCGGTCCGGCAGCAGCGTCAGCGATTTCACCTTCCCCACCGGGATGCCCGCGATCCGGACATCGTCGCCGGTCCGGATCGTCCCGGCCTGGCTCAGCTCCGCGCGGTAGGTCCTTTCCCTGGTGGTCCCGGTCAGCGAAACGACACCGACGGCCGCGACCAGCACGACCACCGCGCACAGGCCCCCGAGGCCCCAGCGCAGATCGGTGTTCCTCGGTGCGGTGGCTACTCCGGTGCGCCGCACCGAGATCCGCGCGCGCAGGTTCATGAGTTGCACAGGACAATCCTTTGACCGGCGAGCAGGATATGGAGTGGCTCGGGAGCCTGAGCGGCGCCATGAGCGCAGCCCGCCTGCGGACCGGACGCCGGTACCGCCGCGGCGATCGACTCGATCAACCCGGGCATCCGCTCGAACACCGCGACCGCGTCGTACGGGTCCGGAAACGACTGCTTCAACAGTGCGTCGAGATCTCGATCTTCCTGCCCGGTGAGGCCGAGCACGGTCAGCATGCTGCGCAGCGGCTGGATCACCGGGGGGATCTGCTGGGAGAAATCGACCAGTCCGGGCAGCTTGGCGGCGATCACGGCGAACAGATCTGTCAGGCTGCCCAGCAGTTTCATCGCGTTTCCCGAATCGCCGCCGATGTGATCGGAGACCTCGGCCAGGTTGTCCACCAGCACCGACAGCACCGCCTGCTGGTCGGACGCGTACCGGCTCAGGTTCTCGATCGCGCCGAGCGCGGGGCCGATACCCGTGCCGTTGCCCTCCACGACGGCGAGCAGGCTGGTCGTGAAACGGTTCAGATCATCGGGTGAGAGTTCGCGCAGCACGGGCTGCAGACCTTTGAACAAGGTCGTGATGTCGAAGGCGGGCACCGTCTGATCGACGCCGAAAGTCGATCCCGCGCCGCGTTGTTCGCCGGGCTGCGCGGGCTGCTCGACGTCCAGATAGCGGAACCCGGTGAGATTCTGATAGCGGACCGCGACCTTGGAATTGACGAACAGCGGGCGATCGGACCCGATGGTGAACCGCACCCGGGCCAGGCCACCGTCGAGCTCGACAGCGACGACCTTGCCGACCTGGACGCCGTAGAGGCGCACGTCGTCACCCGGCCGCAGGCCGTTGGCGTCGGTGAACATCGCGGTGTGGGTGTCGGTGTCACCCTCGACCGGACGTGTGATCACCGTAAAGATCCCCGACAGGACTATCAGCATCGACACCGCCGTGACCACGACCCGGATCAGCAGCGCACGGGTTGTCATCGCGGTCCTCCCCCCGCGGGCAGTCGATCGACCAGCGCCGCCAGCGGACCCGCCAGCCCGGGGACGAGGTCGAGTTCGACGCGGGCGTCGAGCACCGGCCCGTCCGGACCGTCGCGGAACGCGCGGTCGAGCCGATCCATCAGTTCGGTCAGCTGCGTAGCCGAAACCGTCGGATCGCCGACTGATCCCGAGACTCGATCGAGCAGCATGCTCACGATGGGCAGCAATCCGCCGAAGTAGGGTCGCGCGGTGCCGAACAGGGCGGTGACGGCGGGCAGCAACTCGTTCTGGATGCTCGGCCACATGTAGCCGAACTTGTCGAGATGTTCTTGCTCGGCCAGGTAGCCGTTGCGGTAGCTGGCGTGCAGCACGGTCAGACCGCCGCTCAGCATCGGCGGCAGGCCGGCCAGCGCCGCGCCGTAGCGGTCGAACAGCACCGACGGCGGGAGCTGCGCGGTCTCGGTGTAGGAACGCACCGTCGTGCCGATCGCTTGCATGAGTGGAGTGAACGCGCCCAGGTCACGGGCCACGGTGTGCAGTAGTTCGGTGAGCTGAGGCGTCAGCACGTCCTCGGTCAGCTCACCGGTGTAGCTCAGCAGCGAGGCGAGAGTGGCGTCGCGGACTCGATCGGTCCGGCCCTCGGTGAGGTCGACCGTCGACCCGTCCGCGAGGATCACACCGCCGGCGTCAGGGTGCACCTCGAGTGCGCTGATGCCGAACAGGTTGCCCGGCACGTAGTCGATCGACAGCGCGCTGGTCAGACCGAACAATTGGGATCGGACCAGGTTCAGCTCGATCTGCCGTCGACCCTGCCCGGCGACATCGATCCCGCCGACCGACCCGACCCGGACTCCGTCGAGCCGCACATCGGTCCCCGGCCCGATCCCGGCACCGACATAACCGACGATCAGGACGACGTCGATCTCCTCGGCCGAATCCGCATCGGGCAACACCCGCCACACCCCGGCGGCTATCAGCGTGAGCGCGACCGCGCACACACCCAACAACCGAGCTTTGAGTGGCCCGACTTCCGATCCAGGCAATCCATAGACAGGCATGCCGTCACCCCGTAAACGTAATGGGAGATCGGAATCCCCACAGCAGAATTGTCGCGAGCATGTCCAGGGCGATGATCGACACCAGGCTCGCGCGAATGGCCCGGCCCGATCCGATGCCGACACCTTCGGGACCGCCCGTCGCGAAATACCCCTGGTAACAGTGGATCAAGACCACCGTGATCGCGAAGATCATCACCTTGATCGTCGCGGCAACGACATCCCAGGTGAGAATGAACTGATCGAAATAGTGGTCATACGTTCCCGAGGGTGTGCCATGCACAACCGTCACGATGAACGCGCAGGAAGAATAGCTCAGGATCAAGGCGACGACGAACGCCGGCGCGACCGCGATGATGCCGGCGATCACACGGGTAGTCACCACGAAAGGCACGGAACGAATTCCCAGCGATTCCAGGGCATCGATTTCCTCCGAGATTCGCATCGAACCGATTTCGGCGGTCATACGGCACCCGGCCTGCGCGGCGAACCCGACCCCCGCCGCGATCGGCGCCAATTCGCGGGTCACGCCGAACGCCGAGATGAGTCCGCTGAGTTGCCCGAGCGACAACAGGTTCAGCGCGCTGAACGCCTCGATACCGATCGAGGCACCCATCGCCGCACCCATCAGCAACATCAACGGCACGACCCCGCCGCCGACGATGATCGAGCCACGGCCCCAGGTCATATCGGTGATGACGGCGACCGTCTGGCGCCGGTAGCGCATCAGCGTGTAGGGCACCGTCGAGATCACCTGCCAGCAGAACCCGAGCACGAATCCGAGCGAATCGACCGGCCGCAGTGGCGGGAACCGGCGCTGCAGCCATCCCGTCCAGCGAAGCACCGGCGGCCGGTAGGGCGCGGCCGCCATCACGCCATCCTGACCGGCAGGAACATCGTTACCACCTGGGTGATCGCGGTATTGAGGACGACGACGGCCGCAATGGACATCACCACGGCGGCATTGACCCCGTCCGCGACGCCACGCGGTCCCCCGTTGGCCTCCAGCCCCCGCTGGCAGGCGATGACGACCACCAGGAAACCGAACAGAGTCGCCTTGATCAGCGAGACCCAGACATCGGCCGGCGTGGTGAAAGAACCGAAGGACTGCCAGTAGCTACCCGGTGTCACATCCATCGCGGTCACCGCGGCCACGAAGCCCGAGGCGATGCCGACGAAGATGATCAGGATGTTGAGCAGCGGAGCGACGAGCATCATCGCCGCGATCCGCGGAACAACGAGGCGCTGCACCGGATCGACACCCATCACACGCAGCGCGTCGACCTCTTCGCGGACAGTACGGGCACCCAGATCGGCCGCGATAGCAGCGGCACCGGCGCCGCCGAGCAGCATCGCCGTGGCCATCGGAGCCCCCTGCTTGATGACGCCGAGCCCACCGGCCGCACCGATCATCGAATCAGCGCCGAGCTGGGAAACGATATTGCCGACCTGCGCGGAGACGATGACGCCGAACGGAATCGCCATCAAAATACTGGGCACCGCGGTGACTTTGATGAGAAACCACGCTTGCCGCAGGGTTTCGTCGACCTGCACGCGCAATCGAAAGATATCGGAGACCCCGACGGCGACAGCCTGCGCACCCATTCGCAGCGCCCGCCCCAGTGTGGCCACACTCGATAAAACGGTGTCGGCGAAATTCTTGCGAATCACAGCCGCCGGCGTCGGAATCGACACCTCATCGATTTCGGTGTTCATCGTCATCGCGCGACACGCATTCTGAAGTCGAATGATTCGGTGACCGCGCGAGCGCGCGAAAAAGCAGCATTGCGCTTTGTCATAGGATTATGTCGTAACTGTTCTACTGCGAGATTGCGGCTGCCGGCAGTGCCCCACGCCAGCCCATCCTGCCGCTCCTGTGTGCCATGCCGCGACACTACCATATGATGTGGACCACATTCCAGACACAAATCCAGATTGGTGAGCAGATTACTGTCAGCTCGTCGGAACCCGCTGATCGACTGCGTCGACCAGTGCGAATGCCGAGCAGCTCCCGACCACGACGAGAGGGCGCGAGACTCGTCTCGCGCCCTCTCGTCGTGGGGCTAGGGAAGCTCCACCGCGGCCAATCTGGCGCTGAGCCGGTCCAGGTAGGCCAGCACCTCGTCGGCGGACCGGTCCGGCACGCCGTAGAGGACATCGGTGACGCCCTCGGCGGCCCACCGCGCGAGCTTGTCGGGATCCGGCTTGAAATCCAGCGCGACCACGCGGGGACGATCGACCCGACCGGCTTCGGCCCAGATCTTGTGCAGCATCGCGAGCCTGACCGAGATGTCGGTTTCGGTCGGCGTGGTGATCCAGCCGTCGCCGGTGCGCGCGATCCACCGGAAGGTCTTCTCGGTGCCCGCCGCGCCGATCAGCACCGGAATGTGCGGCTGCACCGGCTTGGGCCAGGCCCAGCTGGGACCGAAGCTCACATACTCGCCCTGGTAGCTCGCTTCCTCGTGAGTCCACAGTTCCCGCATGGCCTCGACGTACTCGCGCAGCACGGTGCGGCGCTTGTTCGGCGGCACCCCGTGATCGGTGAGTTCGTCGGTGTTCCAACCGAATCCGGCACCGAGGGTGACGCGCCCACCGGAGAGATGGTCGAGCGTGGCCAGCGTCTTGGCCAGGGTGATCGGGTCGTGCTCGACCGGCAGGGCGACGGCGGTGGACAGTTCGATGTGCTCGGTCACCGCCGCCGCCATGGACAGTGATACCCACGGATCCAGGGTGCGGGTGTAGCGGTCGTCGGGCAGGGAGGCATCACCGGTCGAGGGATGCGCGGCTTCGCGTTTGACCGGTATGTGGGTGTGTTCCGGCACGAAGAACGACCGGAAGCCGCGTTCCTCGGCGGCCTTCGCGGCGGCCGCCGGCGTGATGCCACGATCGCTGGTGAACAGTACTAATCCGAATCGCATGGGCGCTCTGTCTCTTTCGTTGTCTGCTCGCGCGCGGCCGCGCGGCCGGCTCGACGCCCGTAGAAGCTGCCGTCACCCAGTGACGCGCCACTGGCATAGCCGCCGGTACAGATGCCCGCGGTGCACCGGCCCGCGGCGTAGAGGCCAGGGATCGGGACGCCCGCGGTGTCCAGCACCCGTGCGTCGAGGTCGGTCCGCAGTCCGCCGAGCGGGAAACCGGCGGTGAACCCGCGCATGTCGAAGGCGGCCACCGGGGAACCGATCGGCTCGAGCCATTCGGGCTTCTTGCCCAGCAACGGATCCGCCCCTCGTGCTGCATGCTCGTTGTAGGAGGACACCGACTCCTGCAGCGAGCCCGCGGGCAATCCGATCTCGCTTTCGAGTTCGGCGATGGACTCCGCGACCCAGGTGGGCTGCTGACGGAAGAACGGCGTGGCCGTCACGGTCGCCAGGGCCGCCTCGTGGGCTTGTTCGTCGATGATCAGGAAGGCCTGGTTGTCCTGCTCGATCAAGGTGGCCTGGCCGATGCGACCGGGGTAGGTGTCCTCGGCGATGTATCGCTGTCCCCGCCCGTTGACAACCACACCGCGAGCGAGCATCTGCGGATCACCGAAGAAGGCGACCTCGGTGGCGTCCATGGCTTCCACCTGCGCGCCGAGCTCCTGCGCGACCTGGATGCCGATGCCGTCGTGCTCTTCGATCGCGGCGGCCGGACGGCCGAGCAGGCGCGGGGCGTACTCGGCCACCATCTCCTGGTTGTAGGCGAAACTGCCGGTGGCCAGGACAACCCCGGTGCGCGCGGCGACGGCGAGGTCCTTGCCGTACCGGCGGGCGAGCACGCCGACCACCCGGCCGCCCTCGTCGACGATCAGCCGCTGGATCCGGGTGTCGAATTCCACTCGAACACCGAGCTTTTCGGCGGTCTCGACCAGCGGCTTCATCAGCATGTAGCCGCCGCCCTTCTCCCCCGTGCGCTTGTTCTGCATCTGCGGAACGTGACCACGCGGCGCGGGCGTCGCGATCGTGTTGAACGGTGCGGCGTTCTCGCCGCCGGAGTACATCAGGCCCTCGTCGTGCGGCGGTTCCCAGCCCGGCTCGCCCCAGAACTCCTCCTTGAACCGGACTCCGCAGTCGACGAGCCAGTGATAGTGATCGACGCTGCCCGCGCAGTAGTCGGCGATCTTGACCGGATCGGCACTCGGCCCGACGGCGGCCAGCAGGAATTTCTCCATGTTCGCCGCGTCGTCGTCGAAGCCGAGCGCCTGCTGCAACGGGGTGCCGCCACCGAGGTAGACGAAGCCGCCGGCCAAGGCCGCGGCCCCACCCCAGCCGCCGGTGCGTTCCAGGATCAGGACATCGGCGCCGGAGCGCGCCGCTTCGATCGCCGCGCAGACACCGGCGATCCCGTAGCCGGCGATGACGACGTCGGCCTGGGCGTCCCACTCGTCGATCTCGACTGCCCGGTGGGGCTGTACGCCGCTCATGACTGCTTGCGGCGATGCTGGGACACCACGGTGCCGACGGCGTTGTCGAGCTTCATGCCCGGCGCCCAGCCGATGTAATGGGTCAGGAACACCGCGATCTCGCGCAACTGCGCTTCGTCGAGTTCGTCGTTGCGCAGTGCCGCGCCCAGCTGGATCTCGGCGACATCGAAAAGCCCTTGGGCACTGAGCGCCCCGAGCAACAGCAGCCGCCGGTCACGGATCGTCAGTCCCGGCCGCGACCAGATCTCGGCGAACAGGTGGTCGGCGGTGATAGCGAAGAGGTCACCGGGGCCGTCGGCGAAATCCCAGCCGTACACCTCGCTCATTTTCGCCAGTCCCCGTTGCCGGCGGCTGTCGCTGTCCGGCTGTCCATTGGTGGTCATGCGGTCTCCTTGCCTAGCAGCTGTTTTCCGACACCGAGCCCGTCGGCCAACCGCGTCGCGGCCAGCTGGGCCAGCGGGAGCGGCACGTCGAGTCGCTCGCCCAGTTCCACCGCCAGCGCGAGATCCTTCTCGCCGAGGTCGCGGACGTGGCCGAGAATGGGGAACCAGAAGTCGTCGGGGTCGACCGCGCGGGTGGTCTCGCGCAGCATGATCGAGCCCGGCCCGCCGGTGATCGCGTCCGAATGACGCACCACCTTGCCCAGGTCGGCGATGTTCAATCCCGCACGCTCGGCCAGTCGCTGGGCCTCGGTGGCAGCGGTGAACGCGACGAAGTGCAGCAGGTTGCGGGCCAGTTTCATGCGCGTGCCCGCGCCGACCGGTCCGGCGTGAACGATCAGGTCCGAGAAGCAGCCGAACGGTGCCCGGATGCTGTCCACCGCGGCGTCGCTGCCCCCGACCATGACGGCCAGGCTGCCGCGCTTGGCCGCGCCCGCACCGCCGCTGACCGGCGCGTCGACGAATTCCACCCCGCGCTCGGCGCACACCGCGGCGAGCTGCTCCGCGGTCCGGTCGCTGATCGTCGAGTGCACGGCGATGACGGTGCCCGCCGCGGCGGTGCTCAGCAGGCCGGCCGGCCCGGTGACGACATCGATGACCTGCGCGTCGTCGAGGACGGTCACAGAGATCACCCGTGCCGCCGCCGCCAGCGCGGCCGGGTCGGCGGCCGAGGCCGCGCCCTGCTCGGTGAAGGGCAGCGTCGCCGCGGGACGCACATCGCAGACCGTGAGCCCGCCCGGCCAGGCCAGCAGCCGCTTCGCCATCGGGGCGCCCATATTGCCCAGCCCGATGAATCCCACCGGGAGATGGCCGGATTCGGTCGTCATCGGATGATCTGCCCGCCGTCGACATTGAGGATCTGGCCGGTGACCCAGCTCGCGTCGTCGGACAGCAGATACAGGCACGCGCCGACGAGATCCTGCGGGGTGCCCATCCGCTTGATCGGGATGCGCGAGACCATGTCCTTGACCATGTTTCCGGGCGTGACGGTCTGGGTGGCCTCGGTGTCGATCGGTCCGGGCGCGATGGCGTTCACCCGGATCTTCGAGCCGCCGAGCTCGGTCGCCAGCTGCTGGGTGAGACCGTTGATCCCGACCTTGGCCAGCCCGTAGAACCCGGAATACAGCCAGGCGGCCGTGGAGGATTGGTTGACGATGGACCCGCCACCGGCCGCGGTCATCGGCTGCCAGACCGCACGGGTCACATTGAGCGCGCCGTCGAGGTTCACGCCCATGAACTTCTTGTAGTAGTCCCACGGGACGGTGAGCAGCAGGTCCAGCTTCATCTCGCCGTAGATGGCGGCGTTGTTGACCAGGTGGTTGATGGCCCCGAACTCGGCGACGGTGAATTCCGCGAGCGCGGTGGCGGATTCGGGATCGGACACATCGACCCGGTGGAAGACCGCGGTGCCGCCGTCGGCGCTGATCTGCTTGGCGACCTCCTCGCCGCGCTCGACATTGAGATCGGCGACGACGACGTTGGCGCCCTCGGCGCCGAGCGCTGCGGCGTATTCCGCGCCGATGCCCTGGGCAGCGCCGGTGACGATCGCGGTCCGGCCAGTGAAACGTGCCATGGTGTTCAGCTCCTCATGCTGGGGTGACAGTGAATTCGGACGGGTGTGGATTTCAGGCGGGGGTGGCGACCACTTTGGTTTCGAGGTATTCCTCGAAACCCGCGACACCCATCTCCCGGCCGATGCCGGATTGCTTGTAGCCGCCGAAAGGCGCGTCGGGGTGGTACCAGAGCCCGCCGTTCACGCTCAGCGTCCCGGTGCGCACGCCCGCGACCACCCGCTCGACGCGGTCGGGATCGGTGCCCCACACCGCACCGGACAGGCCGAAGGGTGAATCGTTGGCCAGCCGGATCGCGTCGGCGTCACCGTCGTGCGCGATGACCACGAGCACCGGGCCGAAGATCTCCTCCCGGGCGACGGTGGCGGTGTTGTCGAGTCCGGCGATCAGCGTCGGCTCGATGAAGTAGCCGTGGTCTTTGTCCGCAGGCCTGCCGCCGCCCACCACGATGCGTCCCCCTTCGGCGCGCGCGATGTCGAGATAGTGCTCCACCCGGTCGCGCTGCCGAGCCGAGATCACCGGCCCGCACACGGTTCCCGGGCTCGTCGGATCGCCGGCCCGCAGGCCCGACAGCGCCTTGGCCGCGGCGTCAACGGCCGCGTCGTAGGCGGCGCGGGGCACCAGCAAGCGGGTGGTCAGCGCGCAGCCCTGGCCGGCGTGCACCGCGACCGAGAAGGCCGTGTAGCTCGCCGCCGTGGCGATATCCGCGTCGTCGAGCACGATGGCGGCCGATTTTCCACCCAGCTCGAGGAAGGTTCGCTTGAGGGTGGCCGACGCACTCGCCATCACCGAGCGGCCGGTCTGGGTCGATCCGGTGAAGGTGATCATGTCCACCCGCGGATCCTCGACCAGCCGGGCGCCCAGGGCGTGATCGTCGGAGGTGACGATATTGAGCACCCCGGCGGGGAAATCGGTGTGCTCGGCGATGAGCGGACCCAGGACCGCCGCGCACCACGGGGTGTCGGGAGCCGGCTTGAGCACCACCGTGTTTCCGGCGGCCAGCGCGGGCCCGATCTTCGCCAGGTTGATCTGGTGCGGGAAGTTCCACGGCGTGATGGCGCCGACGACGCCGACCGCTTCCCGCCGGATCACCCGCCTGCTCGAGATCCCCATCTGCTCCGCGACCCCGAGATCGGTCTGCCACACATAGTTTTCGGCGAGGTCGGCGGAGAACGACAGATCCGCGATGGGACCCTCCAGCTGCGGGCCGCTGGTGAGCATGACGGGCGCGCCCACCTCGGCGACGGTGATCGCGCGCAGTTCCTCGATGTTGTCGCGCAGGACATCGCGCAGCTGACGCAGGCAGTGCGCGCGCAGCGCGGGATCACGAGACCACTCGGTCTCGTCGAAGGCGGTGCGCGCGGCACCGATGGCGGCGTCCATGTCGTCGGCGGAGGCATTGGCGGCGTGCCCGAGGACCTCTTCGGTGGCGGGATTGATCGTCGCGAACACCCCCGCCCCGCCGGGGACGAGCTTTCCGCCGATCAGCAGCGGCGTGCCATCGGGAGGAACGAGGCCGTTCATAGAATCTCCGATACATGTCTGGACAGGTGTTCGGACCATAGTTCACATCGGCTGCTGGACGCAAGGCCGCGACGAGATGGCGACACTCGGCCGGTAATTGCACTGAACTATTATTGATGATACCGTCCAGACACATGTCCGAACTCGTATCTACCGGTATTGAAGCAACTCGGCGGCGGCTCACCGAAAAGCAGGCCGATACCGTCGACCGCCTGACCACCGCGACGGTCGAGGTCTTGGCACGCGAGGGCTATTCCGGGACGACGGTCCGGCTGATCGCCGCCGCCGCGGGTGTCGGCACCGCCACCGCCTATACCTACTTCTCCTCCAAGGAGCACCTCATCTCGGAGGTGTTCTGGCGACGACTGATCGCCAGCCCCGCCATGGAGTCGAGCGATCCGGATCCGACCACCCGCGTCGTCACCGTCCTTCGCCAGGTGTCGATGCTGGTCGCCGACGAGCCATCCCTGGCCAGCGCCGTCGGGAACGCCCTCCTCGGCGACGACCCCGACGTGGGACACCTGCGGGTTCGCATCGGCTGGGAGATCCGCGGCCGGCTCGCCGCCGCGATCGGCGTCGACCGCAAGGACACCGAGCGCGTCTCGATGCTCGAACTGCTCTACTCGGGCGCCCTGCTGCAAGCCGGCATGGGGCTGCTGTCCTACCCCGAGGTGGCCGAGCTGCTGGAGGCCTCGGCGCGGCGCCTGCTCGCCGAGCCGGAAACCACGGACTGAACGTCACCGGCGGGCCGTTGAGGCCTTGTCGAACCAGCGCAATCATAGTACCGTCCAGACACATGTCCACCACCTGTCTGGACATGTCTCCCGGGAAGGATTGTCAATGACGCTGATCAAGCCGCAGCGAGTGTCCGGAGGCGAGGACGAGCACGGGCACCTCGAGGAATTCCGCACCGATCCCATCGCGCTCATGCAGCGGGTGCGCGCCGAATGCGGCGACGTCGGAACATTCGAGCTCGCCGGACGTGACGTCATCCTCCTTTCCGGCGCCGAGGCCAACGAGTTCTTCTTCCGCGCCAGCGACGAAGACCTCGACCAGGGTGCGGCCTACCCGTTCATGAAGCCGATCTTCGGCGAAGGCGTCGTCTTCGACGCGCCGCCCGAGCGCCGCAAAGAGATGCTGCACAATCAGGCGCTGCGCGCGGATCACATGCGCGGACACGCCGTCACCATCGCCCGCGAGGTGGACGCCATGCTCGCCCAATGGGACGACGAGGGCGAGATCGACCTGCTCGAGTTCTTCGCCGAGCTGACCATCTACACCTCCTCGTCCTGCCTGATCGGGGTGAAGTTCCGCAACCAGCTCGATGGCCGCTTCGCGCACCTGTACCACGAACTGGAACAGGGCACCGACGCCCTGGCCTACGTCGATCCCTACGCGCCGATCGACAGCTTCCGCCGCCGCGACGAGGCCCGGGTCAAGCTCGTCGAGCTCGTGCAGGCGATCATGGACCAGCGCGAAGCGAACCCGCCCACCGGCAAGGACGACCGGGACATGCTCGACGTCCTCATCTCGGTGAAGGACGAGAACGGCATCGCGAGGTTCTCCGCCAGCGAGATCACCGGCATCTTCATCTCCATGATGTTCGCCGGCCATCACACCACCTCGGGCACCGCGGCCTGGACGATCATCGAGCTGCTGCGCAACCCGCAGACACTGGCGACCGTCGTCACCGAACTCGACGAGTTGTACGCCGATGGCTCGGAGGTGAGCCACAACGCGCTGCGCCAGATCCCGAACCTGGAATCGGCCCTCAAAGAGGCGCTGCGCCTGCATCCTCCGCTGATCGTGCTGATGCGCATCGCCCGCGACGAGTTCGAGGTGTGCGGCCAGCGGATCGCGCCGGGCGACATGGTGGCCGCCACGCCGGCGATCTCCAACCGGATTCCGGAGGACTTCCCGAACCCCGACACCTTCGATCCGGGCCGCTACCTCGATCCGCGGCAGGAGGACATCGTCAATCGCTGGACGTGGATCCCCTTCGGCGCGGGCCGTCATCGCTGTGTCGGCGCACCGTTCGCGCTCATGCAGCTCAAGGCCATCTTCTCGATCCTGCTGCGGGACTGGGAGTTCGAGCTGGCCCAGCCGTCGGACACCTACCGCAACGACCATTCCAAGATGGTGGTCCAGCTGCAACAGCCCTGCCGCGTCCGCTACCGCCGTCGGCAGCGGTGACCCGCGCACCCCGGTCCACCACGCCGTCGGCCTTTCAGGAGGAAGCTGTGCCAGCGCCGTCCATCCCCGCCGGATTCGACTTCACCGATCCGGCACTGTGGGAAACCCGAAACCCTGTCCAGGAATTCGCCGAGCTGCGCCGCAACGCTCCGGTGTGGTGGAACCACCAGCCCGACGACCAGTCCGGCGGCTTCAAAGACGGCGGCTACTGGGTGGTCTCCAAACACGAACACATCAAAGAGATCTCCCGGAAGCCGGAGCTGTTCTCCTCCCAGGCGAAGGGCTCGGTCATCCGGCTGCCCGGCCAGATCACGGTCGACCAGATCGAACTCACCAGCGCACTGCTGCTCAACATGGATCCGCCGAAGCACACGAAGATCCGCCGCATCATTTCCAAGGGCTTCAGTCCGCGCGCGGTGGAAGGATTGCGCGCCGCCCTCGCCGCGCGAGCGCAGGCCATCGTGGCCTCGGCCAAGGTGGCGGGCACCGGCGACTTCGTCGAACAAGTCGCGTGCGAGCTGCCACTGCAGGCCATCGCCGAATTGATCGGCGTCCCCCAGGAAGACCGCCGCAAGCTGTTCGACTGGTCCAACCAGATGCTCAACTACGACGATCCGGAATACGGCGACACCGCCACGACCACCGTCAGTGACAACGCCTCGGTCGAGCTGCTCGGCTACGCCTGGAACATGGCCGAGCAGCGTCGTGCCGATCCACTCGACGATATCGTCAGCCGACTCGTGCACGCCGACCTCGACGGCGAAGCCCTCGGCTCCGACGAGTTCGGCTTCTTCGTGATCCTGCTCGCCGTGGCCGGTAACGAAACCACCCGCAACGCCATCACGCACGGCATGAAGGCCTTCGTCGACAACCCCGACCAGTGGGAGTTGTTCAAGCGACAGCGCCCGCGCACCGCGGCCGACGAGATCATCCGGTGGGCGACCCCGGTGACCGTCTTCCAGCGCACCGCCACCGCCGACACCGAACTCGGCGGTCAGCTCATCCGCGAGGGTCAGCGCGTCGGTTTGTTCTACAGCTCGGCCAATTTCGACGAAGAGGCCTTCGAGGATCCGTTCCGATTCGACATCCTGCGCGATCCCAACCCTCATCTCGCCTTCGGCGGCACGGGCGCGCACTACTGTGTCGGTGCCAACCTGGCACGGCTGGAGATCGATCTGATGTTCAATGCCATCGCCGACGCGATGCCGAACCTGTCGCAGGTATCGGCACCGGAGCGGTTGCGCAACGGCTGGATCAACGGCATCAAGCATTGGCACGTGCGCTACGAGTAGCACCCGAACGACAGGCGAGAACATGCGCATAGCCCTGCTGTCCTACCGCAGCAAGACCCACTGCGGCGGCCAAGGGGTCTACGTCCGGTATCTGAGTCAGGGCCTGGCCGAGCTCGGCCATCAGGTCGAAGTCTTCTCCGGCCAGCCCTATCCGGAACACCTCGATCCGCGCGTGCGGCTGACCGAGGTACCCAGCCTGGATCTGTACCGTGACGACGATCCGTTCCGCACCCCGCACCCGAGCGAGATCCGCGACCGGATCGACCTGCTCGAACTCGCCACCATGTGGACTGCCGGGTTCCCCGAGCCGCGCACGTTCAGCAGGCGCGCCGCGCGGCTGCTGCGCTCGCGCGCCCACGAGTTCGACATCGTGCACGACAACCAATGCCTCGGTGACGGCCTGCTCGACATCGCCGAACTGGTGCCGCTGGTGGCGACGATCCACCATCCGATCACCCGGGACCGGGCGGTGGACCTGGCCGCGGCACCGTGGCGACGTAAACCGCTGGTGCGGCGCTGGTACGGATTCCTCGGGATGCAGCAACGGGTAGCCCGCGCGATTCCCGATCTGATCACGGTCTCCACGTCCTCGGCGGCCGACATCGCCGCGGACTTCGGGGTGTCGCCGCGGCAGCTGCACACGGTGCCTCTCGGTGTGGACACCGACCTGTTCCGGCCGCGCGACACCGGCCGGGTACCCGGGCGGATCGTCGCGGTAGCCAGCGCGGACAAGCCACTCAAAGGTATCGCGCACTTGTTGAAAGCTCTCGCGCGACTGCGTAATACGCAGGATGTCGAGCTGCGGCTGGTAGCGAAACTGGAGCCGAACGGGCCGACCGAGAAACTCATCGCCGAGCTCGGCCTCGCCGACGTGGTCACCACGGTGAGCGGACTGAGCGACGAGCAGTTGGCCGAGCTGCTCGCCTCGGCGCAGCTCGCCTGTATCCCTTCGCTGTACGAAGGGTTCTCGCTGCCCGCGGTCGAGGCCATGGCCAGTGGAACCCCGCTGGTCGCCAGCCGGGCCGGGGCGCTGCCCGAGGTGGTCGGCGACTGCGCCGAACTCGTCGAGCCCGGCGATGTCGACGCGCTGACCAGCCGGCTCGATGCGCTGCTGGGAGATCCGGGTCGGTTACGGCATCTGGAGCGCGCGGGCCGCCGGCGCGCCCTCGACGTCTACAGCTGGGCCGCGGTCGGCGCACAGACCGTCGCGGTCTACGAACAGGCGATCGAGCGACGTCACCGGGTCCAGGCCCGATCGATACATCCCTTCACTTCGAACAGCCAGGAGCGCACATGCTGACCGTCGACTTCGATCGGCTGGGCATCGGCCCGGGGAAACGCGTCATCGATGTCGGCTGCGGGGCAGGCCGGCATTCCTTCGAGGCCTACCGCCGCGGCGCGGATGTGGTGGCCTTCGACCAGAATTCCGAGGATCTGGCCGGCGTGGCACTGATGTTCGAGGCGATGGCCGATGCCTGCGAGGCGCCGGAGTACGCGAAGGCCGAGACGGTGCGCGGCGATGCCCTCGATCTGCCCTACGGCGACGGGGAATTCGATGTCGTCATCGCCTCGGAGATCCTCGAACACATCCCGCACGACAGTCAGGCCATCGCCGAGCTGGTCCGGGTGGTGAAGCCCGGCGGCACCCTGGCTGTGACGGTGCCACGCTGGTTGCCCGAACGGATCTGCTGGGCCCTGTCGGATGAGTACCACGCCAACGAGGGCGGCCATGTGCGCATCTACCAGGCCGACGAGTTGCGCGACAAGATCACCGCGCGCGGCGTGCGGTTCGTGCACCAGGACTTCGCCCATGCCCTGCACTCCCCTTTCTGGTGGCTCAAGTGCACGTTCGGGGTCGCCAACGACAAGCACCCGGTGGTGGCCGCCTATCACCGGTTCCTGGTGTGGGACATGATGTCCGCGCCCACGCTGACCCGGACCGCCGAAACCCTGCTCAATCCACTGATCGGCAAGAGCGTGGCACTCTACTTCACAAAACCGGTTGTGGCCCATGGTCTTTCCTGAGTTGCCGGCGGTTCCCGGGGTCCTGACCAGCCGGGATATCCGCCGAACCGGCGAATCCATCGCCGCCGCACAGGAACCCGACGGTGCGCTGCCGTGGTTCACCGGCGGCCACACCGACCCCTGGGACCACGTCGAATCCGCCATGGGCCTCACGGTCGCGGGCTTGTGGGACCAAGCGCGCGACGCCTACATCTGGTCGGCCAAGACCCAGCGCGACGATGGCTCCTGGCCCATGCAGATCCGCCAGGGCGTGATCGAGAACGCCGATGCCGACACGAACTTCTGCGCCTACCTGGCCACCGGGATGCTGCATTTCCTGACCGTCACCGGTGATCGCGGCTTCGTCGCCGACCTGTGGCCGACCGTGCGCGCCGGCATCGATTTCGTCCTCGACCTGCCCCGGGGTGCGCACGGCGAAATCCACTGGTCGGCCGGTGAATCCGGGAGCTCGGGCGAAGCCTTGCTCACCGGCTGCTCCAGCATCTACCACAGCCTCGGCTGTGCGCTCGAGCTCGCCGACCGGGTCGGCGATCCCCGGCCCGACTGGGCGAGCGCGCGCCGCAAGCTCGGCGGCGCGCTGCGCGATCACCCGGAAGCCTTCCTGGACAAGAGCAGATACTCCATGGACTGGTACTACCCGATCCTGGCGGGAGCGCTGCGCGGCCGGGCGGCACACGCACACCTCGAGCGGCACTGGGGTGAATTCGTCGTGCCCGATCTCGGCATCCGCTGCGTCTCCGACGCCCCGTGGGTCACCGGCGCCGAGACCTGCGAGCTGGTCCTGGCGCTGGACGCCAACGGCAACGACGCCGCGGCCAACGCCCTGTTCACCGCTATCCAGCACCTGCGGGAATCGGACGGATCCTATTGGACCGGCCTGGTCTTCACCGACGGGAAACGCTGGCCCGAAGAACGGACGACCTGGACCGCGGCGGCCGTCATCCTGGCCGCGGACGCCCTGTCGCGCACCACCCCGGGCAACGGCATCTTCCGCGACGCGCAGCCCTCCTGAACCCGCGTCGGCACACCACCGCCGGGCGGCGAGCGCGACCACGAGTGCGCTCTCCGCCCGGCGGTGCCATCAGACTCGTGCCGCGGCCTCGACGAACCGTCCGGGGCGGGTGACCAGCGGAAGATCCAGCATCGTCCGGATACCGGACGGCGCGGCCACGACGGTGGGGATCGCGTTCACGATGCGGCCCGCGGCGGCGACGATCGCGGCGTGGTTGTGGTCCCCGTTGCGGCTGGTCGGGCAGATGTCGACGTGATACGAGGGCTCACCGACGATCTCGACGCGATAGGAGCCCCCCTCCTGCGCGGGTCGCGGCCAGTCCGGGCACAGGTCCTCACGCAGCCTGGTGATGTGTTCGACGACGATCACCGGCCGGTCCGCGACCATGCCGCGGACCTGGAAACGCAACGCGGCCAAACCTCCTTCGGGAATGCGCCCGGCCGCGATATCGAAACCGGTCGGCGCCGCGACCCGCTCGTAGTCCTCGGTGATCGCGTCCAGTGTGAGACCGAGCCCCGAGGCGAGTTGCTGGATCGCGGGCCCCCAGGCGAGGCTGAGAATGCCCGGCTGCAACAACATCGGGACCTCGTCGAGCGGCTGCCCGAAGCCCATCACGTCGAACATCACGGTCGCGCCGTCGTAGGTGGCGTAGTCGGCGATCTCGAGGCAGCGCACCTGCTCGACGGTCTGGCACGTTCCGGTCAGCGCCAGCGGCAGCAGATCGTTGGCGAAACCCGGATCGACGCCGGTGATGAACAGGCTCGAATCACCTTGCTCAGCAGCATCTTCCACCCTCGCGATGTATTTCGGCGGGAGCGCGTTCCAGGGATACTGCAGCATTCCCGGCGCCGAACCCACGACATTCACACCGGCGGCGAGCAGGCGCCGGCAGTCCTCGATCGCTTCCTTCAAGCGTGTGTCACCCATGGCGCAGTAGACGACACATTCCGGATCGGTGGCCAGGAGGTCATCGAGGTCACCGACCGCGGCGATCCCGGTGGCGACCTCCAGGCCCGCGAGGTCCCCGGCATCCCGGCCGAGCTTCTCCGGAGCCGACACACAGACCCCGGTCACTGTGTAGTCAGGGCTCTCGATCAGACCGGCCAGCGCCAACCGGCCGACGTTTCCGGTGCCCACATGGGCGACACGGATAGGCATCCGTCCTCCTAAAACACTCGTCCACTCTTGATTCCAGACACTAGTCTGGATTTCATTCCAGCTTGCATGTTAGCCTCTCCCGCATGGGACGTGTAGACGGAAAAGTTGCCATCATCAGCGGCGGCGCACGCGGGATGGGCGCAGAACACGCGCGCGCACTGGTCGCCGAAGGCGCCGAGGTCGTCATCGGCGATGTACTCGACGACGAGGGCCGGGCGCTGGCCGAATCACTCGGTGACGCAGCGCTGTACACGCACCTCGACGTCGCCGATATCGAGCAGTGGGAGGCCGCGGTCACGCAGGCGGTGAACCGTTTCGGCACGCTGAATGTTCTGGTCAACAATGCGGGCATCGTCAACGGCGGGCCGATTCAGAAGTTCGATATGGCCAAGTGGCAGCGGATCATCGACGTCAACCTCACCGGGACCTTCCTCGGTATCCGCGCCTCGGTCGACGCGATGATCGCCGCGGGTGGCGGCTCGATCATCAACGTCTCCTCGATCGAGGGGCTGCGCGGCGCGCCCTGGGCACACGGATATGTGGCGTCCAAATGGGCGGTGCGGGGATTGTCGAAATCCGCCGCGCTGGAACTGGCCCCCCACAACATCCGGGTGAACTCACTGCACCCCGGCCTCATTCGCACTCCCATGACCGAGCGCATCCCGAACGACCTGCTCAATATCCCGCTCGGCAGGCCCGCCCAATCCAGCGAAGTGTCACCGTTCGTGGTGTTCCTGGCCAGTGACGAATCGTCCTACTCGACCGGGTCGGAATTCATCGTCGACGGCGGTCTGGTGACCGCGGTGGCCCACAACGGCTCGTAACCGCCCCGAAGGAGCAGCGACAATGACCGAAACGGTCCGGGGCATCATCGCCCGCCATCCCGGCGCCGCCGTGGAAATGGTCCAGATCAGCCTCCCCGATCCCGGCGCGCACGACGTCGTGGTCCGGGTGCTGGCCTGCGGCGTGTGCCATACCGACCTCACCTACCGCGAGGGCGGAATCAACGACGAGTTCCCGTTCCTGCTCGGCCATGAGGCCGCCGGCGTCGTCGACCGAGTCGGCGCCGACGTCACCCATGTCGCGGTCGGCGATTTCGTCGTCCTCAACTGGCGCGCGGTGTGCGGCGCCTGCCGCGCGTGCCGGCGCGGGCGGCCGTGGTACTGCTTCGACACTGCCAACGCCGAGCGTCGGATGACCCTCGAAGACGGCACGGAGCTCACGCCCGCGCTCGGCGTGGGGGCGTTCGCCGACAAGACTCTCGTCCACGAAAAGCAGTGCACCATAGTCGATTCCACTACCGACCCGGCGGTGGCCGGCCTGCTCGGGTGCGGTGTCATGGCCGGTCTCGGCGCGGCGCTCAACACCGGCGCGGTCGGCCGGGGCGACACCGTGGCAGTGATCGGATGCGGCGGCGTCGGCGCGGCGGCGGTGGCCGGGGCGAAACTCGCGGGTGCCACCACCATCATCGCGGTCGACCGTGACGCGGCGAAACTGTCCGCCGCCGCCGAACTCGGCGCCACGCACTTCGTCGACGCCACCGCGCACGATGCGGTCGAGCGAATCAAGGACTACACCAGCGGTTTCGGTGCCGATGTCGTGATCGATGCGGTGGGCCGACCCGAGACCTGGCGGCAGGCCTTCTACGCGCGGGACCTGGCGGGGACGGTCGTCCTGGTCGGGGTACCGACTCCGGACATGCGCCTGGACATGCCGCTGCTCGACCTGTTCTCCCATGGTGGCGCACTGAAATCGTCCTGGTACGGCGACTGCCTCCCCGAACGCGACTTCCCTGCCCTGATCGAACTGTATCGCCAGGGGCGTCTGCCGCTGGACCTGTTCGTCACCGAACGGATCGGGCTCGACGAGGTGGAGAAGGCCTTCGCCACGATGAAGTCCGGCCGGGTCCTGCGCTCGGTGGTCACCTGGTGACCACCGATTCCACCGCCGCGCAGTCCACCGAGCACATTAGGCAGGTGATCACCTCCGGAACCTTCGAACTCGACGGTGGCAGCTGGGCGGTCGACAACAATGTGTGGGTGGTCGGGGACGGCACCGAGGTTGTCGTCATCGACGCAGCCCATGATGCCGCGGCGATTCGCGAGGCGATCGCCGGGCGAGCGGTCCGCGCGATCGTCTGCACGCACGCGCACAATGATCACATCGGTGTCGCGCCTACGCTTGCCCGATCGGTCGACGCCCCGGTGCTGGTGCACCCCGGTGACGACATGCTCTGGCGCGCGGTTCACCCGACCGTGCGATACCAGCCGATCGAGGACGGCCTGCGAATCACCGTGGCCGGTACCGAATTACATATCATCCATACGCCAGGCCACTCCCCTGGGTCGATATGCGTGTGGGCGCCGGAACTCTCGGCCCTGTTCAGTGGCGATACACTCTTCGCGGGCGGCCCGGGCGCGACCGGGCGCTCCTTCTCGGATTTCCCCACCATCATCGGCTCGATTCGAGACCGCCTGTTCAGTCTGCCACCCGAAACGACCGTACTGACCGGTCATGGTTTGAGTACCCGGGTGGGCACTGCGGCGCCCTGTCTCGACGAGTGGATCGACCGAGGCTGGTAGCTCGGAGATAAGGCGGTGACTCGCGATCGACTCGATCGCGAGTCACCCCAACAGGCGACGAGCGCACCGCTCCAAGCGATCGGCCGCCGCGGCGTATGTCAGATGTCCCATTCCCGCCTGCAGCATCGCGCCGTAGTACACCAACTCGAGGTCTTCGAGGTCCTCGACGAGCTCGGGGTTGTCCGATCCCAGCGCCTCGACCAGGCGCTCGTGCAGGGCCGTGCCGATCCGGACCCGCAGATGCGCGACATCGGGGTCCTCGCCGAGCAGGGCTTGGCTCATCGCGGCCGCCAGGGCGGGCTCGTCGGCGACCAGCGTGGACACCTGCCGCAGCACCGCGATGGCGCGGGTCGCGGGATCGGCGTCGGGAAGGTCCTCGGGTTCTGTGGCGGTGAACCGCCGCCAGTACACCTCGGCGATGATGTGATCCTTGGAGGAGAAATAGGTGTAGGCGGTGGCCGTGCCGACACCGGCCTCGGCCGCGATCAATCGGATGGTGGTGGCCGCGTAGCCTTCCCGAGCCAACACGACGACCGCGGCACTGGTCAGCCGGGCAACCGTCTCGGCCTGTTTTCCGGTCAGACGGCGCCGGGTGGCTTCCATGGGGTTCGACGCAGGAGCAGACATATGTCCGAATACTACACCGACATCTGTCCAGAACGACAATTGTGCCACGCCTGTCGCCGGACCGGCGGTGAAATGGTCAGCGAATGAGGCGCTCGTTGTAGCCGCGGCGGGCGGACTGGTCCACCCCGTCGAGGAAGGTGTGGTCGATGCCGAGCCGCCGGACCATGAATTCACTGATCAACCGTGGCGTCACCTTGTCCATCGCGGCCAGCCAGCCGGCTCGGCGCGTTACCGTGACCCGCCGACGCGGTCGCGCAACCAGGCCCGCGACAGCCCGGGCGACGTCCTCGGGTTCGGCCAGCAGCCCGAAGGGCGCGCGCGTCCCGGCGATCATCTCGGTGCGGGTGAACGTCGGCAGGACCGCCGAGAAGTGCACACCACGACCACGGTGTTCCCGGCGCATCGCTTCGGTGAAACTCAGCACCGCCTGCTTGCTGGCGCAGTAGGTAGCCATCCCCGGGGTCGGGTTCTCGCCGGCGAGTGAGGAGATGTTCACGATGTGCCCGCGCCGGCGCGAGAGCATCTGCGGCAGTGCCAGTTTCGTCCCGGCGATGACGCCGTAGACATTGATGTCGAGTATCCGGCGGGTGATGTTGTCGGATTCTTCGACAAAGGGCCCGACGGGCATGACCCCGGCATTGTTGATCAGGACATCAAGGGGCCCGACCGCGTTCTCCGCGTTTCCGAGAAAGCGCTCGAACGAAGCCGGGTCGGTGACATCGAGTGCGAAGGCGCCCGCGAGCCCGAGGGCTGCCGCAGTGTCGGCCGCCGTGTCGAGATCGATGTCGCCGATGACGACCGAGCACCCGCGCGTCGCCAGCTCGGCGGCGATGGCCCGCCCGATTCCGCGCGCGCCTCCCGTGATGGCGATCGTGCGCGACGCGGTCGAGGTTGGACTCACACCCATGACCGCCGCCAGATACTCAGTTGCCTACTCATCAAGTTTCCGCACCTCCTGGGCGATATGACTGTCGTCTCAGCCACTATCCATTGCCTTGCAGTGGTGTCCAGAATAGCATCTAGACTTGTGTCCGAAACAGTGTCTTCCACCGCTGAAATTGACCGACGGATTCCCGACGACGAGGCCGAGACCCGCGCGCGAATCCTGGATGCCACGATTCGTGTCCTGTCCCGCAACGGCTTCGACGGTCTCAGCCTCCACGCTGTCGCCGACGACGCCGGAATCACGACAGCCACCGTGCGGGCCTACTTCGGCTCGCGCGAACGACTCGCGGCCGAGACGATATGGCGCAGCCTGTCATCGGCCGCGCACAGCCCTCCACCGGCCACGCTCACGGTCGCGGCCGGTCCCGACCCCGACGACACCTCCATGCCGCTCACGATCTCTCGGATGGCCGATGAGGCCTCCGATCTCGGTGACAACCCCGGGATCACCGCGCTACGGGATCGGCTGAGCGCTCGTGTTCGCCGACGTGCCCTGGCCGCCCTCGGACCCGATGCCGATGCCGAATCCGTCGACCTGCTCGAACGGGTATGCACCGATGCGCTCATCGATGCGGCCACGGGATACAGCTCGCGGATACTCGAGTTGCCTGCTACGCAAGCTCCGGAACAGCCGGTCACCGGCCAGTGAGCCGAGCTACCGGTTCGCGCCGACATGGCCGGTCGCGAACCGGGAACAGCAGGCCCACAACGGGTGGTGCACGCCCGGACGACAGAGCGCCGTACGAGCGTGCACCACCGTGCACCGGGTTCAGTGCCGATTCACGAGCGAGCCGACGGCGCGGCCCGGTAGTCGGGATCGCGGGCGGTGGCGTAGTTCTCGGCCCAGCGATAGTCAGGTTTGCCACTGGGCGAACGAGTGACCGACTGCGCGATCCACAGTGTCCGCGGCACCTTGTAGCCGGCGAGATGGGTGCGCACGTGGGCGATGATCGATGCGAAGTCGGGTTCTGTCGAGGCCGACAGTGACATCACCGCCGCGACTTGCTGTCCCCATCTTTCGTGCGTGATGCCGACAACCACCGCGTCGAACACCGCGGGGTGCGCTTTCAGCACGCTCTCGACCTCTTCCACGAAGACTTTCTCGCCGCCGGTGTTGATCACCATATTGCCGCGCCCGATGAGCGTGATGGAGCCGTCGTCTTCCACCCGGGCACGATCGTCGGTGATCACCATCCGGGCGCCGTCGACGGTCTTGAACAGCTTCCGGGACTTCTCGTCGTCCTTGTAATAGCCCAGCGGCACCGCGCCCGTCTTCGCCAGCCAGCCCTGTTCCCCCACGGCGACCGGGCGGCCGTCCTCGTCGACGACCACGGCACCGCGGCCGGTCTGCACCCGCGGACCTCGCCCCGGATCATCGTGCTTGGTCGCGAAGCCGATGCCACCGAATCCGGTCTCCGACGATCCGATGGAATCGGTGACCACGGCGCACGGGAACTGTTCGAGCAGTTCGTTCTTCACCGGCTGGGACAGCAAGGCCGCACCCGAGGCGACGGCGACGAGGGAGCTCGCGTCCGGCAGCGCGATCCGGTACGCATCCAGCAGCGGCCGGGCCATCGCGTCACCGGTGACGACCATGATCGCGGGCCGTTCCCGCTGCACAGTCCGCCAGATGGCGGCAGGCTCGAATCTCGATTCGTAGACGATGGTGTTGCCGCTCCACAGCGCGGCGAAGGTGGGCATCATCCCCGCCGCGTGAATCAGCGGCGGCAGGATCAGCCACCGGGTGGGATCGGCTTGCGCGCCGGCGCGCGACTGCGCGAACTCGTCCGCCACCGGTTCCCCGGTATAGAAGTCGATACCGCCGCCGAGCACCCGCCACATGTCCTCCTGGCGCCACATGACGCCTTTGGGCAGGCCGGTCGTGCCGCCGGTGTACATCACGAACAGGTCGTCGGCGTGACGGGGCACCTGAGGCCGCGCCGTCGATGCGGCGAGCACGGACTCGTAGGGCACCGCTCCGGTGTCGAGGTGATCGCTGCCCAGATCATCGTCGACGACTATCGCGTGGCGAACCCGCGGCGCCTGCCGCAGCGCCTGCTCGACCGCCTCGGCATAGCTGCGGTGGAAGACCAGGGTATGGATATCGGCGTTGTCGTAGAGGTAGTGCAATTCTTCGGCGCGGTAGCGATAGTTGATGTTGATCGGCACCGCCCGCACTTTGAAGCAGGCGATGATCGTTTCCATGGTCTCGATGCTGTTGTGCATCTGGAATCCGACATGGACTCCGGGGCCGATGCCGATCGAGATCAAGTGGTGGGCCAGGCGATTGGCCCGGGCGTCGAGTTCATCGAAGGTGATGCGCCGATCGCCGTGGATCAGCGCGGTGCGCCCGGGCATCGCGTCTACCGCGTGCTCGAACAGGTCAGCGAAGGTGCACGCCATAGGAATTCAATCTCTCGGTGGTGCTGTCAGATCACGGTCAGCGGAAGTGGAATGCCACGGTCGGCGAATTGGAAGTTCGCACCGGTGCTGAACCGGGTGATGGCGACTTCGCCCGACTCGGCGAACGGCTTCTCCGCCAAGAGGAATCCGACCGCGAGTTCATCGTCGGTGTCGTCGATGACGTGGACCGTGAAGCGCGGATTCACCCCGCGCGCCATCGCATCCAAGGGCGCCAGATGCGTGGCGTCGATCAGCGCGGGCCAGACCTTGTCGGTCATAGCCCCGCTGCGCTTCGGGATGCGCACGCGCACCCCGATCTCGGCGTGATCGACACGGACGCCGGTGTAGCACAGTGGGTTCCAGGCCGGATGTCGCCGCAGCACCTGGGCCAGGGCGGCATCGTCGTCACCGAGACCCAGTGCCAGGCGCAGCCGCTCGGCGGTCAGGCCCGCGATGCCGGCGAACTGCCTGCGCCCGATGTCGGCGGCCGCTGCGTCCTCGGCCCTGGCACCGACCGCGATGAGGAATCCGAGGGTCAGCAGGTGGTGCTGGAGGCACACCTCGTCAGCCATTCGGATCAGCGCCGAGCGCGAGAAGTCGCCGAACCGCAGATCGCTGAGCAGCGGGCCCGCGTAGTCACCGAGTCCGGGGTCGAGTGGATCGATCGGATCCAGCACCACCTGGGCGGCTTGCGATCGCGCGACGGTCTCGAAGTTGGCCGGAACCGGTGGCGGGACATGCGAGTCGTCGATGACCACCGTCCACGCGCAGACCGGATGACGGTCGGCGGGCACCCGTGGCGGCCGATGGATCGGCCGCACCTGGGCGTGCGGGTTGGTGGCCAGGGCGGTGGCGTCGAAGGTGGGGTCCTCGATATCGTGGCACATCGACCGTACGTAGGACTCCCCCATGGGTTCCACGTCCGCGAGCGCGCCGCAGTGATCGAGCCAGAACTCGCCGTGCCGGTGGTCGTGCACGCGGTAGCGGAAGTCCATGAACTGCGGTGGCGCCCCGATATCGAGTTGCAGCCCTTTGAAGATCGTCTCCACTCCGTCGCCGGTGAAGCCGAGCGCGCGCTGCATCCGCCGGGTGTAGACGGGACTGGCCACCTGCCATTCTTCGATGGCCACCTCGGCCATGCCCTCGCGGCCGAAAGCCGCGATGCTGTGCGCCATCCCGGAGCGGTCGATCAGGTGCCCGCTCAGCAATAGTTCGGGCACCAGGATCGCCAGTTCGCTCCGGCTCAGGTCCGCGAAACCGCTGGGCGCGCGGTCCGGTTCGCTCACCACAGCGGCACCGGGGCTTCGCCGATCTTGTACCAGCCCGGCAGTGGGTCACCGGAGACGGCCCGGGTGATGCGCTTGTTCATGCCCGGCGACAGCGCGTCGGCCGACATCATCTCCAGGAACAGCGAGCTCACATTGCCGAAGTCGAAGAAGTCCCGCTGCCAGGACCACTGGAAATTGCCCCCGTAGCGGAACCAGCTGCCGCCGATACCCGCCGGGGAGTAGTGGCTACCGTCGGGACGCGTGGTGTCGGCGACCTGCTTCCAGAAGCCGATCACCGTGCCGCTGCGGTCGTCGACGACCATCTCCTGATACGGGTAGGTCCAGCCCTCGAGGCCGTCCATTTCCACACCGATGGCGATGTCGCGGATCTCGTCACGGCCGACCGCCATGAATTCCTGTGTCGGACCGTAGTTCCAGCCGTAGGTGGCGTCCTCGGTGTAGTACTGCGCCAGCGGGCGCCAGTCGCCCTCGGCCTCGCAGTCCTTGTTGGCCTGCAGCCAGCGGGTCACCATCTCGTCGAGCTCGGCGCGATCGAAAGCAGCCATGTTCTCAGTCCTTTCGGGGTTATCGGGCAGGTCAGTTGTCGTCGCCGTCGATGATCGACAGCGCGCGAGTGGGGCAGTAGCGCGCGGCGTCCATGACCGCGGCGCGGGATTCCGGCGCGGGATCGGTGTCGAGGATCTCGACCTTGCCGCGACGGGGAACGGTGAAGACCTCAGGTGCCTCGGCCGCGCAGACCGCGTGGCCCTGGCACAGATCCAGGTCGACGACGATCTTCATGCGAGGCTCCCGTCGGTCCTCGGCTGCACTCGTGCCTCGGGTTGCACCTCGGTCAGCCGGATATGCGCGCCGCGCGGCGCCGACACCACGGCCAGAACGGCCGCGGCCAGATTCGACGCGCGCAGCATCTCGGAATGCCGGGCGAATCCCCAGGTGGCCCAGTCCTGCAGGACCGGCCCGATGATCTCGGCGGTGGTGTCGGAACCCATCGAGGTCTTGGTCGGGCCGGGCCGCACCACCGAGGCGCGCACGCCGGAACCCTCCAGCTCCATCCACAGCTGCTGGGCCATCGCTTCCAGGCCCGCCTTCGCGGCCGGGTAGGCGCCCGAACGCGGGCGCGGCGACGGCGCGGTGTCGGAGCTGATGATGACGAAGTCGCCGCGTTCGCGCTCGATCATGCCCGGGAGCACCCGGTGGGCCAGCCGCTGCGGGCCGACCAGGTGGACGTCGACCTGGCGAAGGAACTGCTCGGGGGTCAATTCGTGGACCTGACCGAAGACCAGGTTCCCGGCCCCGGACACCAGGATCTCGGTCGGCCCGAACTCGGCTTCCGCGGCGGTGACAAAGCTGTCGACGGACCCGGTGTCGGTGACATCGAGGCGACAGGCCAGCGCCTGGCCGCCGTCAGCGCGGATCTTGGCCGCCAACATCTCGCACTCGTCGAGCCGACGTGCACCGAGCACGACGGGATGGCCGGCCTCGGCCAGCGCCTGGGCGGTGGCCGCGCCGATGCCCGACGATGCTCCCGCCACGAGCGCCGGGCGGGAGTCGGGTTGGGGTGCGAAGCGGGGCATCAGTGGACCTCCGTAGTGATGGGAAGCGTGGCGAAGCCACGCACGTTCGTCGAATGCACCCGCACGATCCCGGTGTCGTCGAGCGCGTAGTCACCGACCCGGGACACGAACTCGCGCAGTGCGATGGTGGTCTCCAGCCGCGCCAGGTGGGCGCCGAGGCAGAAGTGCACGCCGGCGCCGAAACTGGCCAGCGCGCCCTTCTCCGGCCGGTCGATCCGGAAGACGTCGCCGTCGGGAAACACCGCGGAGTCCCGGTTGGCGGACCCCATCAGCAGCAGCACTTTCGCGCCCGCCGGGATCGTCCGGCCGTGCATCTCGATGTCGGTGGTGGCGCTGCGGGCGACGATTTGACTGGAGGTGTCGAACCGCAGCGTCTCCTCGACCCAGTCCGGCACCAGGTCCGGGGCGGCGACCACCTTGGCGTACTCGCCCGGGGTGCGCGCGGCCCAGTACAGCGCGTTGCCCAGCAGTTTGGTGGTGGTCTCGTTGCCCGCGACCACCATCAGGAACATGAACCCGATGATCTCCTCGTCGGTGAGCCGGTCACCGTCGATCTCGGCGTCGAGCAGGGCCGAGGTGAGATCGTCGGTCGGCAGCCGCCTGCGGCGGGCGACCATCTCGCTGTAGTACACGATGAGTTCGAGCGCGGACTCGATGGCCGCGGCGGGCATATCGAGCACCCCGTCGTCGCGGTGGACCACCAGATCGGCCAGCCGGCGCACCTCGGCACGGTCGGCGACCGGGACACCGAGGAGTTCGGAGATGACGTCCATGGGCAGTTTGCCCGCGAAGTCCTCGATCCAGTCGAAGGATCCCTCGGCCAGCGCCGGTTCGAGGTGCTCGAGGGTCAGCTCGTGGATTCGGCTGTCCATCTCGGCGACCCGGCGCGGCGTGAAGCCCTTGAACACCAGCTTGCGCATCCGCATGTGCCGCGGATCGTCCATCGCCAGAAACGACATCGTCTTGTGGGCGTGCGGTCCCCAGGCAGCCGGATCGAGGGAGACCCCGTTGGCGCTGGACAGGCGCACGTGGTCACGGAATCCGGCGATGACATCGGCGTGGCGCGACAGGGCCCAGAAGTCCAGATCCGCGTTGTGGTAGAGCGGGTTCTGCGTGCGCAGGCGCTCATAGGTCGGATACGGATCGTCGTGAAACGCGTAGTCGTACGGATCGAACGTGAACGGCTCCACTGCGGCCGACGGCATCACGTGTACCTCGAATTCAATAGCGGGCGTGCCCGGTCCCAGGTCATCCGACCGGGCCGGAGGGACAATTGACTGGACATGTGTCTGGACGGTATCACCGACATGAGCCCATAACAATGCTCATCGCGAAATTCGCCGCGACGAGCTCACATTCCGCGACGCGCGAGGTCAACGATCTCCCCGGCGCGCACGAACTTGACACGGGGCCGCCCCGCCAGAGCGCCCTTGGCCCGCTCGGCGGCATCGACCGCCATCCAGCCACCGCGATCGATACGCTGCGGACAGCGCTGCGTGAGCAGTTCCTCGAACGCCGCACGGTCGCGATCCGGCTCCGCCAGACTGCCGGCGAGGAAGTCCTCGATCAGCCCGGTCACCGTCTCCTCGGCATCACCCCGGTTCGTGCCGATGACCCCGCGCGCGCCCCGCTTGATCCAGCCGGCGGTATAGACGCCGGGTACGACCGAGTCCGCCGCATCGACCACCCGGCCACGCCGGTGCGGAATCACGCCAGCGGCGGAGTCGAACGGAACATCGGGGATCGGGTTGCCGCGATAGCCGACCGCCCGCAGGATCAGCGAGGTGGGTACGACTTCCGTGCGGTCGGTGGCGACAGCTGTCGCGCCGTCGGCCGAGGCGCGCAACTCGTTGTGGACGATCCGCACCGCGGCCACCGAATCAGCGCCGCTCACCTCGGCCGGGGAGACGAGGAACCGGAAGACGATGCGCTTGCGATCGCCGGCTCCCGTCTGTCGCGCGTATTCCCCGGCCAAGGTCAGCTTGAGCCGCAGCGCAGGATCGGTCGAGGGGTCCGCGAGCACCGCGGCCACGTCGTCATCGATGTCGGCGGGATCGATCACCACGTCGACATCGAGCTCAGCCAGCGCCAGGAACTCGGGCCCGGTGAACGCGGCGTGCGGCAGACCCCGGCGGCCGAGGAGCACTACTTCACGAATATTGCTGTGCCGCAGCGCTTCCAGCGCATGGTCGGCGATGTCCGTCCGACCGAGCGTCGCCGGATCGGCGGTGAGGACGCGGGCGATATCGAGCGCTACGTTGCCGTTGCCGACGATGACGGCGCGTTCGCCCGAGAGATCGAAGCGCCGGTCGGCGAAGTCGGGATGTCCGTTGTACCAGGCCACGAACTCGGTCGCCGAGTAGCTGCCCGCGAGATCCTCACCGGGGATGCCCAGCCGGCGATCACCGGCGGCCCCGACGGCGTAGATGACGGCGTGGAAGTGCGCGAGCAATTCGTCGTGGGTGACGTCTCGGCCGATGTCGACGTTGAGGTGCATCCGCACCGCGTCCCGTTTGAAGGCGGCGTTGAACATGTCGGTCACACCGCGGGTTTCGGGGTGGTCGGGGGCTACGCCGTAGCGGGCAAGCCCCCATGGCGCGGGCAGCCGGTCGAACATGTCGATCTCGACCCGGCCACGTCCCAGCAGCTGCTCGGCCGCGTAGCAGGCCGCCGGGCCGGTGCCGACGACGGCCACCCGCAGCGTCGCCGACTCCCGTGGCACACGGATCGGGTTCGGCGCGGCCGCGATGGCGGTGTCGAGTGGATTGCGCTCGAAATAGGCGGCATTGATGTCGGCGTAGCGCGCCAGGGCGGGTGGCAGTTCGTCGGCACCGAAAATGGCGTCCACGGGGCACGCCTCCACGCACGCACCGCAGTCGATGCAGGTATCGGGGTCGATGTGCAGTATCTCGGCGGTGGCGAACGCCGGCTCGTCCGGCCGGGGCCGAATGCAGTCGACAGGGCACTCCACCACACAGCTGGCGTCGTTGCAGCAACGTTGGGTGATCACGAAGGCCATGGGTGTCCTCACGTCTGGGGAACCGAGGAGTCGATTCATGTGGCGGTCATGCGGTCGAGGTCGTGTGCCGGTGGCAGACAACAGGCCGGGAGAGCCCTCGCCTGGTCGGCGGCAACTCCGTTCAGCCCATGGCCATGCCCGTGCGCACCGCGAAGTCCTGCGCCCACCGGTAATCCGCTTTCCCGGTAGGCGAACGCACGATTTCCGAACATCGGAGAATCGCCTTCGGAAGTTTGTAGCGGGCAATGTGTTTCGCGCCTTCGGCGAGCAATTCCGCGTCGGTGACGGTGTCATCCATCAGTTCCACGATCGCCACGACCTCGCTCCCCCACCGACTCGACGTCCGTCCGATGACCACCACGTCCGATACGCCGGGATGCGCCGCGATGGCCCGCTCGACTTCCTCGACGAAGATCTTCTCGCCGCCGGAATTGATGGTCAGGTTGTCGCGGCCGAGCAATTCGATCCGGCCGCCGTCGACCAGATTCGCGCGATCTCCGGCGATCGCCCAGCGCTGTCCGTCGATAGTGGGAAACGTCCGTGCCGTCTTCGCTTCGTCGTCGAGATATCCGAGCGGAATCCGGCCGCGCCGCGCCAGCCAGCCGTGCGCCCCAGGCTCGGTGAGCACCCGGCTCATCTCTTCGTCGACGACAGCGGTGTCCGAGCTCTGGGGCGCGAAATTTCCGCCTGCTTGCGGGTCGGCGGAACCGTAGACCTGTGTCATCTGGATCCCTGATTCCGAGGAACCCACGGAGTCGATCACCATCACCTCGCGACCCAGTGCGGTCATCAGCCGCTGACGAACCGTCGGGGTGAGTGGCGCGCCGGCGTTGTGCACCGCGGCGAGCGTGCCCAGGTCGTAGCGACCGGATTCGAGTTCACCCGCGATCGGACGCGCCATCGCGTCACCGACGATCGGCAGCGCGATCACGCGCTCTCGCGACACCGCCCGGAGCACGGAGGCCGGGTCGAAACGGTCCGTGACCGAGGGCAATACCAGTGTGCCCCCGTGGGTCACCGTCTGGAACAGCAACCACCCGCCGGCGCCGTGCATGAACGGGGCGGCGACCACGAGCCGGTAGTGCCCCTCGGTCGCACGTGCCGATTCGACGAGCTCCGCGTAGGAGCCGAGCTGCTCACCGGTGCCGAACCGGGTGCCACCCATGGCGGCCATGTAGATGTCGTCCTGCTGCCACAGCACCCCCTTCGGCATCCCCGTCGTGCCGCCGGTGTACAGCAGGTACAGGTCCTCGCCGCGAGGTGCGGGGAGCCCGTCCGGCGGCCGCGGAGTCGACACCGCGTCTTCGTAGGCGACGGCACCCGGCAGTAGTTCATGGTCACTGCCGTCGGCGACTTGGACGAGCAACACCGATCCGGGCAATTCGTCGAGAATCGCCGCGACCCGGGGGGCGAATTCCGCTTGGTAGACAAGCACTTTGACCTGAGCGTCGCGCAACAGGTAGACGAGTTCTCTTTCGACGTAGCGGTAGTTGACGTTGAACGGCACAGTGCGCGACCGGTAAGCGCCGACGAGAATCTCCGGATATTCGGTGCAGTTGCGCAGGTAGATGCCGACATGGTCCTGGCCCGAGGCATGACCGGCCAATGACGACCGCTCGATCCGGCAACCGAACCCCCGAGCTGCGAGAAAGCTGGCGAATCCACTGCTGCGCCGGTCGGCCGCGCCATAGCTGATCCGCCGGTCGCGCCAGACTATGAATTCCCGATCAGGCACCGCCGCGGCGACAGCGGCGAAGACTTCCGACAGATTGAATTTCACGATTGAAACCATCCCGATGATATGGAACTTGATTCATCAATTGCACTCAGAAACCGTGGCCGGACAGACCGGTTCGGGCGCGAACGACGGCGATCCGCCGGACTGCTACGTGGCATCCATATCGGTGGCGATCATTCGATGCAGGTCCCCGATCGGCCACACCGGCGACGTACGGTGATCGCGGTAGCCCAGGACCTGCGGAGTCTGCCGTCGATACCTTCCCACGAATCCTCCTGCGGCAACGAAGATCTCGCCCGTGACGGACACCGCCGACGCACTGCTCAGGTACAGATACACCGCGGCGGCGTAGTCAGCGGGTGGTGGATCCAGCGACGCGTCCATCGTCACCTGGTCGATCATCCCGCGGCGGTACAACTCCGTCAGATGGTCCTCATAGGCCGACCCCGTGGAAAGCCGGGTCCGAGCGCCCGGACAGACCACATTCGCGCGGACCGCCTTGTCTTTCAACTCAGCCGCGATCGCCAAGGTGAGGCTGTTGACCGCGCCTTTCGCAGCGGCGTAGCCGGTACCACCGAAGTCACCGAGGAACGCGAAGGACGAGGTGTTGATGATCGAGCCACGCTGCTGTGCCACCATGCGCGGGGCGGCGATTCGGCAGGTCGTGAATGTCGTCGCCAGATGGGAATCCAGCTGCGCCTGCCAGTCCCGCGGATCGACCGAAAGAATCGAGGAACCGGACGGTTCCGCGATCCCGGCGCAATTGACCAGCACATCCACCGCGTCGCATTCGGCAACACACGTTCCGACCAGCTTGTCCGCGACCAGCGAATCGGCCGCCGACCCTTCGACACCCCACGCCGCGCCGCCCGCAGCACGGATCTCGGTGACGGCCCGGTCCACAGCCGCCCCGTCCCGTCCGTTGATCACCACTCCCGCACCGTTCATCGCCAGCAGGCTCGCCACAGCAAATCCCACACCGCTACTGCCGCCGACAACCACCGCCCCCCGGCCGAACATGATCTGCGGTCGGCTCACTCGACACCACCCGTGATGCCCGGTCCGCACACCGTCGGGACATCCGGACAACACTCGACGTCACATCGAGCACTCGGTTTCCGCCGCATCAGGCTCTCCTCACCTTGCACGTTCTCCGGAGGGAGTGCATGACCGTCAACCTCCGCTACGACCGGAACCGACCGTCCAACGGAGGCAGTTCAGTGTCTGGACAGATGTCTATCACACATTCTGACACTTGTATACACACCTCTCGCACTCGGCGACAGCCACCGCCACGCATTCGAGTTCGGCGAAGGTGAGTCGTCAGCGCCGCGCAGGCCCCATTGCGTCATCCCGAGGCGCGGCCGCATATCCGGGGCAAGCCCGTCGACCTCACCGCCGGCGACTACCGGCCACGGCGCCGCGTGCGCTCATTCCCCGAGCAACGGCAGTAGCTGGTCACCCTGGCGTTCGATCTCGCGCAGGTACGGCGTATCCGACAGCACGAAGTGGGTGATCCCCAGATCCCGATACTTACGCAGCGACTCGGCGACGTCCTCGGCGGAACCGACCAGCCAGGTGGTACCCGCGCCGCCAGCTCCAGCAGCCGCTGCTGCCCGACGGCGGTCGGGCGCCGCGGATCCTGCGGTGCGCCATCACTGTTCGCCGCCATCTCGGCGACCCTGATCTCGGCATCGGCCCAGGCCTGCTCGGTGGTGTCACGGACGAAGGTGGTGATCCGCAGCCCGAATTCCAGCGGGGCGTGCTCGCGACCCAGTTCGGCACTGAGCGCGCGCAGCCGTTCGATCCGTTCCCGGACGCCGTCGAGCGGTTCGCCCCAGAACCCGCACCCGGCCACCGGTGAGATGGTCGAGAGTGGCTGCGGCGGAAGCGAAGTTCGCGGGCCGCCAGCACCCGGGACGGATCGCGATCAGCGGTTCGAACGTGCGGGTCCGCGCGGCGAGCGCGGCGGCCACGGTCAAGGTGTCGGGGCGGCCCCAGCCGGTGCCGAGCAGGGCGCCCTTCCACCCGTTGGCCTCCAGCGCCTCGGCGTGCGCGGTCAGCGTGTCGAGGCTGTTGTGGTCGGCGGCGACCGGCTCACCCAGTGACCTCAGCGGCCGGTGCTGCCGTCGATCAGTTCGCGCAGGATATCGGCATGGCCCGCGTGCCTGCCGGTCTCCTCGATCATGTGCGTGAGCGCCCAGCGGACACTGGGCGCGGGGCGCCCGGGCCGCGGAATCGGTGCTCCGAGATCGGTACAGCCGTCGAGGATTTCGTTCGCGCGCTCGACCGTGGACCGGTAGCGGGCGACGATGTCACCCACACCGTCCTCGGGAGCGACCCGGAAAGTGGCCTGCCAGTCGGTCACGGTGTCCCCGAGGAACATCGCGCGTTCGACGAACGTCAGATGCGCGAGCACGCCGAGCAGCGTCGTGCCCGACGGCACGGCGGCGGTGCGCGCCTGCGGCTCCGGCGCGCCCTCGACCTTCGCGGCGACCGATGTCCGCAAATAGTCGAGGAAGCCGCGCAGCACCTCGGCCTCGCCGCTGCCGGTCCGGGGCGGTGGGGTATCCCTGCGGCGGGTGCGGCGCGGTGTCGGCACAAGAGTCTCCTTCCGTCGCGAGCGTCGGCCCGCGTCGCCCTCGAGTCTCGTCATGCCCGCCGCGATCTGGCACGCGAAATTGCGGTTTCGGCAAACGGCGAGCGCCCGCGGGGCACCGGCGATCGTGCTCGGTGCCCCGCGGACGGGTGTCAGTTCCGGAAGGCGTCCTTGACCTTCTCGCCGGCGTTCTTCAGGTCGGACTTGGTCTGATCCGCGCGACCCTCGTTCTCCAGGTCCCGGTCGTCGGTGGCCTTGCCGGCGGCCTCCTTGGCCTTACCCGCCAATTCCTCGGCCTTGTTCTTCGCCTTGTCCGCAAAGCTCATCGCGGCATTCCTTTCGACGTTCGCTCGGCCACCACGGTGGCCGTGGGCCGTCTTGGGGACCCACCGCGGCGGTACCCGGGTCGCGCCGGGACAAACAACGGCGCCGGGTCCGCCTCAGCACCCGTCCAGCGTCGCCCGCGCGGATTCGGCCACCACGTCGGCGATGTCGCGTCGGGCGCGGAAAGCCTCGAGCTGGCGGCGCGCACCGTTTCCCCGGCCGATCAACGCGTCGATCGCCGCGACCACGAATTCGTGGTCACCGCTGTCGACGAGCGCCGGCTCGATGTGCTCGACGAGGCGTCGCAGCAGGTCCCGATGCGGAACCACCCGGCTGTCGGCCATGTCGAGGCCGTTGCCGTCCAGGCCGGAATGCGCGGCGTTCCAGTAGGCGGCCCGCAGCACCTCGCCCGACACCGCGAGTGCCGCTTCCCGCCGGGCGATCGACCGCAGCCCGGAGCTCACGATCCCCCGGATCAACGCCGCCAGCAGCGCGGATTCGGCCGCGGTGGCCGGGATATCGCTGACCCGGATCTCCACGGTCGGGAACGACTCCGAGGGCCGGATGTCCCAATAGACCATCTTGTTGTCCAGGATGCTCCCGCTGGCCCGCATCATCGCCACGATCGCCTCGTAGTCGTCGAGCGAGGTGAAATACGGCGGCGGACCGGCGCTCGGCCAGCGCCGCCACAGAATGCTGCGCCAGCTCGCGTAGCCGGTCTCGCTGCCGCGGTAGATCGCCGAGTTGGCCGTCGTGGCGAGCAGGACCGGCAGCCAGGGCCGCACGTAGTTGCCGACGAGCACCGCGGTCTCCCGGTCCGGCACGCCGACGTGGACGTGGCAACCACACAGTCCCTGTTCGCGGGCGAGCATCCCGAACGTGCGCGCGATCCGCTCGTAGCGCGGGGTGTCGGTCACCGGAAATCGCTCGGGAACGGTCGGCGGGATCGCGACCGCGAGCAACCGGGCATCGTGCTCGGCCGCGCACTCGGCGACCCGGCGCCGGGAGGCGCGCAACTCCCCCAGCAGTTCGCCGATATCGGAGTGCACCCGGCTGCTGGTTTCCACCTGGCACCGCGTCAACTCGAGCTGCAGGTCGATGCCGGCCTGCTGCGCGGCGGCGGCGACCTGGCGGTTCTTCGGGGCCGGCGCCCCGGTGCCGGGGTCGGTCAACAGGAATTCCTCTTCGACACCGACCGTGAGTACGTCCGCGTGCCTGCCCACCGCCCGCCTCCTTCGCAGGGATTCGACGAGGTACTTCCCGCCGCGACCACGACACAGCGGCGACATCTTCACGGTAGTCCAGGCCGTGGCCGAGGTGAACCCTGTCGGCGTCGTGTCGGGCCGCGGTCCGACGAGTTCGGGTCAGACAGCGGGGTCGGGCACCACCGACTCCTCGATGTCCGATTCGTCCGCCTCCGCGGGTGGTGCTCCGGTGGCGGCATCGATCTGCTCGCCGATGTACCGGATGACCACCGCGACCATCGCCACCACCGGCACCGCGAGGAACGCGCCGGTGATGCCGTAGAGCGAGCCGCCCGCGGTCACCGCGAGCAGCACGATCACGGCGTGCAACTCCATGCTGCGGCTCTGCAGCACCGGTTGCAGCACATTGCCTTCCAGCTGCTGGACCGCGATGACGATGCCGAGCACGATCACCGCGGTGGTGAACCCGTTGCCGACCAGCGCGACGAGGACCGCGAGCGCACCGGCGACGAACGCGCCGACCATGGGCACGAATCCGCCGATGAAAGTGATCACCGACAGCACCAGCGCCAAGGGGACGTCGAGGATGAACAGCGCGGTACCGATGCAGAGGGCGTCGACCATGCTGACGACGGCCTGGGTCCGGATGAATCCACCCAGGGTCGCCCATACCCGTTCCAGGACGGCTTCGACGTGGCGGCCGCTGCGGCTGCCGAACACCCCGTGCATCCACGGCAGCAGCCGGGGCCCGTCCTTCAGGAAGAAGAACACCAGTACGAGCACCAGGAACACGGTGATCAGGAACGAGGTCGCGGTGGAGACTCCGGTGAACACCCCGTTGGCGATCTGCGCGCCGCTGGACTGCAGCCGCGCCACGATGGCCTCGACGGCGGAATCGAGTTGCTCGTCGCGGATCCGCAACGGCGGGCCCTGGATCCAGTCGCGGACCTGATTGACGCCCTCGGTGGACTTGTCGACGAGTTCGGGGGCCTGATCGGCCACCGACGGCACGATCAGCGCGACGACGCCGGCGACCAGCGCGAGGAATCCCAGCAGGGTCGTCGACGCGGCCAGCGCGGGCGGCCACCGGTGCCGGGTCAGCCATCGGGTGAGCGGCCACAGGATCGTGGCGACCACGATCGCCAGCGCGACCGGCAGAATCACCACCCACAGCCGGGCGGCGACCGAACCGAGCACCCACGCCCCCGCCGCGATCGCCACGATGCACAGCGACCATTTGGCCAGCCACAGCAGCCCGCCGCCGATCACCTCCCCTCGGTCGCGCAACGACTTTCCGTTCGACGCCACCACTCTGGGTTCTTGCACCGAAGGTTCTTTCACCGGCCCGCTCACGCCGCCAGTCTTGCACGCCGGGCCGGATCGCGACGCCGAGACCGGACGCAATTCCATCAAACTCATTTGATGCGTTCGGTGCTAACCTGGAGTGGTGACCTCGCCCCGCCGAACGGTGCCCCCATTCGTTCAGCTGGCCGCTCATCCCCTGCGATGGCAGTTGCTCACCGAGCTGGCCGGCGGCGATCTGCGCGTGCGGGAACTGGTGACGCGGCTCGGCGAACCGCAGAATCTGGTGTCCTACCACCTGCGATTGCTCCGCGACGGCGGGCTGGTCACGACGACGCGCAGCAGCCACGACGGCCGCGATACCTACAACCACCTGGATCTGGACCGCTGCGCCGACCTGATCGCCGGCGCGGGCCCCGCGCTGCATCCGGCGCTCCGGATGCACCCCGGCGCACCGTCCATCGAACCGCAGGCAGCGTCAACGGTGCTGTTCGTGTGCACCGGCAACAGCGCCCGCTCGGTGATCGCCGAAGCCCTGCTCCGGCACCGCGGCGAGGACCGCGTGACGGCGCTCAGCGCCGGAACCCGGCCGAAACCGGCGCTGCATCCCGACACCGTGCGTGTGCTGCGCGACGAGTTCGGCATCGATGTCGGCGCCCGGGTACCCCGGCCGCTCGAGGAACTGCGTGATCAGCGCTTCGATGTCGTGATCACCCTGTGCGACAAGGCCCGCGAGAACTGTCCCGACTTCCCGGACCACCCGCGACACATCCACTGGAGCATTCCGGACCCGGCCGCGCGGCACCGCGCCGACGAGGACCCCTACCCCCTGTTCCTGGCCACCGCGACCGAGATCGACACCCGGGTCCGCCACCTCCTGCCCACCCTCACCGCCCACCCGAAAGGCAGTGCGCCATGACCACATCCACCGACCTGGCCGCCGTCCGCTACCTCGTCGACGACGTCGCGGCAGCGATCGACTTCTACACCGGGCACTTCGGCTTCACCCTGCACACCGATGCCGCGCCCGCCTTCGCCGATGTCGTGCGAGGTCCCCTGCGGCTCCTGCTGTCCGGTCCGGCGAGTTCCGGTGCCCGCGCCACCCCGGCCGAACTGGCCGGGCCGGGCGGCAACCGGATCCACCTCCTCGTCGCCGACCTCGATGCCGAGATCGCCCGGCTCCGTGGCGCGGGCGTCGACTTCCGCAGCGACCCGGTGTCCGGCCCGGGCGGACGGCAGGTCCTCATCGCCGACCCCGCGGGCAATCTCATCGAGCTGTTCCAGCCCGCCGCACAGCGACCGGGTTCGTAGCCGAACGCGGGCGCGCTCGTCCGGTGTCAGTGCTTGTTGCCGTACAGGGTCCGCACCGCGCTCCGGACGATGGCCATGGTTGCGGCCGTCCGCTCGAAGGTCAGCAACGCCATGCCCGGGATCGCGAACCGTTGCCGGGCCAGCGCATGCGGGCGGGCGAACTCACGCAGCCCCTCCTGACCGTGGATGCGCCCGATGCCGGACTCGCCCACCCCGCCGAACGGCAGGGACGAGATGGCGCCGAAGGCGAGGACCGCGTTGATCGAGGTGGCACCCGCGCGCAGCCGACGGGCGATCTCGAGCCCGTGCCGCTTCGAGTAGACGGTGGAGGCCAGCCCGAAGCGGGTGCCGTTGGCCAGCGCCACCGCTTCGTCCACATCGGCGACCGACCGCACGGTCAGGGTGGGCCCGAAGGTCTCCTCCTGCACCGCGGGTGACTGTTCGTCGACATCGAGCAGCACGACCGGGTCGATGAAGGGCGCCCGCACCGAATCGGGCCCACCGACCACGGCGGTGCCGCCGTCGCGCAGCGCGTCCTCGATATGGCGACGGACCACCTCGAGCTGGCCCGGCATGGTCATCGGGCCGTAGTCGGCCCCGGGATCGCTGCCGGCGCGCACACCGTCGAGGTTCTTGCGCAGCTCCGAAACGAACTGGTCGCGTATGGATTTCACGACGTAGACCCGTTCGACGCCGACACAGGTCTGGCCGCTGTTGGCGAAGGCGCCCCAGGCGATATCGCGGGCGGCGGCCGCGACATCGGCGTCGCCGGCGACGATCGCGGCGTCCTTGCCACCGCATTCGAGCAGCACGGGTGTCAGGGAATCGGCGGCCGCGGCCATGATCTTCTTCCCGGTCGCGGTCGACCCGGTGAAGGCGACCTTGTCCACCCCGGCGGTCACCAGCGCGGCACCGGTGGCGCCGTACCCGTTGACGGTCTCCAGAATGCCCTGCGGCAGCTCGGGATTCGCCAGGGCGAAGGCCGCCGCGAAGTAGTTGCCGATGCCGGTGGTGTACTCACTCGGCTTGAACACCACGGTGTTCCCGGCGATGAGGGCGTAGGCGATCGAGCCGGTCGGGGTGTAGACCGGGTAGTTCCACGGCCCGATCACCCCGACCACACCGAGTGGCCGCCACTCGACCGTGGCGGCGAAGTTCGCCATCAGCAGGCCGGGGCGCTCCCGCCGCGAGGCCAGCGCCCGCTCCCCGTGGCGGGCGGCCCAGTCGATGTGGCCCAGCGCCAGGGTGAGTTCGAGGAAGGCGTCGTCGACCGGTTTGCCGTTCTCCCGCTGGATCAGGGCGGTGAACTCCTCGGCGTGCCCGGTCAGGTACGACGCCCAGCGCAGCAGCGCCGTGCGTCGCGCCGAGAACGGCTGCCCCGCCCAGAATTCCGCGGCGACGCGCGCCGTGCCGACCACGCGCTGGACCTGCTCGGGGGCGTCGATCGGGTACTCGCCGATCGGTTCACCGGTCGCGGGATCGAACGACACCAGTACTTCCGCCGTGACCGGCGCCTGCTCGGTGGTACTCATCTCTGCTTCCTCGTTTTCGCTTCGGACGGGTCAGCGCGCGGCGCTGTACATCGTGTCGATCTCGGTGGCGTATTTGGCCGTGATCGGTGTGCGCTTGAGCTTTCCCGTCGGCGTCAGTTCGTCACCGCCGGGCTGCCAGAAAACCGGTGCGACAACGAATTTCTTGATCTGCTCCACCCTGGCCAGCTTCGTGTTGGCGTCGCGGATGCCGGCGTCGATCAGGTCGCGGATCCCCGGATCGGTGGCCAGCTCGGCCGGGTTCGGGGTCAGGCCGTGCGCGAGCGCGTACGCGGCGGCGGCATCGGGGTCGAGGGCGATCAGCGCGGTGATGTAGGGCCGCGCGTCGCCGATGGCCACCACCGACCCGGCGAGCGGGCAGGCGACCTTCACGTAGCCCTCGATCTTGCTGGGCGACATGTTCTTTCCGCCGGAGTTGACGATCAACTCCTTCTTGCGGTCGACGATCGAGACGAAGCCGTCGGCGTCGACAGTGCCGATATCGCCGGTGTGCACCCAGCCGACCGCGTCGATCGCCTCGGCGGTCTGCTCGGGGTCGCCCAGGTATCCCTTCATCACGATCGGGCCGCGGACCAGGATCTCGCCGTCCTCGGCGAGCGACACCTCGACCCCGCGCGCGGCGACACCGACCGTGCCGAGCCGCATCCGGCCCGGCCGGTTCAGGGTGGCGATGGCCGACAGTTCCGACATGCCGTACACCTCACCGACCGGCAGACCGAGTCCGAGGACGAACTCGAGCGCTTCCGGTGCGATCGGCGCCGCGCCGGTCGCACCGACGAGCAACTCGTCGAGCCCGAGCCGGTGCCGGATCTTGTGCAGGACCAGCCGATCCGCCACCCGGTGCCGCGCGGCCAGCCACGGTGAGACGCCTCCGCCCGACCCGCCGAGCTCGGCACGCACCTGCTGCCGCCCGATGTCGATGGCCCAGGTCGCGAGATTCCGCTTGACCGGACTGGTCTCGGCGGCGAGCTGCGCCTCCAGCGCGCCCTTGATCTTGTACCAGACCTGGGGCACGCCGACGAACGCCGTCGGCCGGGTATCCGACAGCGCGGTCACGATCTGCTTCGGGTCGGCCAGGTCGGTGACCGGTCCCCCGCCGATCATCGGGAAGTAGTGGCACGTCCAGCGATTCACGATGTGCGCGTCCGGCAGGTAGGACACCGTCCGATGTTCGAACCAGGGATCGAGCATGTCGCGGACGCCGTCGATATTGCTCAGGATGTTGGCGTGGGTGAGCTCGACGCCCTTGGGGGTTCCGGTGGTGCCGGAGGTGAAGATGATCGTCAGGACGTCCTCCGCGCCGACCCGCTCCCAGGCGGCGCGGAAGTCGAAGCCGGGCAGCGGGTTCGACTCGAGCTCGGCCAGCGACACCGTGTCGGCCCCGCCCTCGTCGACGACCACGACCGTGTCGACGGCGCGGTCGACGGCGCGGGCCGCGGCGATCTGGGGCAGGAACTGCTTCTCGCACACGATCACCCGGCTCCCGGTCTTCGCCAGCTGATAGGCGATCGTCTCGACCGGGTTGGTGTTGTAGATCGAGAAGGGCACGGCGCCCAGGTGCATCGCGGCGGTGTCGACGAGATGGAATTCGGGCCGGTTGGTCAGCATCAGAGCCACGGCGTCACCGGGGGCGACACCCAGATTCGCCAGGCCCGCGGCGATCCGCTCCACCCGGCGCGCGTATTCGCCCCAGGTGATGCGGGTGGTGTCGCCGGGTGTGCGCAGGGCGACGGCGTCGGGCATGCGGGCGGCGGTGCGCTGGAACGCTTCGCACAGGGTGGTCGGCAGGGCAACGGTCATCGGTCGGCTCCGGCAGGTCTCGTCGGGAAGGGGGTCGATCGGTTGCTGTTCACAACCCGGGGCGGTCGGCCGTGGCGGGGACCACCTGGTAGTCCGACAGCGCGAAGGTGCGCGTGCCGCGGCGATAGCTGGACACGGTCCCCGGCCAGTTGTTGGTGATGCGCCCGGCCGCGGTGCGGTACCAGCTCGTGCACCGGGTCCACGGGGTCCGTTCCAGCCGCCGCTGCACCCGGGTGTCGTACGCCTCGGCCACCTCGGCCCGCACATCGAGCACCCGTCCCGGGCGCCGGGCGATCTGCTGGACGGCCTGGCGGATGTAGCGGGCCTGGGACTCGATCATGTAGACGATCGACCCCACGCCGAGATTGGTGTTCGGGCCGTAGATCAGGAACATGTTCGGGAACCCGGGCACAGCTATGCCCTGATAGGCGCGGGCGCCGCCGTCCCACGCGTCGGTCAGCTCGCGTCCGGCGCGCCCGGTGATCCGCATGGGCCACAGGAATTCGGTGCCCTTGAATCCCGTGCCGTAGATGATCACGTCCGCGCCGTGGACGGCACCGTCGGCGGTGCGCAGACCGTCGGGCAGGATCTCGCTGATCGCGCTGGTCTCGACGTGTGCGTTCGGCTGGGTGAGGGCCGGAAAGTAGTTGTTGGAGAACAGGCCTCGCTTGCAGCCTGCCGGATAGTCCGGCAGCAGCGCGGCCCGCAGCCGCGGGTCCCGCACCTGGTTCTCGAGGTGCCGGGTGGCGATGCCGGTCACCAGCGGCCGGATCGCGGGGACATCGACGATGCCCAGCGACAGGAATTCGCACAGCGCCCAGACCGCGAACCGTTCCGCCAGCCGGATCGGTGGCATGGCGGCGAACACGGTGTGGTGCCAGGGCCGGTACTCGATGTCCGGCTTGGGCAGCACCCAGGCGGCCGACCGCTGGAACAGCGTCAGCCGCCGCACCTTCGGCTGGATGGCGGGCACGAACTGGATCGCGCTGGCGCCGGTCCCGATCACCGCGACCCGCTTGCCGGTGAGATCCACCTCGTGGTTCCACTCGGCCGAGTGGAACGACTCCCCCTGGAAATCGTCGATACCCGGGATATTCGGCAGCGCCGGCCGCGACAGCTGTCCCACGGCCGGGATGAGGATGTCGGCGGTGATCGTCGCGCCGTCCGCCGTGTGCACCGTCCAGGTGCCGGTGGCGTCGTCGAACTCGGCCGCCGTGACCTCGGCCCCGAACCGGATCTTCGGGATCAGACCGCGTTTCTCGGCGACCCCGCGCAGGTAGGCATGGATGTCGGGCTGCTCCGAGAACCGTTTTGGCCAGTCGGTTCGGGGTTCGTAGGAGTACGAGTACAGCGGCGAGGGGATGTCGCAGCCCGCCCCGGGGTAGGTGTTCTCGCGCCACACACCGCCGACGTCGGCGGCCCGTTCCAGCAGCGTCACCCGGTCGAATCCGGCCTTCTGCAGTTCCATCGCCATGCCGAGGCCGCCGAAACCGGTGCCGATGATGACGATCGACGGGGTGGTGCGCGCGCTCATCCAGGACTCCTCTGTCGCTGCTGTCGCTGTCAACGCTACGACCTGCGCGAACACCGGGGACAAACAACGACGGCCAGCAAATCAATATTTTCGGCCATACTGAACGGATGCGTACCGTCGAAGAGCCGGAAGTCCGGACCTGGGACTTTCCGCGCGGCATCGCCAGCATCGCGGTGATGGCGGCTTTCGCGGCCGATCACGGCGTCACCGCCGATCGCGTGCTGGCCGGCACCGGCCTCGCCGGGACGGCCCTGACCGCGCCCGATCTGCAGGTACCCGCCGCGACCGAACTCGTCGTCGTGCGCAATCTCGTGCGCGAGCTCGCCCACGTTCCCGCGCTCGGCGTCGAGGTGGGGCGCCGCTACCGGCTCTCCACCTTCGGCATCTTCGGCTTCGCCTGCGTCACCAGTCCCACACTGCGCGAGGCGATTTCGCTGGCGCTGCGTTACTACCACCTGGGCTACGGATTCTGCACGCCGGTCGTCGAATCCAGCGACGGCGGGGTGCTGGCCCGGATCCACCACGAGCTCGTTCCCCCCGACGTGGTGCGCTTCCTCGTCGAACGCGACATCGTCGCCATGCATCGGGTGATGGGCGACCTGCTCGGCCACGAACTCGCCGTCTCGCGGATCGAGTTCGACTTCGACGCGGGCGACAGCGCCGCGCGCCTGGCCGAGGTGCTCGGCGCTCCGCCGGAATTCGGCCGCGCGCAGACGGTGTTCACCCTCGACCCGGCGGTGCTGGCCCAGACGCTGCCCCAGGCGAACGCCCAGACCTGGAGCCTGTGTGTCGCGCAGTGCGCCGATCTCCTGCAACGGCGCAGCGCCCGCACGGGCATCACGGCGGAGGTCCGCGAGCTGATCCTGCCCGGCGGCGAGTCCGCGGGCATCGCGTCCCCGCCGACCATCGAGGTGGTCGCGCGCGAACTGGGCACGAGCCCGCGCACGCTCCGGCGGCGTCTCACCGAGGCGGGTACCGGCTATCGCGCACTCGTCGACGAGGTCCGCTGCACGCTGGCCGAGGAGATGCTCACCGGCACTCCGCTCTCGATCGACGACATCGCGATCCGGCTGGGCTACGCCGAGGCGACGCCGTTCATCCACGCCTTCAAGCGCTGGACCGGGACCACTCCGTCGGCCTACCGGCGCTCCCGCGTCCGCTGAGGGGCAGCGAACGCCGACTCGGCGACCGGCCGCACCGGGCTACCGCCACAACCGATTCCGACACTGTTCCCGCAGTGTGGCTACAGTGGTGTTGGTCAGCGTGCGCGCTGCGCGCGAGCCGAGCAACCGGTGCAGTCGGCGGTGGAATTCATCGGCGCCGAGCCCGAATCGGACGAAGGCCTCGGCATCGTTGCCGCCGTAGGGCGCCCACGCGGTGGCGAATTCGAGCAGCTCGATGTCGGCGGCGCTCAGCACCGTCGGCCGGTCACCCATCAGGCAACATCCGTGCCGGTCGGCGCGCCCGGCGTCGACGCACGCCACGCCCGGTGCGGAATCGCTTCACACATGACTGCACTCGCCGCCGCGGTACGAGGTCGCGTCACCCAGCCGCTGTCCGCCGTCGATCACGAAGGTCTCGCCGGTGATCCGGCCCGCCGCGTCGGAGGCGAGGAAAGCGATGGCGGCACCGATGTCCTCGGGCACAGCGTGGTCCGCCGCCGCGACGGCCGACTGCGGCTCGTCCGGCGGCGTGCGGACGGCGCCCGACGCTACAGCGTTGACCCGCACGCCGGGCGAGAGTTCCAGCGCCAGTTGCTCGGTGACGTGTTTCAGCGCGGCCTTCGCGGCGTGGAAGAGCCCGTGATCGGGCTCGCCCGCCGCGCCGCCGACCGACACGGTGTTGATCACGACCCCGCCGTGCTCACCCATCCACGCCCGCGTCACCAGCGAGGTCCACAGGATCGGCCCCCACACGTTCACCCCGAAGGTCTTGGTGAAACGCAGGTAGTCCTGGTCGAGGACCGGCCCGGCCGACGGGTTGCGGTCCGCGGCGTTGACCAGGATGTCGATGCCGCCGAAGCGGCTCATCGTGGCCTCGACACACCGCAGGGCCGCCGACTCGTCGATGCCACCGGCGGCGAAACCGACCGCTGCGCCCCGCAATTCGGCCGCGGCGGCATCGGCGGCCTCCTGTCGGCGTGCGGTGAGGACGACATTGCCGCCCGCCGCCACGATGGCCCGCGCGGCGGCCGAACCGACCCCCTCCGAGCCCCCGGTGACGATCGCGGTGCGTCCGGTCAGATCGAGTCCGCTCATGTCGGCCCACCGTCGCCGTCCGGCGTGTGGCACCGGGTACCGGCGGTGGCGCGGTCGATCAGATAGACGCGCCCGGCGTCGTCGACGCGCACCACGTCGCCGGTGCGGAGCCAGCCGCCGACGATCGTCTCGGCGGTCGCCGCCGGGCGGTACCAGTATCCGGCGGTGACGTTGGCGCCACGGACGACCAGCTCACCGATGTGCGGGACATCGCCGATCGGGACGATCCCGATGTCCACCGACGGCACCGCGTAGCCGACGGAGTCCGCGTGCGTGACCGCGTCCCGATCGGGCAGCACGGTGATCAGCGACGCCGTCTCGGTCGTGCCGTAACCGTTGGTCACCGTCGCGCGCGGAAAGGCCGCGAGCAACTCGCGCACCAGCGACGGCGCGATCGGGGCACCGCCGTAGCCGACCATCCGAACTCCGGACACGTCCGCGGTGGCGAAGTCCGGGTGCCGCAGCAGCGCCGAGTAGACCGACGGCACCGTCACGACGAAGGAGATCCGTTCCACCGCCAGCGTTTCGATCAGCAGCGCGAGATCGGGCGTGGACTGGATCACCGCGGTTCCACCGACGTAGGCGGCGACCACCAGTTGCGAATGGCAGGCCGTCACCTGGAACAGCGGCATCGAGATCAGCGTTCGCAGATCCGAGCCCACCTCGCGGGGCAGCATGCAGCTGCGGATCATGTTCTCGGCATTGGTGACGAAGGCCCCGTGGGTGGTGGGCACGCCCTTCGGGCGCCCCGCGCCGCCCGAGGTGTAGAACAGCGCGGCCAGGTCGTCGGCGCAGAGCCCCTCCGCCACATAGGGGTCGCTGTCCGGCAGCGGGGTGTCCGCGGTGAGATCGACCGCGATGTCGGCGTCGGTGAGGACGAATTCCACCTCCGGGCCCGCCGACCGGATATTCACCGCCACCGCGATGCCACCGGCCATGATCGTGCCCCAGAAGGCGAGCGCCCAGGTCTTCCCCGACGGGTAGCGCAGCGCCACCCGATCCCCGCGCCGCACCCCGGCGGCACGCAGCCCACCGGCCGTCCGCGCGGCGCGCTCCCAGAGCTGCCGGTAGGTCAGCCGGTCGCCGCCGACTTCCGCGACGGCTTCGGCGTCCGGTCGCTGCTCGACGTGGGCGCGCAGGACATCGATCAGCGTCTCCGGGACCGAGGCGTAGCGCGGGGTTCCCGTGCTGTCGCGCGTCACCTCCGACTGCGGAAAGGGATTACGCGCACGCGTGACTTCGATGACGGCAGTGGTCACGCGGCAACTCCGAACGCTCGATGGAATGGACATGGCGGTCGTGCATTGAATCGATCTCGAATTCAATTCGAGTTTAGGATCCGCGCGGAGCGCTGTCAAAAATCGGCAGATGACCCGGCGACTCCCTCGGACCCGACCAGCCGACGGGCGGGTCAGGCCCTCGGCGCGTAGGTCTCGAGGTAGGCGGCGACGAGCCGCCGCGCTTCGGCGATCGTGGCCTCGTCACCGGAAGGCGACCGCCGGAAGGCGACGTCGAACAGCCGGTTACCCGCCTCGAACGCGAGCTCGACGGGGAGCAGCGGCGTCTCGGCGTCGACGAACTCCCGGTCGATGAGGTACCGCCAGAAGCGTTCGGACTGCGCTTCGTCGAACACCCGTGCCACCTCGGCGATCGCCGGGGGGCGCCCCACGAACCAGAGTTCGATGAAGCCGGGAAACTCCCGGTAGTAGTCGACGAGCAGGTCGATGATCACATCGGTGGCCTGGCGCAGATTTCGCGCCACCGGGCGCTCCAGTACCGCGACGATGCGCGCGTCCAGTTCGCGGACATGACGGTGCGCCAGTTCGACATCGACCTGGTAGCGATCGGCGAAGTAGTGATAGATCGACGCCAGCGGAATACCGGTCCGGTCCCCGATCGCTTTCAACGTCGCCGCGTCGTAGCCCTGCTCGCGCAGCAAGGAATCGGCGGCCCCGAGAATCGCCTGCACGCGCTCGATCCCGCGACGCTGCACGGGAGCGGGCCGGGCCGAGGCCTGCGGGGCCGCCTTGTTCTCGAACACGACTTGACATCGTAACAGCCGATGACCTTGATGCACCGCCCGTCTACGCGGACTCCCCTCCCCCCTTCATCGCCCACGAGTGCGCCTTGACAGGGTCGGGACCCCGCCCCTACCGTCAATCTCGATTCGAGTTCGAATTCACTCGTGCCTCCCTCATTCGCGCAAGGAAGTACCCCCGTGCTGAACCTGTCGGTCCTCCTCGAGGACTCCGCCCGTCGCCATCCACACCGCGATGCCCTCGTCCTGGGTGGGACCCGGCTGACCTATGCCCAGGTGGACGCCGCAGCCAACCAGGTAGCCGATCTCCTGGTCGCGCGCGGGATCAGGCCCGGCGACAAGGTCGCGCTCAGCTGCCCGAATCTGCCGTACTTCCCGATCGTCTACTACGGCATTCTCAAGGCGGGCGCGGTGGTCGTGCCCCTCAATGTGCTACTCAAGAGCCGCGAGATCGCCTATCACCTGCGCGATTCCGGCGCGGTGGCGTACTTCTGCTTCGAGGGCAGCGCCGAACTTCCGATGGGCAGTGAGGGTTTCGCCGCCGCCGGGGTCGCCGAGATCGAGCACTTCTTCCTCATCACCGCCGACCCCGCGGCGCCCAGCCCCCTCACGGGTGCCGAGACGCTGGGTGCGGCGGTGGCCGGCGCCAGCCCGGTCTTCCAGGCGGTCGGCACCGAGGCCACCGACACCGCGATCGTGCTCTACACCTCCGGCACGACCGGGCAGCCCAAGGGCGCGGAGCTCTCGCATTCCAACACCCTCGTCAACGCACTGACCCTGAACCAGCTGCTGCGCAACCGTCCCGCGGCCGACAGTCACATCGTGTGCCTGCCGCTGTTCCACACCTTCGGCGCCACCGTGCAGATGCACGCGGGGTTCGCCACCGCGGCCACCCTGCATCTGGTGCCACGCTTCGACGCCGCGCAGGTCGTCGAGCTGATGAACACCGAGGACATCACCTTCTTCGCCGGTGTGCCGACGATGTGGTGGGGCCTGCTCAACGCTCTGACCGCCGAGATCGACGTCGAGCGAATCGCCCGCAACCTGCGCATCGGTATCTCCGGCGGCGCCGCCCTGCCCTTGGAGATCCTGCATCAGGTGAAAGATCGCCTCGGTATCACCGTGCTCGAGGGGTACGGCCTGTCCGAGACATCACCGGTGGTGTCGTTCAGCGACCCCGATCGCGGTCTCCGTCCCGGCTCGATCGGGGTGCCGATCTGGGGTGTCGAGATCAAGCTCATCGACGACGACGGGTCGGAGATCACCGAAGTGGGGGCCGTGGGCGAGATGGCGGTCCGCGGTCCCAACGTGATGAAGGGCTATCACGGCCGCCCAGAAGCCACGGCCGAGGTCATCCGCGACGGTTGGTTCCGCACCGGCGATCTGGCCCGCAGGGACCAGGACGGCTTCTACTACATCGTCGACCGCACCAAGGACCTCATCATCCGCGGTGGATTCAACGTCTATCCGCGCGAGATCGAGGAAGTGCTGCTGACCCACCCGGCGGTCAGCCTGACTGCGGTGATCGGCGTGCCGCACGACAGTCACGGCGAAGAGGTCAAGGCCTTCGTGATCCTCGAACCCGGGACCACCGCCACCCCCGAGGAGCTCGTGGCCTGGAGCCGGGAGCAGATGGCCGCCTACAAGTACCCGCGCATCGTGGAACTCGTCGACACGCTCCCCATGACGGCGACCGGCAAGATCCTCAAGCGCGAACTCCGCTGACGGACGAGCCGCACCAGCACCTCCGCTCCGGCGGTGCCGCCGACACGCCAGCGGTACCGCCAGAGCGGGCGAAGGTCTCCTACCATTGGTTTTCCGATAGCAATCGTCTCGACCCACCGGCGGGAGAAGCATGTTCGTCGCGATAGCGGTGACGATGGCCATCATCCTGGTGTGGGCCTGCTACTCCCGCGCCTTCGCGCGCTGGAGCGTGACCGAGCCGGTGGCCATGATCGTGGCGGGCGCCGCCGTCGGGCTGACCGACGACGAGTGGTTGCTGCCCTCGATCGACACCACCGCCGCGCTGCGGATCGTCGAATTCCTGCTCGCGCTGTTCCTGTTCACCGATGCCACCGAGATCCGGGACCGGATCGCCAAGAACACCGGGGTGACCCGCATGCTGGTGGCGTTCGCGGTCAGCCTCGTGATCGCCACGGTCGCCGGGCAATACGTGCTGTCGGTGGATTCTTGGCCGCTGTTGCTGATCCTCGCCTGCATCGTGATGCCGACCGATCTGGTGCCCGCCCAGTCCATCCTGCGGGACAACCGGATCACCAAGCGGGTCCGCGACACCCTCAATGTCGAGAGCGGACTCAACGACGGACTCGTCGCCCCGGTCATGCTCTTCGCCCTCGAGGCGTATCGGCGCAGCACCGACTCCGACGAGGTGCTGGGAGCCTTCGGCCACGCGCTGCAGGCCGTGGTGAAGTCCGTCCTGGTCGGCCTTCCCATCGGCGCGGCCGCCGGGCTCGCGCTGTCGGCGGCCGCGGCCCGCGGCTGGACCGACCCCAGGACCGTGCGCTGCGGCATTCTGGCCATCCCGGTGCTCACCTTCGCGCTGGCCATCCAGCTCGACGGCAACGGGTTCGTGGCGGCCTTCCTGGCCGGGCTCGCCTACCGGGCCACCCACCGAGACATCCCCGGCGAACCCCTGGAACTGACCGAGGGCCTGGCCCAATTCCTCGGCCTGGGCCTGTGGTTCGTGGTCGGCGCGATCGCGGTCGCCATTCCCGGGCTGGACTGGCAGGTCGTCGTCTACGGACTGCTCGCGCTGACGGTCTTCCGGATCGTGCCCGCGGCGCTCGCCCTGATCGGTTCCCGCTTCACCGGGCCCGAGCGAATCCTGCTGTGCTGCCTGGGCCCGCGCGGCGTCGCCTCCATCGTCTTCGGTCTGCTCGCGGTCAACAGCCTGGCGGGCACGTCGGACGCGAATCTCGTCGTCGGAGCCACGCTGGTCGTCGTGTGCGGCAGCATCGTGCTGCACGGTATCGGCGCACCCCTCGTCGCCGCGCAGTTCGGTCGGCGCGCGCGTAACTCGCGCACTCGCTGAGAACCCACTGGCAGCTGTCAGCTATTCCTCAGTTTCGCGTGCCACCATCGGCGACACCGTCGACACCTCGACCTCTGCCACAGCGGTGTGGGGCAGTCGCCGATGCCCGTTGCCCCTGCTGTCGAGGAGTCGCTTGTGTTCACCCGTTGGGGCGACCTGGTCTATCGGTTCCGTTTCGCGGTGCTCGCCGTCGTCGGCGCCGCACTGCTGGCCCTGGGCGGCTTCGGGCTGGGCCTGGAGAACCAGCTCACCTCCGGCGGGTGGGACGACCCTGGTTCGGAGTCGTCGCAGGGCGCGAAGATCGCCGACCGCGCGTTCGGACGCGACCACACCGGGGACGTCATCGTGCTGTACACCGCCCCCTCGGGGACAACCATCGACGATCCGAAGTTCAGCGCCGAGGTCGTCGACAGCCTCTCCCGGGTGGTCGCCGAGTATCCGACCGCGGTCGACAAGATCAACGGCGCCTATTGGACAGTGGGCACCACCCCCGGCGTGCCGTCCGTGTTCGGCTCCAAGGACAAGCAGCACGCCTTCGCGTCGATCGCGATCGTGGGCGACAACGACACCGAGGTGTTGCGCAACTACCGGGAAGTGAGCGACGCGTTCGCCATCGACGGCGTCCAGGTGGAAGTGTCCGGATTGCAGGCCGTCGGCGGCACCCTCAACGACACCATCGCCCACGACGTGCAGCGGATGGAGATGCTGGCCATCCCCGCGGTCGCGGTGCTGCTGTTCTTCATCTTCGGTGGCGTGGTCGCCGCCGCGCTGCCGCTGATCATCGGCGGGCTCACCATTCTCGGCGCCAACGGGATCGTCATGGGCATCACCCACGTCACCGACGTCAACTCGTTCGTGTCCGCGGTGGTGTCGATGATCGGACTCGGCCTGGCCATCGATTTCGGGTTGTTCATCGTCAGCAGGTTCCGCGAGGAACTGGCCGACGGCTACGACACGCGGGCCGCGGTGCGGCGGACGGTGATGACGGCGGGACGCACGGTCGTGTTCTCCGCGACGATGATCATCGCCAGCCTGGGTGGCATCCTGCTGTTCCCGCAGGGCTTCCTGCGCTCGGTCGCCTACGGCACCATCGCAACGGTCTCGCTCGCCGCGCTGACCGCGGTCACGCTGTTGCCCGCGATGCTGGCCGTGCTCGGCCCGCGCGTCGACATGCTCGGACTGAAGCGGTTCCGCAAGACCAGGACGTCGGAGGAGATCGAGAACGGCTTCTGGGGCAGGCTCACCCGCTGGGTGATGAGGCGTCCGCTCCAGGTGGCCATCCCGATCGTCATCGGCTTGCTGCTGCTGATCATCCCGGTGGGGAACCTGGCGTTCGGTGGCATCAACGAGAAGTATCTGCCGCCGGACAACAGCACCCGGCTCGCGCTCGAGCACTTCTACGAGATCTTCCCGTTGAAGAAGACCGACCCGATCCAGCTCGTCTTCGTCTCCGACAACACCCCGGCGATCGGCCAGATCATGCGCGAGGCCAACCAGGCACCGGGGCTGGTCAGCTCGTTCGGGGTCCCGAGCAATACCGGGTCCACCGACCCGACGGTGTATCGGACCTCCGCCACCCTGGTCGACCCGACCGGCAACGCCGAGCCGACGATCGACTACCTGCGCTCGATCGAGGTGCCCGACGGCGTGACGATGTACGTCACCGGCCAGCCCGCGATCATGGCCGACAGCATCGACACGCTGCTCGACCGGATGCCGTTCATGATCATCCTGGTGTTGGCGATCACCATGGTGCTGATGTTCCTGGCCTTCGGCTCACTGGTGCTCCCCCTCAAGGCCGTGTTGATGAACGTGCTCGGGCTCGGCGCGACCCTGGGCATCCTCACCTGGATCTTCATCGACGGACATGGTTCCGGGATCCTCAATTTCACGCCACAGCCGATCAGCGCTCCGGTGCTGATGCTGATCATCGCGGTGATCTACGGCTTGTCGACCGACTACGAAGTGTTCCTGCTCTCCCGGATGGTGGAAGCACGTGCCAAGGGCGCGTCCACCACCGACGCGATCCGCATCGGCACCGCCCAGACCGGGCGCATCATCACCGCGGCCGCGCTGATCCTGATCGTCGTCACCGGCGCGTTCGCGTTCTCCGATCTGGTGATGATGCAGTACATCGCCTATGGCATGATCGCCGCCCTGATCATCGACGCGACCGTGCTGCGCATGCTGCTGGTCCCCGCGATCATGAAACTGCTCGGCGACGACTGCTGGTGGGCGCCGCAGTGGATGAAGCGGATCCAGCAGCGGATCGGGCTCGGCGAGACCACCCTCGACGACGAGCGGCCACCGCAGCACGCGGTGACCGTCGGCTCAGCCTCCGGTGGACACGGCTGACGGCCGCAGGAACGCCGCGACGCGGGGCGCGAGATCGTCGGCACGGGTGATCAACCCGAGGTGGCCGTCGGGATAGACGTGCAGGGTCGAGTGCGGCAGCAACCGATGCATGATCCGCGCGTTGACGAGGGGAATGATCGGGTCGTCCGTGCCGGCCAGGATCAGCGTGGGCTGCCGGATCAACGGCAGGAACGGCAGACTGGTCCAGCCCGCCCCACCGATCAGCTGCAGGGCGTAGCCGCGACCGGGCGCCATCCTGGCGTGGCGGATCAGAAGCTCCGTCGCCAGCTCCGGTTCGTCGCGCAGGCGCCCGCCGTACAGCTGCGCGGCGATGGCCGCGGCGTAGGCGGGGTCGCGATACCGGCGGGGGGTGATCATCTTGCTCAGGACCCGCGGCCGGGCCGGGACCATCACCATGCCGGTCGCCGTGGCGACGAGCACCAGGCGACGGCAGCGCCGGGGATTCTGGACAGCGAACTGCTGGGCCAGGCCCCCGCCCCAGGAGATGCCGAGCACGTCCACCTCGCGACAGCCGATGTCGTCGAGCACCGTGCCGAGCAGGCAGGCCATTGTCGCGAAAGTGTAAGGCAGCCTGGGCAGTTCGGATCCGCCGATCCCGGGAACATCGAACCGGATGACGGGGATCGCCGGGTCGAGCTCGTCGACGAACGGCTGGAGCAGATCCAGGTTCGCGCCGATGCCGTTGCACAGCACCAGGGGCCGACCCTCCCCCGCCCGCACCGAGACCCGGACGCGCCGGCCGTTGATCCGCAGTTCACGAACGGTGTCGACAGGGGTCACGCGCACTCCTTCAGGCCGTGGCCGGGATGGGCTGGCCGAACTCGGGGAACATCCGGATCGCTTGCAACGCGGTGGTGAGGTCACCCAGATTCCGTGGGTCGTCGAGCGAGCCGCCCAGATGCTGTTCCAGTCGATGGATGCGGCCGCGCACGGTGTTCTCGTGGCAGTAGAGCAGACGGCCCGTCTCGGCGGCCGAGCCCCGCGCCTGGATCCACGCGGTCGCCGTCGCCAGCAACGTGGTCCGTTCGTAGTCGGGCAAGGCGAGGACACCGCCCAGCACCCGCAGGACGAATCGCCGGGTGGTGTCCCGGTCGCGGACGAGCAGGTCGATGTTCGGCTCGTCGGCCAGCTGACGAACCGATGCCGCACCGGGAGAAAGCGTTTCGAGGGCCACGTGCGCGAGCCGCAGCGCCCGAGCCGCACCGTCGAGCCGGACGAACACCGGACTCACCCCGATCCGGCCGATGGCCGCCTTCCGCACGGCGGCGAGTACCTCGTCCGGATCGCGGCGCCGTCCCAGGGAGAGGACGCCGATCTCGTGATCCGGTTGTGAACGCCACGCCGAACCGACATCGAGCTGCCGCAGGCGGTCCTCGAGATGCGGCAGCGGCGCCGAATTGCCGTCCACCGCCTCCGCGACGAGCACGAGGAACGTCCCGTCGTAGGGCAGATCGAGCAGCCGCGCGACCTCCCAGGCGCTGTGTGAGCCCGAACCGGGGCCGTCGAGGATGGCCGAGAGGAGACCGGACCGTCGCCGGTCGGCGGCGATCATCCGTTCGCTCATCGCTTCCCGGTACGCCTCGGTCACCGCCAGCGAGACGTCGTCGGCGATCTCCCAGATCGTCGTGGCCGTGTCGAGGAGCGCGTCGACCGTCCGCTGCCCCGAGCTCCGTGCCGCGCCGAGCAGCCGCCGCCACAGGAACGCGAAGCCGAGACGGTAGGCCCGCAGGACTTCCGGCAGTGGCATGTCCTGCTCCGCACGGGCGCGACCGGTCTCCCGGGGCGCCGACAGCTCGATCTCCCGATCGCCGCTCAGCCGACCGAGGATCTGATTCATATTGGCTATCAGCGAGCTCTTCAGCTCACGCCGATCGACGATGCACTCCAGGCGATAGACCTCGATCCGATCGGCGATCCGGACGGCGAGCTGGTCGGCCAGCACATCGATCCGTTCCAGCAGGCCGACGGCGAGTGTCGCCACCGAGGGAGCGGGACTGAGGGTGGACACCACGACAGGCTATCGACGACTTCCCCCGGACGCCGCAGCGAGCAGGCGGACTGTGGGCGCCGACACGTACCCCGCCGATTTCCTGTCGGCGCCGACATTGGCGGCCGTGGCGCAGTGCGCCACTGTGGGATCACGCGTTCGGCACGGTGGCCGCCCCGGGATGTGGGACATCATGCGTTCGCCGCCGAAGCCGACTGCCACACCACTCCTCGATCGATAACCGCCGCGCCCTCGGATCACTGCGGGAGATCCACGCGGACCCATCGACAACACGCCGCGCGAACCGATTCGCGCGGCCGTCCAGGAGTGGAGACGACATCATCACCATCGGCAGGAATCCACAGGATGCCGTTCATCGGGTCGTCGGCGGCGACAACGCTGGATCGGAGGGACTCCGATGACGAGCGCTCCGGAGGACACCGCGGTTCCGCTCGACCAGATCCTGACCAGGGCCGCGTTCGGGTCGGCCGGTCGCTGGCTGCCCGGCAGTTCGGGCGCGCGCTTTCTCGACGCGCTGGCCCAGCACCCGGACCGGGTCAAGGCCCGGATCGGCGGGCTGGTCGACGAACTCGGCCGGATCGCGAAGGGCACCTCCGAGATCGCGCCGCGGCGTGGCGACCGCCGTTTCACCGACCCGGCCTGGTCGGAGAATCCGCTGTTGAAACGCGTGGTGCAGGCGTATCTGGCCGCGAACGACACCGCCGAGGGCCTGCTGCGGGACGCACCGCTGGAGTGGCAGGACGCCGAGCGGATGAAGTTCGTGATGTCGAACATCGCCGAAGCCCTGTCACCGAGCAACAATCCGCTGATCAGCCCGGTCGCGTGGAAGGCGCTGTTCGAGTCGGGGGGCGCCAATACGATCGCGGGCCCGCTCAACCTCGTGCGCGACATCGCGAGTTCCCCGCGCATCCCGTCGATGGTCGAGCCGGATGCCTTCCGGGTGGGTGCCGACCTCGCGGTCACACCGGGCGCCGTCGTGTACCGCGCGCCGATGTTCGAGCTGATCCAGTACCTGCCCCAGACCGAGACCGTGCACGCGGTGCCGCTGCTGATCGTCCCGCCGACCATCAACAAGTACTACGTGCTCGATCTCGCGCCCGGCCGCAGCCTGATCGAGTACCTGGTCAAGCAAGGGCACCAGGTGTTCGTGGTGTCCTGGCTCAATCCCGACGAACGGCACAGTGAGTGGGGCATCGATGCCTACGCCGCCGCGGCGATCGACGCGTTCTCGGTGGTCGACCGGATCATCGGGGCCGGCTCAGTGCACGTCCTGGCCGCGTGCTCGGGTGGCCTGATCACCAGCCTCGCCGCGGCCCACCGCGCGGCGAAGGGGTCCATCGGCGCACTCGCCGGCCTCACCTTGCTGGTCACGATGATCGATCAGCGCCGGGCCGGCGTCGCCGGATCACTCGTCGACGAAGGCGTCGCGCGGGCGGCGATCGCGCGCTCGGCGAGCAAGGGCTACCTCGACGGCCGCCACCTCGCGGAGGTCTTCGCCTGGCTGCGCCCGTCGGATCTGGTCTGGAACTACTGGGTCAACAACTACCTCCAGGGCAAGACCCCGCCGAAGTTCGACATCCTGTTCTGGAATGCCGACACCACGCGCATGCCTGCCGCCCTGCATCGCGACTTCATCGAGGCCGCGTTACACAACAAGCTCGCCACCCCTGGGGCGGTCACCGTGCTCGGCACACCCGTCGACCTCGGCGACATCACCGTCGACTCCTATGTCGTGGCAGGCTCGGCGGATCACATCTGCCCCTGGACCAATTGCTACCGCAGCTCCCAATTGCTCGGAGGGAAGGTACGTTTCGTCCTCTCGACCAACGGCCACATCGCCGCGCTGGTCAATCCCCCGGGCAACCGCAAATCGAGCTACCAGGTGTCGGACGACAATTCGCTCGATGCCGCCGAATGGCGCGGTGCCGCGATCACGGCGCAGGGGTCGTGGTGGCCCGACTACGCCACCTGGCTCGCCGACCGTTCCGGCCCGCGGATCTCCCCGTCACCGCTGCTCGGCAACACCGAGTTCGCGCCGCTCGGTGTCGCCCCCGGCACCTACGTGATGGCCCGGTAGCACCCCGGCCCGAGCGCGAGTTCGTCCGCGCTCGGGCCGACCGGCGCCGGTCAGCGAGCATCCTGATAAACTCGATATCGAGTCGAGTTCGTAAAACAGCGAACACCGGAAGGAGTGAGGGACATGGTTGTCGCGATCGAGATCCTCGTCATCGCCTGCGCCGTCATGATCACGTGGTTCGCGGGCTACGTGATCTATCGCCTCGTCACCGAGGAACCCAACCGCCGCTGATCGCGGGCCGTCAAATCGCCGGACGTTCGGCGGCCGGACGCGAGCGCACCGCCACCACCCCGATCAGGATCAGCACGGCGAGCGTGTCGAAGACCGTGCTGAACAGCGGCGCGTCCGGCCGGGTCGCCGGATCCGACAGTGTCAGAACGAGATTCGTCGTCTTGGTAGCGATCGCGGCCAAGGCGACGGGCACCCGCACCGCCGGAACGAACGCCGCCCAGACCAGCGCGGCACCCAGCACCAGCTGCATCATGCCGCGGTGCCGGAGCAGGGCTTCCTCCATCGGGGCCAGCTGGGTGAGCCCGTAGTACTCCAGGGCCGCCGGTGTCACCAGGGCGAGCACCGGCGTCATCGTGACCAGGCCGAGGACTACGAGGACGATCTTGACGGCACGGGAATCGGGCATTCGACACGCTCCAATCATCAGTGGCACTGACGATCAGTGTACGTGACTAGAGTGAGGTGATGCGAGAGACGAATCCGGTGGCACGGATCACCCAGGCGCCGCTGTTCCTGTTGTTCCGGGTCGGCGACGCGGCGCGCGAGGCCGTCGAGCAGGCACTGGAGCGTTACGACCTGCGCGGCAAGGACTTCCGCGTGCTCGCCTACGCCGCGACGGGCACGCACTCGCAGCAGGATCTGGCCCGATCGACGGGCCTGGACCGGACGACCATGGTCGCCGTCGTCGACCGCCTCGAGCGCACCGGCATGGCCACCCGCGAACGCGGCGCCGACCGGCGCAGGCACGTGGTGGTCCCGACCGCGCAGGGCCTACGCACCCTCACCGACGCCTTCGCCGACTTGGAGCGCACGCAGGCCGACTTCCTGGCTGCCCTCAGCCCGGCGACACAGCAGGCCATGGACACCGCGCTCACCCAGCTGTTCACCGCGCACGATCCGTCCTGCCGCCCACGGCCCGACGACTGACAGGCCGCTCTCAACGCCCCCTGCGCGCCACCGCGAGGGCGAGTTCGGTACAGAGCGTGGCCAATTCGACACTCGACTGACGGGGGTCGCGCAGCCAGGCGTCGATGAGCTGATTGATCCCACCGACGACGAAGAGCGCTTCCTGGCGCCGGCTCTCCGGACTCGCGGGCGCGTCGAGGAACTCCGCGCTGTACTGCACGACGAGATCGGTGATGATGCCGACGGAGCGGGCCCGAAGCTCTTCGAGGCCCGCGGTGCCGTGGGTGTCGCTGGTGAGGATGCGGTGGATCCGCGGGTCGTCGGCGATGGCGTCGAGGAACGCCGTCAACGCCCGCAGCAGTTTGTCCCGCAGGCCGTCGGCCTGGGCCTGACTGGCCTCGACCAGGGTGGCGGCCAGCTCTTCGTGCACCTGCTCGGCGACAGCGAGCACCAGCGCGTCCCTGGTGGCGAACTGCTCGTAGAAGTAGCGCGGCGTCAATCCGGAAGCGGCGCAGACGCGGCGCACCGTGACCTCGGTCAGCCCGGCCTCGCCCCAGACCTGCCGACCGGCGGCGAGGAGCTTGTCGCGGCGTTCGTCCCGGCGATTCGCCGCGCTCATGCCCCGATAGGGCCGGACCACCTCCGCACGCGCCATTGACAGCACTTTAGCAGGCGGCCTACTTTGGATATCAGTCGTTATCCAGTTTACGTCGCTCAACGAGGAGTGCCGATGCCTACCGTTCCCACCCGACACCCCGACCGGCCCCACCGCACCCCCGTGATCGTCGGCGGGTTCGCGGCCACCCTGGGTGTCCACGGCCCCGACTCGGATCAGTGGCGTCGCCTCGGCGAGGGACTGCTCGTCGGTGACGAGCCGATGGATCAGCTGGTGGAGTGGATGGTCACCGCGGGCAGCAAGCAGATGCGCCCGCTGTTCGACCGGGCACTCACCCACGGCATCGCCGCCGTGCCGGACGCGCCGGAACCGCTGCGCGCGTTCTTCGCCGAGGTCGAGGCGGTGCCGGCGTGGGTCGATCACGACAAGCTCGTGCGCGGGGCCAAGGTGCTGCTCAGCAGCGGGGCCGACGGTATGTACATCGCGCGCGACGTCGCCATGCTCGGCGGCTACCAGTTCTCCGGCTTCAACAAGACGCTGCTGCGCACGGGCGCCTTGGAGAAGGGCTCCAATCAGCGCTGGGCCGAGACGATGCAGTGGGCGATGGACGTCCTGTCCGAGGACGGGCTCGCGCCGCTGGGCCTCGGCTATCGCTCCACCATCCGGGTGCGGCTCATCCACGCCTTCGTGCGACGCCATGTGGCCGCCATGCCGGATTGGCGGACCGAGGACTGGGGGCTGCCGATCAATCAGACCGATATGGCGGCCACGCTGGTCGGCGCCTTCATCGCACCGGCGATCGGCGCGCTGGGGATGGGCGTGCTGCTCACACCGTCCGAAGCCGACGACCTCGCGCACCTGGTCCGCTATGTCGGCAGCCTGCTCGGCGTCGAGGAGCAGTGGCTGCCGCACTCGTTCCGCGACGGCGTGCGCGTCCTGGTGCACACGCTCTCGGCCCTGGCCGACCCGGACGAGTCGACCCGCCAGCTGGCGGTGCCGATGTCGCGAGATCCGCTGTCGTGGAACTACGACCGCCTGCCCGCCGTGCGCCGCCGCCTCGCCTACGCCCAGCACCTGTCGGTGACGGGGACCTTCCTCGGCCGCCGCACGATGCGCGCGCTGGGCCTGCCGACGGTGGTGATTCCCTGGTATCCGGCGCTCCGGATCCCTACCAATCTCGTCCGCTCGGCCACCCGGGTACTGCCCGGCGGACTGGACCGGGCCGCGACGCGCGGTGCGCGGGAACAGGATCGATTCATGCGCACGCTGGTCGGCGCCCGCCCGGCGATCGGCGCCTCCGCCGCCCGACTCACCCACGCCGCCTGACCGGACCGAGCCGCCGACCCGACGACGTGACCGCGTGACTCACCCCGCGCGCGAGCGGGTTTCGTCGTCGGGATGGCCGTCCTCCGGCTTGCCGAGGCCACGGTGCGCGCGGATCAGCAGGGCCGCGCGCAGGTAGCACAGTCCCGTGACATCGTTCAGGTCGAAGCCGGTCAGCTGCCCGATGCGCTTCAATCGGTAGTCGACGGTATTCGTGTGGACGAACAATTCGCGCGCGGTATTCGTCCGGCGCAGATTCGACGCGATGTACACCTCGAGCGTGCGGAGCAATTCCGGATGGGCCTCGAGGGAATCGACGACCGAACTCAGATAATCACGCGCCGCGCCCTCGCGCGTCAGCTGATATTCGAAAGCCAATTCGTGCGGGCGGTACACCTTGCTCGGACCACCGAGCCGGTGCACTATTTCGACCAGTTCGTGGACCTGCTCGGCGGCGCGCGGAATATCGGCCGGTGCCGCGGGCGTCGTGACCGCGCGCACCGGCACCTGTGCCGCCGCGGACAATCCGATGACCAGCTCGTCGAGCTCGTGTTCGGAGAACTCCGCCGCGGGCAGCAGCAGCGTGCCGCCGTCGACGCTGAGCAGCGACAGCACCTTGCCGACACAGCGATTCGCCAGCTCGGCCTGCACGCGCCGCAACTTGCGCCGGGCGACCACATTCGCATCGAGCGCCGGGTCGAATTCCTCGGCGTGCGGCGGCAGCGCCAGGGCGATCACGTGGTATCGATCGGCGATCTCGATCCCGCATTCCCTGGCCATCGTGGAGGTGCTCTGTCCACCGAGCAGGGCCGAGGTCAGGGTGTGCACGGCGGTGTGGTGCTCGCTGACGACCGACCGCAGTTCCCGCACATAGGCCGCCGAGACGGCGGCGGTGATCGTGCTCTGGACATCGGTCAGCCGCCGGGCCACGCCGACGACGGTCGCGTGGTCGTGGTTGTTCACATTGGCGGTCACCAGGTCGAAACCGAGTTTGAAGCCCTCGTGCACCGCGTTGTGGATGGTGTCGATCGGAATGCCCTCGCGCGCCCAGCCCGCGGCCGCCGCCTGGATCCGCTCCAGACGCCCGGGGAGGTCGCGGCCGTCGAGCACACCGCCGGTCAGTTCCAGGCACACCCGTGTCACCGTGGTGACGTCACCGTCAAGGACTTCGGTGGGCAACGTCGCGCAGGGCGCCACGTTCTCGATGAAATGGCCCACCATCTGGCGGGATATCGCCCGCACATCCTTCAGCGGGGTCGATACCGGACGGCCCGCTGCGGTCAAGAACGGTGTGAGGGATGCTGAGCCAGCCATGATGAATCCTTCCCACCCAGACAACTGGGCAAGCTCCCAACTTACCGCGTAGAACAAACCGCCACGTCGGGTTCGCTTGTGACAGGCGGTAAGGGAATACCGGAATGTTTAGGGATTCCCCCAACGGCACCGGCGCGCGAACCCGCCGTCCGGCGGTGGTGAAACCTGACGGGACCGCGCAATCCCGCTCCCTACGGACGGTTCCACCACCACCGGAGGCATTCCGGCTAGCGGATCACAGGCACAAGCTCACCTCGAGCGGACCGACCGGCAGTGGCAGGCACACCTCGACCGACCCGGCCACCGGGGCCGGGGCCGCCGCGGTGGCGGTTCCCGCACCCAGGGCGCAGGCGGACAACGCCAGCACGGCGACGGCGAGCGGACGGGCAGTTCTGGAATTCATACAGTCAACCTCGATTGCATTCTTTCTGATCGCCCCCATCTCGGGGACATCTCGATCAGATCACAGACAGATCGCGGCGGGTTCACTTCGCGGGAGTTCTTGATTTTCTCCGTAGAACTCGGGAATTCGTCATGGATACCTACAAGTCGACCAAACCCACCAGCAGCAGCCGATTCGGGTGCGGCAGTGGGGTACTGAACTGCTGGACCCGGATTCCGAAGGGCTGACCGGTCTTTCGGTTCCGCAGCCGGACGGTGGGGTCGCGCCGGTCCAGGTACACCCGGCCGGCGCGCCAGAGTCGCTGGAAGTCGGGCTGGGCACCCAGCTCGCTCAGCAGGTTCCGCAGGTCGTCGCGGTCGCCGACGCGCCCGGCGTAGCCACGGAAGCAGCCGGTGATCACGGTGGCCTCGCGTTCCCACTCCTCGATCACCAGGCGGGCCCGCGGATCGGTGAACAGCCAGCGCAACAGGTTGCCCTTGGCCAGCAACCCCGGCAGGGCCGCGTCGAAGGCGGCATTGGCGCCGATCACGTCCCAGCCGCCGTTCAGCACAGCCGCCAGATGCGGGCTCATGGCGTCCACGGTGGTGCGCAGTTCCGGCTCGAGCTGCCGGGGATGCGCGGCGGCGGGACGCCGGAACCGTTGCTGCGCCAGGTGATACAGGTGCGCGCGCTCGTCGCCGTCGAGGGCGAAGACCTCGGCGAGCGCGTCGAGCACCGACGGGCTGGGATTGCTCGCGCCGCCCTGCTCGATCTTGGCGATGTAGCCGACGCTGGAGTGGATGGCCGTGGCCAGTTGCTGGCGACTCATGCCGCGCGGATGGTCCGGTCGGGTCGCGCGCCGATGGGCGCGGACGAAGTCGGCGAGTGTCGGCACCCCTGGCCCGTGCATGATCCTCCTCGATGGTCCGGCTCACTCTTGCGCGGCCGCACCGTCTTTCGCAATCTCGATCAGTGCCAGCGCGGCCCGCCCGATGCGCGCGGCGGCGCCCTCGGGATCGGGGCGGCCCACGTCGAGCCAGGCGATGACGGCGTCCAGGATGAAGCCGGGAATCACCTGGGTCGCCCAGTCCTGCCAGGGCCCGTCCGGGATCGCCTGGGTGAGATACCGCTGCGCGACCACGGTCGAATAGCCGCGCACCAGATCGGTGATGTCGCGAAAGTCCGGCTCCTGCACCGCATGCCGGAACAGCAGCCGGAAGGCGTCGGGATCGGCGGTCGCGGCGGCGAGCAGCGCGGGCAGGCTGGAGCCGCCGGGGTGCTCGGTCCCCATGGTGTCGCCGAGCCGGGTGTAGGCCCGCTCGAGCACCGCCCGGAACAGGTCGGCCTTGGACGCGAAGTGCCGGTACAGGATGACGTGGGTGATGCCCGCCTCGGCCGCGATCTGCTCGAGGCCGGTCGCGCCGAATCCGTTGCGCGCCAATACCCGCGTGGCCGCTTCGAGGATCTGCTCACGCCGTTCGGCGCGCGGCATGCGACGGCTCGGCGCGGGTGTGCTGCTGGCGGCCACGGACCTACCTCCTTGTTCAAGTCGAATGGTACAACTTCCTATGTTTAACTTCGCTTGTACAAGCGAACATATAGGAGTGAGTGATGACCACCGACGCACCCCAGCTCGCCTGCCCGATCCAGCGGATCCAGACCCTCACCGGTGATCCGGCCTGGCAGGTCTGCGGCTACGACCGCGTCAAGAAGCTGTTCACCGACCCCCGGCTCGGTCGTTCCCATCCGACGCCGGAGACCGCCGCACGCACCACCGCCTCACCGTTCTTCGGCGCTCCCCTGGGCAATTTCGAGACCGAACCCGCCGACAACGCCCGGATGCGGGAGTTGCTCAACCCGTTCTTCGCCCCGCGCGCGATGCGAGCCCTGCAACCCCAGGTGGAGGCCTACACCGCCGAGCTGCTGGACGAGATGGCGGCCAACGGCTCGCCCGCCGATCTGCACGAGGCGCTGGCGGTACCGCTGCCGCTGCTGGTGATCAGCGAACTGCTCGGGGTGCCCTACGACGACCGCGGCATGATCCGGGAGTGGACCGCCGGACTGTTCGACAAGTACGACGCCGCGAAGGCGTCGCAGGCCGGCGCGGAATGGTTCCTGTACTGCAAGGAACTCGTCGAGCGTAAGCGTAAGGAGCCCGGTCCGGGCGTGCTGTCGAAGCTGTGCGAGGTCGAGGACATCAGCGACGACGTGATCGCCACCCTCGCGCTGGGCCTGCTGCTGGCCGGGCACGAGACCTCGGTGGTCGAGATCGGTTTGGGCACACTGGCACTGCTGCGCCAACCGGATCAGTGGCAGCTGCTGGTGCGGCGACCGGAGCTGGTGCCCCAGGCGGTCGAGGAACTGCTCCGGGTGCACAAGTCGACCGGATTCGCCCGCTACGCGCGCACCGATCTGGTGATCGAGGGCGTCGAGGTGAAGACCGGGGAACTCCTGCTGCTCGACGTGGATTCGGCCAACCACGACCCGACGGTCTACACCGATTCACGCAAGGTCGACATCCTGCGCCAGCAGGGCGCGCACCTCGGTTTCGGCTACGGCCCGCGCTACTGCCTGGGCGCGCCGCTGGCCCGGGTCGAGCTGCAAGCGGTGTTCGGGCAACTGACGCAGCGCTTTCCGACGCTCCGCTTGGACGCGGACCCGGAGACCCTGCCCCGGCGCGACGACGTCGCGACCAGCGGCCTGCTCTCCCTGCCGGTGGCCTGGTGAGAAAGGAGTCCGCGATGACGACGGAGTCGACCTCCGCCCGGTGCCCCGTCACCACGACCCTGCACCGGACCACCACCGCGCTCGGCCATGAAGGCTGGGTCGCCACCGGTCACGCCCAGGTCCGCAAGCTCTACGCCGATCCCCGGCTGGGCCGCGCCCATCCCACTCCCGAGACCGCCGCGCGCGCCTCGGACTCGATGTTCTTCGGCGGACCGATGGGCAACTTCGACACCGAGCCGGCCGATCAGGCGCGCCTGCGGGAGCTGGTGGTGCCGTACTTCTCCCCGCGGCGCATGCGCGATCTCACGCCCCGGATCGAGGAGCTCACCACCGCGCTGCTCGACGAGATGGCCGCCACCGGCTCACCCGCCGACCTGCACACCGCCGTGGCGGTTCCGCTGCCCCTGCTGGTCATCTGCGAGCTGCTCGGCGTGCCCTACGAGGATCGCGACCAGTTCCGCGCCTGGACCGAGGGCCTGTCCGAGCAGGTCGAGACCACGAAGGTGCAGGAGGGCGTGGCCGGGCTGTTCGCCTACTTCCTGACCTTGATCGAACGGAAGAAGGCCACCGGCGGCGACGACGTCCTCGCCCGGCTGTGCGCCCGGGGCGACCTGGGCGATCACGGCATCGCGATGCTGGGTCTGGGGCTGCTGTTCGGCGGGCACGAGACGACGGTCGTGGAGATCGGTCTCGGCGTGAAGCGCCTGCTGGAGAACCCGGAGCAATGGCAGGCGCTGGTGCGCGATCCGGACCTGGTGCCGACCGCGATCGAGGAACTGCTGCGCGTCGCGCCGATGCCCCGGATTCCCCGCTACGCCCGCGACGATGTCGAACTCGACGGGTGCCCGGTCCGCAAGGGGGACCTGGTGCTGCTGGACCTGGACTCCGCCAATCACGATCCGGCGGTCTTCCCCGATCCGGACCGGTTCGACGTGACCCGCACCGGCGCGGCGCACGTCACCTTCGGCCACGGGCTGCGGCACTGCGTCGGCGCACCGCTGGCCCGCATCGAACTGCAGACCGTCTTCCGGCAGCTCGTGACCCGGTTCCCGACTCTGGAACTGGCGGTGGATCCTTCCGAAATAGCATTGCGCACAACCACTTTCACCGGCGGCGTGCGGGAGTTACCCGTGCGGTGGTGACCGGCGGCCGGCCGGGCTCTTGTTAGGCTGCGACCCCCAGGGGGTCGCACGACTGACAGGAGCCACGGTTGTGCCGTACGCGATCTCCGCGGGCGCGAAAGTCCACTTCGTCGACAGTGGCGGCGACGGTCCCGCGCTGATCCTCGGCCATTCCTTCCTGATGGACCACGAGATGTTCGACGACCAACTGGCCGCGCTCGCGCCGCAGTACCGGGTCGTGGCGGTGGACGCGCGCTGCCACGGGCTGACCGAGAGTCCCGACACCGTCTTCAGTTTCTGGGATCTGGCCCGCGACGCCTGGGCCGTCGCCGACCACCTCGGGCTGGACCGGGTGGTGGCGGGCGGCGTGGGGCAGGGCGGTTTCATCGCGCTGCGCATGGCGTTGCTCAGTCCGCCGCGGGTGGCGGGGCTGGCCCTCGTCGGCACCTCGGCGCGGGAGTTCTCCGAGCCGCAGCGGGTCGGGTTCCGGCAGGTCACCGACGCCTGGGTGGGATCGAGCCCGCTCGCGGCGATCGCGAAGATGATCGCGGGGCTGGTGATCGGCAACGATCGCGCCGATCACCAACGGTGGCTGGACAAATGGCTCAGCGGTGACCGCCGCCGGGTCGCGCCCGCCGCCGACGCCCTGGTCAATGTCGACTCGATCGCGGACCTGCTCGGCGACATCGACTGCCCCGCGCTGCTCGTGCGCGGCGCCTCCGACCCGGCGTTCGCCGCGGAGGCGATGACCGCCCTGGCCGAGGGCCTGGGCGGGCCGGTGCGATTCCACACCGTGGCGGGCGCGGAGCACACCGTCAACCTCACCCACGCGGACGAATTCCACGAACTGCTCCGCGATTTCCTCGCCGAGCTGCGCCCCTGAACCCGCGCGGTAGTACTACTCGCCAGGGGTACCACCGGCCGGGAGGCGGCTGAGAGGTGGTCCGGCGGCGCTCTTGCCGGTGCCCCGGCCCGCTTGCTGTATTCGATGGGTGATGAGGTTTGCTTACTTGTTCGGCGGTCAGGTCAGTATGACGCCGGAGACGATCGACGAATTCTGCCGGACCTGCCCGGCGGTGGAGAACGCCTACGACGAGGCGGCCGAGTGCACCGGATTGTCCGTGGACATCCTGCGCGGCCGGCATCCGGACGCGGAACTGCTCGGTACGCCCGAGGACCGGCACAGCATCGGCGCCCTGCGGCAGGCCGCGCTGAATCTGGGCCTGGCCGAAGATCTCTCCGCCCGGGGCGTGGAGGTGGTGGCGACGGGCGGACTGAGCCTGGGAGCGTTGATCAGCACCTGCGTGGCCGGGGCGGTGCAGCGGCACGAACTGTTCGGGATGCTGCGCCATCGACGACTGGTGCCGAGACCGGACGATATCGCGGGCCAGGGCATGGCGCTGCTGTCGGTGCCGATCGAGGACGTGCCCGAGCGCTACTACGGGCAGGCACGACCCGGGCTGTACCTGGCCGTCGACACCGGACCCATCGACGGCGTGAACCGCTCCTTCGTGCTGTCGGGATACACCGCGGCACTGCGCGAGCTCCACGCGGAGATCGAGGCCGCGGCCGACGCCCGGCACATGTTCGTGCTCGACGCGTACCAGGGCGCGTTCCACTCCCCCTTGCAGCAATACGCCGCCGATTTCATGCGGGAGTTCGTGAGCGGTATGACTTTTCGGGATCCGCGCGTCCCGGTGTGCTCCCCGGTGGCGCAACGCAGTCTCACCACGGCGGCCGAGGTACGGGATTTCGTGTGGCACAACAATCTGCTGCCCGCCCGCTACGAGCCGATCATCCAGGAAATGGACCGGCTCGACGTGCGGGGCGGGCTGGTGGTCGGCCCGGGGCTGCCGCCGCCCGCCGTCCAGCCGTTCCCGGTGGACGTGGTCGCCGAACCGGGCGATCTCGACCGGCTGCCCGCGTCCGGACCGGTCGCGATCGTGGAGGCCCGGTGAATCGCCTCGCCGGGCGCCGCGCGCTCGTCACCGGCGCCGGCTCGGGTATCGGCCAGGCCATCGTCGCGCGCCTGCTCGCGGAGGGCGCGGTGGTGACCGGGGTGGGGCGCACCGCCGCGGCGCTGGCGAAGACCCGGCAGCTGGCGGCCGATCACGGTGCGGCCGAACGGTTCAGCTACGAGATCCTCGACGTCACCGACGACGTCGCGGTCGCGGAGGTGGTGCCGAGACTGTCCGCCGACGGGCTCGACGTCCTCGTCAACGCCGCCGGGATCATCCGCCTGTCGCATCTGCACGAGACCGGCATCGAGCTGTGGAACACCGTGCTCGGCACCAACCTCACCGGCCCCTTCCTGGTCACCCGTGCCGCGCTCCCCGCGCTGCTGGAGAGCGAGCACGCGGTGGTGGTCAACATCAGTTCCAGCGCAGCCACCTATGCCGCGCCCTACCGCGCCGCGTACGCCGCCAGCAAGGGCGGGCTCGAGTCGTTCACCCGCACACTGGCTTTGGAGTACAGCAAGCACGGCCTGCGCGCGGTGTGCGTCTCGCCGGGCGGCATCGAGACACCGATGACCTACAGCCTCACCGATGTCCCGGCCGATATCGACGCCGGGCTGCTGAGCAAGATGGCCCCGGCCATCGGACCGCTGCTCGGCTCGCCCGAGATGGTCGCGGGTGTGGTGGCGATGGCGGCCTCCGACGACGCGGCGTTCATCACCGGCACCACCATCCAGGTGGACGGAGGCGCGCACATCTGAGGCTGTCGCCTTACGGGACCTGCAGGATGCGCAGGGCAGCGCGTTCGATGCGGTCGGCGATCTTCTCGTAGGACTCGTAGCCCATGCCTGGACCAGGCCCGCGAGGCCGACATCTGGTCGGCCACGTCCCAGCGCTCGGACGGGTCGTGGCCGATGCAGACTCGCCGCCAACGGCATCTTCCGCGACGCCGTCGACGGCTAACCGCAAGCGGCGACGCGCTGCAGGATGCGCAGCGACCCGGTCACCGAGAGCTCGCGGAACTTGCCGCTGTCGAGCGCACGGTGGTAGATGCCGAACGGGGCCTGCCCACCGTCGGCGGGGTCGGGGAAGACGTCGTGGATCGCCAGGAGCCCACCGCCCGCGATCCAGTGCACCCAGTTGTCGTAGTCGCGCCGGGCGGCCTCCTCGGTGTGGCCGCCGTCGATGAAAAGCATGGTCAGCGGCGTGCGCCAGAGGCGCGCGGCGGCGGTGGAGGACCCGATGATCGCGGTGACGGTGTCGGTCAGGCCGGCCCGCACCATGGTGCGCCGGAACGCCGTCACGGTATCGAAGACACCGGTCTCGGGGTCGACCAGACTCGTGTCGTGGTACTCCCAGCCCGGTTGGTGCTCTTCCGAGCCACGGTGATGATCGACGGTGACGACGGTCGCGCCGGTCGCACGGGCCGCGGCGCCCAGATAGATCGCCGACTTGCCACAGTAGGTGCCGATTTCCAGAATGGTTCCCGTCCCCGCGTAGTCGCGGGCGGCGGCGTAGAGCGCGCGCCCCTCGTCTGCCGGCATGAATCCGGTGACCTGCTCGGCGAGCGCGAACAGCGCACCGGCCTCGGCGGAGATCTCGTCTACGGGTCCCATGACTCACGCTAACACAGCAATTGGAATACACTCCGGACTACCGTCCAGCAGATCGCCGGACAGTGATCGGCACAGGAGACACGTGATGAAGACTCGCCTCAACTGCCCCTGCGGTACCCAGATCAACGCCGACAACGAGGACGACCTGGTCACCCAGACCCAGGCGCACCTGGCCGCGAACCACCCCGATCACGACTACACGCGCGACGAGATCCTCTTCATCGCCTACTGACCACGCTACTTCGCGGTCGGCAGGGCGTTCTGCAGTCTGCCCACCTCGGTGATCGTCCAGCCCGCGTTCCGCTCGATGGTCAGCGAACAGGCGACGGTGGTCGGATCCGGGTCGCCGAGACCACCTCCCGCTCCCCCAGCGGCAAACCCGACTACCGCTGGGCGAGCGACTACGTGGCGGGGCGCGCCGCCGACCACGCGGCGGACTGAGCTAGTTGGGCGTGTCGGCGACCTCGATGTCGAACTTCGTGTTGTCGCCCTCGACCGAGGTGACCGTCACCTTCACGTCGTAGGTGGCGCCTTGCTCGGTGAGCGTGCAGGTCATCGTCGCGCCCTTCTCGGCCTTCAGGTCCTCGGGGCAGGTGACCTGGTCCGGGGTCTCGCCCACCTGGTTCGCGAGCTGGGTGCTGATCTGCTCGGCCACCGCCTCCTTGTCGACGGTGGCGGTGCCGACCGACACCGAACATCCGGCGGATACCGCTGCCGCCGTCAGCAGTGCCGCGAGGACGGCGGGAACAGTGCGCAGTGCCCTCATGATCGAACCTCACTAGTGCCGAGGGAAAAGCAGGTTAGCTGCAAAGTTACTCTCAGATCCCCCGTCCGGGAGGGAATTCGGGGGCGACGTTGTCGAACTGTGCAATGTCGCGGCACGGGCCGGAAAATCACTCCGCAGTCCTATTCGATGTCATACCGCGGGATTACGAGAGGTGAGAATTCCGCCGATAACTTCGGGATCATGACGACGTCCTCCCTGGTTCCCGCATCATCTCCCTCGTCACCGCGGCGCGGCGCCGACGGTGACTACGCCCGGCTGCTGCGCCGCATTTCCGAGGCCGGGCTGATGCGCCGTCGGCCCGGCTACTACGCCGTCCGGCTCGGCCTCGTGGGGACCGCGTTCGTCGGCGGGTGGGCGGCGTTCTTTCTTGTCGGTGAATCCTGGTGGACCCTGCTGGTCGCCGCCTTCCTGGCCGTGACCTTCGCACAGATCGCCTTGGTCATGCACGATGTCGCCCATCGCCAGGTCTTCCGGCTGCGGCAGCCGACGGAAGTGATGGGCCGCATCGTCGGCAATGCCGGCATCGGCCTCGGCTACGGCTGGTGGCAGGACAAGCACACCCGTCATCACGCCAATCCCAACCACGAGGAACTCGATCCCGATGTCGCGCCAGACATTCTGGTCTGGTCACAACAGCAGGCGAGGTCCAGCCGCGGTCTGCCCCGCCTCATCGGCCGGGCGCAGGCATTCCTGTTCTTTCCGCTGCTCCTGCTGGAGGGCTTGAATCTTCACGTGGCGGGCGTCCGCGCGCTCAGTAATCGATCGATGAAACACCGCGCGGTCGAGGGCGCGCTGCTGTTCGGCCATTTCGCCGCGTACGCGACCGCGGTCTTCGCGGTGCTGCCCGCCGACAAAGCCATCGCCTTCATCGCCGTGCACCAGGGGCTGTTCGGTCTGTACATGGGCTGCATTTTCGCCCCGAACCACAAGGGCATGCCGACCCTGACCGGCGACGACCGTCCCGACTTTCTCCGTCGTCAGGTCCTGACCTCCCGCAACGTGCGTGGTGGCCTCGTGACCGACCTCGCGCTCGGCGGGCTCAACTATCAGATCGAGCATCACCTGTTCCCGAGTATGCCGACCCCGAATCTGGGTCGCGCCCAGGTGATCGTCCGGGACTACTGCGCGGAGATCGGCGTCCCGTACCACGAGACCGGGCTGGTCGCGTCCTACCGGGAGGCGCTCGTCCACCTGCATCGCGTCGGCGCGCCCCTGCGCGAACCCGACCGTCAGCCGAAGTAGCCCGCGTAGTCGCGGTACGGCACCTGGCCGGTGGGGCTCGCCTTGATCGCCTCGGCCACCTGCGGCGGGATCGGGGCCCAGTAGGCGGGCATCCCGGCCGCCAGCGTGGGGTTCAGAATGTAGATCAGGGCGAAGTTCACGATCCACAGCGGCGGCGCCATGGACATGCCGACCTCGGCGCTGACACCGCCCTTCGTGTTGGTCACCAGCTGCGCGGCGCCCGACATCTGCTGTGCCGCAAATCCATACGCGGCCTGGACCGTGTAGGCCGAGCGGTAGAGCGCGGTCAGGCTGTGGAGCGCGCCGTTGTCCCGCAACCAGTTGCCGACGAAACCGCCGGGCGCGATGAGGGTGTTGACCTGCCGGGTCGGTGCGTCGGCGTTGGCCGGGCTCTCCAGCGATCCGCTGGGATTCACGTACAGTCCGTAGCTGCCCAGCACCGAGGTCACGCGCTGCCCGCCGACCTCGGAGTAGACGGGGCGGCCCACCGTATTGGTGAGGATCTCGACGCAGGCGACGATTACCGCGGCAGCGTCGAGGTTCCCGCCGACGCCGCCGCCGGACGTGAGGTCGAGATACTGCTGCTCGCTCAGCGCGTCGGCCCGGTTGAGACCGATCTGGCCCGCGATCGTGTCGGCCCACTCCTGACCGAGTGGCTGATTGAGCTGTTCCGGACTCGTCAGCTGCGTCGGTGCGACGTGTTCGTAAGCGGGCGCTCCGGAGAACGGAATCGAGAAGCCGGTACCGTCGCCGTTTGCCACCGGTTGGCCGGAGACCGTCTGAGTCCCCGCGACCGCGAGGAGGCACGCACCGATCATTGCCACTATCAAGTGGAACCCGTGCCCGACAGCCGACCGCCGCGCCGGGCCCGCCCACGATGTGCTGCGCATTTCTACCCCTCAGACAGTGTCGAACGAGGTGAAACCAGCTTCCTGGTCAGTCAAAGCCGTGGTCGCCACCGTGTCAACCCCGAGGCCGTCGCTCCCGGCTCGATGGTGCCGAGAAGTTGCCGTCACCCGGGTTCTGCGGTGACCGGGGCGTCGGCGATATTCCGTTGCCGACGTCGCACCGCCGCCGCTAGGGTCCATCCCATGTGTGGCACCGCGATGATGAAGCCCTGGTCGTTCCGCTGACGGCGGCGACCGGACCTTTCTGACCCCCTTTCTTCCGCCGCCGTCCGAGCAGTCCTGCCGGGCGGTGTTTCCTGTGCCCTGCCCGGCTCCTTCCTCGAACGACGGAGCCCTCCATGTCGAATTCCCCCGCGCCACGCCGCGGATCCGCCGACGACCTGCCCGCGGGCGCGAGCGCGCACCTCAGGGCGATCGATGTCCATCACACTCTCGGTGATCGTGCGGTCCTGACCGATACCTCGATTACCGTGGCCGCCCGGTCGCGGCTGGCGATCGTCGGCGAGAACGGCCGCGGCAAATCCACCCTCCTGCACATCCTGGCCGGGCTGATCCGGTCCGACACCGGATCCGTCACCCGGGTGGGCACCCTCGGGATCGCCCGCCAGTCCATTCCCTGCCGAGCCGGGGAGACCGTCGGCACGCTGGTCGCGGAGACGATCGGCCCCGCGTTGCGGGCGCTGCGTGCCCTCGACGCGGCGACTCTCGCCCTCACCGAGGGTGTGCCGGGCGCCGATGACGCCTACGCCGACGCGCTCGACGCCGCCACCCGGCTCGACGCCTGGGACGCCGAACGCCGCGTCGATATCGCCCTGGCCGCCCTCGGCGCGTGCACCGATCGGGACCGCGCGCTCGCAACGATGTCGGTGGGCCAACGCGCGCGCGTCCGGTTGGCCTGTCTACTCGGCGCGGCGCCGGACATCATGCTGCTCGACGAGCCGACGAACCACCTCGATCGTGCCGGTCTCGAGTTCCTCACCGAACGGCTGCGCACCCATCCGGGTGGGGTGGCCGTGGTGAGCCACGACCGGGTGCTGCTCCGCGATGTCGGCACGGAGTTCCTCGACCTCGACCCCAGCCTCGACGGCCGACCGCGGCTGTTCAGCGGCGGCCACGCGGGCTGGCAGGACGGCAGGAATCGGGCACGGGCGCACTGGGAGCAGGAGTACGCCGACCAGACGGCCGAGCACGCGCGCCTGCGCGAGGCGGTCGCCGAGGCCCGTGATCGGCTCAGCACCGGGTGGCGCCCGGAGAAGGGACACGGCAGGCACGAGCGCCAGTCCCGGGCGCCCGGGCTGGTCCAGGCCCTCGCCGCCACCGGGCTGCTCGAGCGGCGAGCACGGCACACTCCGGTGGGCAGACTCTCGCAGGGGCAGCAGCGCCGACTCCAGCTCGCCGTGCACCTCGCCGCCCGCCCGGAACTGCTGCTGTGCGACGAGCCGACCAATCACCTCTCGGCCACGCTCGTCGACGACCTGACCGCCGCCCTCATCGGCACGGGCGCGGCGGTGGTGATCGCGACCCACGACCGGCAGCTCCGCGCCGACCTGGCCGACTGGCCACGCCTGGAGCTCACCCCGGCGCTGGTCGCCGGCTAGCGCGGGCCGTCAGCGGCGAGTGGTCAGGTGTGGGCGGCGCCGTCGATCCGGATCTCGGTGCCACTGATGAAGCGGCCGTCGTCGGAAACGAGCATGGCGATCACGCCGGCGACATTCTCCGGACCGGCCAGTTCCTCCGGGTTGTCCTGCGGGACAACGGCGATCAGGCGGCTGAACAGCGACCAGTCGGAGTCCTGCGGGAGGTAGCCGGGCGTGGCGTCGGTGATGCCCGACTTGATGCCGCCGGGGGCCACGCTGACCGCGCGCAGGCCCTGCTTGCCGTACTCGAGGGCCAGCACGTGGGTGAGGGATTGGACGCCGCCCTTGCTCGCGGAGTACGCGGCCATGTACGGATGCGCGAACGTCGCCGAGGTGGAGCTGAAGTTGACGATGGTGCTGCTGGGGTTGGCGAGCAGGGCGGGCAGGGCCTCGCGGGTCACCAGGAACGTGCCGGTGAGGTTGATGTTGATGATCTGATTCCACAGATCCAGGGACGTCTCGTGGGTATGCGCGGCGCGGAGCACGCCCGCGGCGTTGACGAGAGCGTCCAGCCCACCGAGGGTCTCGACGGCGCTCGCGACACCGGCGACGACGTCGGACTCGTCGCCGATGTTCATCGCGAGGGCGGTGAATCGGGTGTCGGTGCCCGCTTCGGCAGCGCGCTTGCCCGTCATCTGCAGGCCCTCGGCATTGACATCGGCACCGACGACGACCGCACCCTCGGACAACAGGCGGAGCACGGTGGCCTGGCCGATGCCGGATCCCGCTCCGGTAACCAGGATGCGGCGCTGTTCGAGACGGTTCATGAGATCTCTTCCTCGTCGTTCAGGGTGTTTCTGGCACAATATGCCATAAATGACACGACGTGCAAGGAAGTCGTTGATGCTGGGTATAGTGCGCCGGTGACCAGGCAACGGAACCAGGCAGCGACCGCACCGGGGCGGCCTGCGCTCAACGAGATCCGCCGTGCGGCCACCCGGCGCGAGGTGGCCATGGTCGCGGCCCATCTCTTCGCCGAGAACGGCTACGCCGCGACGACCGTCGAGGACATCGCCGCGTCGGCGGGGATGGGGTTGCGGACCTTCTACCGGTACTTCTCCGGCAAGGAGGACGTCGTCGCCCCGCTGCTGGCCATCGGCACCCAGGCCTGGGCCGACGAGCTGGCCGCGTGCCCGCCCGAGTTGTCGCTGCGTGAGGCGCTGAGCCGCTCCTACCGCGCCGCCACCACCGCGGCCCTGGTCGACGCCGACGTCGCCGACAAGCTCCTGCACCCGCTGCTGCGTGCCGCCACCGAACTCCCCGCCCTGCGGGCGACCTGGCTGCGCGTCCAGCAGGACTGCGAAGCCAGTCTGATCCCCATCATCGCGGCCCGCACCGGCCGGTCCCCCGACGATTTGGACGTCGCGCTCGCCGCCGCCATGGCCAATACGGCCGTGCGCCTCGGCACCGAACGGTGGGCCGCCGAAGCGGAGCCCGGCTCGGCCGCCGACGTCGTCGACACCTGCCTGGCCCGCCTCGCCGCCCACGCACTCCTGTAGCGGCGGGTCGCTCAGGTGAGCGCTTCGTCGGCGAGGGCGCGGGCCGCCTCGTCGGGCGCGTAGCTCGCCAGGGCGACGACGACGCTCCTGATCCCGGCCCGTGTGGAGCGCGGCAACTGCGCGTGACGGGCCACGTCGAGCTCGTTGGCCATCGTCAGCACGGCGAAGTCATGCAGTTCAGCGCCCTGGACCAGCCGGAAGCCTCCGGTGAATCGGTCGGCTACCGCCAGCGGCTGTCGCCCTAGATCGCGGTAGGTCCGCTCGCGGTCGCACCCACCGTAGAGATACACCAGGGCCTCCGCGTCGTGCCCGATCACGTCCGCGAGGCGCCCTCGATCGATGGTCGACAGGAGGGCGGTCGCGAATCCGTCCGTGCCGTAGGACGCGTGGCAGATCGCGGCCAATCGGGTTCGCGGCGCGGCGTCCCACTCGACCACGAGGTCGTGCACTCGATGCAAGTGTGCGTACAGTGCACCACCGGGGTGGTCGATCTTCTCGGCGCCGAGGGCGCGCTGCAGGTCGAACGCGTCCCGCACCACCCCGGCGGCAGCGTCCCAGCGGGCGGCGTGCCGTGCGACGATGCGCGCGAGCTCGGTGGGGGCGTCCCGAGCGACGAGATGACCGGCATCCGGCACCCAGGAGACCGGGACATCGCGATCGGCGAGAAAACGGTCTACTTCCGCGTCGGTCAGCGGCGACCGGCCGCCGCGCACGAGCAGGAGGGGCACGTCCGATCCGACGGCTGTCGCGTGCAGCGCGGACCCCGCCGCGAGGCTGTCGTCCACGAGCTCGGCGTGCCGATCGCGAAGCCCGATCTCGCCGAGCCAGGCACGCACCCGATCCGGATCGGATCTCGGAACCACGTCCACCAGCACCAGCCCGGCCACCCGACGCGCGATATCCGGTTCGCCGAGAGCGGCGATGGCCGCGAGCCCGCCGACCGAGGCACCCACCACGACGACCGGCTGCGGCTCGCGCCGCACCATCTCGGCCACATCCTCAGCGAGCACGCGAAGATCTACCGCCTCCCCCGTGCTCTCACCATGACCACGCAGATCGAATGCCACCGCCCGGAAACCGGCCGCGGCGACCCGCGACGCGACCGGACCCCACACACCGCGGTGCTCACCCCCAGCATGGAGAAGCAGCACCGTCGGGCCCGCGCCGGTCACGGTTCCTCGCAGGAGGGCCCCATCCCGGGTGAAGCTCACGTCGGTCATGGGAGATCCGATCGCTCGATGTCACCGCTGACACCGGACAGCCTCGGATCGCCCTTGCGCACAGCAGAATCAGCCGCATACATCGATGCTCCTCGCCGACCTCGGGAATGACGGGGTTCCGTCACGGACGTCGGGTCGACACCCACCCGCATACTCCGTCCCGAACGGTTCGGAGCAGGGGACGAGTTGCCGCCCTGTGCCCACGACAATCATCAGCGACACACCACCAACGGGTCAATCCTGTTGTCCAGGTATCGCCTTCGCCGATAGCGCGCCACACCCCGCGCCGTTCATACCCGGCGCATGGTGGCGTCGTAGGCCGCCTCGGCCATGTCCGGACGGTCCGGGTCGGGCAACCACGAACCGGTGATCGTGGCACCGTCGGCGCTGATGGTTCCGGTGTAGGTCATTCCGAGACCGGCATGCACGAGAGTGTCACCCTCACGGCGCCACCGGTAGTTCAGCGGTGCGCCGGAACCCGAATACACGTGCGCGGCGAATCCGGAGGCGGCCTCGTCCGGCCAGATCAACTCCAGGCTGCGGATCTCCGTGTCCCCGATCCGCATCCTGCCGTCGAGCTGTAGGAGCCCGCCGTCCAGGATGCGTGTCGCGGTGAGCTCCCCGGTGATGTCGTCGTGGTCGGACTTGTGGGTGCGCCCGGTGAGTTCCCAGGAGCCGAGCAGTACATCGAGATCATTGGCGGTCATGTGCTTCCTCCCTCGGGTGGGTCGTCCGGCCTTTGCCGGTCTTCTCATTCGTAGGTCGAACGGGAGCCGGGGAGATCGACATGCCTGCCGGCCGAGATGGGGGCCTGCTCACCAGGGCACTGGTCCCGCGTCGTCGAAGAACCCGCCGGTCGGTCCGTCGTCGGGCAGGGTCGCGAGGTGAATCGCGATCGCCGCGCCCTGCCGGGGTGTGCGGACGCCACGGAAATCGGTGAGGTCGGTGGCGGTGAAACCGGGGCAGGCGGAGTTGATCAGGATCTTGGTGTCGCTCAGCTCCTTCCCGTATTGGATCGTGACGGCGTTCAGAAAGGTCTTCGACGCCAGGTACGCCACGGGAATCGGGCCCATGTCGATGCCGGGCGTGGTGTGCAGGGCGAGTGAACCCGCGCTGCTGGACATGTTGACGATGCGCGGTGACGCCGAGCCGCGCAGCAGGGGCAGCATCGCGTTGGTGACCCGGACGACGCCGATCACGTTGGTCTCCACCACAGCTCGCACCGTCGCGGGATCGACCGTGGTGGGAGTCTGCGGCAGAGCACCGCCGATCGCGGCATTGTTGACCAGCACGTCGAGCCCGCCGGCCTGATCGGCGATCAGCTCGGCCGCGGCCGCGACACTCGCGTCGTCGGCCACGTCGAGCGGGACGGCGAACGCGTCGGTCCCCGCCGCACACAACTTCTCCACCGCGGCCTCGCGGCGTTGCCGATCCCTCGCGCCCACCCCGACCCGCCAGCCGAGGGCGCCAAGGCCCGCCGCGATCTCGTATCCGATTCCTTTGTTCGCGCCGGTCACCAGCGCGATCGTGGGTTCACTCATGCCGTTGATCATGTTGCGGGCCCAGGTGTCGCGTCCAAGACCGACTGGGTGGCCGCCGATACCGCACGGGTATCGATCGTGGTGAACGCCCGGATACGATCACCCGGTGGAGACGCGGGAGTTGCGATACTTCGTCGCGGTGGCCGAGGAATTGCACTTCGGGCGGGCGGCGCAACGGCTCGCGATGGCGCAACCGCCGCTGTCGCGGGCGATCCAGCAGCTCGAACGACGGCTCGGAGTCGTCCTGCTGCACCGTAGTTCGCGCGCGATCACCTTGACCGAGGCCGGGGCGGTACTGCTGCGGGAGGCCCGGCTCGCGCTCGACGCGGTCGACGCCGCCGAGCGCCGCACCCGCCGCGCCGCCGCCGAGCTGCCCGGTGTCGTGCTCGCCACCAAGGCGGGAGCCGCCAGCGAACTGTTGTCGAAGCTGCTGGACGCCTACGCTGCCGAGCCCGGCGCTGTCGCCGTCGAGGTGATGCTGTGTGGCCCCGGCGAACCGGAAAGACTGCTACGCAACGGAAGTGCCGACGTCGCGCTGCTCCACCGGCCCTACGACACGACGACCGGATTCGACACCGAGGACCTGTACACCGAACCACAGATCGTGGTCCTGCCCGCCGGACACCCCCTCGCCCACCGACCCCACCTCTCGATGAGCGAAATCAGCGCCCTGACCGACCTGCCCCTGCCGCGCTGGCCCCGGCGAGACGGCAGCTACCCGGACGGCCCCGGCCCGCAGGTTCGCGACCACACCCAATTGGCCCAGCTGATCACCCTCGGACGGGCCTGCGCGGTCGTCCCCGAGTCGCTCCGCGCCCAACTCCGCGCCGACCACGCCACCGTGCCGGTGCTGGACGCGCCGACCGTCACGACCGTCATCGCCTGGCCACCGCACAGCACATCCCGAGCCGTCGCCGACCTCGTCCGTACGGCGACACGCCTCTAGCCTCCGCCCCCGCTGTTGATCGGCGCCCGGGGCGGTGAGCAGCGAGTGACTGTGCAGCGGATCCGCCACGGGTCGGCTGAGGGCGGCCCGCCGACGCACGATCAGCCCGAGGACTCGGGAAGTGACCTGTCCGGCCGGCGATCCGGTGGAGTCGGCGGGATCTCCGGCGTGCGGTGCTCAGTGCCGCCGGACGGGCTCGACAGCTGGAGGAACCGGGCCAGTTGCCATTCATAGCTCTGCGACGAACCGCGGATGGCGAGTCCGATGTCTTTCCGCACGACCTCATAGAAGCCGCGGCGCGCTTGACTTGCCTCTTCGACTGCCCGCGCCCAGGGGACATCGGAGATCCTGCCGGTTGCTATCAACTGGAGACGGAACCCGCTCTCGTGCCACCTGCGGCCTGCGACGACCGCGTCCTCGCTTCCCAACATCAGCACCGACTCCCACATCATCGTTCGCGCTTCCTCCGCGGCGGCGAGGGCGACCAGCCCTTCGTCGAGGGGAAGTTTGTCGATATCGGGGTGCATCCCCTGGTGCGCGGCGATCCGGACCGAGAGACCGATCGCCTTCTTCACCGCGTAGGCGTACTCGGTGTAGGCGGTGAGTCTCTTCTCATCCCATCGGATCGCCTGAGCTCGGCGCCACCGTGCTCGCTCGGCGGCCGAGGTCGACAAGTAGGTTGCCGCGACTCCGAGCAGCACGCCGATCAGGGCGGGCAGCTGCTGTACCAACGATGTCATCTCGAACCATCCCGACGGCGATGATGCGTGGTCGGTGGCGCATGTCCGTTCTCTCCCACGCGATTGGGTCAGCCTGCCCGATGAATTCTCCCAGTACGCAACATCTTTGGATAGAGTCACGACCTCGCGCGGGCGGCGCGAGCGGCGCGCCGAGAGAGGGTGGCGAAGGCGTCGCGGAGTTCGTCGGGTCCGACGACTTCGATCTCGGTGTCGAATCGGGCCAGGGTCGCGGCGAGCGCGGCCCAGGACCAGGAACCCGTCAGGAGCCTGGTGCGCGCGGAGCCGAGTTCCTCGACGGTGCCGTCGCCGGCGAACGGTGCCACCCGGGCGGCAGGCAAGTCGAGAATGACCTCGCCGCGACACGGCCAGATGTTCGCGGTGCCGGACCCTTTGAACCGCGCGGACAGGAAGGCGGCGATGTCGCCACCCGGCACCTCGCGTGGGGTGAAGCGGGGGCCGTTGGGGATCCGCAACACCATCCGGTCGGCGCGGTAGGTCCGCCACTCCTGCCGCTCGGGATCCCAGCCGATCAGATACCAGCGACCGCCGCGGGCCACGAGGTGGTGTGGTTGCACCCGCCGCGCCGGCGGCGACTCCGCGGGTGTCGCCGCCGCGGACCGGTAGTCGAACCGGACCTCCTCCGCGGCGCGCACCGCGGCGCTCAGGGCGAGCAGCACAGTGGGGTCGACCTGCGGATCTGTTCCGCGGCCTGCCGATTCGACCGCGGTCATTTCGAGCGCGTCGACACGGTGACGCAGGCGCGCGGGCAGGACCTGCCGCACGGTCGTCAGCGCACGGGCGGCGGCCTCTTCGATCTCCGCGCCTGTTCCGACCGCGACCCGCAGCGCCACCGCGAGCGCGACCACCTGGTCGTCGTCGAACAGCAGCGGCGGCATGGCACTCCCCGCCGCGAGCCGGTAACCACCGTCGGGGCCCTTCGCCGCGTGAATCGGGTAGCCGAGTTCACGCAGCCGCTCGACGTCGCGCCGCACCGTGCGTTCACTCACGGCCAGCCGCTCGGCCAGCACCGCACCCGGCCAGTCGCGGTGAACCTGCAACAGGGACAACAGCGCGAGCAGACGACGAGAGGTCACGGTCGAGGACGCGATCGGCATGCTGACCAGACTGCCACGAATAGCGGACGTTCCCTGTCCGGTACTGCTGACACGGTGGGCTTGTCGCCGGAACCTCCGGCGACCAAACCACTTCCGAAGGGACCGCTCACCATGTCGGTAAACACTGTCGCGCACTTGAACTTCCACGGTCAGGCCCGTGCCGCCCTGGAGTTCTACCAGTCGGTGTTCGGCGGACAGCTCACCGTCGCCACCTACGGCGACTTCGGGATGCCCGCGGCGCTGCCCGATGCCGCCAAGGTGGTCTTCGGTCAGATCGTCGCCGACACCGGGTTCCGGGTCATGGCCTACGACGTGCCGGGCACGGACGCGCCGGTCGCCCTCGACCAGCCGACCACCCGCCGGGAGAACGGCACGACCCTGACCACCGAGCCGTTCTTCCTGTCCGTCCGCGGCGACACCGTCGAGGAGGTCGGCGCGCTGTGGGAACGCCTCGCCGACGGAGCGAGCGTCATCGAGGACTTCGGCCCGGCACAGTGGGCGCCCGGGTTCGGGATGCTGCGCGATCGCTTCGGCGTGACCTGGATCCTCGACGTCGCCACCGAGTACGCCCAGGCCTGACGCCCGTTCCCGGGGTGCGGCCAGCTCGGTCGCACCCCGGTGGGATGGTCTGTTATCACAGCGTCCCGAGGTCGTTCTCGCCCTGGTGATCGTCGAAGCGCGCACGTGCCTGCTGGACCGCGGGCAGGGTGTCGGTGGTCCAGAGCAGCAGTGCGTCGATGAGCCCCTGCAGGGTCCGGCCGATCGGCGAGATCCGGTACTCGACAGCGATGGGCCGGGTGTGGGTGATCACTCGATCGACCATGCCGTTGCGTTCGAGACGACGCAGCGCCGAGGTGAGCGATTTCTGTGTCACCTCCGGGATCGCCCGGCGGAGCTCGTTGAACCGCAACGGCTGATCACACAGCGCCTCCATGATCTGCAACGACCATTTGTCGAGCATCTGGTCGAGCAATTCACGGTGCTGCGCGGTGAGCTGAGCGGCCTCGTCGGTTTCCTGCATGACACCTAGTCTCGTTGAAGTGCCCTTCGAATACCACGTATACAAGGGATACCTAGTCGATCCGCGAAGGGAACCACCGTGCCCGTACAGCTCATCACCCCGCCGAAGATGTTCGGTCCCGTTCCGTACCACCATGTTTCGATCAGCACCGGAACCCGCCACATCCACGTCGCCGGTCAGATCGCCCGCGACGCCGACGGCAACCCGGTCGCCCCCGGTGACCTCGCGGGCCAGCTCGCCCACGCCCTGCGCAACACCGCCCGCGGCCTGGCCGGAGCGGGCGCCACCTTCGCCGACGTCGTCCGTCTCAGGTTCTTCGTCACCGACTGGACTCCCGACAAATACGCAGCCTTCCTCGACGGCATCACCCAGGTCGCCACCGAACTCGCCCTCCCCGATCCCCTCCCCCCGGTGTCCGCCATCGGTGTCGACTACCTCTTCGAACCGGACGTCCTCGTCGAGGTGGAGGCCTACGCCGTCCTCGACTGACGCACGCCTACACGGCGGCCTGGTCGACACTGAATACCCCTCGCCGAGGGACGGATTGGCCCGGAGACAGCGCGGCGCGCCGAACACCTGGAGGACCTGCCCCTGGGCGTCAGTCCTGGGCGTCAGCCGCGCGCCACGCGACCAGGCGCCGGGTGGCGTCGTCGTGTTCGGCGGCGCCGAGCCGGTCGTAGAGCGCGACGGCTGCCGAGAGGTGCGCGAGGGCTTCGTCGATGGCCCCGCGCCGACGGGCGACCTCGGCGAGCCCGGCCAGTGCGTGCGCTTCCTCGTAGGTGTCGTGCAGTCCGGCCGCGTCGGCGAGTGTGCCGGTGAACAATTCGGCAGCGGTGTCGAGGTCGTCGCCGCGGGCGGCGAGCCCCGCCAGGAAGTTGACCGCGTAGATCTCACCGGCGCGCGTGCCCACCGAGCGATAGATGTCGCGTGCCTCGGAAAACAGCCGACCCGCCGCGTCGCGGTCGTCGTCCAGATCGCGGATCCGACCGAGCGCGACCAACGCGTTCGCTTCACCGAAACGGTCGCCCGCCGCACGATAGTCGGCCAGTGCCGAATCGACGTGCGCGGTGGCAGCCTCGGCATCGCCTGCCGTGCAGTGCAGATGGGCCAGCTCGACGAGCGCGCTGGTCGCGCAGATGCGATGGCCGACCTCACGTCCGATGGTCAGCGAGCGGGTCTGGAGGTCGAGGGCCTGTCGGTAGTCGCCGCGACGTCGCAGGACGAGTCCGAGCTCACCGAGTGCGTAGGCTTCGCCGACCAGGTCACCTGCCTGCGCGTGCAGCCGCGCTCCGTCTGCCAGCAGCTCGGTGGCGGCGGCGAAATCACCGGTCAGCCGGTGAACGCGACCCTGTTCGACCCGGCAGTTCGCCTGCAAGGCGGGATTGCCGGTGTCGCGGGCGAGCACGCTCGCCACATCCTGCTGGGCGACAGCCGCAGGGTAGTCGGCGGCCAGCCGGTGGCCGATGCCGAGGTGGTGGACGGCGTCGGCCTCGCCCCGGCGGTTGCCCAACTGCCGGAACGCGGCCACGGCGCTGCGGTGCACCTCGATCGCGGCCGGGTAGTCGCCGGTGATCTGGTGCAGGATACCGATCGCGTGCAGGGCCTGCGCCTCGCCGAGCGGGTTGCCGATGGTGCGGCACAGGTCGAGTGCCTGCTCGTGATAGGCGACGGCGGCCGGGTAGTCGCCGCTCAGTCTGCTCAGCGTGCCGAGTTCGTTGACCGTCTCGGCCAGGCACAGCGGCTGATCGATCGCCGCATAGAGCTCGCGGGCGGCGGTCAGCTCGGCGGCAGCCGTCCGATAGTCGCCGGTGATGATGGCGACGAGTCCGAGGTTGTATCCGGCGGTGGCCCGGCCGAGCCGGTCGCCGGACTCCTCGAAGATCGCCAGCGCCGCTCGCAGCAGACTCCGGGCGTGGTCGAACTCGCCGAGTTCGTGCAGGACGTGACCGATGTTGTTGAGGGCGTTGCCCTCTCCGGTCCGATGTTCGATCCGACGGTAGGTCTCGAGCGCTTCGGTCAGCAGATCCCGTGCCTCGGCGTGTGCCCCGGTGAGATCCCGGACGACGGCCAGATCATTGAGGGCGTTGCCGTAGGCGAGCTGGTCGCCGCCGGTCCGCGCGTATTCGGCGACCCTGCTGTGCAGACGGGCCGCCTGTTCCCAGGGACCGTCCAACCGGAGCAGGCCCGCCAGGGACGAGGTCAACCGGAAGAGGTGCTCGAAATGTTCGATGCGCCAAGCATACTCGACGCAGGCGAGCAGGTTGGCGCGTTCCGCGCGCAGCCACCGGAGAGCGGCGGCGAAGTCACGCGGGCCGGAACGGTCGGTTGGGGCAGTCCCGACACCCGCTCGGCGGGTAGGGCGCGTGGTGGCGCCCAGAAACTGCTCCGCGCGTTCGGCGATGTCGGCGTAGTGGGCGATGAGGCGGCGCACCGCTTCGGCGGATTCGAGCACGGGATCGCGCGCGAGCAGGGTGCGCGCGTATTCCCGCAGCAGATCGTGGGTGCGGAAGCGGCCGGGTGACTTCTCGTCGACGAAGTGATCCTCATAGAGCGCTTCGAGTTCGCGCCGCGCGGTGGCGACGCTGCAGTCGTGGAGAGCGGCCGCGGCGTGCGCGTCGATGTCGGTTCCAGGATGCAGGGCCAGCCGCCGGAAGAACTGTTGCCGTCCTGCGGGAACGGCGCGATACGACATCTCGAACGCCGCGCCGACCGCGCGGGTCCCGGAGGTCAATTCACCCAGACGATCCTCGGCTCCGGTGAATTCCGCGGCGTAGTCCGCGATCGACCAGCTCGGATGATGGGCGAGGCGACCGGCCAGCAGGACCAGGGCCAGCGGCAGGCCCTCGCAGCACTCGACCAGCTGGGTGACCGCGGCCAGATCCGCCGCCTGCCATGTCCGGCGACCGGACAGATTCCGGAACAGCTGGGCGCCATCCTCCGTGGGCAGCATGTCGAGCGGCGTCGGGACGGCGTCGTCCATGGCGACGAAGCGGCGTCTGCTGGTGACGAGGGTGAAGCAGCGACTGCCACTGGGCAGGAGGGGGTCGACCTGCCCTTGATCGCGCGCGTCGTCGAGGACGACCAGGATCCGCTGATGGCTGACGCGATCCCGCCACAGATCGCGTCGGGCGTCCAGGCCGTCGGGAATGTGTCGCGGGTGGATACCCAGATCGATCAGGAGGGTGGCGAGCACCTCGGCGGGTTCGGCCGGTGTCGCTCCGGGCCGGTGGCCGCGGAGGTCGACGAAGAACTGGCCGTCGGGGTAGTGCGGCACGAGCGCATGCGCTACACGGATGGCTACCGCGGTCTTGCCGATCCCCGCGGTGCCGCTGATGGTGCCGATGGCGGTGAGCCCACTCGCCGCGCCGGTCACCAGGGACGCGATGACTTCTTCCCGATCGACCAGGGTGCGAAGGTCCCGCGGCAACAGATGCACGGCCGGTCCCCGTGGCGCGAGCGCCGTCTCCTGGACGATGGTCGCGTGGACATCGCGGCCGGCTTGGATGCTGGTGCCGCCGTCCACCGAGGCCACGAGCTCGACCCGGGGCGGTTCGGCCGTCACGGCAGCGGTGGCGGACCGGAGAGGTGGGCGTCACGCCCGGCCTGGATGCTGATACCGCCGCTGACCTCCGCGGTGAGCGTCACCGAATGGTCCTCGACCGGAACCGCGCCCGGCGCTGCGGGCCGCAGGTTCTCGTCGAGGACTCGACGCAGTTCGACGGCCAGTTCCGGGTCGTGCTGGAGCAGTCGACGGAGGCGGTGCTGCCACGATTCGGCTAGCACCGCCTCGATGGTGGTGTCGCCCGCGGCCTGGGCTGCTTCCAGACCGGGGCGCTGGCGCTCGAGATCGCGCCCGACCTCCTCGGCCTCCTCCGGATCACCGTGCCGCCACAGGCCGACGATCGCATCCCGTGCCTGTGTCCAGGTCTGGGTGGTCAACGCGGTCACCAAGGCGGACCCGGCAGCGATGATCAGTTCATCCATTGAGAGTCCTTAGAACACAGGATGTTTCGTTCGAGAATACCGGGCCGGAGACTTCTGCGGTCGCAGCTCGACCTCGGTCATCGATCTTTCCGGTTCGCAGAGCCGCACCGTGGTCACAGCGAATCGGGGACTCGGGTCCGGGTTGTCCCTGATGTGCGCGAAGGCCTTGCGATGCAAGGGTGTCAACCATGCATCTGCGTAGGTTCGTGCTGGTGGCCGGGGTCGCGACGCTGCTCGCGGGCAGCGGGCAGGTCATCGCCCACGCGACACCGGCCGACCAGCTCCGCCGCGACACCGCGGCCCTCCACGCTCTCGGCGTCAGCGGCGTTCAGGCCAGGATGATCGCACCGGACGGGCGGCACACCGTCGCCACCAGCGGCACCGCCGACCGCACCACCGGCCGTCCCGTCTCGGCGGACGGCTACTTCCGGCTGGCGAGCACGGCCAAGGTGTTCGTCGCCACGACGGTGCTGCAACTGACCGCCGAGGGCCGGGTGTCCCTGGACGACACCGTCGACCGGTGGCTGCCCGCGGTGGTGCGCGGCAACGGCAACGACGGCTCGCGGATCACCGTGCGCCACCTGCTCCAGCACACCGGCGGCCTGCACGACGACCTGCCCGGATACACCACGCCGCAGGAGTACTACGAGCAGCGCTACGACGTGTACACGCCCGAGCAGCTGGTCGCGCGTGCCATGGCGCATCGGCCGGACTTCGCGCCCGGCACGGACTGGGGGTATTCGAACACCGGCTATGTCCTGCTCGGCATGATCATCGACCAGGTCACCGGCCGTCCCGCGCACCAGGAGATCGAGGACCGCATCCTGGGCCCGCTCGGCCTCGACCAGACCAGCTGGGCGGGCACCTCCCCCACCCTGCCCACGCCGCATGCCAGGGCGTATCAGCTGTTCGGGCCCGACGCGGAAGTCGATGTCACCGAACAGATCCCGGTGGATCCGGACATCCTGTCGTTCGTCACCACCACCCGCGACGTGAATCTCTTTCTGCGCGCACTGTTCACGGGACGTCTGTTGCCCGCCGAACAGCTGGCCCAGATGCGCCAGACCGTCCCCGTGAGCGAGGACCTGCAGCAGCTGTGGCCCAGTGGACGGTACGGGCTCGGCCTGGTCGAACGCCCGCTGAGCTGCGGCGGCAGCTACTGGGGTCACGAGGGTGGCGACGGCGGCTACATCACCCACAACGGCGTCACCGCCGACGGCACACGCAGCGTCGTCGTGTCCATGTCCGAAGCGTTGGGCGATACCCCCGAACACATTCTGGCGCAGGAGAACGCGGCGAGCGCACTGGTCGATCACGCGCTGTGCGGCGAGCAGTGATCGCGACACCACCGCCGACCCGGATCAGCGGCTAGTTGTTGGCGCGTTGGATGGCACGGTGGACCAGGCCGCGGATGCCGGGGAGCTGGATCGCGCGAAGCATCATTTCGCCCGCCCAGACATGAGTGCGTGTCGGCGGGGCGAATCGGCTGATTCCCTTGCGCGCCAGTGCCTGCCGCTTGTCCACCTCCGGCCGCAACGTCGTCTCCCAGGCGTCGAGCGCGGCGGGGATGTCGTCGCCGCGTTCGGCCAGCGCGGTGCCGAGCCGGTCGGCGCCGTCGAGGGCGAGGGCGGCGCCGTAACCGGCGAAGACCGTGACGCACCAGGCCGCGTCGCCGAGCAGCACGATCCGGCCCTGGCTCCAGCGGTCCATCACGATCTGGCCGACCGAATCGAAGTAGGCGTTGCCGGGCTCGGCGGCGAGCTGACCGAGTGCGTCGGCGACACCGCCGCCGAGATCCCCGAACGCTCGGGTGAGCGCGGGTGCGGCGCCGAGATCGAGTTCGGTGGCGGAGTCGGCGTCGGGGCAGCGGTAGGCGAAGAACGCCGAGGACCTACCCGGCCCCATGTTCATCACCGCGGCCGTGCGGCCGGGACCGATGAACGTGGTGCCCACTCCATCGGGCATCCGGGTGGGAAGTGTGTCCAGCGGAAACGCACCGACCATATGGCCCAGGTCCACGAAATGCTCGGACTCGGCGCCGAAGACGAGCTCGCGAACCCGGGAGTGCACGCCGTCGGCGCCGACGAGGAGTTCGGCGCGCAGATGGGTGTCGTCACTGAGGGTGACGTCGACCTCCTCCGGGGTCTGGGTGATGGCCCGCACCGTGGTGCCGAAACGGATATCGGCGAACTCGGCGACGGCGTCGTACAGCGCCGACTCCAGATCGCCACGGAACAAGCTCAAGGCCCGGTCCCCGACAGCGGCCTCGGCGACGGCGGCGGGAATCCGGAGTTTCTCCCGGCCGTCGGCGTGGACGAGGACCGAGGTGAAGAATCCGATATCGCGCGGGTTCAACGCCGGGAGCAGCCCGAGCCGCTCGGCCGCGTCATATCCGGGCCCGTGCAGGTTCACCAGATAGCCGCTACTGCGACGACTCGGCGCACGCTCGACCACGACGACATCCCAGCCCTGCTGACGCAATCGCAGCGCGGCCGCCAAACCTGCGATCCCAGCGCCGACGATCACCGCCCGACTGCCCGATGGCTCGGCTTGCCTGCGCGCAGCGCTGTCGAAGGTTTCCATGACGACTCCTCGGTTCGATGGGATGTCGGCGAAACCACTCACGAACGTCCGCCGTGCGTCAACTACTAGTTGACGCACGACCTGTCGTCAACTAGTAGTTGACGCATGGTTCAGCAGGTACCCCTGGACGATGCGATCGCCGCGATCACACTGCTCGGTCGAGCTCGGATGGAGCAGGCTTCAGAAACTCCAGACCAGCGGCGTTGACCCACCAGAGCACCCCGCCCGCGTACTCGCGGTACTGGACGAGGCGCAGCCGGTGCAGTTCGCCGAGGTAGGCGCCTGTCTGACGAGTGTCGTGACGCAGCGCAGCGGCGAGCTCGTACACCGTGGTGCCCTGAAGGCGAGTCGGTGCGACAGCGGCGAGAGACTCGAGCGTCCAGCGCTGGCAGCGGGTCAGTGTCGCGGGCGCGTTGCTATCGATCACTCGTTCCCCGTCCCGAGCGCGTGGCGCCCCGCGAGCGCGGAGTCTCGGAGTCGAGCTCGCGCAGCCAGGTGCTGTCGTCCCACGGACCGAATGCGACCGTGTGCTCGCGGCCTTCGTCGTCGATGCGCGACCACGAGCCGTCCAGTCGTTGCAGCCAACCAAGCGTCACCGGACGGACTTCCGAGGCGGTGTCCGGAGCGGCGGCCAGATCTGCCAGAGGTCGCGTTGTCTGCGGAATGCGAAGCCGTCGCGGAACAGCACCCCGAGAGCGCGGCGCGCCTTCCACTTCGATAAGCCCGCGCCGCGGGCGATCTGGTCGACAGTCAATATGCCGCCGGGTCTCAGAACATCGAGCACGGTGCGCTCCCGTGCGGTCAGGTGGTCGAACATCGCGCCCCTTCACGGCGTGGGTGTTGGTCGGCCTCGAATCGAGGCTGAATTCAGCACACCGCGAGCCGCCTTTCCCGCGTAAGGCGTGCGACATGGGCGGGTGTGTGCACAGGGGGTGTGCACGGAATCGGATTCCTGGCTATGCAGTCGAGCCCGTGCCACACTCCTGAGATGGGACGCATGCCGAAGCAGCCCAACCACCTACTGCACGACCTGGTCGGCGAGACCGGCGTTCTCCGTAAAGCATTGGCCCGCAGAGTCGTACAGCGTGGCCGCGCAGTCGGCGTAGAACTGGCTTACGATCACACCTCCGTCGGACGCTGGTTGGCCGGCGAGCAGCCGGCGCCACCGGTACCAGCGCTCGTCGCCGAAGTGATGAGCGAGCTCGTCGGGCGCCGCGTCACCCCGGCCGAGTGCGGGATGACTGGCGGCGACTCCGCCGATCTCGGCCTGGAATTCTCGCTCTCCATCCCCGAAGCGACCGAGGCGGCGACCGCGCTGTGGCGCAGCGATGTCGAGCATCGACGTTTCCTGCGCGACTCGTCCTACGCCGTGGCCGCCTACTCGGCAGCGAGCATGCGCTGGCTGACCCTTCCCGGCCCCGAGCGGCCGTCCTCTGCGAAGGGATCTCGTCGGGTCGGGCTGTCCGACGTCGACGGCGTGCGGATCATGACCAGATCCTTTGCCGAACTCGACAATCGAGTCGGCGGCGGCAGAGTCCGCAGCACCGTGGTCCACTACCTGCACAGTTCGGTGACTCCGCTCTTGCGCGGCATCTACGACGAGGCCACAGGCCGGAAGCTGTTCGGCGCTACCGCAGAGATGACAAAGCTCGCCGGGTGGGCCGCCTATGACCTCGAGGAGCACGGCCTCGCGCAGCGGTACCTGATTCAGGCGTTGCGAATGGCGCGCGCTGCCGGCGACCCGGCACTCGGCGCCGAGATCCTGAGCGCGATGTCACATCAGGCCACCTATGTCGGCCGCCCCGGCGACGCCGTCGACCTGGCACGCGCCGCACAGATTGCCGCCCGCTCGACCGGGTCGGCGACCTTGGAGGCCGGTTGCCTGATGGTCGAGGCGCACGGGCACGCGGCTCGAGTCGACCGCGGTTCGTTCGCCACCACGCTGAACGCCGCCGAGCGGGCTTTTGATCGCGGCGACGCGCACCTGCCCGGCTGGCTGTCCTACCTGGACAGCGCCTACATGTCAGCAAAGACCGCCCAGTGCTTCCGAGAACTGGGCGATCACAAACGCGCCGCCGGACTGGCTCGGCAGTCGCTCGACATGAGCGATGGCTATGACCGGGGCAAGGCGTTCAACCTGTGCCTTCTCGCCTCGACACTCGCGCAGGAGGACCCGCACGAAGCTGTCCGAGTCGGCGACGAGGCGCTCGAGCTGGCGGGCGAAGTGGCGTCCAAGCGAACCGGCGCGTACCTCCGGGATGTACGGGCGCGTCTGGCCCCGCATGACGCGCTGCCCGATGTGGGCGACTTCCGACAGCGCGTGAAGGCGAGCGCCTAGGTCAGCGACAGCGCTCGGTAGATCCCGACCACCGTTGCCGCGCCGACGATCTCACCGCGGTCGATCATCTGCACCGCCTCGTCGAGCGGCACCCAGCGAACCTCTTCGGCCTCGTTGACGTCCGGGGCCGCGCCGGTCGGCTCAGCGCCCCGTGCCAAGTAGATTTCCTGCGGCTGATCGAGCGTGCCGATCGCGGGCTGATACGTGACCAAGTGCTGCATCGACGTGGGCCGCCAGCCGGTCTCCTCTTCGACCTCACGGGCGGCAGCTGCGGCGACATCCTCGGCGCCGTCGACGTAGCCGCCAGGGACTTCCCACACCCACTGGTCGATCAGGAACCGGTGTCGCCTCATCAGCAGTACCTCACGGGAGCCGTTGAGCACTAGGGTCATCGCGCAGCGTGGCAACTTTGCGGCGTACTGCGTGAACCGGACGCCATCAGGCAACTCGATGTCCACCGTCGTCAGGCGGATGTGGCGGTTCTCGTCCACCAGGGTCTCGCCAAGGATCTTCCACTGTGTGTCGCTCACGCCCTCGACGGTAGCGCGGTCACCGCCACCTGTGGTGCGAGTGATCGCCTCCTCGGTGACCGACGGTCAGTAGACGACGGCGTCACACCGACGGCAAGGCCACCGGCGGCCGAGCACACGAAAGCCTCACCCGTACCCTTGTCAGGCTGTCACATCGGGTATCGCAGGATCGCTGCGGCCGGACCGCCACCGGGCACCTCCGACCCGCGCACCGCGAGCACCCGGCCGTCCGTGAGCAGCACCCGGCGCGCGATCTCGTCGAGCACATCGAGACCTTCGACATCGGAACCGAATTCGACCGCGCCGTCGTCGGCGGCCAGCGTGCCCGGGAGCGCGGTCTCGATGTCGACGAAGAGGATGCCGACGATGCCGAACGTCGCCGCGCGGGCGATGTCGGCGATATCGGACAACGCACGGCCCTCCGACATCCGCTTGTCGAACAGCGTCCCCAGGTCGGCGAGCTGGGCGGCGTAGTAGCGGTCCAGGATCGGTCTCGTCTGGGCGGCGAGCTCGTCCGGGCCGAGGTGCTCGGGGTTGCCCGCCAGGCTCTCGTCGAGCAGATCCGGATAGCTGTTCACCGACCGGAACAGCGAATCGGTGGGCTCCGTCGCGGCGAGCACCAGCGGGACGTCACGGCCGGTCAGGATGGTCCGCAACTGCTGGTCCACGGCGCGCGCGTACTGCCGCACCCGCATCTTGCGTCCCTCGTATCCCTGGACCCGCCCCTTCGGCGCCCGATCGCCCAGCGAGGACTTCCCGGCATGGTCGGAGGCGCTACTCGGCAGATCGCGTGGGGTGACGTCGACCGCGGGGCCCTCGGCGTCGACATCGATCAACCGGGCGGCGCCCTCCGACAGGGCGAGGACATAGGCCGACTGCGGAAAAGTCACTGTGCGCAGCAGCGGCTTGAGCAGGAATCGGTCGGCGACCGTGGTGGACGCCGGCAGCCGATTCGGCAACCGATAGATCCGGATTCGCTCGGGGGTGGCCAGCACGACGAGCGTGCGCGACTGGAACCGCCAGAACTCGGGATCGTCGAGCAGGTCGTCGAATTCCTCGGACAGCGCCGCCCGCTCCCCCGCCGAGGTGACCCGCTCGAGCGCGTCACGCACCTGATTGGAGAAGGCGACGCGGCTGATGTCCGGTTCGGCGGGATCGATCTCGGTCGGTGTGTAGATCGACACCGACCAGGGCGCGGTCATCGCGGCGAGGACGGCGATCTCACGGCGGGTGGGGACATCGGTGTGCAGCACGCGGACTCCTCGATAGTGTCGCTTTCAGGTGCACAGGTCGTCGAATCACCAGTATGTCCAGACCGTGCCCGCGTTCGGGCTACCGAAGACCGAGTTGTTACCAAGTGGTTGCCAGCTCTGCTGAGTGCCAGGTCCGAAATGCCAGGCAAGTGCCAAATATTCCGTTTTGCCCTGGATCAACACTCGAGAATCGCGATGACCACCTCGATTTGCAGCTTCGCTGGATAGTCGCCGATCAGCGGAGAAGCCCTCGATGATGATCTTCGATCGGGACGTTCAGCGCTCTGTCGCGCGATGAACGACCATGACCGGGCACCGCGCGTGCTGGACCAGCGCATTGCTCGTCGACCCCAGCAACAGGCCCCGGAAACCACCGCGCCCGCGGCTCCCGGTGACCACAAGCTGCGCCTCGACGGACCATTCGAGGAGATGATGGGCCGGGCTGTAGCGATAGACCCGTTCCTCGACGTCGACCGCGGGGTGCGCGGCCCGGCCCGGCGCCAGCACCTCGGTCAGCAACCGGTGCGATTCCGCGATCGAGTCGGCGTCGTCGACCGGATCCGGCAGCGCGGCCGCCTTCTCGTAGCGCAGGTCGTCCCAGGTATGGACGGCAACCAAGCGCACGCCGCGCAGCGCAGCCTCGGCGAAAGCCGCTGCCGCCGCGGCACGACTGAGATCGCTGCCGTCCACCCCGACCACGACCGGTAGGTCGGTGCGCGCGGCGAGATCGCCACGCACCGCGACGACGGTGCCGGCCGCGTACGCGGACACCGCGAGCAGCGTGGAACCCAGCCGATTCCCGCCGCGCCCGGCACCGATCACCGTGAGATGGGCGCCGCCCGACCGCGCGACGAGCGCGTCGGCGGCGTCGTCGTCAGTGAGTTCGACCGCCACCGCCAAGCCGGGATCGATGGTGCCGACCAATCGACGCGCATTCTGGAGACGTTCCTCGCCCTGCGCGCGGACGGTGTCCGACAGCGAGGGCGTGAACAGGTCGAAACGCCCGAAAACCGACTGTACGGAGCTGATTTCGAGGGCGCACAGCAGATGGAGCGGGCGCCGCCGAGCCACTGCAGCGCGGGCGGCCCACCGCACCGCCGAATCACTGTGCCCGTCGATACCGACCAGGACCGGCGCCGACTCACGATCCGGAGTATCGGATACCGGGCTGCCCATGGGCGCGACCTTTCGCGTCGAAGAGACGAGGTGCTCCTGGTGGTGCTCGACCCATCCTAGAAGCTCCCGGCCCGAGGACAAGAACGGAAAGACTCAGGCGCGTGGCAGCACGCCCAGCAGCGCCGAGGTGAAGGACGCTCGGAGAGCGTCACGCAGATCTCGGTGGAGCACACCGAGCGCAGGCTCGTCCTCGTAGGCGGCGAGCACGCTGGGCGGCGGCGAGGCGTAGGCCGACAGGGCGCCCGCCGAGACGAGGCCCATCAGGCAGAACAGTTGCGCTTGGCCGTCGTCGAGCTCGGGGACGTGACGGCGCACGAGCTCGGTCATGGCCGCGAGTCGTGCGAGGGAAGACCGCTTGTGCCGCTTGACCACCTCGACCGAAACGTTGTGCTCGAGGACGCCACCCTGCGCACCGAAGAGGTCACACAGGACGACCCGGTCCGCCAGTGAACGACTGAGGACATCGGCGAGTTGGCTCGCCCGCACTTCCGGCGCCTCCCGCGCGTCGATGCCCGCGACCAATTCATCGGCGAGGGCGGCGAGCCAGCTCTCCAGAAAGAAGTCCAGCAATTCGAGCAGCACCGCCTCGCGCGACTCGAAATACCGCAGGACATTCGATTTGGCCAGGCCCACCCGCCGGCTGAGCTCGTTGAGGCTCACCGCGGCTACCGGCATCTCGGCGAGCATCTCGGCCGCCGTGTCCAGGATCGCCTGTCGGCGGATCTCCCGCTGCTCCTCGCTGCGCGCTCGCTGAAACATCACGCCGCCATCGTAGCTTAGAGACCGCCGGTCTCTTGACAGCAGACCATCGGTCTCTTACGGTGAAATCTATAACAGACCGCCGGTTCTTTAGGAGAAGTCATGAGCAGCAACTGGACTGAGCAGCACATCCCCGATCAGCACGGCCGGGTCGCGATCGTGACCGGAGCCAACACCGGACTGGGTTTCGAGACCGCTCGGCTGCTCGCCGCGCGCGGCGCGACGGTGGTGCTGGCCGTCCGCGACGTCGAGAAGGGCAGGCAAGCGGCCGCCCGCATGACCGGTGAGGTCGCCGTCCAGGAGCTCGACCTCACCTCGCTGGAATCGATCCGGTCCGCGGCGGCCGACCTGCGCGAGGCCCACCCACGCATCGACCTGCTGATCAACAACGCGGGCGTGATGTACACCCCGCGACAGACCACGGCGGACGGCTTCGAATTGCAGTTCGGCACAAACCACCTCGGCCATTTCGCCCTCACCGGCCTGTTGCTCGACCGACTTCTGCCGGTCCCCGGCTCCCGCGTGGTGACGGTCAGCAGTACCGGACACCGCATCCTGGCCGGCATCCACTTCGACGATCTGCAGTGGGAGCGCTCGTACAACCGCGTCGCCGCCTACGGCCAGTCCAAACTCGCCAACCTGATGTTCACCTACGAACTGCAGCGTCGGCTCGCTCCGCACGACACCACCGTCGCGGTCGCCGCCCATCCCGGCGTGTCCAACACCGAACTCGTGCGCAACTCGCCCGCCGCGTTCCGCGTGCCGGTCACCTGGCTCGCGCCGCTGCTCACCCAGACGCCCGAGATGGGTGCCCTGCCCACCCTGCGCGCCGCTACCAATCCGGCCGTCGTCGGCGGCCAGTACTACGGGCCCGGCGGACTTGGTGAGATCCGTGGCTATCCGAAACTGGTCACCTCCAGCGCCGATTCCCACGACCAGGCCGTCCAGCAGCGGCTGTGGAACGTCTCCGAGCAGCTCACCGGGGTGACGTTTCCCTGCGGTGAGGCAGTGACTCCGCTCCGCAGCGACTCCTGAGGTCGTCGAGCCACCAGCTAGGACAAATACCGTCCTAGCTGTGCGGAAGAATGTGCGGGGTGTTGGAAACTTCGGCTCGCCTCCTCGAACTGCTTTCGCTCCTGCAAACACCCCGCGTCTGGACCGGCGCCGACCTCGCCGAACGCCTCGACGTCGATACCCGAACCGTCCGCCGCGACATCGACAAGCTCCGCAACCTCGGCTATCCCGTGCACGCGGTCTCCGGTGCGGCCGGATACCGCCTGGGAGCGGGAACCAAACTGCCTCCGCTGCTCTTGAACGACGAGGAGGCGGTCGCCGTCGTCGTCGGATTACGCACCGCGGCAAGCGGAACGATCACCGGCATCGAGGAGAGCTCGCTGCGGGCACTGGCCAAACTGGAGCAGATCCTGCCGGCCCGGCTACGTCACCGAGTCTCGGCGCTCCAGGCAGCGACAGTCAGCATGCCGGCGGGCACGCCATCGGTGGACGCGGATGTCCTCACCGCGATCGCCGCCGCGATCCGCGACCACGAACAGCTCCGCTTCGACTACCGCACCCATGACGGTTCCGAGATCCGGCGGGCGGCCGAACCGCATCGACTCGTGCACACCGGACGGCACTGGTACCTGGTCGGCTGGGACGTCGAGAAACAGGACTGGCGCACCTACCGTGTCGACCGCCTCCGCCTCCGCGTCCCCAACGGGCCTCGATTCACCCCGCGCGAGGCACCCGAGGTCGACCTGACCGGCTGGGTGTCCCGCGGGGTCAGCACCGCCCCCTATCGCTACCAGGCACGCATCACCCTCGAGGTGTCGGCTGCCGCGGCGGCGGATCGGATCCCGCCGACGGTCGGTGTCATCGAGGCGATCGACGACGGGCACTGCCTGCTGCACACCGGCTCGAACTCGCTCGATGAAATAGCCGTCTACACCGGACTTTTCGGCTTCGGGTTCCATGTTCACGAACCGCCCGAACTCATCGACCACCTTCGCGCGCTGGCGGACCGCGTCACCGTGGCCATCACTCCCCGCGACAACGCACACCCGACCCGGTAGCGGTGATACAACGGTCGGCTCGGAGCCTGGAACTCGTTCGACCGGTCGGAGTAGCTACTGCTGAAGATCACCTGTGCGGCCATGTGTTCGATTCCTTTTCCGGCACAGGAGATTCGGCGTTCGCCGACTCCCTGTCACCGGGGTACCGGCGAACCCAACACACGACCGCACACCGTGGGCATCAATCCTTGACGACTTGGGTACCGCCCGCGAAGTTGTCGTGCCAGCCCTGCTTGGTCGAACTCGAACTCACCGTCACCGCGATGCCGATCGCCGCGATGAACCACAGCAGGCCGCCGACCCAGGGAATCAGGTTCAGCAGCATGTACGCGTTGCGCTTGGCGGACTCGGCCAGATCCGGTTTGCTTGCGCCGCCGGCGCCGTTGACACGCAGCCCGAGGATCTTCTTGCCCGGTGTCGACCCCGTCGCTACTTCGAAGGCCACGAAGTACAGGAACCCGAATCCGGCGCCCGGCAGGATCGCGATCCAGCTGGGGAGATCGGTGACTCGCTCCAGTAGCCAGAACAAGACCGCGCCGATCAGTCCGGCGATGATCCAGTCGATGAACCTCGCTGCGGCCCGACGTCCGATTCCGGCGGGTGTGATGCCGACTGTGTTGGTCATGGTGTCCTCCTCGACGCGATCACACGTCACCGTCCTCGACGCAGAAACCGCCAGTCACGGTGGCACACCGAGTATCTCACCGCTTCGCACGGCAGGGACACGGGTCAGGTGGATCGAGACCACGTCGAGTACGGAGACGGACGGTAGCGACCGCCTGTCGACTACGACCCGCTCGTCGCCGTCCGTGCCCGTGCCCTGTTGGAAACGAGCCTCGGTCGACCTTCGCTCTGTGCGGCATCACCGACACCGCCGCTGTCCTCGATCGGATCTCCACCACCCCTGGACCTCGGCGAACCGACGGCGACCTGTCTGTCCGGCACCGCCGAACTCTTCGCGGACGCCTGATCATCTTCAGCCAGGGGACAGCGCGCCCTGATCGGCGGCAGGCTCTGTCGCGCCGGAATGGTCTGCGGAACGCGGGCGTGGCCGGTCAACTGTCGCGCGAATGGTCTGTTCTCCGGTAGTTTCCCGCCTGTGGGTGGCGATGTTGATATCGAATGGGCCAGGTCGATCGCCCGCGCAGAGTTGGAGCATGCCCTGCCACGCCGTTGGTCGCACTCCCAGGGTGTAGAGCGAGCCGCCGAGAAGCTCACCGCCTGCCTGCCGGCCGCCGATGCACTCCTACTTCGAGCTTCGGCCATACTGCATGACGTCGGCTACGCCCCAAGACTGGCGCGGACGGGCTTTCATCCACTCGACGGTGCCCGATTTCTGCGGGACGAGCATGGCGTGGATGAGCATGGCGTGGATGAGCAGCTGACGCGGCTCGTGGCTAACCACAGCTGTGCGCTGCTGGAGGCAGAGGAGCGCGGACTCCGCGGCGAGCTGGAAGCCGAGTTTCCTCTCCCCCAGGACCGCCTTCTGGTAGACGCATTGATCTACGCCGACATGACAACAACGCCCGACGGAAGCCGGACGACGCAGTCCTCGCGGATCACCGAGATCATCGGCCGCTACGGCCCAGACACATTGGTGGGCAGATTCATCCAACGCGCGGAACCAGAGATCATGGCCGCAACGAGAAGGATCGAACGGGCGCTGCAGAATCAGCCGAGGTTAGGGTAGCTACCAGACAGATAGTCACCGATTTGTTGACGCATACTCGGGTGGATGTCGTAGTTGTCCAGATCATCGGAAGCAACGAACTTCACCCCGTCGGCTTCGTCGTTGATCGTCGGCTTCCCTGACACCGGTCGCCCGATATAGGTGTTCTCGTACTGCTGGCGCACCTCGCCATCGGTGTAGGCGACGATGTGGTGGGGATTGCTGTAAATGCCCAGGAATCCGGTGATTTCAGCGGTAATCCCGGTCTCTTCACGGCATTCCCGGATAGCACATTCGGCTGCAGTTTCACCGAAGTCCATCGCGCCGCCCGGCAACGCCCACTGGCCTGTGTCGCGACGACGTTGCAGCAGAATCGCCCCGGCAGCGTCGGTGACCAGCAGATTGCATGCCACGACAAGCGAATTGGGCTTCGGGGCCTTCGGATCGTGGTAGTACTCGATTCTGCCCATTGTCGACCTCTCAGTCCGGAATCCAGGGCTGTGCATCTGCCCAGATCGCGTCGAAGCTCTCGGCGTAGTTGTCGAACCAGCCGCCATCGTTGACCCGTTTGAGCTGGAATACGGGATTGGCACTGGCTGGCTGCCCCCAGATGTGTGGATTCACCAACATGGTGTCGTCGTATCGAAACAACGAGTTGTAGAGCGTCGTATCATGTAGTCGCACCTCGCACCGTTCAACAGACGGGAGTGAGCGGTAATAGGTAAGCGAGGCACGGATCTTCGCGGCCAACGTATCCCGGCCGAGACCTTCTTCGAGACCACGTTCGAGGACCGCCCTGCCGCTGGGGTCGCCGAAGCACAGCCTCACTCGGACCCCCTGGCGTGCTCGTTCGGTGAGCGTGTGGGCGACACGGGGATTCGACTGCGCCAGGAACGTACCGGAGAACACGAGAACGTCGATCTGCTCGGTCGCATTACCCAGCAGAGACAGCCAGATCTCGCGAGGCACTTCAGCACGATTGTGAAAAGTGGCGACAAGTTCGACGTTCGTTGGCGCGGCGCTCTCGGCAACGGCAGGTGGCCAAAGGAATCCCTCTTCGACCCGCAGGTGATGCGCCACACGTCGGCGGTGCCGAGGATGCGGGACCCTGCCACCGAGCCAGCGCCCGACCGTCTTCGGATCGACCTCACAGACATCGGCCAGCGACTCGGGCGCGATCCCGCGCTGATGGAGCACACTCTGCAGCCGGATGTTCACGCCTCCCATAGAAGCCGACGCGACAGGCTCGAGCAAGCACAGGCTCCGAACCAGGAATCGAAACGTCCCCGGACGTCCTGGGCGACGTCCCAAACGCGGTTACGGGGTCCGGCTGCCGACGGCCACGATGTTGGCCTCACCGAAACCCAAGGCGGCCAATATGATCACCGAACGAACCGGCATCCACACCATCCGACGCCTCTACTTGCAGCTGCTCTATCGGTGCAACTTCGAGTGCAAACACTGTTTCCACGGTGAACGGCTCGAATACGCCGACGCATTCACCGCCGCACAAGCCTGCAATCTCCTCGCTCGCATGCAGCGCGACTACGCCACCGAGGCCGTGGTCCTGCTGGGTGGTGAGCCGTTCCTGTACAAGGAACTGCCGCGTGTGGCCCGCCATGCCAAGCACACCCTGGGGTTGGCCGTAGAAATCTGCACCAACGGCTACCGCATCGGCGCCCGGCTGCGCGAGATCGCGCCGTGCATCGACCTGTTGCGGATCTAACTCGAAGGCATCGGCGCCACCAACGACCGCATCCGCCGCAACGGCAGCTACACCACTGCCATCGAATCCATCGCTCTTGCGCACAGCCTCGGCGTAGCCACTGGTGCAACGCTGACCGTGAACCGATACAACATCGACGAAGTCGTCGACCTGGCGAGAACCCTCCAATCGCACGGGGTGGCGCAACTCAAACTGCACCAGCTCCGCGCTGTGGGCAACGCGGCACAGCACCCGGACATGCTGATCACCGACCCTGCCGCCTACACCGACCTCCGGAGCCGACTCGGCGAGGCTCACCTGAACATCGCGGTGATTCTCGACGACGACCTCAACGAATCACCGACGTGCCCGACTTCGGCCGGCAACGACACCATCGACCGAATCGAGACCGACCCCCGCGGCGCACTCACCATGTCCTGCAAGGCCGTAGGCAACGACTCACACGCCTTCTGGTACGACAAAGCCTCTGACCGCATCGAATACCGACCATCCGCGCACGACGAGATCGCTCTCGGAATCCCCGACGTGGTGTATGGCCGTGTCTGAACACGTGCTGTTCGAGAGCATCGAAGGACTCGCGGGCACCGGCAAAACCACCGTCGCGCCGCTGCTGGCACAGGCCCGGCAGGCCGTCTTGGTCGCGACGGTCCCTGCGAACTTCCAGTCGCTACGCCGGAAGCTGGACAAGTCGAGCAATGCCGACGCGCGCATGTGCCTGTTCCTGTCCGCTCTCCTGACCGCGACAGACCAGATTGTGCGCTATCTCGAGGCCGGGGTCCCCGTCGTCGTCGAAAGCTATTTCGCGCGCTGCATTACCACTCATCGCGAATACGGTGCCACGCTCGGCATCGTGCTGCCCGCTGAGCTGCCCGAACCAGTGACCTACCAGCTGACATGTGCACCGCACGAACGACTGCGCCGTCTTGCGCACCGCGACAAAGCTGTCACCAAGTGGGACATCCTTGCCGAACAACACTCGGAAAGCCTCACCGCCGCTATCGGCGAATGGGCCACACATCGCATCGACACGACGGCGAGCGCACCCGCCGATGTTGTCCGAACCATCCTGTCCCTCAACCGAAATGGGTCCGAAGATGCAACCCGCTAGCCTCTGGGAGCAAACCCTTACCTTCTTTCCGCAATTCCTGCGTGAACTGGACGACCGCTGCGGCCAGGGCGCGACGGTGACCGTCGTCGGCGCCGGCGACGGCAAGTTCGTTCTGCCACTCGCCGCCGCCGGGTACACGGTCATCGCCGTCGAGAGCGACCCGCAAGCGCTACTCGGCGGCGAGGTTCTGCTACCTGGATCCGGTCTCGCGTACGCACCCAGCTTGGCCGAACGTGTCGAGGACGCCGGGCTGACAAACCGCGTGCGGATCGAACCACACGACTTCTTCGACGCCGAGCTGCCTGAATTGCAGGCTGAGGCTGTGTGGACGAGTTGCTCGTGGCACTACAGCGCCAACCACCATCGTCCGCTGAGCGAGTTCATCGGACGAATGACCGACCTCCTCACCCCCGGCGGGCTCTTCGGCGCCGAATTCATGATGCCGGTCGAGGATCACCAGTACCGCATCGAGCACTACACCACCCCGGACAAGCTGTTCCGCTACTTCCCCGGTGAGACGTGGGAAGTGTTGCTCACCTTGAGAACGGATCCGTTCATCGAACGGCCGCACGTCGGGCAACTCCACGACCACACGCACCGCATGGGTGTACTTTTCGCTGCACAGTCCGAACTCCTCGACGAAGGGTCGCGAGCTCGATGAAGCACGAATACGAAGCCACCTTCTTGGCGATCGACGTCGAGGTGATCAAGGCGAAGCTCGAGGCGCTCGGCGCCGCTCAACGATTCCCTCGAACCCTGCTGACCCGCAAGATCTTCGACGGCGAGGCGGTGCCCGAAGGAGCCTGGGTCCGCCTCCGGGACGAAGGCACCCGAACAACGTTGACACTCAAGCGCGTCACCGACTCCACAACCATCGACGGCACCACCGAGGTCGAGACCACCGTCGGCGACCTGGACTCGATGGCCGAGATCCTCACCGCGATCGGGCTCACAGAGACCCGATATCAGGAGAACTACCGAGAAGAATGGAGCCTCGGCGACGTCGTCTTCGACCTCGACACCTGGCCGGACCTGCCCACCTTCCTCGAAATCGAAGGGCCCGACGAATCCTCGGTCCGCCGAGCCGCCGCGGACCTCGGACTCGACTACACCCAAGCGAAGTTCGGCAGCGTAGACACGATCTACCTGGTAGAACTCGGCCGGGACATCCTGACCGAACCAACCCTGCTGTTCAGCCACTCCACCGCGTAGCCCTGTCGCGGGCCCTGACAGGTGATGGCCCGCAAATGCCGGTGCGCGGCCGCCGACGGCAAACGTGGGTTTCTCCCCGGCCCGCCGGCCTAGCGTTGTGATCAGGAAATGCTGCGGAAGAAGGTGCGGATGTCTTCTGCGAGTAGTTCCGTCGCCTCCATCGCGGGGAAGTGGCCGCCTTCGGTGAACTCGCTCCAGTGGGTGATCGCCTTCCACGGGTCCAGTGCACGGCGCATGAGTGGGTGGGTGTCGAAGACGGCCCATGCGGACGGCACGTCGGCGGCCATGATCCAGTCGAGTCCGGAGTGCTCGCCCTCGTAATAGAACTGCGCGCTGGACGCGCCGCTGCGGGTGAACCAGTACAGGCTGATGTTGGTGAGGAGCTGGTCGCGGTCGACCGGCGTTCGGGAGGCACCGGACCAGGTCGTGAATTTCTCGGCGATCCACGCGAGCTGACCGACCGGCGAGTCGGTGAGCGCAGCGCCGATCGTGTCGGGGCGGTGGTTCTGGATCTCGAGATATCCCCGCTCGGCGGCGACCTCGGTGCGCACTACCTCGAGCTGGGCGATCTCGTCCTCGGACAGACCATCCGGGAGCGGGAGCTTGTCGCCGACGAACGCGAGCAACCGGGAGTCGGCGCCGGTGTGCGTGCCGATGACCCGTTCGGGGTGCAGCGCCGCGAGGCGGCCGATGACACCCGATCCGATGTCGGTGCCGTGGGCCGCGAACCGCTCGTAGCCCAGCCGCGTCATGATCTCGGCGTAGGCCTCCGTGGTCCGTGCCAGCTCCCAGCCGGTCCCCGACAGCGGAGTGGAGAACCCGAAGCCGGGCAGCGACGGGACGACGAGGTGGAACTCGTCGGTCAGCATCGGGATGAGGCGCTGGTACTCGACGAACGATCCGGGCCAGCCGTGGCTGAGGAGCAGCGGGATGGCCCGCGGGTTCGCCGAGCACGCGTGCACGACGTGGAACGTCTGGCCGTCGACAACCGTCGTGAACTGTTCGTGCTCATTGAGTTTCGCCTCCTGCGCACGCCAGTCGAACCCGTCGCGCCAATATTCGGCGAGCTCCTTCAGGTACGGCAGCGGGATGCCCCGGCTGAAGTCCGTGCGATCGTCTCGGCCCGGCACGGGGATCGGCCAGCGTGTGTGGGTCAGCCGGGCGCGAAGGTCCTCGATATCGGCCTGCGGGATCTCGATGCGGAAGGGAGTGAGTGCGCTGTTCTCGTTCATGCCACCCAGGCTCCCGGGTAATGCGGCAGGATAGCTTCCGCAATTGCTGGAATGATCGAGAATATGTTGGAAACCTCGGCCCGCCTGCTCGAACTGCTGTCGTTGCTGCAGCTCAAACGGGACTGGACGAGCGCCGAGCTCGCCGACCGGCTCGCGGTGAGCACGCGGACGGTGCGCGCCGACATCGGCAAGCTGCGGTCGCTCGGCTATCCCGTCGACGCGCGTCCCGGCGTCGCGGGTGGGTACCGGCTGGTCGCCGGGACGGCGATGCCACCGCTGCTGCTCGACGACGACGAGGCCGTCGCCGTCGCGATCGGACTGGGTGCGGTCGCGACCCAGCGGCTCGGTGTCGAGGAGACATCGCTGACCGCGCTCGCGAAGCTGGAGCAGGTGCTGCCGTCTCGCCTGCGTCGGCGGGTCGAGGCGGTACGCGAGGCGACGAGCGTTGTTCCAGGAGCCGAGCCGCCGCTCGATCTGTCGGGCCTCGCAGCGGTCGCTACCGCGATTCGCGGTCACGAGCGGCTCCGGTTCGGCTACACCAAGCCAGGGGGAACCGAAAGCGCCCGCCACACCGAGCCGCAACGGCTGGTGAGCTGGGGTTCGCTCTGGTACCTGCTCGCATGGGATCTCGACCGTGCCGACTGGCGGATCTTCCGGGTCGACCGCATGGTCGCCCACACACCGACGGGCGCGCGGTTCCCGCCGCGCGTGATCCCGGCGGACGATGCCGTCGACTACGTCGTCCGACGCGTCAGCAAGGCCGCCTGGCAGTACCGCGCCCGCGTCCTCGTGCACGCTCCCGCCGCCGAGGTCGCCGCGAAGATCCGGATCCCGGTCGATATCGAGGTGGTCGACGAATCCACCTGCCGCGTCGAGCTGGGTTCCACCGATCCGGACCGGCTCGCACTGTGGGTCACCCAGCTCGATCTCGATATCGAGGTGATCGACGGCGACGAGCTCGCCGCGGCGTTCGATCGCCTCGCGACGAGGTTCCGCCGCGCGGCGAGCAGCCCACCCCCGAGGTGATCACCCGGCGAGGTTGACGATGCCGCGGACGGCGAACAGCGTGCCGAAACCGAACAGCACCGACAGGGTGAGGGCCCTGCTGTGCGCGAGCATCCATTTCTCGAGGACTGCGAGGCCGTGTTCGGCATGCTCACCGGCGATGATGAAGATCCCGATCGGAATGATGAAATCGGCGACGGCCGCGACGAGCAGCACCAGGGTGGCGACGAGCGCCGCGCCGGTACCGACAGCCGCACTGGAGATGGCGCTCATCCCCGCCAGCATGATGAACAGATTCGGGTTGAAGACACCGAGCACCACGCCCAACGCGAAAGCTTTACGCGGACCGGCCGAGTCGAGTTCGGCGAGTAGTTTCGGGCGCTCGGCGGTCGGTCGGGGCTTGCGATACAGCAACCAGCCGCCGATCGCCAGGAACAACAGGCCCACGATGAGTCCGGCGTAGGCGGAAGTCCGGGCGGAGGTGGCCGCCGGATCGGACGCGCCGCCGAGCACCGCGGCCAGTGCGACCAGGAAGTAGACGACCAGGAATCCGGCGCCCAGCATCGACGCGTTGCGTACCGGCTCGCGCGAACGCAACAGCAGGACACAGCCGATGACCGCACCGGGGGTGATCATCAAGCCCAGGATCTCGGGCAACAGCATGAGCAGTAGTCCACCCACGTCAGGTCCTCCGTCGCTGGTCGATCCGGACCTCGGCGTCGGCGTAGGCCGACAACGTCGATTCCCCGATCGTGCTGGATGCCGGATAGAACTCGATCTCGATGCCTTGACTGTCGAGCAGTTCGTCGGTCCAGACCGCGCGGATCTGCGGGTCGATCCCGCTCAGGTAGAGGCGTCCGCCCACCTCGTCGAGGCGGCGCGCGTAGTCGGCGATGATGTGCAGGAAGGTCGAGCTGACGCTGGCGCGGCCTCGCAGGCGCAGGATGACGATGCACCCCGTCGCTCCGGCCGGGTCCGGCAGCCGCGTCTGCAAGGTCCGCGCGCCCGCGTAGAAGAGGCTGCCGTAGACGTCGAGGATCACGATCTCGTTGTCGGACAGGTGTTTCGGCACCGTCGACTCGAGCAGGTGGTCGCCCTCCACCCGCAGGCGCACGACCTTCAGATCGATGGCCTCCTGGTTCATCTGCATCAGCAGCGAGATCGCGACGCCGACCCCGACCGCCGAGGTCACCGGCAGCAGCAGGGTCGCGACGAAGGTGACGCCAAGGGCGGTGCGCGAGATGGTGCCGCTGCTCCAGATCGCCAGCACTCGGTCCGGATCCATCGAGCCGACCGCGGCCACGATGAGGATCGCCGCCAAGGTCGGCATCGGTACCCGGCCGACCACGCCGCTCAGCGCGACGAGGATGACCAGGATCCACAGTCCCGACCACATCGCCGCCCACCGGGTCCGCGCGCCGGAACTCACGTTGATCGCGGTCTGACCCACCGAACCACCCACCGGCATCCCACGGAACAAGGCGGCGAAGATATTGCCGATGCCCTGCGCGCAGAAGTCACGGTCGGTCCTCGCTCGGGAACCATCCGGGTTCGGCGACGATTCGGCCACCCCGGCGCCCTGCACCAGCACGATGACGGTCACCGCGAGCGCACCCGCGATCAGTGACGGCGACAGCACACTCAGCTCGGGCACCTGCGGCAGGGGAAATCCGCGGGGAATCTCACCGGAATCCGAGACGGTCGCCACGCCCTCCCAGCCGAGACCGATCACCAACGCGGTCGGCACGATGAGACCGGCCAGCGAGGCGACGGTGCGGAACCTGGTGCGAGCCAACGCGACCAGCAGCACGATCGCGAGCCCACCGACGACGGCCGACGGCCAGTGGATCTGGCGCGGATGCAGCACCACGTGCACCGCCTTCAGCGCGGCCACCGACCCCTCCGACGGCGCGCCGACCAGCACCGGCAACTGGCCGAAGACGATGTTGGCCGCGACGCCGAGCAGGAAGCCGGTCATCACCGAATGGGAGACGAACCGGGTGTAGCGGCCCAACCGCAGTGCGGCAGCGGCGATCATCGCGATGCCGCCGATCAGGGTCAGCACGACCATGGCGGCCGAGCGGTCCTCGGGGGCGACGTCGGTGAGCACCGAGCCGGCCGCCAGGGCCGACGCGCTGGTCGTGGTGATCACCATGAGCCGCGTGCTGGTGCCCATCCCACCGAAGAAGCGTCCCGCCAGGCTCGCGTAGAGCCCGTGGACCGGGCTGACGCCGGCCAGCATGCCCGCCGCCATGCCGTCGGAGACTCCGCCGATCGCGCCGGGAACTCCCGCGACGACATCGGCCTTGGTCATGCGCTGCCCCGCGAATGGGTTACGCATGCCACGCCCCTCCCGGCCCGCCGGGCAGTCCCGGTGCGGCGATCATCTCAGTCCTCGAGTCTGGCGCCGACCGTGTGCACGACGATCACCTTCGGGTCGAACGGCACGAGATCGTCCACCACGTCCTGTAACTCGGCCACCGGTGGCAGCTGCTGCGGGCCGAGCACCGAGACCGTCGCGGTGTCGCCCTGCACCGTCACATCGATGACCTGCGCTCCCGGCGCGTCACCCAGCCAGTCCCGGGTCGCGTCGGCGATCTGCCCGGCCCACAGGGTCGACAGCGAATTGATCACCATCGGAATCGCGACCAGCACCAACGCGGCACCGAGCACCAGATACGCGCGACCGCGCCGGGCCGAGGAGGCTTGCGCCTCCCCCGCGTAGCCTGCGATGAGCAGCACCGCGGTCACCGTGATGATCATGGCGACGACGTTCGACGCGAACAGCACGAACGCGCCGAGTGCGAGCGACGGCGCGTCCGAGCCCAGGCACACCCCCACCACACCCAGCGGTGGGACCAGCGAGATCGCGATCGCCACACCGGGCAGCACATCGCCGACATCACGCCGGGTGATGGCCACCGCCGCGACCAACCCCGTGGCCAGCGCGGCGGTCAGATCCATCAGTTTCGGCGAGGTCCGCCCGACCACCTGTGCGTTCGTCAGCACGTTGACCGGGTTCGGCAACACCTGCGCGAACACGAATCCGAGCGCGACGACCACCACGATCCCGGCCAGCACCAGAATCAGGCTGCGCCCGACCAGTGCGGCGCGTCCGGTGACCACGCCCAGCGCGACACCGAGGATGGGTACCGACAGCGGCGCCACGATCATCGCGCCGATCACGGTGGCGGTGGAGTCACCGATGACACCCGAGATCGCGATCACCGCCGAGAGCACCAGCATGATCCAGAACGCCGACCGCTTCGCGGTGACCGCACCGACCGACAGATCCAGTTTGTCGGTGAGCTCGTCCAGCGATCGGCGTTGATCCGCGGGAACCAGGAAGTCCGATGCGGGCATCACGACGTCACGACCGGGGAAGCGCACGCGGTGCGCACCACGCCCCGCGACAGCGAAGCGATGCTCCGCCGCTCGGCATCCGCGAAATCCAGGCTGGCGCCGAACGGTAGCGTCCCCGCTTCGATCGGGCCGAGGCTTCCCGCTGACTGGTCATCGGTTCCCTTCCCACAACAGTTGAGCGCCATCACCGGCCGGTTCCCGCACAGGCGGAGGCCGCCTCCGCAGCATCACACCGCGATGCCGCCGCGACCTCATCCGAACGGGATGAACTCGGCCGAGCGTCCGATCACGCGATCGGCGACGAGTCGGCCGCAACGTCGTGCACGGCCGTCCCAGCCCCACATCGTGTTCTGAGCTAGGCGGTCGGCTCGGGGCGGGACGCGGCGGCGGAATGCCACTGTCCGTCGGGATAGGTGATGTACAGGGGTCCGAGGTTGCAGGGTGTCAGGCAGCCGGTCGGGGTGACGAGGGCGTCGGGATGGGTAGCGCGCAGACTTCGGTGGAGCTCGGCGGCTCCGTACGCGGTGCAGCGCGGACCGCGGCAGACCAGGATGTGGCCGGTGTGCCGCGGAATCTCCGACCAGGCGGGGCTGCGGAATGCGCGGGGGCTCGCGGTGACGGGCGTGCCCGGTTCGCGCATGCGGGTGCGGATGACGTCGGTGAATCCGGTGGCGGTGTCGACGCCGTCGGTGCGGCGGATGTCGAGGTCGATGGCGCGGGTTTCGCGCCAGTTGGCGACCGCGCGATCGATCCAGGTCTCCAGGTAGCGGTCGCGCGGCACGGCCAGCGGGATGAGGGTGACCGCGACATTCTCCGCGGCGGCCGCGTCGAGAACCTCGTGGATCGTTGGTTCGCCCTGGTCGAGGAGGGCGTAGCCGAGGCCGCAGGCGCGCGCGAGCGCGTCGACGGCGGGGACGTCGACACCGGACGGGGTGGGACGGGCGACGAGGAGGTGGCGGCGGTTCACGCGGTCCGCACCTCGCGACCGGCCGGCACCACCAGCGGGGTACCCGTCATCGGATCCTCGATCACCGCACAGGTGACGCCGAAGACGTCGGCGACCAAGTCCGGGCGCACGATGTCGGCAGGGGTGCCCTGCGCGACCACCCGGCCGTCCTTCATCGCGATCAGGTGGTCGGCGTAGCGGGCGGCCAGGTTCAGATCGTGCAGCACCGCGATGATGGTGCGCGGCAACAGGTTCCGTAGCACATCGAGGATGTCTAGCTGGTGTGCCAGGTCGAGGAAGGTGGTCGGCTCGTCGAGCAGCATCACCTCCGGTTCCTGGGCGATGGCCAGTGCCAGCCACACCCGTTGCTTCTGCCCGCCCGAGAGCTGGTCGAGGGTGTGGTCGATCAGGTCGAGGGTGTCGGTGGCCGTCAGCGCGGCGCGCACCGCGGTCTCGTCCGCCGCCGACCATTGCCGGAACCAGCGCTGGTGTGGGTGTCTGCCGCGCCCGACGAGTTCGCCGACCGTGATCGAGTCCGGGGCGACCGGCTGCTGCGGCAGCATGCCGAGTCTGCGAGCCACGGCCCGGGCGGGCTGGGGCGCGAGGTCGGCACCGTCGAGCAGCACCGCGCCGGAAGTGGGCGGCAGGAGCCGGGCCAGGCCGCGGAGCAGGGTCGATTTGCCGCAGCCGTTGCGGCCGACGATCACGGTGAACCGGCCCGCGGGGAAGTCGACGGTCGCGTCGGTGACGATCGCGCGGTCACCGTAGGTGAGGGTGAGCGCGTCGGTGGTGAGATGTGCGGTCATCCAGCGTGTCCGATCCGGGTTGCACGGGCGAGGAGATAGACGAGGACGGGCGCGCCGAGCAGCGCGGTCACCACACCGACCGGCAGTTCCGCCGGGAACAGCGACCGGGCGGCCAGATCGGCGGCGACGACCAGCAGCGCACCGGTGGCGGCGGCGGGCGCGAGCCCGGCGCCGCGTTCGGCGAGCAACCGACGCACGATCTGCGGCGCGACCAGCGCGACGAAGGCGACCGGTCCGGCCGCGGCGGTGGCCAGGGTGGCGGCCATGGCGGCGAGCACGACGAGGGTGGTGCGGTGCGGACCGCGCTGTCCGGCCAGCGAATTGGCGAGTTCGTCGCCCAGTTCGAGCAGCGGCAGCGACCGGGCGAGCACCAGCAGCGGTGGCACGACCACGACCAGGGCCGCGGCGGCGAACCACACATGGTTCCAGTCGCGATTGGCGAGGCTGCCGGTGAGCCACATGGCGGCCGTGTGCGCCTGGTACACGCTGGCGGTCGTCAGGACGTAGGAGATCGCCGAGGTCAGCATGGCGGTCACGCCGATGCCGACCAGGACCAGGCGGTAGCCGTCGAGGCCGTCCTTGGTCGCCGCCACGACGATCATCGCCATGGCCACGAACGCACCGGCCAGCGCACCGCCGACGAGTGCCACCCCGGCACCGCCGAGCATCACGCTCACCACCAGCGCGCCCAGCGAGGCTCCGGCGTTGATGCCGATGATCTCCGGGCTGACCAGTGGATTCGTCGCGATGCGTTGCAGGATCGCCCCGGACAGCGCGAACGCGGCACCGACCCCGAGGCCGGTGAGCGCCCGCGGCAGCCGGTCGGCGACGACCACGTCGTATTCGATGAGGGTGCCGCCGCCCGCGAGCACCCGCAGCACGTCGGCGACGTCGAGCGGGAAGTGACCGACCGTCAGCGAATAGGCGGCCACCCCGAGCGCCGCGGCGGTGATCAGTGCCGTGAGCAGCAGCGATCGACACTGGACGCGGATCACGATCCGCCGGCTCGGCGAGCGCACCAGCAGGGTGCCTGCGGGCAGCACCCGCCGTTCGGTCGTCGTCACAGCGTGGCCACCTTCCGGTTGCGCACCAGGTAGAGGAAGAACGGCGCGCCCGCGAAGGCGGTGACGATGCCGACCTGGATCTCCACCGGGCGGGCGACGAGACGGCCCAGGATGTCGGCGAGCAGCAGCAGCGACGGCCCGAGCACCGCCGACCAGGCCAGCACCCACCGGTAGTCCTGGCCCGCGAAGAACCGCGCGATGTGCGGAACCACCAGCCCGACGAACGCGATGGGCCCGGCGATCGCCACCGCGCCACCGGCCAGCAGCACGACACCGGTGGCGCCCAGCGCGCGTACCGCGCCGAGGCGGGTGCCGAGGGTGCGGGCCAGGTCGTCGCCCATGGCGATCGTGTTCAGCGGCCGCGCCACCACCGTCGCCAGCACCGCACCCGCCACGATGAACGGCGCGATCGCCCAGACGGATTCGCTGTCGGCCCGGGTCAGCGACCCGACCACCCAGAACCGGAAGTTCTCGAACTTCGTCCGGTCGAGCAGGGTGATCGCGGTGGTGATCGACCCGCACAGCGCGGCGAACGCGGCACCGGCCAGGGCCAGCTTCACCGGCGTCGCGCCGCCGAAGCCGAGGGATCCCAGCGAGTAGACGAAGACCGCTGCCACAGCGGCGCCGAGGAAGGCGAACCAGACGTAGCCGGCCGGCGTCGCCACACTCAACCCGCCCATGGCGAGCACGATCGCCAGCGAGGCCCCCGCGTTGATGCCGAGCAGACCCGGGCCGGCCAATGGATTGCGGGTCAGCCCCTGCATCACGGCCCCCGCCAGCGCGAACGCCGAACCGGCCAGCACCCCGGCGACGGTGCGCGGCAGGCGAATATAGCGGATGATGTGGTCGCTGTCGGAGCCGGTGAAGTCGGTGAACGCCGCGATCGCCTGACCCGGGGGCACGGCGTTGGCCCCGATGAGGATCGACGCGGCACCGACGACGGCCAGCACGGCCCCGGCCACGAGCAGGCCGGGACCGCGAACCGCGCGCGTCACCGCCCGAACAGCTCGGGGTGGATCAGCTCGGCGACCAGCTCGGTCGCGTGCGCGATCCGCACGCCCGCGGCCCGATCCGCGAACAGGAACGGGTGCACCTTCCCGGCGCGAACGGCGGTGAGGGTGGCGAAGGCCGGGTTGCCGACGATCCGGTCGACCTGCGGCTTCGCGTCGGCACGGGTGTAGGTCGCCTTGCAGCACTGGCTGGTCAGGATGATGTCGGGGTCGCGGGCGATGAGCTCCTCGGCACCGATCTGGACGTTCCGGCGCGCGGTGAGATCAGCGAAGGCGTTCACCCCACCCGCGGCCTCGATGATCTGGGTGACGAAGTCGATGCCGCCCGCCACCTGAAAAGTGCCGTCCTCCTTGGGCGAGACCACCGCGACCCGCGGCCTCGACGCGGTGCCGACTTTCGTCCTGACCGCGTCGATGCGAGCGCTGAGCCCGGCGACCACCTCCTCTGCCCGCCCCGAGACACCCCAGAGGGCACCCAGGTCACGCAGGTCGGCGTAGACATTGTCGAAGCGCACGGTCCTCGGGTCGATCGCCTCGTCGGCCAAGCCGTCCGCACTCGGGCACAGCGGGCTCAGCACCCAGGTGCGTACCCCGAGTTCGTGCAGGCTCGCACGGGTACCGACGCTCTGCTGCGCGGACTTCGCGAACACCCCGTTGAACCCCGACAGCACGAAGTCCGGATTCTGGGCGAGCAGTTCGTCGCGGCTCGGCAGCTTCTCGACATACGCCGACTTCGCCTGTGCGTCTTGATATTCGGGCAGCACGGTCGAATCGAGGAAGGCGGTGCCGACGAGGCGGTCGGTCACGCCGAGCGCGTGCGCGATCTCGATCGAGGGCTGATACGCGGCGTAGATCCGCTGCGGTGGCGCGGGAACGGCGATATCGATTCCGCAGTTGGCGCGGGTCACGGCATTCGCACCGTCGGCGTGCGGGCCGGGTTGCACGCCGCAGCCGGCGATGACGATCGCACAGGCAATCAACGCGCCGGTACGTAGGCGCGTGAGAACAGACAGGGTCACGGTGTCGGCCTTCCAGGTCCTCGTGGAATGGGTGTACTAGGCCGTGGCCGGTCTCCTGGCTGACGGGGGTTGTGCGCGGCGGACCCACCTTCCCAGGACACAAGTGCCCCAGTGGCTCCGGTCGACAGATGTCGTCCGGATCGATCCGCCGCTCCCGATCACAGTGGCGAGGGCCGCACCGGTTTCTCACCGGTTTCCCGAACACCACGGCTCGGGCACTGTACCAAGATCACCATTCCGACTGGTCTGTCGGCATCGACTTTCGGGCTGTTCGGATGTTTCGCCTGTAACGGTGCCGCTGCCCCCGAAGCCTCAGGGCGCGACCGGCATCAGCTACTGCAGGGCGATGTATTTGGTGTCGAGGTATTCCTCGATGCCTTCGATGCCTGCTTCCCGACCGAGGCCGGATTCTTTGATTCCGCCGAACGGGGCCGCGACGTCGGAGATGAGTCCGCGGTTCACGCCGACCATACCGGCTTCGATCGCCTCCGACACTCGCAGCGCCCGGTGCAGGTCACGGGTGTAAATGTAGGCAGCCAAGCCATATTCGGTGTTGTTGGCGGCGGCGATGCCCTGGTCCTCGTCGTCGAAGCCGGTGATCGCGGCGACCGGCCCGAATACCTCTTCACGCAGAATGCGCGCATCGGCGCTGACGTCGTTCAGCACGGTCGGGGCGTAGAAGTAGCCGTCGCCGTCAGCACAGGCGCCGCCGGTGGTGACCACCGCGCCCTTGGTGACGGCGTCGATCACCAGTTCGTCGACCGAGTGTCGCTGCTTGTCGGTGATCAACGGGCCGACCTGCACGCCGTCGAGGTGGCCCGGGCCGATGGCAAGCCCACGCATGCGTTCGGTGAGGCGGGCAGTGAATTCGGCGCGGACCGCGTTGTCGACGTGGAAGCGGTTCGCGGCGGTACATGCCTGTCCGGTGTTGCGCATCTTGGCGGCCATCGCTCCCTCGACCGCGACGTCGATGTCGGCGTCGGCGAACACGACGAATGGCGCGTTGCCGCCGAGTTCCATCGAGGTGCGAAGCACCGAGGTGGCTGCGCGCGCGAGCAGGTGCTTGCCCACCGCGGTGGATCCGGTGAAGGTGAGCTTACGAAGCCTCGGGTCCGCGAGCATCGGGTCGGTCAGCTGCGCTGATCGAGAGGTCGGCAGGATCGACAACACACCGGGTGGCAGGCCGGCCTCGGCGAAGATCTGGCCGAGGAACAGCATCGTCAACGGCGTTTCGGAGGCGGGTTTCACCACCACTGTGCAGCCGGCGGCGAGCGCGGGACCGATCTTGCGGGTGCCCATGGCCAGGGGGAAGTTCCACGGTGTGATCGCCAAGGTCGGGCCGACGGGCTGTTTGGTCACCAGGATTCGCCCGTTCCCCGAGGGGGAGGGTGTGTAGCGGCCGTTGATCCGCACGGCTTCCTCTGCGAACCAGCGCAGGAATTCACCGCCGTAGCCGACCTCGGCGTAGCTGTCGGGCAACGGCTTGCCCATTTCCAGGGTCATCAGCAGGGCGAAGTCGTGTCGGCGTGCTGTCACCAGTTCCCATGCCCGGTGCAGGATTTCCGCGCGCCTTCGGGGCGCTGTCGCCGCCCACGCCGGTTGCGTTGCGGCTGCGATGGTCAGGACCTGCGCGCCGTCGGCGGGGTCGGCGTCGGCCACTTCGACCAGGACCTTTCCGGTGGCAGGGTCGTAGACCGGGAACCGCGACCCGCCGGCCGCCGGAGCTTGGTGCCCGCCGATCCACAGGTCGGTCGGCAGCGTGGCCAGGAAGGCGTCGATGTCGGTCATCGGCGGCCTGCCGCGGCGTGCAGGACGTCGTCGAGCACGGTAATGGCCTCGTCGAGCAGGGCGTCGCTGATCACCAGGGGTGGCAGCAATCGGATCACGTTGGAGTGGGTGCCGCAGGTCAGCAGGACCACGCCCTGGGCGAGGGCTTCCGCAGCTATCCATTTGGTGAGGTCGGGGTCTGGATCGGTGGAGCCGGGGTGGACGATCTCGATGGCCAGCATCGCGCCGCGGCCACGAACGTCGCCGATGATTCCGGTCCGGTCGGCCGCTTCGTGCAACCGTGGTTTGATCGCGCGCTCGATCGCCCGCGCCCGGGCAGGCAGGTCGAGTTCGCGCATCGTGCGCAAGGTGGCCAGCGCGGCCGCGCAGGACACCGGGTTTCCGCCGTAGGTGCCGCCGAGTCCGCCCGGATGCACCGCATCCAGGAGCTCGGCGCGGCCTGTGATCGCGGCCAGGGGCATACCGCCAGCGATGCCCTTGGCCATGGTGATGATGTCGGGCTCGATCTGCTCGTGTTCACTGGCGAACCAGGCGCCGGTGCGGGCGAAACCGGTTTGCACCTCGTCGGCGATGAACACCACATCGTGCCGCTTGGCCCAATCGGCCAGCGCGGGAAGAAAACCCGGGGCCGGGGTGATGAAGCCGCCTTCGCCCTGGATCGGTTCGATGATGATCGCTGCCAGCGATTCGGCGCCGATCTGCCTGTCGATCTGCTCGATGGCGCGGCGTGCGGCGAGCTCACCGGTCAGCCTGTCGCGGTAGGGATACGAGGCAGGCATCCGGTAGATCTCGGGCGCGAATGGCCCGAACTGGGTCTTGTAGGGCATCGACTTCGCGGTCAGTGCCATGGTCAGGTTGGTGCGGCCGTGGTAGGCATGGTCGAAGGCGACAACCGCGGTCTTGCCGGTGGCCAGCCGCGCCACCTTGACGGCGTTTTCCACCGCCTCGGCGCCGGAGTTGAACAGGACGGTGCGCTTGTCGTGTGCGCCCGGGGTCAAGGCCGCCAGTTGTTCGGCGACCTCGATGTATCCCTCGTACGGGGTGACCATGAAGCAGGTGTGGGTGAAGCGACGGGCCTGCTCGGCCACCGCGGAGGCCACCTCCGGGTTGGCGGCGCCGACGGTGGTCACCGCGATCCCGGAGCCGAGATCGATGAAGGAGTTGCCGTCGACGTCGACGATCACCCCGCCATCGGCGTCGGCGGCATACACCGGGACCGCAGAACCGACCCCGGCCGCGACAGCCTGTCCGCGCCGCTTCGCCAGTGCGGCAGAACGCGGCCCAGGCAGCGCGGTGACGATGGAGCGCTGTTGCGCGAGACGATAGGCGATGTCGGTCATCAGAGAGACTCCAGGTGAATCGATCGGAAGGTGGGTGGGGGTTTGCCCTGGTGTCAGTGGAGGGTGCTCATCACGTGCTTGATGCGGGTGTATTCCTCGACGCTGTAGGCGGAGAGGTCTTTGCCGTATCCGGAGTACTTGAATCCCCCGTGGGGCATTTCGGCGACCAGCGGGATGTGGCAGTTCACCCATACCGCGCCGAAGTCCAGTGCCCGGGTGAGTCGTTCGACGGTGCCGTGGTCGCGGGTCCACACGCTCGACGCCAGGCCGTAGTGCACGTCGTTGGCGTAGTCGACGGCCTGGGACTCGTTGATGAAGGACTGCACGGTCAGCACCGGCCCGAAGGTCTCCTGCTGCACGATCTCGTCGTGCTGGCCGACGCCGGTGATGATGGTGGGTTCGAGGAAGTAGCCCTGGTCTCCCACGCGTTTGCCGCCGGTGACGATCCGGGCGTGCGACGGCAACGCATCGAGTTTGTCGGTGACCGTGGTGAAGTGGTCGATATTGTTCAACGGGCCGTAGTAGGCATTCGGGTCCTCGGGCAGTCCCGGCCGTAGGGTCTCCGCCTTTTTCACCAGCGACTCGACGAGTTGATCGTGGACGGAGTGGTGGACCAGGACCCGGGCTGCGGCGGTGCAGTCCTGTCCGGCGTTGAAGAAGGCCGCTTCGGCGATGCCGGCGGCCGCCTTGTCGATGTCGGCGTCGGCGAACACCACCGCCGGCGCGTTGCCGCCGAGTTCGAGGTGTACACGTTTGACCTGCTCCGCCGCCGCGGCCGCGACGGCGATCCCGGCCCGCACCGAGCCGGTGATCGAGACCAGGCCGAGAGCGGGACGTGACACCAGTGCCGCGCCCGTGGTGCTGTCGCCGAGTACTACGTTGAACACCCCGTCGGGCAGAATGTTCTTGCTCAGCCGGGCGAGAACCAGGGTGCTTTCGGGGGTGGTGTCGCTCGGTTTGAGGACGACGGTGTTACCGGCGGCCAGGGCGGGTCCGATCTTCCAGATCGCCATCATGAACGGGTAGTTCCACGGCGTCACCTGCCCGACGACCCCGATCGGTTCGCGCCGCACGTAGGAGGTGTATCCCTCCATGTACTCCCCGGCGGCTTTTCCCTCGAGCAATCTGGCCGCGCCGGCGAAGAAGCGCAGCTGGTCGGCGGCCACTGCCACTTCCTCGGTGGCGATGACCGCTCGCGGCTGACCGGTGTTGCGGCACTGCGCTTCGACGATGTCATCGCTGTGTGCCTCGATCGCGTCGGCCAGTTTCAACAGCACCGTCTGCCGGAAGGCCGGGGTGGTCTTGCCCCAGGTGACAAACGCTCGTGACGCGGCGGCGACCGCCGCCTCGACATCCTCGCGAGTCGAGACCGGTGCTCGGCCCACCACGCGCTCGTCGACCGGGTTGACCAGGTCCAAGGCCTCTTGGGACACCGAGGCCACGAACAAGCCATCGACGTAGTTGCGCAACAGCGCGATCGGCATGATTTCCTCTCAGAGTTGTGCGGTGGTGACAGCGGGCGCGGTCGGTGCGTTGTGCACCAGCGCCCGGCCGACGTCTTCGGCGGCTCGCTGCCCCGCGCTCACCGCGCCGTCGATGTAGCCCTGGTTGACGGTGGCGGTCTCGGTGCCGGCCCAGTGAACGCGTCCCACCGGTTGCCGATCGGCATCGGTGTACTGGGTGATCACGCCAGGCGGACGGGAGCTCACGCAACCGCTGATCCACGGTTCGTGCGTCCAATCCTTCTCCAGGTAAGCCCGCGGCTGGGCTGCCTCGGGCCCGAACAGTGTCTGCAAGTCGGCCAGGAACATCGCACGACGCACTTCGGGGTTGTCGAGGATCTCGTCGCTCCAGTGCAGGCCGTACCCGGATCCGGCGGTGCCGAGAAAGGTGAGGAGGATTCCGACGCTGCCGTCGGGCGGCGAATTGTCGACGACGTAGTTGGCGACCCGCAGATCGGTGATCGCCTGGCCGTTGAATCCCTGGTCACGCCAGAAAGGTCGGTCATAGATCGCGAACAGTTTGCTTTCGGTGCCGTTGCACCAACGGCGCTGGAGCATGGCCCGGCGGGTAGGCAGATCCGGCGCGAACCGGATGCGGTTGGCATCCGAGGGCGCCATAGCGACGATCGCTTGTTCCGCGCGAACATCGACACGCGCGGAGGACACCGTCACCCCGGTACTGTCCTGCGTGATCCGCGAGACCGGCGAGTCGAGCACGACCTGTCCGGGCAGGGCGTCGGCCATGCGCAGCGAGATCAGCTGGGTGCCTCCTACTACGCGGGATTCCTGAGCGCCGCCGGTGATGTTGACCAGATGGTCGATCCCGCCGCAGCCGGCGATGCGGGTCAGCTGCACCAGCAGCGAGGTGCTGTGGAGGTCTTCACCGTCGGTGACGGTGAAGGCCAGTTTGAACAGCAGCCGAACTTCCTTGGTGAAGGAGTTCGCGTCGACCCACCGGCCGAAGGTGATGCTGTCCCAGTGACGAGCCTCAGGTGCCTTCCACGGGGCGTCGAGCGGGACGGTTTTCGCCATCCGCTCGAGGCGCAGCTGCAACTGCGCGAAGTCGGCCAGGACCATCGGGTTCAGCGGCGGGATCGTGCCCTTGTAGAGCTTCTTCTTTCCTTTACGCAGGTAGATCGACTTGCCCTCGACGTAGGTCTTGAACGTGTCGAGGCCGAGTTCGTCCAGCAGCGCCAGCACGTGCTCTTGGCCGGGTCCGACCCACTGCCCGCCGCCCTCGGTGATCACACCGGGAACGACATCGAGGTTGAAAGTGCGTCCGCCGACCCGGTCGTCGGCTTCGACAACGACGACAGAATGTCCGGCTTGGTGGAGTCGACGGGCTGCGGTGAGGCCCGATACTCCGGCACCGACTACAACGACGTCGGCTGTCAATTGCTCGCTCATGGTGTGACTCCTTTGTCGGTCGAAAGAGTGAAGTGCGCCGGAGCCAGGGCGGTCCGGCGGATTCTTGTCAGCGGACGCGGCGGTCGAGCTGGTCGGCGAGGCCGGCGCGGGTGTCGGTGGTCTTGTTCATCGCGTTCCTCCGGATCGCCCTGTGGCAGTGGTGCGTCGGCGACGCTGTCTGGGCTTCGTGGTGGTGCAGTGCTTGTCGACATGCGCGGCGATGTGTTCGACGATCACGTCGGCCAGCGAGTCCGGGATGTGGTGGCCCATCCCCGCGATGACGAGGTGGCGGGAGTCGGGAATGGCGGCCGCGGTCGCCTCGCCCCCCGAGGGGTCGACGAGGGGGTCCCGTTCGCCGTTGACGACGAGTGTGGGTACGCGAATCGTGCGCAGCTCGGCGGTGCGGTCGCCGGACGCCAGGATGGCTTGTAGCTGGCGTTGCATTCCGGCGGGGCCGTCACCGGCTGTTCTGTCCCATTGGACGGCTGCGTGCTCGGCCTCGGCGAGTTCATCGATGGGGTACCCGGCACCCGCCAAGTTGGCGGTCAGGCGCAGGTGCGCTTTGATCGCCTGCGGTTTCGTCCGCGGCGACTGCGTGGCGAGGATGAAGGTCGTCTTCATCGATGCTCGCCCGACCGCAGGGTGGCCCGTCGTTGAGTAGACCGAAATCAATGATGCTGCGTACGTGGGGAATTCGGCGGCGACCTGCTGCGCGATCATGCCGCCCATCGATCGCCCGACCAGATGAACGGGACCGATGCCGAGGTGCTCGATCAGGTACGCGCAATCGGTGGCGCAGTCGGTGAGGGTGTAGGCATCCGATCGTGGGCGCGACGAGACCAGCCGGAGGACCCCCGGGGCGGGATCGGAGACGAAGGTCGACCGACCGCTGTCCCGATTGTCCACCCGGATGACGAGGAAACCGCGGGAAACGAGCGCGGTCACGAAGTGCTGGGACCACATGGTCAGGTCTTCACCGAGGCCACCGATGAGCAGGACCGCGGGTCGACCCGGCCGACCGTCGACGCGATAGCAGACCCGGATGCCGTTGGGCAGAAGTGTGAACTGGTCCGTGCTCGCCTCGGGCCGCTCAGACATTGCCGGATTCCTGTGCGGCTCCGGCCAGTTCCCCGCGAGTGGATGAGCCGCCGGCGAAGGGCTGGTCGGTACTGGCGCTGAGGTGCAGGCTGTCGTCGAACAGCGCGCCCCGCAGCAGTTTGGCGTCTTCGGGGTAGGACAGTCCCATCCGCCAGGGCAGTTCGGTTCCTTGCCGGGGCACGGTGTGCTGGGAACGCAGTACGTACCCGGCGCTGATGTCGAGCACGGGCTTGGTCTGCATGCCGAGCTCGGCGACCGCGATCGCGGTGTCGTAGCCGTGGCTGTCCATGTGCGCGAGCAGGTCACAGAAGTAGCGACACAAGAGGCTGATCTTCAGCGTCCACGACGATGTCGTGTATCCGACCGCGATCGCCCAGTTCGGCACGCCGGAGAGCAGCATTCCGCGGTAGGCGATCGTTTCGGCGAGGTCGACCGGAGTGCCGTCGACTCGCAGGTCCATGCCCCCGAACAGCTGCAGGTTCAGGCCGGTCGCGGTGACGATGACGTCGGCGGGCAGCTCGCGACCGGATTCGAGCAAGATGCCATCCGGGGTGAATCGCTCGATCTTGTCGGTAACGACCGAGGCGACGCCGTTGCGGATCGATGCGAAGAAGTCGCCGTCGGGTGCCAGGCACAGCCGCTGGTCCCACGGATCGTAGGGCGGGTTGAAATGGGTGTCGACGTCGAAACCCTGTGGCAGCAGGCGCTTGTTGACCCGGCGGATCAGCGCACGCCCGGCCCTGGGGAACATGCGCAGGCCCTTCACGACCCCGCGGTCGAGCCAGATGTTCTTGAACCGAGTCAGTGCGTATCCGCGCTGTTCCCCGAACAGCTTGGTCAGTGCCAGCGCCAGCGAATCCACCCGGGGCATCGGCATCACATACGTCGGGGTGCGCTGCAGCATGGTCACGTGCTCGGCCGCGCCCGGGCCCGTGGCCATCGACGGAACGAGCGTGATCGCGGTGGCGCCGCTACCGATCACCACCACCTTCTTGCCGGCGTAGTCGTAGTCCTCGGGCCAGTGCTGGGGATGGAGGATGTCGCCGCCGAAGTCGTCGCGTCCCTCGAAGTGCGGAGTGAAACCTTCGTCGTAGCGGTAGTAGCCGGTCGCAGCAAAGACCCAGTTCGCCTTGATCTGCTGGTGGGTGACCGAGTCGGTGCCATTGTCGATCCGGACCCGCAGCGTCCAGGCCGCCTCGGTGGTGGACCAGTCGGCCGAGGTCACTCGGTGCCGGAACCGGATCAGCTGCTCGAGGCCGTTCTCGTGCACGGTTTCGCGCAGGTAGTCGCGGATGAGTGGCGCGTCCGCGATCGCGGCCCTGTCCTTCCACGGCTTGAATTCGAAGCCGAAGGTGTGCAGATCCGAATCAGATCGAATACCGGGGTAGCGGAAAAGATCCCACGTACCACCGATATTGTCGCGTCCTTCCAGCACAACGACACGCTTGGTCGGGAATGCTTTCGTGACGTAGCGGGCGGCGCCGATTCCCGAGATTCCGGCACCGATGATCACGATGTCGAACTCTTCGTTGACGATCGACGTGTTCATCACATTCACCCCATTTTCCGTTGGTTAGGCGTTAACCCACTCTCGCCTCGGCGCTATGTCGCCGAATACAGCGCCGTGCCCCACCTGTGGCCTCGACCGGTGCACAGTGCACACCTGTCGGTCTGTGCGTGTTGGTCTCGCCGGACGGAACCCGGGATGAGCTACCGCCGAGTCGTTGGACACGGCCCAGCAGAACCAGCCGAGCGGCGGTGGCGCGGTGTGTCGCATCGGTGATGGATGAGGGTGCAACGACGTGTCCCCCGGCACACCGAAGCGCCGGGCCGGGATCCACGTCAGGCTTTCATGAATTCAGCGCATCGCAGCCGGCAACCGAGTTCACGATTTCACCGGCCGAACTCGAAAGGCTCGCAACGCCGACCGTTTTCAGCTCCGGGCGTAACCCGTCAACGGTCATCGCGCAGCTGCAGATACATCAGCGCCGCGACCACACTGGTCGCATTCTCGACCAGCGGTATCGGCAACATCCGGTCGACGCGCGCCAATCGGCGCTCGATGGTGTTGCGGTGGGTGAACAGTCGCTCGGCGGTGCTGGTGGCGTTGAAACGCTCTTGCACGTAGGCCAGGGCTGTCTCTCGCAGCAGGGTGTCGGCGGTCGCGAATTCGCCGAGCGTATCGGTGACGAACTGTTCGGCTTGGGTCATGTCGGCGGACAGGGCCGCGACGAGTTGGATGTCCTCGTACCGGACGACCCGGCGGGCCGAACCCAGCCGTGCGAGGACTCGCTGCGCGGTGGCCGCATCCAGGTGGGTGCGGCGAAAGCCCTCGATGTCCCGTCCTGGCCGGCCCACCGCCACTCTTACCCCGGGCAATCCCTCCAGCTCCGGTTGCAGCACGGAGGTCGGCGGGACTTGATCGGTGGGAATCCACAACCAGAGCGCATTCGTGCTCGCCACCAATGTCAAACGCCGTCCGGCGCCGCAGGCCCGCATCACATGCTCGGCTGCTGCCTCGAGCGCCTCGGAGCGTTCGCTGGAGTCCACCCAGACGATGGCTGCCACATGGGTGCCGGTGAGGGCGTAACCCAGCCGCGCCTCAGCGCGCGCACGACTGATAGGCGCGCCTTCGACCAGCAGCTGAGCGGTGGCGTGCCGTTCGGCGTTGGCACTGCGAGCGAGGTCGGTGCGTTCGGCTTCGACATATTCGGCCAGAGCTGCCATCGAGTCGTCGACGAAGGTGATGATCGAGTAGCCCGACACCTGCAAGGTCTCGCGCAGCAGTTCGTGATCACCGGTAGCGGCGAAACACTCGTCGGTCCACCGGCGCCACGCGACCCACTGGGCGGCACGCCACGATCCCAGATCGCCGGTGTCCAGACCTCGCCGCACGAGGTCACGGGCGAATCTCAGGGTCTCGGGATCCTCGAACAGTGGTACCCGTCGACCGGGATGGTGGATGGTCCCGGTGAGCCAATGTATGAGGTAGGCCTTGTGCATTCGCCGGTCCCCCGCAGCGAGCACCGGATCGTCGACGACGAACTGGTACTGGGTGCCGAGCTGGGAGGCGGCGAACACCTCGTCGACAAAGTCCTCGGTGGTGGGCAGGATCCGTTCGGCAACGGCGCGCATCAACGCGCACGTCCGCTCGCTTGGCACCGGCCACAGTTCCTCCATGGGTGCACTGTTCACCATCGATGGCTCGATTGCATCCGACTCTCCGAGAACCGCCACGACGACCTCACTACCTCCCGCCGTGGCTGTGATCGGCAACGGCGCAGAGTGGGGCTCGAAGCACTCAGCCCCCGACGGCGGCCCCGCCGGGGAGGAGGAGTTGGCGCAGGGCGTGGCCGGCGGCCAGGTCGGCGAGTGCGTCGGCTGCTTCCGACAACGGCCTACGGGCGGAGATCATCGACGCCAGATCGAGACGGCCCGCCATCATCTCGTCCACCAGTTCCGGGATGTCGCGGTGGGGAATGGATGAGCCGTAGTTGCAGCCGAGGATGCGCTGGTCGGCTTCGGCGAGCGCGAGTGGATCGAAGGTCGCGTATTCGCCCTGAGCAGGAAGGCCGACGATCACCGCCGAGCCGCCGAGCCCGAGTGCGGCGATCGCCTGCTCGGTGGTGCGGATCTTGCCGATCGCGTCGAACACATAGTCGTAGCCCTCGGGTACGGCCGACCGGAGCGCGGCGACCACGTCGGGCACCGCGGCGGCGTCGACGGTGTCGGTCGCTCCCAGCGTAACGGCCAGTTCGAGCTTGTCGGCCACTACGTCGACCGCGACGATGCGGGTTGCTCCCGCGAGTCTCGCGCCCTGGATGCACGCCAGACCGACTCCACCACAACCGATCACGGCGACCGTGGACTCCGGCCTGACCGCCGCGGTGTTGCGGACCGCACCGACACCGGTAGCGATGGCGCAGCCGATGATCGCGACGTCTTCGAGTGGGGCATCGTCGCGAATCTTGATGGCGCCGGACACCGGGACCACCACTTCCTCGGCGAACGAGGACACTCCGAGATAGTGGTGAATGCGGCCGGTCGCGTCCGACAAGCGGGTCGTACCGTCGTAGAGCACCCCGCCGGGCGCGACGATCGAGGCCACCAGTGCGCACTGCGCGGGTCGCCCAGCGCGGCATGTGCGGCAGTCCCCGCAGCCGGGCACCCACGACAGCACGACATGGTCGCCGATCTCGAGGTCATCGACCCCTTCACCGACCACGGTCACGATCCCGGATCCTTCGTGCCCCAGGACAACCGGCTGCGGCACCTCCCAAGCACCGGCGGTGACGTGCAGGTCGGAGTGACAGACCCCGGCCGCGACGATCCGGACCTGCACCTCGCCGGGTCCCGGGGGTGCCAGATCGACGTCCTTGAGCGTGATCGTGCCGCCGTCGTCGAGGACAACGGCGCGGATCGGAGTCGGCTGGGAGGTGGTGGTGTCGCGAGCAGGCATGCGGTGGTTCCTGATTCGTTGAGCTGTAGGGGGCGCGCCGCCACCTGGGCACTGCCGTGGCGACCCATCGAACGTGGCGTGTCAGAGGCCCAGGCGATCAGCGATCTCGTGGGCATCGGCCATCCACAGGCCCGGCGATCCGACGGGGTACTGCGAGCGAAACCCGAGTAGTTTCTGCACCCGCACCGACAGTCCGCGGATCGTTTCTCGGTCGATCAGCAGCGCATGTGGCTCCTCCGGAGTCAGAAAAGACGCCTGGACGGCGATGCTCACTGCCCGTCTGCACTGGTCGTGGGTCTGATTTGCGCCGCCCCCGTGCAACACCTTTCCGGAGAAATACAAGGCGTCACCTGCGCTCATCTCGGCTGCTACAGTTTCCGCGGGATCTCCGCGCTGACCGAAATCGTCGGCCAGATGAGTTCCCGGCAGCACTCGGGTCGCGCCGTTGGCGTCGGTGAAATCGGTCAGCGCGACAAGGAGATTGGCGCACACTTCGGGTGCGTTCCTGCCCATGGCGGCGAACGCTGGATAGTTCTCGTTGTCGCGATGCAGGAACTGGGCCCGGTTACCGGGACCGATCTGAATGACCTGACCGGTCGAGAGCCACCAGTCCCCCAGATGATCGCGGAATGTTCCCTCGCCCAGGGCATGCAGGAGATCATCATCGAGGATCTCCCGGCGAAACGTCGGACTCTGCGCGACCAGTCCGGTCATCCGTTTGGTGTTGGCGCCGTGGAACTCCTGCATGATCGGGTTCCAATGCTGCGACCCCGCCGAAACATCGCCCAGAGCGGGGTCGAGTTCGGCGTTGAACCGGCGGACCTGATCGGCCGACAAGAATTCGCTGATGATCACCGCCCCGTCCTCGGCCACGATCTGCAAGATTTCTTGCAGATCGGTCGACCGCGGTACCTTACGCACGAGCCGTGACCGGCCATCTGCCATTGATGCCATGGTTTCACCTTCGTCTCGACTGAATGGACTCACCCAGCGCTATCAGGTCGGATGTTGTTGTTCACCACGGAGCTCCGTCTCAGACGCGGGTTCCTGGGATACCCGCGGTTCGTTGCCGCTGGTGTAATGCCACTCTGCCTGCGGCGGTGTGTGTCCACCACGACGCGGTGCCCATGGATGCGTCGGGGACTGGTGCACGCTGCACACCTTGTCGCCGATTGTCCGATCGCAACCCGATGCCTGCCTGGGTGCCGCAACGCGGCGCGTGTGTTGCGCAGCCGCGGGCCGCTGCAAGAGGCGAATCCGAGACTCTGACTCGATGGGCCCAGTGGACGGTGTGCAGAGTGTCGCAGTCGGCGCGACATGTGGCTGCACGTCGGCGTATCGGGCGTCCCGCAAGCCCGCCACTGTGGAAGCCGCACGAGATCACGGTCACACTCAAGGAGGCGCGACGATGCGCGAGGCATTATTCGCAGCGGCGGACATCTGGATGATCGCCATCGGACTCATCTGCGGCGTGAAATTCATTCGGCGGCATCACAACTATCTGATCGGCCTCGAATGGATCATCATGGGAATGTCGGGGACGAATTTCCTGATCTACGGCTTGACGATGGCGGGTCCCGATTCCCCGATGTTCCACATCGCCTTCTTCCTCGACGCATTCTCGCGCTCGATCGGGTTCACGCTGATCCTGGTCCTCGGATTGCTGGTCGTCACCCACGGCTACAAGCCCACAACCCGGGTCGAGGTGAGCGCCTTCGCCCTCGCCGCCGTTCTCGGGTTCTGCCTCTCCGAATACGCCCGGGAGATCGGTACCCCCGGCAAGGCATTCCTCCTGATCACCGCGCTCGCGACGTCCGGCTTCCTGTGCTACTTCGCAGGGAGGCTCTGGGAAATCGGCGAGCGCGCCCACGCCGGGGCGGTGGCTGCCGTTACCGCATTGAACGTGGTCGTCGCCGCGATCTACGACTTCTGGCGGATCCCCGGCGACGACGCCAACCACACCCTCTTCTACACCCTCGCATTGTTCACCTGGGGCCTGGCAATGCTCGTCGTCTACCGGTCCTACACCGCCTTTGCTACCCACAACAGCCGGGTCGGCGCAGGCATCGACCCCGTCGGCACCTCCCCGGTCCACTGAGCTGAAGTCACGGCGTAGTCGAGGAAGTAGGCCTCGCGAGCGCGGGTGGATTCAGGGACCTGGTCGGCGGCGCCCATGAAAGCGGTGGATTCGCTGGCGAATGACCGAGGACGAGTCGGTCGAGATGGTTCTCGACCTCGCCGCGGCCGGAGTCGTCCTGCTCGAGCTCTCCGGCAGCAACGGGCAGGACCACCCGCACCGGCAGAAGTTGCAGCGCCAGTAAGTCGCGGCAAAACGGGGGCCTTGCCAACGACGAGTTGAGTGAGCGTTGATCGGTTGGCAACGGGCGCAGGGCGTCGGGGCAGTCACCGCAGACGCCCCCGTGGCCGGTCGACCGGTTCCTCGTCGCCGAAGCGGTTGAACAGCAGCTCGTGGAGGGCGTGCGTCGGCGTCATCCGGCCCGCGCGGATCTGTGTCCGCAGCGCGGCACGTTTGCAGGCACAGTCCTCGGCGGAGCACAGCTTGTGCTTCTGGGTGAGTTCATGGGCACGATCGGCGGACAACGGACGCGTGGGAGCGCGGTGCGCGAGGTCCGCGCGTACATCGGACACCGAGATTCCTTGCACGTCTCGCGACCACCACAGGTTCAGTGCGACAAGGACGGCGATCACGGCTGCGAGAGCGGCTGCGACGACGAGGGCGGTCACTGCTTGCTCGCCGGTGCGACGCAATCCAGAATCGCCCGGGTTACTACAGCTCCGGACGGCAGCTTCGCTGTCGGCGGCTCGACCCAGTACCGCAGATTCTCGTGCCACTCGGTGGGCGCAGGGAGCGCGATCTGTGTTCCGGAGCGAGACAGGGATACCTGGTGACGGAACAGCTGTGCGCAAGTGACTCGGTCGGTCGGCGCGTTGCCGGTCACCAGCAGGGTCCAGCGCCTGGAACGGGGGTGCGAGATCACCGGGCCGAGGCCGATCTGCTTGGCGTGCAGGTGATCGCGGACCCTGGTCGCTAGTTCGGCGGGCAACGTCATTCCCGCCAGGCGACTGTTGGCGACGACAATGAGCCGCCGCAGGTCCTCCTGGACGTGCGCATCGATCCCGTGCGCGCGGTAGAACTCGCAGTGTGCTCGCAAGGCTACTTCCGGTGCCGCCGATGAGGACTGCTGGGTGTCCGCAGATACAGACGTCATGGCTTGCTCCCTCAACTACCCAGTGCGACAGGCGAGCCGGCGGCGCGCGACCAACCTCTGGCCACGGCCAGTGCCCGACCCAATGACCATGGGCGGGCCACCGAGACCGGACATGGGTCCGGCTCGGCCGCTGTCCGGATCGGAATCCAGGGCATCTCGGCGGGATCGCACAGCTCCAGCATTCGGACCGTCTCATTGAGAGTCAGCCCGATCGGCCGCACCAACGCTTCGAGCTCACGCCACCTCGGATCAGCTGCGGGAAGTGGCAATACCTCGCTGATCGTGTCGGCGAGGACGACCAACGCCAGCGCCTGATCGGCGGTGAAGATTCGACCGCGAAGCGGCGGACAACTCCACTGCCCCGCACCGACGGCGACCGCGCACACCGTCGATCTGTCGGTCCGAATCCCCTTGCAGTCCATCTCGACGGTCATCTCGGCCCGTCCCCTCCGCGATGTGGCTTCATAAGGCACACGGTCGGCGCCCCTGAGTGGACTATGCCACTTCATCGGCTAGTGGCATAGGCCACTTTGCCCGATGATTGGAAAATTTCCGGAGAGCGAGATCAGAGGGTGATCGGATACTCCTGGCGGAACGTCCACGTCGACGGCGGGTACACAGCCTCGTCGACCTGCAGCGGAACTTCGCCCGGGCCATAGGCGACGAGCCAATAGACCAGGACGGCCGATCCGTGGTCGAGCCGGAGATAGTCCGCCTCGGCTTCCGTGGCGATGCGGGCGCTGACCTGATCGCGGGCGAATGACGCACGCAGCCCGACCGTTTCAGCCAGATACCGAAGCGTCCCGCCCCGGATTCGCTCCGGGGTCAGCAAGGCCGGGGCCGACTCGGCGAGATCGGCAGCGAACCAGCTTGTAGAGAACTCGATCGGACGGTCGTTGGTGATGAGTCGGCACCGCCGGACGACCTGAGAGTCCGGGTCGATTCCGAGCGAGCGCGCGACATCCGCTGGCGCGTCGACGATACCGACGCTCGGAAAGCTGACACTCTCCGCGTCGCTGTACATCGTGCCCAGCGCGGCCGCACGCTCATACCGCTCGCGAGCACGTGGCGCCGCCGCGACGTCACGCACGATCGTGCCCGACCCAACGCGAGATTCGACGAGGCCTTGCGCACGAAGGACCGCCACTGCGCTGGATGCCGTCGGGCGGGAGACACCCCAGCGTCTGGCCAGTTCCCGCTCCGAGGGAAGTTTGTCGCCGGGGCGCAGATCGCCCCGGACGATCTCGTCGCGCAGAGCGCCAGCGATCTGCTTGTATGGCGCTGCGACCTGCTCGACTTTCGGCACTGCAACTTCCTCTCGTGGGCGGCCTAGTACCCTAGGCCACTAGCCACATTAGCCACTTTTTCGCTCGACGACAGCAGGCAGACTCATGAGGAACGCAGTGGCCTTCGCCGCAGGTGGCGGTGGAGATGCCATCTCCGCCGCCGTCCTGGGGCACGCACTCGCCGATCAGATCACTGTCTCGGCAATCATGAGCTGGTCATGGGATCGGCTTCTCATGGACCCTTCGCCCGGTCCGCGCAGCGCCGCCGACTTCGACGGTCTGGTCGACCGTGGATCCGACCTCTTCGAGGTCGGACCGAACGCCAGCCTGAACACCGGCGGGCTGTCCACTCTCCCCCGGGTCGCCGGCCACACGAATTTGCCGATGCTGCTGGCCGATCCGACGAAGGGAGCCCGAGGACTGAGCCGTCAGCTGGTGCGGGCGGCACAGGTTTTCGACGCAGACATACTTCTGGTGGTCGATGTCGGAGGCGATATCCTGGCAGCCGGCCACGAGCCCGGGCTGCGCAGCCCTCTCGCCGACTCGCTCGCTTTGGCAGCAGCCGTCAAGACTGGAATACCGACCGACGTCCTCGTCACTGGGTTGAGCCTCGACGGCGAGCTCACCGTCGACGAACTCGAGGGTCGGCTTGCTCGACTCGAGGCCACTCCCCTCATCGATCTACAGCCGCAGCACACCACTCAGCTGGACGGTGTATGGCAATGGCACCCATCCGAGGCGAATGCCCTGCTCGCAGTCGCCGCGAACGGCTGGCGCGGACGTGTCGAGTCTCAACGCGAAACCTCGATTGTCGTCGACGACCGGTGCACCACGGTCTTTCGCGTCGACGCGGACCGCCTGGCCGGCGACTCGATCGCCGCGGACCTGGCCACATCCAGAACCCTCGACCATGCCGAACATCTTGTCCGCGTGCGACGGGGCATCAGCGACATCGACATCGAGCGACAGCGGCTCGTTGCGCGGCGCCAGCCACGCACCACGGGCCTCGACGATATCGGTGCCCTCGACCGATACGTTCAGGACGCAGCAGCACGCGGGACCGACGCCCTGACCATCCGTCGCGTTCTCGAACTCACTGATGCGACAAGCCCATCCGGTGCCGATACCTTGCGCAAGGAGCTTCTACGGCGGCGCCCGAACAACTTCCTGCCGCCCCTGTATCTGACCTCGCCCTAGTTCAGGCCAACGCGCTGGCGCGTGGTGGAGACGGCCGATGCCACTCAGCTGGATCGGGCAAGAACAGCGCCGGGGTCAGCCCGCTGTGATCCGGTTGAACGCACCGGTCACCGCCAAGTGATATGTGCTTATTGACGGTCGCGCGGCGCGGTCGTGGTTTCGGTGTCGCGGAGGCGATCCGTGCTGGCGCCCAATGCGGCGGCCGCGGTCCATCCGGCTCGCGCTGTTCATGGGAGTCAGCCTGGTCAGGTTTAGGCGAACACGTTCGACCCAGCTAACAGTTCTGCCGCCCTCGAAGCGTTGCCACGGGGCAGGGTGTGGCGAGACAACGCGGCCGGCCGAAGGGATTCTCGATTGATTCACGCTTGGGACAGTCGCGGCGAATTCGGGCGGTGAGGAGTTCCTAACGCTGCGGTTACCTTCCGTGACTTCAGAGAAACAGCACGTCAATAGCGTATACAGGCATGTCGACCACACTGAATACGCTGGGCCCGGCGCCGGGAAGTCTGCGCGATGTGGTGTATTCCGCGCTCCGCGACGAGATCATGAACGGGCAGATCCGGTTCGGGGAACGCCTGACCGAGCCGAAGGTGTCGGCCAGATTCGGAATCTCTCGCACACCGGCACGGGAAGCATTGGCCAAGTTGTGCGCCGACGGACTGTTGCAGCGCGACGAGGTCGGATACAGCCCGGTGCGGCCCAGCATCACCGGCATCCGTGACCTCTACGAGCTTCGGATCACCCTGGAGCTCGGCGGAATCACGCGCGCCATCACCAACCCCGAGGTCCGCCACGACCGGGAACTGCTCGAGCACGAACGGCAGCGCTGGCTGGACCTCCAGGCCGACCCGCCCGCGCAGGAACCGGGTTTCGTCGTCGTCGACGAGAGCTTCCACGTGGCGTTGCTGACCGCGTCGGGCAATCCCGAACTGGTGTCGGCGCTGACCGCGGTGAACGCCCGGATCCGCCACGTGCGGATGTACGACTTCATGGTCAACAACCGGGTCGAGGTGACCATCGCCGAGCACCTCGCCATTCTCGATGCCGTTCTGGCAGAGGACCTTCCCCACGCGTACGAGCTGTTGCGCCGACACATCGGCGAATCGTTGGACGTCGTCGTCGACCGGGTCACTCGCGCCGTCGTCGCGATGACCCTGGCGGCCGAGTAGGAGTTTGCGGTGAGTCTGAATTTCGACACCCTGCTGGTGGCCAACCGCGGGGAGATCGCCTGCCGCGTCATGCGCAGCGCGGCCGGCCTCGGCCTGAAGACGGTGGCGGTGTACTCCGATGCCGATCTCGGAGCCGCGCATGTCCGGATGGCCGATTCCGCGATCCGGCTCGGACCGGGTCCTGCCGCACAGTCGTATCTGCGCAGCGATCTGGTCATCGAGGCCGCGCTGGCAGCCGGAGCGGGCGCGATCCATCCGGGTTACGGATTCCTCTCCGAGAACGCGGAATTCGCGACCGCGGCCGCCGAGGCGGGCATCGCGTTCGTCGGCCCGACACCGCAGCAGCTGCGGATCTTCGGCGACAAACACACGGCGCGCGAAGCCGCCCGCGCGGCGGGCGTTCCGCTGGTTCCCGGCAGCGGCGTGCTGGACTCGGTCGACCACGCGATCGCCGAGGCCGAGCGCATCGGTTACCCGGTGATGCTCAAGGCGGTCGGTGGTGGCGGTGGCATCGGCATGCAAGCATGCTTCACCGCCGACGAAGTCCGCGCTGCGTTCGAGCGGGTGCGCAGGCTCGCAGTGGCCAACTTCTCCTCCGCCGGGGTGTTCCTGGAGCGGTTCGTCACCAGGGCCCGCCACATCGAGGTCCAGCTGTTCGGTGACGGTGCGGGCCGGGTCGTCAGCCTGGGGACCCGGGACTGCTCACTGCAACGCCGGAACCAGAAGGTCATCGAGGAAGCGCCGGCACCGGGACTGCCCGCCGAGGTCACCGCGGAACTGCTCGGGACCTCGCGGGCGTTGGCGAGCTCGGTCGGCTATCGCTCGGCGGGCACGGTCGAGTACGTCTACGACACCGAACGCGGGACGGCGTCGTTCCTGGAGGTGAACACGCGCCTGCAGGTCGAACATCCGGTGACCGAGGCGGTGACCGGCGTCGATCTGGTGGCGTGGATGCTGCGCCTGGCCGGTGGCGACACCGGCATGCTCGACGGCCTGCCCGACCACGGACCCGCGATCACCGGTGCCGCGGTCGAAGCCCGCGTCTACGCCGAAGATCCCGGCAACGACTACCGGCCCAGCGCCGGAACGGTCACGCGGGCACAGTTTCCCGACGAGGCCAGGGTCGACACATGGATCACGACGGGCACCGAGGTCAGTTCCTTCTACGATCCGCTGCTCGCCAAGGTCATCGCCCACGGCGACACCCGCGCGCAGGCCTTCGAGCGGCTCGCCACGGCGCTCGGGCAGACGCGTGTCTACGGCGTGCAGACCAATCTGCCCCAGTTGCGGGCCGCGGCGACCGCGCCGCTCGTGCGAGCGGCCGAGCATGTGACGAGCAGTCTGGCCGATCTGGCGTGGGCGAGCCGCCGCATCGACGTGGTGCGGGCGGGAACCATGACGACCGTGCAGGACCACCCGGGCCGGATCGGCTTGTGGGAGGTGGGGATTCCGCCGTCGGGACCGATGGACGACCTGTCGTTCACCCTCGCCAATATCGCGGTCGGCAACGAGCCCGGCGTGCCCGCGCTCGAGAACACGCTGCAGGGACCACGCCTGCGATTCGCCGGGCCCACGCTGATCTGTGTCACCGGAGCGCCCACCGTGGTGACCGTCGACGGAGACCCCGTCCCGATGTGGGAACCGGTCGCCGTCGCCGCGGGCGCGACGCTGGACATCGGCTCGCCCACCGACGCGGGACTGCGCACCTATCTCGCCGTGCGCGGTGGCATCGACGCACCGCTCTACCACGGCAGCGCGGCGACTTTCGCGCTCGGCGGGTTCGGCGGCGTGACCGGCAAGGCCGTCGCCGACGGTGACGTCCTCGGCGTCGCGGCCGTCGACGCGGACCGGCCCGACACCCCGGCCGCGGTGCCGGTCGAGCACCGGCCGGTGTTCACCCACGACTGGACCTTGGCGGTGGGTGAGGGTCCGCAGACAGCGCCCGCGTACTTCACCGACGCCGACATGGCACAGTTCTACGACAGCCGCTGGACGGTGAGCAGCCACGCCAATCGCACCGGGATCCGGCTCGAGGGACCGAAGCCGCAATGGTCGCGCACCGACGGCGGCGACGCCGGATTGCATCCGTCGAACTTGCACGACAACCCCTACAGCGTCGGCGCGCTCAATGTCTCCGGGGACACCCCGATCCTGCTCGGCCCCGACGGACCGAGCCTGGGCGGGTTCGCCTGTCCGCTCACCGTCGTCTCCGCCCACCGCTGGCAGCTCGGTCAGCTGCGACCCGGCGACACCCTGCGCTTCGTCCCCGTCTGCGACGCGACCGCCACCGCCCTGCGGAACTCCCCCGTCGTCCGCGCCACCGGCGTGGTCGGCGAACAGGCTACGCCGCTGCATGATCGAGGCGTTCTTCATCGTGCACCGGGCACCCTCGATCGGCCCGACGTGGTGTATCTGCGCGGCGGCGACGACAACGTCCTCGTCGAGTACGGCGCCATGGAACTCGACCTGGGTCTGCGGATGCGCGTCCACGCCCTCGCGCAGGCGCTGGCCGCGGCGGCCCCGGCAGGGATCATCGACGTCACTCCGGGTGTGCGGTCGCTGCACATCCACATCGATCCCGACACGCTGCCCCAGCACCGGCTGATCGGGTTGCTCGCCGAGCTGGAACTCGAGCTGCCCGCGACCGCGGACCTGGAAGTGCCCAGCCGGACCATCCGGTTGCCGCTGTCGTTCGACGACCCATCGATCGCCACCGCGATCGATCGCTATCGCAACGGGATTCGCGACACCGCGCCCTGGCTGCCGTCGAACACCGAGTTCATCCGGCGCATCAACGGACTCGACAGCGTCGACGAGGTCCGCCGGACCGTCTTCGACGCCGAATACCTCGTGCTCGGCCTAGGCGATGTGTATCTCGGTGCACCGCTGGCGGTTCCACTGGATCCGCGGCACCGGCTGGTCACCACCAAGTACAACCCGGCCCGCACCTGGACCCCGTCCGACGCGGTCGGCATCGGTGGCAAGTACCTGTGCGTGTACGGCATGGAGTCCCCCGGTGGCTATCAGCTGATCGGCCGCACGATCCCGATCTGGTCGAGCTACCGGCAGACTCCGCCGTTCGAGGACGGCACGCCGTGGCTGTTCCGGTTCTTCGACCGCATCGTGTGGGAGCCCGTCACCGCCGAGCAGCTCCTCGACTATCGTGCCGCCGCCAGGGCGGGCCGGTTCGACGCCGAGATCAGCGACGGCACCTTCGCACTGGCCGACTATCTGAACCTGTTGCGCGACAACGCCGACGACATCGCCGCGTTCGAGGCGAGACAAGCCGCGGCCTTCGATGCCGAGAAGCAGGCGTGGCACGCCGCCGGCGAGTTCGACCGCACGATCGTCGCCGAAGCCGAACCCGAACAGCCCACCGACCCGCTCGCCGGCCTGCCGACCGGCGCCACCCTGGTGACCGCCCCGATGGTCGGCAATGTGTGGCGCATCGACATCACCCCCGGTGCCCGGCTCCGCGCCGGCGAGCAGGTGGCCGTGCTGGAGGCGATGAAACTCGAGCTGCCCGTGACGAGCCCGGTCACCGGCACCGTGCTGCGGGTGTTCGCCGAACCCGGAGCCAAAGTAGAACCAGGAACCCCTCTCGCTGTGATCGGAGCCGACGAAGAATGAACACCCTTGCGCCCCAGTCCGACGCCGGGCAGGCACCGACCGCTCGGGTCGCCGCCGCCTACGCGCGTATCGCCGAGGTCGACCGGCCCGAGGTCTGGATCACCGTGCGTGCGCAGGCCGAGGTGACCGCGGAGGCGGCGGTGATCGAACAGCGTCTCGCCGCGGGTGAAGTATTGCCGCTGGCCGGTCTGCTCGTCGCCGTCAAGGACAACATCGATGTCACCGGGATCCCCACCACCGCCGGATGTCCAGAATTCGCCTACACCCCGACCGACACCGCCACCTCGGTCCAGCGTCTGATCGACGCGGGCGCGGTCATCCTGGGCAAGACGAATCTCGACCAGTTCGCCACCGGCCTGGTCGGCACCCGCAGTCCGTACGGTGCGGTCCGCAACGCGCATCACCCCGCGCTGATCGCTGGCGGCTCCAGCTCGGGCTCGGCCGCCGCGGTCGCCCTCGGCATCGCCGATCTCGGAATCGGTACCGACACCGCCGGTTCGGGCCGCGTCCCGGCCGCGCTGCACGGCATCGTCGGCATCAAGGCCAGTCTCGGCATCATCCCCACCGACGGTGTGGTCCCCGCCTGCGCCGACTACGACGCCGTCACCGTCTTCGCGGGCACCGTCGATCTCGCCACCCGCGCGGCGGCGATCATGGCGGGTCCGGAGCCCCGGGACCCCCGTAGCCGCACCTGGCCCGCCGACGTCCGCTTGGCCGCGCCGCGTGAACCCCGGCTCGCGGTGCCGGACGAAGCGAACCTCGCGGCGCTGTCGTCGAGCTATCGTGACGCCTTCGATCGCACCGTCGCCGCGGCCACGGCCGCCGGGGTCAAGATCGAGCCGATCGACATCAGCGGTCTGCTCGAGGCCGCGCGGCTGCTCTACGGTGGCGCGATCGTCGCCGAACGATACGCCGCGGTCGGCGCGTTCCTCGAGACCCGTCCCGCCGGTGCCGATCCGACCGTGGCCGCCATCATCACCGCCGCCGCGGCGACTACCGGCCCGGCTTTCGCCGCCGACCTCGACGCCTTGGCCCGGGCACGCGCCGACGCGCTCGCGCTGGTCGGATCCTTCGACGCGCTGCTGCTGCCGACCACCACCGAACACCCGAGCATCGATGCGGTGGCCGCCGAGCCGGTCACGATCAACCAGCGGCTGGGCACCTACACCAACTTCTGCAACCTGCTCGATATGGCCGCGGTCGCGGTACCGGGGGAACCGACGGCCACCGGCGAGCCGTTCGGGGTCATGGTCGTTGTCCCCGCGTTCGCCGATCAGGTCGCCGTCGACATCGCCGCCCGGCTCGAAGGGTCTGCCGCGACACCACTTCTGGTGGACCGCGGGGTCGATCTGGCGGTGTTCGGCGCCCACCTGCGTGGCCAACCGCTGAACTGGCAGCTCGACGACCTCGGCGCCCGTTTCGTCGGCAGCATCCAGACGACCGACGCCTACCGGCTGACCGCGCTGGACACCACACCGCTCAAGCCAGGACTCGTCCGCACGGCCCCCGGCGCGGGAGCCCCGATCGTCGGCGAGTTGTTCCGGTTGTCCGAGGCCGCGTTGGGCAGTTTCCTCGCGGGACTACCCGCGCCGATGGCCTTGACCCGTATCGAGCTCGCCGACGGCCGCGCGGTCGTCGGATTCACCGCCACCCACGACGCGACAAGCACCGCAACCGACATCACCGAGTACGGAGGCTGGGTGACGTACCTGAACGCTAGGTAGCGGACAGCCAGGCTCACGCACAGCTGCCTGCCGCCGCGACGTCCTCGGAGGTCGAGCATCGAACCATCTCCGAGGGCACCGGCGCTGTCCGGCGGCTACCGCGGGGATCAGGCGTCGGCCGGGGCCGGGGTGGCGTGGACGGCGGGGAGACCGAGGTTGTCGCGCAACGTCTTTCCCGTGTATTCCGTGCGGAGGGCGCCGCGGTCCTGGAGCAGGGGGACCACTCGGTCGACGAACTCGTCGAGGCCGGTCGGGACGAGGTGGGAACCGAGGATGAAGCCGTCGGAGCCGTCGTTCTGGACGAAACTGTCGATCTTGTCGGCGACCTGGGCGGGGGTACCGACGATCGGGCCGCGTTCGAACTGGTCGATCACGGTTTCGCGCAGCGACAGCTTCTTGGCTTCGGAGACCTCGCGCAGGCGGCGGACCGTCGCGAAACGGTCCTGGTGCAGGAAGGCGCGGCCCTGGATGATCGGTGCGGCGTCGGGGTCGGGGTCGACGGCCGGGATCGGGCCCTCCGGGTCGTAGCCGGACAGGTCGCGATTCCAGATCTGTTCGAGCAGGATGAGGGCGGTCTGGCCGGTGACCTGCTCGTCGCGGATCGCGTGGTACTTCTCGATCGCCTCGGATTCGGTGTCGCCGAGGACGAAACTCGCCGAGGGCAGGATCTTGATGTCGCCCGGGGCGCGGCCCGCGGCTACCGCTCTGGCCTTGATGTCGCGGTAGAAGTCCGCGGCCTCGGGCAGTTTGCCGTACGGCGAGAAGATGGCGTCGGCGTTGGCGGCGGCGAAATCGCGGCCCTGCGGTGAGACGCCGGCTTGCAGGACCACGGGCCTGCCCTGCGGGCTGCGGGGCACGGTGAACCGGCCCGCGATGTCGAACTGGGCGCCCTGGAAGGCGAAGGAGCCGGTGTCGGGTCGGGCCAGGAAGCGGCCGGTCTCCTTGTCTGCGACGATGTCGTCGATGTTCCACGAATCCCACAGGGCGCGTACGGCGTTCAGGGTCTCCTCGGCCCGCACGTAGCGGTCGGCGGGGTCGAGGAAACCGCCGCGGCGGAAGTTCTGCCCGGTGAACGCGTCGAACGAGGTCACCACGTTCCACGCGGCCCGGCCGCCGGACAGGTGATCCAGGCTGGCGAACTGGCGGGCCAGTTCGTAGGGCTCGTTGAAGGTCGCGTTGATGGTGCCGGCGAGGCCGAGATGGTCGGTGACTCCGGCGATCGCGGCCAGCACGCCGAAGGTGTCGGGGCGGCCGATGATGTCCTGGTCGAAGATCCGGCCCGCGCGTTCGCGCAGGATGAGGCCCTCGGCGAGGAAGAAGAAGTCGAACTTGCCGCGTTCGGCGGTGCGCGCGGTGTGTTCGAAGGTGCTGAAGTCGATCTGGCTGCCCGCCTCGGGATGCCACCAGGCGGTGTGGTGGTTGACGCCGCCGAGGTAGGCGCCGAGGATGACCTGCTTCCGGGGTGTACTCATCGAGGGGACCTCACACGTTCGCGTAGCGGTTGGGGACGGTGGTCGGCAGGCCGAGCAGCCCGCGCAGGGAGCCGTCGGGGTAGCCGGTGCGGAACAGGCCGCGATGTTGCAGAGCCGGTACGAGCCGCCCCGCGATGGCGTCGAGGTCGTCCACGGCGACACCGGGACGCAGCCGGAATCCGTCGATTCCCTGCCCCGTCCACTCGACGAGCAGGTCGGCGAGATCTTCCGCGCTGCCGGTGAAAACGGCCGCGTCGGAAGTGAACTCGGTGCCGGCGAGCTCGTCGAGCCCGGCCAGGCGCTGCGCACCGGTGGCGTCGTCGGTGTCGAGGAAGACGACCAGGTCGGCGTACACCCGCAGCGGTTCGCCCACCCGGTTCGCCGCGGCCGCGGCGACTTCCCCGAGGATCGGTGCCGGGCCGTGCGCCCTGGTCGGCGTGACGAACACGAGATCCGCTCCGGCGGCGGCGAATTCGTAGATCCTTCGGCTGTGCGCGAGGGCGGTCACCACCGGTTGTCCCTGCGGCGACCGCGGGGTGATCGACGGACCGCGGACCCGGAAGAACTTGCCCTCGAAGTCGACATAGTGCAGTTTGTCGCGGTCGATGAACCGGCGGGTCGCGACATCGCGGATCTCGGCGTCGTCCTCCCAGCTGTCCCACAGCCGCCGGACCACCTCGACCACGTCGGTGGCCTCGTCGAACAGTTCGTGCACGTGCGGCGGGTAGGTGCCGGTGGCGATGGCCTCGGCCCGTTCGGCCGCGGTGAGGTCGGGGATCGCGCGGCGCCCGAAGTGGGCGGCTTCCTCGGCGGTGCCCGACACCTTGACCTGCCAGCCCGCCCGGCCCCGCGAGGTGTAGTCGAGGGTGGCGAGGGCGGTGGCGACGTGGAACGGTTCGGTGTGGGTGGCGGTGACGGTCGGGATGAGGCCGAGGTGCCGGGTGCGCGGCGCGAGCCGGGCGGCGATGAGATGGGCGTCGAGCCGGGCGTGGACCCGGTCGACGGCGTCGGCCGGACCGTGCGGGTCGCTCGGGATGCGCAGGCTGTCCTCGATGGTGACGAAATCGAGCAGCCCACGCTCGGCGGTGGTGACCAGGTCGGTCCAGTAGTCGGCGTCGAAGAGTTCGGTGGGACGCGAGTTCGGCGCGCGCCAGGCGGCCGGATGCCAGCCCGCGCCGTCGAGCGCGACGCCCAGATGTAGGGGGTTCGATGCCATCAGCTGCCATTTCTGTCGTTCGGGAACCGTGCTGAGTGCAACGCTCGCTTCCCGGACAGGGCGCCAAACCACGGCTATCGAGCTCGACGGCGCCGGCGGGGCGAGAACGATCGGCCGCGCTCGCCCCGACATCACCGCTGGCAGACGGTCATCGGTCCGCACGTGGACAGGCGGTGCGGTTCCCGTGTCAACGGTTGAATTCCGGCTGATCGACCGGAAATGGCCCGGATCAGTAGAAGATCGGACCGGGCACGCCGCCGCCCGCCGCGATCGCGTCACCGGTGATGGCGATGCTGCGCGGGGAGGCGAGGAAGGTCACCACATCGGCGACCTCGCTCGCGTCGATCACCCGGCGAATCGAGTTCCTGGCCAGCTCGGCCTCCAGGGTCGCGATATCGACGCCGTCCTCGTCGGCCCGGGCGCGGAGCCGGTCGCTCAGCCGTTCGGTGCGGGTGAGCCCGGGGTGTACGACGGTGACGTTGACTCCGTGCGGGCCGAGTTCGTCGGCGAGGTTCTTGGTCAACGCCGACACGCTGACATTGCGGATGGTCTGGCCGATCGAATTCGCCTGCCGCGCACCGAGTCCACTTATGTTGATGATGCGCCCCCAGCCCTGTTCGACGAGGTGCGGGGCGACGGCCCGCGCGGTGCGCAGATAGCCGAGCACCTTGATCTCGACCTCCCGGCGCACGATGTCGTCGGTGGTGGCCGACAGATCGGTGTTCGCGCCCGCGCTCCACGGGGTGGCGGCGGAGTTCACCAGGATGTCGACGCCACCGAGTTCGTCCACCGTCCGCGCGACGAGGTGCTGGACCTGGGCGTCGTCGCCGGTGTCGGTCGGTATCGCGATCACCCGTCGTCCCGATTCCCCGGCGATATCGGCCGCGGCGGCCTCGAGCGGTTCGCGCGAGCGCGCCGCGATCACCACGTCGACGCCTTCGGCCGCGAGCCCGCGCGCGATCGCGAGCCCGATTCCCTTGCTCGCGCCGGTGACGATCGCGCGCTTTCCCTGCAGTCTCAGATCCACGCCCTCGACGCTATCCAGCGCGCGCCCGCCGGAGAGCGATCCAGCTCGAGCTGATCGCAACCTGCCCCGCCCGCGACCGCCGGTCAGCGTATTGTCCTCCATGGAGAAATCCTGCCCAGCTCGGATCCGCCGAATCGGTCGATGCCGACGGCTGACGTAGCCGCGACCGATCCGCGGATCGGCCTGCCGCCACGAGGAGACGTCATGGCTACCGACCAGAGCTTGCTGCACCGCTTCGTCATCGCGCAGTTCGACGCGGCCGGGCTCGATCGCGCGCAACTGATCCGGGATGCCGGGGTCCCGGATTGGTCGATGACCGGCCAGGACGTGCATCTGCCCAGTGCGGTGTTCTCCCGGCTGTGGGAGATCGGCGAACATCGTCTCGGTCCGGATGTCGCCCTGCAGGTCGCGCGCCGGTACCAGCTGTCGAGCCTGGGCCTCTACGACTACCTGTTCGCCTCCGCGCCGACGCTGGGCGCCGGGCTGGCCACCTGTGGGCCCTACGTCACCGCGGTCACCACTAATCACCGGTTCGACCTGGTCGCCGAGAGCGAGGACGAGTCCACTCTCTATCTCGAGATGCTCGACGGGGACGGCCGGGGCCGGGATCACACCCAGCTGTGGGGACTGTCGGCCGTGCTGAGCCGCGCCCGCCGGGTCGTCGACGGTCCGTTGAATCCCGTGCGCGTCTCGCTGCGCCAGGCCGCTCCCCCGCACATCGACAGCTTCCGGGAGGTGTTCGGTTCCGCCACCGTCGAGTTCGACGCGCCGACCGATTCGATCACCTTCCGTGCCGCGGACCTGGATCTGCCGCTGACCACCGCGGATCCGGTCCTGGCCGGTGTCCTGCAACCGCTGGCCGCCGCACTACCACCGCCGCCGACGCTGGCCTCGGCCTGGCCTCGGCGGGTGGCCGACGCTTTGGACCAGGCCATCGAGGCCGGGGAGGTCTCGCTGCACAGCGTCGCCCGGATCCTCACGGTCAGCCCTCGAACGCTGCAGCGACGGCTGACCGAGGCGGGCACGACCTGGCGCGCCGAACTGGACCGGGCCCGCAGCGCGCGGTTGGCGGCCACCGGAACCCTCACCGGCGCCAAGCAGGCCGAACTGCTCGGCTATTCCGATGCGGGCTCCTTACGCCGGGCCGCCCGGCGCTGGTCGGCGGGGTCCCCGCCGACGGACAGCCTCACACCCTGAGGTAGGTCGAGGCGATCCGCCAGAAGGTCTCCCGCTCCATCAGGTGGAAATCCCACCCGTCGGTGATGTCCCGGAACGCGGTGACGATGCCGGCTACGTCGAAGTCGTCCCGGGTCGCCGTCCCCTTCGCCTCCAGCGCGGAAATCACGTAGGCGGTGGCACTCTCCTTGGTCACCGACACCACGCTCCCCTCGTTCGCACACTGATCCGTCTGATTCGTAAGTCTCGAATTCCCTCGAGTCCGCGACAAGGACAGAACGCGCCATTCCCGAGCCGAACGCGCCAATCTGCTCGTACCGGCGATCGAAAGCCTCGTCAGCTCAGCGTCTTCAGCGCCGCCGCGTCGTAGGGCTTCAGCTCATCGATCCGGCCCGCCAGGACCTTGGCCGCCCACTCCGGGTCCTGGAGCAGGGCGCGGCCGACGGCGACCATGTCGAATTCGTCGCGCTCGAAGCGATCCAGGAGGTTGTCGATAGTGCCGAGTTCGGCGCCCTCGCCGGTGAAGGCGCGCAGGAAGTCGCCGTCGAGGCCGACCGAACCGACGGTGATGGTCGGCTTGCCGGTGAGCTTCTTGGTCCAGCCGGCCAAGTTCAGGTCCGAGTCGTCGAACTCCGGGAGCCAGTAGCGGCGGGTCGAGGCGTGGAAGGCGTCGACGCCGGCCGCGGCGAGCGGGGCCAGGATCGCCTCGAGCTCCTGCGGGGTCTCGGCCAGGCGGGCGCGGTAGTCCTGCTGCTTCCACTGCGAGTAGCGGAAGATCACCGGGAACTCGGGCGAGACGACGGCGCGGACCGCGGCCACGATCTCGGCGGCGAATCGGGTGCGGGCCACCGGGTCGCCGCCGTAGGCGTCGGCGCGCCGGTTGGTCTGAGCCCACAGGAACTGGTCGAGCAGATAGCCGTGCGCACCGTGCAACTCGACGCCGTCGAAGCCGATGCGCTCCGCGGCCGCGGCGGCGTCGGCGAAGGCGGCGACGACATCGTCCAAATCACCCTGGGTCATCGCCTTGCCCGCGCCCTCGGTACCGTCGGCGCCGATCCCGGAGGGGCCCATGGCCGGGGCTTCGGGGTAGGGCTGTTCGCCCTGGTTGCGCACCATGCCGATGTGCCACAGCTGCGGCACGATCGTGCCGCCCGCCGCGTGCACGTCCGCGGCGACCTTCGCCCAGCCCGCCAGCTGCTCTTCGCCGTCGAACCGGGGCACCCGATCGCTCTGCCCGGCCGAATCGTGGCCGACGTAGGTCCCCTCGGTGACGATGAGGCCCACCCCGGCGGCGGCGCGGCGCGCGTAGTAGGACCGCACGTCGTCACCGGGCACACCGCCCGGGGAGAACATGCGCGTCATCGGCGCCATCACGATGCGGTTCGGGACGGTCAGGCCGTTCAGGGTGATGGGCCGGGCCAGGATCTCGGCCGTGCGGGCGGCGTCGGAGGCGGTGACGATCACAGGGTGCTCCTCATGTCACTTGACAATGTCGATGGTTGAGAACTTCAAGCAATGCCCGCCACGGTAGAGGTAACTATTTGAGATGGTCAAGTTTCTGGGGATAAACTGATCGCATGACAGCAGCTCCCCGCGTCGACACGACCCAGCTCATGGAGTTGCTCTCGGTGTCCCTCGGCGTCTACTACGGGGACTTCACGGTGGCAGCGGCGAGTGAGAACCTCACCGCGAGCCAGGGCAAGACGCTGACGGTGCTGCGCCGCGGGCCCGTCGCGATGCGCGCCCTGGCCAAGATCCTGTCCTGCGACGCCTCCAACGTCACCGGGATCATCAACCGGCTGGAGAAGCGCAATCTCGTGCGCCGCGAAGCGAGCCCCTCCGACCGGCGCGTCACCTATCTCGTCATCACGCCCGAGGGCGAACAGGTCACCGACGCGATCCGGGCGAAGATGCGAGTCACCCACGACGGCCTGAACCGGCTCAGCGAGGACGACCGCGACCAGCTGTACGCCCTGCTCGAACGCGCCTTCGTCCACCGCGCCGCCGATCGATCCGAGTGAGCGCACCGCGACATCGGACACCGCGGCCGCCTGCCGAAAATCGGTCGTGCTCCACGGGGCCGCGTTGCTACCGTGCAGACATGAAGGTCGATTCACACTTCGCCGCCGCGGCCGCACGAGCTCTCAGCTCGCCGGTCGCTGCCGCCTGACCCCTTCTCCCCTGCCGGCGACCGGAAACGGTCCGCCGGTGTGCGTCGGTCTCGGTGCCGGACGCCGGGTGTGGTCGCTTCCGGTCGATATCCCCTCGATGGAGCAACCACCATGATCACCACCGACCAGACCGTCCGCACCTTCCTCGACTTCTTCCGCGACCGCGGGCACGAACTCACGCCGGGCGAATCGCTCGTGCCCTCGCCGGGAGATCCGGTGCTGTTCACCACCTCCGGAATGCACCCGCTGACGCCGTATCTCCTGGGGCGACCCCATCCGCTCGGCCGACGGCTCACCGGCCTGCAACGCTGCCTGCGCACCACCGACCTCGACGAGGTCGGCGACGACACCCACCTGACCGTCTTCGAGATGCTCGGGTCCTGGTCCCTCGGCGACTACGACGGCCCGCGGAGCCTGCGCTGGGGCCTCGAACTGCTGCGCGACGGATTCGGCATCGATCCCGGCCGCATCCACGGCACCGTCTTCGGCGGCGACGACCAGGTCGGGCCGGACCTCGAATCCTGGCGCACCTGGGACGAATTGGGTCTGCCGGTCGAACCGACCACCGACGAGAACTGGTGGTCCAACGGCCCGATCGGACTCTGCGGACCCGATTCGGAGATCTTCCTCTGGACCGGCGACGAAACCCCGCGGGGCACACCGACATCCGACGACCGGTGGGTGGAGGTGTGGAATCACGTCCTGATGCGCTACCTCCGGCATCCCGACGGCAGCCTCGAACCGCTGCCCAGGCCCAGCATCGACACCGGCCTCGGCCTGGAAAGGCTCGCGCGGATCCTGCAGAACACCCCGTCGGTGTTCGAGATCGATGTCTTCCAGCCCTGGCGGACCACCCTGCCCCGCCTCTGGGGCCCGCTGGAGGAACGGTCGCTCCGACTACTGTCGGACCACCTGCGCTCGGGCATCGTCGTCCTGGGCGACGGGGTCACGCCCTCACCGTCCGGCCGCGGCCACATCCTGCGCCGCCTGATCCGCCGCACCCTGACCACGCTGTGGCGCGACGACCCGACCCGCACGCTGTCCGATCTGCCCGTCGAGCTGATCGACCACACCCTCCACCACTTCCGGCAGTCCGTCGAGCCCCGCGAGGTGCGCACCATCCTCCTCGACGAAGAACGAGGATTCGGGCAGCTGCTCCAGCGTGGACGAAAGGTCCTGTCCCATCGCCGATTCACGCGACCGCTGACCGCCGAGGACTACCACTACCTGCACGACACCCACGGCCTGCCCCGAGACCTCGTGGTCTCCTTGACCACCGAGGGCGGCCTCGGATAGCGGGGCCCGGCCGCTCGGCGGGACCCGGTCAGCTGGACCGGGCGGCCCGGAACCACCGCCGCCGCGCCGGACGCTCGTCCGCGCACGAACAGCGCTGCGCTGCCGGGACGTCGCCGAGCACCTGCTCGACGTGGTTACCGCATCCGGTGTAGCCGGGCTTACCGCAGGTGCGACAGGTGATTCGCTGACACATAGTTGTTCCTTTCGATGGGTGGAGAAGAATTCTCGGCCGGATCTACTGCTGGAGTTCGGCGGTGGCCGCACGCCAGGTTCGATACCCGCCGTCGAGATTGACCGCGTCCCGCCCCAGCTGGGTCAGCAGCCGCGTCGCATTGTTGCCACGCTGCCCGACCTGGCAGAACACCAGGACCGGGCCGTCCGGGATCTCGTCCGCGCGCGCACGCAGGACATCGAGGGGGATATTGCGCGAGCCGGGGATCGACCCCGCGGCGAACTCCTCCGGCGACCGGACGTCCACGACCTGCGCTCCGGTGGCGACCAGGTCGTCGAGGTCGTACCACTGCGCGGTGCGGAGTGCGCCGATGCGCAGATTGTCGGCGAGGTAGCCGAGCATGTTCACGGGATCCTTCGCGGATCCGTAGGCGGGCGCGTACGCCAGCTCCAGATCCATCAGTCGTGATGCCGTGATGCCGCCCGCCATCGCGGTCGCCAGGACGTCGATGCGCTTGTCGACGCCTTCTCCGCCGATCGCTTGGGCGCCGAGGATCCGATCGGATTCCGGGTCGACCAGCAGTTTCACCGACATGGCGCGAGCGTCCGGGTAGTACCCGGCGTGCGAGAGCGGATGCGTGTGCAGCGCCCGGAACGGGCGGCCCGCCGCGCGCAGCCGTTTCTCGCTCCAGCCGGTCATCGCCGCGGTGAGATCGAAGACACCCACGATCGCGGTCCCCTGGGCCGGCGGATCCACGGCGGGCAGGCCCGCGATGACATCGGCCACGAGCCGACCCTGCCGGTTCGCCGCGTTGGCCAGGGGCACCAGCGCGGACTGGCCCGACACCGCGTCCTTCTTCTCCACCACATCGCCGACCGCGTAGATCCCCGGCGCCGAGGTCCGCAACCGCTCGTCGACCACGATGCCGCCGCCCGGACCGATCTCGATCCCGGCGGCCCTGGCGAGACCGCTTTCCGGGCGGACCCCGATCGCCATCACGACCAGCTCCGCCGGCACCGCGCGCCCGTCGGACAGCGTCACGGTGTCCGCGTCGACGGCGGTCACCTCCGCGCCCAGCTCCACCCGGATCCCGTGCTTGCGCAGCTCGGCGGCGACCGGTGCGGCCATCTCGACATCCAGTGGTGCCAGCACCTGCGTGCCCCGTTCGATCACGGTGGTCGCGATCCCCCGGCGCACGAGGTTCTCGGCCAGCTCCACGCCGATGAATCCGGCGCCGACGACCACGGCCGACCGAACGTCGGCCGCTGACTCGACCATCCGGTCCACGTCCGCGACATCCCGCAGCACCAGCGCGCGTTCCACACCGGGCACCGGCGGCACCACGGCGGACGCGCCGGTGCTCAACACCAGCGCATCGAAGGACTCCATGTACTCGCGGCCCGACTCCAGCTCACGAACGGTCACCGTCCGCGCGACCGGATCCACCGCGACGACCTCGTGCCGCACGCGCACATCCAGCCGGAATCGCGCCGACAACGCCTCCGGCGTCTGCAGCAGCAGCGATTCCCGCTTCGGGATCACGCCGCCGACGTAATAGGGCAGCCCGCAGTTCGCGAAGGACACGTGAGCACCGCGCTCGAGCACCACGATCTCGGCCGATTCGTCCAGCCGACGCAATCGGGTGGCCGCCGACATCCCGCCGGCCACTCCACCGACGATCACCACTCTCATCTTTTGCCTCCCTGCGCTCGTGGCACGGCGGGTGCCGCACTTCCGGTTCTCATACCCCTGGGGGTATATTCGAGGTCGAGAGCCAATATACCCCCAGGGGTATCCAGCGGGACAGTGAGATGCGACTCCCCGACGGTTTCCCCGAGAGAAAGGCACCGCCATGGTCGGCAACGAAGAGACGATCGCCCAGGTCCTCAACCGCCTGCGGCGCGCGAACGGACAGCTCGCCGGGGTCATCTCGATGATCGAGCAGGGTCGCGACTGCAAGGAGGTCGTCACCCAGCTCGCCGCCGTCTCCCGCGCGCTCGATCGCGCCGGATTCAAGATCGTCGCGACCGGCCTACGGGAATGCCTCACCGGCGACACCGCCGACGGCTCGGAACCGATGACCGAAGCCGAACTGGAGAAGCTCTTCCTCGCACTCGCCTGACCCACCGGCGGTCCTTGACCGGCCCCACCGATCAGCGGAAGCTGAGGGCCGGTATCCACCTCCTGGGAACCGAGACCCGCGCTCGACATCGATGCACCATCGCGGTGTTCGTCACATCATCGCCGTAGCCGTGGTCCGGAATTCGCCCGCCACGGATTGTCCGGAAGGAGTGGAAATGCACGCAAGCACTGGACGGATCGCCGTCGTCACCGCCGTTGTCACACCCTTTCTCGCGGTCGGGGTGAGCCTGGGGGCCGGGACCTCGGCGGCGGCCACACCGCCGACGATTTCGGTCACCCTCGCCGGTGACGACAGCTGGAACATTTCCTGGGACGGGTCCCCCGCCGCGAATTGCTCCCTGTTCGTCAACGATGTCGTCAATCCCGACGCCAATCCCGCGCCGGCGGTGTTCACGGCCGGCGTGAGCCCCTCGATCGCGGCGGGTTCGTACGCGGTGCGGGTGGAATGCCCGATCATGAGCGGGAACAAGAGCAATACGGTGACCTTCTATACCCCGCGCGGACCGGTGAACGACGTGCGGACCCAGTTCAGCAACGCGACCCAGGGCGCGACCGGAAGCTGATCCCACAACCACGCGGCGGAACCCCGACGGCCACGACGGGGTTCCGCCCTCGCGCGCATCGCCTGCCAGATTTTCGGACGGTTGTCCGACTTTATTCGGATCGACCCGGGTGACGTGTGCGAGAGTTGTGGCGACCTACGTCCGCCCGTGGAGCGAGGAGAGACCCGTGGCCTACGTCAAAGCGTCCGAGCGCGAAGAACAGATCGTCGCGGCGGCGGTCACCGTGCTCAGCAGGGTCGGGGTGCCCGCCACCACGCTGCGCGCGGTCGCCGCCGAGGCAGGGGTCCCGCTCGGCACGCTGCACTACGTCTTTCCCACCAAGGACAAATTGCTGCAGGCGGTCATCACCACCGTCATCGGTGACATCTCGCGGACGCTCGGGACCCAACTCGAAGTCGACAAGGGCGTCGAACACGCCCTGCGCCACGGCGTCACGGGCTTCTGGGAGATCCTGGTCACCGACCGAATCGGCCTGCAGATCATGCAGTACGAACTGATGACCTACTCGCTGCGCACCGACGCAGGCGGCAGTCTGGCCCAGCTGCAGTACGAGCGGTACAGCTCGGTCGTCACCGAGTTCTGCGAGCGCGCGGCCGAGGCGGCGGGCGAACGCTGCGCGGTCGGCTTCGACACGCTCGGACGGCTGGCGCTGGCCCAGATCGACGGGCTGATCCTGCAGTACGTGTCCAAGCCCGACCCCGACCGTGCCCGGCGCGACCTGAACCGGGCTGTCGACATGCTGGTGCTGTTCGCCGATCCGCAGCCGGTCGCCCGGAGCACCACCCGGCGATGACCTCCCGGCGCCACCACGTCGTGGCCGCCGGTTCACCACCCCTTGCATCGTAGGTCACTTCCGCTCTATCGTAATTCGTACGGATGACCGACTTTTTGTCTCGCAGGCCCGCATCGGAGCGGGCGCTGCGCGGTCGGTACCACGCACCTCTGGAGTGAGACGATGGCCCACCAGAACTCCCCCACCCGGCCCGACGGCGAGGACGCACCACGTGCCGCGACAGTCGTGGTGATCGGCGCCGGCATGGCCGGACTGATCGCCGCCCGCGAGTTGCGCCGCCGCGACATCGACGTTCTCGTGCTCGAGGCCGCCGGTCGACCCGGCGGGCGGGTGCTGGCCGAGACCACCGTGCTCGGCTCGCGGGTCGACCTCGGCGGCCAATGGATCGGCCACGGGCACCACCGCTTCGCGACGCTGGCCGCCGACCTCGACGCCCCGGTCTTCGCGATGCGGACACCCAGCAGGCCCACGATCGTCGACGGCGACACGGTCGTCTCGAATGCGGGCATGACGGCGGTGGTGGCGAACGCGGTCCTGCTGGTGTGGGAGATCGCCACCCGGGTCGGCGCTCCCGGCTCGTGGCGGACGCGCAGCCTGCGGTCCTGGCTGGACCACGTGCCGAATCGGCGAGCGCGGCGGCTGCTGACCGTGATCACCTCGGTGTCGACCACCGCCGATCTCGACCGGTACTCGATGCACGCGTTTCTCGACATGATCCGCTTCCAGGGCGGCTTCCGGACCATGCTGTCCACCGCGGGCGGCGCCCAGGACAGCCTGGTCACCGACGGGGCCGGAACGCTGGCCGAACGGCTCGCGGCCGAGCTCGGCGACCGGGTGATCCTCGACAGCGCGGTCACCGCGATCCACCGCGACGACGACGGTGTCACGATCCGGTCGGCCACCGGCACCTACCGCGCCGCGAAGGTGATCGTCACCGTGCCGCCCCCGACGGCCGCGCGCATCGAGCACCAACCTGCCCTGCCCGCCGCGCGAATCCACCTGCAGGACAACACCTATATGGGCTCGGTGTACAAGGCGATCGCGATCTACGACCAGCCGTTCTGGCGCGACCCCACCGACGCCGAGATGCTGGCGCTCACCGAACCGGGCCTGGCGACCTTCGACACCTCACCGCCCGGCGGTCCCGGTCATCTGTGCGTCCTCGTGGCGGGTCCCGAGGCTCGCGCCCTCGACGAACTCGACGGTGACGCCCGCCGCGCGGCGATCCTGGGCCCGCTGGCCGCCCACCTCGGCCCGGAAGTCCTCGCGCCGCACGGCTGGCACGAGAAGTCCTGGCACCAGGACCCGCACGCCGGTGGCGGCTATACGGCCCTGCCGATCATCGGCTCCGACGAGGGCTATCTACCCATCGATACGACCCCGCTGGGCCACCTGCACTGGGCAGGCTCGGAGACCGCGCGCGAACACGCCGGATACATCGAGGGCGCCATCGAGTCCGGCCAGCGCGCTGCCGCCGAAGTCATTGCCGCCCTGCGAGATTCGCCGCACGTGTCTGCGTGACGCCGGGAAGGGCGACGATGGCGTCGTGTCCGCGCTCGGCCCGCTTCGACACCGACCAGCGCCCACCGCGACTCGGGTCCCCCGTCGGTGCCCCGTGCACCGAGGGATCGGTCTCGCCGACACCGGACCCGGATATAGCGGAGCCGCCCTTTCCCGAGGACACTGTGAACGTAGACGTTCGCTCGTCCAGTGTCGTCACGAGGAGGAATTGCCATGGCAAATTTCGGGCCTTTCGACATCGACCCGGAGGATTTCGAACGCGCGCTCCGTGACACCGGAAACGATATTCGCGACATGCTCGGAAAAGCGGGCGATTATCTGGGTCGCGTCGATCAGGGCGGCCTCGGCGCCCTGACATCCCTGTTCGGCCAATTCACTCAGCAGCCACGCCCCGCGGCGCCCGAGGGCGCGACGACCGGTGAGACCGGCAGCGGCGTGTGGGCGGCGTACACCCTCGACGACGACGGCCAGGCCAGGGTCGACCAGGTGTTCCCGAACGAACTCGAGGCGCTGCGCGCACATCGCGACAACACCGACGACCGCCGTCGCGTGCGATTTCTGCCGTACGGGGTTCCGGTGAGCGTCCTGGATCTGCCGTAAGTCCCGATCAGGCGCGGTCGTGCAGCGTGATCCGGTAGCCGTCGGGGTCTGCGAAGGTGAATGTCCGGCCGAATGGTCCGTCGATCGGCGCGGACACGATGGGGTGACCGTCGGCGACGAGCGCGTCGTGGATGGCCTGGACGTCGGTGGCGTGGAGCCAGATCGCGGCACCGATCCCCGGCTGAGCGGCGGAGGCGAGATCGGTGCCGGGCACGATGTCGCGCAGCGCGAAGGCGATCGGTGTCGTCTCGAAGACGACGGCGTGCGGCGGTCCGGTCTGCGAGCGGACGAGTCCGAGATAGTTCTCGTAGAACGCCTGCGACGCTTCGAGATCGCGTGCTTGGAGCGAGAGGAAATCGGGTCCGGTGACAGGCATGCGCATTCTCCTAAGTTCGTGTCAGCTTTCTGACACGCATCAATCTATGTCAGAATACTGACATGGGTCAAGACGGTGTCGACCTGGAAACGTCGCTCGGCTACCTGCTGAAGGAGGCGTCGAGCGCCCTGCGCGTCGCCATGGAGGAGGTACTGCGGCCGCTCGGAATGAACGTGACGCACTACTCCTGCCTCGAGCTGCTGGCACAGCGGCCGGGTCTGTCGAACTCCGAGCTCGCCCGGGGCGCGTTCGTGACCAGGCAGACCATGAACGTGCTGCTCCACACCCTGGAACGGGATGGCTACGTCACCAGGCCCGCGCAGGCACCGGTCGGGAAGGCGCTGCCGACGCGGCTCACGCCGAGTGGCCGGCGCAGCCTCGAGCAGGCGACCGTCGCGGTCCGGTCCGTCGAGCTCAGGATGCTGGCCGACCTGACCGAGACCGAGCGGTCGGACGCCTTGCGGATCCTGCGGAGCATGATCCGATCCTTGCGCGACGACACCGCGTAGCCCGCTCCCGGCGCACCCGCCGAGACAGGGATCGCCCTAAGGGAGTGTTAGGAACCTCCCGTGCGGCTTCCGTTCGGTCTGTGACTGGCGACACAGTGGTCTCCGACGGCGCAAGGCCGCGCCGATGGAGGAGGGTGCACAGTGACAACACGGGCCGGAGGTGAACGGCGAGTCGTGGCGAATGTGCTGCGTGGCTCGATCGGCAACCTCGTCGAATGGTACGACTGGTACGTCTACGCCGCGTTCAGCGTCTACTTCGCCAAGGCGTTCTTCCCCGACGGCGACCCCACCGCGCAATTGCTCTCCACCGCAGCGGTTTTCGCGGTCGGATTCATCATGCGCCCGATCGGCGGCTGGGCGCTCGGGCGCTACGCCGACCGGTTCGGCCGCCGCTCCGCGCTCACGCTGTCGGTGACAGTGATGGCCGCCGGCTCGCTGATGATCGCGGTGACACCGGGATTCGGCACCATCGGCATCGCGGCCCCCGTCCTGCTGCTCATGGCGCGGCTGCTGCAGGGTCTCTCGGTCGGCGGGGAGTACGCCACCAGCGCCACCTATCTGTCGGAGGTGGCGTCGCCGGGCCGGCGAGGCTTCTACTCCAGCTTCCAGTACGTGACCCTGGTCGCGGGTCAGCTCACCGCCCTCGGCGTGCAGATCATCCTGCAGCAGGTGCTCACCTCCGAGCAGATGCACAGTTGGGGCTGGCGCATTCCGTTCCTGATCGGTGCGGGCGGCGCGATCGTGGTGATGCTGCTGCGTCGCGGCATGGACGAATCCGACTCGTTCAAGGCCGTCGCCGGCTCCGCGGCGGCCGCGAGCGGCTCGCGCGGATCGCTGCGGGTGCTGCTGCAGTACCCCAGGGAATGCCTGCTGGTGGTGGGCCTGACCATGGGCGGCACCGTCGCGTTCTACACCTACACGACCTACATGCAGAAGTTCATGATCAACACCTCGGGCATCTCCAAGGACACCGTGGCCTGGATCAACTTCGTCGCGCTGCTGTTCTTCGTGGTGCTGCAACCGATCGCGGGCGGACTCTCGGACCGGATCGGTCGCCGCAAGCTGCTGATCTTCTTCGGGGTGGCGGGCACGCTGCTGACGGTGCCGATCATGTCGGCGCTGGCCCACACCGCCAACCCGTTCGCGGCCTTCGGCCTGATGATGACCGCGCTGGTGATCGTCACCGGCTACACCTCGATCAACTCGATCGTGAAGGCCGAACTGTTCCCCACCAAGATCCGCGCGCTCGGCGTCGGCCTGCCGTACGCGCTGACCGTCGCGGTGTTCGGCGGCACCGCCGAGATGATCGCCCTGGCGCTGAAGAAGGCCGGGCTCGAGTCGCTGTACTTCTTCTACGTGGCCGGGTGTGTCGCGATCTCGCTGCTCACCTACTACTTCATGCGCGAGACGTCGGCCGAGTCGACCATCGACGCCGAAGCCGCCGTCGAGGCCGCGCCGGTCGAGCCGGAGCGGGCGATGGCCACCGTGCGTGGCTGACCGTCCGGCAACCGCGCCGGTCCTGCCCCTGTGGGAGGATCGGCGCGTGCGGCTTGCGGTGGTCGAGGACGACGACGGAGTGGGTGACGCCCTGGTCGAGGCGCTCACCGCGCGCGGCTACCGGGCCGAGCGCCTGCGCCGGGGTGCCGATCTGCTCATCGCCCACCGCGGCTACGACGCGGTCCTGCTCGACCTCGGCCTGCCGGACGCCGACGGGCTGCAAGTGCTGCGGCAACTGCGCGAGGTCAGCGCGATCCCGGTCCTGATCCTGACCGCCCGCAGCGATGAGCGTTCCATCGTGCGCGGCCTGCGCGGCGGCGCCGACGACTATGTGGTGAAACCACCCCGCATCGCCGAGCTGATGGCGCGGCTCGAGACGGTGCTGCGCCGGGCGGCGGCCGTGGCCAAGCAGGCCAGGACCGAAGTGGTCACCGGGGATGTGCGGGTGGACCTGCGCGCCCGGGTGGTCGAGGTCGACGGGACCCCGATCCCGCTCACCCAGAAGGAATTCGAACTCGTCGAGGCACTGGTGGAACGCCCCGGCGCCGCCGTGAGCAGGCAGCAGCTGATGGACCGCATCTGGGGCGACGCCTTCGTCGCGGTCTCTCGCTCGCTCGATGTCCACATGACCGGGCTGCGCGCGAAACTGAACCGGCCCGGCCTGATCACCACCATCCGCGGCTACGGCTACCGGTGGGGCGAATGACCCGCCGAGGACGCGCATGCGACGCCGGCTGCTGATCGCGCTCACCGTGTTCGCCGCGCTCGCCGTGCTGGCGTTCGCGGTGCCGTTGTCGCTGACCGCGGCCACCAGCCGAACCCAGCACCTGGTGCTGGGCAGGTCCGGCGACGCCGACCGTTTCGCCACCCTGGCCGACGCGGCCGGGTCGGCGGGTGGGGTGCGGGCACTCGCCGACGAGGTGACCCGCTACCACGAGCTCTACGGGGAGAACGTGCTGGTGGTGGACGCGCGCGGGGCGCCCGTCGTCAATGCCGGGGTCGCGGTGGACGACCCGCGGATCCGGGCCGCGGTGGCCGCCGCGCGGCGCAACCAGCGCCCGCAGCAGGTCGATCGGCTGACGCCGTGGAGCGCGCCGGTGATGCTCATCGCGCGTCCCGTCGGCACCGGGGTGCAGGTCAACGGCGCCGTCGTGATCGAGGCGTCGACCGCGGCGGCACGCTCGGCGATCGCCCGGCTGTGGGCGTTGATCGCGGTCGGCGCGCTGGGCGCGATGGTGGTGTTCGTCCTGCTGGCGCTCGTGCTGAGTCGCTGGGTGCTGCGCCCCCTGGCCGCCATGTCCGACGCGGTCGCCGAACTCACCGCGACGCTGCCGAAGCCGCGCGGGCGGGCCCCGATCACCCGGCGATACGGCGGCCCACCCGAGGTCCGTGCCCTCGCCGAGTCCGTCGACGCGATGGCCACCGCCGTCGGCGATTCCGCCGACGCGCAACACCAGCTCGTCGCCGACACCGCCCACGCCATGCGGAACCCGCTCGCCGCCTTGACGATTCGGCTCGACTCGCTCGAAGCCGCCGTCCCCGCCACCGCGTCGGCGACCTTCCGCGCCGCCACCACCGAGGTGGAACGGCTGACCGCGCTCCTGGACGACCTGCTCCAGCTGGCCGTCGCCGAAGCGCCCGCCTCCTTCGGCACCGCGGCCTCCGCCGAGGAGCACTGCGATCCGGCGCAGGTCGCGGCCGACCGCGTCGACGCGTGGACCTCGGCGTTCGACGACGCGGGCATCCGGCTGACGGCGACACCCACCGGCCACTCCCCCGTGCCGGGCGACCGCGGCGAGCGCCCGGCGGCCGCCATCAGCGCGGCCGCCCTCGCCCAGATTCTCGATGTGGCCCTGAGCAATTCGTGCCGATACGCCGGATCCGGCGCGCACACGGCGGTCGGCGTCTCGGCCGGTCCGGACTGGGTGACAGTGCGCGTCGCCGACGACGGGTCCGGCGTCGCGCCCGACGAGCTCGACCGGCTCACCGCCCGATTCTTCCGCGGTTCGACCGCGGCCGCCGGTGGCACCGGCCTGGGACTGTCGATCGCCAACGCGCTGACCAAGGCACGGGGCGGCACCTTGACGGTCGAGGCGGTACACCCACACGGTCTGGCCGTCGCGATCCGAGTCCCGGCGGTGGCGCGATGAGCGGGCTGCCGATCAGCCGTCGCCGGCTGCTGGCGCTGGCCGCGCTGGCGTCGGCGGGTGTGGTCGGCTGCACCACGAACGACCCCGCGACGATCCGTCTCGCCTCCGGCGAAGACGGCGGCTTCTACTTCGCCTTCGCCCGGCTGCTGGCCACCGCCGCCGCGAGAAATACCGACGACCTCCGCATCGAACCGGTGGAAACCGCCGGCTCCCAACAGAATCTGCGCCTGGTCGCCGACGGGGCTGTCGACACGGCCCTCGCGCTGGCCGACTCGGCGAGCGACTTCGGTGGCCGCGTGCTGGCGCTGGGCCGGGTCTACGAGAACTACTTGCAATTGGCCGTCCGCGCCGACGGCCCGATCACCCAGGTCACCGACCTGCGCGGGCGCCGGGTCAACCTCGGCGCGGAGGGTTCGGGCGCCGCGGTCACCGGTGAGCGCCTGCTGCGCACGGCCGGTGTCGACCCCGCCGATGTCGCGGTCGAACACCGCCCGCTGCGCGAGGCCGCCCAGGCACTGACCGACGGCGCCATCGACGCCCTGCTGTGGGCCGGTGGCGTGCCGACCGCCGCGCTCACCGTCCCCGACCCGATGCGACTGCTCGACCTCGGCGCCTTGGCCGCCCCGATGCGGGAGGAGTACGGCCCCGTCTACGACCGCGTCGCCATCCCGGCCGACGCCTACCCGGGCAGCCCCGCGGTGCACACGATCGGCGTCGCCAACCTCCTGCTCGCCACCGCGGACCTGCCCGACGACACCGCCGCCGCCATCGTCGACCTGCTGGTCCACCACGCGGACGCACTCGTGCCCGCCGAGGCCGCCGGTGCCCAGTTCCTCGACGGCCGCTTCCTCATCGGCACCGGAACCATTCCCCTGCATCCCGGCGCCGCCGCCGCGTACCGCCGTTGGCACGGATGACGATCAGCCCAGGTACTTGCGGTAGAACGGCACCAGGCTCGCCAGCGCTTCCCCGGTCGGGCCCGGCTGGTCGTACAGGTCGTAGTGCGAGGCACCCTCGACCACGACGAGCTGCTTGTCCTTCGACGCGGCGCGACCGTAGAGCTCCATGCTCAACCGCTGCGAGGCGAAGGCACCCACCTTGTCGCCGATGACGACGCACAGCGGCTGGGTCAGGAACACCTCGACGCGGTCGTAGGCGTCCCAGTCGGCCAGTGCGGCCTGGCGAGCGAAGTTGAAGCTGGTCTTGCCGCCGGGGGTCCGGCCACGATCGGTCTTGTAGTACTCGGTGGCCTCGACGATGTCGATGTCGGTGACACCGGCCTGTTTCGCCGCCTCGACCGACGGCGGCAGCAGATCGTTGATCACCTGCGCCTGACCGCGAGCCTCCGCGGTGCGTTGCGCGGCGATGGCCTCGAGCATGCCCATCGCGTTGTACTCCGAGAAACCTTCTCGCATCAGCCGGCCGACATTGCTGCCGACGACGGTACCCAGCGCCTTGATCCGACGGTCGACCTTGGTGGCCGCCACCGCGTACCCCGCGCCACCGCAGATCGCGAGCACACCGATCTTGTCCGCGTCGACATACGGCAGGGTGACCAGGTGATCGATCACGAAGCTGAAGTCGCTGGTCCGAAAGCCGGGATCCTCGGCCGAGCGCGGATCACCACCGCTGTCACCCTGGAAGCTAGCGTCGAAGGCCGCCACCACGAAACCGGCTTCGGCCAGCGCCTTGCCGTAGATATTGCCCGACGTCTGCGCCTTGCAACTGCCGGTCGGATGGCCGGAGACGATGGTGGGATACACCTTCGACTCGTCGAACCCCGGCGGGAAGTAGATGTCGGTCGCGATATCCCAGGCCCAGCCCTTGACCCGCACAGTGGTGATGTTGTCTGCCATGACCTGTTCTCCCATTCGTCGGCTATCTCTTGGCTACGACACGAATCTATGACCGCGTCGACAGCCGAAGAAGGGCAGAACAGTGCATAGGAACGTTCGTTCCCAGTCGGGACCGGTGCCACCCGATCCCGACCGCTCCAGGTCCTAGCCCGCGGCCGCCAGTTCGGCCGCACTGGTGATCTCGGCGCCGCCGGTCCGCAGACTCTCCCAGTCCTCCGGGTCGTGGCTGATCCAGACGGTGGTGCCGGGCTGGGTGCCGAGCAGTTTCAGCTTCTGCAGCGCGCTGTGCTTGTGCAGGCTGTCGACGTCGAAGGGCATACCGATGGTGAGGTCCACGCTGGCCCGCTTGTGCGCGGCGTCGCTGGTGAGCACGAGGGTGCTCTCGTCGGGCAGGCGCAATTTCAGCCCGAGGGTGCCGGGGGTGTGGCCGGGCAGCGACAGCAGGACGACGCTGCCGTCGCCGAACATGTCGTGGTCATAGCCCGCCGGGACCTCGTTCCAGCTGATCCTGCCCGCGGCTTCGATGTCCTCGGCGCGGAAGAACGGTGCGTCCAGGGTGCGCGGGGTCCGCGCGTAGCGCAGTTCGCCCGCCCCGATGAAGCCCTGCGCGTGCGGGAACAGATCCAGCCCGCCGGTGTGGTCGAAGTGCATGTGCGAGAGCACGATCCGACGGACGTCGGTGGTCTTGTAGCCGAGGGCTTCGATCTGGCGGTCCAACCGGTAGGACTCGGGGAACTCGATCTGGAACGCCGCCGCCATGTCGCCGTAGGCGGCGGCCGGATCACCGGCGCCGGCCAGGCTGGTGTCGAACAGCATCAGCCCCTCGTCGTGCTCGATCAGGAAGGCGGGCGACGGGATCGTGTCGTTCTCCCCGCCGGTGCCGAGCATCAGGATGCCGCAGTCGACGGTGAGTCGTGGGGCATCGAGCGCCCAGACCCGGCGAACGGTATCGATGGCCATGAATTCTCCTCGAATTTCAACGAGCACACCACGCCGTGCGCAATGTGATCCCTTTCACAGACAATTCGGAGACTATCGGCCGAAATGTCACCCACCAAGTGAAGTATTTCGAATACGCGCTTCACGAATCGGAAATTGACCTCGGCGGATTCCGGTGCGAGCATCGCAGTGTCAGGCGTCACACCGGGTCACGCCGACGATCCGGCACGTTCCGAGGGAGTAATCGATGTTGACACGGGGCGCAGTGCTGCGCGAATCACCGGGAATCTACGAAATCGTCGAAATGGAACTCGACGATCCACGGACAGGCGAAATTCGCGTCAGAGTGGTAGCCAGCGGCCTGTGCCATTCCGATGATCATTTCGCCGTCGGTGATCAGACCCCCGGAATTCTGCCCCTCGCGGGCGGGCACGAGGGTGCGGGCATCGTGGAAGCGGTCGGGCCCGGCACGACCGGCTTCGCCGAGGGCGACCACGTGGTTTTCTCGTTCCTGCCGGTCTGCGGCCGCTGCCGCTGGTGCGCGAAGGGTCTGCAGAACCTCTGCGATCTCGGCGCGTTCCTGGCCACCGGCGCCCGCTTCGACGACCCCACCTCGTTCCGGCTCTCGCTCGACGGCGCGCCCGTCGGGCAGCTCGCCGGACTGGGCACGTTCTGCGAGTACGTCACCGTCTCGGTGTCCTCCGCCATCCGCATCGATCCCTCGATCCCCCTCGATGTCGCGGTCCTCACCGGCTGCGGTGTCGGCACCGGCTGGGGCGCGGCCGTCAACTCCGCCCAGGTGCGGCCCGGCGACGTCACGATCGTGATGGGGATCGGCGGGATCGGTATCAACGCGGTCCAGGGTGCCGCGCACGCGGGCGCCGGCGCGGTGATCGCCGTCGACCCCGTCGCGTTCAAGCGCGACTCGGCCCTGAAACTCGGTGCCACGCACGCGGTTTCCACCAACGAGGAGGCCGAAGAACTCGCCCGCTCGATGACGAACGGGCAGGGCGCGGACTCGGCGATCGTCACCGTCGGCGTGACCACGGGCAAGCACATCGGCCAGGCGCTGCAAGCGGTCCGCAAGGCGGGCACCTGCGTCGCCGTCGGCCTGGGCGACACCTTCGTCAAGGACGGCGATATCGACCTGCACCAGCTCATCCTGTTCCAGAAGCGGTTGCAGGGCTCGCTGTTCGGCGCCTGCGCGCCGACCGCCGACATTCCCGCCCAGCTGGCGATGTACCAGCAGGGCAGCTTGAAACTCGACGAACTCGTCACCACCCGCTACGCCCTCGAGGACATCAACCAGGGCTTCGACGACATGAAGGCCGGCCGCAACCTGCGCGGCGTCATCGTCCACCAGCACTGACGTTCCCGGAACGTCAGGCCGTACGGGGACGAGCCGCCCCGTCACAACTCCATGAGCAACAGTGAGGAAGCACGACATGAAGACGACTGCCGCGATTCTGTGGGAGGCGCCCGGCGCTTGGGACGTGCGGACAGTGGATCTGGACGAGCCCGGCGAGGGCGAGGTGCTGGTCAAGGTGATGGCCTCGGGTCTGTGCCATTCCGACGACCATTTCGCCAAGGGCGACATGCGATTCCACTCCTACCCCGCGTGCGGCGGTCACGAAGGTGCGGGCATCGTGGAGGCCGTCGGGCCGGGCGTGACCCGGGTACGGCCCGGTGATCACGTGGTGACCTCGTTCATCGCCGCCTGTGGCCACTGCCGGATGTGCGTGAACGGGCACCAGAACCTGTGCGACGCAGGCCATCTCATCACCGTCGGAACGCGCCCCGACGGCACCTTCCGCATGCACGCGGACGGGCGCGGCGTCGCGCAGAACGCGTGTCTGTCCACGTTCTCGGAATGGACGACCGTCCCGCAGGAGTGCGTGGTCGTGATCCCCGACGACATCCCGTTCCGGACCGCCGCCATCGTCGGCTGCGCGGTGCCGACCGGGTGGGGGTCGTCGACCCGCGCCGCCGGTATCGAGGTGGGCGATGTGGTGGTCGTGGCCGGAACCGGCGGAATCGGGATGAGCGCCGTCCAGGGCGCGGCCTTCCGGGGCGCGGGCCGGGTGATCGCGGTGGATCCGGTGCCGATGAAGCGCGACTTGTCGCTCACCCTCGGCGCCACGGACGCGGTCGAGACGATCGAGGAGGCCGGGGAGCTGGCGCGCGCCGCCACCAACGGACAGGGCGCGGACTCGGTCGTGGTCTGCATCGGTGTCCCCACCCAGGAGCAGCTGAAGCAGTCCTACGACGCGCTGGGCAAGCGCGGCACCCTCGTGGTGACCAGCGCGGCGCCGCACACGCTGACGGAGATGTCGGTGCCGGTACTCGACCTGACCATGAGCGAGAAGCGCATCCAGGGCGCGCTGTACGGGATGGCGGGGCCGCGGAACGAGGTGCCGATGCTGCTCGAGCTGTACCGGCGCGGTGCGCTGCGGCTCGAGGAGATGGTCACCACCGTCTATCAGCTCGAGCAGGTCATCGAGGCGTACGAGGACATGCACGCGGGCCGCAATATCCGCGGCGTCATCGACTTCGCCGGCAGGCACTGACCCGCGTCCGCTCGGTTCACCCGATTCGGGTGAGGCGCGCGGACGGCAGGCGGCGCACGATTCGCCTGTGGGATCGACTCCAGTTCTGGGCTCGGTGCTGTCGGTCGACGCAGCGGGCGCGAGGGCGACGACGATCTCGACGACATGGGACCGACCGAGCTGTGTACGACCCGCTGTCCGACCTTCACAGACCAGGAGATGCCAGTGAAACTCACCAGCAGTGTCTACGGGATAGCGTCGATCGCGGCGGTCGTGCTGATGACCGCCGCGTGCAACTCCGACGACACCGCGTCCACGACGACCGCCTCGACACCCCCGGCCAACACCCTGCAGAGCAGCATCGTCGCCACGGCGTCTTCGGCGGTCAGCTCCGTGCGCGACAACGTGCAGCAGACGGTGCAGGACGCGATCAACAAGATCCTGGTCGCCGCCCCGATCTCCTTCGACCCGGGCAGTTCCGACCTCGGCACGACCGACACCGTCACCCTCAAAGCGGTCGCGGCCGCCCTGCAGGGCAACGACACCAAGATCGAGGTCACCACCTACGCCCAGGACTCGAACGTGGCCACCGCCAAAACCCTGGCCGAGGCCCGCGGTGACAATATCGCGGCCGAGCTCGAGGCCGACGGCATCGACAAGTCGCGCATCACGGTGAAGTCCGACGCGAATCCGTCCGACCCGCAGGTCGATCCCGATCAGGCCAAGATCACGGTGGTCGACGGATAGACCGGACGGCACCGACACGGAGCGGATGTGGATGTCCTCGTAGCCGGTTCGACCGGGTTCATCGGACGGCGGCTCTGCCCGGTTCTGCAGGAGTCGGGCCACACCGTGCGGGCGATGACCCGGCATCCGGGCAACTATCGCGGCGCGGGCACCCCCATCGGTGCCGACGTCGCCGACCGGGAGTCGCTGTATCCCGCGCTGCGTGACTGCGACTGCGCCTACTACCTCGTGCACTCGCTGACCGAGGCGGACTTCGCACAGCGCGACGCGGCGGCGGCACGCAACTTCGGGCAGGCGGCCGCCGCGGCCGGCCTCGAGCGCGTCATCTACCTCGGCGGGCTGGGGGACGACGCCGATCGTCTCTCGGCGCACCTGCAAAGCCGCAGGCAGGTCGAGACGCTGCTCGGCGAGGCCGGTGTCCCGGTCACGACATTGCGCGCCGGGATCATCGTCGGGCACGGCGGGATCTCCTGGGAGATCACCCGGCAGCTGGTCGAGCACCTGCCCGCGATGATCACCCCGCGCTGGGTCCGCACCCGCACCCAGCCGATCGCCGTCGACGACGTGATCCGCTACCTCGCGGGCGTGCTCGACGAGCCGCGGACGATCGGCCACACCTATGAGATCGGCGGTCCGGATGTGCTCGCCTATCTCGACATGCTGCGGCGCGTGGCCCGGATCCAGGGTCGGCCGACACCGATCGTGCCCGTCCCCCTCCTTTCCCCGCGACTGTCGTCGCTGTGGCTCGCGCTGGTCACCGATGTCGATGTGCAGACCGGCCGCTCGCTCATCGATTCGATGGTCAACGAGGTCGTCGTCCACGACACCTCCATCCGCGATCTCCTGCCGTTCGACACGATCGGCTACGACGAGGCGGTCCTGCGAGCGCTCGGCGAGCGCGTCGGGCTGCGGCACGACGCATGAGGACCGGCTCGTGGCCGCGGAGGAGACGGCCGAGGCGGGGCGAGCGACGGCCAGGCGAAGTCGCCGTCGTCGGCCTGACCGGCGCGGCGCTGCTCGGCGCCTCGCTGGCCGCACCGCCGGCGAGCGCCCGCTTCTACGGCCTCACCCTCGCCACGGCGGCCACCCTGACCCTCGGTGGTCTGGCCACCACCCCACCACCGATGCGACCGCGCGACCGACGGGTGCTCGTGCCCGCGATCACCGGCGTCGCGGCCTTCGGCGCGTTCTACGGGTGCGCCCTGATCGTGCGACGAATCCCGGTGCTGCGCAGCGCGATCACCGAGCTCCTGCGCTACGCCGATCGTGGCAGGACGCCCGCGGTGCTGTTGACCGCGCTGGCCAACGGCGCGGCCGAGGAGGTCTTCTTCCGCGGTGCCGTCTACCACGCCGCGCCCCGTCGGCCGGTCGCCGTGTCCACCGGCGCCTACGTCCTCAACACGACCGCGACGCGCAATCCGGCGCTGGTGCTGGCCGCGGCGGTCATGGGCACCCTGTTCGGCCTGCAGCGCCGGTACACGGGCGGGATCCAGGCGTCGTTGATCACGCACCTGACGTGGTCGACCCTGATGCTGCACTTCCTGCCACCGCTGTTCCTCGACGACCACCGCCCGACATCGAAGTCCCTAGGATGACCCCCATGCCAGTCACGATGAACAATGTCGGCATCGTCGTCGAGGATCTCCCGGCGGCGATCGAATTCTTCACCGAACTCGGCCTCGAACTCGAAGGCCGCGCCATGGTGGAGGGCGAGTGGGCCGGACGCGTGACCGGCCTCGGCGACCAGCGGGTCGAGATCGCCATGATGCGCACGCCGGACGGGCACAGCAGGCTCGAGCTCTCGCGCTTCCTCGTGCCGCAGGTGCTCGCCGGTCCCCGGGAGGCCCCGGTGAACACGCTGGGCTACCTCCGCGTCATGTTCACCGTGGACGACATCGACGACACGCTCGCTCGCCTGGGCAGATACGGCGCGCAACTCGTCAGCAGCGAGGTGGTGCGCTACGAGGACGTCTACCGCCTCTGCTACATCCGTGGCCCCGAAGGCCTGCTCATCGGGCTCGCCGAAGAACTCCGGTGACGCCGGACCGGAGAGGGTTCGTCCGCGGGATCTCATCCGGGCCGGACCGGGTGCGTGGGCTCGGTCACGGCTTCGCAATCTTGCGTCCTGATTCGCCCACGACCGTAGTGCCCGAGACGTACGGTAATCACCGACCACCGTCGTCGAATCCGGCCGCGGTGGTGAACGGTGGCGGAGTCGAAAGTTGGTGAGTACTAGTGGTATCCGAGTCGGAGTTCGAAGAACTGTCGCGTCGAGCCGAGGTCGACGGTACCGCACCGCGAGTCGGTGCGATCATCGATCGCGGCGGACAGGTACTCCTACTCGCGCGCCACGACACCGGCCCGATCAAGGCCACGCTGAAGCTTCCCGGCACCACCGTGCTGCCGCGTGAGCCCCTCGCCGACGCGGTCGTCCGGGGCGTGTACGAGGAAACGGGCCTGACCGTCACCGGGATCCGGCACCACGTCGGGGATTTCGACTACCTGTCCCCCGACGCGCACCCGGTGCGCCGCCTGCATTTCGCGGTGGATGTCGCGGCGACCGATCCGATCCGTCTCACCGTCCACGCCCGGTACGTCTGGGCGCCACTCGACGGCGAACTCCTCGTGACGTCCTCCATTCGCCGCATCCTCGAGACCTACCGGACTCTCGTCCATCCCTGAGGCCGGACGCGCCGCGGACGACTAGCGCCGAGCGGTTCGCGCGGTGCCGGTCAACCGGCGGTTGGTCACCCGCAGCTGCCGTGCGGTGCTGGTGGCCAGCGCGCGCGTCTGCCCGGAATCGAGACGGCCACAGACGCGCCCCCAGTGGACGGCGACCTGATCACCGACCGCCACGTCGGTCGCGAGGTGTTCGTCGTCCACTTCGGCGCGCTGGAGCGCCGGGACGGACAGCCGCAGCAGCGGACCGTCCAGGACCAGCCGCTGACAGCGGACAGCGACCGTGCTTCCGTCGCGAGCGGTCACGGTGCCCCAGGTGATGCGGCAGCTGTCCAGGATGCGGATCGGGTGTTCGTCGGCGCCGCGCCCGAGCAGCCGGGTCCAGGGGTACACGCCGAAGACGTGGAAGCCGTGGTTGGCGGCGGCTTCCGCGGCGAGGTCGGCGTTCAGGTACGACCAGTAGTGCCCGGCCATCGGCGCGATGATCGCGAGCAGTTCGGTGGTGAAGGCGTCGGCGTCGAGGTCGGCGCCGACCCCGCCGCCGAGCCAGTAGGACTCGACGAGGCGCTGGTCGAGGGGATCGGTGATGCCGGTCAGTCTCGACATGGCCCGCAGGTAGGGCCAGGCGCCGGAGAACTGCCGGGCCAGGACACGGATGTCGGCGGCGGAGCCGTGGTGCAGCGCCCGCGCGTCGGCGGGACCGCAGTAGCCGAGCCGGTTGGGCGCGTAGGCGTAGCGGGCGAACATCTCGGTCCCGTCGATGATCGCGCCTCCCGTCAGCAGATCCGTGGCAGTTGTTCTCCGGCGGGCAGATCCACCACCCTGGTCCCGCCCAGGGCGGTGCGGGCGACCACCATGCCCGGATGGTCCTCGACGCACACCCCGATGGCTTCGGCGCGGGCGCCCAGCGGGTGCGCGCGCAGGGCCGCGAGCACCCGGTCGGCCTCCTCGGGCGCGACGAAGGCGATCAGCTTGCCCTCGTTGGCGACATACATCGGATCGAGGCCGAGCAGGCCGCACGCGTCCCGCACCGCGTCGGGCACGGGCAGCTTCCGTTCGTCCAGCGCCACACCGACTTTCGCGACACCGGCGATCTCGTTGAGCGTCGCCGCGACTCCGCCGCGGGTCGGATCGCGCAGCACGTGCACATCGGCGCCGGTGGCCAGCATCGCGGCGACCAGGCCGTTGAGCGGCGCGGTGTCGCTGCAGACGGTGGTGCCGAATTCGAGGCCTTCACGGCAGCTCATCACCGCGACACCGTGCACTCCGATGTCACCGCTGACGAGCACGACGTCACCGGGGCGGGCGCGCTGCGGACGGATGTCGACGCCCTCGTCGACGACGCCGATGCCCGCTGTGTTGATGAAGATCCCGTCTCCGTGACCGGAGTCGACCACCTTGGTGTCGCCGGTGACCAGCGTGACGCCGGCCGCCAGCGCGGCGGTGCCGACGGCCTCGGCTACCCGGGCGATCTCGGCGAGCGCGGTGCCTTCCTCGAGGATGAACGCCGTGGACAGCACCATCGGCCGCGCGCCCGCCATGGCCAGGTCGTTGACGGTGCCGTTGACGGCCAGGTCACCGATCGACCCGCCGGGGAACACCAGTGGTTTCACGACGAAGGAGTCCGTCGAGAACGCCAGGCGCGTCCCACCGAGGGTGAGCACCGCCGAATCGCCCATCCCGGCGTCGGCGGCGGCGCCGAACGCGGGCAGGAACAGGTGCTCGATCAGCTCACCCGACATCGCTCCCCCGCCACCGTGGCCCATCACGATGGTCGGCGAGTCGCGCAACGGCATGGGACACACCCAGCCGTCCATGTCGAGCGCGGCCGCGTTGTCCTCACGCATGAGCCACCTCCGCGGGCAGGTCGAGGCGCCGGTACAGGTAGTAGGCCGCGCACGCGCCTTCGGAAGACACCATGGTGGCCCCCAACGGGTTCCGCGGGGTGCATTGCTTGCCGAACGCGGCGCATTCGTGCGGCTTGATCAGCCCCTGCAGCACCTCGCCGGAGCGGCAGATCGAGGACTCGGCGGTGTGCAGGTCGGTGACCGCGAACCGGTCCTCCGCGTCGTAGGCGCGGTAGCGTTCGGAGAGGCGCCAGCCGCTGTCGGGGATCACGCCGATGCCGCGCCAGGCGCGGTCGGTGACCTCGAAGACATCGGCGAGCATCGTCTTCGCGGCCGGGTTACCTTCGGCGCGGACCGCACGGGGGTAGGCGTTCTCCAGTTCGTGCCTGCCGTTCTCGAGCTGGGTGACGGTGCGCCGGATGCCTTCCAGGATATCGAGCGGCTCGAAGCCGGTGACCACCATCGGCACCCCGTACTTGTCGGCCAGCGGCGGGTATTCCTCGGTTCCCATCACGCTGCAGACGTGTCCGGCGGCCAGGAAGCCCTGCACCCGGCAGCTCGGCGATTCCATGATCGCGGCGATGGCGGGCGGGACGAGCACGTGCGAGACCAGCAGCGAGAAGTTCTCGATACCGAGCTTCTTGGCCTGGTAGACGGTCATCGCGTTGGCGGGCGCGGTGGTCTCGAAGCCGATGCCGAAGAACACCACCTGCCGGTCCGGGTTCTGCCGGGCGATGGTCAGCGCGTCCAGGGGCGAGTACACCACGCGGACGTCACCGCCTTCGCTCTTGACCCGGAACAGGTCGCGTTCGCTGCCCGGCACCCGCAGCATGTCGCCGAAGGAGCAGAAGATCACCCCGGGCTGGGCGGCGATCTCGAGCGCCTTGTCGATCACCTCGAGCGGAGTGACGCACACGGGGCAGCCGGGGCCGTGGATCATCTCGATCTCGTTCGGCAGCAGCTGGTCGATGCCGTGTCGGATGATCGAATGGGTCTGTCCGCCACAGACTTCCATGATGGCCCACCGCTGGGAGGTGGCCGCGCGGATCTGGTCGAGCAAGTTCTTCGCCAGGTCGGGGTTGCTGAATTCGTCGAGATACTTCATGACGTCACCTCCGTGTCGTCGCCGGCGCCGGCGTCGGTCGCTGCCGGTTCTGCCGTGGGATCGGGGAGCCCGGATTGTTTGGCGGCGAGGGCGAACCCGTCGCCGAACTCCTCGTTGAGCACACCGAGGTGCTCGAATTCGGCCAGTGTGCGCAACGCCGATTCCTCGTCGAGGCGCTGGATGGCGAAGCCGACGTGGACCACCACGTAATCGCCGATCGCCGCGTCCGGAATGTATTCCAGGCACACGTCTTTGTGCACGCCGCCGAAGTCGACGACCGACATCATGGTGCCGTCGCGTTCGTGCAGGCTGAGCACCTTTCCCGGGACTGCCAGGCACATCGCTGCTCTCCTTTCGCTCAACCCGCACCGGCGGCGAGTAGTTGCCCGAACGCGAGACCACCGTCGTTGGGCGGCAGTCGGCGATGGGTGATGACGTGGAATCCGTTGTCGCGCAGTGTGGCGCGTGCCGCCGAGAGCAGCAGCGCGTTCTGGAACACCCCACCCGAGAGCGCGACGGTCGTCGGGGGCGGTGCGAAATCGAGGGCGAGGTCGAGGACCAGCGCGGCCACGGCCCGATGGAAGCGGGCGGCGATGACGGCCGCCGGGACACCGTCCGCGGTGTCGGTGACCACGGCGGCCACGACCGGGCCCGGGTCGATCACGGCCGGGTCGGCGCTGTGCTCGAGCCCGAACCGGTAGGCGCGGGCGCCGGGGTCGACGGCCCGTGCGAGGGCCTCCAGTTCGATCGCGGCCTGGGCCTCATAGTCGACGGTGTGGCGGACCCCGGCCAGCGAGGACACCGCGTCGAAGAGCCGTCCCATGCTCGAGGTCGGAGTGCAGCCGAAGCCGGACCCGAACTGGTGTGCCAGCACCGCCCGCTCGTCGGCCGGGCAGGCGGCGACCGAGGCGATCGTGTCCGACCAGTCCAGGCCCGCGGACCACAGGTGCGCCAGCGCCATCCGGTAGGGCCTGCGCACGCTGACGTCCCCGCCCGCCAGCGGCACGTACTTCAGGTGCGCGAGCCGCCGGTAGCCCTTGTAGCCGGCGGCCAGGACCTCGCCGCCCCAGATCGCGCCGTCGGGTCCGAATCCGGTGCCGTCGAACGCGATCCCGGTGACCGTGTCCGTGGCACCGAGTCCGTGTTCGCCCATGACCGCGGCGATGTGCGCGTGGTGATGCTGGACGGTGTGCACCGGACGGCCGTCGGCGTGGGTGCGCGCCCAGGCGGTGGATCGGTAGCGCGGATGCGCGTCGGCCACGAGCTGAGTGGGGTCGACGCCGGTCAATTCCGCGAGGTGCTCGGCGGCGAAGCCGAAGGCGCGCAGGGTGGCCAGGTCGTCCATGTCGCCGATGTGCTGGCTGAGCCACGCGTAGCGGCCCTCGCCCACCGCGCAGGTGTTCTTCAGGTCCGCGCCGACAGCGAGCGTCGGCGGCACCGGGACGGGCAGGGTCAGCGGGAGCGGGGCGTAGCCGCGCGAGCGGCGCAGGGGCAGTTCGCTGCCGTCGACGACGCGCACCACCGAGTCGTCGCACGGGGTGAGGATGCGGCGATCGTGGGCGAGCCAGCCGTCGGCGAGGCCCGCGAGGCGGGTGCGGGCGTCGGCGTCGTCGAAGCAGATCGGTTCGCCACCGAGATTGCCCGAGGTCATCACCAGGACCCGCGGGCCGGGCGGGTCGCCGGGGAGCCCGAACAGCAGCAGGTGCAGGGGCGTGTAGGCGAGCAGCACGCCCAGGTCGGGGTTGCGTGGCGCGATCGACGGGGCGAGCGCGTCGCCGCGACGCGGCAGCAGGACGATCGGCCGTTGCGGGCCGCCGAGCAGTGCGGCGGCGTTGTCGTCGACCTCGGCGATCGTGCGCGCGGTGGCCAGGTCGGCGACCATGACGGCGAAAGGTTTGTCGCCGCGCCGTTTCCGGCGGCGCAGGGTCGCCACGGCGGACTCGTCGGCGGCGTCGCAGGCGAGGTGGTAGCCGCCGATGCCCTTCACGGCGAGGATTCCGCCCTCGCGCAGGAGGTTTCGGGCCGACTCCACCGGGTCACCCGGCCCGGACCAGGTCAGCCGGGGGCCGCAGTCGGGGCAGGCGATGGGCTGGGCGTGGAAGCGCCGGTCGGCCGGGTCGGCGTACTCGGCGGCGCAGCGCGGGCACATCGGGAAGTCGGCCATCGACGTGCTCGGCCGGTCGTAGGGCAGTGCGGCGATGATCGTGAATCGGGGGCCGCAGTTGGTGCAGTTGATGAACGGGTGCCGATAGCGGCGGTCGGCGGGATCGGTGAGTTCGGCGGCGCAGTCGGCGCAAATCGCGACGTCGGGTGAGGCCAGGGTGCGGCCGCCGCCGTCGCGAGTGGTGTCGGCGATGCGGAATCCGGTGCCGCCGAGGAGTTCGACGGTGCGCTGGTCGACCGATTCCACGACGGCCAGCGGCGGCGGACGCTCGCGCAGACGCCGTGCGAACTCGTCCAGATCGGCGGGCGCGCCTTCGATCTCGATGATCACCCCCGCGCTGTCGTTGGACACCGATCCGGCCAGGGACAGTTCGGCGGCGGTGGTGTAGACGAAGGGCCGGAAGCCGACGCCCTGCACCACCCCGCGAACCACGAGGCGACGGCGTTGCCGGTCGGCGGTCATGGCTGTTCGCCTCGGCCGAGCAGGTTCAGCCCGGCCAGCGCGGTGGCGGCACCGGCCTCGTCGGTCTTCTCGACCGCCAGCCCCATGTGGATGATCACCCAGTCACCAGGGTGCACCGGATCCTCTTCCAGCAGACCGATATTGACCTTGCGGTCCTCGCCGGAGACCGTGACCAGGGCGAGCTGCCCGTGATAGCCGTCGAGGATCTCCACGACCTGTCCTGGGATGCCGAGGCACATGGTTCATCCCTCCGATCGGTTCGGGTCGGGCACCCGCGCAGCCGAGGCCAATCGGGTGAGCACCTCGGCCACCGCGACCACGGCCGGGTCGACCGCCGCGAGGACCGGTGCGGACAGTCCGATGCCCTCCGCCACCGAGTGGACCTGGCAGCCGACGACGACGGTCGGCGGCAGGGTCCCGCCGAGCGCGCGCACGCTCGCGAACACGGCGTCGGGGTTCATGGCGTGCGCGTCGAGCTGCGCGGCGCCGGTGGCGTCGGGTTCGGCGTGGAAGACCGACAGCGCGCCGGGGGTGCCGCGATCGGGGATCGCGTCGACGAGGACCAGCGCGTCCCAGGGGTCGAGCAGGTCGTAGGCCAGGTGCATGCCGCGGATGCCGTAGTCGACCACGCGCACGTCCGCACCGTGCGGCGGGAGCCGTCGCACCACTTCGGGCCCGAAACCGTCGTCGCCGAGGAAGATGTTCCCGATCCCGGCGACGAGCACCCGTGCCGTCATCTCACATCCGGCGCATCTTCAGGTAGCGCTGCAGGTCCGGGATCGACCGGACACCCAGGACCGCGGCGACGGTCGCCACCACCGCGGCACACGCCACCGCGATCATTCCTATCGTGGCCATGATTGACCTCTTCTCTCATTCTCGTCGGCTGTCGAGTGGTTCGATCTCCTCCGGGGCGAAATACAGGTAGCGGCCGTACCATTCGTGCAATTCGGCGGCCGGGTCGTCCTCGATGACCACGCCGACGTGCGCCTGCCCGTCGACATCGGCGTGCACCGTGACGACCCGGGCGACCCGGCCGTCGTAGAACAGGTCGTGCGCGTCGGCGCGGCGCGACGGATGCAGGCGGACCCGGGTGCCGTTGCGCACCTCGACAGCGCCGACCATGACCGCGTCGGACTCCGGCCGAACGGCGTTGTCGGCCATCGGGTCCCACCAGTCGACACCGTCGGGCACCTCCGGGATCAGCGCGGCGTCGGCGTGGGGATCGCGCAGGACCCCGTGCAACTGCTGGAGGGCGTCCGGGGTCATGGCGTCGCAACGGTCGATGATCTCGGCGGCCCGCCGATCGGTCGCGCGGGCGGCCGCCTTCTCCTGATCGGTCATGGTCATCACCCGCAGGGTGAGGATCTCGTCGATCTCGGTGGAGTCGAACAGCGGTCCTTCGCTCTGCTCGGCGATCTCGGGGTGGTCGTAGAGGATGATCGGGGAGATCAGCACGATGCCGTGGTCGCCGGGCGGTCCGGCCAGCACCGGGAAGCAGCGGTGCTGGACACAGCGGGCCACGGCGGCCTCGGCGTCGGGTGGGGGTTCGAGCAGCGAGACGAACGAGCCGTCGTCGACCTCGGCGATGACGTGCGCGCCGATGAGGGAGCGGGCCATCGCTTCGGGCTGGTCGGCCGCCGGGGCACCGATATTGCGCAGGGTCACGCTCAGCCGCGTCCAGCGCCCGTCGGGTTCCACCGCCACCTGCATCTCACCGTCGAGGTGCTCGCGGGTGCGGACCAACCGGCCTGCCGGTGTCTCGTCGGGTCCCGGGATCGCCTCGACGTCGGTTCCGCCCGGAATCGACAGGCGTGCCGTCGAATCGGTCGGCCGCAGCGGCCCGATCCGCTGCTCGCATTCGACCGCCTCGTCCCAGCTGATCCACGATCGCCCGGCGATCCGCAGCTCGGCGACCGGGACTCCCCCGGCATCCTCGACCGCGCGGCGCTGCAGCTGCAGGAACCGGACGGTCAGGGTGATCGAACTGCGCGCACCGGCGTCGAGCAGGCACTGGGCCGACAGCTCCGCTTCCTCCCCCAGACCCGCCGCGGCCGCACCAACCGGGCCGAGGACGCCGAACTGCCAGCGCGACTGGTTCTTCGCCGAGTTCGCGCGGTACGGGTACAGCAGGTAGCCCTCGTAGAGCACCGCGTCGGCGACCGCGCGTGCCCTGGCTCGTGATCGCGTGAGGTCGGCACTCATGAGGTGTCCTCGGCGGTGTCGAGCAGCCGGGTGACCGCGTCGTCGAAGCCGAGCAGTCCGTGCTCGGACTTGTAGGCGACGATCGCGTCGAGGGTGTCGCGACGCAGCCGCAGCCAGCCCGAGTTCGGGAAGTGCGCGGCCATCAGGTCGTCCCACACCGAGACCGGCATCTCGAATTTGTCCTCGCGGTCCCACGGGATCTGCTGGATCGCGAAACCGGTGGCGCCACGGATGAACACGGTGCCGCTGAACAGGAAGATCAGGGGCACGGTCCCCTCGCGCAGCGCGTGCAGATACTTGGTGCCGCTCACTTCGAAGTCGTAGGTGCACGGCATCGGCAGGTCGATCTGGGCACCGCCGTGGAATCCGGGAACCATGGTGGCGCAGTGCATCCAGAGGAAGGAACGCTGGGTGTCGCGCCAGCGTTCGCGCGGCCCGAACAGGTCGATCAGGCCCGCACTCTCCTCGTCGGTGTAGCCGCGCCGGTGCGGTTCGATCCGCACCTGCGCGCGCAAAGCGATGGCGTGCACCGGCTCCTCGCCGAGCGCGGCGATCCCGACGCGCGCGGTCAGGGTCGGCGTCACGGCGTAGGGCTCGGGCGCGATGCCGAGGACCGCGAAGGTCGTCGAGTAGGCCGGGCACATCACACACCCCCCGGCCGGGCCCGCGCCGACACCGTGGCGAAGAACTCGTCGAGGTACCGGTGCACGTCCTGGCCGCCGTCGAACCCGCGCCACAGCAACCGCATCCGGCCGACGAACTCGTAGCAGGCGTCGATCGGCAGCAGCAGACAGACGGCCTCGGCGGTGCCGCGCTCGGGGACCCTGATCATCAGCGCCTCGACATCCGGGACGGCCACATCGATCTCCGGGTGCCGGTCGAGCAGGGTGCGCCACTCGTCGAGGGGCAGTTCGGATTCGGTGGCGCCCGTCGGACCCGGATAGAACGCGACGGTGCGGCCCAGCGCGGAATTGTCGAAGAAGAACGCCAGGCCCACCGGGATCTCGAGCGCGTCCCACTCGCCGTGGCCGAGGGCGAACTCCGGGAAGCTCAGGTACCGATCGGGCACCGCCCGGTACCGCAGGGCAGCGTTCTGATCGGTGAACAGCAGGTAGCAGCCCCGGCACACGCACAGCAGCTGGCGCCCTTCGACATTCACCACGTGCTGGTGCTCGGCGGTGAGGGGCTCCGCGCACATCTCGCACCGCTCGCCCGCCGCGACGGCGGGCTTGCGGTCGACGGTGAGGCGCCGCAGCACCCCCAGCGGAGAACTCACCCGGCCACCCCCACCGGAACGGCCACCGACAGTTCGCCGGCGCGCACCAGCAGCGGCAGCGGTTCGAGATGGCCGTCGCCGTCCACCCGGGCACCGGCGTGGACGGCGTCGTAGTGCGCTCGGCAGGTCGGACAGCGCAGGACCGCGTCCCCGATCGGGAATCCGACCCGCCGCTGCAGCGCGGCGCCGGCCAGGGAGTGGTCACACGCCGGACAGTGATCGCGGTAGACGAACAGTTCGTCGCCGACCCGGCAGGCGAGCACCGCGTATCCACCGATGGCGAAGCCACCGACCTCGCCGGCACCCAGCTCCCCCAGCTCCGGGACGGCGATCCAGCTCCCGTGCTGTTCGGCCACCGGATGGTGCTCGGCGTGCACCCGGGTGAACAGCGAGTCGGCCGAGATCAGGGCATCGGACGACTCCGGTTGCGCGGCAGCCACTTCGATCGACTCGATCTCCGGCGCCGCGGCGCGCACCGCGTCCTCCACGGCCAGTTCCAGGGTCACCGAGGACGACGGGCAGGTCCGGCAGCTTCCGGACAGTTCCAGGCGCACGACACCGTCTACCACGCCGAGCAATTCGACATCGCCACCGTGGGACCCCAGGTAGGGGCGCACACTGTCGAGGGCCGCGCGGACCCGGGTGTGCACATCGTGCGGATGCAGGCCGTGCACCAGCAGCAGGCTCGCGACGAGGTCGTCGGCGGCAAGCCGGTCGCGCACGTCGTCGTCGACGACCGCGAGCACCCGGGCCAGTCCCTCGCCGTAGAGATCGGAGACCTCGCGCACCAGTTGCTCGGCGCGCTCACGAGCGACGACCCCACCCGCTGAACTGGCGTCGAGCAGGGTCTCGATCCGCTCGCCTGCGCCGCGCCATCGGTCTCGGTCGATCGCTGCCTCGTCGTGCTCCCCCTGCCGATCCGGCGTCACCGTTACTCCCCGGTGAGAGTCTGGGTGGGCGAGTGGAGTTTCTCCAGCGTCTTGCCGTTGCCGAGGTACATGTGCACCCCGCACGGCAGGCACGGATCGAAGCTGCGCACGGTGCGCATGATGTCGATACCCTTGAAGTTCTCGCGGTCGTTCTCCTCGAAGATCGGCTGGCCCTGTACCGCGTCCTCGTACGGGCCCGGCGTGCCGAAGCTGTCGCGGGGGTTGGCATTCCACGGCGTCGGCGGATACGGGTGGTAGTTGGCGATCTTGCCGTCCCTGATCACCATGTGATGCGACAGCACCCCTCGCACCGCCTCGGTGAAGCCGCAGCCGATGCCCTCGTCCGGCACCTCGAAGTGCTCCCACGTCTTGGTCCGCCCCGCCCGGATCTCCACGAGCGCCTGCTCCGCGAAATGCAGCGCACAGGCCGCGGCGTAGGCCTGGAAGTAGGTGCGGGCGCGATCGCGTTCGATGGTGTTGCTGCCGAACGCGGGGATCGTCCATTCGAGGCTGACCGGTCCCTTCAACGCGGTCTTGGGCAGGTTGATCTGCACACTGTGCCCGGTCGACTTCACGTAGCCGATATCGACCAGCCCGGCCAGCGCCGTCGACCACAACCTGGCCAGCGGCCCGCCACCGGTGTCGAGCGCCAGATGGTCGGTGCCATCGAACCAGCGCGGCGACATCACCCAGCTGTACTTGTCGTCCATGTCGCGCTTCTGCGGCTTGGGATTGGTGTGCTGGTTCCAGGGGTGACGCCGGTCGACCGGATTACCGAGCGGGTCGGTCTTCACGAACATCTCCTGATCGGTCCAGTCGTCGTAATACGAACTGCCCAACAGGATTCGGATGCCGAGATTGATGTCGACCAGGGAGGTGGTCACCAGTTTCCCGTCGACGACCACGCCGGGGGTGACGAACATCCGCCGACCCCACTCCTCCATGTCCTTGTACTCGAAATTGCACACCTCCGGGTCCTGGAAGGACCCCCAGCAGCCCAGCAGAGTGCGCCGCAAGCCGACCTGTTCGTACCCGGGTAGCGCCTCGTAGAAGAAATCGAAGAGGTCGTCGTGCATCGGCACGACCTTCTTCATGAATTCGACGTAGCGCATCAGGCGCGTCATGTAGTCGGTCATCAACTGGATCGTCGCGACCGTGCCCACGCCGCCGGGATACAGCGTCGACGGGTGCACGTGCCTGCCTTCCATCAGGCAGAACATCTCGCGGGTGTAGCGGCTGACCTGGAGCGCTTCCCGATAGAACTCGCCGGTGAAGGGATTCAGCGCGCGCATGATGTCGGCGACGGTGCGGTAACCGTGCTCGGCCGAATGCGGTGCCGGGGTCTTCTCGGCCTGGGCGAGGACGCCGGGATTGGTCTCGGCGACCATCTTCTCGCAGAAATCCACGCCGACCAGATTCTCCTGGAAGATGTTGTGGTCGAACATGTATTCCGCGGCCTCGCCGAGATTGACGATCCACTCGCCCAGGTGCGGCGGCTTCACTCCGTAGGCCATGTTCTGGGTGTAGCACGAGCAGGTGGCGTGATTGTCGCCGCAGATGCCGCAGATGCGGCTGGTGATGAAGTGCGCGTCGCGCGGATCCTTGCCCCGCATGAAGATCGAGTAGCCGCGGAAGATGGACGAAGTGCTGTGACACTCGACCACTTCCCGGTTCTCGAAATCGATCTTGGTATAGATTCCCAGGCTGCCGACGATGCGGGTGATCGGGTCCCAGGCCATCTCGACGAGACTGTCCGGTTCGATCTTCTTGTGCGACGGCTCGGGGATGATGGCAGTCATTCCAATCGCCTCCTACCAGGTGCGGGTGGCGCCGGATTCCAGCTTCTCGCCCTTGTGCCGCCAGCGCGGCTCCTTGTCGACCGTGCGTCCGGTGATGTGGCGCAGGCTGCGGATCACCGACCCGTACAGCCCTGATGCCGTCGAGGAGATCTTCCCGCCCGGCGGCTCGTCCATGAACGGCATGAATTTGTCCGGGAATCCCGGCATGGTGCAGCCGATGCAGATGCCGCCCACATTCGGGCAGCCACCGACGCCGTTGATCCAGCCCCGCTTGGGGACGTTGCATTTCACCACCGGGCCCCAACATCCCAGTTTCACAATGCATTTCGGTGAGCCGTACTCGTCGGCGAAGTCACCTTCCTCGTAGTAGCCCGCCCGATCGCAGCCTTCGTGGACGGTGGCGCCGAACAGCCATTTCGGCCGCAACGCCTCGTCGAGGGGAATCATCGGCGCTTGTCCGGTGGCCATGTAGAGCAGGTAGGTCAGCGTTTCGGACATATTGTCCGGGTGGGCCGGGCAACCCGGCACGCACACGATCGGGATTCCCGCCTTGGATTTCCAGTCCCAGCCGAGGTAATCGGGCACACCCATCGCGCCGGTGGGATTCCCCGCCATGGCGTGGATGCCGCCGTAGGTGGCACACGTACCGACCGCGACCACCGCGGTGGCCTTCGGGGCCAGCCGATCGAGCCATTCGCTGGTCGTCATGGGCTGACCGGTCGCGGGATCGTTGCCGAAGCCGCACCAGTAACCTTCCTCGTGGAGCTGTTCGTTCGGAATGGAGCCCTCCACGACCAGCACGAACGGTTCGAGTTCACCGCGGTCGGCTTTGAAGAACCATTCGAGGAAATCGTCGGCGCCGCCGGTGGGTCCGCATTCGAAATCGATCAACGGCCAATGCACCGCGATCTGTGGGAGCCCGGGAAGAGCGCCGAGCGCGATTTCTTCGATACTGGGCTGGGTCGCGGCGGTCAGCGCGACCGAATCACCGTCACAACTGAGGCCTGCGTTGATCCACAGCACGTGGATGAGGGCCTGTTCTGCTTTGATTGCTTCCTGGGTGGGCATGGGCTGTGCCACTTTCTGAAGCGGGGCATCGCAGGCTCGTGGTGGCCCACGATGTGATCCTGATCACGTCAGTCTATGTCTCCCGTGAGTGATCCTCAATAGTTGCCGAGCGCTGCCGCCGCAGCCACTCGTACCACTGCGTCATGCCGGAACCGCTGGTCACCGACAGTGGCAGGATCTGCGCGTGCGGATTGATCGCGGTCGCGTACTCCCGGCATCTGTCCAGGTCGAAGTCGACATACGGTAGGAGGTCGATCTTGTTGACGAGGACCAGCGAGGCCGCGGCGAACATGTGCGGATACTTCAGCGGCTTGTCGGTGCCCTCGGTCACCGAGATCACCACGACTTTGCCGCGCTCGCCGAGGTCGAACAACGCCGGGCACACCAGGTTGCCGACGTTCTCGACGAACAGCAGGGTGCCGGGCGCGGGGTCCAGCGTCTCGAGCGCACGGTATGTCATCTCGGCGTCGAGATGACAGCCGGCGCCGGTGTTGATCTGCACCACCCGGCAGCCCGTCGCCCCGATCCGCTCGGCGTCGAGCAGGGTCGCCTGGTCACCCTCGATCACCGCAATGGGCACCTCGGTGAACTCGCGGATCGTGCGTTCGAGCAGCGTGGTCTTGCCCGCGCCGGGTGAGCTGGTCATGTTCAGCGCCAGGATGTCGCGGGTGGCGAGCCAGTCCCGGTTGCGCTCGGCCAGGAGGTCGTTCTTGGCCAGGACCTTCTGCTCGAGGGTGATGGTCTCGGTCACCGGCAGGTGCACGTGATCACCGCCGTGACCATGACTGTGCCCGTGGTGCTCGTGCTCGTGCTCGTGCTCGTGCGGGAGGGTGATCACCGCGGCGTCGTCGTCGCCACATCCACAGGTTGCGCACATTCTCGGCTCACTTCCATCGACCGGATTCGGAGTTCGTGCCCGGCGCTGATCGCCACATCGGCGCTGCCGCATTCACACAGGACGATCGGTTCGAGCACGGTGAACTCGGCGCCGCAACGTCGGCAGGTCGCACGGCCGGGCACCACGTCGATCTCGAGGCGCGCGCCCTCGGCGAGAGTTCCCTCGGCGGCGAGTTCGAAGCAGAACTGCATCGCCTCCGGCACGACCGCGCACAGCGCGCCGACCTCCAGGAGCACGCTGTGCACCCGCGCTCCCGCCGCGTGTTCACAGACGGCGTCGATGACACTCTGGGTGATCGCCATTTCGTGCATCGCAGTCTCGGCTCGTCGAGGGAGAACCCACTGCTGAGGCTACTCCTCGGCAACCCGCCGACGCGATGGCCGGATGCTCAGCTGAGGCGGTGCGCGGCGAGCAGGGCGGCATCGCCGAGGATGTCGGCGGTGGGGCCGTTGGCGACGACTTCGCCGCCGTCGAGGATGACGACCCGGTCGCAGATCCGTTGCGCGTAGGGCAGATCATGGGTCACCACGAGCATGGTGGTGGGCAGCGACAGCAGGATCTCGGCCAGCTCGCGGCGGGCCACCGGATCGAGGTTGGCGGCGGGCTCGTCGAGGACGAGAACCTCGGGCCGGCACGACAGCACCGTCGCCAGCGCGGCCCGACGGCGTTCCCCCAGTGACAGGTGCGCCGGTGAGCGCCCGGCCCGATCCGTCATCCCCACCGCGGCGAGGGCCTCGCGGACGCGGTCGGCGAGTGCCTCGCCGCGGACGCCGAAGTTGGCGGGACCGAACGCGACGTCCTGTTCGACGGTCGGCATGAACAGCTGGTCGTCGGGGTCCTGGAACACCACCCCGACCCGTTCCCGGATCTCGCGCACACTGTCGCGGTCCAGCCGCAGACCGCCGATGTGCACCTGTCCCGAGGTGGCGGTGAGCACCCCGTTCAGGTGCAGCATCAAGGTGGACTTGCCCGCCCCGTTGGGCCCGAGCACGGCCACCCGCTCCCCCGGCGCGATCTGCAGGTTCACCCCGTCCAGCGCGCCGGTCCCGTCGGGATAGGCGAAGGTCAGGTCGACCACGCGCACCGCGGGTGTCGTCGGTTCGGTCACCGCACCATCCAAGCACCGGCGCAGACGACGATCGCGGCGGCCGCGGGCAGGCAGCCGAACAGCCACTGCCTGCCGGTGGCGTGCGGGGTGCCGACATCGGGCACGGCGCCGTCGAACCCACGCGACAGCATCGCCAGGTGGACCCGCTCGCCGCGTTCATAGGACCGCAGGAACAGGGTGCCCGCACCGCGCGCGGTCGCCCCGGCCTGACGCAGTGTGCGCGGGTCGTCGCCGCGCGAGATCCGCGCCAGCCGCATCCGCGCCGCCTCGGCGACCAGCACGTCGACGTAGCGCAGCATCAGCACCACGATCATGACGATCGTGCCCGGCACCCGCAGCCGGGTCAGCCCTTCGGGCAGGGCGCGCACGCTCGTCGTCGCGGCCAGCGTCAATGAGATACCCACGCCGATCGTGCCTTTCGCGATGATGCCCCACGCGGCGTACAGTCCGGTGACCGACAGCGACAGCCCGAGGACCTCGGTGCGGGGTTCGCCGGCGGCGAAGGGCAGCAGGACCGCCAGCACGACGAAGGGCAGCTCGATGAGCAGCCGAGGCGCGATCCAGCGCAGCGGGATTCCCCACCATCGCCACAGCGCGACCAGGCCGAGGGCATAGCAGCCGAACGGCCACAACAACTCCCGCGGAGTCGCCACGACCGCGAACACCGCGACCACCGCGCAGACGATCTTCACCTCGGCCGGCGCTCGATGCGCGGGCGAGTTCCCCGCCAGATACAGCCGGTGGACCGGGCCGCTCACCTATTCCGGCTCCGCGTACGACCGCACCGCGGCATCATCGGCACGATCGGCCGCGCGCGTCCCGCTCCGCCCGATCCGGATCGTGCGGACCACCGCGAACAGCACGGCGAAGGCCGCCGCGACGCCGACGATGCCCGCCAGGCCGGCCAGATCACTGTTGCCGTCGATCGTGTAGTCGGCCAGCGGTGAACCGGCGAACCGGTGTTCCTCGGCGCTCTGGGCGATGCACTCACCTCGCAGCTGCTCGCCGCCGTCCACCTCGACCGTGGTGCACCCACGCTGGGTGGTGGCGTCGAGGCCGTCCGGATGGGAACTCGCGGCGTAGGACAGCACGCCCGCGACGAGTACGGCAGCCGCGGCGAACGCCCACAGGAATCCGGTGAACGACAGCCGCGCGCGAGCGGGAGACGCCGTGGCGGACACCGGTTCCGCCGCGCGGAGCACGTAGACCAGGTCGGGCCGCGCGTTGAACACCGCCACCACCGTGATCGCGGTGATGATGCCCTCGCCGATCCCGATCAGCGCGTGCGTGACGAACATGTAGCCCGCGACGGCGCCGACCGTGGAGCCCGCGGCCCCACCGATCGCGTACTCGACGACGAATCCCATCGCGGCACAGAGAGTTCCGATGAGCGCGGCGACGAAGGCCACGATGCCGATACCGGTGTCGGTCCGTCGGCGCAGCAGCGACACCCCGGCGCGGGCGACCAGATATCCCACACCCACACCGATGAGCGCCATATTGGTGATGTTGGTGCCGAGTGCGGTCAGCCCGCCGTCGGCGAACAGCAAGGCCTGGACGACCAGCACGATCGCCACACACAACGCCCCGAGGTAAGGCCCGACCAGTATGGCGGCGAGCGCTCCGCCCAGCAGGTGCCCGCTCACGCCGGGCAAGATCGGGAAATTCACCATCTGCACCGCGAAGATGAACGCGGCGACGAGTCCGGCCATCGGCGCCGCGCGCTCATCGAGTTCGGCCCGTGCTCGCCAGCCCGCGAACCCGAGCCCCACTGCCGCGATCCCCACGAAGATCAGCGACGTCGGCGCATCGACGATCCCGTCGCTCATGTGCATTGCCACGGTATTGCCGTTCACCTATCAGAACACTACGCCCTTTATCTGTCTATGTGAACAGATAAAGGGATGTCCGGGCACGACATCGGCTGGATGCCACCCGGGTTGGACGCGACTAGAATTCGATGATGGAGCGTCGCAGCACAGCCGCGCGCAGCCGCGGCGGAGGTGATCACCGCTCGCCCTTCGACCGGTTCGTCGAGCAGGCCGAACTGCGGGTGAGTCAGGCTCCATTCTTCTTCCTCTGCGTTGGAATCGTCGCCGCGTGGCTGATCAGCTTGCCATGGTGGACGGATCTCAAGACCTGGCAGGTTGCCATCCACACCGTCGCCAGCGTCTTCACCCTGCTGTTGGTAGTGCTCCTCGAGAACGCGGGCCGCCGCGCGAGTGAGGCCGCTCAGGAGAAGCTCAACGTCATCGCCGAGGCACTGGCGACGCTCATGACCGCATCGGGATCGACCGATCCCGAACTCCGCGCGGCGGCGGAACGGCTGCGCGAGTCGGTCGGACTCGAGGAGCGCCACTGACGACACCGCCGGGTGGCGATACCCAGCCGGAGTGACGCACCACACAGGTAAGGCTAAGCTTAGTTCTGGCACACTTTCCGGGTGCTCTTCTTCGATGGACCCCGTGGGCTGGTGCACTACCGGCGTTGGCAGGTAGCGAGCCCTCGTATGGGGGTGATACTGCTGCACGGCCTCGGCCAGCAGAGCGCGGACTACCACCGGTTCGGCAGGTTCCTGAATCGCCATGGCATCGAGGTCTGGGGCATCGACCACATCGGGCACGGCTTGAGCGAAGGCGAGATCGACGGGCTCCCGTCGGTGGACGAGCTCGCCGCCTCGGCCTCGCAGCTCATCTCCATCGCCCACGCCGCCGACACCGCGATTCCGCTGGCCGTCGTCGGACACTCGCTCGGGGCGGGAACCGCACTCATCGCGATGCAGTCCAATCCATCAGCCGCACAACATATCTCCAGCGTCGCTCTCACCGGAACGCCCGTACGTGCGCACACACTCGCCGTGCCCGCCCCCGAGGTCCCGACGTTGGTCCTGCACGGACAGGACGACCGGCGCGCGCCGATCGGCCCGATCAGGAGCTGGTGCGCGGGCAAGCCGACGGTCACGCTGCGGGAGTTCGCCGATGCCGGACACGATCTCCTGCACGAGCCGGTCCACCACGCGGTGTCCACCGCGATCGTCGAATTCGTGCTCGCTCGACTTACGACAGACCTCGGTCCCGCGTCACACCACGAAGCCCCGAACCCGGCCTCGTCGGCGCTGGACCGCGCATCCGTCGGCCGCCGCTCCGCGCTACGCCCTCGCCTGCCACTTCCGGTGGGCTGAGCAACCTCCCGGACCCGGCGAGTCACGAGCCCGCCTCGTCATCGACGACTCGGTCCTGCGGGGCTGATCTCGCTCAGGAGTTGCGTCGCGACCGCGGTCACGTGGGTGGCGAAGGCGTCTCGGTCGGTACCGAGGCTGCCTTCCGTCCACTCGACGAACAGCGAGATCAGGGCGCCGAAGAGGGCCGAGAAGCGCATCCGCACACGGGGATCGTCCGGCGATCCGGTGACGCGATCACCGAGGACGGCCAGTGTGATCGCCGGAATGGTCTCGCGCACATAGCCCCGCAGCCGCGCGTCCGCCACCGGCTCGATCAGCAGAATGCGACAGATCCGCGGATCGGCCTCCATGAGTCGGGCCGCGGCCTCGAACACGCCGTGCAGGTCGCCGGATGCCGCCGCCGGCGCGACGGCCCCCTCCAGGCGGGACAGCGCCGCCTGGTACACCGCGTGCAAAAGCCCATCCGTATCGGCGAAGCTCTCGTAGAAGAACCGCTGACTCAACCCCGCCGCACGGCACACCGAGCGCATCCCCAGGGCGGAAACACCCTGCGTGCCAACAATATCGACGCCGACATCGATCAGGCGCGCCCGCCGGTCGGCAGCGCGCCCCTCGGCGGTCTGCCCGCCGTAGCTCCTTGACACGGCACCACTTTACAAGAACCATTTCCCATCAGGAAGCAGGTGCTTCCGGATGGAGAAAGCGATGTTCACCGACGAACAGTTCCAGCTGTCACTGCTGCAGCCGCGCCTGGCGCAACCGATCCCCGCGGTGCTGACCAACCGCTCCGAGCCGGTCGCCGTCCTCGACGAAGCCGCGCTGACCGCCATGACCCGCACATGGTTCGACGACTACGAGAAGAAGATCGAGTTCTACGCCGGGCACGGCCTCGATATCGCCTGGACCCTCGACTGGGCGAAGAAGTACTGGTGGAGCTGGCAGACCCGGGACATGAGCTACAACCACGAGCTCTACACCGACGACCTGCGCTACAAGGACGTGACGACACTCGGCGCGACCATGGTGGGACTCGACGAATTCGTGGCCTACAACTTCGCGTTCTTCGACGCCATCCCCGACTGGCGCTACGACCCGATCCCCGGACAGTGCTACATCGACCTGTCCCCATCAGGTGAGGTCCGAATGGTGGTGCGCTACTACGGCAGTGGCCACATCGTCGGGCCGTTGAAGCTGCACCCCTACGGTGCGGACGCCACCGCGATCCCGGGCAACGGCGCGTTCATCCAGTGCACCGCCGTCGACCGCTATCACTTCAACGCCGAGCACCTGATGTACGAGGGCGAAACGCTCTACGACCTGCTCGACGGTGTGCAGCTGGCCGGAATCGTGCCGGGCCCGTCCACCACCGCGTTCAGGTGGCTCCTGCGCGGGGCGGGCCTGGCCACCCGGGCCATCACCCGACTCCGCCCTCCCCCGACTCTGCCTCGCTCGACCGCTCCCCGCTGACCGTTGCCCGACCTCTCCAAAGACGACGAACCCCCTCCGACCCGAGCCGGAGGGGGTTCGTCGGGAGGGCTGACGGGATTCGACCGCCAGCAGTCCCGTGCGCGGAGATCAGCCCGCGGCGACTTCGCTGCGGTCACCGCTCCACAGGGTGTGGAACTTGCCCTCGGCGTCGATGCGCTCGTAGGTGTGCGCGCCGAAGAAATCGCGCTGGCCCTGGGTCAGGGCGGCGGGCAGGCGCTCGGCGCGCAGCGCGTCGTAGTAGGACAGCGAGGACGCGAACGCCGGGACCGGGATACCGAGCAGGGTGGCGGTGGACACCACGCGCCGCCAGCTGTCGATCGCCGTCTCGATCGCCTCGCGGAAGTACGGGGCCAGGATCAGGCTCGGCAGCGCGGGGTCCTGCTCGTAGGCTTCCTTGATCCGGTTCAGGAACCGGGCCCGGATGATGCAGCCGCCGCGCCAGATCGTCGCCATGTCGCCCGGGCGCAGATCCCAGCCGTATTCGGCGCTGCCCGCGGCGATCTGGTCGAAGCCCTGTGCGTAGGCGACGACCTTGGACGCGTAGAGCGCCTGCCGGATGTCCTCGGTGAACTGCTCGACATCGGTCGGCTTGGCGGCGAGCGTGCCCGAGGCGAGACCCACCGCGGCCTTGCGCTGGGCACGGGAACCCGACAGCGCCCTGGCGAAGACCGCCTCCGCGATGCCGGTCACCGGCACACCGAGATCCAGCGCGGACTTGACCGTCCAACGGCCGGTGCCCTTCTGCTCGGCCGCGTCGACGATGACGTCGACCAGCGGCTTGCCGGTCTTCGCGTCGACCTGCGCGAGCACCTCGGCGGTGATCTCGACGAGGTAGCTCTCCAGGTCGCCGGAGTTCCACTGGGTGAACACGTCCGCGATCTGCTTGGCGTCGAAGCCGAGCGCGTCCCGGAACAGGTGGTAGGCCTCGCCGATCAGCTGCATGTCGGCGTATTCGATGCCGTTGTGCACCATCTTGACGAAGTGGCCGGAACCGTCGGGGCCGATGTGGGTGCAGCACGGGGTGCCGTCGACCTGCGCCGCGATCGACTCCAGCAGCGGGCCGAGCGATTCGTAGGACTCCTTGGGCCCGCCGGGCATGATCGCGGGGCCGTTGAGCGCGCCCTCCTCGCCACCGGAGATACCGGCGCCGACGAAGTTCAGGCCGCGCTCGCGCAGGGCGGCCTCGCGCCGGATGGTGTCGGTGTAGAGGGCGTTGCCGCCGTCGATGATGATGTCGCCCGGCTCCATCGCGGCAGCCAGTTCCTCGATGACGGTGTCGGTCGCGTCGCCTGCCTTGACCATGATCAGCACGCGTCGCGGCTTCTCCAGCGCCGCGACGAACTCCTCGACGGTCTCGGTGCGGACGAAATCGCCGTCACCGCCGTGCTCGGCCAGCAGCGCGTCGGTCTTTGCCACGGAACGGTTGTGCAGTGCCACGGTGTAGCCGTGCTTGGCGAAGTTGCGGGCAATATTGCTGCCCATCACGGCCAGGCCGGTCACACCGATGTGTGCACGCGCGGTCGAGGTCGACATTGATCAGCTCTCTTCGTTCGGCGGTTCGATGGGCGCGGGAAGACGGACTTCTTGGCAGCGAAGTTACCGGGTGCCGGTCCGCCGCCGAACACCTACCACCGTGACCGGGGCTCCGGGCGGAACCCGGCACGGCCCGCGTGTCGGAGGTCGCTGCTAGTCTCGATCGAGTTCCGACACGGGGTGCCTCGCGACCGCGAGGCTGAGAACAGACCCGCTGAACCTGTTCAGGTAATGCTGACGAAGGGATGTCACGGTGTTGCGCGCCCACACCACGAATACAGACTTGTTCACCGATCACCTCTGGGACCGGACCAAGGTCCTGCGCACGGCGATCGATGAGCTGGAGTTCCTGCGCCACCTCGGCGAGGGCACTTTGCCGCTCGAGGTGTTCCGCACCTACACCGAGCAGGATTCGCTGTACCTCACCGGGTACTCGAAGGCGCTGGCGCTGCTCGCGGCCAAGTCGCCGGACCCGCAGACCGCGGCCTTCTGGGCGACCTCGTCGGCGAACGCCGCCGCCGTCGAATCGGCCATGCACGAACAGCTGCTCACCGGCGGCGTGCTGCCCCCACGGCAGGGTGAACCGGAGCCTTCGCAGACCTGCCTGGCCTACGTCTCCTACCTCATCGCGGCCGCCGCGACCGAGTCCTACGCCGTCGCCGCGGCGGCCGCACTGCCCTGCTTCTGGATCTACGCCGAAGTGGGACGCGACCTGGCCGAGAGCGCGGCGAAGGTGATCGCCGCCGACCCCACGCACCCGTACGCCCAGTGGGTCACCACCTACGGCGCGGCGGAGTTCCAGCAGTCCGCGGCCACGGCGCGCGCACTGGTCGACGCCGCCGCCGAGTCGGCGAGCGAACAGGAGCGGGCGGCGATGGAGCAGGCGTTCGTCGCCGCGACGCGCTACGAATTGCTGTTCTGGGACACCGCCCTGCATCCGCAGCCCTGGCCCGCCGCATGACCGGGCGTCTACGCCGCGCGCTCGCGGTCCTGGCCACCACCGTCGCGACCCTGTCGCTGCTCACCGCCTGCGGTTCGGGTGGCGGCTCCGACAACACCATCCGGTTCGCGCTGGACTGGACACCGAACACCAACCACGTCGGGCTCTATGTCGCGTTGCAGCGCGGCTACTTCACCGACGCCGGCCTGGATGTGCAGGTCCTGCCGTACAACAACACCGCCGTCGACACGGTGATCGACGCGGGCAATGCGGAATTCGGGATCAGCACGCACAATTCGTCGACCTTCGCCCGCGCGTCGGGCGCACGGGTGAAGTCGGTGCTCGCCCCGCTGCAGCACTGGGCGACGGGTATCGGCGTGCGCGCCGATCGCGCCGACCTCGCGAGCCCGAAGAACCTCGACGGCAAGACCTACGCCGGTTTCGGCGACCCCGGCGAGAAGGAAGCGCTCCAGCAGGTCATCCGCAACGACGGCGGCACCGGCGATTTCACCTCGGTGATGCTGGGTTCGTCGGCCTACGAAGCGGTCTACTCCGGCAAGGCCGACTTCACCGTCTCGTATCTGGCGTGGGAAGGGATCGAGGCCGAACACCACGGCACCCCGATGCGCTACTTCCGCTACACCGACTTCGGTTTCCCCGACGCCTACGCGATCGTGGTCGACGCCAACGAGGGCTGGCTGGCCCAGAACCCAGACCGCGCCGCGAAATTCGTGCAGGCGCTGCAGCGCGGCTACCAGTTCGCCGCGGACAACCCGGACGCGGCGGCCCAGGATCTCATCGACGCCAATCCGGGCGCGTTCACCGACGAGAAGCTGGTCTTCGAGAGCCAGCGCATGCTGGCCGAGCAGTTCATGAAGAACGCCGCGGGCAAGGTCGGCACCCAGACGGTGGAGCAGTGGACGGCGAATTCCGGCTTCCTGTACCGGGGCGGTCTGCTGACCGGACCCGACGGAAAGCCGCTGACCACCGAACCCGACTGGTCGACCTACTTCACCAATGAGTACCTCGCCACCCCGTGAGCGGTCCGTAGCCGTGCCGCCGCCGGTCCCCGCCGGTGGTGACGGCGGCACGGCTCGCTGGGCCGGAATCCGGTGGGCGGTGCCATCGTTGGTGACGGTGGTGGTCCTGGTCGCGCTCTGGCAGGTCTACGTCACGAGCAGCGGTGTCCGTCCGCAGGTGCTGCCCTCACCGCTGCGGGTCGTCCAGCAGGGGTGGGCACACCGCGACGAGATCGCCACGCACGCGGCCGCCACCTTGCAGGTGACGCTGGTCGGGTTCGCGGTGTCGCTGACGCTGGCCTGGGTACTGGCGGTGATCGTGGACTTCTCGCCCTGGCTGCGGCGCGCGCTGGTGCCGCTGTTCGTCGCGTCGCAGACCGTGCCGATCGTCGCGATCGCACCGCTGATGATCATCTGGTTCGGCTTCGGCCTGCTGCCGAAGATCCTGGTGGTCGCGCTGGTCACCTTCTTCCCCATGGCCATCGGCCTGATCGAGGGATTCGCCGCGGCCGACCGTGAGGCGGGCGCGCTGCTGCGCAGCATGGGCGCCTCGCGGCTACAGGAGTTCCGCTATGTGCGGCTGCCGTCCGCGCTGCCGCGGTTCTTCACGGCGCTGCGGATCGCGATCACCTACGCGGTCGTCGGCGCGGTGTTCGCCGAGTATGTCGGCGCGAGCGCCGGTCTCGGCATCTACATGAGCCTGCAGAAGAATTCGTTCCGCACCGACCTGGTCTTGGCGGCGGTGCTGGTCACGGCGCTGCTGAGCATCACGCTCTACCTGTCGACGTTCGCGATCGAGCGCCTCGTCGCACCGTGGGCACGCGCGCAGAACAGGAGCCGACGTGACTGACGCCGGGGACGACCGGATCGTCGTCGACCATCTCACCAAGTCGTTTCCGCAGGGTCGGCGCAGTCCGGATCTCGAGGTGCTGGGCGGGGTGTCGTTCACGGTGCGCTCGGGCGAGTTCGTCTCGGTCATCGGGCCGAGCGGGTGCGGCAAGAGCACGGTGTTCAACATGCTCGCCGGACTGGAGTCCCCTGATTCCGGCAGTGTCGGCTTCCGCGCCGCCGACGGCGAGGACACCGCGTCGCACTGCGCCTACATGCCGCAGAAGGACCTGCTGTTCCCCTGGCGCACCGTTCTCGACAACACCATCCTCGGCTTGCGGGTCCAGGGCGTCCCGACAGCGGAGGCCCGGCGCCGTGCCCGCGAACTGTTCCCCGTCTTCGGCCTGTCCGGCTTCGAGGACGCCCGCCCGTTCCAGCTGTCGGGCGGGATGCGGCAGCGCGCGGCACTGCTGCGGACGGTGGTCCAGGAGCGCGAACTGCTGCTGCTCGACGAACCCTTCGGCGCGCTCGACTCCCTGACCCGCACCGAGATGCAGTCGTGGTTGCAGGAGGTCTGGCAGCGCTACCGCTGGATGGTCCTGATGATCACCCACGATGTCCGTGAGGCGGTGTACCTTTCGGACCGCGTGATCGTCCTGTCGGCGCGCCCGGCCACCGTGCGTCACGAAGTCCGCGTCGACCTGCCGCGGCCGCGCGGCTTGTCCACGATCACCGCCCCCGAATTCGTCGCGCTGGAAGAGGAACTCCTGACGATCCTGCACGAGGAGTCACGCCGGGCGTTCACCGACCAGCGCTAGATCGAACCGACGCCGAGCGGGTCAGTGCTCGAGCGAAGGATCCCAGCGGTTGGCCAGCAGCTTGAAGCTCGGGAGATCCGCCAGCGAGGTCAACGCCTCGTAGATGCGCTCGTATCGGGTCGAGGCGATCCGCCACACCCCGTCCGGGTCACGCCGGTAGGTGTCGGAATAGTATCCGCCACCACGGATCTGCACTTTCGCGCCAGGGACGAGCACCGTGTCCTCGAACGCCCAGGAACCCGTCGCGGTATCGCCGTCGACGTCGATCTCGGGGTGGTTGGCGATGTGGACCGTGACGATCCCGGGCCCGAGGTTCTCGCTCATGTACGCCACGACGTCGGCCCGGGAGTCGAAATGCAGCGGCTCGGCCATGGCCTGGGTGCCGTAGCGCGCGGAGATGTCCGTGGCGAGGCAGTCCGCGAACTCGTCCCACAGCTTGAGGTCGAGTGTGCGGAAGTAGCGGTGCTTGAGACGCTTGATCTCCTCGATCGCGACAAGGTCCATCGCCGGATTCTAGAACGCGTTCTAGGTTTGAGCGGGCGTTCGGCCGAGGTTCGATCGGGAACTTAGGTTTGACTAACCTTATCTCGAAAAGTAGCGTGCTGAGCACTATCGGAGCTACCGACGGCAACCGCCCGTCTCGATCGTCCGCGGAGGACATGTCATGAAGAAGATCGCCGGCCTCGTCGCCGCCCTCGGTCTCGCCGGTCTGCTGACCGTGGGCACCGCCTCCCCCGCGCTCGCCGACCGCTCGGTCCGCGACGCGACCGTCGCCGACCTCTACCTCCGGGACGCGGACCCGTCGCTCGACGCCATCGCCGGGCAGTTCGCCGCGCTGTGGAATCCGAATCTGCCGATGAGCGCGAAGGAAGAGGTCAGCTACCACGGGTCGACGGTCGGTCCGGCGCTGCAGGGCATCCTGTCCCAGGGCGGGGTCTACGACTTCCTGTCCATCCAGGAGCGGGCGACCTCGAAGGCCATCACCGGCAACACCATGACCGCCACGCTGTCCGGCGTGATGGCGGGCTTCCCGGCCACCAGCGGAACCTACAGCTACATCCGCGAAAACGGCCTCTGGAAGGTCGACTGGAAGGCTACCTGCGACGCCATGGGCGGCTGCACGGGCAACCCGGACTTCGGCTACTGATCCCCGAACGTTCGCGACGACTCGATCGCCGATGATCACAGTTTCCGGTATTTCCAAGCGATTCGGCGACCGGGTCGCGGTCAGCGATGTCAGCTTCGAGGCGGCCCCCGGCTCGATCACCTATCTGCTCGGGCCCAACGGCGCCGGTAAATCCACGACCATGCGGATGATCGCCGGGCTGACCACCCCGGACGCGGGCACGGTGCGGATCAACGAACGTCCACTGCGCGAACTCCCCCACACCATGCGCGAGGTGCGCTTCAACCTCGACACCTTCGCCAGGCATCCGAAGCACACGGCGAAACAGCACCTGACCTGGCAGGCGCGCCTCGGCGGCATTACCGTCGGCGAGGTCCGGCGGGTGCTCGCGCGCGTCGGTCTCGCCGATGTCGAAGACCGCCTGGTCGGCCGGTTCTCGCTCGGCATGCTCCAGCGGCTCGGCATCGCGACCGCGCTCCTGGGCGACCCGCGGACCATCGTGCTCGACGAGCCGGACAACGGCCTGGACGTGGACGGCATCCTGTGGCTGCGCGAACTCCTGACCGGGCTCGCCCGCGAAGGACGGACCCTGCTGGTCGCCTCGCACAATCTGACCGAGGTCGCCATCACCGCCGACCGGATCGTGATCATGGGCCGCGGGCGGATTCTCTCCGACGCCGGTCGGGACGAGACCGTGGCGCTCGGCTCGGGCCCACGTCCGCTCGAAGCGGCGTATCTGACGGTCACCCGTGGCAGCGTCGAGTACCACGGCCGCACCAGTGCGCCGGGTGAGGTGGAACAGTGAGCGCAGCAGGGGATCTCGGTCGCGCGGTGCGGAGCGAACTGGCGAAACTGTCCTGGCGCAGCCCGGTGTGGTTCGCGATCGTGCCGATCGCCGTGGTGCTGCCGATCGCCCTGAACGCGAGCCTGGCGATCGCCACCCGGATGAACAAGGTCAACGGCAGCGGCGGCATGGACACCAACAATGCCGGCTACTGGGTGATGATCTTCTCGACGATCGTCCTGATGTCGGCGGGTGTCGCCTCACTCAGCAACGAATTCAAATACGCGACAGTGGAATTGGTCTACTGCGCCCAGACCCGGCGCCCGCTGCTCCCGCTGGCGAAACTCCTGGTCTTCGGGCTGATCGCCGCGGCGGCGACGCTGGTCACCGTGATCGTCCTGCTCGCCGGTTTCCCGGCGATCTTTCCCGAGGTGTGGGGACGAGTCGAGCTGACCTCGTCGGCCGGTCTCCGATTGCTGTGGGGGCTACCGGTATTCGCGTTCTTCGTCACCGCGCTGGGGATCGGGATCGCCGGGCTGATCCCGTGTCCGGGTGTCGTCGTCGGTGTGGTGTTGCTGTGGAAGTTCGGAATCGAGACCTTTTCCGCGATGCTGCCGGTAAAGATCGGGAACGTCGTCGCGCAGTGGATGCCGTTCAAAAACGGCGAGCTGGGTGCGGGTCAGTACCCGACGATGCGGCCGGTCTTCGGTGGCGCCAACGGTTCGCTGGCGTATTTCGCGGTGATCGCCACGGCGTTCTTCGCGCTCGGGACGATACGGCTGTCCCGACGCGATATAACGACGGACTGATCGGCGGATCGAGTAGGCGCAGACCGCGCGCTTCTACTCTGTCGCACCGGCGCGAACGACCCTTGTCCTCGGTGTGCGCGAATCTCTGGCCGCCGTCCGGGTCGGCACGAACGATGGATGCGGAGATTCGTATGTCGCCACCCATCGACCAGAGGACGCCGCCATGACCGTCACAGACGAATACCTCACCAACAACGCCGCCTACGCGGCGCAGTTCAGCGGCCCGCTGCCGCTGCCGCCCAGCAAGCACGTCGCCGTGGTGGCGTGCATGGACGCCCGCCTCGACGTCTACCGCATCTTGGGCCTGCAGGACGGGGAAGCCCACGTCATCCGCAATGCCGGCGGCGTGGTCACCGACGACGAGATCCGCTCGCTGGCCATCAGCCAGCGGCTGCTCGGCACCACGGAGATCATCCTGATCCACCACACCGACTGCGGCATGCTCACCTTCACCGACGACGATTTCAAACGCGCCATCCAGGACGAGATCGGCATCAAGCCGACCTGGTCCGCCGAGGCCTTCGGCGATCTCGACGAGGACATCCGCAATTCACTGCGCCGTATCGACCGCAGCCCCTTCATCACGCGCACCACCTCCCTGCGCGGCTTCGTCTTCGATGTCGCGACGGGGAAACTGAACGAAGTGCTCGACTGACCGCTGCCGCTACCGGAAGACGCTCATGAAAATGATGTTCGCGACAATGCTGGATTGACTCCACGTGTTCCCGAGGCCGTCGTCCCGATAGGCATAGACAAACGCCCCGACGTTGAACGTGTACGTATTGCCCGGACGCATCGTCCAGGACACCTCGATGGTGGCGCCGGGGCCGAATCCGTTGCTGCTGTAGACGTCGGTCTCGTTCTGGCTGACCCGCTTGCGCCAGCGCTTGTCGACAGCGGAGGTGACGAAATTGCCGTTCTCGAACACCGTGAGATCGGTGCCGCCCTCGGCGACGGCGGAGCCGCCGAGTCCGCAGCCGACCGAGTAGTGGTCGTCGGTGGTCCGGTACGAGCGGCCCATCACGGCCACCTCGCGATCGGTCTGCAGCGTGATACCGTACCCGGCCCGCGTGTACACGAACTCCTCGGCGCCGCCGATCTTCGGGCCCGCGCGGCCGTCGATGGCCACGCGGCCGTTGTCGCGATCGACCACGAGCTCGAACGGCCTGCCGCCCGCCGGGTCGTGCCATGCCCAGTCGAAGTGGTACGGGATCGCGAAGATCTCGGTGCCTGCCCGGATGTCGAGCGTTGCCGTCGCGTCCGGGTGGATCCCGTGCGGTGCGGTGACGCGCGGGTGTACCAGGTCCTCGTCGAACGGTACGGGGGTATCGTCCGCTTTTCGCAGCGTGTCCGCCGTCTCGGAATCCTGTCGTGCCAGTCGGATCAGGGGCGCGTAGAGCGCCTGGGTGATCGCATTCCGCTCGGCGGCGTCGGCGCGCCTGCGCGCGGTCTCCGCGGACGAACGTTCGATCATGCTGTCGATCGACTTCTCGACGAAACGATGGTGCTCGGCGGGGAAACCCGGCGAATAACGGATCTGCGGCGAGCCATAGTCGGTGCGGGGAGCCGGTGTCGTGGTCGATGTCATGAGCGCACCTCCAAAGATGATGTTGTGCTCTCGACCAGCCTGCGCCCGCGAACTCGCGCCTGTCACGCGTAGTCGACTACGCCCACGCAGCCGGGATCAGCCGCGCGGTGAGATCTCGATCCCGATCGAGGCGCTCTGACGGCGGGTGATCCAGGTCCCGAACTCGCTCAACGGGCCGAGGAGCCAGTACTTGCGGTTCATGATCTTGCGGACTCGCGACGTGTCCTCGGCCTCGAGAACCCGCGCGGTGCCCTCGACGACGGGCGATCCGGGATCGATCGTGCCCCGCACAGAGCACGGCTGCACCGTGACCTCGGGATTGCGGCGAATCCGCTTCACCTTGTAGGCGTCGACCCCCGACAGGAAGTAGAGCTTGCCGTCGGCAGGAGCGATCCAGACCGGAAGGGAGACCGGGGTGCCGTTCTTGCGGTAGCTCGTGAAGGACACGTAGGTCGACGCGCCGACCGTCTCCCACGCCGATGCGCCCGCCGTCACGACATCGCCCCGAACGTCGCGGTCTCGATCATCGAAATCTCCCTTGTCGTTCGAACACTGTCGCGGTCGCAGGCGATACATTACCCATGAAAGTAAGCGGCATCCACATCAGCGGAACGTGGGGCTCCCCGCCCTTTCTTCACGCGTCGAACAACCCTCCGACCAGTCCGGCCGCCTCGACCGCGAGACCGGGCGGGTTGGTGGCGATGAACAGGGAATCGGCCGCGAGATTGCCGAGCACGTGCCAGTTCCGGTCCGGCGTCCCGCCGACCATCGAACGCCGCGTCACCGGCTCCACCCGGAGGCCGCCCGAAGGGTGTGATTCGGCCGCGCCCGCCGCGAGCAGCGCGCCGATCAGCGACTCGGTGTCCGGGGGCGTCGTGTAGGCGGGCGGATTGACCGCGTTGAGCACGGTATCCGCGGACCAGCTCCGATCGTCGTGCACGGTGAACCCGCCGCCGGGCCGCGCCTCGATCTTGGTGACACCCGCCCGCAGCCGCAGCCTGCCGGAATCCAGCAGCCGCAGCACGATGCGGGCGTTGTGCGGCACCATGGGCGAGCTCAGGCTGTTGATGGTGCGGAAGTGCTCGGTACGCAGCATCGCTCGGTCCTGGTCCGCCAGCATTGGCCACGCGATGGGGCCGACGGTGCGGATGACCATCGCCAGCAGACGCCGCCCGTGATGCGGCGAGTCGACCGCGTCGAGCTGGCGGCGCAGACGCGTCACCGGATCCTCGGCGGCGCGGATCTCGGTGGCCAGGGTCTCGAAATCCTGTCCCAGTGCGGCGAGTTCGGCGCGCAGGAGCGAAACCAGCTGGGTGAAGGCGAGTTCGCCGTGTTCGGCGGCCAGTGCGCGCACCGCCGCCGGCGTCATGTGGACGGGATCCAGCCGGACCGGACGCTGCTGCACGAACGGGAGTTGCCCACTGCGGGAGAGCAGGGTGATCGGGCCGGTGTGCCCGGTGGCCGCGAGGGTGACGGCGACATCCACCGCGGTCAGACCGCTGCCGATGACGGCGACACTATGGTCTGCGGGAACCCCGGTCACGGTCCGGGCGAGCGGATAGGGCTCGTCGACATAGCCGGGCGCGCCGGTGAGCCCGTAGTGGTCGCGTGGGCGGCCGCTGCCGACCGCCAGCACGGCCCGGTCCACCGGGACACGATCGCCGCCGGCGGTGTGCAGGACCGCCTGGCCGTCGCGGGAGAATCCGGTGACCGTCGAGCGCACCACGCGGACCCGGCAGCCGACCCGCCCCAGCCGCGAGATCGCCTCGCGTGCGGTGTCTTCCAGGTACTCGCCGTAGACAGCGCGCGGCACGAGCGGTTGCCCCAGGCGCTCGTCGAGATAGTCGGTGACGTCGCGATCGGCCAACCAGCGCTGGTAGTGCCCGGCGTCGCCCGCCCGCACCGACATGATCGGCGGCGGCGCGTTCACCCGCACGGTGTCGAGGTCGGGCTGGTACGGGCGGCCACGCCAGAGCGCGGGCGCGCCGTCGAAGACGGTGACGCCGCTCGGCTGGTGGTCGGCATGGGCCAGCGCGTCAAGCAGTGCGACGGCGGCCGCGCCCGCTCCGATGATTCCGATGTGCATGGGGCTCCTTCGTTTTCGTGTGTGTGCCGGACCCCAGCGTCGCGAAGTCGCGCGACACGGACCATCCCGCGATCGAGGGGTTCGCATCGGAGGCGCCGTGGGCACCACCCCCTCAGTTGCGGGGTGGCCGACGCGCGACCGGCCGTCGAAGATGACACCTATGACCGCGACGACAGCACTCGACGCACTACTCGCAGGCATCGCCACCGCGCCCGACGCGCACGCGCTGTTCGCCGACACCTCGGCCCGCCTACGGCGCATCACGCCCTTCGACGCCGCGGTGTGGGTGGCCACCGATCCGGTCAACGGGCTCACCACGGCACCGGCGCGGGTGGAGAACCTGCACGAGGGCGGCTGCGGAATCTATTGGGAGTCGGAGTTCTTCGCCGAGCACGTGAATCTGTTCCGCGATCTGGCGCTGGCGAAGGTCCCGGTCGCCGGGCTGCGCGAGGTGACCGGCGACCGGCCCGCCTCGAGTCCGCTGTACCGCGGCTTCATGCGCCCGCGCGGGTTCGACGACGAGTTGCGCGCGGTGTTCCGGGTCGGCGGGCAGCCGTGGGGACAGCTGAGCTTGTTCCGCGAGCGGGGCAGGCCACCGTTCCGGGCCGAGGACATCGCCGGGGTCCACGCGATCTGCGCGCCGATGGCCCAGCGATTGCGCGCCTTCGCCCGGCCCTGCGAGACACCGCCGTCGGCGCTCGCCGCCGCCCCCGGGCTGCTGTTGTTCGGGGCGGGCGGGGAACTGCTGTCCCTCAACGACGAGGCCCGCGCCCTGTTGGCCGAGATGCCGCCCGGCCCCAGCACCGGGACCCCGCTGGGCATCGATCTGCCGCTACCCGTCTGGATCCTCAGCACGGCAGGCCGCGCCCGGCTCACCGGCGTGGCGTCGCGGATCCGGGTACGCACCACCGCCGGCCGCTGGCTGGTGTGCCACGCCACCTGCCTGCGCGACGCCGAAGGCCGTTCGGGCCCAACGGCGCTGGTCATCGAGCAGGCCAAGCCCGCGGAGGTGGCCGAGCTGATCGTGGCAGCCTACGAACTCACGCCGCGAGAACTCCAGGTCACCGAGCTCGTCGCGCACGGTCTGCCCACCGCCGAGATCGCCACGCGACTGTTCCTCTCCCCGCACACCGTGCGCGACCACTTGAAGTCGATTTTCGACAAGGTCGGTGTCACCAGCCGCGGCGAACTGGTCGCCCGGCTCTTCACCGAGCACCGCGCGCCGCTCGCGGCCACGGTCCGCGTCCTCGATGTCGCGAGCTAGCGCGCTTGTCACGCCGGCGGTCCTCAGAACATGCCGTGCGGGGTGCTCGCCGGTTCGGGGACCGGCTGCACCACATCCCAGTGTTCGGTGATCCGGCCGTCCACCAGCCGCCAGACGTCGATGACGGCCGATCCGCGGCCGTCGCTCGCGTCGATCATGTGATAGTGCGCGACCGCGTAGTCGTCATCGGCGATGACGCGTTTGATGTCGAGGCGTGCGCGTGCGACCGGCGCGGTCGCGATGAACGCGAGAAAGGCGTCGCGCCCGGAGGGATTGCCGGGGCTGTGCTCGACGAAGTCTTCGTGCAGGAGCTCGCGCAGGACGCCGATATTTCCCCGGGCGAACTCCGCCAGCCCGTGCACGATCAGTTCCCGGTTACGGTGCGCCACAGTGTCTGGTGTCATGGTGGCACTGTGGCACCCGCGTCGCCGCGGAGGCGATTACCAGCCGGGTAATGGTGCGGCGTATTTCCGGCCGCGATACTCGGGTGATGAACAGTCCGGTCGGTGAGCTCTTGCGCGCGTGGCGGATGCGAAGTGGGCTCAGCCAACTCGCGCTGTCCGCGCAGTCGGGCATCTCCACCCGGCACATCAGCTTTGTCGAGACCGGCCGAACGGTGCCCAGCACCGCCATGATCGAGCGATTCGCCGACAACCTGAATATTCCACTGCGCGAACGCAATCAGCTGCACCTGGCGGCCGGTGCGCTGCCGATCCATCCGCAGCGCACCCTCGACGACCCGGATCTCGCGGCGGCGACAACGGCGGTCCGCCGGGTCGTCGCCTGCCACGCGCCGTACCCCGCCGTCGCCGTGGACGCGCGCTGGAATCTGCTGTTCGCCAACGACGCGGCCGAGATCTTCTTCGACGGCGCGTCACCCGAGCTCCTGACCCCGCCGGTGAACATGATGCGCCTCGGTCTCCACCCCGACGGGTTCGGCGCACGTCTGACCAACCACGCCCAGGTCAGCGCCTACCTGCTCCCCCGGCTGGCCCGGCAGGCCGAACGCAGCGGCGATCCCGTTCTCGTCGCGCTGCACACCGAACTCCGCGCGTTCGCTCCCGCCGCCGACAGCCCGGTCGACCCCGCCGATGTCGCCCTGCCGATCCGGCTGGCGCACGACGACACCGAACTGTCTTTCTTCAACACGATCACGACCTTCGGTGCCGCCTTCGACATCACCCTCGCGGAGATCGCCGTCGAGTCCTACTTCCCCGCCGATGCCCACACCGCCGAGTATCTCCACCGCCGAGCGCTCCCGGCTCAGTCGGCCTCGATGGCGGCCACACCTTCGGCGTAGGTCGTCACCCGGAACTCGGGAAACGCCCGCTTGAACTTGTCCGAAACGAAGAAATTGTTCGCCTCGTAGCGCGGCAGCAGTTCCCACAGTTCGCGCACGCCCTGATTGAACAGTCGCGCGAAGAAGAACGCGGGCCGCTTCATCACCGAGTAATCGATCTCGCGACCCCACGACGCGGAGGCCAGCTCGATCAATCCCCGGTACGTCACCCGGTCGTCGTCGCACGGCAGATGCCAGGTCTGCCCGTACGCCGACGGCGTGTTGCCGATCAGGGCCATGGCGCGACTGGCGTCCGGCGTCCAGATCAAGGTCCGCACAGTGTCGTCACGCGACGGAACACGTGGCCGCTTGCCCGCCGCGATCGGCTCGAACACCATTGCATTGGTGAAGCTCTGCGTCTTACCCGGCCCGTAGAACTCCGGCGCGCGACAGATGACCGCCTCGACCCGACCCGCGGCCATCGCGTCCAACAGCATCGTCGCCATCGCCGCCCGGGTGCGCGCCTTGCTCCCAGCCGGGGCGAATCGCGTCTGCTCGGTCTGCGGGTCACCATTCATCGGATACATGTACGTGTTGTCGAAGAACACGAGCTTGGCACCGTGCTTCTCGCATGCCGCGATGGTGTTCGCCATCATCACCGGCAGCTGATCCGCCCACAGCTTCGCATCCGGCGGCAGGCCCACGGTCAGGTACACGATCTCGCTGCCCGCGACCGCCGCGGCGGTCTGCTCGGCGTCCATCAGGTTCGCCGTGACCAGCTCATCGGTGTCGTGCAGCCGCCGAGGGTTGCGGCTGACCAGCCTGATGTCCTGCGTGAACCGCCGATGCAGCTCGTGCGCGAGCTCGGTCCCGATCTGTCCGTTTGCTCCGAGAATCGTCTGCACGGGAGGAACCCTTTCGATTGCCGACTGTTGACCGCATCCCACGATATCATCGATGTAAGCGTCGTTAACATGACGCTCTTCACACCTCGTGGACCAAGCCAAGGCGATCCTGATGAGGTTGTGCGAGCGCATCGAGACCGTGACGCGCGACGAAATCGGCTGGCTCGTCCCCTGCGTCTACGGTTTCCAGGACGCGGATGCGGAAGAGCTCATCGCCACGCGCGAGTGGTGAACGCGCCGACACGTCAGATCAGGCGAGTCCTGCACGGAAGTCCTTGCCGCACAGTCTAATCGAGGACGACGTTGAGCACGATGATGATCAGCCCGAGGGTGGTGTTGGCGATACCGACCCCGCAGGCGCCCCACTTGGAATAGCCGCCCACCCGGGCCGCCACCACGCCCCAGCCGAACAGGATCGCGGCATTGATGCCCAGTGCCAGCGTCGTGTAGCCGGGTGTCACCGACCCGTCGGGATGGACGATGTCGTCGCTCCACCCCGCGAGATGTGCGATCAACAGCACGATCAGCGTCGGCACGCAGGCGATGACCAGCGGTATCCCCGTCAGCATGTTGCGCCCGAGATCGGTCCAGAACCCCGACGTCGCCCCGGCCTTGTGCGTCGACACATGCTGGCCGTAGCTGCGCGTGATCGCCGCGATGGCCACGCTCACCACGACCCACTCCGCCGCGTACCTCGGCGTCTGATCGGCCGGAACAGCCGCCAGCATGACACTGGCGAGCACCGTGCCCACCACCCCGCCGTAGAGGTCGTTCACCTGTAGCTGCATATTCGCCGATGATAGGCGAGCGGCCCTCCCCTGCAGCATTGTGCGCGCGCCGATTCGAAGCGACGACGACCCGAGAGGCCACCTCTAGGGTGAGCTCATGGCGTCGGTCAAGCAGATCCAGGTCACCTTCGACTGCGCGGAACCCGAGCGCGTCGCTCGTTTCTGGTCCGAAGTACTGGGGTACGAGCACCGGGGCTCCTCGTGTGCCGATCCTTCGGGCGTGGGTCCGCGCTTGTACTTCCAGCGTGTGCCCGAGGGAAAGGTCGTGAAGAACCGGGTCCATATCGACGTACGGGTCGGCACCGGGCTCGTGGGTGACGAGCGCGTGGCAGCGCTCGAATCCGAATGCACGCGACTGGTCGCCCTCGGCGCGGTACGCGTACGTCTGCTGCGCGCCGACGGAGTCAACGAGTCGTGCCTGGTGATGCAGGACATCGAGGGCAACGAGTTCTGCCTCGACTGATCACCCGAGAAAGGGTGCCTTCTCCCGGACCCGCCTGCGGCCGACCCGTTGATCCAGCGGTTTCCGAAAAGGATGCCCCGGGTCCCGCCGCTCAGCGAGGTCTATTCGTGCGCGCGCATCAGGCCCTGCGCGTCTACGGAGGCCACCAATTCTCCTGTCCGCGTGAAAATCTGGATGCGCGCGTACATGCGGCCCGCGCCCGCGAAGGGGCTCTCGCAGCGCAGCAGCAGCCAGTCGTGCACCGTGAACGGCCGATGGAAGGTGATGGTCTGGGTGAGCATGGCCGACTTCCCGCGGCCGCCGCGGCGCGCGATCTCGGCCTGCGGGTAGGGGCGGGTGGCGACCGGGCCGAGGAAGCCCTCGCTGCCGTGGGCCAACAGCGCCCGCGAGAACACCGGCAGATCGGGGGCCTTGTCGCAGCGCATCCACACGTCCAGCGACGGTGGGCCCGCCAGGTCGAGGGCCAGCGCGTCCGCCCCGCCGGGCGTCCTGACCTCCCACGGCAGCAGGGCACACGGTAGGTCGGCGCAGTCGTCGGGACCGGAGACCTCGGGCGGCAGCGCGGCATGGTGCGCCAGGAAGTCCGGCTCGTCGACGCTGAGCATGGCCAGCACTCGCGCGTGCTCACGCCCGTCCTGCCGGAACGACACCTGCGCGGTGGCCAGCGACCGCCCCGACTGGACGACCTCGACGTCCACGTCGACCTCCCGGTCGGCGTACCCACCTCGCGGGAACACACCGTGCAGCGACTGCACCGCCATGTGCGGCACCGTGCGCTCGGCCGCGACCACCGCCTGGGCCAGCGTCTGACTGCCCAACGTCGTCGGCAGCGTCGACGTCACATTCCTGGCCCGGAACCGGCCGGGCGCGACGTCGGCGAGATCCAGCACGTCGAGGAGGTCGGCCAGGTCGACGACCGGCCAATTATCTGTTCCACCAGCCACAGCGGAATGCTCGCATACGCCGCGGCCGTCGGCGAAGTCGCGGTGCGCGGTGAGTGGGACGCTTTTCCACCGGGGCACCTCGTCGACGGCCGACCGGTGGTGCGAGGTGGCGGACGGCCCTGGGCTCCAGGGCCGGGCTCCGCTACCTCGACTGGATCACCTGTCGGAGGAACCGCTCGCCGAGCCACTGCCCAGCAGACACAGCGGGTTCGCCACCATCGCCGCCTGTGCCGAACCCGAGGACGAACCGGTGATGCCGGAGTCGACCGGCGGTGTATGCGGCACCGGTGCCGCCGGGTTCCCCGAGCCGCCGGCCAGCATCGACTCACCGTCGAGGTTCGCCGGAGCCGCGACATCGAGCAGGTCCAGCACGGTCGGCGTGACGTCGGCGAGGGTGTACCCGTTGTTCTGCGCGCCCGCCGCGAAACCCGCTCCGCGCGCGATCACGAAGCTGGCCGTCTCGTAGGCGCTCTGGCCACCGTGGCCGCCGTCCGGCTTGTGCCCGTGGTCGGTGGTGACCAGGATCGTCCACCGCTCGTTCGAGTGCGCGGCCGCCCGCGCGTCCACCGCGGCGGTGATCTTTCCGACCAGACCGTCCACGCGGCCGATGGCATCGCGATACGCCTGCGGCCAGACTCCGCGCAGCGTGTGTCCCACGATGTCGACCTGGTCGAGGTGGGTGAACAGCAGGTCGGTCCCGTCTTCGGTGATGGCCGAGACGACTCCCGCGGCGGCATTGTCATCGGCGGTGGTCTCACAGACACCCGCGCCGGTGGGGTCGAGCTGGGTGACGGTGACCCGGTCGGCCTGCGGGCTGCCGGTGCGCGCGATCATGCCGATCGTGTCCCAGGTGCCGATGGAGGCCGTCGACAAGGCCGGACGCTCCCGCTCCACCTGCGTGAACACGGTCGGATACTGCGCGAAAGGCCCGGCATTGCAAGTGGATCCGTTGTCCTGGATGCCATGCTTGGTATCCCACACGCCGGTCAGCGCCGTCGCCCACGAGACGCACGACATCGTGGTGTGCGGGGCGATGGAGGTGCGGGCCAGGGTGCCCTCCGCGGCCAGGCGGTCGAGGTTCGGGGCATCGGCCGCGGACACCTCACTCCACAGCGTGCCATCGATGCCGATGACCACGACCTTGTTCACGACCGGAGCCGCCGGGGCCGGAGCCGCGGCGGCGAGTGGGGCGGCGGCCAGAACTGCGGCCGCGAGGATGCGGTGAGTGCGAGACATGCGCGGCACCGTAGCTGGCGTGCGGCCTCGGCACCCAGCAAATTGGACAATTGACCGGCACAGTCTCGGTTACCGGAATTCGCAGGGCTTCCCGCTCGACCCCGACCGGAACCGGCAGGAAGCTCCCCGATTCTCAGCGACCGCGCAGTCGAGCACGCGCGCCCGCGATGATGGTGATGATCATGACCGTCATCACCTGCAGCGCGGTGAGCGGCGGCGCCGGGGGTGACTGGACCGGCGCGGCGTACTCGACCGTGGATGGCGGCAGCACCGGCAACGGCGGGGCCGCCGTGAGGATCGGTGGGATCATCTCGGGCACCCGCACGGGAACCGGCTCGACGGCCGGTGCCACCGGTGTGGGCGGAATGGCCAGGGGGATCCCGGGCTCCGGCAGACGCGGAACCGGGAGCAACAGCAGGCAGGTCAGCGCGGCACTCCCCGCCGCGGCACTGCCGACCGCCACACTGCCCGCACCGGCCGAGCCCGTACCTGCACTGCCACTGGAACCGACGCCGACCAGGCTCGAACCCATGCCGCTACCGGTGACGATGCCGGACCCCAGCGCGGCGCTCCCGACTGCCGCGCTGCCGACACAGGCGGGCAGCACATAGTCGGGGTCGAGGAGCAGGAGGCCGCCGAGCGTGTCCGGGGCGGCGATCGGAGTCGGTGCCGCATCAGGCGCATGGTCGACAACGATCGGATCGATCACCACGGTGGACTCGGCGCCTCCTGCGGCGCTCGAGCCGAGGCCGAGAGTGTGCCCATCCGCCGGATTCGGGGCAGCTCCCGCCGCGCTGCCGGTCGACGCCGCGGACCAGCCCGGTCCGCCCGCGCTACCGGTGCCGAGGCCCAGTTCCTGCCCGGCGGATTGCCCGTCGTTCGGCGTCGCCACGGTGCCCGGAGCCGCACTGCCGCTGATGATCTGATCGATCGCCGGCATTCCGGGCGCAGCCGCGGCGAGCGGGGCGGGCACGGCCAGCAGTACCGTAGCAACCCCCACTGCCGCGAATCCTCGTACTGCTCTTCCTATTCCGTCCACCATGCCTCCGAGGGATCGCTGGTTGCCGTGGTCAACGAGGAAGATCGCCGCCGGAGGAGGGTTCCGCGGCAAGATCCTGGAAGCGCGTGAGCGCGAGCTCGTAGGCATCCTTGGCGACGTGATTGCCGCCCGCGAACGGCCGATCCAGTTGGTAGACAGCCAGAATCACCGCGCCGATCACCAGCCCGAACAACGCGGTCATCAGAACGCTTCGCTTGGTGACCACGACACCGGAGAAGACGGTGCCGAACAGCAGCATGGCCGTGGCGAACCACAGTGCGACATAGAGGAAACCGGGCAATCGGTACCCGGCGTCCAGGCCGCGATCGAAGCGGGCATCGGTGATCGCAGCGACGGCAGCGGCGGTCTCGTCCTGGTCCGCCTTCTCTTCCGCGGTGGCGGCGGGCACGGAATCCACCGCTTCCCGCAGTTCGTCCAGCGTCGCCTGCGTGGACGGGCTCAGCCGCCGCTGTTCGTCCATGACCTGCCACTCCTCGTCGATCACCTGCCGGGTGTAGGCGGTCACCAGCGTGCGGACCTTCTCACGATCCGCCTCGGGCATGGCGTTCGCGGCCTCGTAGACGTTCACCAGGGCTTTGCCCTCCGACACGGTGTGCGCGTGCGAGGTGTCGTACTGCTGCCACAGGATCACCACCACGAACGCCACGATGGCGGCGAAGAACATGTTGACCATGTCCAGCATCATCGAACCGGCGCCGGAATCGTCGTCGTGCCGCCACGAGGCAGGCCGCACCCGATCCCCCAGCACGAAGATTCCCACCGCGACGCCGACGAACAGCGCCAATACCGCCAGCTGCAACAGAATTCCAGGCATTCCGCGACTCCGTTCACGCCGGGGGTGGAAGCGATCACAGAGTATTCGCGGTGGGCACGCGGTTGGATTGCGTCCCGAATCCCTTCCACGCCACGGGTTTACAACCGAGCGGTCGCTTTCGGGACCTATCTGTCGTGCTTGCCGACCAGGCGTCGCGTGGGGCCGAGGGTTTTCATGGTGAACGCCATCGCCGCGGCCAGGCCGGTCGCGCCGGCGAGTGCCAGCGGCATCGGCGATCTCAGTGTCATCAAGCCGAAGAGGAAGAACACGCAGGTGGCCAACATGATGATGGTGTTGGTCAGATCCATGCTCGGCGTAGTCGTTGTGCGATTACGTGAGTTGGTCATACAGAGAGGGTTGACCATCGCGGCCGTTGCCAAACCGTGACAGTGCAATCGGCCACAGAATCCGGTCGACGCGGCCGTCAGATAGCGGGCCGGGCGCCCGCGTGCATCTGCCGGGCGTCGAAGGTCCAGTGCTCGCTTATTCGCGGCGCCGTTCGGCGAGCACGTCGGACCACCAGCGTTCGGCGACCGCCGGATGGGATCGCAGCCAGCCGACCAGCGCGTTCTCCCCGAATGCCGCCAGCAGCGGGTTGTCGGCGTCCTGGCTGACACCGCGGGCCCGGGCCGCGAGATCGGCGGGCAGGTCGAGCGGTTCGACGATCGCGTCGAGGCACGGGCCGAGAAAGAACGGCACCGAGTACCGGTCGACGCCGGCGGGCGGGCTGACCACCCGGTGCCGGGTGGCCGTGAGATAGCCCCGGCTGGCGATCTCGAGCATCTCGCCGATGTTGACGACGAAACTGCCCGGCACCGGCGCCACGTCGATCCAGCCCGCGGGCCTCTGCACCTGCAGCCCGCCGACCTCGTCCTGCTGCAGCAACGCCAGGTACCCGTAGTCCTTGTGGGCGCCGACGCCCTGGTCGTCGCCGGTGGTGTCCCGGCCCGGGTAGTGAATGATCTTGAGGTGGGTCGAGGCCTCCTCGTCGAACCACCGGTCGAAGTAGCCCTCGTCCTGCCCGAGCGCGACGGCCAGGGCGCGCAGCACTTCCCGGCTGACCCGCAACGCCTCGGCCTGCCACGCCAGGGTGACCGCACGCAGGCGCGGCACCGCGACCGGCCACTGGTTCGGCCCGATCAGCCGCTCCCAGGCCGGTCCCCCGGCCGGCCGCGCGGCCCGCTCGGGCCCGATGTCGAGCTGTTCCCGCCGGTCCGGCGCGCCCGCCGTGTATTCGTGCCCGGTGCTGGTGTAGCCCCGGAACTGCGGCGAGTGGATGTTGGCGATCTCTCGCCGCTGGTCGACCGGTAGTGCGAAGAACTCCCGCGCGACCGCGAACACCCCGTCGGTGAGCACCGGATCGACCCCGTGTCCGACCACGTAGAAGAACCCGATCTCGTGCGCTGCCCGGCGCAGCTCATCGAGAAAGACGGCGCGATCGGTGTCCGGGCCACGGAACCGCGAGATGTCCACGAGCGGCAGACTGGAGTTCACGAATCCCGAGTCTAGGTCGGACACCGCCCCTGACAAGGCCTTTCGTTCACCGTGAACCCAACACCCCGATCATTGCGGGCGCCAGGTTTCGATCCGCGGTCGCCCTCGGCGCGGATCAGCACGACACCGTATCGCCGGACGAGCTGTCCAGGCGCACCCCCAGCACCCTCTTCAACTCGCCGACGCTGTCGGCACTGGGTGTCACCACATCGCGCTCCCACCGGCTGATCTGGTTGCCGTCCCTGATCCCGATCCAGTCGGCCAGCTCCGCCTGCGTGAACCCGGAGGCCATCCTCGCCGCCCGAATCGCTTTACCGATCGTGGACATGGTCTCCCCTCTCTCTCGATGCCCTCGGCGGACCGCATCGGCGGCGGGTGTTCGTCGGCGAACACTCGCTCTCCTGACACGGTCTCGCGCAGCCACATTCGAACGATAAGGGCGAATCCGCTGTCGAAAGAGACTGTGACTGCACGGCAACTGACTGTGCACGCACAAACTCGAGCGCCCGCCGCGCACCGGACGTCGGCTATTCCGGTGGGGTGTCCGCGGCGGTGGCGCTGCGGCGCCAGTCCCGCGGCGTCATCCCGAATGTTTCGCGGAATCGGCGGGCGAAGTGGGCGGGGTCGCGGAAACCCACGGCACCGGCCACCGCGGCGATGGACCGGTGCGCGTAGCCGCGGTCGATCAGCATGTCGCGGGCCCGGACCAGACGTTGTTCGATGATCCACTGCTCGAGGCTGATTCCCGACTGGGCGCAGACCTTGTACAGGTGCCGGACGGAAATATTGTTGGCAGCGGCGATCCCGGGGATCTTCAAGGTCGAATCGGACAGGTGGTTCCGCACATACCCGAGGACCTGCTCGATCAGCAGCTGGTCCGGGATGGCGGCGCCGTCACCCGGCCCGCGGCCCGCCGCCGAGATCAGCAGCGCCCGAACCATTTCCAGGCACGACTCGCCCACCGAAGCGGCGGCCGGATCGGCCTCGAGCTGGTCGGCGACTCGGACGAGATGCTCGATCTGCGCCGTGACCATCGGGTACAGCGGCGACGCCGCCAGCCGACCGTGCGCCGCGGCGACCGTCTCCACGGAGATACCCAGGCGCTGGCGGGACAGCTGCAGACACAGTGTGCCGCCGAGGCCGTACCAGCCGGAGGCGAAGGTGGTGGCCAGGTCGATCACTTCACAGGCGCCGGGTTCGATCAGCGTTTGCGCGCCGAATTGTTCGTGCCTGCGGAGCTGTCCGCTCTGCACGGTCACCGTCAAAGTGTCGCTGGGCGTGGATCGCTCGTGTCTGCTCGTTCGGCGGACCTGGTGGCCGGAGACCTCCGAGCGGGTGAGCGCGATCGGACCCAGCATCCAGGACTGGTGCCTGCTCACCACCTCGGCGGGCGCGTCCCACATCTGCAGGTTCGCCCCGAGATCGGCTTCCTGCAGGATGGCGGTGACCGCCTCCCGCCGGTCCGCCGGAGCGAAATAGTCGGAGTCGATCAGCACTGCCATGGACGATCTCCACTTCGGATTCTCGCCGGGCGGTGGAGGCCCTCCCGTCACCGGCCGTTACGCGTCTCGGGTGGTGGCACATCGGACCGGGGCGATTGCCCGCGGCCTGTAGTCGGCGATGTTATCGCGCCATGACGCGCCCGGAGCCCGATTCGGCAGGGTTCCACCCCGGCTTCACCGACCCACGATGGCGGGTCCCTTTGCCGCGGTTGACCGTAATGCCAGAATTCGACGTTCGGCGGGTGTCGCTGTCGCAGCCCATTCCGGCCGTACGGCCGCATACGTGCACACGTCGCGCCATCGGCCCTGGGTTCGGTAGAGCTGCCGCAGCCGCGCTTCCGGTGTCAAGCCCACTCCCGACATCACCTGGTCCATGACCGGATGATCGTGCCGGTGCCCCGCCCATACCCGGTGGATACCGAGCGGCCCGAAGGCGAAAGCCGCCATGAGCCGTCCCGCCTCGATGCCACCCGCCCGCAGCGCACCTTCGGGGATCACCACCAGCCCGCCGATCATCGCGTTGCTGCCGAAATCCTCGACCAGCAGGCCGATGGTGCCGACCATGGTGTCCGCGTCCGGTGGCGTGATCGCCAGGGTGTACTTGCGCCGCGGGGTCTCCCCGCGCGAGCGCAGGGCGGCGTCGAACGACGCGGCCGCCGCCGGGACACCCATGCTGTCGGTGCCCATGTATCGGGTCAGGTTCGGGTCGGTGAAGATCCGCTGATAGACGCTCAGGTCACCGGCACGCAGATCCCGCAGCCGCAGCCGCGGGCCGACCAGTTCCACGTCGCGCAGGTCGATCGTCAACGGACTTCCTCCATCACGCGCGCGAATTCCGGAGCCGTCCACGGACTCACCGCGGGGATGAGCTCGTCGAGGTCGATATAGGTTCGCCCCGACGGGACGTGCTCGCCGAGCAGGATCCGGCGCGCCGTATCGGCCACCAGCGCGCCGCCGAGCATCACGCCGGAGGCGAGTTGCGGCCAGCTGGACAGACTCCGGCCGATCTCACCGACGGCGGCGCGCATCGTCGGACTCAGCCGCGGCTCGTCGACCACGGTCAGCAGCAGCGACAGTTGTTCGCCCCGAGTCATTCTCGCGACATCGGACGCGGTCGACCCACCGGTGCGCCCGTGGAACAGTGGCCGGTGGGGTTCGAGATCGAATCGCTCCACATCCAGCAGGCCCCGATCGTTGGTGTCCATCAGCACCGGGACGGCACGATGCCGCGCGTATTCACGAGCGGCGACTTTCGCCCACACCGTGTCGCATTCCTCCACCAGCAGATCCAGCGGCCCGGTACCGCCCATGCCGTCGAAGAACGGCCCGATCGACTCCTCGGTCAGCCCGTCCGTGAACACCTCGATATCGAGATACGGGTCGATCTCGAACATCTGCCGCGCCGCCAGCACCGCCTTGGGCACCCCGAGGTCATCCACCGCGGCCCGCAGGCGGTTCAGATTCGACAACCCGACGGTGTCGAAGTCGGCCAACCGGAACGATCCGCCGACCCCTTCCATCGCCAGCGTCACCGCCGCGCTGTTCCCCACCGACAGCCCGACGACGCCGATCCGCCGCCCGCGCAGCTCGCGCTGTTGCGCCCGGTCGATCTTGTTGCGATTCCGATCGGTGCGCACCCGCTGGAATTCGTCGCGCGGCAGCACATGCACCAACCGGCCGTTCCACGGATAGAACACCCACGTCCCCCACCGCCACGACGGCATCCCGTCGCAGATCCGCTGCCGGGACACCGCCAGCGAGGCCGCCGAATGTGCGACAGCGGGGTCCTCGCAGCGGATCAGTTCATCGACCTGATCGTCGATCGTGTCGTGCACGGCACCGACCGCGCTCGACGCCGCCAGCGCTGCCAGGTCTCGCAGTCCCTCCGGACTCGACGCATCGAGCAGCACCGGGCGGAAATGCGATGTTGCGGCGCCGGGCGTGAGTACCGCCGGACGCGGAACCGAGCTGTACCGAACCATGTGCGCGTGAACCTCCGACCCTCGTGAAACGAACGGGCACCCGCTCGCCTCTGTCGACCAGGACGCGCAAACAATACATACAGCACACTTTCAGCTAACACACCTTCGGTCCACCGGCATGGCGCGCGAGAACCTAGCCCAAACTGGGACGATGACCAACAGGGCCACCACGGCCGGGCGACCCGTTCCACCGCCACTCCCCTGCTCGCGATGATCCCGCAAGCATCGATCCGGGGCCACCGGCGACCACCGTTCACCGCCGACGATCGCCACCCAACCGCCACCCCGATCTGCCGTTGACGCCGGCGGACGTCACCGAGATCACCGGACTCGGCCCGCGCGTGCTCCAGGCAGGATTCCAGGTCGTGGGGTATCGCTGAGCGACGATGTGCGGGCGTGCGATCTGATCGTGGTGCCGAGCGCGCGGACGGCCATCACGCCCGACGCTTCATTGTTATCGATCACTCTGTCGATACCGTCGGCCGCATCAATTGTGCAATCAGCACGCAGACGAAAGTCGTTGCCGCACGCGCATACCGCCGGAAGTGTCGATTGTCCGGACCGGCTTCGCCGTAGCCGAAGTGTCGATTTCGAACTAGCCAATTGGTTTTCGATGTGACCCGCGTTACGGTCGACATGTTCGTTCCGATGCGGCATCCGCCGAGCGAACATTCCTTCTTCCTTTGATCAGGAGCACCCATGGCAATTCAGGTGACAATCGACATGTCCGCCAAGCCGGGCCGTTACGACGACCTGCGGAAATGGTTCGTCGAGCATCTGGCGGGCACCCGTAGCTTCGCCGGCAATATCACCGTGGAGGTCGCGCGCAACCAGGACGAGCCGGATCGTATCCTTTTCGTCGAGAAGTGGGATAACCGGGCGAATTTCGAGGCGTACCTGGCCTGGCGCGAGGAATCCGGTGTGATCGCCGAACTCGTCGAGATGCTCGAGGGCGACATCACCTTCCGCTACCACGATTTCATCGGCGTCTGATCGTTCTGCGCAGAGTCGACGATGACGAATCACAGAACGAAGCTCGCCACCGCGCTCGCGGTGGTGCTCCTGGCCGGCGCCGGCGCCGTCTGCGGTGGGGCCGCGGCGGCACCCGGGCAGGACTCCCGGTTCCTGCTCATGGGCGGGACCGCCTCCGGCGATGTGGCGGTCCTGCGGATCGCCGGCGACGGCGGGTTGTCGGCGGTCGCGGGCTCACCGTTTCGCGCCGGGCTCGGCGTGCTGTCGGTGGCGACCGCGAACGGCAGCCGCAATGTCTATGTGACGCAGGTGGGTTCGCAGCGCGTCACCGGATACCACCTCGGCGACGACGGCACGCCGCGGCCGATTCCGGGTGGGGAGGTCGCGATCAGCGGCGGACCGGTGGTCACCTCGATCCTCACTCCCGACGGCAGCCTGCTGTTCGTCGGCGCGGGCGGCGCCCCCGGCCGGCTCAGCACCTTCGCGGTCGCCGCCGACGGCGCACTCACCTTCCTGCGCGAGAGCACGGTCGCGGGATTCGCGGTGTTCCCGATGGTCACCGTCGATCCGGACGGCCGGTTCCTGCGCTTCACCAGTGCCGCCGACGCGGCGATCCACAGTTACGAGATCGGTGCGGGTGGCGAGCTCACTTCGCTCGGTGACCCGGTTCCCGGTGGCAGACTGCCGGTCAATCCGGGGTACACCCCGGACGGCAGGTTCGTCTACGTGAGCAACGAACAGGGCAGCAATGTCTCGGGTTTCGCGATCGGTGACGATGGGCGCCTCACCCCGACACCGGGGTCGCCGTACGCCACCGGCGGCATGCCGCACGCGGCCGAGGTCACCGCGGACGGACGTCGCGTTTACATCCCGGAGGTGGCGGGCGCGGCGGTCGCCGGCTTCTCGATCGGCGACGACGGCGCGTTGTCACCACTGCCCGGTTCGCCGTACCGGGCACCGGACGGCTCGTTCCCCGGCCTGGTGAAACTCGCCGACGACGAACGTCATCTCTACGTCGCCGACTGCCTGCCCGCCACGCTGACCACGAAGGTCCACACCTTCGACATCGCCGCGAACGGGAGCCTGTCCCGGTCGGCACTGCCCTCGGTCGACACCGGAACCGTCTTCGGCGACGGTCCCATCCTGGTGAAGACACCGTGACAACGTCTGCCCCGCACGAGGATCGCCCGTGCGGGGCAGACGCGGGGGTGACGGGGCTACGCCACGGCCGGGATCAGCCGGCCAGACCCTTGCCGAAGAACTCGTCGAGCTTCTCCACGGCCGGGGTGACGTACTGGTCCACGTCGTAGAGGGCAACATGGCTGGCGCCCTCGACCACGAACAGTTCCTTCGGCTCGGCGGCCTTGGCGACGGCCTCCTCGCTGAAGTAGGCGGTGTCGGCCACCGAGCCGACGATCATCAGCAGCGGGCGCGGGGAGATCATGGTGATCTTGGCGTACGCGTCGAACTGGGCGATGCGGTCGATGCTCTGCAGCGGCCACTTGTTCTCCGAGCGCTCGTGCTGCGCGCGCGGCGTGCGGTAGTAGTCGTGCGCCTCACGGAACAGCGCCGGCGCGCCCTCGAGACCCTCGGCGCTCGGCGGCGCCCAGATCTGGTAGTTCGGCTCGGCGCCCTGCGCCTCGGCGGTGCGCAGCGCACCGGCGGCGTCGAGCATCTCCTGCAGGACCGAGGGGTCCTGGGTGCGGCCGAGGCCGTTGCTCAGGTAGTCGCCGATGTCGAGGCCGCTGACGGTGGCCACGGCCTTGATGCGGTGATCGGTCTGCGCGGCGAACGGCACGTAGCCGCCGGAGGCGCAGATGCCGAGGGCGCCGATCCGGGCGGGATCGATGTCCTCGCGAGTGGTCAGGTAGGTGACCGCGGACTTGATGTCCTCGCTGCGCTGGAAGGGGTCCTCCAGGAAGCGGGGCTCGCCTTCGCTCTCGCCCTGGTAGGCGGCGTCGAAGACCAGGGCCGCGTAGCCCTTGTCGGCCAGCCGCTGCGCGTAGATGCTGGCGGTCTGCTCCTTGACACCACCGCCGGGGTGCGACACCACGACGGCGGGCAGGCGCTCGCCGGTGCGGTTGTCGGGGGTGAACAGGATGCCCGCGAGGCGCAGGCCGTTGCTCGGGAAGGTGACGCTTGTGCGCATCGGGCACGATCCTTTCGGTGAGATCTGCTCCGGCTCGAAGCCGATGCGACAACGTTCTCTCCGGCAGACGATCCCGACAATGGGAAAGATTCTTCCTATGCATTGGCTCACCCCGGAAGAAGTACTGTCCGAATCGGTGGCGGCCCGATTCGGCCCCGGCGAATCACGGCTTCGGAACTCGTCACTGGGACCGGCCGCACCGGCGACCTAGGCTCGAAGGTGCCGGTGATCGAGCCTCGGTTCTCCCGGCCCGAATTCCAGATCTCACGAAAGAGACGAACACATGACCGGACCGCTCGATGGCGTGCGCATCCTCGACCTGACCTCGAACTTCATGGGCCCCTTCGCGACTTTGCTGCTCGCCGACATGGGCGCGGACGTGGTCAAGATCGAGTCGACGGCCGGCGACACCACCCGCGGTGTCGGCCCACGCCGCAATCCGGGCATGGGCGCGATCTTCCTGCACCTCAACCGCAACAAACGCAGCGTGGTGCTCGACCTCAAATCCCCGGACGGCAATGCCGCGCTGCAGCGCATGCTGGGCTCGGCCGACGTACTGCTCTACAGCCTCCGGCCGAAGTCGATGGCACGCCTCGGCCTGGCCTACGAGCAGGTGCGCGACCGCAATCCACGCCTGATCTACTGCGGCACTTTCGGTTTCGGCCAGAACGGACCCTACGCCGACCGACCCGCCTACGACGACCTGATCCAGGCCGCCGTCGGCATGCCGGTCCTGCAGAGCCGCAAGTCCGGCCCGCCCACCTACATCGCCACCGCGATCGCCGACCGCGTCGTCGGCATGGCCGCGGCCAACGCGATCACCACCGCGCTCTACCGCCGCGAACGCTCGGGCCGTGGCCAGGAGGTGCAGGTGCCCATGTTCGAGACCTTCGCCCAGTTCGCCATGGGCGATCATCTCTATGGCCATACCTTCATCCCCTCGCTCGGCACCTCGGGCTACGCCCGGATGATGAACTCCGATCGCCGTCCGTACCGCACCTGTGACGGCTACCTGGGCGTCAACGTCTACACCGACAAGCACTGGCACCGGTTCTTCGCGCTGGCGGGCAGGCCCGAGATGTCGCAGGACCCGCGCTTCGCCGATATCGGCGGCCGGACCGAGAACATCGGCCTGCTCTACGGCTTCCTCGCCGAGATCCTCGAGGCGAGAACCACCGCCGAATGGGTCCAACTCCTCACCGAGGCCGACATCCCCGCCATCGAAATGAACACCCCGGAATCGCTTCTCGACGATCCCCACATGAAGGATGTCGGGTTCTTCGTCGAGGAGGAACACCCGACCGAAGGTCTCCTGCGCTCGCTGGGCATCCCCCAGCACTGGAGCGAGGACGCGCCCGAATTGCGCTATCCCGCGCCGCGGCTCGGCGAGAACTCGGTGCAGGTACTGACCGAGTACGGTTTCGCCACCGACGAGATCGATCGCCTGATTTCCACCGGAGCGGCGTTCACACCCGAGACCCTGTCGGTGCGCGCAGGCGGCTGACCGAGCAAATCCGCGGCGTTTCCACCGCCACGGGGCCCGCACGGGAAGACCTGTCGGCGAACTCGCCCATATCCTGGCTAACAGACCATCGGCTGTCATATAATATTAAATATAGAACCATTCGACGGGGTTCGACGCCCCGTCAACCTGTCATCCATGCCCCGCATGGAGGGAAAGTGAGAGACCATGTTGCGTTTTGACGGGAAGGTCGCGATCGTGACGGGCGGCGGCCGGGGACTCGGCCGCTCGCACGCGCTGTTGCTGGCCTCCCGGGGAGCATCGGTCGTGGTCAACGACTTCGGATCCTCCGCCGCCGGCGTCGGCTCCGACTCCTCCCCGGCCGACGACGTCGTCGCCGAGATCATCGCGGCGAACGGCAAGGCCGTCGCCAACTACGACAACGTGGTGACCGATGCCGAGGCGATCGTGCAGACCGCGATCCAGGCGTTCGGACGGCTCGACATCGTCGTCAACAACGCGGGCATCAACCACATGACGCCCTTCGGCCCCGACGCGATCGAGGGCATCCGCAAGCACATGGAGGTCAACTTCTTCGGCACCGCCGCCGTGACGGCCGCCGCGTGGCCCCATCTCGTCGCGTCCGGCGCGGGACGCGTCGTCAACACCGCGTCGCCGACGCTGGTCGGCTTCGAGCACCAGAGCGCCTACGTCGCCTCCAAGGCCGCCATCTTCTCCTTCACCCGCACCCTCTCCATGGAAGCGCTCGGGGTCGGCGTTCGCGTGAACGCGATCGCTCCCACCGCCTACACCCGGATGGCGGCGGAGGCGGAGATCCCCGACGAACTCAAGCAGACGCTGGAGAAGTCGATGACCACCGCGATGGTCTCCCCCACGGTCGCCTACCTCGCCCACGAGGACTGTTCCATCACCGGCGAGACCCTGCTCAGCCAGGGCGGCTTGATGCAGCGCTTCGCGCTGTCGATGAACGAGGGCTACAACAACCCCGAGGTGACCCCGGAGGACATCAAGGCCAACCTCGAGGCCATCCTCGACGACTCCACCAGCAAGCCGGTCGGCATCATCGGCTCGGAGAACGAGGGATCCCTGCTGGACCTGTTCAACTGACTCCACCCAGACTTTGGAGGTCGGGGGGGCAGAGGTTTACTACGTCCACGATAAGTCAGTAGT
>NZ_JBFAHQ010000003.1:531259-1000872 GCF_040654235.1 Nocardia sp. NPDC050718 | reverse complement strand
CCCCGCACCCCCGAACAAAACAAAACCACCCCCAACCCCCCCCCCCCCCCCAACCCCCCTTTGTTTTCACCCCGCCCAAACCGCCCCCCTATGGGGGTCGGAGCCCCCCGCCTTTCTCAGCCGTGCGGGTTCCGCGGTTCGGCGCGGAACCTCGGCTATCTCACTTCAGCGCGCGGGCCAGGTTGACGTCGAGGGCGCCGAGGAATTCCTCGGTGCTCAGGTAGCCCTGGTCGCCGCCGACGAGCAGCGCCAGGTCCTTGGTCATCTGGCCGCCTTCGACGGTCTTGATGACGACGTCCTCGAGCGCCTGCGCGAAGCCGATCACCTCGGGGGTGTTGTCCAGCTTGCCCCGGTGCTCCAGGCCACGGGTCCAGGCGAAGATCGACGCGATCGGGTTGGTCGAGGTCGGCTTGCCCTGCTGGTGCTGGCGGTAGTGCCGGGTGACGGTGCCGTGCGCGGCCTCGGCCTCACAGGTCTTGCCGTCCGGAGTGAGCAGCACCGAGGTCATCAGGCCGAGCGAGCCGAAGCCCTGGGCCACGGTGTCGGACTGCACGTCGCCGTCGTAGTTCTTGCAGGCCCAGACGTAGCCGCCCTCCCACTTCATGGAGGAGGCGACCATGTCGTCGATCAGGCGGTGCTCGTAGGTCAGGCCCGCCGCGTCGAACTCGGCCTTGAACTCGGCGTCGAAGACTTCCTGGAAGGTGTCCTTGAACATGCCGTCGTAGGCCTTGAGGATGGTGTTCTTCGTCGAGAGGTACACCGGGTAGTTCTGCTGCAGGCCGTAGTTGAACGAGGCCCGCGCGAAGTCCTCGATGGACTTCTTGAAGTTGTACATGCCCATGACGACGCCGCCGTCCTCGGGCATCTTCACGACCTCGTGCACGATCGGCTCGCTGCCGTCCTCCGGCGTGAAGGTCAGCGTGACGGTGCCCGCCTCGTAGACCTTGAAGTCGGTGGCGCGGTACTGGTCGCCGAAGGCGTGGCGGCCGATGATGATCGGCTTGGTCCAGCCGGGCACCAGGCGGGGCACGTTGGAGATGATGATCGGCGCGCGGAAGATGGTGCCACCCAGAATGTTACGGATGGTGCCGTTGGGCGAGCGCCACATCTTCTTGAGGCCGAACTCCTTCACCCGCGCTTCGTCGGGGGTGATGGTGGCGCACTTCACGCCGACGCCGTACTTCTTGATGGCGTTCGCGGCATCGACGGTGACCTGGTCGTCTGTCTTGTCGCGGTACTCGATGCCGAGGTCGTAGTACTCGAGGTTCACGTCGAGATACGGGTGGATCAGCTTGTCCTTGATGAACTGCCAGATGATCCGGGTCATCTCGTCGCCGTCGAGTTCTACGACGGTACCTTCAACCTTGATCTTGGACATGGATCTTCGTGTCCTCCTAGGATGGTGCCCTCATTGCACGGCCAGGCGAACACGCTTGTGAGCGGACCCCAGCTGTTCCAACAGACAACGTATATGCCCCGCGTTGTCTGCGGGACGTGTGGTGCAAACAAGACGAGCGTACTGCTGCCCCCTACCTCACCGCGATGGGAGGGCCCGCTGTGCGGGACTCCGCCTGCGCAGCGGACGGCAAACGGGTCGCAAGTGACCGCGGGCACTGTCGGGTGATGACCGACATACGCTCGACTCCCAACCTACTCGGCATGCGCCTGGCCCATCGCGCAATGCTCGCCGATACCGCCCGGTTCGCCGTTCTGGCCGGGGAGCTCGCCGCCATCCGGACACCGTGTCCACCCCGGCGTGCCCGCGCGATCGCGGGCTATCTCGACCTGCTGTGCGACTCCATCCACCATCACCATCGCGTCGAGGACGAGGTGCTCTGGCCGACGCTGACCGCCGCGGCGGGCGACGCGATCGAGCTCAGGGAGCTCACCGACGACCACGCCCAGCTCGACCCGGCGCTGGCCGAGATCAGGACGCTCTGCGCCGACCTGGTCGCCCGGCGCCCGGGGGCCGCCGCCGCGCTGGCCGAGCGGCTGACGCGGCTGCACACCGTGCTCGACGAGCACATCGCCGACGAGGAGCGGACGGTCTTCCCGGTCGTCACCGAGTACCTGACCACCGCGCAGTGGGCCGAGGTCGAGGCGGCGGCCCGCAAGGGCGCGGTGATGAGTTTCGAGGTGCCGCGGATGGCGGCGGTCTGCACGCCCGCGGAGCTGGCCGAGGTGACCGGGGACGGCGGGTGGCCGTTGCGGGTGATGCTGAGAGTTTTCGGGGTTCGGTACCGGCGGCGCGAGCGGGTGCTGGCGGGCGAGTGAGTGCCGCTGCCAGGGCCGGTGGCAGCCGTGGGCGGGTCGCCGATGTGTGGCTACGCGGTCGCCGACGGCCCGTTGCCCGCCTGGTCCGTGGCGGCGCCCGCGTTGTCGAGTGCGGCCAGTTCGCCGGCGACGGCGGCGAGGACTTCGTCGGCCGCGACGCGGTGCCGGACAGCGGCGGCGTGGTCGCCCAGCCGGTCGGCCAGTTCGGCGAGGACGATGTCGACCGGACCGAAGGCGACCGACCCGGAGTCCATGCCCGCGATGGTGCCCGCTCTCGGCAGCAGGTCCTGATAGAGCCGCCGGGCCGCCTCGACCGTGCCGATCCGGGCGACCACCCTGGCCTCGAACACCGACATCGCGCACCAGTAGTAGTCACGCGGGACCGGAGCACCCTCGCCGAGCAGCGCGGCGGCTCGCTCGGTGTCTCCCGCGTCGAGCAGGGCCAGCATGTACGCGGGCCTGAGCGCGTGCGGTGCGGCCGCGTTCAGCGCGGCGTAACCGTCGAGGCCGGGCGCGAGGTCGCCGCGCGCCCAGCCGGTCATCATCTCGGCCAGCAGGACCAGCTCGGCGCCGTTGGCGTGACCCGCCGCGATCATCTGCGCGCTGAGGTCGGCATCGATGGCCCTTGCGGTCGCGAAGTCGCCGCGCAGTGCGGCGAGCACCGCCAGATGCGCGGTGGAGACGACCAGCAGCGGGCCGAGCTGGCCGCCCTCGGCGCAGTCGAGCGCCTTGGCGATCTCGGCCCGCGCGGCGACGAGCCTGCCCGCACCCGAGGCGACGAGGAAGCGCACGAAATGCGCGACCGCCTGGTACTCCGGCAGACCCGCCTCGGTCGACACGCGCAGCAGTTCGTCGGCCAGGTCGCCGCGTTCCGGCCACAGATCGGGACCGAGCGCGACGAACGCCCTGGCATTGAGTGCGGCGCACAGCGATTCGGGATCGCCGAGCTCGCGCGCCGCGCGCAGGGCCTCGGCGGAGCAGGCGAAGGCGTGCGGGTTGTCGAAGCCGACGACTTCGAAGGCGGTGGCGACGAGCAGCCGGATTCGCAGGTCGGGCGCTGTCGTGCGGGTCAGCGCGGCGGCCAGATCGGCCCGCGTGCCACGGTCGGGAGCGCCGCGTTCCCGGCTGGTCCAGATCGTGGGGGCGCGCCAGCAGGTGAGGACGGCGACGACGGGATCGGTGGTGATCCGGGCATCGTCGGCGGTGACGGGCTGCGCGTCGGCGCCGGGCGCGAGGGTGCGGGCGGTCGCCAGGGCTTCGGCGCGCAGGATGCGGGCCTGTTCGTCGTTGCCGCCGTAGGCGAGGGCGTTGATCAGCGCGCAGGTGGTCGACAGGGCCGCGAGGCGATCCGCGCGCGGCGCCGTGGCGTCGACGTGTCCTGCGCGCGTGTGCAATTCGAGGGCGGAGCGCCACAGTGGCTCGGCGTCCTGGTGGGCGCGGCGGTCGGTGCGCCTGCGGGCGGCGGCGCGGACGTAGCGCAGCGCACGGGTGGCGTTCGCGGTGCCCGCGCCGGCGATGGCGTGGTGCGCCATGGCGTCGAGGTCGACTGCGCCGGTATCGGATTCGAGGTCGGCCGGGGTCGCGCCGGTGCGGCGTTCGAGGAGTTCCAGGGCCGACCAGTGCAGCCTCGCGCGGCGCAGGGCGGGGATGTCGCCGTAGACGGCGTCGCGGATCAGGGCGTGGGCGAAGGTGATCCGGTCGGTGCCGGTGATGCGGACGAGTCCGGCGACGGTGACGGTGTCGACCAGGTCGATCAGGGTGTCCTCCGGCTCGGCGGTCAGCTCGAGCAGGGTGTCGAAGTCGATGTCGTCGCCCCAGACGGCGGCCAGGCGCAGCGCCCGGGCCGCGCCTGCGGGCAGCCGGGCGATCCGGCGGCTCAGCACATCGCGCACGCCATCCGGCACGGCATGCAGGTCGCCTACCGCCGCAGCGAGTTTGGCGACCTCGCGGACGAACAGCGGGTTTCCACCGGTGCGCTCGCGCAACCGCTCGGCGGTGTCGTCATCGATGGACCCCAACCCGGCACGGGCCGCGACCGCGCGCACGGCCGCGGTATCCAGACCACCCAGCTCCAACCGGCGACCGGTCGTGGCCGCCAGCGCCGCGGCCGTAGCCCGTACCCCCGCGTCCGCCTCGGACCCACGAGCGGTGACCAGGACCAGCACCGGTCGATGTGCGAGCCAGGCCACCAGCTGCCGCAGGATCTGCAAGGTCGCGCTGTCGGCGCGATGGACATCTTCGAGAACCACCAGCACAGGCCCGCCGGCAAGTCGCTGCCCACACGCCAGGGCCACTGCCTGCGCGATGGCGAACGGCCCCGCTTGCGCGCCGAGCCCATCCGGCACCGGACCTGCCGACACCCGCGCGCCGAGCCCATCGAGCAGATGTACCCAAGCCCAGGCGGCGGGCGCGCCGTCGACTTCGGGACACGCCGCGCTCACGACGGTCCACCCGTCGGCGGCGAGTGCCCAGGCCAGCGATTCGGCCTGGGTGGTCTTGCCCGCGCCCGCTTCCCCTTCCAGCCACACCACCCTGGCCCGCCCGTGCGCCACCACCCCGGCGGCCTCGGCGAGCAAGGCCGCCCGTTCGGCGTCGTAGCCGACCGCGACGCCGCCGAACCGCGCGCGCGTGCCCGGCTGATCCGAACCGCTGCCGACCCCGGCGGCTTTCGCCGCACCCGCTCCCACAGTCGCCGATGCCTCCGGGGCGTCGCCGACGAGTCGCGGGGGCTGTCCCCCGAAGTGGTCGGTGAGCGATCCGGCCTTCGCGAGTGCACTCGTCGACGTCACCGGGTCCGCGTCGTCGGCGGGCCGCACGGCTTCGGCCGAATTGATCGCCGAGCCCCTCGAATCTCCACCATCGGTGGGCTGTGCTCGCCCAGCAGACGGTTGCACCGGATCGGGCTGGACTGGTCCGGCCGATGGTCGCACCGGATCGGCTTGCGCTGATCCGGCCCAGGGACGCACCTCATCGGCCTGCGCCGGGCCCGCCGCAAGTCGTGCCGGATCGGTCTGCGCTGATCCAGCCGATCGCCGCACCGGCTCGTCCGGGTGATCAGGGCCGGTCGACGCCTTCTCCGGATCGGCGGGGTGCCTCGCGCCGGTCGAGTGGGGCGGCTCGGTGGTCGGTGGCGGGTTCAGGTCCGGGGCGTGGGTGAGGATCGCGGTTTCGAGGGCGGCGAGGGCCGGGCCGGGGCGGACGCCGAATTCGGTGTCGAGGTAGTCGCGGACCCGGCGGAGGGTGGCCAGGGCGTCGAGCTGGCGGCCGAGGCGGTAGTGGGTGAGCGCCAGGAGGCGGGCGGCGTGCTCGCGGTCGGGGTGGTCGGTGACGTGGGGATGTAGCAGCGCCAGCGCCTCGTCGGGGTGGCCGAGGGCAAGGGCCGCTTCGGCGCGACGTTCGACGGCGACGCGGCGGAGTTCGTGCAGGCGGGCGGCTTCCGGGAGCACCCAGTGGGCCGTGGCGAAGGCGGCGTACGGCTCGCCGTGCCAGCACGACAGCGCGTCACCGAGCACCCCGTAGCGCCGCGCCGGGTCGACGCGATCGCTGTCGGCCAGCAGGCGTTCGAAATGCCACGCGTCGACCGCGGACCGGTCGAGGCGCAGGGCGTAACCGGGGGCCTCGGAGATCAGCACGGTGGCCGGGGCGCGGGGCGGGCGATCGGGTTCGATGGCGCGGCGCAGGTAGGAGATGTGGGCCTGGAGGGCGCCGAGGGCCTTGGGCGGCGGGTCGCCCGCCCACAGGTCGTCGATCAGGCGATCGGTCGACACCACCTCGCCGCCGGCGAGGACCAGGCGAGCCAGCAGCGCGCGCTGACGCGGTCCACCCAGATCGGCGGGCCGGTCACCCACCTCGACCCGCAACGGGCCGAGTACTTCGATGCGTACGGCGGGCGTGCCGCCGTACGGTCCCTCGTGTTCGATGCGGTCAATTTACCTGGCGATACGCACCCCCGCGATGCCGATCGCCACACCCTGGGCGACGGTTCCCGGGATGATCCACCACCCTTCGGCACCCGGCAGCACCCCGGGCACCATCGCCGCGACCGTCATGGCCAGCGTGCCCAGGATGATCAGCACGCCCGACCAGCGACCGAACACCGCGGCGGGCCGGATCAGCGCGTACACCGCGAGCAGGACGAACCCCAGCAGCAGCGCCAGCGACAGCGGCGCGAGCACCGCGGCCGAGGCGTCGGAGATCTCGGTGGCGGCGTGGTGGTCGAGCTGGGTGCTGACGAACACCTCGTGATAGGCCCCGATCGGGATCACCACCGCCAGCCCGGCGAACAGCAAGCCGTGCGCGAGCGTGAGCATCTTGCTCGTCCACTCGTCTCCCGGCCCGCGGATGGCCCGGATCAGCGCGGGTAGCCCGACCGCCATCAGCACCGCGCCGACGGCGAAGGTGAGATGCGCGGCCGCCCAGGTCGGCGCCTGCTCGGCGGACTCGACGTGTTCCAGCGGGTGCATCAGGTTGCCCACCGCCCACAGGAGCGCGCCGACGGCCAGGACCGAGGCCCGGCCCCGGTCCCGACTCCCCGGCGGGACGGGGCTCGACGCGCGGTCGAGCGGATGCGTGTTGTTCGCCTCAGCGGCGGTCTCGATAGTCATGAACAGAGCGTGCGCACGACCGATTGGCGCCCACTTGCGAACGAATTGCGATCGCCTCGACCGGTGGACGCACCGGAACCCCGCGGACCGGAAAGGCCCGCGGGGCTCGGTGCGCCGGACTCAGACCGCGATCGGCACCCGGGCGGCGTGCTCGTCGCCTTCGATCAGGTTCTCCGGCTTGTCCCTGATCATCACCGCGATCACCACTGCGGCGACGAGGAAGAAGCCGGCGCCGACGTAGAACGCGACGTCGTAGCTGTAGATCGAGGCACGCTCGACGAGGTGGTCGACGGTCGGATTGTCGGTCGCGTAGTTCTTCGCGGCCTGCACCGACAGCGTCGTCAGCAGCGCCGTGCCGACCGCGCCGCCGACCTGCTGGGCGGCATTGAGCAGGGCGCTGGCCACCCCGGAGTCCTCGGCGTCGACCTGATGCAGCGCGACGGCCTGCATGCCGACGAACAGCGGGCCCATGCCGAGCGCGATCAGCAGCTGCGCGGGCAGCACGCTCAGCGCGTAGCCGTCGCCGTAACCGAGCTGGGCCAGCCACAGCAGGCCGACGGTGCCGAGCAGCGCGCCGACGACCATCAGCGGACGCGGGCCGAGCTTGGGCATCAGCGCGCTGGTGACGCCTGCCGAGACCGCGATACCCACCGGGAACGGCAGGAACGCGACGCCCGCCTTCAGCGGCGAGTAGCCGAGCGTGTTCTGGTAGTAGAAGCTCAGGAACAGGAACATCGCGAACATGGCGATCGGGATGAGCAGCGCGGCCAGCAGCGCGCCACCCCGGTTGACCTCCCCCGGAATCCGCAGCGGCAGTAGCGGATTCGACGACCGCGCCTCGATCACGACGAAGGCGATCAGCAGCGCGAAGCCCACCCCGAGCAGGCCGAGCGTGCTGCCGGCGAGCCAGCCGTCCTCGGCGGCCCGGCTGAATCCGTAGACGATCGACACCAGCCCGAGCGTCACCGTGACGGCGCCGGGCAGGTCGTAGCCGCCGAGGCGCGGCGCTGGCACATCGCGCACGATGACCGCCAGCGCGCCGAGCAGCGCGACGATCGCGACCGGGGTGTTCATCAGCAGCGTCCAGCGCCACGACACGTACTCGGTGAGCGCACCGCCCACGATCAGCCCGAACGCGACCCCGCCTGCCGAGATGCCCGCGAACACCGCGAACGCGCGGGCCCGCTCCTTCACGTCGGTGAACGTCACCGACAGCAGCGACAGCGCCGAGGGCGCGAGCAGCGCGGCGAACGCGCCCTGCAGACCGCGGCCGAGGAACAGCTGCAACCCGTCCTGGGCGAGTCCGGCCAGGGCCGACGCGGCGGCGAACCCGACCAGGCCGATCAGGAAGATCCGCCTGCGCCCGAGGTAGTCGGCCATCCGGCCGCCGAGCAGCAGCAGGCCGCCGAAGATCAGCGTGTAGGCGGTGAGCGCCCACTGTTTGTCGCCCTCGCTGATGCCGAGGTCTTTCTGGGCGAACGGGAGCGCGATCGTCACGACGGTGGCGTCGAGGATCACCATCAGCTGCGCGGAGGCGAGCACGGCCAGTGCCCACCAGCGTCTCGAATTCGATTGCGGATCAGTCTGTTTCGCTGCTGTTTCGATGCCGGTCACCACGGACTCCTAGTCACTCGAAGGCTCGCGCTCAATCCTGGCACCGTGGGACAATTGGCGTCAAGAGTAAAATGTCTGACTGCGCCATTTGTCGTGAAAAGACAGACGAAACGGACGGGAAGGTAGGCTGGAGAGATGCTGGACTCGACCACTCCGATCACCGGCGACCGGATGACCGAACCGGCAGGCCCGCTCGCGGCCCGCCACGCCCCGACCGGCCTGCGCGAGCGCAAGAAGCGCCAGACCAGGGCCGCGATCGTCGAGATCGGGCTGAGCCTGTGCGACGCGCAGGGATTCGACGCCACGACGGTCGAGCAGATCGCCGCGGGCGCCGACGTCTCCCCGCGCACGGTCAACCGGTACTTCCCGATGAAGGAAGACATCGTGCTCGCCCCGATCGACGATTTCGGGCTCACCGTGGCCGAGGCGCTGGGCGAGCAGCCGCGCACCGGCGACGAACTCGGCGCGCTGTGCGGCGCCTACCTGCAGGTCGTCGATTCCGAGGCCGACGCCGACGGCGTGCGGTTCCTGCGCCAGTTCCTGCAGATGCAGCGGATCATGCGGTCCAGCCAGGCCGTGAACGCGCGCGCCCTCGAATACGCCGAGAAGAAGAACGTCGCGGTCTGCGCCCAGCTGGCCGAGCGGATGTCCACCACGCCCGACGACTTCTCGGTCCGGCTGGTGGCGGGCACCTGGCAGATGCTGTGTCACCTCTCGATCGCCGCGGTCGAGGACGGGCTGCTGAGCGCGACGCCGGAGGCCGCCGCGCAGGTCACCAAGGCCGCCATCCTGCGCGCCTACCACGAGCTCCGCCGCATCTGCGGCGCCCGTCCCGAGGCCGACACGCCAGGGCTCGGCACACCGGCGGCGGAGTGATCCAGGCGACGAAACCGGGGGAAGTTTCCGCGCGGACGCAACGGCCGGTTAACATGACGGCAAGGTCATGAGTACCAGCGCCAAGCCCCGGCTCGCTGGTCGGCAACCCTCCAGCTGCGGTGGGGTGCTCCGGGTGATGACCGGGCTCCCGAAGGCCGGGAGCAAGCGCGCATCGCAGGAGGCCCCCATGTGTTGTTGTCCGTCGATCCAACCCATCTGACGCGATACCCCGGCGAACAACCCTGGAGCTTTTCATGACCGACTCTGCCCTGCCCGAGAACTGGTCCTTCGAGACCAAGCAGATCCACGCGGGCCAGGCCCCCGACGCGGCCACCAACGCGCGGGCGCTGCCGATCTACCAGACCACCTCCTACACCTTCCGCGACACCGATCACGCCGCCGCGCTGTTCGGGCTCGCCGAGCCGGGCAACATCTACACCCGGATCATGAACCCCACCCAGGACGCGGTCGAGCAGCGCGTGGCCGCGCTCGAGGGTGGCGTCGCGGCGCTGCTGCTGGCCTCGGGCCAGGCCGCCGAGACCTTCGCGATCCTGAACCTGGCCAACGCGGGCGACCACATCGTGTCCAGCCCGCACCTCTACGGCGGCACGTACAACCTGTTCCACTACTCGCTGCCCAAGCTCGGCATCGAGGTCTCCTTCGTCGAGGATCCCGACGACCTGGCGCAGTGGCAGGCCGCCATCCGGTCCAACACCAAGGCGTTCTACGGCGAGACCATCGCCAACCCGAGCAGCGCCGTGTTCGACATCCCCGGCATCGCCGAGATCGCGCACAAGGCGGGCATCCCACTGATCGTCGACAACACCGTCGCGACCCCGTACCTGATCCAGCCGCTGGCCCACGGCGCCGACATCGTCGTGCACTCGGCGACCAAGTACCTGGGCGGCCACGGCGCAGCGGTGGCCGGCGTGATCGTCGACGGCGGCACCTTCGACTGGACCGTGCGCGACGCCGACGGCAACGCCCGCTTCCCCGGTTTCACCGAGCCCGACCCCAGCTACCACGGCGCGGTCTTCGCCGACCTGGGCGCGCCCGCGTTCGCGCTCAAGGCCCGCGTGCAGTTGCTGCGCGACCTGGGCGCGGCGGTGTCGCCGTTCAACGCGTTCCTCATCGCCCAGGGCATCGAGACGCTGAGCCTGCGGGTCGAGCGGCACGTGGCCAACGCCGAGGCCGTGGCGAAGTTCGTCGCCGAGCAGCCGGGCGTCGAGGCCGTCCACTACGCGGGTCTGGAGACCTCGCCGTGGCACGCGCGGGCCAAGCAGCTGGCACCCAAGGGCGCGGGCGCGATCGTCGCGTTCGAGCTGCGCGGCGGTGTCGACGCGGGCAAGAAGTTCGTGGACGCGCTCAGCCTCCACAGCCATGTCGCTAACATCGGTGATGTGCGTTCTCTCGTGATTCACCCGGCGTCCACCACGCACTCGCAGCTGACGCCCGAGGAGCAGCTGGCTTCCGGCGTCACTCCGGGGCTGGTCCGGCTCGCCGTGGGCATCGAGGGAATCGACGACATCCTGGCGGATCTGCGCGCCGGTTTCGCGGCGGCGAACACGTGACTGTGAGCACCGAATCGCCGATCGCCCGTCCCGCAACCGGGGTGGCCCTGCTGCCACCGCCGGACGGGCGACTCGGCGTGGTCGCCATCGGGGATGTGGCGCTGGAGAACGGCGCCGTCGTCCCCGATGTGCGGCTGGCGGTGCAGCGCTGGGGTGAGCTCTCGCCCACGCTCGACAACGTGGTGCTCGTCGAGCACGCCCTCACCGGCGACTCGCACGTCATCGCCAGCGCCGACAACGCCCAGCCCGGCTGGTGGGAGGGCATGGTCGGCCCCGGCGCGCCGATCGACACCGACGAGTGGTGTGTGATCGCGACGAACGTGCTCGGCGGCTGCAAGGGCAGCACCGGACCGTCCTCGCTCGCGCCCGACGGCGCGCCGTGGGGTTCCCGCTTTCCCGACCTGACCATCCGTGACCAGGTCACCGCCGAGGCGCAGCTGCTCGATCTGTTCGGGATCGAGCGGCTGGCCGCCGTCGTCGGCGGGTCGATGGGCGGCATGCGGGTGCTGGAGTGGATCATCGGGCAGCCGGGTCGGGCCGCGGCCGCGCTGGTGCTGGCCGTCGGCGCCCGTGCCACCGCCGACCAGATCGGCACCCAGACCACCCAGATGGCCGTCATCAAGGCCGACCCCGACTGGCAGGACGGCGACTACCACGGCACCGGCCGCGCGCCGATGACCGGCATGGGCCTGGCCCGGCGCATCGCGCACCTGACCTACCGCACCGAGGGCGAGCTCGACCACCGCTTCACCAACCGTCCCCAGGGCGACGAGGATCCGTGGACGGGCGGGCGCTACGCGGTGCAGAGCTACCTCGAGCACCAGGCCGAGAAGCTGTGTCAGCGCTTCGATCCGGCCACCTATGTGCTGCTCAGCGAGGCCATGAACCGCCACGACATCGGCCGCGGCCGCGGCGGGGTCGCCGCGGCGCTGGCCGCGACGACGGTGCCGGTCGTGGTGGGCGGTGTCGATTCCGATCGGCTCTACCCGCTGCACACCCAGGCCGAGCTGGCCGAGGGGCTGCCGGGCTGCGCCGGGCTCGAGATCGTGCACTCGCGCGACGGGCACGACGGCTTCCTCACCGAGGCCGCCGCGGTGTCCAAGCTGCTCACCGAAACCATGCGGCTGGCCCGCGAGAACCGCTGACGCCCGGGCTTTCTCAGTCCCGCGTCGTCCCGGCCAGCAGGGACATGATCGATCGCACGTAGTCCTGGAGCCGTTCGCGCGGATACTCCTCGGGCTCGCTGACCGCGAGCCTGCCGAGCATCTCGGCGACGGTGAGAGTCGAGTTCGCGAGCAGTCCCGCGTCCATCGACGACCAGCGCGGCGACATCGCGATGCCGACGCGGACCAGGGATTCCGCGCGGGCGAGAATGTCGGCCCTGGCCGTGCGCAGCGCGTCGCGGTATTCGTCCGGCGCGCTCGCCGGAGTCGCCAGGATCAGCCGCCAGCGGGTCGGATTCGCCAGTGCCACACCGACGAACGCCTCCACCGTCGCCGAGGCGGCGGCGAGCGGCTCGGTGTCGAGCAGGTCCGCGGGCAGGGTGTCGGCGATCTGTTCCAGGCCGCGTTCCCGCTCCCGTTCCAGCAGCGCCTCGACGAGCTCGGCGCGGGTCTTGAACACGGTGTAGAGCACCGGCTTGCCGACGCCCGCCTCCTGCGCGACGGCCTCCATGCTCAGCTCGTGCAGTTCCATCCGCCCGAGCACGGTGAACGCGGCGTCGAGGAGTTGCGCCCGGCGCTCGTGCGGTGGCAGGCGCGGGGCATAGCGGCGCCGCGGTCGTTGTTCCTGCGTCGCGGTCACGCGCTCCTCCTGTCGTCGTCTGGACGATACCCCGCCTGCGGGCTCCCGGCATCAATCCTACGCAACCGTTGTATTCACTTCGCGTGATTGCTACGGTGGTGTTGTATTCATGTGCGAGGGACGTCCTCGGCAACTGCAAAGGAGCAGGTGCAATGGCATTCGATCCGTCGACTCTGCGACGCGACGACTACGGCTTCTTCGGGCCGGATTCCCCCACCTGGAAGGTGTGGGCGGCGCCGACCGCGCTGATCGGCTTCCAGCGCGCGGTGACGCTCGAGCACTTCGATCCGTTCCTCACCGCCGCGGTGGCCGATTCGCACGGGATCTACGACAATCCCGCCACCCGCCTGGACCACACGCTGTCCTACTTCCTGCTGGTCGCGCTCGGCGACGGCCGCACCGCCATCCAGGCCGCCGAGCACCTGATGAAGGTGCACGCGCCGATGACGGGCATCGAACCGATCAGCGGCAAGCGCTACAGCGCCAACAACCCCGACTCGCAGCTGTGGATCCATGTCACCGGCTGGCATTCGGTCCTCAAGGCCTACGAGATGTTCGGCCCCGGCCCGCTGAGCCCCGCCGAGGAAGACCGGTACTGGGCCGAGTGCGTGATCGCCGCCGAACTCCAGACCTGCAAACCCGAGGATGTGCCGCGCGATCGCGACGAGGTGCGCGCCTACTTCGCGCGGGTCCGACCGCAGTTGTGCGTCAGCGAACGGGCCGTGCGGGCCATGCACTTCCTGCTGTGGCCGTCGGCGGACAAGGGCATGACGTTCGCCGTCGGCGGCCGGGTGCTGTCACTGGCGACGATCTCGACGCTGCCCGCCTGGATGCGCAAGCTCGGCCGGTTCGACCTGCCCGGCATCGTCGACGCGTCGGCCCGGCTGCCCTGGAAAGCCCTCGTGTGGGCCACCGCGCTCCGTGGCAATCGCGGACTGATCCTGGCCAGCCCGTTCGTCGCGAAGATGACCGGGCAGATCCTGGCGGCCCACACCGCCGCAGGCACGCCGCGCACCCCGGCGACGATCAGCCCCGCCGACGCCCGCGAGCGCTACGGCAGCACCGGCACCCGCAGCCTGTGGGAACACCGCATCACCGAGTCCGCCTGACCGACAGGCCCGGCGCCTCAGCCGGCCGTCGCGCGCCGGGCCCGCTCGATCCGGTTGATATTCGTCTCGACCCACTCCCGCAGCGCCGCGATCGGTTCTCGCAGGCTGTGCCCGAGTTCGGTGAGGGTGTACTCGACCCGCGGCGGCACCGTGGGATACACCGTGCGCGCGACGAATCCGTCGTGCTCGAGCTGACGCAGGGTCTGGGTGAGCATCTTCTGCGAGATGCCGTCGATGCGCCTGCGCAGGTCGGTGTAGCGCAGGGTGCCGTCGGCGAGGGCGTCGACGATCAGCACCGTCCACTTGCCCGCGATGTGGTCGAGGACCTCGCGGGTCGGGCATTTGGCCGAGTAGACGTCGGCGGGCAGGCCGGTGGCCTCGTGAATCGTGCGCACCTCGCCGAGTCTAACGCACAAAAAGGTGCCTACTTCCCAACGGAGAGCGACTCTCCGATAGTAGGAATCATGAGCACACAGACACTTTCGGTCACCGAAGCCATCCGCACCCGCCGCACCGTCCGCCACTACCGGCCCGATCCGCTCGACCCCGCGCTGCTCGACGAACTGCTCGACCTGGCGGTGCAGGCGCCGAGCGCCTGGAACATGCAGGACCGCTCGATCGTCGTCGTCACCAGCGAGGCGGGGCGCACGGCGCTGTCGGAGGCGGCGTTCGGTCAGCCGCAGCCGCTGGAGGCGCCCGCGGTGCTGGTCTTCGTCGCCGATCCGGGGGCCTGGACCGGGACCAATGCCGACATCGTCGAGCAGGCGACGCGGAACGGAGCGTGGAACGAGCAGTTCCTGGCGAAGTTCGACTCGCGCGCCGACTACCACTCGATGCGCGAGCGCGGCCTGCTGCGGGAGAACGCCGTGAAGAACGCGATGATCGCCGCCACCTACGTGATGCTCGCCGCGACCGGGCTCGGGCTCGATTCCGCGCCGATGAACGGCTGGGACGAAGCACTGGTGAAGCAGGCGATCGGGATCGACGCCGACGCCGAGCCCGCGATCGCGGTGCTGGTCGCCGTCGGCTACGGCACGGGCACCCCGCCGCACCCCGGCCGCAGGCCGCGGGAGCGCGCGGTGTTCACCGAGCGCTATCTCAGCTGACGCCGAGGGTGTTGATGGTGGCGGCGAGGAAGACGATGGCGCTGCCCAGAGCGGTCAGGGTGGCCACGTCGAACGGTCGGCTGCGGACGGCGAGCAGGCCGACCTGCACCGTCGGCAGGCACAGCCGGAAGGCGGCGGCCACCAGGGCCGCGCTGCCGAAGATGATCGCCCCGCGCCGCCACCGATCCCAGGCGACGAACACGACCGCGACCAGGATCAGCGCACTCACTACGGTCATCGGCAGGTGACTGCGCAGGTACTGCTCCCCCGCGCTCAACCGCACGACCCGATGCTTCCCGGTCGTCTCCGCCTTGTTCACGGCCACGATTGTTCCAGACGCGCTCGCCGGGCGGGCGCCCCGCGCCCGATCGGTGGGGCGAGCCGAGCCCGCGCGCCCGGCATGACAGAGTGATGCGCTGTGCTGCACCTGATCTTTCACAACCCCGTGATCCCGCCCAACACCGGCAACGCGATCCGGCTGGCCGCGGGAACCGGTTGCGCGCTGCATCTGATCGAGCCGCTCGGCTTCGACCTCTCGGAGGCCAAACTGCGCCGGGCCGGGCTGGACTATCACGACCTCGCGGTGGTGACGGTGCATCCCGACCTGACGACAGCGCTGACGACCATCGAACCCGGCCGGGTCTTCGCCTTCACCACCCAGGCCACCACCCGCTTCACCGATGTCGCCTACCGCGACAACGACGCCCTGCTGTTCGGCACCGAACCCACCGGCCTCCCCGCCGAGGTCCTCGCCGACCCCCACATCACCGACCAGATCCGCATCCCGATGCTGCCCGGCCGCCGCTCGATGAACCTGTCCAACGCCGCCGCCGTCGCGGTCTACGAGGCCTGGCGCCAACTCGACTTCCCCGGCGCAGTGTAGCTGCGGCGCTGTTTCAGCGCTAAAATAGCGCTATGGCTACCATCCAGGTCAGGGACATTCCCGACGAGGACGCCGAGGTGTTCCGCCGACGCGCCGAAGCCGAGGGCATGTCGTTGCAGGCGTACATGCGACGAGAGTTGATCGCCGCCGCTCGTCGCCGCTCGAAGACAGAGGCGATGGCGGCCATTCGCGAAGCGCTGGAGCGCGATTCGAGCGCGGGCGCCGACCGCGAGTCGATCCTGAGCGCTTTGGACGACGCCCGTGGCGAGTGACGAGTACGTGCTCGACGCCTCGGCCGCCTCGACAGCGCTGCTGCGCAAGGACGCCGTCGGGATCGCCGTCGGGCGGTTGATCGAGACCAGCACCTGCCACGCGCCGCATCTCATCGACGCGGAGGTCGGCAATGTGCTGCGCCGCCATGAGCGCAAGGGCCTGATCGACCCCGACACCGCCACGATCGGCCTGCGCATGCTGGCGACGATGGTCGATCGGCGGTATGCCCACCAGGGCTGGCTCAGCGAGCAGGCGTGGCTGCTCCGCCACACGATCACGTTCTACGACGGCCTCTATGCCGCGCTGGCGGCACGACTCGATGTGCCGCTGCTCACCAGCGACGCGCGGCTGAGCAAGGCACCCGGGTTGCCGTGCCGGGTCGAAGTGATCGACTGAGCGTCAGCCGTCGACGTCGAAGCGTTTGAAGCGGGAGGTGGCGCCGCCGGTCAACCGCACCGCCGATTTGGCGACGCCGAAGTGGTCGGCGAGGAGTTCGATGGCGGCCTTGTTGGCCTTGCCCTCGACGGCCGGGGCGCGGACGTAGAGAGTGAGGGTGCCGTCGTCGGCGACTTCGACCAGTGGGCCTTTACGGCTGTTCGGTTTGATCGTCGCCCGGACGGTCGGCATCGGTCGGTTCCTCCTTCGGTCCGGCGGCGGGCGCGGCCGCAGGGGCCTTCGCGGCGGGGCGGCGACGGCGCAGGGCGGTCCGCAGCACCAGCCAGATCGCGCCGCCGAGGACGGCGAGGAAGCCGAGCCACGGCAGGGCCTTGCCCAGGAAGACGATCGCGTCCTGGAGCCAGTCGATCAGCGAGTTCCAGCCGGCGACGATGCCGTCCCAGAAGTTGTCCGGGTCGCCGGGGGCGTCCTTGTCGTCGGCGGTGAAGGTGATGGTGAGCGTGGACAGCGCGACCTGGTCGTCGAGGGAGCGCTTCTGCGCGGTGAGGCTGTCGAGTTCACCCTGCCTGCTCGCCAGCGCCTCCTCGGCGGCGATCAGGTCGGCGGTGTTGGTCGCGCCTGCCATGAGCGCGCGCAACCGGTCGACGGAGGCGCGCAGGGCGCTGATGCGGGCATCGAGGTCCTGCCACTGCATGGTGACGTCGTCGCGATTGGTGCTCACCCTGGTGACGGTGCCGACCCCGTCGAGTCCGGTGATGAAGGCGTCGGTCTTGTCCGCGGGCACCCGCACACTGAGCACGGCGCGCGGCGTGCGGTCGTCGGTCCCCGGCTGTTCGGTGCGGCTGTCGATCCGCCCGCCGAGCACCCGCACCTGCTCGGTGACCTCCGCCGCCGCCCCGATCGGATCACCCGAGGTCACGTCGACCGACCCGGTGATCACCTCTTTCCGGTCCGAATCCGGCGGCGCCGGACTCTCTTTCGCCGGCGCCCCCTCCCGAAACCCCGGCGCCACCGCCGCGGCGGGCCCCGAAACCGTCGGCGAGGACGCCTGATCGGCCGGGCCCCCGCTCCCCACGTCGTCCCCGCACCCGGCCAGGAACACCAGCCCGAGCACCCCGATCATCACCACGGCAAGCTTGCGCATGATCGCAGCGTAATCCGCCGACCGCCCGAGCGGGCGCACCCGCGAATCTCTAGGTCAGCGGGGGCGGGTGGTGTAGCGGTCGAGTTCGGCGAGGCGGGCGTCGAGGTGGGGGTGGGTGGAGAGGAGGGTGGGGACCGCGCCGGAGCGGGTGGGGTTGTTCGGGTGGTGGTGCAGGGTGTGCAGGACGGCGCGGAACTCGGCGAGGTAGCCGAGGTCGGCGACGACGCGGTCGGCGAGATATTCGCCGCGCTGCCACAGCCGGGGGCGGATCAGCAGTTGGAGGGCGGCGACGCTCAGGGCGATGGCGGCGGTCCAGGGGCCGAGGAGCAGGGCGAAGGCCACGAAGACCAGGCAGGCCGCGCAGCCGTAGGCCAGCACGGCGGGGGCGGCGAGCAGCGTGGTCGCGGTGACCAGGCCCAGGTACGACCAGCGCAGGGACGCGATCACCCGGTCCGAGGTGACCGTCAGGCGCGGAAGCGCCCGTCCCATGAGCAGGTCGGCGGGCGCGAAGAGGGCACGGACCAGCCATTCGAACGGCCTTCGGTACCACCAGATCACGTACCGCCAGGTCGCGGTGCCCTGGAGCCGGTGCCCGAGTTCATGGGCGAGCAGCGCTTCGAGCTGGTGCTGGGTGAACGTGTCGACGGCCTGCCGGGTGACGGACAACTGCCCGCCGGAGTGCAGGGCACCGTTCACCGCACCGGAATTCATCACCCACACCCTGGCGGTGTCGACGGGCAGACCCGCGGTGGCGGTGACGTTCACCCACGCGCGACGCACCCGGTCGTGTTCGTCCGGCAGGTGCTGCGCCGACCACTGCGCCATCGCCGCCAGCACGAGCCGGCGCCACCACAGCACCAGCGGACCCGACCCCAGCCACAGTCCGAGGACCAGCACCGCGGCCCAGTTCGCCAGCAGCGCGGCGGTTCCCACCAGCAGCCAGCCGCTGAGCACCAGCGACGGCAGCGAGGCGAGCAGCTCCGCCACGGCCCAGCGGTAGCCCTGCCGGTATGTCACCGACAGGCTGTTCGGTTCGGAGTTCGACATGTGGCCCCCACGCTCGATGGCCTCACTTCCTTGATACCGCAGCGACTCCCGGATGTCCGGCATCGATTCGGCTGCTGATCAACGGAAGTCGCGGGAGCGGGCGGCGATCGTGAGGTCGAGGTGTTCGAGGTGGTCGGCGAGGACACTGGCCGCGCCCTCCGCGTTCTGGACGCGGCCACGGATCAGCAGGGCGGTGGCGTTCTGGGCCAGGCGGCGGTAGCGGGCCCAGAGGCCGACCGAGCAGACGACATTGACCATGCCGGTCTCGTCTTCCAGATTGAGGAAGGTGACGCCCGCCGCGGTGGCGGGACGCTGACGATGGGTGACCGCGCCCGCGACCAGGATGCGGGTGCCGTCCTCGACCAGCAGCAGATCGCACGCCGGGACGACGCCGAGCGAGTTCAGGTGCGCGCGCAGGAATTCGGTGGGATAGCTGCCGGGCGAGATGCCGCTGGCCCACACGTCGGCGGCGGCGAGCTCGAGTGCGCTCATGCCGGGCAGGGACGGAGCGACGGTCGCCGGGCCGGTGCCGGGCAGCAGGTGCGGACGCTCCCCCGCCGCGGCACCGGCGGCCCACAGCGCGGCCCGGCGCACACTGCTGCCGCGGTCGGGAACCGGCGGCGCATCCGCGTGCTCGCCGGACACCGGGTCGACCAGAGTGTCCAGCGCACCCGCGGTGGCCAGCGATTCCGCCTGCGCGACAGTCAGTTCCACCCGCCCGGTGAGCTCGAGCATCGAGCCGTACGGACCCGAAGCGCCACGCTCGGCGACGATGCGATCGGCGAGATCGGCACCGATGTGCCGGACCCCGGCCAGCCCGAGCCGGATCTCGGTGCCCGCGTTCTCCAGGGTGGCCTCGGCCAGGCTGGCGTTGATGTCGGGCCCGTGCACCCGCACACCGTGGCGCCGGGCGTCGGCGACCAGTGACTGCGGGGAGTAGAAGCCCATCGGCTGGGCGCGCAGCAGTCCGGCACAGAATGCCGCCGGGTGGTGCAGCTTGAACCAGGACGAATAGAACACGATCGAGGCGAAGCTCTGCGAATGACTCTCCGGGAAGCCGAAATTGGCGAAGGCGTAGAGCTTCTCGTAGATCCGGTCGGCGACCGCGCCGGTGATGCCGTGCAGGTCGCGCATGCCCTGGTAGAGGCGGTCCTTGAGCCGTTCCATCTTCTCCGGCGAGCGCTTGGAGCCCATGGCGCGGCGCAGCTGATCGGCTTCGGCGGGGGTGAAACCGGCCACGTCGATGGCCATCTGCATCAGCTGTTCCTGGAACAGCGGCACCCCGAGCGTGCGGGCGAGCGAATTCTCCAGCGCCGGATGATCGCAGCGGGGCTCCTCCAGCCCGTTCCGCCTGCGGATGTACGGGTGCACCGACCCACCCTGGATGGGGCCGGGCCGGATCAGCGCCACCTCCACCACCAGGTCGTAGAAGGTGCGCGGCTTCAGCCGGGGCAGCGTCGCCATCTGCGCGCGCGACTCCACCTGGAACACCCCGATCGAGTCGGCGCGCTGCAACATCTCGTAGACGGCCGGTTCGGCGAGATCGAGCGCGTGCAGTTCGACCGTCTCGCCCTTGTGCTCGCGCACCAGGTCGATCATGTAGTGCAGCGCCGAGAGCATGCCGAGACCGAGCAGGTCGAACTTCACCAGGCCGACGGCGGCGCAATCGTCCTTGTCCCACTGCAGCACGCTGCGCCCCGCCATCCGTGCCCACTCCACCGGGCAGACGTCGGCGATCGGCCGATCGCAGATCACCATGCCGCCGGAGTGGATGCCCAGATGCCGTGGCAGGCCGTCGAGTTCGCCCGCGAGTTCGAGTACCGGCGCCGGGATATCGGTGCCCTGCTCCGCCGACACCCCCGACCAGCGGCTCACCTGCTTGCTCCAGGCGTCCTGCTGCCCCGGCGAGAACCCGAGCGCCCGTGCGGCATCGCGCACCGAGGACTTGCCGCGATAGGTGATGACGTTCGCCACCTGGGCGGCGTAGTCGCGGCCGTACTTGGCGTAGACGTGCTGGATGGCCTCCTCGCGCCGATCGGATTCGATGTCGACGTCGATATCGGGCGGCCCGTCGCGCTCGGTGGACAGGAAGCGTTCGAACAGCAGATTGTTGCGCACCGGATCGACATTGGTGATGCCGATGGCGTAGCAGACCGCGGAGTTGGCGGCCGAGCCCCGGCCCTGGCACAGGATGTCGTTCTTCTTGCAGAAGGCGACGATGTCGTGCACCACCAGGAAGTACCCGGGGAAGGTCATCTTCTGGATCACCGCGAGCTCGTGCTCGATCTGCGCGTACGCCTTCGGATTCCGCTCCGGTGGACCGTAGCGCCGCGCCGCGCCGCGATAGCTCAGCTCGCGCAGCCAGGAGTCCTCGTCGTGCCCGGCGGGGACGTCGAACGGCGGCAGCTTCGGGGCGATCAGGCGCAGGTCGAAGGCGCACTCGCGGGCCAGTTCCACCGCGTTGGTCACCGCGTGCGGGTGCTCGGCGAACAGCGCGGCCATCTCCGCGCCGGACCGCAGATGCGCGCCGCCGGTGGACGGGAGCCAGCCCGCCATCGCGTCGAGACTGCTCCTGGCCCGGATCGCGGCCAGCGCCATGGCCCGGCGGCGCTGGGCGGGCGCGGCGAAATGCGCGCCGGTGGACGCCAGGACCGGCAGCCCGACGCGATCGGCCAGCGCGACCAGGTAGTCGTTGCGCTCGTCGTCGGTGGCGATGCCGTGATGGGTGAGCTCGACGCTCACCCGGTCGGCGCCGAAGCGCTCGATCAGTTCCCGCAGGGCCGCTTCGGCTTTCGGGAGCGCGGTATCGCCCGCGTGGAGATCCTCTGCCACGGCGAGGCGCAGCTGCCCCTTCCGGCACCCGGTCAGGATGTGCCAGTGCCCGGCCGCGGCCGCGGTGAGCGTGTCGAGGTCGTAGCGCAGGACGCCCTTCTCCCCCGCCGCCATGTGCGCCGCCGACATCTGTCGCGACAGTGTGCGATAGCCCTCCTGCCCGCGCGCCAGCACCAGCAGATGCGGCCCGTGCGGGTCGGGAGTTCCCGTGCGCGGCAGGGTGTCCGGGGCGTTCTCGTGTCCACCCGCCGCGCCCCCCGGGTCGCCGATCGACCGGAGACCACCCCGGGGAACAGAACGGCGCCTGACCGCATCCCCTCGGCCAGGCGCCGCCTCCGCATCGGTTCCCAGTGACAGTTCGGCACCGAAAACCGTTGGCATTCCCCATTCTCTGGCCGCCTCGGCGAACCGGACGGTCCCGTAGAACCCGTTGTGATCGGTGAGCGCGAGGGCCTCCAGCCCCAACCGCACCGCCTCCTCCACCAGTTCCTCCGGCTGACTCGCGCCGTCGAGGAAGCTGTAGGCGGAGTGGGCGTGCAGCTCGGCGAAGGGCACCGTCGGCGTGGCGGGCCGGTCGACCGGGTGCGCTTCGTACGCACCGCGTTTGCGCGACCAGGCCGGGCTGTCACCGCCGTCGCCGGGATGCATCTCCTCGGCGGGACGGCGGGACGGCTTGCCCGAGAGCACCCGCTCCAGTTCCGACCAGGTCGGCGGTCCGTTGCTCCAGCCCACCAGCCCACTCCTCTCCCGACCCCCGCGTCACCTCCCCTGTCGATCGCGGTTGCCCGACCCCTCAACTCGTGGGCAAACGCTCCATCGACCTGGACTCCAGCGCGGCCTCCACATGACCGAGACCCGACCGGATCACCGCGCCGTAGGCATCGTTGGCGAGCACGTCCAGGTGCCCGCGCGCGATGGCCAGCTGCATCCGCGCCATGTCGAAGTCGCCGACGCGGCGGTGACTGTCGGCCAGGTTCAGATACAGCGAGGGCAGGAACCCGCGCAGCCCCTCGTCCAGCGGGATGCCCGGCCCGAACACCGCGGCCAGCGCCCGCTGATCCCAGAGCAGCGCACCCTCCGGCAACTCCTGCACATCCGCCAGGTGATGTGCGATCACGCAGCGATGCAACGGGTCGCCGCCTTCCCCTACCTCGTCCCAGAGCCTGGTCAGCGCCGCGCGCGCCGCATCCGGGTCGCCACCGCCGAGCCGCACCGCGGCATAGATATCCGCCATCCGATCGTCCGCCATGCGGCCAAGTATCGCACATACGTTCGAACATTGGCGAGAGGCGTTCGAACATATTTTCGAGTTTTTCGACAGACCTGGTCCCAGAACTTACTTTGGAGTAAGTTCGAGGGAACGAGCTGCAAAGGAGCAGTGATGTCACAGGTTTCTCCCGGTGCGCAGGGTCGTCGCGGTCGGCGGCGGCGCGATCTGGCCGGCAGTCATGTCGTGATCACGGGCGCATCGTCCGGGATCGGGCGGGCCGCCGCGCTGGCGGTCGCCGACAAGGGCGCCGTCGTCTTCCTCCTCGCCCGCCGCGGTGACGAACTGGGCGCCGTGGTCGCCGAGATCGTCGACGCGGGCGGCCGGGCCCACGGCTATCAGTGCGATGTCACCGACGCCGAGTCCGTCGAGTCGACCGTCGAGGCGATCCTCGATCAGCACGGCCACGTCGACATGCTGGTGAACAACGCGGGCCGCTCCATCCGGCGCGCCATCCACCGCTCCACCGACCGCATGCACGACTTCGAACGCACCATGGCGGTCAACTACTTCGGCGCGCTGCGGATGACCCTGGCCCTGCTGCCCCAGATGCGCGAACGCGGCTTCGGCCACATCGTCAACATCTCCAGCGCCGGTGTGCAGGTCGCCACCCCGCGCTTCTCCGCCTACCTCGCCAGCAAGGCCGCGCTGGACAAGTTCACCGAGGTCGCCGCCGTCGAAACCCTGGCCGACGGCGTCACTTTCACCACCATCCACATGCCGCTGGTGCGCACCCCGATGATCGCCCCGAGCGGCGACCAGGGCCCTTCCGAATCACCGGAGTGGGCCGCCGCCACGATCGTGCGGGCTCTCACCGAGCGCCCCAAGCGCATCGATGTCCCGCTCGGTACCTTCGCCGAATACGGCGCCCTGCTCACCCCCAGGCTCCGCGACCGCATCCTGCACCGCTACTACCGCGCGCTGCCCGACTCCCCCGCCGCCAAGGGCGAATCGGTCGAGACCGCCGCACCGGCCGACGAGCCGACGGCGCCCGATCCCGCGCCGAAACCGAAGTCGCCCGCGCGCAAGGCCACCGGCAGCGCCCTCCGACGCGCCGCGCGGTGGGTACCCGGTACACACTGGTGAGTCGCGCCAAAATTACTGTGTATCAATAGGATTCGATCACGCGTTCGGTTTCGCGGCGGCGCGGGCGGCGTAGCCTGGGATCATGGCGGCGAATCACTCGGGCCCTACGACGGTCGAGACCATCGGCAGCGATTTCTACGACGATCCGCATTCCTACTATCGGCGCTGGCGCGAGCGGGGAATCGCGCATCGGGTCCGGTTCCCGGACAACATCGTGCGCTGGGTGGTGGTCGACTACGCGATCGGGCGGGGGCTGCTGGCGGACTCGCGGCTGCACAAGGGCATCGCGGAACTCGCCGCGACCATGGCGAGCCGGACGGGCACGCTGGTCGACAGCCGGGCCCTGGTGCTCTCGGATCACATGCTCAACACCGACGAGCCCGGCCACACCCGGCTGCGCAAGCTGGTGAACAAGGCCTTCACCACCCGGCAGGTGGCGGTGCTGCGACCGCGCGTCCAGGAGATCACCGACGCGCTGCTCGACGGGTTCGCCGACGCGGACGAGGTGGACCTGATGGCCGCCTTCGCCAATCCGCTGCCGGTGGCGGTGATCTGCGAGCTGCTCGGGGTGCCGTTCGCCGACCGCGACCGCTTCCAGGCCTGGACCCGGCTGCTCGTCGGCGTGCACCGGCTCACCCAGGACGGCGCCGCCGCCGCGATCGCGATGCACACCTATCTCTCGGAACTGGTGCGCGCCAAGCAGGAGCGGCCCGCCGACGACCTGCTCTCCCGGCTGGTCCTGGCCGACGACGACGGCGACCGGCTCACCGACCAGGAACTGGTGGCGATGGCGTTCCTGCTGCTCGTCGCCGGGCACGAGACCACGGTCAACCTGATCGGCAACGGCACCCTCGCGCTGCTGCGGGCGCCCGCGCAGTGGCGGGCGCTGCTCGCCGATCCGGCCGGTGTGCCCGCGGCGATCGAGGAGTTCCTGCGGTTCGACGGCCCGGTGAACATGTCGACCGAGCGGGTGACGGCCGAGCCGATCACGGTGGGCGACATCGAGATTCCCGCGGGGGAGTTCGTCCATGTCGCCCTCGTCGGTGCCAATCGGGACCCGCTGCGTTTCCCCGACCCCGACGAATTGCGGGTCGACGGCGCGGCCGCGGGCCACCTGGCCTTCGGCCACGGCATCCATTTCTGCGTCGGCGCGCCGCTGGCCCGCCTGGAGGCCGAGATCGCCTTCACCACGCTGCTGGCCCGCTTCCCCGGGCTGACCCTGGCCCCCGGCGCGCACGATCCGCGCTATCAGACGAGCACGCTCATCCGCGGGCTGACCGAGCTACCGGTGCGCCTGCACTGACAGTTCTTCCACCGCCACGGTTTCCAGGTAGGTGGCCGGTTTCGGCGCGCCGCCGCAGCTGGCCTGCCGGGGCGGGGCGGGAACCGTGCGGGCGGTGACCCGCCAGCGGCGGCCGTCGCGGTGGGTGACGACGGCGGCGCCCGCGAGGGTGGGGTCGTCGGTGTGGCTCGGCGCGGGCTCGACGACGAGCGCGTCGGCGGGCAGCGCCGGGAACTGTTCGCGGACGGCGACTTCGGCGAGCTGACCGATCGGGTCGTAGCAGCTGCGGCCGCGCAATCCGGTGTGGGAGACGGCGCCGGTGTCGGCGGCGGCGAGCGCGGCCTCGGCGGCGGCGGTGTCGACCCGGCCGTAGGTGAGGCCGGACGGGAGCAGGACGACGGCGGGGGCGAAGCGGTGACCGCCGGTGTGCGAGGCCTCCCAGACGCGGCCGGGATGGGCGGCGGCCATGGTGGCGGCGATCGGGCGGCCGAGCCGGGCGCAGCACTGGTCGCGTTTGCCGTGCGCGCAGACCAGGACCAGCGGATCGTCCACGCGCACACCGATTCCCGGCGGCGGGCCGTCGACCAGGTGCAGGTCGATGTCGAAGAGCTGACGCAGGTCGGTGATCTCGAACCGCTCGCACCAGGAACCCTCGGGCCGCGAGCTGACCAGCAGCACCGTGCGGGTGCCGGTGAACTCGTTGCGGCCGGGGCGGCGGATGAGGGTGGGCCGGACCTTCGCCGCGGTGGTGCGCGCGGCCAGTTCGGCGGTGATCTCCGGGCCGAGCACCTCGTCGCCGATCACGTCGTGGCCCCAGGCGCCGGGATGCTCGACGCACAGCCAGCCGGTGACGTGCGCCGCGGTGCCGAGCAGGGACAGGTCCGTCGCGGCGACCGAGCACGACATGCTCTCGAACGGGTTCATGACGGCTCCTTCCGCGACCGACGTCCGGCCGATCCGGAACAGGCGTCGTTTCACTGTAGAACCGCCCCCGCCCCGCCGGTAAGGGCACCCTGTGTTCGGCGGCTATTCGTAGACGCCCTCGGCGTGCCAGGTGGCGGCGTCGTAGACGAGCAGGACGGCCCTGATCTCGGTGGGTTCGGCGTCGAGCTGGACCTGGGCGCGGGCGGCCGGGCCCGCCTGCTCGGCGGCGGCCCACCAGCGCTCGTCCACCGGCCACGGGCCCGCCCAGCCGAGCAGCGCCCACTGCCTGCGGCCCCAGCGCAGCCGGGCCGGGTCGGCGGTGAACAGGCCGCGGTCGGTGACCTCGACGGCGGTGCCGTCGGCGGCGGTCAGGTGCACGACGGGGCGGTGCAGGAGCAGCAGCGTCGGCGCCGGTTCGGGGAGCCGGCCGGGCCAGGGCTGGGACGGGTCGGCGGCCGGGGTGAGCTCGTCGCCCAGGGCGATCATGGTGATCCGCTCGGCGGGCCCGCGCCCGCCACTGAGCACGCCGACGCGCACCGCCTCGCCACCGAGCAGGCCCTGCACCCGGACCAGCGCACGGCGGGCCCGCTCGGTCTCCTCGCCCTCCCCGCCCCACAGGCCCAGTTGCAGCGCGCCCGCGGCGACCACCTCGACCGGCTCCAGCCGCAGCGTGACGATCGGGGCGGTCGGGCGATCGCGGTGGGTGAGCCAGCCGTCGAGCTGCCAGCGGATGCGGTCGGCGGTGTCGGGCGGGGTGAGCGGGCGCGCGCAACGCCAGATCCGCGAGAGCTCCTCCCCCGCCTCGGTGCGCGCGGTGACGGCCAGCCGGGTGCAGGCGACGCCCGCGGCGGTGAGGGCGGTGTGCAGCCGGGTCGCGAGGGTGCGCCCGGCGAAGGCGGCGGCGTCGACCCGGTCGATCGGCGGATCGCAGTCGAGGTCGACGGCCAGTTCCGGCGGTGGCCGCCGCGCCGAGGGCGGCCGCTCCGGCAGGCCGCGGGCGACGCGGTGGGCCAGCGCCGCGTCGGCGCCGAAGCGGGAGGCGACGTCGGCGGGGGTGAGCCGGGCGAAGTCACCGACGCGGCGCAAGCCCAGGCGGTGCAGCAGGTCGACCAGGTCGGCGCGTTCCGGTGGCGCCAGCGCGGGTTCGGCGGCGAGCTCGGCCACCGGGAGCGGCGCCAGATAGCGGGCACCGGCGCCGACCGGGACGAACGCCGCGCGGCGCGCCGCGAGCACGGCGGTCGACAGGGCGTCGGCGATGCCGATCTGCGCCTCGGCGCCCGCCACCGCCACGGCATCGATGAGCTGGATCGCCGCGGCCTCCTCGGAGCCGAAGAACCTGGTGGCGCCCCGTGCTCCGAGGACGAGGAGTCCCGGGCGGAGCACTTCGACACCGGGCACCGTCGCGTCGACCGCGCCCGCGATCGATTCGAACAGCCGGGCATCCCGGTCCGGATCATCCTGGGCGACAACCAGATCGGGGCAGCGCGACTGCGCCTCCCTGCGGGTCACGCCCTCGCGCACCCCCTCCGCCCTGGCGATCGCCGACGCCGACACCACCCGATTCCCGCGCAGCACCGCCACCGGGCGATCCGCGGGCACCCCGGCCACCGCGGCCGCCGCCACCGCGGGCCAGTCGGGACACAGCAGCGCCAGCACGCGCTCCGCCCGCGTCATCGCAGGCCGGTCACGACACGGCCTCTCGCACGTCGGCCGCCTCGCGGATCTCCGCCTCGCGGGCGAGCCATTCGGTGCGACCGGCCTTGGCGCACAGGTCTATCCGGCCGTGCCGGGGTGGCCCCGCCTTGGCGCTGACGCGCACGTCCAGGCAGACCGAGCGCAGGCGGCCGCGGCCCGCGCCGAGACCGCGGTAGCCGGTGACGCGGGTGTCCAGGCGCAGCGACGGATTGGTCCAGGTGCCGCCGGCGACGACCAGGGTGGCGCCGCGGTTGCGGGCGCGGGCGGCGAGCACCCGGCAGCGGGCGGGCGGGACGGCGACGCCGTCGAGCCCGAGGACGACCAGATCGAGGCCGTCGAGCAGGACGGCGGCCACTTCGCCCGGATCGGGGCCTGGGTCGGCGATCACCGCCAGCCGGGACAGCTGCGCGCCCATCTCGGCGGCGGCCAGCAAACCCAGCCGGGGCAGCCCGACCACCGCGGCGTGGCCACCGCCGCCGGTCACCGCGGCGAGCAGACCGGACAGCAGCGAGTGCGCGCCGGTATAGGCGACCACGGCCCCCTTGGGCAGTCCGCCGTCGGGCAACAGCTCGGCGAGCGGAGCGGGCACCGGCAACAGATCACGGCGTAGTGGCTGCTCACGAGGGATATGAGCGGTGGCGGACTCGCCCCGGCCCGGCACCGCGGCCATCCGCCTGCGCAGTTCGTCGAGCGTGCGCGCCCGGGCCGCCACCTCGGGCGACAACGCATCCGAACCCATCAACACCACCTACTTCCACGATGGACCCGCGAGCGGAGAGCCGCCCAGCGCCGGAACGGCAGCACCGTTTCAGCTATCAATCGTATTCGAATATACGTTCGATCGCGACCAGGGTGACACCCACCCCCGGCCCGTGTCCACAGCGGGGCCCCTTATACCCGCGCGTCGCGATACCGGCCAGTCATCGGCATATTCGACTACCCTCGCACCCGTGACCGAACGTGCTCGTCCCCATATCGGCCCCGACTACCTCGTCGCGGGTCGTTACCGCCTGCAGTCGAAACTGGGCGGCGGTGGCATGGGTGCGGTCTGGCTCGCGACGGACCGGTTGCTGAACCGCGAAGTCGCCATCAAGCAGGTGCTCTCCACGGCCGGATTGAGCGAGGCCGAGGCCGAGCGCATCCGCAGCAGCATCGTGCACGAGGGCCGGGTGGCGGCCAAGCTGTCGCACGAGCACGCGATCGCGGTCTACGACGTGGTGATCGAGGCGGGCGAACCCTGGCTCGTCATGGAGTACTTACCCTCGCGCAGTGTGGCCAAGGCGCTCACGCTGTTCGACACGCTGCCCGCGGTCGAGGTCGCCCAGATCGGCGCGCAGGTGGCCGACGCGCTCGCCGCCGCGCACGCCGCCGGCATCGTGCACCGCGACATCAAGCCGGGCAACATCCTCGTCGCCGATCGCGGTCCCGATCTCGGCAAGGCCAAGCTCAGCGACTTCGGCATCTCCCGCGGCGCGGGCGACACCCACGGCGACGACCCGGAAGGCACCATCACCGGCACCCCCGCCTACCTGCCACCCGAGGTCGCCCGCGGCGCCAGGCCCACCGAGGCCAGCGACGTGTTCTCCCTCGGCGCGACCCTCTACACCGCGCTGGAGGGGCAGCCGCCGTTCGGTTTCGACGACGACGAGAACGATGTCGTCACCCGGGCCGCGATGGGCCGGATCATCCCGCCCAGCCGCAGCGGCATCCTCACCCAGCCGCTGCTGCACATGCTCGAACCGGCACCGCAGCGCCGCCCGACGATGGCCCAGGCGCGCGACGAGATCCTCACCGCCGCCTTCGGTCCCGGTACCGCCGCCTACATCCTCGGCGTGCCGCTGCGCACCGAGGACGGCACCATTCCCTCCTGGGCCGCCCGCAACTCCGCCAGCGGCCTGCGCAGCCCGCATTCCGCCCCGCTGCCGCGCCCGCAGCGCGCCCCGCTGGCCGCGCCCGCCGCGCCGCAGCAGCGCACCGGCAGCTTCGTCGACAACCTGCCCAACGGCGCGCCGCTGGCCATCGGCGCCGGCGTGCTCATCGGGCTGGTCATCCTGATCGCGATCATCATCGCGGTGATGTAGCGCCTCGGGCCGTCGTCGCCGGTGGCCGGTAGGCGGCGAGGAACGCTTCCACGCCCGCGTCGGCGTAGTGATCGAGTTCGGCGTCGCTGAAGCGGGTTTCGTCACCACAGAACATGACCTTGTTGACCGGCACCGACACCACCAGCCAGGTGAAGTGGTTGGCGGCCAGTTCGTGTTCGACGGTCCGCAGCAGGCCCCGCTCGGTCAGCTGGGCGAAGCACGACGCCAACATGGCGTGCACGCGTTCGGGTCCGGCTTCGAAGTACGCCCGCCCCAGCTGGGGAAAGCGGCCCGCCTCGGCGATGACCAGCCGCCGCACCCGGAGCTGCGCGGGCCGGGTCAGCAGATGGACGAACCGGTGCGCCACCATGCGCAGCGTGGTCTCCACGTCGTCGGCGGAGGCGAGTTCGCCGATCGCTTCCCGGAAGACCTGATCGATCCCGCCGAGCCGGTCGAACACGATCTCCTCGAACAGTTTGTCCTTGCTGCCGAAGCGCTTGTAGATCGTCTGCTTCGACGAACCAGCGACCTTGGCGATCTCGTCGGTCTTGGCCCCGAGGTAGCCGTCGCGCAGGAACACCTCCATGGCCGCCTCCATGATCCGGCGGCGCGCCTGTTCGGCGGCGCTGCCCTCCACGAGATCGGGCGCTGTTTCGGTGCGGGGCATCGGGCCTCCCGGATGTCGGATTCGCGGATCTGTTGACACCCCAAAGAGTGTACCGTACTGTTCAGTTCACCCAGAACCGTACTGTACGGTACACCCCAAGGGAGAATCCGATGCGCAAGATCGTTTCCAGCCTGTTCGTCTCCGCCGACGGCGTCGCCGAGGCCCCCGAGACCTGGCACTTCCCCTACTTCGACGACGAGATGGGCGCCGCGATCGGCGCGGGCATGGCCACCTCGGACGCGATGCTGCTCGGTCGCGTCCAGTACGAGGAGTTCGCCGCGCACTGGCCCACCAGCGACGACGAGTTCGCCGGTTTCATGAACAACCAGAAGAAGTACGTCGTCACCACGACGCTGACGGAAGCGACCTGGAACAACACCGAGATCGTCACCGGCGACATCGAGGCCGAGCTGAGGGCGCTCAAGGCCACCGAGGGCGGCGACCTCGCCATCACCGGCAGCCTCACCCTGGTCCAGTCCCTGCTGCGCTCGGGCCTGCTCGATCAGTTGCAGCTGTTCGTCCACCCGGTCGTGCTCGGCAAGGGTGCGCGCTGGTTCGACAAGCTCGACGACCAGGTCGAGCTGAAGCTGGCCTCGGCCGAGGCGTTCGGTTCCGGCGTGCTCAACCAGATCTACGTCCCCGCGAAATAACCGCCCTCACTCGATCCGGCGGCGATGGGCCCAGCGGGTCAGGGCATTGCGATTGGACTGCTGGGTCTTGCGGAGCACGTTGGACGCGTGGGTTTCCACCGTCTTCACCGAGATGAACAGGGTCTCGGCGATCTCGCGGTAGGTGTAGCCGCGGGCCAGCAGGCGCAGCACCTCGAGCTCGCGCGGGGTGAGCGAGTCCAGCTCGGGGTCGAGCGGGGGCTCGGGCACCGGGGAGCGGCCGGTGAACGAATCGAGGACGAAACCGGCCAGCCGCGGGCTGAACACGGCGTCACCGCCGGCGACGCGGCGGATGCCGTCGGCCAGTTCGGCGCCGGAGATCGTCTTGGTGACATACCCGCGCGCGCCGGCCCTGATCACCGCGATCACGTCCTCGGCGGCGTCGGACACGCTCAGCGCCAGGCACACCGGGCCGTCGGCGATCCCGGTGAGCACCGCGACACCGCCGCCGTCGGGCATGTGCACGTCCAGCAGCACCACATCCGGCTTCGCCGCATCGATCCCGGCGACCGCCTCGGCCACCGCGCCCGCCTCGCCGACGACCTCCATATCGGTCTCGCGGCTCAGTTCGGCGCGCACGCCCGACCGGAACACCGCGTGATCGTCGACCAGGAACACCCGAACACTCACTGACAGCTCACTCTCATCCCACCGGCGATCGACTTGTTCTCATCGGTACCACACGACCGTGAATATCGGTTCGGACCGAGGCGGGAGGGCCCGGCGGCAGGGCGCGAAACGCCCGTGGCCGAACAGGATCCGCCGCCCAGGCCTGCGCGGGGCCTCACACCTCGGACGGGTCCGGCGCGTCGGCGGCCGGGTCCGTGGTGCCGGAGTCCGAGCGCGGCATCACGATGCGCACCTCGGTGCCGCGCCCGATGGTCGAGTCGATGACGGCGGTGCCGCCGCGACGCTCGATCCGGGCGCAGATCGATTTCGCGACACCGCGCCGGTCGGCGGGCACGGCGGCGGTGTCGAACCCGGCGCCGCGGTCGCGGACGAAGATGCTCACCTGGTGCGGTTCGGTCTCGGCGAACAGGTCGATCTCCGGGACACCCGCGTGCTTGGCCGCGTTGACCAGCGCCTCCCGGCTCGCGCCGAGCAGGGCGGTGAAGTGTTCCTTGGGCAGGCCGGCGCCGGTGTCGCCGGGGTCCATCGCGACATCGCCGACGGTCACCGGGGTGACCTTCACGCCGTGCTGGTCCTCCACCTCGCCCGCGATGGTGCGCAGCGCGGCGGCCAGGCTGGACTGGGCGGGGGCGGTGTCGTCGAAGAGCCATTTGCGCAGCTCGCGTTCCTGGCTGCGGGCCAGGCGCAGCACCTCCTGCGGGTCCTCGGCCTGCCGCTGGATCAGCGCGAGGGTCTGCAGCACCGAATCGTGCAGGTGCGAGGCGATCTCCTCGCGTTCCTCGTTGCGGATGCGGGCGCCGCGCTCGGCATTGAGCGCGCGGACCATGCGCAGCCACAGCGGCACCGTCAGCAGCCCCGCGCCGACCAGCGTGACCGCGACCGCGATCAACGCCGAGCCGAGCGAACTCAGATCGATCCTGGCCAGCACCACCACGCCGAGCCCGACCACGATCAGCGTCGCCCCGGCCACGATCCGCGACCAGGTGACCACCGACGGTCGCGCGGGTAGCCCGAACAGCGCGCGCGGACCCGGCGCGGCGACGTCGTACTCGCGCCAGACCAGCGCGGCACCGACCGCGACCACCACGATCGGGGCGATCACCTTCGCGGCGGTGCCCTGGAACAACCAGCCAACGGTCACCGCGAGGCCGAGGCCGAGCAGGGCGAGGCCGATCGCCTGTCTGCGCTCGTCGCCGGTCGGTTTGGCCGCGTCGTTGCCGCCCGGGGTGAAGATCCACAGCAGGCCGTAGGCCACCAGGCCCGCACCGACCAGCGCGGACAGCAGCACGAACGCCATCCGCACCTTGAACACGTCGACGCCGAGATGATCGGCCAGACCACCGGCGACACCACCGACCACCCGACCACCCGTCCGGCGGACCAGTCGCGGGGTCTGCGGCAGCGGCGCGCCGACGGGCTCGGGCCCCGGCGTCGGCAGCATGCCCGGCCGGTAACCACGCGGCACCCCGTACCCCGATTGCGTCGGGTACCCGGGGTAGTAGCCGGGCGGGGGCCGATACTGCGGCGGCGGAACGTAGGGGTGCGGGGTGCCGTAGACGGCCTGACCGTTGCCGAGCGCCCGCGCGACGAATCGCTGCGGGCCCTTGGGCTGCCGGTGCCCGCCGGGATTCATCGCGGCGCCGGGGCCGCCGGGGTAGTGGGGTGCGCCGTTCGGCGGCGGTGCGGCGTTCCCCGATGCGACGTTGCTCCCCGGTGCGGCGCCGTACCCGTACGGGGCGGCGGGCCCCGGGGCGGCGGCACGGGTGGGAACAGACGGATCCATGCTTCGATACTGGCACGCGCGAGTGGGTGCCGACATCAGGAAAGTCCCTGATCTCCGCCCCGATGCCGGCGATCAGGCGCCGACCTGGGCCGATGCCGTCCGGTCCGGACAGAAAACACGTCTCACCTGGGCATACGCCCAGCCCTGAAGAACAGGTCGCCGACGCGCTCGCCGCCGGACCGGACAACCGGTCACGGCATCCTCACCAGCGATTATCAGCTCATTCGAGGGTTCACCCCGAGACCCGGCTCAGGCCGGATTCCTACCGTGATGGCAGGCCGGAATTCACGGCCTTCATTGCAGGGGAGGAACATTGAGAATCGTCACCACCATGCTGGGTGCCACGGCCATCGCGTTGAGCACCGTCGGGATCACGCCGACGGCGTCGGCGACACCGATGGCCCCACACGAGACCACCTATCACGGACCCGCGGGCTTCGAGCTGACCCTCGGCCACACCGATCAGTCCTACCGGCAGGTGCCCGCGCTCAACGCCATGCCGACCAACCGCGAGGTGTTCCTCGACAACACCGCGTACGTGACGCCGCCCGCCGGGGCGACCGGCACGCTCGAATCCGGCTATCTCGTCGCCTGCGCGGTCGAGGTGACCCTCTCGGTCGGACTGGACGGCGGGATCTCGGTCGGCGCGGGGGCGAGCATCGGCTTCGGTTCCTCGGGTCCGGACGTCTCGGCCGACATCGGTCCGTCGATCTCGGCGGGGCTCGATCTGAGCCTGTCGCTGGCGCCGGGCGAGATCGAGAAGATCGATGTGGGGAGCATGCCGCTGGGCGCGGGCACCACCTACCTGGTGAACCGCGACTTCCATCTGATGGTCGGCGACTGCGGCGGTCCGCTCAACATCTACTCCTGGGCCACGGTCACCGCGACCACGCCGCAGGTGAGCGCGACCAACTCGGTCTTCGGCGACACCATGTTCCTCTGACCGGATCGGGACCCGGCGCCGCGCCGGGTCCCGATGCACCAAATATCATTCCCCTCGGTCGTTTTCACCGAACGGGGGGTTCTTTGACCATCGACGAGACGGAGTTCTCATCGCCGCGTGCGGTTTTCGCGCGGCGATTCGCCGAACTCTATGCCGCGGCGGGCAATCCGACCTTGCGCCGCGTCGCCACCGCCACCGAACGGCGCATGCGCAACACCCAGTCGGGCACCCCGTCGGCCCAGCGGATCAGCGACTGGAAGGCCGGGCGCAACGTGCCCGCCCGCTTCGAATCGCTGCTGCCGGTGATCCTGACGCTGGTCGAGCTGACCGAGAAGGCCCAGCGTGACCTCCCCCGCCGCCTCGCCGACCCGCACGAATGGCGCCGCCTCTGGCAGGAATCGGTGACCTGGACGGCCACCGCCACCGACGGCGACACCTGCCCCTACCCCGGCCTGCGCGCCTTCCGCGCCGACGAGCGCGCCCTGTTCTTCGGCCGCGAACAGGCCACCACCGAATTCGTCGACCTGGTCCGCGCCGCCACCGGCATCGTCGTGCTGATCGGCGCCTCCGGCGCGGGCAAGTCCTCGCTGCTCGCCGCAGGCCTGCGCCCCGCCCTCGACCTGCCCTCGGCCACCATCACCCCGGGTGCCGCGCCGATGACCGCGCTCGCCGCCGTCGACACCGACGAGCCGCGCGTTCTGGTCGTCGACCAGTTCGAGGAACTGTTCACCCTGTGTCCCGACGAGGCCGAACGCACGGCCTTCCTCACCGCACTCGCCGACCTGACCACCCGTGCCGCCGCCCCGCTCACGGTCGTGCTCGCCCTGCGGGCCGACTTCTACGAACGCTGCCTGCACCACCCCGTGCTGCGGGACAGCCTGCGGCGCAACAACTATCTGCTCGGCCCGATGTCGATGGACGAGGTGTCGCGGGCCATCACCGGGCCCGCGACCGCTGCCGGACTCACCCTCGAGCAGGGCCTGGAAGAGCTGGTTCTCACCGAACTGCGCGGCCTGGGCGCGCACGCCGACACCGACGCCTACGATCCCGGCTCGCTGCCGCTGCTCTCCCACGTGATGGCCGCGACCTGGCAGCAGCGCGAAGGGCGCAAACTCACCGTCGCCGGGTATCGCACAGCGGGCGGGGTGGCCGGCTCGGTCGCCGAGACCGCCGAACTGGCGTGGAGCGAGCTGACCCCGGTCCAGCAGGAGGCCGCCCAGGACCTGCTCGGCGCACTGGTCACCGTCGGGCAGGACGCGCGCGATACCCGCCGCACCGCCGCCCGCGGCGAATTGCTCTCCCGCGGTACCGACCCCGAGGCCACGGCGGAGGCGCTGGAAGTCCTGGCCGCCAGCAGGCTCGTCGCCCTCGACGCCGGCTCGGTCCAGTTCACCCACGAGATCGTCCTCACCGCCTGGCCCCGCCTGCGCGGCTGGATCGCCACCGACCGCGTCGGCCACCTCGTCCGCCAACGCCTGGAAACCGACGCCGCCGAATGGGAGACCACCGACGATCCCGCCCTGCTCTACCGCGGCACCCGCCTCGACAGCGCCACCGAGCATGCCAACGGCACCACCAGCCCTCGCTCCCGCGCCTTCCTCGACGCCGCACGCCGCTCCGCCCGCCTCGGCAAGCGCTGGCGCATCGGCGCCGCCATGGTCGTCGTCGCTCTCCTCGGCACCGGTGTCGTCGCCTGGGACCGTGGCAAGCTCGCCGACCAGCGCACCGCGGACCGGGACTACGCGGAACTGGTCGCCGCGGCGCAGCGGACCAGAGCGAGTGACCCGTCGCTGTCGGCGCAGTTGTCCCTGGCCGCCTACCGGATGCGGCCCGATCCGTCGACCCGCGCGCAGCTGCTGACCACCCAGGAATTGCCGCTGGCCACCTCCGTGCCAGGCCACGCAACCGATATCAACGCACTCGTGGCGCGCTCGAGCGACGGCATGCTCGCCTCACTCGACTACGACGGGAAGGTGCTGCTCTGGGACACCACCGATTCCGCCCGGCCGCGAAAGATCAGCGCGGAATTCGGTGTTCCGATCGACCGGCTGATCTTCGTGCCGCGCAGCACCGACGTGGTCACCGACGGCCCGGCCGGTCTGCAGCTGTGGGATCTGACCGGCCCGGAATCCCCACGGCTCCGGCACAGCCTCGGAACCGAGAAGCGGAACTCGATCGCCGCGGCGCGGGACGGCACGCTACTCGCCGAAGCCGGTGCGAGTTCGTTCACGCTCTGGCGGATCGGCGACCGCGCCGACCCGACGCGCGCCGCCAGGGTCGCCCTGCCCGAGGCGCGCGCACAGGCACACCTCGTCGAGTTCAGCCCGGACGGCACGCTGCTCGCGGTAGGACGGGTCGTCCACGACGCCGGTGTCGCGGACAGCATCCAGCTCTGGGACATCCGCGACCCCCGCACACCCCGCCCGGTCGGATCACCGATATCGACCGCGCCCGATGCCTACCTGAGCGACTTCGCGTTCAGCCCGAACGGCGTCGACCTGGCGGTCGCCGTCTACGGACCGACGGAGACGAACCCGGCGCGAACAGGTCGGGTCGACCTCTGGCGAACAGCGGGTGCCGAGCCACGCCGACTCGGCGCCATCCACACCGACGACAGCACGCTCGGTTCGATCGACTTCAACGATGCCGGAACCGTTCTCGTCACCAGTTCGGCGAACGCGGGGCGGCTGTGGAACATCACCGACCCGGACCACCCGGTGCAGGCGGCGCCGATGCTGTCGACCAGCCCGGGATCGTGCGACCAGGGCCCGGCATCACTGTGCGCCACCGGGCTGCGGTCGCTGACCTTCCTGTCCGGCAAACCAGTGCTGGCCGGGGCGGGCAGGGACGGCGCCCTGACCGTGTGGACGCTGCCGTCGTCGCTGGTGGACGTCTCGCCCGGCTCGCCACTGTCGCCTGTCTTCGACAAAGCCGGGAACCGGATGGTGATCGCGGACCTGGCCGGTGCCATGGCCGTGTGGGATACCACCGATCCCGCGCACCCGATCCGGCTGTCGACCGTTCCCGGCGGGCCGAATCGCTTCGGCCCGGAGCTCAGCCCCGACGGTCGCACGCTGTCGATCCAGGACCAGCCCTCCGGCCACCGACTCGTCTTCGATCTGGCGGATTCCCAGCGGCCGCGGCCACTGGCCGGCTGGCCCACCGGCCACGTCGTCCAATCAGAGGTTCGAGCGGGGCGCATGGTGACCGCGGATTCGCACGAGGTCCGGATATGGGATGTCAGCGATCGGCTGGCACCGGTCCGGGGCGGGACACCGATTCTCCCGACCGAGGGCGCCGACCAGGTGTTCGTCAACGCGCTGTCGGCTGACGGCACGCGCCTCGAGGTGGTCGTCTACGACCAGCAAGTCACCGAGATGCCCTATGCGACCCAAATATGGGACATCGTCGACCCGCACCGCCCGATTCTGAAGGGAACAACCGAACCCGACGGGCAGACCGCCCTGTTCAAACTGTCCGAGCTGCCCGACGACCACACCGCCGTCGTCGCCGGTTCCGATTCCTTCGAGGTGTGGCGAACCGAGACCGAACCCGAACGGCTCACCGCACCGATCCGCACCGAGAGCACCCCGATCATCTCGATGTCGACCGCGTCCGACCACACTTTGGCCATCACGGGCAGCGACCGCACCACCGAGCTGTGGGACATCGGTGATCCCCGGGCCCCGCGTCTCATCAGCGGGCCGATCGGACGGAACGATGTGCGCAATCGCCTCTCCACCCTGCACCCGGACGGCGGCCATCTCGCCGTCGTCACCGACAGCGGCCAGTTCGGGATGTGGGACCTCGTCCCGGAGCGGGTAGCCGACCGGATCTGTGCCGCTACCGGCGACATCCTCACCGAACAGGTCTGGAAACGCCAGCTCCCCAATGTCCCTTACGCCCCACCTTGCTCCTGAACCCGGGCAAACCTCAGGGTTCACCCCGATGTGCGAAAGGGCTGGTCGAGCACACCATGGAGGACATGAGCAGAACGAGCTTCGGTGACCAGATCCAGCAGATGTGGCATACGCGGCCCGTCCGGCTGCCGCGGCAGGGGCCGATCGCCGGCGTCGCGGCCGGGTTCGGGCTGCGGTACGGCGTCGATCCGGTGTTGTTGCGGGTGGCGTTCGTGGTGTCGACGATCTTCGGTGGCGCCGGCATCGTGCTGTACCTGCTCGCGTGGCTGGTGCTGAGTTCCGCGGGGAACGAGGCGTCGGCGGCCGAGGCGCTGACCGATCACGCGCGCGGCACGCATTCGCAGACCAAGACGATCGTGTTGATCGTCGCGCTGGCGATCGCGGTGTCGACCATGGGTCCGGTGGGGCTCGGGATGGGCGGCTCCGGGGTGGTCAGCATGGGGCTGATGCTGGCGGGCTGGTGGATGCTCTACATCCGGCATCCCGAGCTGCCCACCGGTTTCGACACCGTCCGGGCCGAATCACTGGGCACGGCGGGCTATCCCGCCGCGGGGTATCCGACCGGCGTACCGGTCCGCGGCTACCCCTACGTCCCGGACGTGCCGCCGACCGGCATGTACACGCCCTACACGAAACTGCCGGACGCCTACGTCCCCGATCCGGCCGCGACCGTGCCGCCCCGCGCGGAAACCCGCACCGACACGGCCGAGTCCACGCCGCTGCTGCGCGTCGACGCCACCGACACGATCGTCCTGCACAAGGACGTGGCACCGGCGGCCACCGCACCCGAATCGGGCTCGGCGGCCATCGCACCCGAGTCGAGCTCGGCGACGATGAAAGCCGAGGCTCCCGCATCGACCTCGACCGATTCGGCCGACATCGTCGACGCGGTCGTGACGGACGAATCCGCCGCCATCGTGGTCGACACCACCTCGACCACCCAGGCCGACGACGTCACCCCGGCGCCTCCCGCCGACTCGGACACCGCATCGCCCGACCTCGAGGCCGACGCGGACGCACCGCGCGCCACGTCGACCGACCGCGAGGCCGACGCGGACGCACCGCGCGCCACGGCGACCGATCTGATCCCCGTGGACTCGAGCGATCCCACGATGACGATCGATCTCGACAAGCGCGACGGATCGCCCGAGGTGGCGACCCCCGAGCCGATCCAGGACCCCGCCCTCGGCGCGACCGCCGTCCTCAGCAAGGACCTGCCCTCCCCCACACCGGGTTTCCCGCGCACCGGCGCGCAGGTCCCCAGCGGCATCGATCCGCTCGGCATCGCGCCGCTGGCCTGGGAACTGCCCGAGGCGGCGCCGCGCTACGCCGTGCAGGTGCCGCCACCGCCGCCGAAGCGACCGCGGTCGCGGCTCACCCCGATCACCATCGGGCTGGCGATCCTGGCGGCCGCGCTGGCCGGCGCGGCGGCGGCCGCCGGCGTCGAATGGATGACACCGGCGCGGATCGCGGCGTTCGCGCTCGCGGTCGTCGGACTCGGGCTGATCGCGGGCGCGTTCCTGCGGCGCGGCTACGGGCTGCTGGTACTGACCGCGCCGCTGGCCGGGTTCGTGCTGCTGGCCTCGCTGATCGGGCCGATCGACTTCGAGAACAACGGCGCCATCGGCGAACGCGTCTGGGCACCGACCTCGGTGACCGAATTGCAGCCGCGCTACGCCCTCGACATCGGTTCGGGCACGCTGGATCTGCGTGGCCTGAACCTCACCGAGTCACGCAGCGTCGAGGTCGCGGTGAACATCGGCGACGCGAAAGTGCACCTGCCCGAAGGGATGACAGTGAACACGACATGTGACATCCGGGTGGCCGACGCGACCTGCGTCGAAGGCCTGAGTGGGCCGCAGACCCCGGGCGCCCCGGTCCTCGACCTGCACATCAAGATGCACCTGGGTGACGTGGAGGTGACCCGTGGCTGATCCGACCAGCACCGAAACCCGCCGCCGACCGGCGTTCTCCCTGCTCAGCACGGGCCTGATCGCCCTGGCCCTGAGCGTCTGGGCGCTGCTCGGCGCACCGACCCCCGACAACGGCGGCATCCTGCCGATCGGCTGGGGTGTGGTGATCGCGGCGATCGTCATCGGCCTGCTGCTGACGATCTCCCCGCGCCGCAAGCGGCACTGACGAAAGCACACCGACCCGAGACACGACAATGGCCCGTCACCGTGACGGGCCATTGTTGTTGGAGGACAACGGCAATGGACGAATCCCGGGTAGACCGGCAGCCCACTCCGCTGGCGAAGACGCTGCCGCCGACCGCCCACCGGCCGCCCGGCGGCTTCCTGCTCGGCAGACTGCTGCTCACGCAGGTGACGCCGCCACAGCGACCGGCCTAGCGCGTCACTCCCATTCGATGGTGCCCGGCGGCTTGCTCGTCACATCGAGTACCACGCGGTTGACGTCGGCCACCTCGTTGGTGATGCGGGTGGAGATGCGCTCCAGCACGTCATAGGGCAGGCGGGTCCAGTCCGCGGTCATCGCATCCTCGCTCGACACCGGGCGCAGCACGATCGGGTGACCGTAGGTGCGGCCGTCGCCCTGCACACCGACCGAGCGCACGTCGGCCAGCAGCACGACCGGGCACTGCCAGATCTGCTTGTCCAGGCCGGCGGCGGTGAGTTCCTCGCGGGCGATGGCGTCGGCCTGGCGGAGCAGGTCGAGCCGGTCGGCGGTCACCTCGCCGACGATGCGGATCGCCAGGCCGGGACCGGGGAACGGCTGCCGGGCGACGATCTCCTCGGGCAGGCCCAGCTCGCGACCGACCGCGCGGACCTCGTCCTTGAACAGCAGGCGCAGCGGCTCGACCAGGTCGAACTCGAGGTCGTCGGGCAGGCCGCCGACATTGTGGTGGCTCTTGATGTTCGCGGTGCCGGTGCCGCCGCCGGACTCGACGACGTCCGGGTAGAGCGTGCCCTGCACCAGGAACTCGACCTTCGGGGCGGCACCGGCGGCGGCGCCCTCCTCGAGCACGATGCCGGCGACCGCGTCCTCGAAGGAGCGGATGAACTCGCGGCCGATGATCTTGCGCTTCTCCTCGGGATCGGAGACGCCCTTCAGCTCGCCGAGGAACTTGTCGACCGCGTCGACGGTCACCAGCTTGGCGCCGGTCGCGGCGACGAAGTCCTGCTGCACCTGCTCGCGCTCGCCCGCCCGCAGCAGCCCGTGGTCGACGAACACACAGGTGAGGCGGTCACCGATCGCGCGCTGCACCAGCGCGGCGGCGACGGCGGAGTCGACGCCACCGGACAGACCGCAGATGGCGTGGCCGTCACCGATCTGCGCGCGCACGTCCTCGATCAGCGCCTCGGCGATATTGGCCGGGGTCCACTGCGCGGGGATGCCGGCCAGCTCGTGCAGGAAGCGGCTCAGCACCTGCTGGCCGTGCGGCGAGTGCAGCACCTCGGGGTGGTACTGGACACCGGCCAGGCGGCGGGCGCGATCCTCGAACGCGGCGACGGGCGCGCCCGCGGTGGTGCCGGTGACCTCGAAGCCCTCGGGGGCGTCGGTCACGGCGTCACCGTGGCTCATCCACACCGGCTGGATGGTCGGCAGGCCGCCGTGCAGCACACCACCGTCGATGTTGAGCTCGGTGCGGCCGTACTCGCGGGTGCCGGTGTGGGCCACCGTGCCGCCGAGCGCCTGCGCCATCGCCTGGAAGCCGTAGCAGATGCCGAACACCGGCACGTCCAGGTCGAACAGCCGCGCGTCGAGCTGCGGGGCGCCCTCGGCGTACACGCTGGAGGGGCCGCCGGACAGGATGACGGCCAGCGGCCGCTTCTCGGCGATCTCCTCCACCGTCATGGTGTGTGGAATCACCTCGGAGAACACGCGCGACTCGCGCACCCGGCGAGCGATCAGCTGGGCGTACTGTGCGCCGAAGTCGACGACGAGGACCGGTCTCTGAGTTTCTGCCACCGGGACAGTTTAGTGACGGCGCACGACGGCCGAGCAGCGGGCATCGGTGCACGCACACGCGTTGGGAGAACATTGCGCAATACCCGGTCGACCTGGCTATCCTCGTCCTCGTGCCATTCGCCCGCGCGATCGATGCCGACATCTACTACGAGGACAGCGGTGGCACGGGGCCGGTGGTGTTGCTCGCCCACGAATTCTTCATGGACCGCACGATGTTCGCCTCGCAGCAGGCCAGCCTGGCTCCCGAATTCCGGATCGTCGCCTGGGACGCCCGCGGGCACGGCCGCACCAAGGATCAGCGGTTGCCGTTCACGTACTGGACCGCCGCGCGCGACGCGCTGACCGTGCTCGACGACATCGGCGCCGAACGCGCCGTGGTCGGCGGCACCGCGCAAGGGGGCTTCACGGCCTTGCGGACCGCGCTGGTCGCCCCGGAGCGGGTCGCCGCGCTCATCCTCATCAGCACCGAGGCGCACGGGCCGACCAGGGAGCAGTCCACCGCGACCCAGCGCTTCCTCGACGAATGGCACGACAAGGGGTCACGCGCGGAAGCCGCCGACCGCCTCGCCGACTGGCTGATCGGCGACGACGCCTGGCACCGCGACGTCTGGACCAAACGCTGGGTCTGCGACGCGCACCACGGCCTCGACGCCGCCGTCGGCTGCCTGCTCGGGCGCGACTCGGTGCTGGACCGGCTGCGCGAGATCACCTGCCCCGCGCTGATCATCCACGCCACCCACAGCGGCATCGCGGGCGAACGCGCCCGCACGCTGGCCGACGGGCTCACCGCCTCCACCTTCCTGGAGATCGATGGCGCCCGCCTGGCCGTCACGATGACCCACCCGGAACCGGTCAACGCGGCGATCGCGCGGTTCCTGCGCGAGCGGGTCTCGCTGACCCACGTGCGTTAGCGGACGCTGAGCCCGACCTTCTGGAATTCCTTGAGGTCGGAGTAGCCGGCCTTGGCCATCGAGCGGCGCAGGCCACCGACCAGGTTCAGCGAGCCGAACGGGTCGTCGGAGGGGCCGTAGAGGACGCGCTCGAGGTTCGGGCGGGTCACCGTGCCGTCGGCGCCGTCCAGCCAGGACTCGTCGACCGGCAGGAACGAACCGCGCGGCACCGAGGGGTGCGCGGTCGCCGAGGGCCAGTACCAGCCGCGTCCGGGCGCCTCGGCCGACACCGACAGCGGCACACCGAGCATCACGGCGTCGGCGCCACAGGCGATGGCCTTGGCGAGCTGGCCGGAGGTGGCGACGTCACCGTCGGCGATGACGTGCACGTAGCGGCCGCCGGTCTCGTCGAGGTAGTCGCGGCGGGCCGCGGCGGCGTCGGCGATCGCGGTCGCCATCGGCACGCCGATGCCGAGCACCTCACCGGTGGTGGTGGCGCCCGGGTAGGAGCCGTAGCCGACGATGACGCCCGCGGCGCCGGTGCGCATCAGGTGCAGCGCGGTGCGGTGGTCGCTCACGCCACCGGCGACGACCGGCACGTCCAGCTCGGCGATGAAGGTCTTCAGGTTCAGCGGCTCACCGTCGCCGACGTGTTCGGCGGAGATGATGGTGCCCTGCACCACCAGCAGGTCGACCCCGGCCTGCACCAGCGCCGGGGTCAGCGCCCGCGCGTTCTGCGGGCTGACCCGCACCGCGGTGGTCACGCCCGCCGCGCGCACCTGCGCGACCGCGGCCGCCAGCAGGTCGGGCTGCATGGGCGCGGCGTGTAATTCCTGCAGCAGGGAGATCGCGCGTTCGTAACCCCCCTTGTCGACGAGATCGATCAGCTGATCGATCTTGTCCTGGACGTCGGCGTGCCGGGCCCACAGGCCCTCGCCGTTGATCACGCCGAGGCCGCCGAGGCGGCCCAGCTCGATCGCGAACTCCGGGGAGACCAGCGCGTCGGTGGGATGCGAGAGCACCGGGATCTCGAACCGGTAGGCGTCGAGCTGCCAGGCCAGCGAGACCTGCTTGGACGACCGGGTCCGCCGCGAGGGGACGATGTCCACGTCGTCGAGCTCGTAGGTCCGCCGAGCGACCCTGCCCATTCCGATTTCCACCATGTCGCGCACAGTTGCTCCCTGTGTTCGGGCGCGCGTGTGCGCGCGTTGTCGCGGTCAGGACGACCGCATGGCTGTGCGCCGGGAGCGTACCTCCCGGCGCACAAACGCATCTATTGTACTCAGCCGCGCCCGGTGTAGTTCGGGGCCTCGACGGTCATGGTGATGTCGTGCGGGTGGCTCTCCTTGAGGCCCGCCGCGGTGATCTGCACGAACTGCGCGTTCTGCAGGTGCTCGATGTTCTGCGAGCCCGTGTAGCCCATGGCCGCGCGCAGGCCGCCGACGAGCTGGTGGATCACCTGGTTGACCGGGCCGCGGAACGGCACGCGCCCCTCGATGCCCTCGGGGACCAGCTTGTCCTCGGCGAGCACGTCGTCCTGGAAGTAGCGGTCCTTGGAGTACGACTTGGCCTGGCCGCGGCCCTGCATGGCGCCGAGCGAGCCCATGCCGCGGTAGCTCTTGAACTGCTTGCCGTTGACCAGGATCAGGTCGCCGGGGGCCTCCGCGGTGCCGGCGAGCAGCGAGCCGAGCATCACGGTGGAGGCGCCTGCCGCGATGGCCTTGGCGACGTCACCGGAGTACTGCACGCCGCCGTCGGCGATCACCGGAACACCGGCGGCCTTGCACGCGGCCACGGCCTCGAGGATCGCGGTGATCTGCGGCGCGCCGACACCGGCGACCACGCGGGTGGTGCAGATGGAGCCGGGGCCGACACCCACCTTCACCGCGTCCACGCCGGCCTCGACGAGCGCGGCGGCACCGGCCCTGGTCGCGACGTTGCCGCCGACGATCTGGATGCGGTCGCCCACCTCGGCCTTGACCTTGGCGACCATCTGCAGCACCTGCGACTGGTGGCCGTGCGCGGTGTCGACGATCAGCACGTCGACCCCGGCGTCGGCCAGCGTCATCGCGCGCGACCAGGAGTCCTCGCCGACGCCGATCGCGGCGCCGACCAGCAGGCGGCCGTCGCGGTCCTTGGTGGCGTTGGGGTACTGATCGGTCTTGACGAAGTCCTTGACCGTGATCAGACCGCGCAGGCGGCCGTTGCCGTCGACGATCGGCAGCTTCTCGATCTTGTGGCGGCGCAGCAGGCCAAGCGCGGCCTCGGCGGTGACGCCCTCCTGGGCGGTGATCAGCGGCGCCTTGGTCATCACCTCGTCGACGCGCCGGTCCTGATCGACCTCGAAGCGCATGTCCCGGTTGGTGATGATGCCAACCAGCGCGCCGGTCTCGTCCACCACGGGCAGGCCCGAGATGCGGAACCGGGCGCACATGGCGTCGACCTCGGCGAGGGTGTCGGTGGGACGACAGGTGACCGGGTCGGTCACCATGCCCGCCTCCGAGCGCTTCACCGTCTCCACCTGAGCGGCCTGATCGGCGGCCGACAGGTTGCGGTGCAGCACGCCCATACCGCCGGCCCGCGCCATCGCGATGGCCATGCGAGCCTCGGTGACGGTGTCCATGGCCGAACTCACCAGCGGGGTGCGCAGGGTGATCTCCCTGGTGAGCCTGCTGGAGGTCTCGACGGAACTGGGGATGAGATCCGAGGCGGCGGGCAGCAACAGCACGTCGTCGAACGTGAGGCCGAGCATGGCGATCTTGGTCGGATCGTCGCCACCCGTAGGAGGGCGCACCGCGATTCGTTCGCCCGACACGGGATTACTCATTCGGATCGACCCCTCCTGGTCGTCGGTAGCAACCGACGCCGAAGATGCAGCGCGACGGTGCTGAGCGGAAATGATTGATGGTCGGTGAGAACAAGCTCGCCGACGCCTGCATTCCATGGTATCCGGCGGGCGAACACGCCTGTGAAGTGAGCCCCGCGGCAAACTTGCCCGGTGCATCGCTGGCGCAGACCACCAAGTACTGCGTACCGTGGGGATGTGCGTGACCATCTACCACCTGGCCTGCCGCCGGATCCCTTCGCCGGAGACCCCTCCGACCCGTCTGCCGCGCTCGATGCGATCGAGCCCGGTGAGCCGCTGGATCCTCATGAGCGCCTCGCGGTCGAGGAAGATCTCGCCGACCTCGCCGTCTACGAAGCCCTGCTGGCCCATCGCGGCATCCGCGGGCTCGTCGTCAGCTGCGAGGATTGTCGGCAAGATCACTACCACGACTGGGACATGCTGCGGGCGAACCTGCTCCAGCTACTCGTCGACGGCACCGTCCGTCCGCACGAGCCCGCCTACGACCCGACGCCCGAGGCGTACGTCACCTGGGACTACTGCCGCGGCTACGCGGATGCCTCGATGAACGAGGCGTTCCACGGCGACGGATTCGACGGCTTCGACAACTGAGCCGCCCGCGCGGCGTCGCTCCCCCGCTCCGGTCACGCGTGCGCGGGGGACGATGCCGCACGGCATCCGCGAACACAACGACGAAGGCCCCGAACCTCAGGTTCGGGGCCTTTGTCGTTGAATGGGACGATCAGGATGACGGCACGGCGGGCGGTGCGGGCAGGATCGTCAAGGCGGGTGGCGTCTGCAGGGTCGGCGGCACCGTCGGCGGCGCGGGTGCCGACGTCGGAACCACCGTCGGCACGGTGACCGGCGGCGGCACGGCGATGGTCGTCTGCGGCGTCGTCGGGTCGACCGTCACCGGGGGCGGCGTGGTCGGCACCGTGGTCACCGGCGGCACCGTGGGTTCGGTGGGCTCGGTGGTGACCGGCGGAACGACCGGCTTGGTCTCCGAACCGGGACCCGGCGTCTGCATGATCTCCGGCGGCTCGGACGACGGATCGGTGGTCCCACCGGGACCGGTCGGCGCCACCGGAGCGGTGCTGCCCGGGTTGGTCGACGGCGAGGCGGGCGACGGCGAGGTCGGCTTGGTCTGTCCGGGCGAGGTGGGCGCCACCGGTGCCAGCTGGGCGGCGATCTCCGGTGCGCGCTTGGCCAGCTCGTCACGCAGCAGGTTCCAGCGGGCGACCAGATCCTCCCGCTTGCCCTGGTCGTTGACCTGGCTCGCGGTGGCCGAAGCCTGTTCCAGCCGGGCCCGCGCCTGCTCCGGATTACCGGATTCGAGCAGGTTCTGCGCGGCGACCAGATCGTCGTCGGCACGTGCCACGACGGTCGACTGCGCCTGTTCGCTGAACACGACCTCCTTGACACGCCACAGCGGATCGCCGGGTGCCGCGCTGTAGGAGAACGCTGTGATACCGCCGAAGACCACGGCCAGTGCCGCGGCCGCGCCGAGAAGGGGGCGTACCAGCCGTAGACGTCCGCGCGAGGAAGCTCCGACTCGAACCTGCCGCGCGCCGATCTCCTGGTTGACCGCCGCGAACACGGTGTCCAGATCAGGACCCGCGGGCATCGGCTCGGCCAGCAGGTCAGCTCGCCAATCCGCGAGCAACGACGCCAGCTGGAACTCCTCGGGGCTGTCGGTACGCACCGGGCCGTCGCTCGCGATCGCGTCGATCAGCGCATCGTCGCTGCGCACCGCCGCAATGTCGACCGGACCGGAATCACCGGCATCCTCGGCGGCGTAGGGACCGCTGTCGTGCGACCCACGCCAAACCTTCCGGTCGCCTCGACCGCGCTCGCCATCCCTAGCCATACATTTCACCTGCCCTCGCCACTTGTGACTTCAGTTTCGCGAGTGCCCTGTGCTGGGCTACTCGTATCGCCCCCGCCGTGCTGCCCACGGCGACTGCGGTTTCTTCTGCTGACAGACCCATGACCAAGCGCAGGATCAGGATTTCCCGATGTTTCTCGGGGAGCGTGGCCAGCAGAGTGTTCATCTGCCTGCTCGTCTCCGAGTCGAGAGCTCGCTGCTCCGGTCCCTGGTCGGTGGATATGACATCTGGTACTTCGGCCATCGCCTCCGCCTTGTTACGGGCGGCGTTGCGATGGGCGTCGGCGACCTTGTGCGAAGCGATTCCGTAAACGAAGGCCATGAAGGGCCGACCCTGATCCTGATAGCGGGGCAGGGCGGTCATCACAGCCAAACAGACCTCTTGCGCAACATCATCCGCGGAGAGCTGCCCGCGCTCCGCGGCACCGATCCTGGCCCGGCAGTAGCGGACTACCAGCGGTCGGATCAGTTCCAGTACCTGAGCTAAAGCAGTCCTGTCGCCCTGCGCAGCCGCAGCGACGGCGAGGTCCAACTCTTCGCCCATATGCGTCATCGTCAGAGATTTTCCTGGCGTTACGAGTGGCGCGGTCCAATGTGACCGAGCTTCCACCGAAGGGGCGGAACGGAACTAACAATAGCGACCCGTTGATCACCCGCCAGCGGGCCTGGTCCCTTCTATGAGACCTCTCAGGAAGATCACCGGGAGCGGGTCACGAGGACGGCAGCGTGAAATCCCCGCCCCACCCGCGGATCCGGGCCGCATGATCTGCGGCTTCGGCCGCGGCGACCCGCGCTTCGGGCTGGTCGCACACCCCGGCGCGCAGCATCGCGGTGGCCCAGCGCAGTGGCAGCAGACCGTGTTCGGCGCAGTCGGCGTCGACCGCGCGGGCCCGCGCCGCCGAGCCCGCCGGGTCGCCCGCGGCGGCGGTCGCGGCGGCGACGAGCAAAGCCGATTTCACCCGGTGCCGGACCGACGGCAGCGCGGCGGCCAGTGCCACCGCGATCTCGGCGTCGCGCAGCGCCGGCGCGGCCGCACCACCGGCGAGCGCGGTCTCCGCGCGCACCCAGTGCCAGCGCACCGCGCAGCGGGCGGGCGCGTCGGCCAGCAGCGGTTCCACCCGGCCGAGCAGCCTGCGGGCCAGGGCGAGCCTGCCGGTGCCGAGGGCGTCGGCGGCCAGGCCGGTGTAGGCGTCGGCCAGCGCCTCGGCGCGGTCGGCTCCGGCGGCACCGAGGGCGAGCGTCGCCGCGCGGCCGTCGAAGGCGGCGGCCGCGGCGTGCCCGCCGAGCTGGCGCAGCAGCGAGCCGCGGGTGCTCTCGACGCGGGAGCGCAGCGCCGGATCGATCCGCGCGCGGGACAGCGTCGACAGGTCCGCCCTGGCGGCGGCGTAGCGCCCCTGCGCCCCGAGCGCGACCGCGCGATACCACCTGTCCAGGGGGGTTGCCGGCGTCGGCAACTCCGCAGCGGCAGTGCCGGGGGTGGGCCCGAAAGCAGTCGAAACGAGTATTTCGGAACCGATATCCGCGGGTGAAGCCGTTGTCTGCACGCCGAGACTGTAGCCGCCACGGGCGCCGGGCCGTTCTCGTGATATGTCACCACGGCCCCGGCACAGCTACCGATCAGCTTTTCCATCGGCGGTGCATGTTGCCATCAGGTAAATCTCCGCCCGCCGACTCCACTACCGCAAAGTTTCGAATTCACATGCGTTTCGCGCAATTAACCTCGGCGCCCCGATTACGCCATCTGCACCCCGTCCACGGACGACCCCCGTTGTGACCCGCAACACCCGCCCGACCGGCGGCTCTGTCGGCCGAAACCGGCTCTGCCTGGCGCGACCTGGGGAAATGCCGTACGCCGCGAGCACCGCGCTGAGACCCGGCCATAGCCAACCGAACAGTATGAACGGACCGGGCATGAAATGTAAACAGTGCGCAGGTTAAATTTCAGCGTTGCGGATTTGCGGTACCAATGCGTCGAACTATTGACGGAAATTCCCGCGTGCACCTAACGTAGCTCATCGCCGGGGTCGGCGCCGCGCGAAATTGCAGCGACCACCTACGGCACCGTCAGGCACCGTCGAGCCGGCCACCTCCGCGCGAGGTGCCGCGTTGACCTGCCGCACCACGTCGCTCGACAACGCTGACGAGCTCGCACCACAAGGAGTTCACCATGCCCATGCCCACTCACCTTCCCGGCCCGAACGCCGATGTCTGGGATTGGCAGATGCGCGGCTCGTGCCGCGGCCAGGACTCCGCGGTCTTCTTCCACCCCGACGGCGAACGTGGCCGCGCCCGCACCGCGCGCGAGATGCGCGCCAAGGAGATCTGCCGGGCCTGCCCCGTGCTGATGCAGTGCCGTACCCACGCGCTCAAGGTGAGCGAGCCGTACGGCATCTGGGGTGGGATGTCGGAGACCGAACGCGAGATGCACGCGCGCCGCAACCGGCGCCGTATGGCCGTCTAGATACTTCGGCAAATCAACTCCCATCCGCCCGGCGTGGCGTGCCGAATCTCTAGCAAACAGCTGGCACCCGAACAAGGCACCCCCGGGCGGAGGGAGGTCATAGCCGCGGGCTACATTCGTGACCGATGACACAGAATGGGTTCCGAAGCGAAGCCTTCCCACCGAGCGTGGATTCTGCGGTTACCGCACGCGCGGCCGAAGGAGTCGAGCTAGCTGCACTGTTGGAACGATGCGGCCTGTCCGACCAGCAAGCCTTTGCCGAACTGTACGACCGGACGTCTGCGCGCGTCTTCGGCCTGATCCTGCGGGTCCTGCACGACCCGGGGTACGCGGAGGAGACCACGCAAGAGGTCTATCTGCAGATCTGGCGCACCGCAACGAGTTTCGACCCCACCAAGGGGTCGGCGGTGACCTGGCTGATGACGTTGGCGCACCGGCGGGCGGTCGACCGGGTTCGTGCCGAGCAAGCCCACACCCAGCGCGAAGTCGCCTACGGGATCCGGGTGCTCGGCAACGAATTCGACGAGGTCACGGAGGAGGTGGAACGCAGACTCGAACAACAGGCCGTCCAGCGCGGGCTCTCGACATTGACCGAGACGCAGCGCGAGGCGATCTCGCTCGCCTACTACGGCGGGCGCACCTATGCGGAGGTAGCTCAGCACCTCGGCATCGGACTACCGACCGTCAAGTCCCGTATTCGGGACGGACTGACACGACTGAAGAAAAGTTTGGGGGTGACGTGAGATGAACGAAGCCCAGATCGATCTCGCGCACACCGTCGCGCTCGGATTGATCGACGACGAAGACCATCACGCGATCCAGACCATCATCGATACCGAAGACTCCGTCCTCTGTACCGAGTTCCTCCACGAGATCCGCGGCACCCGCACGGTTCTCGCCGAACTCGGTGCGAGTACACCGACCCCACCTCCCCCCTCCCTGCGTGCGCGCCTGCTGGCCGCGATCGACGCCGAAGAGCCCCCGGTAGCCAGCTAGCGCGCGAAACGAAAGGCCCCCGAACCGCACCGCGGTCCAGGGGCCTTCGTCATTGTGTCGCTCAGTGCGCGTGACCGTGATGCCCGTGGTCGTCGGCCTCCTCGACCGGCTTGTCCACGATGGCGCTCTCGGTGGTCAGGATCATCCGCGCGACCGAGGCGGCGTTCACCACGGCGGAGCGGGTCACCTTGACCGGATCGACGACACCGTCGGTGAGCAGATCACCGTAGGCGAGGGTGGCGGCGTTGAAGCCCTCCTTGCCGTCGGCGACCTTGCTGACGACGACGGCGCCGTCGACACCGGCGTTGGTGGCGATCCAGAACAGCGGCGCCTCGAGGCCCTTGCGGACGACCTCGACGCCGACGGCCTGATCACCGGTCAGCGAGTCGCGCAGCTCGACCAGCGCGGTCGCGGCCTGCACCAGCGCGGTGCCGCCGCCGGGGACGATACCCTCCTCGACCGCGGCCTTGGCCGCCGCGACCGCGTCGTCGACGCGGTACTTGCGCTCCTTGAGCGCGGTCTCGGTGGCCGCGCCGACGCGGATCACCGCGACGCCGCCGGCCAGCTTCGCCAGCCGCTCCTCGAGCTTCTCCCGATCCCAGTCGGAATCGGTGGCCTCGATCTCGCGCCGCAGCTGCGCGCTGCGGGCGGCGACGTCGGCCTCGGTGCCCGCGCCGTCGATCAGAACGGTCTCGTCCTTGGTGACGACGATGCGACGCGCCTGACCCAGCTGCTCGATGGTGGCCTCGCGCAGGGTGACGCCGAGATCGGGGTTGATCACGGTGCCACCGGTGACGACGGCCAGGTCGTCGAGGAACGCCTTGCGGCGGTCACCGAAGAACGGCGCCTTGACCGCGACGGCCTTAAGGGTCTTGCGGATCGAGTTGACCACCAGGGTGGACAGGGCCTCGCCCTCGATGTCCTCGGCGATGATCAGCACGGACTTGCCGGACTCGGCGATCTTCTCGAGCACCGGCAGCAGGTCGGGCAGCGAGCTGATCTTGTCGCGGTGCAGCAGGACGTAGGTGTCCTCCAGCACGGCCTGCTGGGTCTCGGGATCGGTCACGAAGTAGGGCGAGAGGTAGCCCTTGTCGAACTGCACACCCTCGGTGATGACGAGTTCGGTCTGCGTGGTCGAGGACTCCTCGACGGTGACGACGCCGTCCTTGCCGACGGTGGTCAGCGCCTTGCCGACCATCTCGCCGATCTCCTCGTCGCGCGAGGAGACGGTGGCGACCTGGGCGATGGCCTGCTCACCGGAGACCGGGGTCGACGCGGCGAGCAGCACCTCCGACACCTTGTCGGCGGCCAGCGCGATGCCCTGGCCGAGGGAGATCGGGTTGGCGCCCGCGGCGACGTTCTTCAGGCCCGCGCGCACGAAGGCCTGGGCCAGCACGGTCGCGGTGGTGGTGCCGTCGCCGGCGACGTCGTTGGTCTTGGTGGCGACGCTCTTGACGAGCTGGGCGCCGAGGTTCTCGAAGGGGTCCTCGAGATCGATGTCACGCGCGATGGTGACACCGTCGTTGGTCACGGTCGGGCCACCGAAGGCCTTCGCCAGCACGACGTGGCGGCCACGGGGACCGAGGGTCACCTTGACGGCGTCGGCGAGCTTGTCGACACCGCGTTCCAGAGCCCGGCGAGCCTTCTCGTCGAACTCGATCTGCTTTGCCATAGAGGATTCAGCTCCTGTGTGAGAACGCAATCCGCCCCGGGTCGCGAGACGACGCCGGGGCGGAACGCGTATGCGGCGTTGGCCTACTTGGTGACGACGGCCAGGATGTCGCGCGCCGACAGGATGAGGTACTCCCCACCCTGGTACTTGATCTCGGTGCCGCCGTACTTGCTGTAGATGACGACGTCGCCTTCCTTGACGTCGACGGGGATGCGGTCACCCTTCTCGGTGATCCGGCCCTCGCCGACGGCGATGACGGTGCCCTCCTGCGGCTTCTCCTTGGCCGTGTCCGGGATGACCAGGCCGGAGGCCGTCGTCGTCTCGGCCTCGTTGGCCTGGACGAGGATCTTGTCCTCGAGCGGCTTGATGTTCACGCTCGCCACGTTGAGCCCTCCACTTTCAGGGGAATTCGGTCGTCCGGAACTGTTGTCCCGGACCGGGTTTCGGTCAGCTTGCGACTCTGCGCGTTCGCCCCGTCGTCGCGGGTGCCGGGACCCCTGCCCAGTAGTCGACTGGCACAAGCACAGCTACACAGTGCCGACTAGCACTCTATACGCGAGAGTGCCAGCGCTCAAGGCCGGGTTCTGCCAATGTCGCATTTTCGACACGCCCACACTCGCCAGTGATCTTCACATCGCTTGCCACAATCTGTAACGTTCGCATAACAGGCTGTGAAAGGATATGTATAGCGTTCCATTCGAGATGGTCGGCATCACAGAACCATCCACGCTCGAAGGGAGGTGAACATGCGAACATCCCTCGGCATTTCCGCCGGAAACGAGGTGGTGTGCTCAGCGCTGGTCGCCACCGGTCCCGCCGGTGAGCAGAGCTTCGACTACCGCGTCGTCTCGGCCGACGCGGCCCACTCCGATCTCGGCGATCTCGTATCGTCCTCGATCGAGCTGATGACCACCCAGCTGCCCGTCACCCAGGGCGCCGCCATGGCGGGCGAACCGCTCGGGCGCTACTCCTCCGGCGCGCACCGCCGCGACGAGCCCGCCCGTTCGCGCCCGCCGACCAGTGTCGCCGTCGCCTTCCGGAACAGGGAACAGGCCCAGGCCATCCGGGCCGCCACCACCCGGCACCGCGATCTGCGGCTGGTGCCCGAGGGCACCGCCGCGATGACCTACTTACGCGACACCGGCCTGCTCGACCGCTACGCCACCGTCGCGGTGGTCGACCTCGGCGCCACCGGGCTCACCGTCACCGTCGTCGACTACGCCGACGGCACGATCCTGCACACCGAGCGCACCCCGACGCTCAGCGGCAACGCCATCGACGAGCTGATCTACCACCACCTCGTCGACCTGCACTACGCCCGCCGGGGCACCAGGCCCAACCGCGGCACCCTGACCAACCGGGGCCGGGCGGCCAAGGAGCACCTGTCGATCGCGCCCGCGGTCACCATCGACCACGTGGCCGGGCAGCCGCTCAAGCTCACCCGCTCCGACTTCGAGGAGCTGATCGGCGGGCTGCTGCGCAATATCGCGCTGTTCACCGCGTCGGTCTTCACCCGGGCGCCGAAGTATCCCGAGGCGGTCGCGGTGATCGGCGGGTGCGCCAACATCCCCGCCGTCGTCGAGACGCTGCACGGCAGGCTGGACGTGCCCGTCATCACCGTGCCCGATCCGGAAGCCGTGATCGCCAAGGGCGCCGCGCTGGTCGCCGACGCGGCGGCACCGTCGGCCCTGCAGGTGGCCGCGCTGGGCGACGCCCCGAACAGCACCTTCACCAAGGTCGCCGGGACGCTGGCCGGCGCGGTCGTGGTGGTCGGCCTGGTGATCGGCTACGGCGTGCAGGCGGTCTCGCCCGACCCCGCCGATGTCACCCCGGCGGGCACCAGCAGCACCGTGCGGCAGCCACCGTTACCCGTGGTGCCGCAGCAGGCACCGACACCCGCCAATCGCGAGAGCACCGACCGCACCGGCGTCACCAACGCGCCGCCCACCACCGAGGTGCCGACCACCCAGGTCCCGACGACGACCACACCGCTGATCGCGCCGCCCCCACCGCCGACGCCGGGGCAGGTCGCGCCGTCGACCACGGCGCCGACCCTGCGGCCCGATCCGAACCTGCCGCAGATCCCCTACCCGGAGTCCCCGCTCGGCCCGATCGACAGCGGGTCCTCGGGCGGCAGGCAGCAGCAGCGGCCGTCCACCCCGAACACCTCACCGAGCCAGCAGCGGCCCGCCCAGAGCCTGCTGCCGATCCCGCCGGCCGCGAGCACGCCGAGCGAAGCACCGCTTCAGCTCATCGACTAGCCGGGACCGCGGTTCCGCCGACGAGTCAGCCGTGCAGGGCGCTCACCGACACCGGCAGACCCGGATCCGTGGCGACCGTCAATTCCGCGGGCTGCGCGCCCGCCGCGATCACATGCGCGCCGAGCGCCGCGATCATCACCCCGTTGTCGGTGCACAGCCGTGGCTTGGGCACCCGCAGGGTCAATCCCGCTGCCGCGCAGCGCTCCTCGGCCAGCGAGCGGATCCGCGAATTCGCGGTGGCGCCGCCGCCGAGCACGATCGTGTCGACGCCGATATCGGTCGCGGCGCGCACGGCCTTCATCGTCAGCACATCGGCCACCGCCTCCTGGAAGGACGCGGCGATGTCGGGGATCGGCAGCTGATCGGGGCCGATGCCCTGGCGCTGCGCGGCCTCGACATAGCGGGCGACCGCGGTCTTGAGGCCGGAGAAGGAGAAGTCGTAGCGCGCGTCGCGCGGACCGGTCATGCCGCGCGGGAACGCGATCGCGCGCGGATCTCCGTCCTTGGCGGCGGCGTCCAGGTAGGGGCCGCCGGGGTAGCCGAGGCCGAGCAGCCGGGCGACCTTGTCGAAGGCCTCGCCCGCCGCGTCGTCGACGGTGCTGCCGAGCTCGGTGATCGGCGAGCCGAGATCGGTGACCTGCAGCAGGTGGGTGTGCCCGCCGGAGACGAGCAGCGCCACCGCGGGCGGCAGCGGCCCGTGCTCGAGCGTGTCGACCGCGACGTGCCCACCGAGGTGGTTGAGCGCGTAGAACGGCACATCCCAGGCGGCCGCGTAGGCCTTGGCCGCCGCGACGCCGACCAGCAGCGCACCGGCGAGGCCGGGCCCGATGGTGACGGCGAGCGCGTCGGGCTTGCTGATCCCGGCCGCGGCCAGCGCCCGGCGCATGGCGGGCACGATCGCCTCGAGATGCGCGCGCGAGGCGATCTCGGGGACAACGCCGCCGAAGCGCGCGTGCTGGTCGACGCTGGAGGCCACCTCGTCGGCGAGCAGTTCCAGCGAACAATCCGGGTGCCGCCGGACAATGCCGACTCCCGTTTCGTCGCACGAGCTTTCGATGCCCATGACGATCACGACAGCACCTCGTCCTGCCTGCCGCGCGCGGCCCATTCATCGGCCGCCACGGTGAGTTCGGGCCGCCGCATGGTGTATGCGTCGGCGCCGCTGGGGTGGTAGTAGTTCTTGCGCAGCCCGATGATGTGGAAACCGTGCTTGGCGTAGAGCGCGATCGCGGGCGCGTTGTCGGTGCGGACCTCGAGGAACACCGGCCCGCCGCGTTCGGCGGCGGTGGCCAGCAGCGCCTCCAGCAGCAGGGTGCCGATGCCGCCGCGATGACAGTCCGGATCGACGCCGATGGTGTGCACCTCGGCCTCGGGATGCGCGGCGTCACCGAGCAGCGCGATGCCCGCGTAGCCGACCATCGCGCCGTTCGCGTCGCGGGCGGTGATGTAGCGGTTGTGCGCGCCGGCCAGCTCGGAGCGGAACGACACCGCCTGCCACGGGTCGTCCTCGGGGAACAGCAGGTGCTCGAGCTCGACGCAGCGGTCGATGTCGTGCACCGTCATCGGTTCGATCCGGTAGTCGGACACGGCGTTCACGCCCCGGTCCGGTCGAGGGTGCGGAAGCTGTTCTCGACGGCGTCGGGCCTGCGCAGGTACAGCGGGATCAGCGGCTCGGGCGCGGTACCGGCCAGCAGCTCGGCGGCGGCGACAGCCACCAGCCCGGCGGGCGACGGCGTCTCGCTGGGCAGCACCGGCAGATCGAAGTAGTCGACGTGGGCGGCCGAACCCGCGATCGCGACGGCGTCACCGAGCGGCACCTCGGCGGGCTTGCACACCTCGGGTCCGGCGCTGCGCGCCCCGTTCAGGTAGCGGGCCCAGTACACCTCGCGCCTGCGCGCGTCGGTCACCACCAGCAGTTCGCCGCTGTCGCGTTGCTCACCCGCGGCCTCGGCGGCGATGGCGTCGAGACTGCACACCCCGTACACGGGCAGACCCAGCGCGTCGCCGAAGGCGGCGGCGGTGGCCATCCCGACCCGGAGACCGGTGAACGGGCCGGGCCCGACCCCGACGACGAGGGCGTCGAGCTGGTCACGGCGCACTCCGGCCTCGGTGAGGCATTCCAGGATCTGCGGGGTGAGCACCTCGGCGTGGGCGCGCGCGTCGACCTTGACGCGGGCAGCGAGCGTCGCCACGGCGGGCCGGGTGTCCGCGTCGGCGGCAGGTGACAGATGCACCAATCCCGCTGTAACGGCGGGTGTCGCGGTGTCGACTGCTAGTACGAGCATGATTGTCTCAACAATACCGGGTGGTTTCCGCGCCCGGCGCGCACCGGTGCCCGCCGGTCCACGGGTTATTCGATCCACTCCCAGATGGCCGTGCGCACATCGGATTCCGGTTCCCGGGCGAGTTGCACCCGCAGGTGCCGTTCGGTGAGGTGTTCCACGACACCCTTGCCCCACTCCACCACCACGACGGCGTGGTGCAGGTCGGTGTCGAGGTCGAGGGCGTCGAGTTCGTCCAGGTCGCCCGCGAGCCGGTAGGCGTCCACGTGCACCAGCGCGACGCCGGGCGTGCCGTCGGGCCGCTCCCCGGCCTTGTGCGCCCGCGCGATGATGAAGGTCGGCGAGCTGACCCGGCCCGCGACGCCGAGACCGGCCGCGATCCCCCTGGTCAGCGCCGTTTTCCCGGCGCCGAGCGGACCGTCGAGAACCACCAGGTCACCGGCGCGCAGGGTCGCGGCCAGCTCCCGGCCGAAGGCTTCGGTGTCCTCGACCGTGGCCAGGACGCGCTGCTGTGGGTCAGCCACCGACGGCCTCCCCGCCCCGCGCGCCGCCGAAGCCGGCGGCGGCCAGCAGCCGGTCCAGTGCGTCCAGCGTCACCTCGGGGTACTGCAGGTGCGGCATGTGCGCGGCCGCGCCCATCCGCACCAGCTCGCTGCCCGGCAGGGCCGCGGCCAGCGCGCGCGAGTTGCGGAACGGGATCACCATGTCGTGCGCGCCGCCGAGGACGAGCACCGGCAGGTCGGCCAGCACCGGCAGCGCCGCCGACTCGTCGTGCAGCTCAATCGCTTTCAGGAACTTCTCGATGGTCGCCACGGGCGTGCGGTCGATCATCATGGTGGTGAAGCGCGACAGCGTCGGGCTCACCGGCCCGTGGAACGAGCTGACGTGCAGGATCGGCGTCACCAGCTGCTTGCTCGCGGTCCGGCTCACCTGGACGACGGCGGGCGCGGTGCGCACCGCCATCCGGAACCCGTCGATCGCCGGATGCCGCAGCAGCTGCGGCAGCCCGGTCGCGGTCACCTCGGCCGCGGCGGTGCAGAACAGGCCGACCGCGCGCACCCGCGCCGCGAAGAGTTCGGGGAACTGCGCCGCCGCCGCGAGTACGGCCATCCCGCCGAGCGAGTGCCCGACCAGCACCACCGGCCCGGTCGGCGCGCACTCGCGCACCACGGCGGCGACATCGTGGCCGAGCTGCGCGACGGTGCAGCTCTCGGTGCTCGGCGTCCCGGAGCGGCCGTGCCCGCGCTGGTCGAAGAAGACCAGCCGGACCCGCGGGCCCCATTCGCGGGCGAGGTCGCGGCGCTGGAAGTGGAAGGACTCCATGCTGTTGCAGAACCCGTGCACGAAGACGACGGTCACCTCGGCGGACTCGTCACCGTACGTCCGGGTGGCCAGCGACACACCGTCGTCGGCGATCACCATGCCCGGCTCGTCCTCGTCGATCAGGGCGAAGTTCTCGTCGCGGTACTCGTCCCGTTCGGCGGGCCAGCGCACCCGCGCGCCGATCCGGCGCAGCGTGTGCGCGACGGCGAGCGCGCCGAGCAGGCTCGCGGTCGCCAGGCCGCCGCGCAGGATCACCTTGCCCCGCGTCATCGGCCGGTCCCCACGTAGCGGCGCACGGCCCGGCCGCGCGGCGAACAGACCACCTCGTAGTCGATGGTGTCGAGCAGCCTGGCCCAGTCGAGCGCGTGCGGATGCCCGGCGCCGCCGCCGAACAGCACCGCCCGGTCGCCCTCCCGCACGCCGCCCGGGTTGTCGCCCAGGTCGACCATGAATTGGTCCATGCACACGCGCCCGACATTACGGTGCCGGGACCCGCCCAGCCACACCTCGAAACGCCCACTCAGCGAGCGGAATACACCGTCGGCGTAGCCCGCGGGCACCAGCGCGACGGTGGTGTCGCGCGGCGCGATCCAGCGGTGCCCGTAGGACACGCCCTCCCCCGCGGCCACCCGTTTCACCAGGGTGACCTCGGCTTGCAGCGTCATCGCGGGCCGCAGCCCGAAGTCACCGAGTTCCGGGATCGGCGACAGCCCGTACACCGCGATGCCCGGCCGCACCAGGTCGAAGTGCAGGTCGGGGCGGGTCAGGGTGGCCGCGGAATTCGCCAGGTGCACCTGCTCGGGCTCGAGGCCCTGTTCCTTGGCCTGCGCGATCGCCTCGACGAAGCGTTCCCGCTGCCGGTCGAGCATCGGATGCTCGGGTTCGTCGGAGTGCGCGAGGTGGGAGAAGATCGCCCGGAACCGGACGACCCGCTCGTCGACGAGGGCGCGCAGGGCCCGCAGGACCTGCGGATACTCGGTGACCGACACCCCGTTGCGGTTCAGCCCGGTGTCGACCTTGAGCGTCACGACGGCGGTCCGGCCGCTCGCGCGCGCCGCCCGCTCGACCGCCCGCAGCTGCGTGAGCGAGGACACCCCGATCTCGACATCGGCCGCGATCGCGGCGCCGAAGTCCGCGTCGATGGTGTTGAGCCAGCACAGGATCGGCGCGGTGATCCCGGCGGCGCGCAAGGCCAGCGCCTCGGCGACCGTGGTGACCCCCAGCTCGGTGGCCCCCGCCGCCAGCGCCGTGCGCCCGACCTCGACCGCGCCGTGGTTGTAGCCGTCGGCCTTGACCACCGCCATCACCCCGGCGCCCTGCGCGAACTCGCGCAGCACACGCACGTTGTGGGCGATGGCATCCAGGTCGATGACAGTCTCCACTTGCGCATTCACGGCTTCGATCCTGCCAGGACCCGCCGGATTCGCGGAACCTGCCCCCGCGCGGCCCGCCCGCCGCGGCGATGGTCCCGCGACAGCGGTCGCCGCGATCTCGACCGCGTCGGCACCACCGCCGCGGGCGTCCCCGTCCTCATTCGCCGGCGAGCTCCCGCAGGACACGGATGGCGGGACGAATATGCCGAAGCAGCGGCGACGCGGAGATCGGCGCGGCCGCCGGTTCCCCGTCATAGGCGGCCAGGTTGGCGGCCAAGGCGTGCACGCGCGCGGCCGCCGCGGCCGCCAACGCGGGCGAGCGACCCGCCGCCAGCAGCGCGCCGAGCAGGCCGGACAGGACATCGCCCGAGCCCGCCGTCGCGGCCCACGACCCACCAGCGTCGCTGACCAACGTCGGCTCGCCGGGCGCGGCGATGATCGTCGCGCGTCCCTTCAGCAGCACGGTCACCCGCCACTCGTCGGCGAGCGCGCGAACCGCCTCCACCCGATCCGGACCCGGTTCGGCGCCGGTGAGCCGGGCGAACTCGCCCGCGTGCGGCGTCAGCACGGTCGGCGCGGTGCGGCCTAGGACCAGGGCGGGTTCGGCGGCGAGCAGGGTGAGCCCGTCCGCGTCGACGAGCACCGGCAGATCGGTGGCCAGCACCTGCGCGAGCCGGTCCCTGGCCGCGGCATCGGTCCCAGCGCCGGGACCGAACACCCAGGCCTGGACCCGCCCGGCCCCCGAGATCGTGTGACTGGCGACGACTTCGGGATACGTCGCCAGCACCTCGGTGTCGTCGCCGACGTAGCGCACCAGGCCCGAGGTCGCCGCCACCGCCGCGCCGGTACTCAGCACCCCGGCCCCCGGATACTTCGCGCTCCCCGCGCACACCCCGACCACGCCCTGGCTGTATTTGTCGTCCGCCGCGCCGGGCACCGGCCAGTCCGCGCCGATCGCCGCGGCCGCCAGCTGCGCGAGGTCGGGTTCGGGCAGCCGTAAACCGATCGGCACCAGCACGATTCGCCCGCACCACGGCGCGGCCAGCGCGTGCACCGGCTTGTACGCCCCGAACGCCACCGTGACCTCGGCCCGGACCGCGGGGCCGGTGACCGCGCCGGTATCCACATCGACCCCGCTGGGCAGGTCGGCCGCGATGATCGGAACGTCCACGGCCGCAACGAGCTCCGCGGCCGCCGGGCGCAGCGGTCCCCGCCCGGAGATCCCCACGATCCCGTCGATCACCAGATCCACCGCGTCGAGCCGGTCGACCACCCGGCCGCCCGCCTTCCGCAGTGCCGCGAGCCCGTCCGGATGCGCGCGTTCGGGACTCAGCAGCACCGCGCGCACCGCCACCCCGCGCCGCGCCAGCATCGACCCGGCCCACAGCGCGTCGCCGCCGTTGTCGCCCGAGCCGACCAGCAGCCCGACCGCCCGGCCCGCAACTCCGCCGGTCCCCGAACGCAATTCGTCGGCCACCACATTGGCCAGCCCGTACGCGGCCCGGCGCATCGGCATTCCCGCGGGCACCCGGGTGAACAGCTCCGCCTCGGCCGCCCTGACCTGGTCGGCGGTGAAGTAGCCACGCCGATCCGTCATCGTCGCCTCCCGGCCGCCCGCGCGGCCCACGACAGGTCCGCGATCGTTCGCAGACTACGCTCCAGACCCATGTCGATGGTTCGTCACCGCGCCGCATCCACCCGGGTTGTCGCCGGATTCGTCGTGGCCGCCGCCCTGCTGATCGCCGGTTGCTCCGGCGACTCCGGGGACGCCGCCTCCACCACCACCCGCAAGCCGCGTCCGGTCACCACCACGACCAGCCAGACCGAGCACAAGCCGACCAACCTCACGGTCGACGTCTCCGGGATGAAGTACTCCCCCGCCGACGCCACCATCAAGGTCGGCGAGACCGTCACCTGGAAGTTCTCCGACAAGGCCCCGCACAACGTGCAGGGCATCGGCGACAAGGCGATGGGCATCAACAGCCCGATCATCGACAAGGGCGAATGGTCCTACACCTTCACCCAGCCCGGCACCTACCGCTACCTGTGCAGCCTGCACCCGGACATGCGCGGCACCATCACCGTCCAGTGATCGTGGCGGCGGCCGGTCCGACGACCGGCCGCGCACCCGCTATTCGACGGTGACCGACTTGGCCAGGTTGCGCGGCTTGTCCACGTCGTAGCCACGCGCCTGCGCCACCTCGGCGGCGAAGATCTGCAGCGGCACCGTCGACAGCAACGGCTGGTACAGCGTCGGCGCGGCCGGGATCTCGATCAGATCGTCGGCGAAGGGCCGCACCGTGTCGTCGCCCTCCTCGGCGATCACGATGGTCCGCGCGCCGCGCGCCTGGATCTCCCGGATATTGCTGAGCAGCTTCGAGTGCAGCACCGGACGGCCCTTGGGCGACGGCATCACCACGATGACCGGCAGCCCGTCCTCGATCAGCGCGATCGGCCCGTGCTTGAGCTCACCGGCGGCGAAGCCCTCGGCGTGCATGTAGGCCAGTTCCTTGAGCTTGAGCGCGCCCTCCAGCGCCACCGGATACCCGACGTGGCGGCCGAGGAACAGCACCGTCGGCACGTGCGCCAGCTCGCGCGCGATGGCCCGCACCTGCGTACCGGTCTCCAGCACCCGCGCGATCAGCTTCGGCATGGCTTCCAGCTCGGCGAACTCCCGCGCGACCTCGTCGGGGTACTTGACCCCGCGCGCCTGCGCCAGCGCCAGCCCGACCAGGTAGTTGGCCGCCACCTGCGCCAGGAACGCCTTGGTGGACGCGACGCCGATCTCCGGCCCGGTCCTGGTGTAGATGACCGCGTCCGACTCGCGCGGGATCTGCGCGCCGTTGGTGTTGCAGATGGCGAGCACGCGCGCCTTCTGCTCCTTGGCGTGGCGCACCGCCTCGAGCGTGTCGGCCGTCTCGCCGGACTGCGAGATGGCCACCACCAGCGTCGACCGGTCGAGCACCGGGTCGCGGTAGCGGAACTCGCTGGCCAGCTCGACCTCCACCGGCACCCGGGTCCAGTGCTCGATCGCGTACTTGGCGAGCAGGCCCGCGTGGTAGGAGCTGCCACACGCGACGACGAACACCTTGTCGAACTCGCGCAGTTCCTGATCGGCGAGGCGCTGCTCGTCCAGGACGATCCGGCCGCCGTTCTCGTCGACGACGAAGTGCCCGATCAGGGTGTCGGCGACCGCGGTCGGCTGCTCCTCGATCTCCTTGAGCATGAAGTAGTCGTGGCCGCCCTTCTCGGCGGCGGCGAGATCCCAGTCGATGGTGAACGGCCTGGTCACCACACCCTCGGTATTACCCGCGAAGTCGGTGACGGTGTAGCTGTCGGCGGTGATCACCACGGCCTGGTTCTGTCCGAGCTCGACCGCCTCGCGGGTGTGCTCGATGAACGCGGTGACATCGGAGGCGATGAACATCTCGCCCTGCCCGACCCCGACCACCAGCGGCGTCGACTGCCGGGCCGCGACGATCGTGCCCGGGTGATCGGCATGGGTGAAGACCAGCGTGAACGCGCCCTCGAGGCGCTGCAGCACGGCCAGCGCGCTCGCGCTGAAATCGCCCGCGGTGGGGCCCTCGGCGTAGGCGCGCGCGACCAGGTGCACCGCGACCTCGGTGTCGGTGTCGCTGAGCAGCTCGATGCCCGCGTTCTCCAGCTCGCGGCGCAGCGGCGCGAAGTTCTCGATGATGCCGTTGTGGACCACGGCGAGCTTGCCGGACGCGTCCCGGTGCGGGTGCGCGTTGCGGTCGGTCGGCGCGCCGTGCGTGGCCCACCGGGTGTGCCCCATGCCGCTGGTGCCCGCGAACCGCTCGGCCCCGGCCTCGCCCAGCTCGGCCTCCAGATTGGCCAGCTTGCCCGCCTTGCGTTCGACCGCGATCGACCCGTTTCCGTCGAGAATCGCGACGCCCGCGGAGTCGTATCCGCGATACTCCATGCGTCGCAACGCGTCGACGACAACGCCGAGCGCGTCCCGGTACCCGACGTAGCCCACGATTCCGCACATGGTTCTCCACCCTACTGATCGGATACCCTTCTCGCCGTGTCGGTGTCTGTGAAGTCGCTCCTGAGCACCCTGTCCGCGCGCGGCCCCCACCGGGTGTTGCGCGGAAATCTGGGCATCGCGGGCCAGCCGGGTGTGGTGTTCACCCCCGAATCCGGGCTGGGCCTGCCCGCCGTCGCGTTCGCGCACGGCTGGCTGACCAGCGCCGAGAACTACAAGAGCCTGCTCGAGCACGTCGCGTCGTGGGGCTTCGTCGTCGCCGCGCCCGACACCGAACGCGGCCCGATCCCGTCACACCTCGACCTCGCCACCGACCTGCTCACCACGCTCGACATCGTCAGCAAGGTGCGCCTCGGCGACGGCACCATCAGCGTCCACCCCGACCGCCTCGCCCTGGCCGGCCACGGCATGGGCGCCGGCGCCGCCGTCATCGCGGCCGCCCAGCGCCGCGTCGCCGCCGTCGCCGCCCTGTTCCCCTCCCCCACCTCACCCGCCGCGGAGAACATCGCCCCCGAGCTCGACACGCCCGGCCTGATCCTGGCCGGCGCCACCGACCTCGACTCGGTCAACTCCAACGCCCGCGCCCTCGCCACCGCCTGGGCGGGCCCCTCCCTCCTGCGCACCATCGACGGCGCCTCCCACAACGGCATCATCGAGGGCCGCCGCCTCTTCGCCGCCCTCGGCGCGGGCCGCTACGAACACAAAACCGAGAAGGCCACCCGAGCCCTCCTCACCGGCTACCTCCTGTCCGCCCTCCTCGGCGACAAGACCTACGCCCCCTTCACCGACCCCGAAGCCGACCTCCCCCACACCAAGGTCGTCGACCCCCAAGCCCCGGTCGAGGAGGAAGCCCCGAAGCTGTCCATCGGGACGGTCGCCAAACTCATTCGGGGGTAGTCCGGTTCAACCGAGTCGGGCCGTACGAACCAAGATCGTCGACCCCCAAGCGATGTCGATGAGGAACGGCCGTGCGCAGCGGAACAGCGTCACCCCGCCGAACTCTCCATCGGCACGGTCGCGAAGCTGACTGGGGGTGTCCGGCTCAGTCGAATCGAACTGTACGAATTTCGAGTCCGGGTATCCGTTCGAAATGCCGAACGTTGGCGGTGGCGACCTGCCAACCGATACTCATCGCGCAGGCGGCGACAAGCACATCGTGGGCACCGATCTCCTGACCACGTTTGGTCAGGTCGGACCAAATCCCCGCATGGATTCGCGCCGCGAGCAGATCGAACGGCAGCGGCGGGAACGCCGCGATTGCCATCTCGACAAAAGCCTCACGCCGGGAACGGAATTCGGGCTTTGCCCGGTGGACTCCATGCAGGAGCTCTGAAGCTGTGATCGATGCCATGGCGACATCCTCGTCGAAGCCGATCTGCGCACCGAGTTGGTTGGCGATCTTGTCCAAGGTGGAGGTACCACCACGGGTGTAGGCACGCTCGAGGTCGATGAACACCGTCGTGTCGATCAGTGTGCCCATGGGTCCTCCGGCATCGGTCCCACCGCGCCACGCACCGCTTCGAGATCGTCGCCGAATTCGGGATCGGGTGTCGCGGCCGAAGTGAGCAGCCGAATCGCCTCGCTCATGGAACGGCCACGCCGACGGCCACTGTCCGGGTACTCGTCCGGATGGACGATGACATAGGCGGGTCGACCATGACTTTCCACCACCACCCGTTCGTGCCGATCCACCGCTTCCTTCGCCCGTCGCGGAAGTCGCGCTTCCTCCGCCCTGATCGTGGTCATACCCGCAAGGCTACGCCAAACCGTACAGAATCGTACAGTTTTTCTCGTCGCCTCCGGTTGAGCGCCTATCAACTTTCCGAGCGGATTCCGCCGACGTGATTGCGGTGAATCTCTGGATCGCCCCACGAGTGGCACCGTATTGCGTGCCGGAATATCGCAATGAACACCGGCGGGCGCGAGCACGGCTCCGCCGGCGTCACGCAGCAGATCGCGAAATATCATGGTGCGCCAGGAGATCCGCGGTGCTCCTCGCCTCGTTCGATGCGCGCTTCCATGGCCGGTTTGGACGGCGGCTTGTGGCTGGCAACGTTGCCCGGTTCGTGTCTGACCCTGATCGCACTTCCACAGAGCCAGGAGGGCACCCTGTTGGCAGTCGTAGCGCTGCCGTCGCGACCGTCATCGTCGTCAACTCCGTCCTACTACCGCGATGGGTACGCGCGAGTGTCGGCGACCTCGTTTTCGGGCTGGTCAAGATTCGCCCCAGCGACGGAGGCCGACCGACGATCTCAGACCTCGCGCGCAACATCTGGAACCCGGGGACCGGACGTGGCGACTCCGCCACCCCGCGAGTCGTGCAGGTAGGTCGGCGCGACTCCCGCTGATGCAGGTACGACACCCGCTCCAGATGTGCGCTACACCACAATCGACTATCGGCGGTGCCAACAGGGAACCGACAGGGCTGGTTCCGCGTCCAATCATCATGTGAGCGGGTCCGTTGCGATGATCTACGCGCACTGCGGTTCGACCTCGAATGAGCAGCCTCGTGCCGCTCGGACGGTCCGGTAGTGTCGTGGCCCATCGGGCGGGAGTCCCGCAGGGTGCTGGCGTCGGTAGGAGAGACCTGTGCAGGTGAGTCGGGGAACAAGGCTGGTTGCGGGCTTGGCTGTCGCGGGGATGCTGGCGGTGAGCGGGTGTGGATCCGATAAGCCGGAAGACCAGGCGACCGCGGCCCCGACATCGACCGATGTTCCCCTGCCGACCGGGTTCGATGGATGCAACCTGCCGCAGTCGGTGATCGATGCGGAACAGTTGAAGAAGGGCAGCGAGGACAACAACTGGAACAGTCCGGGCACAGCGCGCAAGTGGCTGGGCTGCAGTTGGATTCAAAGTGACGGATTCGCGGCAGGCGTAGCGGTGACCACGATTACCGGGCAGCAGATCCGCGAGAGTCCGAGTTCTCAGTGGGTCATTGGAACCCAGTCAACGATCGCAGGCCGCGCGGCGATCACCTACTGGATGCCCGCACGCAACCCTGCAGAGAACTGCAACATCAATGTTGAGATGAAAGGCGGCGGGATGGAGATCAGCATAACGAATCCGCCATCACGCCGGAAGTCGAAGGACCGGAACGCCTGCGACATTGCAACATCGATGGCCGAGAAGCTGGCTCCAACGATTGCAGCAGGCAGCTGACCATGAGCACCAGAATAGATGACGCTTCGGGGAGGGAGCGAAACCATGGCTGACTCGACGCCGCTGGCAAGCCTGATCGAACAGGCCAAGAACGGGAATCTGACGGTCGGCTTCAGCAACAATATCGTGGTGAACGCCGACGAATTCGCCTACATCGAACGCGACTGCGAAGCATTCAAGGCTAAAATAGAGGATTTACAGCTCCGGGCTCAACGGATATCGGAGCGCGAGAATTGGGGACTCGGCGAAAAGACCGATCGCCTGAACTCAGCGCAAGTCCTGGTCGGCCGATTCCGCGGCAAAGCCATGATCGTCGACCCCGCCAAGGACTCCGCCAACAACGTCTACGACATCCTCGACCAACACTACAAAATCGTCGACGACATCCAGATCCTGCACCGCACCATCGCCCAGAAGTACCGCGAAGCCGACGCCACTTTCGCAGCCGAGTACGACCGTGCGATGGCGAACATGCCCGCCAGCCCGATCACCACGAACCCGCCAGGAAAGATCGAACCCGGCACCATCTCGATCGCGGTAGGCCAGTCATGACGCACACCAACGAGCCGACCAAGATCACCGAAGCACTCCGCGAAAACGCCGAGGAGTTCGAGCATTGGGACATCTTCCGCTCGTTCAATCCACTCGATCCGACTACCGCGCAACAGTCCGCTCAGGAGTACAACGAACTTTCGATCGGCTGGAACAACGCCGTCGAGTACTTCGCCGCCCGCATCAAGCATTCCAGCTCCGCGGCGTGGGAGGGCAACGCCGCTGAAGCCTCACGGACAGCGATCACGAACTACGCGACTCGCGCGCTGGAGCTATCACCCGCCTTGTCCGCTCTCGCCTCCGAGGTGGGGCTGTCGGCCAATTCCGTTGTCATGACCAAACAAAAGGTTCATGAGCCGATGAATGGACGCGATACGTGGGATCTGACCGGAAAGATCGCCGACTGGGTGACCGACGGCCCGCGGTCGAGAGAACAGATCGATAAGGAGAAAGCAGACGCCCGGGCGGCGATGCAGACTCACTACATCAACCAATTCAAGGAATCAGACGGCAAGATCCCGGTACTTCCCGCCGCGATAAGCCCCGTCAACCCTCTGTACTCCTACGACCCGGATAACGATCCCGGCGGCAACGGATCCACCAACGGATCCACCAACGGCGCAACCACCACCACCCCAGGCGCCACCACCCCGGAAACGGAACAACCGGCGACCACCGAGGATCCGACCACTACTGACGACGAGTCCACTGACGACTCGACCGAGGATTCGAGCACCGACAATCCCGAAACCGAGGATTCGACGGAGCCCAGTTCGACCACGCCCGAGTCACCGTCGACCACACCTGCCGGAACCAATCCTGCGGGGGCCGGTTCACCCGGTTCTGGCTCGCCTGGCTCGGGATCGCCCGGCGGCGGAGGCTCTCCGGGTGGCGGATCTCCGTCCGCCCCCGGTCCCGGGAAGGCGATGCCAGGTACCCCGCTGACGGCCGGTATGACGGCTGCCGGCCTCGGCAGTACCGCCGCCAATGGTGGACGTGGCATGGCCGGAATGGGTGGTATGGGTGCACCGGGCGCTCGCGGTGGCGGGAAAGACGACGAGTCCACCCATGACATTCCGGACTGGTTGAAGAACATGGAGAATACCGAGGAACTCCTGGGTGAAGCACCGAAAGCCTTGCCCGGCGGTGTGATCGGCGGGGACGAATGACGGAATGGACTTGGGAGCCGGACGATTTCGCGGCGCTCTGGTACAGCCCTGGTCGCGACCGATTTCCCTTCCCCTTGGGCTACACCAGCCGGTTGTCCTCGGTGGCGGAAGTAGACCGACATCGTGCGACGGTCCGCGGCAGCTACGACAGGGACGCACACGAGCTGATCGATCTCGCATTCCATACCCTCACCACCGCGCAGCTGCGGGTGGAGATCCTGGGCGAGTCGAGCGTCCTCGGCAAGGGCACCGCGAAGGAGTACCGCGTCATCGGCGCTCGGACGCCCCACCACGCGGTGATGCTGACGCAGACGGCTACCCGCGAGGGAGTCGAAGAGCGGATTCGCTGCCGATTGCTCCGACCGGAACAACTGCCCGGCCGACTCTCGTGGATCGTCCCCGAATGCGCGCCTGGACGCACCGCGGCCGAAACGTTCCACCTCGATGACCTGACACCGAAGCAGACAGACTCGAGGGATTGGTCCGTCACGCCGAAACAGCGATTCGACAAGTTCGTCCACCGCCCTCGCGAAGGTTCCGCCTGGGCGCAGCTGCGGACCGGCCCGGTCACCGATCGCCCGGAACCCTGGTCCAGCGCACGCTGGTTCGATTTCACCGACGACGGCCGCTACCTCATGCAGCGCAACCGCGAGCACGTCCGGCTGAGCCCGGCCGGCACCAACGACCTGACCACGCTCTTCACGACCTGGATCGACCGAGCCCTCACCCGGCTGCACGAACAAGAGGAATACGCCATGTCGACACCATGGGGCGGTGGTCCGCGATGAACTGGCTCGCCAGAATCGACAGCATCACCAACGAGCACATCGCCGCCACCCACCAGATCGAAGACCGTGTCGAGCAAGTCCAGCGCGAAGCCTACGAGGCGACCCAGCAAATCGGCGAGCGAGTCGCCGCGATGGGATTCGGCGCCGAGACGCCGGAGGAACGTGCGGCGCGGGAGGCCCGCGAGGAACGGGACCGGCTGATGTACGAGTACCGAATGCGCTCGCAGCAGACAGCCTCACCGGCCCACAGCCGGGAAGTCTATGTGCAGCCGACGGATTGGACCGACGTCGACGAGGCTCGATCGCAGGGATACGGCCGCGATTCATGGCTGGTGTAGGTCACAGTGAAGGGGGTTGCCGGTGAGCGACTTGTTGAACATCGAGACGAATACGGTTCGCACACAGGGCGGAAAGCTGCAGAGCACCGCACAAGAGCTCTCGGCCGTCGCCGGCTCCTGGGGAAATATGTTCGGCAAGAACGACCTGGGAAGTGAATACGCGATCGAGGCCGCGGCGATCGTCACCGGTTTCGAGCACATGGCAAGCGCTGTGAAGAACTGGTCCAGCGCCTGCACCGCGTTCGGCGATGCACTGACCAACAGCGCAAACAGCGTGCAGTACACCGACGATCAGTTCTCCAGCGCGATCAGCAAGGTCTCGGTCGACAGCAAGGGCGACCTGACCGCAGGGGGGAAGTAGCTCATGGCAGACAATTCCAAACTCGGTCTGGGTGAGGGCAATGCGGGATCCTGGGTTACCGTCAACGGCACCGGCCAGGACAGGTCTGCGGTGTGGGCGGGCTACGGAAATCATGGCGATGGCGACGTCAAGGTAAACGAGTCGATTTCCACCGACTCCGGTGCATACAACACTCAATTCGATGCGGCGCAGATCTTATCTTACAGCGCCGTCGGCATGGGCCCGTACCAGATCTCGACAGCGAATAATGAAAGCGTCTTGCTCTGGTTCCATCTCGTGCAGGCGCGGTACGAGTTCTCGGGACATGGCGGCGAGAACGCCGCAACCGGTATCTGTCTGGAATCGAAGGACGCGATCAGCAAGGCATACTTCAAGCAAGCCGACATGAAGCTCAACCACCTCGTCGGCGCCGCTCAACGAATCTCTGCCGGACTGCCGAAGATCGAGACGGCACAATCCGATCAACAGCAGGTGGTTCGCGTCCTCGACGGTGCATGGCAAGGCACTAGCGGCACTACGGCGAAAACCAAGCTCAGCAACCTCAACACCTGGTCAGACGAGGCCTCCACCGAGATCGGGCAGCTGCCGGGCATTCTCAACGCCGCCGTCGATGGCATCAAGAGCTGCCTCCAGCGAAAGGCTAACGCCTTCGCCAAACTTCATAACGTCACCAAGATCAACGGTGTCGAAATGACAAACGGAAACAGCGGCGGACAGGGCATAAACCTCCGAAATACCCCCAACGCGGCAGCCGAAAACGATGACGTCTCGATGATTATCAACTATGCCGCAGAACGAGGGGTGGGTGACGAAGTACGAAGCCGTATCCAAGTACTCGCCGACAATGGGGTATTCGGCCCGAATCGCGGAGGGCTGGATCGGTTCGTGCGGGGACGAAGGGATCCAGATGACGAGAGCGTGGCTGGTCCAGTCGAATTCGACAACCAGGCCCAGGCGCTGTGCGAACAATGGCGCCTACACTTTCGTGAGAGCGCCGAGGGGTACTTCAGGGCCTACACAAATCTGTGCACAGAAACAGATACGGCGGTCAAGGGATACCTCAAGGTCGTCACCGATGCGCTGAACAACGTCGAGCATCTGTCGACACCACCCGCACCGGCCACCGAGCAGCCGAACCCCCAGTCACCGGGCACCTCACCCGCGACCAACCCGGCGGGCACCACCACCGATACCTCGACCGGCGCCGGCGGCACGACGACCGGAGACACCACCGGTACGACGACGGACGAGACGAAGACAACCACTGCGGGAACCACCAACCCGACAACGACGGACGATGACGATGACGATGACGACTCGACCACGGACCTGAGCAGCCTGCTCTCCACGGTCTCGAGTGGCCTGTCCACATTGAGCTCGGTGGTCAGCGAACTGTCGAGCCTGACCTCGGGATCCTCGACCTCGGCCGAGTCCATCGCCGAATCGATCGGCACCGGCCTGAGCTCGCTCGGCACGTCGATCACCAGCGGTATCGAGCAGTTGAGCACGCTGTTCGGTGGCACAGGGTCCACCGAATTCAACATCGCCGGAACCACTCTCAGCTTGGCGACCGGTGAAAATGGGCAGGTCCAGCTCACCACTACGGACTCCACCGGCACAACCCACCAATACGGCCTCACCCTGAACGAGAACGGCATCCCGGTGGTCAGCGACACCACCTCGACCGGCACTGTCGGCACCGGAGAGCCCTCGACGTCCTCGGGCCAAGGCCCCGCGGGTCTCGAAGATGCCGGGACGTCATCGGGCGCAACGCCGAATCCGACAGGCGCGCTCAACGCCAAAGGCGAGGAAGCCGAACACAATCCGGGCAGCTACGGCGGCGCTCCGCGCTGGAACGCGGACCCAGAGCTCGATTCCTTGCCTCAGCCGACCCTCCCTGACAGCGGCCGGTCACCGAATCCCGGTGACTCCGGCGCTCAGCTCGCCGAAGCCGGTCCGCTGTAGGCGCCCCTCCAGAAGGAAGGTACAGAATGACATACGAATTCAAGGTCACACCCGATGACCTGGACAAGACATCGAGCCAACTCGCCGCACTCGCGACCGGCAGCGCAAAGGCTGTCGACTATGCCAAGCAGAACCTCGATGTGGAAGGCAACTCCGGATTGGCACTCAAGCCCGTCATCGATCGCGTAGTAGAGATATGCGCTGACCTGGCGGAAAATTACACACGATTGGGCACAATCACAAGCACTGCAGCCGCCGAATTAGCCAAGGCAGCAACTATGTATCGAACAACAGACCGGAATTTCGCCGAGCAACTCGACAAGACCTACCCTTCGGGGGTGGGAAAGTGACCACAGCGATCGACCCCACTCAGCAGCTGACCACCCCGGAGGTGGAAGTCTGGTGGTCCACCGGTGGCAAGCTGGTAGATTTCGCCCTGGGGAACGCCTATAGCCTTACCTACTACATTGACGTGATCATCTCGTTGACTGGGTTCGAGCCGATCAAGGAAGCCCAAGAATATCTCGGCGGCGACTGGGAGGGACTTCTCAAATCCGCGAAAGCCGTCGAAAATCTGGCGGCATACAATACGGCATACAGTGACGCCATCGACGCTGCAATGAATAGTACCGAGTCATCGTGGAGCGGAAACGCCGCGACGAGTGCCGATGCCTACTTCTCCAAACTGACGGCCGCAATCGACGCCCAAGTCGATCCCCTCACACAGGTCTCGAACGTTATCGCGACCTTTGCGTGGGAGGCATACGGCGTGGCACAGGCTGTGCAAGCGTTGATACTCGAGCTCGGAGACTTGGCCATCCAGTGGGTCGTCACAGAGGGCGCGGCAGCGCTCTCGGCGGGCACAGGAGTAGGCGCCGCGGCGGCAGTCGCGCTTCAAGTCGCAGCCGCGGCCATCGCCGCATCTATGGTGGCCAACGTGGTGAAGCAGGCGAAGCTCTACGGTAGCCTCGCTGCTGCAGCGGCGGCCGCGGTCGGCGCCGTGTACGGTCTGATCGGAAGCTCCGTGGAGCTCGATATTCCCGACCTCGGTGGCACCTACGACCACCCCGGGGTACAAGCATGAAGCCCGACGAGCCGATGCTCGACTTGGTCAACGGCGATGTCGGAATGTCACGACACCTCGCCAAAGCGATCACCGTCTTGAGCTCCAGCCCAGGTATCTCCAACGATTTGCGGGCGCAGCTCGCGGATATCCTTCAGGGCAGGGGCACGATTCGCGATCTCGCGCAGAGCGAGGTGTTCAGAAGTCTGGGCGATTCGGTCATTCCACGGGCGCTGGCTGAATTCGATGCGACCCCGCCGGAAGTTCGGCAGCAGATGGCCGAGGCGGGCGAAGCTTTGCTCGAGCGCTATCGCAACCAGGACCCCGAAACCACGGCGCCACCGACGAGTACTCCGGCGACGGCTCCGCCTGTGGCCGACACGGCAAGCGCGCCGACTAGCCACATAGTTCCAGGAACCCGTAAACCCGACCGCAACCGTGTTGTCGCCCCCAGTGACCTAGATGATGACGATGATCAGTACTTCCAGGATCGTAACCGGGGAGGCTGGCTCCGATGAGCGTGCCAGACGTCCGATCGGAGTACTACCACCCGAACCATGACAAGGGCTTCGAACCGACCCCCTTGACGCCGACTCCGATGACCTATGAGCGGCCATGGACTCACCCGGACGACATCACGGTCTGCCTCAGCCGGTGTCAGGAGCGTTTGCCGAACAACGGTGAGGGCAGCCCTTGGTTGAAGCACGCCCTCCGTCCACTCAGTGTCGAACCGCTGGAGTTGGAGATCGCGCAACCGCTACCCGACGTCTGTCCTCGTCATGGCCGACCTGCGGTATCGCGAACGCCGGTGCGCGCCCTCTTCTACGACACCTCCACGCATCCCAGATTCCATAATCAGGCGGTCGTCCGGGAACTGGTCCGTGCGCCGTGGCGGACTCTGGTCGGCGCATATACTCCTGCGCGCGTCTCGACAATTGTCGCGGGAACTTGGCCCGTCTGCGACCGTTGTGTGCGTGCCTCCGAGCTCTACCGCAAGATTGCCCGCCTATTGCTTTGGCTGACCGCCGCCAACATCATCGCCTTGATACTTGTTAGCGTGGCGAACATCGATGCCCTGGTGCCGCTCCTAGCGTTGGCATTGTTTCCAGGGTCGTTGCCCGGCCTGCTTATGATTGCTGTTCTGCTCCAGAAGAAGACCGTTCGGACCGTGAGATTCCGGCCTATCTACGACGAACGGTTTGCCTTCATCCAAGCCCACCCGAATTTCAGTCAAGCCCTCGAGCAAGATCTCCGTGTCCACCCGACCTCACCCGAGCAGTGCCCCTGACCCAACACGCGGGGCCTAATGGGCGCACTGCCAGAGAGTTCAATCGCACATGGGCGCGTTCCGCCACCAGTTGGCATAGAAAGCCGCCAAGCGCTCCGACTGGCCCTCGGCGGCTCCGCTGATATCGACCGTTATCCGAAATCGCGACCTGTTGGGATCATCGGGGAACGTAGTAACATGCAAGGGCGCCGCCCCCAGCCTGGAAACGATAATGGTCGTGGGGTCCTGCGCACATCCCGTATGGGCTTCACGGCGACCTGGCCCTACTCGATCACGAAAAGTGGTCAAGCTGTCCTGCACGTCTTCGGCGGAGCCGTAATCCGATACCACGAACGGCAGGCCGTCGGGCGAGGTGCATATGACAGAATCCACCGCGGGCCATGCCGAGTTCTTGCAAGCCGCACCTCCGAATCCTGAGCCGAGATCACTACCGATCTCCCCGACCAGGCCTGGAAACGCACCGCCGATGGTCTTGTATCGAGCCTGCACAGCTTCCCGCGACTCCGTTCCGCGCATGCTGTCGACAAGAAGTCCGATCGGTACGGCCGCCAGAAGGACGAGCCCACCGATCAGTGCGATGCGACGCAGCCGTGTGCGAAGAACCGAGCGCGAAGCGGCACCAGAGTCCTCGACCGCACCACTCTCATCTGATGTTTCGACCGTTGGTTCCAGGCCAGACTCCGGTAGAGCACTCACACGGTTCGGCTGCGGTGACACGAAGAGTGTCGGCGCCAGTCGGTTCGCCGAAATCGTCGGAGCAGAACGAGCACTCGGAGCTACAGCGTGAGCTCTGTCGAACGCTTGCCGCACAGCTTCAGCTAATCCGCCACATGTGTCGAACCTGTCGGTCGCCTGCTTTGCCATGGCGCGGCGCAACACCGCGTCCAGACCATCCGGCAGACCTGGCCGCATCCTCGACACGAGCGGCGGGGGCTCGGACATATGCGACTGGATTACTGCCACCGGGTTTGTAGCAGCGAACGGCACAGATCCTGTGAGCAGAACGAATAGTGTGCAGGCCAGCGAGTACTGATCGCACGCCGGACCCAGGGGCATCCCGGAGAGTTGTTCGGGTGATGCATAGGCCAACGTGGCAGTGAACGTTCCAGTCTGTGTGAGCGGATTCTGGTCGAAGTGCAGCCGCGCGATACCGAAGTCTGCCAGCATGACTCGTTCGGGCAGTTCCGGTTCGACCTCGCCGAGCAGAATATTCGCGGGCTTGATGTCCCGATGCAACACCCCCGCGGCTGTGTGCGAAGTCGAGCGCCTCGGCGACTTCGGTCACGATACGCATGGCCCGAGCCGGGTCCGAAATCCCGACCGCACCAGCATCGGTCCCGTGTACGTACTGCATCGCGATCCAAGGCCGGCGCCCCTCGACTCCGGTGTCGTACACCGCGACGATATTCGGATGGTCCAGGCGCGCTGCGAGATCCGCTTCGCGGGCGAACCGCGCCCTGGCTTCCTCGTCTCCGAACATCTTCTCGCCCAGCAGTTTCAGTGCCACGGATCGTGGCAGCCGTGGATGGCGCGCCAGGTACACGATGCCCATGCCACCGCGCCCGAGCACTCGCTCCAGTTCGAACCCGGCGATAAACCCGTTCTCAGTCACCCTGTCCCCGACGAATCCGCAGGCACGAATCGTGCATCCCGTATTCGGTTTTCCACCGAACGTGCTCAGGTTGCCCGATCAGACCAAGTCAGTCCAGCCAGGTCGAGCGACGGTAGTACTCGGACTCGGAGTCGTAGTCACCATCCGACGGCGCGACTGTCGATCGGGCCTGCCGGGCCGCCTTCGCCCGGGCGACCGCTGCCCTGATCTCGGCTTGCTGCTGCTCGGGGGACAGGTTCGGGTTCGCGACATACGGCGTGGGCGGTGGCAACGGTTGTATGGGCGCGATTCGTTGCACCGGTTCCTCCGGAACCGGTTGCGGTTCAGTGGTTTCAGGCTCCTCTTCCGCGGATTCCTCTTCGGCCAACTCGCGTAGCCGCTCGGCGGCGTCGACGGCGAACTGTTCTGCCCGGAGCGAGGTCTGGCGATTGATCTCGTCGATCTCGTCCATGAGCATCGCCGAACGCCGACGCGCGTCCGCCGCGATCTGCTCGATCTCTGCCGCGTAGTCCACGGTCGATCATTCTCCCGATCTCGTGCGCCGGTCGCCACCGGTCACCGGAGTCACAGCGGTCCCGCCTCGGCGAGGACCGCACCGCTGTCGCCCGGATCGCTCACCGGGTGATCCTCGACGCTGGGCACATGCTCACCGTCGGTCTCCTGCTTGGTCGACCGAGGACCGACGGGCACTCCACCCGCGACGGAACCCGATGACTGCTCGCCCGAGCCGATCTCGCTGGTGACCGGAGCGTTCGTGAGGTCGGGAGTCTCCGAGGTGGTCGCATCCGCGCCACCGCGGCCTCCGGTTCCGGCATCGGTGAGGCCGGCTTCGCCCTGACCCGTGCCGGATTGCGGTGTGCCCGAACCCAGTACGCCGGTCTCGTCCGACTGCCCGGTGGTCGAACCATCGGCAGAGGTGGAATCCTGCGTCAATACAGGAATGCCGTTCTCGTCCAACGCCAGCTTGTATTGAGTCGACCCACCGTTGGCGTCAGTCGTCGTCAACGTCAGCCCGTCCGTGCCGGCTCCGATGCTCACCTTGGTGTCTCCGATTTGGAACGACGCCTCGGTCTCACCGGACAACAGAGCGCTCGCCTGTTCGGTCATCTGCTCGATGCCGTCACTGATGGATGTGCCCACCGATTCGATCGCCGAGGTGAGGGTGTCCCCGAGATCGCCGGTCAGCGCCTCAGAGAGGGTGGTGCCGAGTTCGCTGATCGTGGAGGTCAGCGTGCTGAGCGCCTCGCTGGTGTCCGAATCATCGTCATCGGTGCTGTCGTCGTCGGTGGTGCTGGTGTCCTTTGTCCCGGTGGTCGTTTTGGCGGTCGACCCGGTGGTCGTCGTATCGCCGGACTGGGTCCCGGCTGTCGTCGTCTGACCGCCGTCCGACTTGCTCTGATCACCAGATTGCGTACCCGCCGTGGTGGTCTGGTCGCCGGTCACCTTCGACTGATCCCCGGTGAGCTTGGACTGATCACCGGTTGGCTTCTGTTCGACCGGCACCGTGCTGCCCTTGGCCGCTGGGTAAGGGCTCACCTCCAGCGTCTCCAACCCGACCGCGATCAGTTTGTACTGGTCCTCGACGCTGGTCTTGGTGGATGCGCAGATCTGCCGAAATTTTTCGATCCTGGCGTCGTAGTCTGGCTTGAAAACCTCGCGGAGCCAGCGATCGCACTCCTGCTTGGTCTCATCCGTATACCCGCTGAGAATTTCGTTTCCGAAGAGTTTCTTGTAAACATCACGCCGAAGCCACCCCTCCTTCTTGCCCGTGATGATGTTGTCGATCTCGTCAGCTTTGATTTCAGCGACGTAGACGTTCTTGCCATCTGCGAGGAGTAGCGCCCTGCATAGCGAGGCCTTGGCCTGCACAGCAGTGATCAGTAGCGCGGAAGCACTGTTGATCACACCGACCGCAGCATTCACCGTCCCTCGATCTGTCGCGGCTCGGCTCGCAATGTCCGCCACGACACCGTTACCTGCATCGGCAGCCTCGCCCTGCCATGCTGCAGCCAGCGCCCCAGTCAGATCACGTTGCTTGTCTCCCTGTTGGGTGGCTGCAGCGAGCATCTGCTGCAGTCCGGTTGCAGTTGCGGAGAGTGACTCCAGGTTCATTCCGCGCTCTTCGTCGTAGAGCGCCTCGGCCTGTGATACGGACAGCCCACCATCGTTCCCGAACACTTCGAGGTAGTGGGGACTCAATTGAATGAAGTACTGGAGCGCAATCGCGCCGTCGTCCAGGGTCTTGCCGACCGAGTCAACCATGACACATCACCTTCCCCCACGCTTCACGAACTTACTGACCTGGAATTTGTGCCGCGGCTTGTTTGGTGGCGCGAGCGTTCGTGTCGTCGATGGTGACGATCTCGACTGCTGCAGAGCCGATCGCGCCTGAAGTGTCCTCCACCGCAGTTGTCCACACCTTGAGCCACAGCGTGATCCTGTCGATGCCTCTGGATATCCGCTGGCCATGCGCCAAGTAGCCGCGACCCGCTTCGTACTCGGCGCCGTTCATTCCGCTACCCCACGACGGACTGGGTATGTGCTTGGCAGCGTCTCGCAGTTCCGCAGCAGAGTCGCCCAACTGCTTGTTCGCCGCGTTCAGGGCGCCGCGGTCCACCACGAGACCGCCAGTCACGGTCGTACCCATATCCCCACCTCCACTACTGCTTCCGGGTACACCGAGCGGCGCACTACCTACTTCGACGCACGACCCGGCCCACCGGTTCCCTCACCGGCGGGCCGAGTTCACTCACTTCCCCAGGTTCCCCTGGTCGGTTCGACGCCACTCCGACGTCCCGTCGGGATGTCGGTGGTACTCCCACGCCGCGTAGTCCCCATCCGCCTCGACCACGGTCACATGGTCGGCGAAACCGTCATGGTCGTAGTCGGACCAGATGGTGGTGTCGTGGGGGGTGGCGTCGGTGAGGGAGTCGACGACTCCGTCACCGTCGAGGTCTTGGGACGGGGAATGGAGCTCGACCGGGCCGAGGGCGCCCAGGGGGGAATGGGCGTCGATGTCGGGTAGGCCGAGGCCGGGGATGTCGCCCGAGGTGACCATGGGACTCCTCCTCAAACGGAAAACTCGCGGATGACGGCGCGGCGGGGTTGCCACCATCCTGTCATCCGCGAGCGGTTACCGGAGCGGTCGGGCCTTACTTCTTGGGCATGATCAGCCACAGGACCAGGTAGAGGAGGAACTGGGGGCCGGGCAGCAGGCAGGAGACCACGAAGACCAGGCGGACGACATTGGCGTTCCAGCCGAAGTACTCGGCGATGCCACCGCAGACGCCTGCGATCCATTTGTCGCTGGTCGAACGGGTGAAGCGGCGGGCGGGGGCAGTCATTGTGTGTTGCCTTCCTCGGGAAGCGGTGATGACTCCACTGTGCCGAGACCGGACCCCGGCCCGCATCGGTCGGCAGACCCATCCGCACCCTGATTTCCGGAGGGCCCGTCTCGGGGTCCGACCCCGAGACGGGCAGACTTAGGCGGTGAGCACGACATTGCAAGCCACCGGTCTGTCCGCGGGCCACGCCGAGCGGACGCTGTTCGCCGACCTCGATTTCACCCTCGCGCCCGGCGATGTGATCGGGCTGGTCGGGGTGAACGGCGCTGGCAAGTCGACGCTGCTGCGGATGCTGGCCGACGGGGTGGCGGGCGAGGGCAGCATCACGCTCAGTCCGCCGGACGCGACGGTCGGGTATCTGGCGCAGGAGCCGGAGCGGATCGACGGCGAGACGGTGCTCGGGTTCCTGTCCCGGCGGACCGGGGTCGCGCACGCGCAGCAGGTGATGGACGCCGCCGCCGAGCGGCTCGGTGACGGCGGGGACGACGACTACTCGCCCGCGCTCGAACACTGGCTGGCACTCGGTGGCGCCGACCTGGATCAGCGCGCCGAGGAGGTGGCCGCCGATCTCGGACTCACCGAGGGGCTGGCCGGCGGCCTTGACACCCCGATGACGGGGCTGTCGGGCGGGCAGGCGGCCCGCGCGGGTCTGGCCTCGGTGTTGCTGTCGCGCTTCGACATCCTGCTGCTCGACGAGCCGACCAACGATCTCGACCTGGACGGCCTGGACCGGCTGGAGCGGTTCGTCAAAGGTGTCCGGGTGCCGCTGATGGTGATCAGCCACGATCGGGAGTTCTTGGCGCGCACCGTGAATCGAGTGCTGGAGCTGGATCTGGCGCAGCAGCAGGTCGGGCTCTACGACGGCGGCTACGAGTCCTATCTGGCCGAACGCGAGATCGCCCGCAGGCACGCGCGCGAGGCGTATGACGAATTCGCCGACACCAAGGCGGGTTTGGAGGCGCGGGCCCAGATGCAGCGCAACTGGCTCGAGCACGGCGTGCGCAATGCCCGGCGCAAGGGCAAGGGCGACTCGGACAAGATGGGTCGCAAGACCCGTGCCGAGTCCACCGAGAAGCAGGCGGCCAAAGCGCGCCAGACCCAGCGCCGGATCGAGCGGCTGGACGTGGTCGAGGAGCCGCGCAAGGAGTGGGAACTGCGGATGGAGATCGCGACCGCGCCGCGCAGTGGCGCGGTGGTGGCGACCGCGGCCAACGCCGTCGTGCGGCGCGGTGACTTCACGCTCGGGCCGATCACCACGCAGATCGACTGGGCCGACCGGATCGTGCTGACCGGCACCAACGGTTCGGGCAAATCCACTCTGCTCGGGTTGCTGCTGGGCAAGATCGCGCCCGATTCCGGTTCGGCCGCACTGGGTTCCGGGGTGCTGATCGGCGAGGTGGACCAGGCGCGCGGACTGTTCCGTGGTCAGGACACGCTGGCCGCCACCTTCGGCGCCGCCATGCCGGACTGGCCCGACGCCGAGGTGCGCACGCTGCTGGCGAAGTTCGGCCTGCGCGGCCCGCACGTCACCAGGGCCTGTGACACGCTGTCGCCCGGCGAGCGCACCAGGGCCGCGCTGGCGCTGCTGCAGGCGCGCGGGGTGAACCTGCTGGTCCTGGACGAGCCGACCAACCACCTCGACCTGCCCGCCATCGAACAGCTCGAGCAGGCGGTCGAATCCTTCACCGGCACGCTGATTCTGGTGACGCATGATCGCCGGATGCTGGATTCTGTTCGTGCGACCCGCCGTTGGCACATGGCGGGTGGGTCGCTCACCGAGGGTTAGGACGGTCCATGGACCTCACACTTGGCATCGACACCCGCGTCACGCTGCTGGTCACCGGGCTGATCTTCCTGAGTGCCCTGCTGCTCGGGGTGTGGAAGTACCACGGCATCCGCACCTCGCCCGAGGGCGCGGCGCACGTCTATGTCGACATCGCGCATCGCGCGGCGCTGTTGTACTCCTTCGCCGGCGTGCTGCTCGCGGTGTTCACCGAGCTCAGCGCCTGGCCGACGATCGTCAATCTGACCGCCGACCTGGTGATCCTGGCGTTCTTCGCGGGCGCGATCGCCAGCTACGCGCTGCACGGATGGCGGCGCGACACCACCAACCAGTTCGCCGGGCGGATCCCCGCCGAACTGCGGCTGTCGATGTACGGGCTGATGGCGGGCGAGGTCGGCGGTTTCCTGGTGCTGTTCAGCGGATTCGCCGTCGGCCAGTTCTGATCAGAACGACTGCGTCACCGCCGGTGCCGGGGCACCGAACAGATCGATGTCGGACCCGAGTTTCGCGCCGATCAGCCCGGCGGCGCCGGTCACGAAGAGAATCGCCACGACGACGATGAACGACCGGGACCGCGGCATCCGCGGCACCGGGAACGCGTAGCCGCGCGTCGGCTCGGGGACCGGCTCGTAGTGCTCGACCGGCTGGCCGTAGCCCTCGTCGCGGATCGGGACGGTGTGCGAATACCCCTGCGGCACATCACGGCACCCCGGCCTGCCGCACGCCCCGCCGCAGCGGTGATACGGATCGGGCTCGCCGTACTCGACCGGGTAGCGGTCCTCGTCGCGATAGTTCCGGGCAGGCAGCGGCGGCACCATGAATCGGCCCCCTTCGAATCGTGCTGCGCGCCAAACTATCCGGTGCGCCGAGCAGCACACGCGCCACCGGCACACAGGTCCATACGGCGTATGCCGATAGTAGATGGGCCGGGCGCGACCCGCCAGGTGGAGCTAGACGGCCGCGACCCGCTTGGCCAGATCGTCGGCGAGCTGGCGCGCCTGCGCCGGATCGGTGGCCTCGACCATCACCCGCACCAGCTGCTCGGTTCCGCTGGGCCGCAACAGCACCCGGCCGGACTCACCGAGGATCCGCTCGGCCTCGGCGACCGCGTCGCGCACCTCGGGGGCCACGGCGACCGCGGCCTTGTCGCTGACCGGCACGTTCACCAGCACCTGCGGCACGGTGCTCATCACCGCGGCAAGCTCGCTCAGCGGACGCCCGGTCTGGGCCATCCGCGCCATCAGCCGCAGCCCGGTGAGCACGCCGTCACCGGTGGTGCCGTAGCGCGGGAACACGACGTGCCCGGACTGCTCGCCGCCGAGGCTGTACCCGCCGCGACGCAGTTCCTCCAGCACGTAGCGGTCGCCGACGGCGGCGGTGAGCACGGTGATGCCCGCCGCGCGCATGGCGATGTGCAGGCCCAGGTTGCTCATCACGGTCGCGACCAGGGTGTCGGCGACGAGCTCGCCCGACTCCCGCATGGCCAGCGCCAGCACGGCCATGATCGCGTCACCGTCGACGATCTCGCCCGCGGCGTCCACCGCCAGGCACCGGTCGGCGTCGCCGTCGAGGGCGATGCCGAGGTCGGCGCCGTGGGCGAGGACGGCGGCGCGGACCGCGTCGAGGTGGGTCGAGCCGCAGCCGTCGTTGATATTGAGGCCGTCGGGTTCGGCGTTGATCGCGATCACCGTCGCGCCCGCCTCCCGGTACACCTGCGGGGCCACCTCCGAGGCCGCGCCGTGCGCGCAGTCGACGACGACGGTCAGCCCGGACAGGTCCTGGCCGGTGGATTCGAGCAGGTGCTCGACATAGCGTTCGTGGGTGCCCTCGACGGTGTAGTCACCGCGCACGCGGCCGATGCCGGCGCCGGTCGGGCGCACCGTGACGCCCTCGGTGATCAGCGCTTCGATCCGCTGTTCCACGGCGTCGTCGAGCTTGTGCCCGCCCGCCGCGAAGATCTTGATGCCGTTGTCGGGCATGGGATTGTGCGAGGCGGAGATCATCACGCCGAAGCACGCGTCGTAGAGGCCGGTCAGATACGCCACGGCCGGGGTGGGCAGCACACCCACCGAGAGGACATCGACACCGACGGACGTCAGGCCCGCGGTCACCGCGGCCTCGAGCATCTCGCCGCTGGCCCGCGGATCACGGCCGAGGACCGCGACCGCGCGCTTCTTGCCGCGCGAGAGCACCTGCGCGGCCGCACCCGCTACGCGCATCGCCAGTTCCGGGCTCAGCGACTCGTTGGCGAGCCCACGAACACCGTCTGTGCCGAACAGCCGTCCCATAAAACCCTCTACTGGTAGTAGGTCCCCGAATACAGCACGAGAGCAGGCGACCAGCCGTGCTGGAAGCCTGCTCTCGCACACGAGCTCCGCCGACCGGGCCCCTCCCCGCTCTCGCGGGGGAGCATACCTAGCGTATGCGCGGGACGGTGGTCGGCAGTGCGTAAATCAGCGCTTCGAGTACTGAGGCGCCTTACGGGCCTTCTTCAGACCGTACTTCTTACGCTCGGTGGCACGCGGGTCACGGGTCAGGAAGCCGGCACGCTTGAGCGCGGGGCGATCCTCGGGGGTGACCTCGATCAGCGCGCGGGCGATGGCCAGACGCAGAGCGCCCGCCTGACCCGACGGGCCGCCACCGACCAGGCGAGCGTAGATGTCGAAGCTCTCGACACGCTCGACGGTGACCAGCGGGGACTTCACGAGCTGCTGGTGCACCTTGTTCGGGAAGTAGTCCTCGATGGTGCGGCCGTTGAGCACGAAGTTGCCCGAGCCGGGAACCAGGCGCACGCGAACGACGGCTTCCTTACGGCGGCCGACGGTCTGCACCGGGCGATCGATCACGATCGGGGCGTAGGTGGTCTCCTCGACGTACTCGGCCTCGTAGCCTTCGCCGTCTTCGACAACCTCGACCACGGTCTCGTCGACCACGTCGTAGTCTTCGTTGAACTCTTCAGGAGCGGTCACTGGGCCACCTGCTTGATCTCGAACGGAACCGGCTGCTGCGCGGCGTGGGGGTGGTTCGGGCCTGCGTAGACCTTCAGCTTGCCCGCGATCGCGTTACCCAGCTTGTTCTTCGGGATCATGCCCTTGACGGCCTTCTCCACGAGACGATCGGGACGGGTCGCCAACACCTCGCCGACAGTGCGCGACTTGAGGCCGCCCGGGTGTCCGCTGTGGTGGTGGATGAGCTTGTCCTGCTTCTTGTTGCCGGAGATGGCAACCTTGTCCGCGTTGATGATGATGACGAAGTCGCCACCATCGACGTGCGGTGCGTAGGTCGGCTTGCCCTTGCCGCGCAGCAGGCCAGCGGCCTGCACGGCGAGACGGCCGAGGACTACGTCAGTGGCGTCGATGACGTACCACTTACGGGTCACGTCACCCGCCTTGGGGCTGTACGTAGGCACAGTCGTTCCCTGTCTGTCGTCGGTGTTGCCGGCCACGGGTGTGGTTCGAGAGCGTCCCGGCGGCCGGTGGAGACCCGGGACATCGAGGAGACGCCGATCCGCGAACGGTTCGACGTTCCACACGCCAGCGAGCAACGATACCAGCTACGCATGACGCCACCACAATCGGGCGAGCGGCTAGATCACCACCGGCGGGCCGGGGTCGGTCGCGCCAGCGGGCCCGGGGATCAGGTAGCGCAGCGTGTCGATGCCCGGGGTGACGCAGGCGTTGTCCTCGATCAGGCCGCCGCCGCGCGCGCTCGCGATGCCCTCCGGCGGGACGGTGTTGGCGTACGGGGTGAACGCGCAGGTCACCCGCTCCCCCTCGGCCGCGACCGCGGGACCGGCGGCGCCGGCGTGCAGGCCCGTCGCGGCCAGCGCGACCATGCCGAGCACGGCCGGTGCGCCGAAGAAGCCCTTCTTGACCTTGCCGATCAGCTTGCCCCGGCGATCGTCGTCGTCGGGCTCGGCCAGCGCGTGCCGCGGCGATCCGCTCGCCTGCGCGGGCGGTCCGGCGACGATGCCCGCTGGACTCGGCGGCGGACCGGTCTGCGGCGCCGGGGCGCCCCAGCCGACCTGCGCGGCGTAGCCCTGGCCGGGATGCTGCGACTCGGGATAGTCGTCCTCGTCCAGCTCCGGCTCGGTGACCAGCAGATGCGCCGCGCCGAGCACCAGCGCGTGCATCGGATGGTCGGCCACGTGCAGGCGCTGGCCCAGGTGGTTCTGGAAGGCCAGGCGCAGCGCGTCGTTGAAGCAGACATTGCCCGCCAGCAGCACCGTCGAGGTGTCGGCGCCGATCGAGCGGGCCGCCGCCATCGCCTCGATGACCACATTGTCGGCCGAACGGGCGTCGCGCAGCGCCTCCGCGGTCACCGCGACCTCGACCGATTCGGTCGGCTGGTCGTCGTCCCCGTGCACCGCGACGACCAGCAGGGCGCGGCCGTCGGAGTACACACCGGTCGCGCCGATGCCGTGCCGGTGCCGCTCGCTGGGCGGCGAGACCAGCCCGAGCGCGCGCACGTAGCCCGACAGGGCGACGCTCTCCGGCAGCGGCTCGACCACCACGTCGAGCTGCTCGACGAGCGCGGCGTAGGTGTCGACCTTCTCGTCCGGCCAGCTGTCCGGATACGGCAGCGCGACCAGCTGCGGCTTGCCGCGCAGGTACTTGCCGACCGCGGCCAGCGGGTTGTACAGCCGGGCCCGGAACACCAGCTCGGCGGGCCAGGTGGCGCCGGCGATGACGATCTGCGGGTGCCCGAGGATGTCGCGCACGTCGGCGATCGCCATGCCGAGATCCGGGCGCTGCCGGTCGACACCTGCGGTGTGCAGCCTGCCTGCGGCATCGGCGAGCAGATAGGCGGGTGGGGTGTAGGTGCCCTCCACCTGAACCGGGCGGATCGGGGTCTCACCGCCGCCCGCGGCAACGGACACCACATCCCACCCCAGATGCAGGGCCCCAACTCGAACGGTCACAGGCTCAAGTGTGCCCGGTCGGCGAGCGACACGCGCAGCATGCCCGCCGATACGGCCCTGACCTCGCGATCCCCCGTCACGCCTGCGACTTCTTCAGCCGTAGGCGGCTCCACGTGATGACCGCCAGAATCGAGGTGATCACGATCAGCAGCACGATGTCGAGGATCCAGATCCCCGGCTTGTGTTCCCAGAGCGGATCCTCCTGGGCGCCGATGACCAGCTCGCGCAGGTCGACGGTCGCCGCGCCCGCGGCATAACCCCAGCGCGACGGGAACAGGTACGACACCTGCTCGAGGCCGACCCGGTCGGTCACCGGGATCAGGCCGCCCGCCATCACCAGCTGCACCATGATCATCACCACGAGCATCGGCATGACCTGCTCGTTGGACTTGGCCAGGCTCGACATCAGCAGGCCGAACACCACACAGCAGACCGCGGTCATCGCGATGTCGAAGTACAGCTCGACACTGCCGTTCGGGATCAGCGCACCCTCCGGCGGCGCCTTCTTGCCCAGGAAGGTGATGCCGACCAGCACCGCCGACTGCAGGAACGCGGTCACGCTGAACACCACGATCTTGGCCATCAGATACGCCGACGGCAGCAGGCCGACCGCGCGCTCGCGATAGAAGATCGACCGCTCGCCGACCAGGTCACGCACGGTCAGCGTGGCGCCCATGAAGCACGCGCCGAGGATCAGCACGACCAGCAGCTGCTGCGCCTCACCGCCACTGGATCGCGCGAACGATCCGTCCGGTTGCGCGATCAGCGGGCCCTCGGTGAAACCGTCGCTACCCGGCACCACCAGCGACAGCGCGCCGAGGATGAACGGCAGCACCACCAGGAAGATCAGATAGCCGCGATCGGCGAAGATCAGCCGCAACTGCCTGCGCGCGAGCGTGCTGAACTGGCGCATCCCGCTCGACTGCGGTGGCGCGCCCGCGTTGCCGCGCTGCATCGGCGCCGGTGGTGGCGGCGGTGGCACATACGCCTGCCTGGATCGATAGGCCGCGAAGGCCTGGTCCGGGTTGGCCGCCACCTTGGCGAAGATCTCGGCCCAGTCGGTCGTGCCGAGCGCGGCGCCGACGCCGCCGGGATGACCGGCGAAGGCGGTCTTGCCGCCGGGCGCGAGCAGCACCACCTGGTCGCACATGTCCAGGCAGGCGACCGAGTGGGTCACCACGATCACCACGCGACCGGCGTCGGCCAGTTCGCGCAGCATCTGCATGACCTGCCGGTCCAGCGCCGGGTCGAGACCCGAGGTCGGCTCGTCCAGGATCAGCAGCGACGGACCGGTCAGCAGCTCCATCGCCACCGACGCGCGCTTGCGCTGACCACCGGAGAGCCGGTCGACGCGGGTGTCGGCGTGCTGGGTGAGCGAGAGCTCCTGGAGCACGCCGTCGATCACCTGCTGGCGGTCGGCCTTGGTGGTGTCGGGCGGCAGCCGCAGTTCGGCGGCGAAGCCGAGGGCCTGGCGGACGGTGAGCTGCCGGTGCAGCACGTCGTCCTGCGGGACCATGCCGATGCGGGAGCGCAGCGCCTCGTACTCGGCGTGCAGGTTGCGCCCTTCGAAGGTGACCACACCGCCGGAGGGCTGGGTGCTGCCCGCGATCAGCTTCGACAGCGTCGACTTGCCCGCGCCGGACGGGCCGATCAGCGCGGTCAGCGTGCCGCGACCGGCCTGCATGTTGACATCGACGAGCAGCTGCTTGTTGCCCTCGACGGTGAATCCGACCCCGTGCACCGTCAGGCCGAGCTCGGCGACCGGCTTCTGCCGATGCGCCAGCGCGCCCTGGGTGACGACGAAGTCGATGTTGCCGATGGTGACGATGTCGCGCTCGCGCAGCACCGTGCGCTGCTGCCGGTGACCGTTGACGAAGGTGCCGTTGGCCGACCCGAGGTCCTCGATGACCAGGCCCTCCCCCGAGGACACCAGGCGCGCGTGCTTGCGCGAGGCCAGCGGATCGTTGACGACGATCTGGTTGTCGGAGGTACGGCCGATGCTCAGGCCGCCGGGCGGAATACGATCGCCGCGCGCCACCGGCTCGGTCGAGGCCGACTTGCGCACGGGCGGCAGCATCGAGGAGTCGGCGCGGCGGGTCATGTTGATGTTGTCCTGCGGCGCCATCGGCTGGGACGGCAGCTGCGAGGTCGGCACGTACTGCGGCTGTTGCTGCGGCGCCGGTCTGGACGGTGGCTGGTAGGGCTGCTGCTGCGGACGTTGCGGCGGACGTTGCTGTTGCTGCGGCTGCGACGGCGGTGCGAGCATCGTCGCGGCGTGCCGCGAGGACGGCGCCGCGGGCACCAGATGCAGCAACGGCCCACTGATGGCGTCCCCCAGACGCACCTGTGTGGGCCGATCGATCGATACAGGCTGGCTCAGCCTGCGCGCGTCGACGAAGACGCCGTTGGTACTGCCGTTGTCGGCGAGTACCCACGCGCCGTTCTGGAAGCGCAGAGTGGCGTGCACGCGCGAGACCAGCGGACTGTCCACGAACAGCGTCACTTCGGGCGCCCGGCCCATGGTGATCTGCTGACTCGCTTCGAAGACTCGTTCGGTTCCATCATGGCGCACGGTGATGGTCTGCGCCCCCGGTGAAGACATGGAGCGGATACTATGCCATCGCCCGGACATCGGCGGTGCCCCCGAGACGGCTTCAGTCCCGATCCGGCGATCGACCTGCACAAGTATCCGGCCGACCAGGGGGACTGATGCCGAAACCCCAAGTGCTCATTGCGATCACCGCCGTGCTATGCGCATTGCTGAGCACCGGCTGCACGCGGGCGATCGAGGGCCACGGGGTCTCGATCTACGACGATCCGTTCCAGGTGGCCGGGCTGCCGACCACCGGTGGCCCGAACGGGCCGCGGCCGAACGTGCCGGATTCGGAGCTGACCGCGTCGAACGGGGACGGCGGCGAGGTCGACGCGCTGGCGCTCAACGCGATCGACGACATCCAGGCGTACTGGAAGGACGCGTTCGGCATCGAGTTCCGCGGCGAGACCTTCGAGCCGGTGGAGAAGCTGGTGTCCTGGAACGCCAGGGCCTCGCGCAACCAGGCGGTCGATTTCTGCAAGGAGACCACCTACCACCTGGTCAACGCCGCCTACTGCCGCAGCGACAACTCCATCGGCTGGGACCGCGCGATGCTGCTGCCCACCATGACCGAGACCTTCGGGAAGATGTCGGTGGTCATGGTGCTGGCGCACGAATACGGCCACGCCATCCAGACCATGGCCAAGCTGGTCACCAAGAAGACCCCGGTCCTGGTCAAGGAACAGCAGGCCGACTGCTTCGCCGGCGCGTTCATGCGGCACGTCGCGGAGGGCAAGTCCAAGCACTTCACGATCAACACCTCCGACGGCCTGAATTCCGTTCTCGCCGCCACCGTTTCGATCCGCGACTCCGACCCGGACGACCCCGAGAGCGTGCACGGTTCGGCCTTCGAGCGCGTGACGGCGGTGCAGATCGGCTTCACCGACGGCCCGCGCGGTTGCAAGGGCATCGACGACGAGGAGATCGACCAGCGCCGCGGCAATCTGCCGCAGAGCTTCTCCGGTGACCAGGGCCGCGGTGAGTACCCGATCACCAAGGAGAACCTGGTCGAGCTGAGCAAGGCCCTGCAGTCCATCCTGCCGGTGAAGGAATCCCCTGCCTACGAGTACTCCGGCGCGAAGATCGACTGCAAGGACGGCACGGCGACCGAACCGGTCACCTACTGCCCGGCCAGGAACGTCATCGCCACCGACGTGCCCGGCCTGGCCCAGCGCGGCTCGGCCGACACCGACGACGACGGCCCGCTCCCGGTCAAGGTCAGCGGCGACTACAACGGCTACGTCGTGTTCATCTCCCGCTACACCCTCGCCGTCCAGCGCAGCCACGGCCAGGCGCTGACCGGCGCGAAGACCGGCCTGCGCGCGGCCTGCCTGTCCGGTGTGGTCACCGGCAAGCTGGCCCAGCCCGGCCGCCCGGCCAGCCAGGGCGACATCCAGCTCTCCGCGGGCGACCTCGACGAGGCGGTGTCGGGCCTGCTCACCGACGGCCTGGCCGCCAGCGACACCGAGGGCAACACCGTGCCGAGCGGATTCTCCCGGGTCGACGCCTTCCGGGCGGGCGTCCTCAACGGCGAGACCACCTGCCTGTCGCGGTACTCCTAGCCGAACGGCGGCGGCGCGGCGGGCTCGTAGCGCAGGACGCGGTTGCCGATCATCACCTCGGTGCCGGGGATCAGCGCCATCGGCTGGTTGGGCGTGAGCCGGATCCAGTCGCGGTAGCCGGGCAGGCGGGTGCGGGTGCCGTTGGTCGACCCGCGGTCGACGAGCTGGACATCCCAATTCACCAGGTGCACTTCGGCATGCGCGCGGGACATGCCGCCGGAGGTGTCGTCGACGCGCAGCGGGATGAGCCCGCGCTGGGCGGCCTCGGAGTTCTCCGGGTCGCGGCCGATCACCGCGTCGGCGGCCAGCAGGTAGGTCATGCCGTCGTCGAGGACGAGCATGCCCAGCGGCGGGCGCACCACCTCGCTGAGCGCCTGGGTCTGGTCGACCGGCATGCCGCAGACCGTGCAGAAGGCCGAGCGCGGATCGCTGGGATGCGCACGCGCGCACTTGAATCCCATCACCTTGACGGTGAGCACCGTCGACCTGGCCGTCGCCTCGAGCCGGCGCTGCAGGTCGGGGTCGGGTTCGGGCGCCGGGTTGGTGCCCGCGTTCCTGGTCTCCGCGGTGTGCGGGTCGACGGCCTGGTGCGCCGGTCCGGTAGCGCTGGTGGCCGCGTCCATCAGTGACGTCGCCGGCTGCATTCCGGTGGCGGGCGGCTCGACCGGTCGCGAATCCGCTTGCGCCGGACGCGGTTCCCGATCGATCCGGGCGGTGGGCGGTGGTGGCCTGCGGGTGCCCGCCGCGGGATCGGCGGTGCGGACCCGGGAGCGGGTCCCGTTGGACCACATCACGGCGCCGCCCGCCTGCGCGATGCCCTCGACCAGCCACCCGACACCACGCTCCGGCGGCAGATCGGGGATGCGGCCCTTGGCGTCGTCGACGAACAGCGCGACCGCCGTGGCGGGCTCGGACGCCACCCGGTCGACGGTGAACGCGGCGTCACTGCCCCGGTAGTACTCGGTGGTGCCGTCCCCGGCGAGCACCGCCGTCACCGCACCGTGCAGGAAGATCGCGACCCCACCGTTGTCGGCGGCCGAGAGCACCCCGAAATCGATCGGCGTGCCCGGCGAGATCTGCTCGGCGTACTTCATCAGCCAGCGCGTCGCCTCGCGCGCGACCACCGCGCCGGGGCCACCCGGAACTTCCTCGGCGGCGGCGCGCACGAGCTCGGCCAGCGACTCCAGCGCGACCGCCGCGGTGTCGTCGGGGGTGAGCCTGCCGTGCCCGCGATGCGCGACGACGATCACCGCGCCCGCGACCCGCGCGACAGCGTGACTTCCGAGCACGACTTCGACCTGCCGATCCCTCACAGGTATCGGCCTCTACCGGAACTGCGCAGCAGGGTCGTCGCCATGCCCTCCAGACTATGGCAAACCCGCCCACATAGGTCCCCCTGGGCGGCCTTGGTCCGTTGACGTCCTCCCCGCAGTGGCGCGGGGATTCCTACCGCGGCGGACGCCGCTTCGGTGGGTTCTTGCTTCACAGGGGCCGGCTTGCGGTCTAAGCCGAAAGACTGACAGCCCCTCCACAAGCGTTTAGCCTCTCCGCCCGTCCGGCGGCGAGAATGTTCTTGGCGGCGTTCAGATCGCGATCATGAGTCACCCCGCACGACCCGCACGTCCATTTCCGAACGTCGAGGCGCTTCGGCCCGTCGAGCAGCCCACACATCGAGCACAACTGCGACGACGGACAACGATCGACCTTGATGAAAGTTCGCCCGAACCGCTCGGCCTTGTCCATCAGCATTCGAGTGAACACGGCCCACCCGGCGTCGTGGACCGACTTACCGATCGCTGTCCGTGCCAGGCCTCGTACACACAGGTCCTCGACATAGACCGCTTGGTTTTCGCGGACGATTTTCGTGGATACCTTGTGCGCCCAGTCCCGGCGCGCGTCTCGAACCTTCGCATAGGCTTTGGCGAGCCGCACGCGCGCCTTTGCCCTGTTCAACGAACCTTTCATCTTGCGCGACAGATGCTGATGCGCCCTGCGTAACCGACGCTCAGCTTGCCGAAAGAACCTCGGAGACTCGATCGTGGACCCGTCGGACAGCACCGCGAAGTTCGCTAGGCCCAGGTCGATACCCACCTCGGACGCGCATGCTGGAAGCGGTCCGTCGCTGGTCGTCACCACGAAGGAAGCGAAGTACCGACCGCTGCTGTCGCGAACAATCGTGACCGACGATGGATCACTGGGCAAGCTCCGCGACCACCGGACTGCGATGTCACCGATCTTGGCAACGTACAGGCGGCCGTTGGGGCGCAGGCTGAACCCATTACGGGTCAGCCGAATCGTTTGACGGGAGTCCTTTCGAGATCGAAACCGCGGCGCACCGATTCTCGGACCACGACGCTTTCCGGACAGGGAGGCGATCCAGTTCCGATATGCCGCCCTCGCGTCCTGGCATGCCTGCACCAGCACCACGGCCGACACTTCGGCCAGCCAGGCACGCTCCGAGGTCCGCTTCGCCTCTGTGACAACACATTTCTGGATCTCGGTGTCCGACAGGCTTGTCCCCGCAGCACGAGCCTGCCGGCGCAGCCGGAGACTGTCGTTGAATACCACGCGCGAGCACCCGAATGCCCTGGCCAGCGCGATCTGCTGGCCTGGTGTCGGGTAGACCCGGAAGAGATACCTCAACAACACTCGGCAACAATAGCATTGAGCTATGACCGCTCCGGTTGGCTCGGTAGACGGCAGTTCGGGCACCGGCCCGGCTATCATGAAATCCACCTCGACCGGTCGAGCCGACACAGGTGTGGCGGTGCGAGGTCCGACGATCGTTGTCGCGGACACCGCGTAGGAGCACAGGGGCACTGTGATGATCTATTCGACGAAGATCCGCATCGCGTCCGCACTCTGCTGTGCCACGATCGCCGCCGCCCTGACCGGCTGCGCGGTCACCGGGACCCCGGTCGCCGCCGAACCCGATGTGCGCGGACTGGAGACGGGCACCTACGCCACCGATCACCACAGCTACGACGACACGGCGGGCAGCCTGGGCGCGCTCGTCGAGGGCACGCGCATGTCCGCGGCCGTCGTGCCCGCCGTGCGCATCGATCCGTCGCTGTCGCACGGCCGCGGCGGCACCGTGGTTCCCGATGTGGAGCGGGCGCTCGATTTCGTCGCCAATGTCTCCAAACCCGTTCTGGAGAACCGCAAATTCGTCACCGGGTACGCCGCACTCGGCTCCGACAAGGCCGATCCGTCGGGTCAGAAACGTCCGGCCGCCGACGCGACCGCCGTCACCACCGCCGTCTTCCGCTTCCCGGACGCCACGGCGGCCACCCTCGCCGCCCGTGAGCTCGAGGACGTCGACCTGGCGGTGTCGCCGGACAACCGCAAGCTGCCTTCGACGAAATACCCCGAGGCCTATGTCCATTGGCGTCCGAACGTGCCGACCATCGGCGCGTTCCTGGCGCACAAGGAGTTCGTGATCTCGCTGTTCATCCAGCGCCCGCGCGCGGATGCCGCCGACCTCACCGCGTGGGTGGACAAGACCCTCGCCGCCGAGCTCACCCAGCTCGCCACCTTCTCCCCCACCCCGTTCGACGAACTCGGCGACCTCCCGATCGACCCGGAGCGGCTGCTCGCCCGCGCCGTCGTGCAGGACCGCGCCAGCGAACACCCCGACCAGCACTCCTTCGCCGTCTACAGCCCCGCCCACCTGGTCAACAACGCCGACGACCAGACCACCCGCCAACGGCTGGTCGACACCACCGGCGCCGAGAGCATCGCCCTCGTCGACGGCGGCTCCATCACCCGGGTCCGCGACCTGGCCGCCGCCAATGCCCTGATGACCGGCCTCATCGACAGCGCGGGCCACTACGACACCCTGCCCGCCCCCACCGATATCCCCGGCGCCAAATGCCTGCAACTCACCAACGAGGGCGACGCCGAGGAGGAGTACAAATACCGCTGCTACGTCCCGTACAAGCGTTATCTCGGCATCGTCAGTTCCGACCAGGAACCCGACGTCCGCCAGAAGATCTCCGCCCAGTACGCCCTGCTCGCGAATAGTTTGTGAGACCGGGCCGCGCACCAGCGCCGCCCCATCCCCGAATTCGGTGACGTAGTATTCCGCCGACCATCGTTTCGGGGAGGAATGATCGTGTTACGAGCCACGAGACCAGTCAGGACCGCGTGTGCCGCCCTGGCGGCCACGATGCTGGCAGGTGTCGTCGCGGCCTGTGGCACCGGCGACCCGGCAGCCGGGGCGACCGATGTTCCGGTGGACCTCACCACGCTCGACGTCGGCGCCTACGCCACCCAGCCACGCCAGGTCGGCACGGTCGCGAACCACGATCAGGCGCGGTTCATCGAAGCCGAGCGGCTCGGTGACCACGTCCCCACGCCCGCCGACATCGATCCGCGTTTCATCCACACCAACTCCTCGATCGCCACGGTGTTCATCGATGCCGAGGCGTCGCTCGGCAAGATCATGGCGGTCGATCGTTTCGGCGAGATCGCGCCGGACTTCATCGGCGGTTTCGTGAGTTCGGCGGAGACCGCGGGCCACAACAAGGGCATCGACATGGTCAATGCCGTGATGATCTTCCCCGACGAACAGAAAGCCGCCGCCGCGGCGACCGCGCTCGAACGACTCGATTTCGGTTACGCGCCGAACAATCAGCCGATCGAGATTCCCGGTTATCCCGCCGCGAAAGCGCATTGGCAGCCCGACCAGCAGTCGATCGGATCCTGGTTCGCCACCGGCCATCTCGTGATCTACACCTGGTTCTACGACTACCTGAAGATCTATCTGGAGAAAGTCGACAAGCAGGCGCTGCTCGACCTGACCCGCAAGAGCCTCGACACCATCGTGCCCTCGGTCGCGAAGTTCACCCCGACCCCCGTCGACCAGCTGATGACGCTCCAGCGTGATCGCGAGAACATGCTCGGCCGCACCGCGCCCCGCCCGCGCGAGGATTCCTGGATCAACCCGCCGGGTGTCTACGCGGGTCGCACCGCACGGCATTTCTCCTCCGATCCGGAGAGCACCACGAAGATGATCGACGACAACGGGGTGGACCTGTTCGCCAACGACGGCTCGGATGTCTACCGCGCGCGCGACATCGCGGGCGCGCGGGCGGTGCGCGACGAACTCGGCGGCCTCACCCGCAAATTCACCGCCGCGGACCCACCGAAGAATCTGCCGAGCGCCCGGTGCAAGGAATACATCGGCCGGGAGAAGCTGGCTGTCCGTTTCTACTGCGCGGTGTCCTACGACCGCTACGCCGCCTACGTCTGGTCGAACCAGCTCCTCGATGCCCAGCAACGCATCTCCGCCCAGTACGCCCTGCTGGTGAACGCCCGATGAGCAGCCCGAAGCGCACCGCGACGGTGCTGATCGCCGCCCTGCTGACCGCCGCCCTCACGGCCTGCGGTGCCACCGTGTCCGGCTCCGGCGTGCCGGGTGAGATCGATATCCGCTCGCTCGATGTCGGCGCGTATCCCACCGAACCGCCCAATGCCCACGACGACGATCCGATTCCGGCCTTCTACGAGATGTACAAGCTGGCCGCCATGCGGATCGCCGACTACGCGATCAGCGCCTACGACATCGATCCGCAGATGATCTACGGCAACCGGGCCGACGCGAACAACGCCCGGCTGATGCCGTCGGAACTCGGCAACGAGACCGCGATGTCGGCCATCGCGCAGAAATACAAGATGCTCTACGGCTTCCATTCCAGCGGTGCCTCGAAGGATCTCAGCGTCGCCACCAGCGGTACCTGGCCGACCAAGAAGGACAACAACTGGTTCACCGCGACCACGATGATCCTGCAATTCCCCGACGCCGAGCGCGCCACCGCGGCTGCCCGGGAATTCCACGACGCCGACTTCGCCGCGCAGGAGGGGCGCAACCAGCCGGTGTCGCTGCCGAAATACCCTGCCGCCCATGCCCAGTGGCGTCCGGACTCGCCGTTCGTCCGGGTGCTGTTGCCGCACGGTCCGTATGTGATCGCCTTCCTGCTGTCGGTGGCGAGGCCCGACCTGCCCGCGCTCACCGCCCTGGCCGAGTCGGCGCTGACCAAGCAGATCGAGGCGCTGGCCGCGACGACGCCGCTGACCGACGAGCAGCTCATGACCCTGCCCTGGGACCCCGATCACGTCCTGATGCGGACCCTCAACCCCGATGGACTGACCGGCCCCGAGAGCTCGTACTACCTGGTCACCGGCGCGCGCGGCATCCAGCACTACTCTGGCGGCCCGCTCCCCGACCACCGCGAGTACATCGGGCAGCAGCTCACGAAGATGAACGCCCAGCAGGTCGCCATCTCGTGGGGCTCGATCGGCATCCGCACTCCCGACGCCGAGTCGGCCCGCCGCGCGGTCGCCGAGAAGCTGTTCCTCTGGCCCACCGCGACCGACGTCGCGCCACCGCCCAACCTCACCGACGCGACCTGTGTGGAGAACAAGCAGCTGGCCGCGAAGAAGCGCTTCAGCTGCATCCTCGCCTACAAGCAGTACGTCGGGATCGTCAGCAGCGAACAGCTCCTCGACGCTCAGCAACGCGCGGCCGCGCAGTACGCCGTCTTCGCCAACAGCCGGTGAGCTGAGGACTGCGCGTCGACAGGGCGGCCAGTATGCTCCCGCCGGAGCGCGGCACAGCAACGAGTCAGGAGACCGAAAGAGATGACGATGAGCCCGGGCACCATCGTCGGTGGCTACCGAATCATCCGCAAGCTGGGCGCGGGCGGCATGGGCTCGGTCTATCTGGCCGCGCATCCGAGCCTGCCGCGCACCGACGCGCTCAAGATCCTCAGCCCCGAGCTCAGCCGCGACCCCGAGTTCCGCGCCAGGTTCGAACGCGAAGCCAATCTCGCCGCCGGCCTCGATCACCCGAATATCGTCTCGGTCTACAACCGCGGCGAGGAGCACGGCCAGCTGTGGATCGCGATGCAGTTCGTCGAAGGCACCGACGCTGCCGCCGAACTCGCCCGCGACCCGCACGCGATGACCCCGCTGCGCGCCCTGCGCATCACCACCGAGGTCGGCAAGGGCCTGGACTTCGCGCACCATCGCGGCCTGCTGCACCGCGACGTCAAACCGGCGAACTTCCTGCTCTCGGACACCTACGGCGACGACGAGCGGGTGCTGCTCACCGACTTCGGCGTGGCCAAGTCGACCGACGACGCCTCCGAGCTCACCCAGACCGGCAGCTTCCTCGCCACCATCGCCTATGCCCCGCCGGAGCAGCTGTCGGGTGGTCATCTCGACCACCGCGCCGACGTCTACAGCCTGGCCTGCGCCTTCTTCAAACTCCTCACCGGCCAGAACCCGTATCCCGCAACGCAACCGGCCCTGGTGATGATGGGCCACCTGCACGAACCGCCGCCCCGCGCGACCGCCGTGCGTCCCGGCCTGCCACCCGCGATCGACCAGGTCTTCGCCCGCGCCATGGCGAAGAATCCGAACGAGCGGTTCTCGACCTGCCGCGAATTCACCACCGCCGCGACCGCCGCCCTCGTCCCCGGCTCGCATCTCCCCGGCCAGCACACCTCGCCGACCTACCCGATCCAGACGCACACCCAGTGGTCGCCCAACGCCGTCACCGCGATCGGCGCGACGAATCCCGGTGAACCACCGAAGAATTCGAAGAACCGGCTGGTCCTCGCCGTCGGCGCGCTGGTCGCCGTCGTCGCGGTGGCCGCCGGGATCGGCATCTGGGCCGCCCGCGGTGACAGTCCGCAGGTCGGCGGCTCGGGCACGACGACGGTCGCGACCGCCGCGCTGAGCCCGCTCGAGCAGGCCCGCAAGGACAACCCGGCCTTCACCGGCAAGACCGTGCTGATGGTCGACGTCGACGCCGACAACAAGGTCGCGACCTACCTGGGCGGCACCCTGCAGACCAAGTTCCTCGAGGACCTGGGTTTCGTCTACAACTTCAACTACACCAAGTCCGGCGAGGAACCCTCCCCCCGCCCCGTCGCCAACTCCTTCGACCGCCTGAACGTCGCCGAGGACAGCTACATCCTCGCCGTCCGCAGCGACGCCAAAGCCGGCGGCGGCGGCCTCCTCGGCCTCCCCTTCCAGATCACCGGCTCCCGCGCCACCGTCATCCCGGTCGACGACCCGATCAGCGTCACGGCCCTGCGCTCCTGGACGTCGAGCTCGGAACAGACCCTGCTGTCCCGGCTGCTCCCGGTCCTGAAGAGCCGCGTGAAGTAGCCCACGCTCGGTGGTCGTTCGCGCCCGGGGAGGGCGGGATCGGCCGATCCGCGCAGCTCGCTGGCGTGGTAGCGCCGCCGACGGGTGCGCTACTATGCCCGCGAGCCAGATCACCGGGGAAGGGTGGCCTGGGACTCGGTCCGAGTCGGTCCACGATCGGATCAGTTGGTCAGTTGGAGGGGGAGAGCGTGCTGCTCAACCGTGGTGCATCGAGAGCGCGCGGAGCGATTCTGGCGGCGGTCGCCGTCGTGGTCGCCGCCGCCGTGGTCGGGTGCGGATCACCGGTGTCGGGGAGCGCGACGCGCATCGAACCGGACAAGTCGGACCTGGATTTCGGCAACTACCAGACCCAGCCGCGCACGGTCGGCAACGCCAAGAGCCTGAACCAGGGACGGGCGTGGGAAGCGCAGCGGCTCGCGGACTATGTGGCCGTGCCCTTCGAGATCGACCCCGCCTACGTCTACGACAATCGCCGGGAATCGCTGGTCCATCCCACGCAGATCGTGCTGAATCGCAAGGGCCTTGGCAAGCTCATCATCAACGACACCTTCGACGAGGTCGCCGAGGATCTGGTCGCCGGCTGGCTGAACACCTGGGCGACCGGTCCGAGCGGGGGTGCGCCGCGCCGCAGCCTCAATCTCTCGGTCCTGATCTTCCCCGACGCCAAGACCGCGGAGACCGTCGCGCCGATCCTCGAGCACGACGACTTCACCTTCAACAGCGACAACGAGTCCGTCTCGATCACCAAGTACCCGAAGACCTACGCGCATTGGCGGCCGTCGGTCTCCTCCATCGGTTCCTGGACGGTCCACGACCGCTACGTGATCTTCATGAAGATCGACGACGAGACCAAGGGACCCGACCTGCCCTCGCTGACCGCGCAGGTCGAACAGGCACTCGCGGTGCAGATTCCGCTGCTGGACAAGTTCGTGCCGACCCCGTCTGACCAGCTCGAGCGGGTCCCGCTGGACCCGACCGGGCTGCTCGGCCGGACCCTGCCCTCGGATCCGTCGGCACCGGTGCGCGCGCAGCCCGACGGATACTCCATCGGACGCGGCGCACTGAGCCTGTTCGCCGATCCGGACGCCGATCTGCTGAACACGTTCACCAAGCACGGCATCGACCTGATCACCTTCGGCGACTCGGTCGTCTTCCGATCCACCACGGCCGCGGGTGCGAAAGCCCTGGTCGACGAGTGGAAGAAGCCGGAAGCGGACTCGAAGGAGGCGGCGGCGCCGTCGAAGCTGGCCGACGCGGTCGCCTGCCGGGCCAACACCTACGAGTCACAGGGCGAGGTGAAAACCTCCGATTACATCTGCTACCTGCAGGTGGACCGCTACGCCGCGCAGATCCGCGACGGGAACCTGCAGGATCTGCATCAGCAGGTCGCCGCCCAATACGTTCTGCTCACCCGCCGATGAGGATGCCCGAGATGAAGAACACCCTGCGGCTGGCCGGGCTGCTCACCATCCTGATCGTCGGGTCGGGTTGCGCGGCGCCCATTTCCGGCCAGGCCAAGCCCGGCATGACGCCGGTCGACCTGGCGACGCTGAAAACCGGCGCGGCGGTCACCGAACCGACCGCCTTCGATCTGAAGTACTCCGACACCGCGAAATCGGTCAGGTTGATCGAGGGGCGGCGGTTGCTCAATGTTCTCGTCCAGCCGATCGATGTCGACCCCGAACTGACGAAGCGCCTCTCCACCAAGGTGTTCGCCGACGGCACGGACATGTCGAAGGACGACGGGCTCCCGGAGCAGTTCAAGGCCGCGGTCGACGGCAACAGCTTCATCGCCGGCGTCACCGCGTCACGCACGAACGGCAGCGTGCGCGATACCAAGGGCCTGCACCTGAGCGTGCTGCATTTCGCGACCGCGCAGGACAGCAAGAACGCGGCGACGGCGATGTACCAGGTGAGCACGTCCGGCGAGAATCCCCGGCAGCCGGTGACGATCCCGGGCTACGCCGAGGCCAACGGGTCTAGCAAGGACGGCACGGCGGTCAGTGTCTTCCAGGCACACGGCCCGTTCGTGATCGCCGTCAGCATGTCGCAGGAGACCGCCGATCCGGCCGGTTTGGCCACCAAGATCAAGAAGACCCTGGATCTGCAGCTGCCCGCTCTCGACAAGTACCGGGTCATCGCCCCCGACGACCTGCTCGACCTGCCGCTCGATCCCGACGGGATCATGCGGCGGGCGACGGGCAAATCGCCGTCGGGCGATCCCTACGGCATGAGCTACCACGAAGAGGACTTCGGCACCTTCGAGCCGTCCGGGATCCTGCACTTCGAGCGGAACCCCGCCGAGGCGAGGAAGGCCTTCGAGGCGGCCGGAGTCGATCTGGTCGGCCGGCGCTTCAGCACCGTGTACCGCACCCGCGATCTCGAGGCCGCGTTCACGCTGCAAACCGCCCTCGCCAAGCGCGGTAAGGGCGATTCCGAACTCGCGCCGCCGCCTGGCATCGCCGACGCCCAGTGCCTGCGGATGGAGGACGAAGACCCGAACCGTGGCTACAACGGGATCTGTGTTCTCGTCTACGGCCGCTACGTCGCCGTTGTCATGTCGCTGGCGAGCGTGTCGAAGGCGGCGCTGCAGGTCGACCCGATTCTGCAGGAACGGACCGCCGCGCAGTACGCGATCCTGAAGAAGAGTGAGTGAACGATGATGCGAAAACTCCGCCTGAGCAGCGCATTGCTGACACTCGGATTCGCGTTGGCCGCGTGCGGCGGCTCCGATGCCGCCGCACCGCAGACCCCGGCTGTCGACGTCACCAAGCTGGACTCCGGCAACTACCCGACGAAAGCGGTCGACCTCGAGCCCAGCCGGGTGCCGACGTCGGGCGCCCTGCGCGAGGCGATCCGGATCGGCGCCGCCACTCCGATCGCCTCCCAGTTCGATCCGCGATTCGTCTTCGCGACCGGCTACAGCGGTGGCCGGCACATCACCGCGATCGACCCGCCGTACTTCGGCGGCTCCGGCATCGAATCCACTGATTTCAACACCGTCGTTCCCGGTGTCGTCGCCGGGTGGGACAGCTCCGCGAATCGCCGGGATCAGCTCTACGCCGGCCGCGAGGTCTCGACGATCACCCTGCGTTTCTCGACGCCGGACCAGGCGAAATTCGCGGCGACCGAACTCTCGAACCGCACACCGAGTTCGGCCTATCAGATCCCGAACTACCCCGACAGCCTGGCCAAGCTGGAGGTCAAGACCGATCCGCTGCGGCTGCAGCACCTGCGCGCCTGGCTGGTGCGCGGCGACATGCTGCTGTCCATCGACGTCACCGATCCGATCGGCCTCCCCTACGACCCGGCCGCGGACGCCGAAGTCGTGCGCAAGTACTTCGACAAACAGCTCGAAATGCTCCGCGCCTATACACCGACGCCGCTGAACGAGATCGACATTCTGCCGCTCGACACCGAGGGCTTGCTGAGTCATGTGCTGCCCACCGAGGCGGCGAAGCGCCCGAAGAAGGGAACCAGCAGCTCCGCGGTGTATCCGCTGCAGGCTGTCCTGCATCTCGAGGAACACCCCGCGGTCCTGGGTCCCGCCTACACCGACGCCGGAGTCGACATCATGGCCTTCGACACCGGCTCCGTGTTCCGCGCGCGGGACGAAGCCGCGGCGGGCCGATTCCGGGCGGCGATGGACAACGAAACGACCGGAAATACCGATTACATGAAGGTCGACAGTCCGCCGAATCTCCCGGTCGTGAATTGCTTCAACGCGAAACCCGAAGTGAAGTACGCGTCCGACGCACCCCCGACGTGCCACGGTGTGATCGGCCGATATGCCTTCGGTGTCTCCGGCACCAACCTGCAGGACGTTCACCAGCGGGCCGCCGCACAGTACAAGCTGCTGGTCGGGTTCAGCTGACCCGCACGAGCACTGTGGGGTGCGACAGCACCTGCTAGATTGCCCTGTTGGGACGTGCACTGCGGGGCGCGCGAAGGATTGAGGAGACGCGAATGGCCTTGCGGCCCGGCGCAATTGTGGGTGGCTACCGAGTGATCAAGGTACTCGGCGCCGGTGGCATGGGTACCGTGTACCTCGCCCAGAACCCCAGCCTCCCCCGTCGCGACGCGCTCAAGGTGCTCAGCGGCGACCTGTCCACCGACCCCGAATTCCGCGGGCGATTCGAGCGCGAAGCCAATCTCGCCGCCGGCCTGGACCATCCGAACATCGTCGCCGTCTACAACCGCGGCGACGAGGACGGCCAGCTGTGGATCGCCATGCAGTACGTCGACGGCACCGACGCCTCCGCCGAGGTCGCCAAGGGCCCGAGCGCCATGCCCGCGCACCGGGCCCTGCGCATCATCGGCGAGGTCGGCAAGGGCCTCGACTACGCGCACCGCCGCGGCCTGCTGCACCGTGACATCAAGCCGGCCAACTTCATGATCGCCGCGGCCGAGGACGGCGACGAGGAACGCGTCCTGCTCACCGACTTCGGCGTCGCCAAGTCCGCCGACGACGGCCAGGACCTCACCGCCACCGGCAATTTCATGGCCACCGTCGCCTACGCTCCCCCCGAGCAGCTGATGGGCACCAAGCTCGACCATCGCGCCGACATCTACAGCCTCGGCTGCTCCCTCTACAAACTCCTCACCGGCCAGAACCCCTACCCCGCCACGGTCCCGGCCATGGTCATGATGGGCCACCTGCACGAGCCCCCACCCCGCGCCACCGCCATCCGCCCCGACCTCCCACCCGCGATCGACCACGTCATCGCCAAGGTCATGGCCAAGGACCCGGTCCACCGCTACAACACCTGCCGCGAATTCATCCAGGAAGCCCACAACGCTCTGTTCGGCGCCCCGATGCAGGCGCCGGCGTCCCAGGGATTCCACACCGCCCCACGCATGCCGATCAACGGCCCGGCCACAGCAGCCACCGACGTAGTCAACCCACAGTGGGGTACCGACCCGAGCCGAGCTGTCGCCACACCCCAGTGGGGTAACGATCCCCGCGGGGCGCTCGTCGGCCAGCAACGCGGTGTCTCCGAGGCTGACCTCGTTACCGCCCGCAATCCCTCCCCCTCCCGAGAGAAGCGCACCAAGAAGTTCCTTCTCCCTGGTTTGATCGCACTGATGGTCGCAGCGCTCGTCGGTACGGGCGTGTTCGTGCTTACCAAACAGAACGGTTCCTCAAACAGTGGCGGCGCCGATCCGATAGCCCAGGTCCGCGCCGATCACCCCGAATTCAGTGGGAAGACGATCACCGCCTACAACTTTGGCAACTCAACACTGTCCGTCGTTCTCAACCCGAGTGATCAGTGGAAGTTCCTGCGCGACTTGGACTTCGACTACAATTCTGAATTCAAAGCCGTAGGAGACGAGAAGTCACCGCGCGCCCTGTCAGTCGGGGACTACACCGTCAAGAACAATACTGACGTTGTCCTCATTTTCCGCACCGACAGCCAAGCCGGAAACGGCGGGTTTCGAGGGCTGCCATACTCCCTGACCAGCGGAAACGGCAAGATTGTCGTGATCGACGATCCGTCGACGGTTCAAGCATTTCAGGTATGGAGTGAACAGTCGCAGAAGATTCTGATCGATAAGGTTGTGCCGGCCATATCGAAGTCACTCAAATAGAGCAGGGGGAGAATGCTACACACGGGATATCGAATGCGGCACCTCAGGGCAACTGCCGCTGCAATCGCCATAGCGCTGTGTAGCGGCTGCGGTTCGACTATCGCAGGAAACCCGCAACCCGGCGCGACACCTGCCGATATCAAAACCCTGCGTTCTGGACCCTTTACATCAGAACCCGAAACTTTCGAACTTAAGGACGGGTACGGCGCCCCAGAACAAGTTCGATTAATAGAGGGTCGGCGACTACTCAACTACCTCATCCAACCTATCGATATCGACACCGATGTCCAGGAACTGCGCGACGCCGAGGTCTTCGCCGCGCACACGAACATGCCCGATATTCAAGGCATCACCGATACCCATAAACAAGTAGTCAAGAACAATGTGAAATTCATCGCCGGAGTTGCTGCAAGCCGCACCAACGGCAGCCTTAGAAGTCCAAAAGAAATAAGTGTCGCCGTACTGCAATTCGACTCCGACACAGAAAGTAGTCGAGCTGCCCAGGAGTTCAACCGGATTTCAATGGAGGCCGTCGGCCGAGCCAACCTGGATCTACCCGGAGTACCCAACTCATACTCATCGGTGCTGGATGGACGCCAAATTGATTCGTGGCAAGCTCATGGCCCATACGTAATCCTTGTCAGCGTAAAGAGGTCGGTTGCAGAATATGATGGCACCATATCGAAGGTCAAGGACGCGTTGTTAGCGCAGAATTTTGCGCTGGACAGCCAGGCGCCGATACCGTTGGACGACGTGCTGGACCGACCTCTTGATCCCGAGAACATAGTAAGACGGACGATGACTCTCAGTGGTCGAGATTCAATTTTGTCCACGGATGATTTCGGTCCATACCGAGCTGCCGGGATCCTCCATTTCGAGAGAAATCCGGCCGCAGCGCGCAAAGCATTTGAAGAGGCCGGCGTTGACATAATAGGCCAACGAGCTAGCACCGTTTACCGAACGCGCGATCTTGCAGCAGCATTCCGACTACAGACCTTCCTGGCGAAAGCGGGTAAGGATGATAGCCCGCTCGACCCGCCGCTCGGAATTGCCGATGCGCAATGCGTCCGCTTCGATAACGTCGATGAGCGCGGAAACAACGCCATGTGCGCCGTTGTATACGGAAGATTCGTGGCCGTCGTCACCGCAAAATCGATCGGCCACGCTCAATTCGATAGTGGCCTCCAGGAACGTGCCGCCGCACAATACGCTATCCTGCAGAAATGCGAGTAGTTGATGAGAACACGATACTCGGCTTTTGCGATCACCCTTATGATTACGCTCGGAGCGTGCGGAAGTAACGAATCCACGGCTCCATCAATCGACGCAACCAATCTCGATGTTGGCAATTACTCGACAACACCATTGGATGTCGAGACCCTTCGCAAGCCCTCCTCAGGCGCTGTCCGTGAAGCCATCCGCATCGGTGACATAACGCCTATACCGTTCGAGTATGACAGCAGATTCGCATTCGGGCTCGACTATCCCAGAAGCCAGATCATCACCCCAGACGAGCCGCCATATCCGGATGAGTTCGGCATCGACCTCAAACGGGAACAATTTACGACAGAGTTTCCCGGGTTGGTCGCTGGGTGGCGTACTCACGCGACCCGTCGTCTTAACTCTGGTATGGGTCGGAACATCGACACATATACCGTCAGATTCGACTCGACAGATAGTGCACGCAATGCCGTGGACAAGATGGGGAGGCTCGCCCCAGGCGATACCCACCCGGTTGATGGCTACCCCCAGGCCATAGCGAAGGTAATTCCGCCGGAATCAGAGAATTCAGCGAAGATTTCCACTTGGCTTGCCCATGAGGATATGGTCCTCATCGTCCACATTACCGATCCGGTAAGTCGCCCGCTCGATCTGAGAGATAATACTGAACTGGTTCGAAAATTCTACAGCAGCCAAATCCAGCGGCTACAAACCTACTCACGGACTGCGCTCGCTGCAATTTCGCAACTTCCGCTCGACTTCGATGGAATGTTGAGTCGCACCTTCCCTGCCGAAAAGGCCACTAGTAAAATTGCCGCATATCCTGCACATGTTGCACTGTCGCAGATGCAGATGCCGGTCCCAGCCTCTGCAGCTTTTACGGACGCTGGCGTAGATGTCGTTGTTCAGAGTGGCGCGATAGTGTATCGCGCCAAGGACGCCGCGGGGGCCGAGCGTCTGTCGGCCGCGTTTGCAAACGGCGTGTTGAGCGCAGGACAGCCCACTGGGGAGGCCGCTCCACCCCCTAACCTGCCATCAGCTAGTTGCAGTCCGGCAGGCCCTGATCGATCCCAACCCCCGACATGCAGATTCACAGTTGGCCGATACTTGGTCCGAATTGCTGGCGCAAATCTGCAGGACACGTATCAACGCGTTGGAGCACAATACCGGCTACTGGCCGATCATGATTGATCCCGCTCGCGAAGTTGCCAGGTTCGATAAGAAAGGGGTGGGTTCAAGCCGTACGGACTGAACCCACCCCTCGACGAGGATATTCGTCAGGGTGCGAGCATCGCCGCCAGTCGCGCGTCGGTAGCACGCATGTTTTCAGCGCCGGACAGCGTGGTCGCGCCGATCTTCTGCAGACTCGCGTTCAAGTTCAGCGAATCGTTCGACCACTTCGTCTGCATGATGGTGAAGGCGACCGAGCCCTCACCTTCCGACCAGTGCTCTTCGATGAAGCGCTGGAACTCGTTCTCGTAGTCCTGCAGCGCGTTGGTGATGTTCTGCGCCTGGGTCTTCAGACCCGAGCCCGCGTCGTCGATCGCTGCGAAGTCGTACCTGATTGAACCGATGTCAGCCATTAGGATTCCTTTCCAGTGTTATTAGGTGCGAAGTTATGTGGACGAGGTGTCCATGTTCAACTGCTGTGCCTGAATGATCTGCTGAGCGTTCTCGACCTCGGCGTTGTCGATCGTGCCGGCAATCGTGCCGACCGTGTCGGCGGCGGCGTCGAGCGCATCGTTCAGCTTCTTGGCGTTGCTGAGGTACTCCTGCATCGACGTCTGGAAAGCCCGACCGGCCTCACCCTGGAACGAAGGGTTGTTGACATCGTTGGCGTGCGCCTCGGCGCGGGTGATCATCCCCTGGATGTCGGCATGCTTCTGGTTCATCTTGTCGGAGAACGTCCTGATCTGGTCAGGAGTTGCGTTGAAACCCATCTTCTGGCTCCTTCGTGGTCAAGGTGGACCAGACCCCCCTGCTGGCGATCTGAGCCCTTCTACTTAGGTTCGACGCACCGATGGTGCGTTCGGTTCCATCAAGTTCGGAGAAATTTCCGAAACCTACGGCGAGATCGACACTGATCGCATCACTTCCTCGCACGCAGTACTGACAGTCCCCCATCCTCCCGAGCCGTGCTGGCAGCCGACGTTGGTCTGGACGCCATGGTCGAGAAGGACGTACCACCTGACGACGGAACCGTCGCCAGGAAGCTCTTGGTAACCGATCCCCCGGCGCCCGGCGAACACCACATCACGTTCCGGCGTACCGAACCGCCCGGGCTCGGCGCGCGAGATCCGCGCGGTGATGTCCCTAAGCACTTCATCATATCCAGCCTGCTCCGCGACAGTGTTGTACGTCACAGTAATTCGGCCGGGGGTGGCTGTCTGCGGAACGAGCGCGGCTCGGTCCGCCGGTGAGCCGGTGGCGAGGCGCCAGCCGGCCGGGATGTTGAAGGTCACGCGGCCCATCGTGTGCTGGGCGGGAGTCGCGGCCGGCTGGGTGGTCGATGGCTTCGGAGACAGGGGCTCCGGTGCGGTGGACACCGTTGTCGGCGTGCTCTGGGTGGCCGTGGCCGCGTCGGCGTCGCTGTCGCGGGTCGCCACGACCGCGACGATGCCCGCGGTGACGACCACCAGCGATATCGCCGCCGCGGCAATGATTTTGGCGGTGCTGTGGCGTGGCGCGGGCGCGGTGGCGGCGGCGCGTTCACGGAGGGTGCCCACCCATTCCGCGTTCTGCGCCGGGATCGGGCGTGCCCGGTCGTCGGTGAGTCCGGATTGCGGCAGCAGCAGGGCGGTGAAGGCCACTGGCTGGACCAGCGGAGTGGGCTGGGTGGTCCAGGTTTCGGCGGCGAACTCGCGCAGGCGCTCCAGCAGGTGATCGTCGGTCGGGCCGACGATCAGCACCGAGGTCGGCTTGGAACCGTCGGCGACCTCGCCGATCATGGCCGCCAGGCGATCGATGTCGTCGTCGTTCCAGTCGCCGGCGCCCAGGGTGGGTTCGTGCGCGCAGGCCGCGACCGAGATCTGGTCCCGGGAACGGTCGACCGCGCTCACCGTGACGGCCAGCGGGTCGATTTCGACGACGACGACGAACTCGGTGGTCGCGAGGGGCTGGCGCAGCCGGGCCACGCGGGCCGCGATCGGCTCCAGCGCGACCGAACCCGAGTACCTGCCGAACGAACGGGCGAAGCTGGAGCTGCGGGCCGTCGACCACGAACTGGGATGCGCGACACCGATACTCGCGCCGGGCGGCGTCGGTGCGACGCCGGCGAGGACATCGTCGACGACCGCGTCGGTGGCCGCGGCGATGGCGAGCGGCTGCGGCTCGTAGCCGATCCATGCCGAGTCGGCCAGTGAGAGCGCCGAGATCGCCGGTTGCGACGGGCCGGTGGGCGCGCCGACCAGGATGCCGTTCGGCACCGGCATCACCGTGGGAGCGACATCCACGTGCCGGGCCGCGGTGCGCGCCAAGATGCGCGCATCGCTGACCACGACGTCGATGTCGGTCACAAGGCCGGTGCCCATGCCAGCTGCACCAGATCGATCGCGTTCCTGGTGACCAGGGTTCCGCGGCCCGGCGGCATCGCGCTCGCGCGCACCGTGCCGAAGAGCTGGCCTTCGTCGCGGCTACCGCTCATCACCAGGCCGATGCAACCGACGTCGCGCATCCGCGACACCACCGGCTCGTACAGCGCCCTCGACGCGCCGCCGGATCGGCGGGCGATGATCAGGTGGAAGCCGATGTCCTTGGCGTGCGGGATGAATTCGACCAGGGGCGAGAGCGGGTTACCCGACGGGGTGACGACCAGGTCGTAGTCGTCGATGATCAGGTAGAGCTCGGGGCCGGTCCACCACGAACGCGCGCGCAGTTCCTGCTGGGTGATGTTGGCACCCGGCATGCGGGACTTGAGGATCCCGACGACCTGCTGGACGAACGGGGTGAGCACTTCCGCCGAGGGCGCATAGCCGGCCAGGTGGTTGGTCTCGATGGTGCCGAGCAGGGTGCGCCGGTAGTCACCCAGGATGATCTTGGCCTGCGCCGGTTCGTTCGACTCGACGAGACCCTGCACGATGCCACGCAGCAGCGCGGTCTTACCGCATTCACTGTCACCGAAGACCAGGAAGTGCGGCGTATCCGCCAGATTGAGCATGACCGGCGCGAGCTCGGACTCGTTGACACCGATCGGCACCAGCATGTTCGGCCGCGACCGGTCGACCTCCGCTGGCCAGTTGCGCATGCCACGCAGCAGGTCGGTGCGGTCGAGCAGGTCCGGCAGCGTGCGGGTGCCGGGGGCCGGGCGGCCGGGGGTGCGCTGGGCGATCAGTTCGACCGCGTGCGCGACACCGGCGCTGAGGTCGAGCGGGTCGGAGCTGCCGTCGACCCGGGGCAGGGCCATCAGCATGTGCAGCGCGTCCGGCGTGATACCGCGGCCGGGACGGCCCTGCGGAACCAGCGCGGCGAACTTGCGGCCGATGTCGGAGTCCATCGGGTCACCCAGGCGCAGCTCGATGCGGGTGGCGATCTGGTCCTTCAGCGCCGGCCGGGCTTCCATCCACCGCGACAGGCCGATGACGACGTGCACGCCGTACGAAAGGCCTTGCAGGGCAAGGTTGGTGATCTGCTGTTCGAGTGCCTCGTAGTCCTGGCGGATCGTGCCGAAACCGTCGATGACGAGGAAGGCGTCGCCGTACGGGTCGGCGTGCGCGCCCGCCGCGGCGGGGCTGCTGTTGGGGTCCATCGCGCGCAGGCGCCGGTATTCGACCATGGACTCGATGCCCAGCTGGTGGAAGCGCTGCTCGCGCTGCCGCACCAGGGTGCTCATCTCGGCGACGGTGCGGCGGACCTTGTCCGGGTCGAGGCGGTTGGCCACGGAGCCGACGTGCGGCAGCCCTTCCAGGCTGGACAGCGTGCCACCACCGAAGTCGAGGCAGTAGAACTGGACCTGCTCGGCGGTGTGCGTCATCGACATCGACATGACCAGCGAACGCAGAGCCGTCGACTTGCCCGACTGCGGACCACCGACGATCGCGACGTGGCCGCGGGCACCCGACAGGTCCAGCATCATCGGGTCGCGACGCTGGTCGTACGGGCGGTCGACGATGCCGATCGCGGCGCGCAGGGTGGCGATCGGCGAGTACTCGCCGGTGATGATCGAGCGCGGGTTCAGCTGGTCCAGGGTCGGCGCGTCGTCGAGCGGCGGCAGCCAGATCTCGTGGGCGGGGCGGCCGTGGCCGCTGATCCGGGACACCAGCATGTTCAGGTTCGACATTTGGTCGGCGTCGTCGCCGGTGGGCTCCGGCTCGTAGGTCGACTCCGGGGCGACCGGGACGCGGTCGGAGGTGCGGAAGGCGACGTGGTTGGCGCTGAACGGGCGTGCGTTGACGTCGATCTCGCCGCCGACGATGCCCGCGCTGGTGACCTCGCGCTGCGAACCGCCGCCGACGTAGGGGCCGGAGACGTAGGAGGCCTGGAAGCGCTGGATCTCGCCGGAGTCGGCCTTGAGGTAGCCGCCACCGGGTGAGTTGGGCAGGTTGTAGGCGTCGGGGACACCGAGGACCTGGCGGGACTCGTTGGCGGAGAACGTCTTCAGGCCGATGCGGTAGGACAGGTGCGACTCGAGGCCCTTGAGCTTGCCCTCTTCCAGTCGCTGCGAGGCGAGCAGGAGGTGGACGTGCAGCGAGCGGCCGAGGCGGCCGATCATCACGAACAGCTCGGCGAAATCCGGGTGCTGGGTGAGGAGTTCGGAGAACTCGTCGAGCACGACGAACAGGGCAGGCAGCGGATCGAGGTCGGCGCCGGCGGCGCGGGCCTTCTCGTACTCGGAGACGTTGGCGAAGTTGCCCGCCTGGCGAAGGACTTCCTGGCGGCGGTTCATCTCACCCGCCAGCGCGTCCTTCATACGGTCGACGAGGTCGGCCTCGTCTTCCAGGTTGGTGATGACCGCGGCGACGTGCGGGACGCCGTCGAGACCGAGGAAGGTGGCACCACCCTTGAAGTCGACCAGGACCAGGTTGAGCTGGTCGGGCGAGTGGGTGGCGAGCAGGCTGAGCACCAGGGTGCGCAGGAACTCGGACTTACCGGAACCGGTGGCGCCGATGCACAGGCCGTGCGGGCCCATGCCGTTCTCGGCGGCTTCCTTGATGTCGAGTTCGACCGGAGCGCCGTCGGCACCGAGGCCGAACGGCACGCGCAGACGCTCGCGTCCATAGCGCGGACGCCAGGCGCTGGCCGGGTTGAAGTTGCCGATGTCGCCCAGGCTCATCAGCTGGGACCACGTCGAAATGGCCTCGGAATCGTCGGTTTCGACGTCGCTGCTGCGCTGGGTGGCGGCGCGGTAGGGGGCGAGGCGGCGGGCGGCCTGCTGGGCCTGCTCGGCGCTGACGCGGTCGATGGTGGCGAAGCGCTCCTGGTTGCCGGTGGCGCCGCGGCCGAGGCATTCGCCGTCCTCGACGACCATCTTGATGCCGCGCGAAACGGCAAGGCGGGGTGCGTAATTGCACAGGTCGATGATGGTGACGCCCTCGAAGCCGGATTCGCGGAGCTGGTCGTCCTCGGCCTCGAGCAGGCCGCCGTCGACGACGATCACCACGTGCACCAGGTTCGGGTTGTTCGGCTGGTTACGCGAGTAGCGCACGCGGTTGCCGAGCAGCGGGTGCAGGCTGCTCAGCGCCTCGCGGATGGAGCCGTAGAACATGCGCTGGGTGCCGATGCCGTCGGAGACGTCGGGGTGCTGGGTGTGCGGGAGCCACTTGGTCCACTCCCACTCGCGTGCGGTGTCGGGGCCGCAGACCACGGCGACGAGCACCTGGTCGGGCGCCTGGAACATGCACAGCTGCAACAACATCGCGCGGGTCATGTCGCGAGCCTGGGCGCGGTCGCCGTCGAGGGCGATGGTGCCGAAGCCCTTCACCGCGATCGCGGTGGGCAGGTCGGGGACCGTGGAGTGGGCGCGGACGAAGCGGCGCAGGGAGACCGCGGCGATCGGTTCGAGCTCTTCGACGGGGCCGGTCTCCGGGGCGACCAGGCGGGTGGCCAGGCGCTGACCGCCGAGGCCGATGCGGGCGTGGCAGAAGTCCTTGTCGCCGGAGCGGCGCTCCCACATGCGGCTGGTGCCGGCGAGCATCCAGATCAGGCCGGGCTCGGGGTGGCTCCACTCGACGGCGGCGCGCTGCTGCTTGGCGGTCTCGTCGACGTCCTTGCGGACCTGGTCGAGGTAGCGCAGGTAGTCCTTGCGGTCCTCGTTGGCCTCGGCGGCCTTGGCGCCCTTGCCGCTGCCCTGGCCGAACATGGTGACCATCGACATGATCATCATCAGCGGGAACATCATCGACATCGGGTTGGACAGCATGCCGCTGCCCTGGGTGAACATCAGCGCCATCATGCCGACCATGCCGACGACCATGACGACGGGCATCATCTTCATCAGCAGGTTGCCGGGCGTGATCCGGGGGATCTCGGGCGGCGGCTGCAGGGTGACCTCACCGCCGGGCGTGCGTGGCATCTCGCGCCGGGCACGGCGTTGGAACCGTACTGTGCTCATGGTCGAAGACTCCCCCTGCTTGACTACTCGCTGTCTTCCCTCGCGACGGGCTCAGTGTAGAGGTCGCGGCCGACATGTCGTATGGTTCGTCAGGCATTCTGCTGTCCGAACGGTGAGTTCCGCAAACTGTCGATCGCCCGAGGGGTCGAGCGGAAACACGAGGTAGAGACGGAGTTGGGGGAGTTTTGACGCACGCGCGACTCGATCATCTCGAGGAGGATTCCGCGCGCGGCATTGTTCGCGCACCGGATCTGGCCCGAGTGACGATCCTGGCCAAGCACACGCAGGTCGACATGGCGATTCCGGTCGACGTGCCGGTCGCGCTCGTCATTCCGAGCGTGGTCGACATGGTCGCTCAGCACAGCCGGTCCAACGATTTCGACAACGACGGCGAGCGCTACGAGCCCGCCGAATGGGTGCTCGCGCGCATCGGTCATCCGCCGTTCTCGAATTCGCTCAGCCTCGGCGAGCACGGGGTGCGCGACGGCGAACTCCTCATGCTGGAGAGCGCTTCGCACACCGCGCCGACGCCGCTGTTCGACGACATCATGTACAACGTCGCGATCGCCGACGCCGACCACTACCGCAGCTGGACCCCGAAGACCGCGCGCATCACCGGTTCGGTGCTCGCCGCGGTCACCATGCTGGTCGGCTGCTTCGGTCTGCTCACCGCCCCGGACGCGCTGCCGTTCTGGGTGACCGGTTCGCTCGCGCTGCTGGTCGCGATCCTGTGCGTGGTCGCGGGCACGGTGCTCAGCCGCATGTACGGCGACACCTCGGCCGCGCTGGTGCTCGGCGGCTGCGCGCTGCCGACCGCGTTCACCGCGGGCATGCTGCTGGTCCCCGATCATTACGGCTGGGCGCATCTGCTGCTCGGCGCGACGCTGTTCGGCGCGACCGCGGTGCTGGCCTGGCGGGTCACCGGGGTCGGCCTCGCGCTGTTCATCGGCGCGGCCGCGGCCTCGGTGTTCGTCATTCCGGCGGCGCTGGTCGGGCTGCTCACCGAGCAGCCGGTCAAGGCCATCGGTGCCGTCGTCGCTGCGGTCGGGCTGGCGGGGCTCTCGCTGTCGCCGCGGGTGTCGATGCTGCTGGCGAAGCTGCCGCTGCCGCCGGTCCCCTCCCCCGGCACCCCGATCGACCCGACCGAGGACGACCCGGACGACCACCGCGCGCTGCCCACCCTGGACGCGCTGCGCGCCAGGTCGGAGCGGGCCCGCAACTACCTCGCCGGACTGGTCACCGCGACCACGCTGGTCACCGTCGTCGGCGCGCTGCTGGCGATCGACGCGACCGCGGACGACCCGTACTGGCCCGGCATCGCGCTCGCGCTGGTCTGCGCGGCGGTGCTGATGTTCCGCAGCCGCACCTACGCGGGCGCCGAACAGGCGATCGTGCTGATCGCGGGTGGCGCGTCGATCGTGCTGATCATGCTGGTTGGTGTCGCGCTCGAAATGCGCCAGCCGCTGGTGGTTTTCGGTGCCGCGCTGGCGATCCTGGTCGCCGCGCTGGTGATCGGCCTGATCGTGCCGAACCAGTCGGCGACGCCGCCGATGCGCCGGGCGGTCGAGCTGCTCGAGTACGCGTTCGTCGCCGCGGTGCTGCCGCTGGTGTTCTGGGTCGCCGAGCTCTACTCCCTCGTCCGCGGGCTGTGAACGCGAGCCTGCGCGTCGCGGCGGCGGCCGTGGCGCTCGGTGTCGGCGCGTCGTTCGGGCTGGGCGCGGCGCCCGCCTCGGCCGACCGGCCGCCCGCCGCCGATCCAGCGAACCTGCCCGCCGGTGATCCGGCCGCGCCGCCGGAGAAGACCGAGGTCGGTTCGAACGCGGTGTGCACCACGGTGGCCACCGGTGGCGACGGGCCCGCCATCCCGGACGCGCAACGGTCCCTCGATCTGGCGCGGGCGTGGGAGTTCTCCCGCGGCGCCGGACAACTGATCGCGGTGATTGACACGGGCGTGAGCAGGCACGATCGCCTGCCCGACATGATCGCGGCGGGTGACTTCGTCGCCAATTCCGGTGACGGCGCCGAGGATTGCGACGCGCACGGCACCTTCGTGGCCGGGTTGATCGCGGCGACCCAGGTGCCCGGCCAGGGCTTCGCCGGGGTGGCCCCGGAGGCTCGCATCCTCACGATCCGGCAGACCAGCAAGATGTATCAGAAGGAAGGCGCCAACCGGAACAAGGCGCCCGAGGACCTGCCCGACGGCTACGGCAACCTGAACACGATGGCCTCGGCCATCCGGCGCGCGGCCGATATGGGCGCGGGCGTCATCAATGTCTCCGAAGTGTGGTGTGGCACCAACAAGGACGTCAACGACCGGGCGATCGGCGCCGCGCTGCAGTACGCGGTCGAGGTGAAGAACGCGGTTCCCGTTGTCGCGGCGGGCAATTCGGATACCTGCAAGACCGCGAACACGGTGATCGATCCGCTGGAGCCGAACGCGGACCCATGGACCAAGACCTCGATGAACGTCAGCCCGGCGCGCTGGGACGACTACGTGCTGGCCGTCGGCTCGATCGACGCGAACGGCGCACCGTCGAAGTTCACCGTCGCCGGACCGTGGCTCAGCGTCGCGGCGCCCGGCGAGAACATGACGTCGCTGAACCCGCGCGGACCCGGCACCGCGACCGGAACGGTGAACCAGCAGGGCCAGACCGGCCCGATCAGCGGCACCAGTTTCGCGACCCCGCTGGTGTCCGGTGTGGTGGCGCTGGTGCGGGCGCGGTTCCCCGAGCTCAGTGCCAAAGAGGTGATGAAGCGGATCCAGGCGACCGCGCACGCGCCCGCCGAGGGCTGGAACCAGTACATCGGCTACGGCAGCGTCGATCCGATCGCGGCGCTCACCGCCGAGGTCACCGGGCCGCTGCCGCCCAAGAAGCCGTCACCGGCCAAGCAGGTGCAGCTCGCGGTGCCGGCGCCGGCGCCGGTGCCGGACAACACGGCCAGGAACGTCGGGTTGATCGGCGCGGGTGTGGTCGGGCTGTTGTTCGTTCTCGGCATGCTCGCCTCGTTCCCGATCCGGCGTCGGTTCGGCGTCCGCGAGGACACCTGAGGTAGCGGACGCGGTACCGTCCTGGTCGAGCGCACTACGCGCAGCCCGTCGACCCAGGTAGCAGTATGGATCCGTTGACCACAGAGCAGCGCCCGCAGACCCGCAGACAGCGCTGGGAGCAGGCGACCAACCTGCCGATGATGACGCTGGCAGTGCTGTTCCTGCTGATGTACGCGTGGCGGGTGCTCGACACCGATGCCTCGCCGACGCTGGACGCCTGCCTGGTGTGGGCCGATGTCGCGATCTGGGCGGTGTTCGCGGTGGACTTCGCGGTCCGGCTGCGGCTGTCCACCGATCGGCGCCGGTTCGTCCGCAAGCACCCGCTCGATCTGCTCGTCGTGCTTGTCCCGCCGTTTCGCCCGCTGCGCCTGGTGCGCGCCGCGCTGCTGTTGCTCGACACGCTCAACCGGGCGATGCATCCGCGGACCCGGCTGGTCGCCTTCGTCGGCACCGGTTCGCTGCTGATCCTGCTGTTGTCGAGCCTGGCCTTCTTCGACGCCGAATTCGGTGCGCCCGACAGCAAGATCACGAGTTTCGGTGACGCGCTGTGGTGGTCGGCGGTCTCGGTGACGACCGTCGGCTACGGCGACGTCTACCCGGTGACCTTCGAGGGCAGGCTGGTGGCGCTGGTCCTGATGACGCTGGGCATCGGCCTGATCTCCTTCGCCATCGGCACCATGACCAGCTGGTTCGTCGAGCAGCTCAAGACTGTCGACGCGACCGACCGCGCCGAGCGCACACTGGCCGAACTCGTCGACGAAGTGCGCGAATTGCGTTCGGAGGTCGCCGAATTGCGGGCGCGGTCGGAACCGCCGCCCGTCGGCTGACTACTTGCTGTTGGCGACGGTGGCCACCGGCTGCTTGGCCGGTGACGAGTCGGGGGCGACGCCGTCGTGCGCGACCATCGCGTCCTCCCGGCCCAGGCTCGGGCCGCCGGCGAGCAGCCCGACGATCGGCCACGGCGCCGGCTCGGCCTTCACGTTCTCCAACCCGAGGGCCTTCACCGCGTCGGAGTTCTTGATGCCGAAGCGGACTCCGGTGTCGGCGATGTAGAACAGGCTGTCCTTGCGACGGCTGTCCGGTTCGATGCCGGTGGTCTGGACGTAGGCGCCCGAGGCGGGCGGAATGTAGACCGAATCGGCCTTGGGGCCGGAGCCGTCGGCCTGGGCGAGGCTGACCAGCTTGGCCTTGTCCGGGATGGGCAGGTCGATGCCGGTGAGCACGGTCAGTTCGGCGCGCGCGGTGGCGTCGTTGTTGTCGATGGCACCGGGGATCGGCTTCCAGGACAGGCAGCTGACCGACTGGTCCTTGGCGGTGACCAGGGTCGGCCGTTCCTTGGGGTAGTTGTCGACCTTCAGTGCCTGCGAGACCGGCGCGTTCACCCGTTCGGTGTTCTGGATGGTGGTGCCCGCCATCGTCGAGTTGACCGAGTTGCGGATGATCTGCGCCGTCACCGGCGAGATGGGCTGCAGGCCGTCCTGCAGCACGACGAAGTCCTGGTTCGGCGCGTTGAACACCTGGACGACATCACCGATCCGGTGGCCGCTGACGTTGTAGGTCGGCACCCCACCCGGGTTGGCGATGACCGGCGAGATGACAGGCAGCACCTCGGGAATCGCGTTGAGCACACCCTCGCTGATGGTGCGCGGGGTGACACCGGCGATGCCGAGCGCGAGCGTGACCGCCGGGTCGCTCATGTTCACCTTGGCGCGCTTGCCGTCGAAGACGAGGAACACATCGTCCTTGGCCTTGACCAGCAGCGCCTTGTTCGACGGCATCGCCGAGGCCTTGTCGCCGAGATCGAGCGAACCGGCCAGCACCGAGGTGGTCAGATCGGCGGTGCCGTCGGACTTGAGCTGATCGCACACCGACCACTGACGGCCCTTGCCGTCCTTGTCGTACAGCAGCGACGTCGGGGCACCGGGGATGCCGATCAGCTGACCGCGCGGCTTCTTGCCGAGCTCGGACTCCTTGACGATGACGGCCTTGGCCGCCTCACCGGCGGCGAGCCGGGCCGAGGCCAGGTTGAGCGCGGGGTGCACGACATTCTCGATGACGACGTAGACGCCACCGGATTCCTTGCCGATCAGGATCTTGTTGTCGCCGATCTTGTCCTGCGGGCGCAGCAGCGCGAGGATGCCGCAGCCCGCCAGCACCACCAGGCCGAGCACCAAACCCACCGCGTAGGCCCGGGACTGGGCGCGCATCGGATCGTGCAGCATGCGCACGTCCCGGCGCACCAGGGCGTGCTCCATCCGCCGCACCAGGAAGCGGTAGCCGCTGACCTGCCAGCGTGTAGTGGGTTTTGAAGGCATGGTTCCTCCCCCGAACAGTGCTCTCGTCCGGGCAACACAGTACAGTTCCCGGCAGCACTTGTTCACATTCGGGGGAGGAACCAATGGCCGAGTACACCGGTGCTGGTCCACGTCCACTGTTCGGTCGCATCTCGTTGGCGCAGCTGCTCATCGCGCAGGTGCTCGGCTTGACCGTCGGGCTCATCGCCCTGGTCTGCGGCCTCGGACCCTTCCCCGCCCTCGGCATCGCGGTCGTCGTCGCGGTCATCCCGTTGATCCCGATCGGCAAGCGCACCGTGTTCGACTGGCTCGGCACGATCCGCCGCTACTTCGGCAAGCGCGAATACACCCTCGGCGACACCGTCGACTTCCGCGACACCGACGGCCGCTCGCTCGGCCTGTACTGGGACGGAAGCCGGGTGGTCACCGTGGTCGAGGTGCTGCCGCCCAAGGGCGGGCTGACCAGGATCGCCCGCAACGCCGTGCACGCCTCCCACCTGCTCCCCCTGCCCGAGCTGGCCGCCTGCCTGCACCAGCACGACATCCTGCTCAGCGGCATCGACATCATCAGCCACGGGCACCGCAGCCGCTCCGGCACACCGGCGGGCGCGATCTACGAGTCGCTGCTCGGCCCGCTGCCCGCGACCGCGCACCGCACGGTCTGGCTCGCGATCAGCTACGACTCGGTGCAGTGCCCCGACGCGACGGCCCGGCGCGGCGGCGGAACCGACGGCGCGTCCCGCGCGGTCACCATCGCCACCCAGCGCATCATGCGCACGCTCGAAGACGCCGATTGCAGCGCTCGCATCCTCACCGCGCCGGAGATCCGCAAGGCCGTCCAGCAGATCACCGCCGGTCTGGACCCGCGCACGCTGACCCAGCGGTGGAAGTTCGCCGAGATCGGCAACACCGTCAATATCGGTAGCGCGGTGGATCCCAAGCAGCTCGGCTCGGACCTGCTCGCCCAGCTGTGGGTCGCGCCCTCGCGCGGCACGACGGTCGCGGTGCGGCTGCGGCCCGGTAGCGACGCCGAGTCGGTGAGTGTCGGTGCCGCATGGCGGTTGACCGCGCGTGAGCTGCCGGAGAAGACCACGACCAAGGGCATGGTCTCGATGAACGGCCGCCACCGCGACGCGCTGCTCGCGCACCTGCCGATCGCGGTGCCCGGCGTGGACGACACCGTGCCGACCACCGAGTACCCGATCGATGTCATCGGCGCGCTGCACCTGCCGTCGGCGGGCTGCGGCCAGCTGCTCGGCTCCGACGACGAGGGCAACGGCGTCGCCACCAGGATCATCGGCGCCGGTATCTCCTCGGTCTATGTGGCGGGCGAGCTGTATCTGGCCCAGCAGCTGGTGTTCCGCGCGCTGGCGGTCGGCGAGCGGGTGCTGGTGCGCACCGATCGCGCGCACGCCTGGGAGCAGCTGGTCAGCACGGTCGGCAACCCGGAGCGCCTGACCATCGCGGTCGAAACGCACCAGTCCGACGCGGGTTTCACCGCCACCGTCGTCGACGGTGTGCTGGCGCCGGCGCCGCACGCCGGTGTCACCACCATCTACCTGACCGGCGATCCGAACGGCTGGCCCGCTTCCCGTCCCGACCTGGAGATCTTCCAGCCGGGCGCGATCGGCAACCGGGTGGTGCTGCGCACCGGGACGACCAGGGTCAACCTCACGCTGGTGTCGATCCCGCGCGAGGCGACCTACATCGGGCAGCCGCGCGGACAGCGCACGATGGCGCCGGCCTGACCGGTCAGCCCGGGTAGGGGTCGGCGCTGCGGGCAGCCCGCAAAGTCCGTCCCCACCAGGCCAATTGGCCGAGCATCCGCGCACTCGCGTCGATCGCGGCGTGGTCATCGGTGGTGCCGTCGGCGCCGAAGCGCCGCTTGGCCTGGGCGAAGCTCACCGATTCGCGCACCGAGACCATGTGCAGTTCGGCGACCACCTGACGCAACTGCTCGACGGCCCGCAGGCCGCCCGAGAGACCGCCGTAGGAGACGAAGCCGATCGGCTTGGCCCGCCACTCCCGTTTGGCGCTGTCCAGGGCCGTTTTCAGGGACGCGGGATATCCGTGGTTGTACTCGGAGGTGACGACCGCGAAGGCGTCGGCGGCGGCGAGCCGCTCCCGGAACGCGTCGACCTCGGGGGTCTCGGTGAGCTCGACGGGCAAGGCGATGTCACGCAGATCGAGGACCCCGACCTCGAATTCCGGCCGCTCGGCGAGCACACCGAGGAACCAGTCGGCCACCACGGGCGCGAATCGCTCCGGCCGGGTACTGGCGACGACGACCTCCAACCGCAACGGTGTGTCCATACCGCGAGCTTATCGATGGACCCCCGCCCCGCGGCGCGCGGCGGATCGGGCACGATGGGCGCAGGCGATTTGGTTCGATATCCGCAGGTGGGGAGTGAACGAAGGGGGCAGCACAGGTGATCATCGGGCAGTGGCAGCTGGTCGAGACGCTCGGCGCGACGTGGTCGATGCTGAGCACGGGGACGACGCCGCGCGAGTGGGCGTCGTATCCGCGCGCGATCCCGGCCGCGCTGCAACCGATGATCGCCACCGCCCACGATTCCGGCACACCGGTCGACCGGGTGCTGCCGAAATCCCGGCAACCGTGGTCGGAGTTGCGGTTACGGGCCGAGCCGGTGGTCTGGCCGGGTGCCGGGACCCACGCGGTGAAGGTCTGGGTGGGTGAGCAGGCGCCCACCGAGGATCTCGGGGTCGGGATGTTCCGGGTCGACGCGCAGGCCAGGGTGGTGCACACCCGGCCCGCCGGGCTCGGCGCCCATCTCGGTTCCGTGCCACTCGAATTCACCGGCGCCGAAGCCTTCCAGCGGATCGAGCGATTCGATCGCGCGCTGGATATCGTTGCCGCCCTGACCCGCTCGGAACCGGACAGCCGCTGGTCGGCCATCGCGACCGTGCACTCGACGGCGGGGCCGCGGTCGCTGTTCGTCGCGGCCCGCAACGGGACCGCGGCGCAGCGGTTCTCGTGGCGTGGCCTCACGGTGGACGTCACCGACAGCATTGCCCCGCAACCCAAGTCCTTCGAGGCCGCCACGCTCGCGCTGCTGCGCGACACCCAGCCGGGTCTGTACCTGTGCATCCTCGACACCGCGCAGGTCCGGCAGGTGCGCTGGGTCACCGAGCCGGTGCCCGGCCTGCGCTGGCGCGGGATCGACGAGCGGCTGATCCCGCACCCCGAGGACCGGGCCCGGATCGTCGCGGCCAGGGCGGAGATCCTGGCGGGCGCGGCCCGCGCGGGCATGACCGGGGTGCGCCTGGCGGCGGAGTCGGGCGGCTGGCTGATCGCCGACGTCGAGGTGACGCCGCTGCCCGCGGGCGCCGACGGCGCGGCGCCCGCGTTCGTGCTTGCTCAGTTGCAGGTCACCGCGCCGGCCCGGTGATCAGGGCAGCTCGAAGGGCAGCGACACCCCGGCGTGCACGCGGCAGCGCTCGCAGGTGTCCTCGCCGTCGACCGCCGCGACCGCGCGCCTCAGCAGTTCCTTGAACGGGCCGAGGTTCTTCTTGAACTCGGCGAAGACGTCGACCGCGTGCACGCCGTCGCCTTCCTCGAGGCCCGCGTCCAGGTCGGTGATGAGAGCGACCGCGGCGTAGCACATCTCGAGTTCACGGGCGAGCACGGCTTCGGGGTGGCCGGTCATGTTGACCAGGTCCCAGCCCTGCCCGGCGAACCAGCGGCTCTCGGCCCTGGTGGAGAAGCGCGGGCCCTGCACGACGACCATCGTGCCGGAGTCCTCGACGCGCAGATCGTCACCGGCGGACTTCACCGCGGCGGTGCGCAGGTCGTCGCAGTAGGGGTCGGCGAAGGAGACGTGCACGCCGCCGCCGTCGAAGTAGGTCTGCGGGCGGCCCGAGGTCCGGTCGACGAGCTGATCGGGCACGGCGACGGTGCCCGGCCCCCAGTCGGCGCGCAGGCTGCCGACGGCGCACGGCGCGAACACCCGGCGCACGCCGAGCGAGCGCAGGGCCCACATATTGGCCTGGTAGGGCAGGGTGTGCGGGGCGAACTCGTGCTGCTTGCCGTGCCGCGGCAGGAACGCGACGGCACGACCGTCGACCTCGCCGATGGCGACCGGGGCGCTCGGCGCGCCGTACGGTGTGTCGACCTCGACGTGCACCGCGTCGTTGTCGAAGAAGTCATAGAAACCGCTGCCGCCGATGACGGCGAGTGCGGGCCGGGGAAGCGAACTCATACCGGTGATTCTCCCGTCCGGGCAGGTCGCGCGCATCACCGGGACCGCGACACCGGCCGCATCTGACATTTCCCGCCGGAAACTGTACCCTAGGGGGGTATCAGCTCGGTACTCCGAGCACCCCGTCAGGCGAGGAGACCTCCGGTGACCGAACCCACCCCCGACACCACGACCGGCGGCGAGCACACGGGCCACTCGGGCCACGGCTACATCACCGCCAAAGAGGACTACCTCAAGCGCCTGCGCCGCATCGAGGGCCAGTCACGCGGCCTGCAGCGGATGGTCGAAGAGGAGAAGTACTGCATCGACATCCTCACCCAGGTCTCGGCGATGACCAAGGCGCTCCAGGCCGTCGCGATGGGCCTGCTCGAGGACCACATCTCGCACTGCGTCGTCGACGCGGCCGTAGCGGGCGGCCCCGAGGCCGAGGCCAAGATCAAGGAGGCGACCGACGCGATCGCGCGCCTGGTCCGCTCCTGACCGTCCTCAGCAGGCCCGCATGAACCCCTGACCGTCCGTCCATGGGTTGGCCGACTCGTCGACGACGAAGTCGGCGAACAGCACCCCCGGTCGACCGGGTGGCAGCGGCCGAACCAGGTCGCGCCCGTCCGGACCGATGATCCGGGCGACCTCACCGCCGCCACTGAGCATCAGGTGCTCCGGCGAGCGCGCGTCGACGACCGACCAGCCGGTCATCGGGACCAGTGCGGTCGGCGCGATCACCACGGTCCGGCTGTCGCGTGCGTACTGTTCGCCGACCGTACTGTTCACCGCGATCGTGCTGTCGTCGTCGACCTCGTGATACACGGTGAAACCGGAGAACGCGGCGACGTGGACCTGCTCCCGCCACAGGTCCACGCGCCTTTCCGGGCACAGATGATCGGTGCCGCCGAGGACACCGATGCGGCCCAGCTCCGTGTGGTGCACCACCGGCGGCGCGATGCCGTCGGCGAACACCTCTCGCTCCAGCGAGGTGGGTGATCGCCTGTGCGACACCAGGATCCGGCCGTCGGGTCCGATCATCGCCTGCGCCAGATAGATCTCCGCACCCGCGCGCTCGGCGAAACCGAGCACCACATGCACCCCGGCCCACCGTGCCGCGTCGGCGATGGCGCGCATCTCGGCGCCGTCCCTGGTCATCGCGTTCGCCAGATACCGCGACCGGAATTCCGTTCCCCAGTCGACCGAGTTCAGCCACAGCCACCACGGATAGCCGGGCAGGAATGCCTCGGGAAAAGCGATCAACTGCGCGCCGCCCACCGCCGCGTCCTCGATGAAGCCGATCGTCTGCGCGACCCCGTCGGGCAGGTGCAACCACGTCGGCTCCGCCTGCACGGCCGCGGCGCGAACCCGAATCGCCATGGTGCCCGCTCCCCTGTCTCGCCTGTGAGATCCAGTGTCGTGCAGCGACTACGGCGATCCACAGACCTGCAGCGCCATCCCACTGACAACCAGTGCCAGCCGGCGGCTAGGCGAGATGGGTCTGCCGGTACTCGCGCGGAGTCATCCCCGTCTCCTGGTGGAAGACCCGGTAGAAATGCCGTTCCGAGGCGAACCCCGACGCGAACGCGACCGCGGCGGGCGCGTCGAACCGCCCGCGGGCGATCAACTCCTCGGCATGCCGGATACGCAGTCGGCGCAGGACGGTGTGCAGGCTCTCGCCCGGACCGCCGAAGAGGCGGAACAGCGTCCGGCGGGAAATGTGACAGGCCGCGGCGATCTCGTCGGCGGTGAGATCGGCATCGGTGTAGTTCTCGCGCAGGAAGGCCATGACGTGTTCGCGGTGCAGCGCCTCGCCGGGGGTGTCGACGGGCGCGGTGCCCGCGGCCAGCAGGACGGCGGAACCGAACAGATCGAGGGCGCCGCGCGCCAGCAGATCGGCCTGGTCGGGCGCGTCCTGCTGTAGCCGGGCCAGGTCACGGAAGAAGGCCGCGACCACCCCGGCCGCACCACCCGCGGGCAACGTGACGGCGGTCGGCATGGCCAGCCTGCCGAGTCCGGGCAGCTCGCGCAGCAGCCGGATCGGCACCTGCACATTCACCTGCCCGAACCGCTCACCTTCGGTCCAGTGATAGGGCCGCGACGTGTCGAAGAAGGTCATCTGACCGGGCAGGACGAGTGCCGAACGACCGTCCTGATTCAGGCGGGCGCGGCCCTCGGTCTGGATTCCGGCGAGCAGATACTGCTCGCCGGATCGGGCGATATGGCCGGTGTCGCGGCGGAATTCGTGATTGCGGCCGGTGAGCGTCGTCAGGTGACAGTCGGGCGCACCGGCGAGCGCCCCGGTGACGACCCGGCCGTAGAAGGGGCGGTCCGCGTAGGGGTGGACGGCGAGGGGCACGAAGGTCCGCTGCATGAGTGCTTCCCACTGCCCGAACGCGTCGCTGTGCGGCGTCGCCGAGGCGAACTCCGCCGTCATCGGTGCGATGGCCATCGGCAGCCTCCGGGAACGGATTTCGGCACGGCCGACTATTCGGCACGAACCAACGATACCCGTCCGTTCCGGCCGCTCCCATCGATCGCAGGCCACCGGACCAGCGAAAACCTCGCTGCGCAAGCCTCTTTCGAGCTGCGTGCGGCGCGCCCGCTCAGGCGCCCGCCAGCTCGGCCCGCACCGGTTCCCGGCGGGCCACCCGGCCGCTGGGTACCCGGAAGTTGTCGCGCTCGCCGCAGGCGGGCGGGGCGGGGCGCAGGCCGCGGGTGAGGTCGAGGTCGGCGTAGAGGAGGCCTTCGGCGCCCTCGGCCAGTGGGGTGGCCAGTTCCAGGCCGCCGGGACCGAAGATGCGGGAGACACCGCCACCGCCGCGCAGCAGCCGGCGATCGGGCAGGCGGGCGTCGACCACTTCCCAGCCGGCGACCGGCACCACGGCGACGGGAGCGATCACGTAGGCCGCGCCGTCCATCGCGTAGCGCACGCTGGCCGCGGTATTGAGTTCCGGGCCCCATTCCTTGCCCTCGCCGTAGTACACGGTGAAGCCGGACCAGGACGCGATGTGGATCTGTTCGCGCTCCTCCTGCATGCGGGCGCGCAGCGCGGGGCGCATGTGGTCGGCGCCGCCGAGCACGCCGATCCGGCCGTGTTCGGTGTCGCGCACCAGCACCTCGTCGTCGGCGGCGCTGAAGACGGTGCGTTCGAGGCCGGTCGGTTCCCCCTTGCGGGCGACCGAGATCTCGCCCTGCACGTCGATGAGCGCCTGCGACATGAACACCTCACGACCCGCGCGCTCGGCGAACCCGATCGACACGTGAATGCCTTTGCGGCGCGCGGCATAGGCGATGGCGCGCAACTCAGGGCCGTCGGCGGTGAGCGAATTGGCGAGATAGCGCGCGAGGAACTCCTCGCCCCAATCGACCGAGTTGAGCCACATCCACCACGGGAATCCGGGCAGGAATGTCTCGGGAAACGCGACCAGCCGCGCACCACCGTCAGCGGCCTCGTCGATCAGCCCGATGGCCTGCTCGACCCCGGCGGACAGGTTCAACCACTTCGGCTCGGCTTGCACCGCAGCAACGCGTACCCGACCAAACATCGTGACCCCTTGTCGCTCAATCCTTGAAAGGTGTTCGATTCACTCTCTCGCAGATAGCGCGGACATAAACTGTCATAGCGTGCCACTCGACTGACCGTCCGTGCCAAACCGGCGATACTCCCCGGGAGTCCGGCCTGTTTCCCGACGAAAGGCCCGGTAGAACTGCCGTTCCGTGGCGAAGCCCGACGCCACGCCGATGGCAGCGAACGTCAGGTCCGGTCTGGAGACCAGCATTCCACACGCACGCCGCACACGAAGCCGCCGCAACAGATCGGTGGGTGATTCACCGTGCTCCTCGAACACGCGGTACACCGACCGCCGGGAAACGAAACACGCCGCCGCGAGGGAATCGATCGTCAGCGCCGGATCGGCGTAGTTGGCCCGCAAATAGGCCAGCACTCCTTCGCGCGTCAGCGAATTCTCCGCGGGCCGGTTCAGCGGCCGGCCCGCCACCAGCGAGGCCGCCGAGGCGAGCAGGTCGATGGCGGTTTCAGTGAGCGCGGCGGCCTGGACGGTATCGCGATCCTGCAAGCGCGCCAGATCGGTCAGGAACCCGCTGACGATCGCGACCGGCCCGTCGGCGGGAATGGTGCGGGCGGTCGGGATCCGGACCGTCGACATGCCCGGCCTGCGGCGCACGGCGTCCATCGGGATCTGCACGATGACCTGCTCGATATCCTCGCCGACCCGCCATTCGTAGGGCGCGTTCGATTCGTAGAACACCATTTCCCCCACCCCGACCCGGGTGCTGCGGCCGTGCTGGCTGAGCACGGCCGATCCCCCGGTGTGAATACTGACCAGCAGATACTCCTCCGCTGCCCGCGCGATCAGCAACCGCGTCCTGGTGACCTCCTGGGCGGTCGAGGTCAGCCGGGACAGGCCGAAATCCGGATAGGCGTGGTGCGCGATGCGGCCGTGGAACGATTCCGCGCCCGCCGGGCGGGCGGCCAGCGGCACGTAGGTCTGCGTCAGCATGGCTTCCCACTGCTGGAACTGTTCCCCGGCGCCTGCGTCGGCGCCGACGGCGAGCACCCCGGGAAGACGGGAACGATCAACTGCTGCCGGAACATCGACTGTCATGGGGACACCTCGTCGTATTCGTATTCACACGACGTAAGACTCGTCGAGTACCCCCCTCGACTGGGAAGAGGATATCACCGACGGAAAAGAATTCTTTTCAGAAACGGATCGATGGTGACAGGCCCCACTCGACGGTCACAGACCGGAACACATCGCATATCCGGCGCGGTATTCCCCCGGCGCCATTCCGAATTCCGCGTTGAACGCCCGGTAGAAGTGACGTTCGGCGGCGAATCCGGCCGCCGCGGCCACTTCTTCGATCGGTCGCATACGCCCGTCGCGCAATAATTCGCACGCGTGTTCGAGACGCATCCGGAGCAATCGGCGGGCCGGGCTTTCCTCACCCTCGAACAACCGGTACAGGGTGCGGCGCGAGATCGCGAAGCGCTGCGCGACGGTATCGACGGTGAGGTCGGCGTCGGCGAACCGGCGCCGCATGAAAGCGAGGATCCTGGCGCGGGTCAGCTCGGCGGCCGACGGGCCGCGCGGCACCGACCCGGCCGCGAGTTGCAGCGCCGAGGCCAGCAGCCCCACGCCGTGGCGCGCGAGCTCGGCGGCCACCTCCGGGTCGCCGTGCTGCATGCCGGCCAGCCCGCGGAAGTACGCGCCCACCGCGGCGGCGGGATGCTCGGGCCCGAGCGCGACCGCCGACGGGATCGTGGCCAGCGGCGCGCCGACCGCGGCCAGCGCGTCGATCGGCACCTGGACCACCACCTTGTCGAAGTCCTCGTCGATCTCCCAGCGATAGGGTCGCGCGCTGTCGTAGAAGACCATGCTGCCCGCGTCCACATGCGCGATCCGGCCGTCCTGGTGCATCACCCCGCGCCCGCCCAGGTAGATGCTGGCCAGGATGTGCCGGTCGGCGCCTGCCTCGACCAGCCGGGAGGTGCGCCGGACGGTCTGCGCGCCGGCCTGCACCGACGTGACCAGCAGGTCGTCGTAGGCCGTCGCCGCGATCCGGCCACCGAAGACCTCGGTGCGATGCGGCGAGACGGCGAGCGGAATGTAGGTCTCGCTCATCAGCGATTCCCACCGCTCGACCACGCCGCGCTGTGACAGCTCGCCGCCGGCTCGAACAGCCACCGTCGTCCGTTGACTCATGACCGCTCAGCCCCCTCCGTCACTCGGCTCCGAGTGCGCTCAGTATGCCACGGGAATACGGACATAACGCCCAGGAGGTGCGGGGTCACGCGGTGTGGAGCCGGGGCTCGCCTGCCTGGAGAGCATGCCCGGTGACCAGGCGGTATTCGCCCGGAGTCATCCCGGTCTCGACCCGGAACGCCCGGAAGAAGTGCCGCTCGGAGGCGAAGCCGGAGGCGAGCGCGATCGAGGCCGTCGCCCGGGTGGTGTCGCGCAGGAGCAGCACCTGCGCGCACTCGACCCGCATCCGCCGCAGCACCGTGCTCAGGCCGTCACCGGCCTCGTCGAAGAGGCGGTACAGGCTGCGCCGCGACACCAGGCAGGCCCGCGCGATCTCGTCCACCGTCAGCGCCGGATCGGTACATCGGGCCCGCATGAACGACAGCACCTGCTCCCGCGACAACGCCTGCGCCGACTGCCCGATCGGCAGCGTGCCACCGGCCAGGGTGACCGCCGAAGCCAGCAGCTTGACCCCGTTGTCGGCCAGCACCACCGCCTGCTCGGGCGCGCTCTGCTGGATGCGGGCCAGATCGCGGAAGAACCCGGCGACCACGCCGGCCGGGCTCTCGGCGTGCACCGTCGTCGCGGTGGGCAGCGCGCCGCGCCCGGTCGGGACGTGCTCGCCGAGCACCGACAGCGGCACCCGGGCCACCACCTGCGACCAGGAGCCGTCGATGTCCCAGTGATAGGGCCGGGTGGTGTCGTAGAAGACCATGTCGCCCGGACGCAGCACGGCGATCCGCCCGTCCTGGTGCAGCCTGCCGAAGCCCTCGGTGAGGATGCTGACGAACAGGAACTCGCCGTCGGTGCGCGCGATGCCGCTCTTGGTACGCCGAATGCGCTGACCGCTGGCCCCGACGGTCGACAATTCGAACCCGGGCAGACTGCCGCGCACGATGCGGCCGTGGAACACCTCGTCGCGTTCGGGGTCCACCGCGAGCGGCACGTAGCTTTCCGACAGCAAGGATTCCCACTCCGCGAAAGCCTCGCCCGCCGCCAATTCCGGACTGTCGTTCAGTTTCAGCTCGACGAGAGGCTCAGACGACTCCACGCCAACCACCCCGCTTTCCTGCGAACCGACCAGCAAACCGTGGGCGCGACAACGAATCACCCGTCACCCGGTGTCCGAGCCTGCCAGATCGACCGGGTCGTTGCCAACGAGTGATTCACAATGGAAATATCGCCGCAGCTCAAATCTTCAACCGACCCCGGCCTTTACAGGTGATTCGGCCCGCGCCGCCCGGTGACCACCGCGACCTTGTGATGCTAATCACCGCAGCGCGCGGTTCGTCGTGTCGCGCTCAGCGCAGCGCCACGCGCGCCCGGGCAACCATCCGGTATTCGCCCGGTGTCATTCCCGTGATCTCCCGGAACACCCGATAGAACTGCCGTTCGGTGGCGAAACCGGAGGCCGCGGCGACCGTCGCGATCGAGCCGATCTCCCCGGCCTCCAGCAACTTTCGGGCGCGCTCCACCCGCAGCCCGCGCAGCACGGCGCCGAGTCCGCCGTCGAACTCCGCCACGATGCGGTACAGCGTCCGCCGCGACACCCGGCAGGCATCGGCGATCCGGTCGACCGTCAGGCCCGGATCGGTGTAGTTGGCGCGCACGTAGTCCAGCACCCGCTGACTGCTCATCGCCTCCGCGTGCGCGTGGCCGGGGCGACCGCCCGCGGCGATCACCGCGGCCGCGCCGACGAGATCGATCCCGCTGCCCGCCAGGATCGCCGCGGCGTCCGGATCGGAGTGACGCAGTTCGGCCACCCGCTGGAAGAACCGGGCGAGCGTGGTGCCGACACCGCCCGCGCCGAGCATCAGCCCGGCGGGCAGCGCTTCGGCCCTGATGCCGAGGAAGTCGACGACCCGCTGGCGGGGCACCCGGATCGTGAGGTCCTCGATGGCCCCGGTCGAACGCCACAGGATCGGGCGGGAGGTGTCGTAGAAGATCATCGACCCCGGCGTCAGCACGACACGATGCCCGGCGTGCTCCACCTCGGCCCGGCCGGCGAGCACGACGCTGCCGATGACATGGAACTCGTCGGCCCTGGCGATGTGCCGCCGGGTGCGGCGCAGCTCGTGCCCCTGCACGCGCACCGTTCCCACGGCGACCTCGCCGAAGTCGGCCGAGCGGATCCGGCCGCCGAAGTCGCCGTCGACCGTCGGCGCGATCGACACCTCGGTGAGCGCACTTCCGACCAGGTCCGCCCAGAATTCGAACGCGTCCGGCGTCGCCGTCCGCTCGGTCGAGCAGACTTCGGGAAAACCCTCGAACCCCTGCATCGCCCGATCGTTGCACCGGCGCCGACCCCGTGTCAGGAAATTTGGCGAACATCACCGTTCGCCTAGCTAACGATGGGCGTGGCCTGGAGCTTCTCCCGGAACTCGCCCGGGGTCATGCCGGTCGCCACCCGGAACACCCGGTAGAAGTGGCGTTCCGAGGCGAAGCCCGCCGCGGCCGCCACCGCGCCGAACGGCCGCGCCGGATCCGCCCGCAGCAACGCCTTGGCACGCTCGATCCGCATTCTGGACAACCGTGCGCGCACACCGCCATCGGCGCTACCGAAGACGCGATACAGCGCCCGCCGCGAGAGCTGACAGCCGCGCGCGATGTCGTCGACGGTCAGGGCCGGATCACCGCACCGATGCCGCATGAACGCCAGAACCCGTTGCCGCGCCAGGGCTTCGGCGCCGGCCGTACCCGGCAGCCGACCGGCGGCCATGGCCAGCGCCGAGGCGACCAGCGGGATGCTGTGCCCGGCCAGCTGGGCGGCCTGCGCCGGATGCGTCGACTGCAGGGCGGTCACCCCGCGCAGGTACTCGGTGACCACCGCGGCCGACGAATTCGCCGCGATCGTGAGCGCGGCGGGCGTGGTCGGCTCGGTCCAGCCACCCCGCTCGGATAGCACCGGAATCGGCACCTGGATGACGATCTGCTCGAACAGCCCATCGGACTCCCACCAGTTCGGCCGCCTGCTGTCGACGAACACCATGTCGCCGGGCCGCAGTTCGGCGAGCCGGTCGTCCTGGCGCACCCGGCCCGCGCCGCTCAGGCAGATGCCGACGTAGAGCATCTCCGCGCTCGACCGGGCGATCAGCCGTTCGGTGCGGGTCACCCGCTGCCCGCTCGAGCGCAGCGTCGAGAACTCGACACCGTCGACCGCGCCGTAGGTGAGGGTGCCACGGAAGGACCGCATCCCGGGCAGCGGTTCGACCGCCACCGGGACGTAGGCGTTGGACATGACGGCTTCCCACTCGTCGAACGAGTCCACCGAGGCGACGGCAGGGCCGACCATGCGCTCCGCCTTTCCGCGTCGGCCGTTGCTTCGACCCTCGACACCACCGCCCGGACGGTTGTCACCCGAGGTGGTGCACTCTATCCGGAATCACCGCTGGCAGAGCCATCAATCCCGCGCCCGGATGTGTCTTTCGTCATGCCGCCCGGCGCGGATGGGCGAGGATCTGCAGCGCCACCAGGGCCACCACCGCGAACGTGGCGATGAGCACAACCACCCACACCGTCGGGTAGTCCCAGAGCAGGAACACCGCCGCGGCGACGATCAGCACCACGGTCCGCAGCACCCCGAGGTTCGCGGCGACGACGCCGGACACCCGGCCGCCCTCCCCGCGGCGCATCCGCGCGATCGCGCCGTCGAGGGTGTCGCGCGACTTGGTGGCGAGTGTCGACGGCCCGGCGAGGTAGGCGCCGACCGCCGTGAGCGCACCGATCAGCGCGACCACGCGGGTGCTCACCCGCAGCGGATGGACGAGCGTGTCGTAGACCGTCCTGGCCACCTCGACCGAGACCGACCGCGCCGACAGATGATCGAGATAGACCGCGCGCGCGATCAGCAGCGCGGCGGCGAGCACCACCATCGACACCAGCACGCTCAGGCCGACCGCGAGCAGCGCGCGGCGGCGGGAACCACGCCCCGCCACCAGCACCGCGCCGATCGCACAGGCCAGCGTGGCGATACCGAACGCGATCGCGCCCCGGTCGAGCAGCCGCACGGCCCGCTGGGCCTTCGCCAGATCCTCGGATTCGACCAGGACGAATTCGCCGCGCGATTCGAGGTCGAGACGGGCCAGGGCGAAGCCACGCTCCTCGAGCTCGGCCTCCAGCTGCCGCAGCATCGGTTCCAGCGAGATCGAGACGACACCCTCCGTATTCACCTGCAGCACACCGTCTTCCCGCCCGGTGAGCGCCGCGACCATGGCACGGTGGGCCTGCCGGTTCGCCGTCTCCCACAGCCGCGCGAAGCGGTCGCTGCGGACCAGCGCGTCCGCCGCGTCCCGCACCAGCTTCTCGGACTGCGCGGTCAGCAGGGCGGGCACACTGCGCAGCGCCGCCTCGACGCGCGGGTTGCGGTCACGGCGCTCGGCGAAGGAGTCGACCAGTTCGGTCGCGGCGCCCTGCACGTCGACGCGTGTCATGACCGCCTCGGTCAGCCTGGCCGCGAGGGCGTCCTGGACCACCGGATCCTCGGCCAGGGGCACCATGGTCTCGACGTAGTGATCGGTATCGAGGAGTTCGGCGCGCACGAAGCCCGCCACCACGGTCGTGAGGGTGAGCAGGCCGGTCACGCAGACCAGCAAGGCCACGGCTATCCGCCTGGTCGTGCGAGCAACTCCACCAGAACCGTCTGCCATCTGCCCGGCTTCCTCGCTGACGTCGAGGAACCCATCGTATCGCCGACCGACCGGCGAGGACAGCAACTACGCAGCGGCTACTCGCCGCAGCACCCACCGGCGGCGGGCAGGGTCCTGGTCTCCCTGGTCTGGGCATTGCGGGCGGCGAGGTCGGCGTCGGCCGGGTAGTCGACGCGGACCAGGCTCAGGCCGTGCGCGGGCGCGACCGTCACCGAGCTCGATCGCTCGGTCTCGGTCAGCAGGCCCGCCACCCACTCGGGTGTGCGGCGGCCCTCGCCGACGGCCAGCACCGCGCCGACCAGGCTGCGCACCATCGACCAGCAGAACGCGTCGGCGCTGACGTGCGCGTTCAGCAGCTCGCCGTCGCGCTCCCAGTCGAACCGCTGCAGCTCACGCACGGTGGTCGCGCCTTCGCGGCGGCGGCAGAAGGCGGCGAAATCGTGCAGGCCGAGCAGCTGCCGGGAGGCCGCGCGCATGGCGTCGAGGTCGAGACCGGGCTTGGCGGCCACCACACTGCGCGCCTGCAGCGGTTCGGCGCCGTAGCGGGCGGTGGTGAGCCGGTAGACGTAGTGGCGACGGGTCGCGGAGAAGCGGGCGTCGAACTCCGGCGGCGCGGGGGCGACCGCGGTGATGCGCACGTCCTTGGGCAGGAAACGCGCCATCCGGTACAGCAGTTTGTCGGCGTCGAGGTCGCCGGTCGTGTCGAAATGCGCGACCTGGCCCTCGGCGTGCACCCCGGCGTCGGTGCGCCCGGCGACGGTGAGCTGGATCGGCTCGCGGAACACCTTCGACAGCGACTCCTCGAGCGTGCCCTGCACCGTGCGCAACCCCGGCTGACGTGCCCAGCCGGTGAAATCGGTGCCGTCGTAGCTGATCCCGAGCCGCACCCGGATCGCTTCCCGCTCGGTGTCGTCCATCGCTTCCTCCGCGCCTGCTGTCACTGGCAAAAGAACGAGCCCGTCACCCACGAAGGGTGACGGGCTCGGCCGAACTCCTGAGAATCAGGCGTCCTTCTTGTCCTCGGTGGCCTCGTCGGCGGCCGGGGCGTCGGCCACGGTCTCCTCGACGACGGTCTCCTCGGCCTCGGCGGCCGGGGCGGCCTCGGCCTTCTGCGAAGCGGCGACGCGACGGGCCCGGTCGGCCTCGTTGGTCACGGTCTTCTCGCGGACGAGCTCGATGACGGCCATCGGCGCGTTGTCACCCTTGCGCGGCAGCGCCTTGGTGATGCGGGTGTAGCCACCCTCGCGACCCTCGAACGAGGGGCCGATCTCCGCGAACAGCGCGTGCACGATGTCCTTGTTGCGGATGACCTTCATGACCTCGCGACGGTCGGCAAGGGTGCCGCCCTTCGCCTTGGTGATGAGCTTCTCGGCGTAGGGGCGAACCGCCTTGGCCTTCGACTCGGTGGTCGTGATACGACCGTGCTCGAAAAGCGCCGTGGCCAGGTTGGCGAAGATCGCCTTCTGGTGCGACGCCGACCCGCCGAAGCGAGCACCCTTCTTGGGCTTAGGCATTGGATTCTCCTTGGGAAAGGTTCACCGGGGGTGCCCCCCTGGCGACCTAGAGCTGTTCGGTCTCGGCGTAGTCCTGCTCGCCGCCGTCGGTGTCACTGAACGTGCCGCTGTCGCTCCACGTTCCGGTGCTCGCGTCGTAACCCACCACGGAGGACGGGTCGAACGACGCCGGGCTGTCCTTGAGCGAGAGGCCGAGCGCGTGGAGCTTGACCTTCACCTCGTCGATGGACTTCTGGCCGAAGTTGCGGATGTCGAGCAGATCCGACTCGGTGCGGGCGACGAGCTCGCCCACGGTGTGCACACCCTCGCGCTTGAGGCAGTTGTAGGACCGGACGGTGAGGTCCAGGTCCTCGATCGGCAGACCGAAGGAGGCGATGTGATCCGCCTCGGCCGGGCTGGGGCCGATCTCGATGCCCTCGGCTTCGACGTTGAGCTCACGGGCCAGGCCGAAGAGCTCGACCAGGGTCTTGCCCGCCGAGGCGAGCGCGTCCCGCGCCGTGATGGAGTTCTTGGTCTCCACGTCGAGGATGAGACGGTCGAAGTCGGTGCGCTGCTCGACACGGGTGGCCTCGACCTTGTAGGTCACCTTGAGCACCGGGGAGTAGATCGAATCCACCGGGATCCGGCCGATTTCCGCACCGGTCGCCTTGTTCTGCACGGCGGGCACGTAACCGCGGCCCCGCTCGACGACGAGCTCGATCTCGAGCTTGCCCTTGTCGTTCAGGGTGGCGATGTGCATGTCCGGGTTGTGCACGACGACGCCGGCCGGAGGCACGATGTCACCAGCGGTGACGGTGCCGGGGCCCTGCTTACGCACGTACATGGTGACCGGCTCGTCCTCTTCGGAGGACACGACCAGACCCTTGAGGTTCAGGATGATGTCGGTGACGTCTTCCTTCACACCGGGAACGGTGGTGAACTCGTGCAGGACACCGTCGATGCGGATGCTCGTGACCGCGGCCCCCGGGATGGAGGACAGCAGGGTACGACGCAGCGAGTTGCCGAGGGTGTAACCGAAGCCCGGCTCGAGGGGTTCGATGGTGAACTTCGAGCGGTTCTCCGCCACAACCTCTTCGGTCAGTGTCGGACGCTGGGAAATCAGCATGAGGATCTACTTCCTGTTCAGGGCATCCGCTATTTGATGCCTCGTCAGTGAGTGCGGGGGTCGCCGTATGCGCGACCCCCACCAAAAGCGCTTACTTCGAGTAGTACTCGACGATGAGCTGTTCCTGCAGCGGCACATCGATCTGCGCGCGCTCGGGCAGCTGGTGCACCAGGATGCGCAGGCGGCCGGGGACGACCTGCAGCCAACCGGGAACCGGACGCTCGCCGACGGTCTCACGCGCGACCTGGAACGGCAGGGTCGGCAGCGACTTCTCCTTGACATCGATGATGTCGTACTGGGAGACCTGGTAGCTCGGGACGTTCACCTTGACGCCGTTGACCACGAAGTGGCCGTGGCTGACGAGCTGACGAGCCTGACGACGGGTGCGCGCCAGACCGGCGCGGTACACGACGTTGTCCAGACGCGACTCGAGCAGACGGAGCAGGTTGTCGCCGGTCTTGCCCTTGAGGCGGTTGGCCTCTTCGTAGTAGCGACGGAACTGCTTCTCCATGACGCCGTAGGAGAAGCGAGCCTTCTGCTTCTCCTGCAGCTGCATCAGGTACTCGGATTCCTTGATCCGCGCGCGGCCGTGCTGGCCGGGCGGGTAAGGACGACGCTCGAACGCCTGGTCGCCTCCGACGAGGTCGACGCGCAGACGACGCGACTTGCGGGTGATGGGGCCGGTATAACGTGCCATTTTAAGCTTTTTCCTTTCCCGCTGTTAGACGCGACGCCGCTTGGGCGGACGGCAGCCGTTGTGCGGCTGGGGGGTGACATCGGAGATCGAGCCGACCTCCAGGCCAGCGGCCTGCAGCGAACGGATCGCGGTCTCGCGGCCCGAACCCGGGCCCTTCACGAACACGTCGACCTTCTTGACACCGTTCTCCTGCGCCTTGCGGGCAGCGTTCTCGGCGGCGAGCTGCGCGGCGAACGGGGTGCTCTTACGCGAACCCTTGAAGCCGACGTGGCCCGACGACGCCCACGAGATGACATTGCCCTCGGGGTCGGTGATCGAGACGATGGTGTTGTTGAACGTGCTCTTGATGTGCGCGTGGCCGTGCGGGATGTTCTTCTTATCCCGGCGACGCGACTTCTGAGTCTTCTTCGGGCCAGCGGCCCGGCTCTTCGGAGGCATACGCTATCCCTACTTCTTCTTGCCGGCGACGGTCTTCTTCGGACCCTTACGCGTACGCGCGTTGGTCTTGGTGCGCTGACCACGAACGGGCAGGCCACGGCGGTGGCGGATGCCCTGGTAGCAGCCGATCTCGATCTTGCGGCGAATATCGGCCTGGACCTCGCGGCGCAGGTCACCTTCGACCTTCATGTCAGAGGCTTCGATGTAGTCACGAAGCTTGGTCAGGTCGTCGTCGCTGAGATCCTTCGAGCGCAGGTCCGGGCTGACGCCGGTCTGAGCCAGGATCTCGGTGGCGCGGGTGCGCCCGATTCCGAAAATGTAGGTCAACGCGATCTCCATGCGCTTTTCGCGCGGGAGATCGACGCCCATCAGACGTGCCATGTGGCAGGTTCCTTAATGGTTGCGGAGGTCTGCTCCCCGTCCGTCCCCCCGTCTTTCAGGTGGGGGCACCGGCCTCCGTACCGGTGGTTGGCGCGCACAAGTACGTGCGTGCTGGAGCTGGGAGTTCTTCTTTTTCGGTCAGTCCGATCAGACGATCGGTGCCCGGTGGTGCTGCTGGATCAGCCCTGGCGCTGCTTGTGGCGCAGGTTGTCGCAGATCACCATGACCCGGCCGTGACGGCGGATCACCTTGCACTTCTCGCAGATCTTCTTGACGCTCGGCTGAACCTTCACGTCCGTCCAATCTTTTCTTGGTCCACAAGGGTCTGTGAACACAGTTTTTCCCCAGCCGACGACTGGGGAAGTCTTGTAGCGCGCTCCGGCCGGGGCCGGAACACCAGGCGACGCCGCGTGCCGTCAGGCTCGCGGCGTCGAGCAGGTCTCACTTGTAGCGGTAGACAATCCGGCCGCGGGACAGGTCGTACGGCGACAGCTCGACGACCACGCGGTCTTCCGGAAGGATGCGAATGTAGTGCTGCCGCATCTTTCCGCTGATGTGCGCGAGAACCTTGTGACCGTTCTCGAGCTCGATCCGGAACATCGCATTGGGCAGCGGCTCGACAACTCGACCCTCGACCTCGATGGCCCCGTCTTTCTTCGCCATATCCTCCGCGATCCCGGTTATGCTTCTAACCTGAGTTTGGATTGCCTCGTAGCTGCCCGCTGGCATGCGAACAGTCGGCGCATAGGTGCACCGCCGCTCAAGCTTACCGGTACCGCACTCCAGAGGCAAAAACGCCCCGAACCGGCCACCGGTCCGGCGCGGTCGGCCGACCGGAGGCGCCCACCACCGTGCCGGGGTTGTCGCGTAAACTCACCGGCGTCGGAGATGTGGGTCGAGCAGATCGGGGGACCCTGGTGAGCGGAACGCGCCGGTGAGTCGTAACAACGACAGCCTCCCCATGTTGCCGCCGTGGCTGTCGGAGAGCGAAGTCACACAGGTCGGCTACGAGGCTCCGGTGGAGAACCTCCCCCAGGACGATCTGATCGACGAGGCACCCAAACGCCGCCGCTTCATGGGCCGCGGCGGGAACGACGATGCCAAGAAGGACAAGCGCGGGCGTCGGCGCAGGGGTGAGGACCAGCCCGAGCAGCATCAGCCCGTCGCCGAGCAGGCCGACCAGCGTCCGCCCGTGGAGCAGCGCCGGCCCGCCGAGCAGCGTCCGCCGGTCGAGCAGCCGCCCGCGCGGCAGTCGTGGCCGGGCGAGGCCGCGAACCCACTCATCCCCGGCGACCAGCCCAACGGCTGGCAGGGCGGTCCGGCGGGCCCCGGCACGCCGCCGCCGTGGCCGTCACCGCAGAACGGGAGCAGCGCGGCCGTGCCGCCCGCTCCCGGGCCTTCCGCCCCCGCGCCGGTCGGCGATCCGTCGATCCCCACCGGCCCCTTCGCCAACACCCCACCGTCGCACGGCGGCCCGAGCGCCGCGCCGACGGCTGGCCCGACCGGTGCGCACGAGAATCCCGCGACGGCCTACGCCGACCCGACCGCGCAGGCCGGTGACCATTCCGGTCTCTCCCTGCCGACTCGGACGCCCGCGCCGCCGTCGACCGGGCTCACCCCGCTCGGTCCGGGCCAGCAGCAGCGTCAGCTCCCCGACCTGCCGCCGCCCCCGCCCCTGCCGGATCCCCCCGCCCGCCCCCGCCACACCGAGGCGCCACCGCGCCTGACGGCACCGGGCGAACCGTCGATCGGCGCCCCCGCGGACCCGCTCCTCGGCCCGGCACCGACCACCACCGGCGCATCCGCACCAAGCGTGGACCCGCTCCTCGGGCCTGCGCCGACGTCCACCTCCGGTACATCCGCACCCAGCGTGGACCCGCTGCTCGGCCGTGCGCCGACCACCGCCGGTCCATCCGCGCCGGGTGTGGCGGACCCGCTGGTCGGTCCGGCGACGAATGCCGCCACCACTGCTTCGACCGGTGGCGCGTCGGCAGGCGGGTGGACGATGTCCGAGGAGGCGGTCGCCGAACTGCGCTCGTCGTCCTCCGACCCACGCACTCCCGACCAGGCGCTGTCGCCCGACGCCGCTCGACGGCAGGATCCCGCCGACGTCGTTCCGCCGGAGTCCGGTGAACAGGCACGTACCGGCCGTGGACGGCACAGCCTCGATCAGCCGGAGTCCGCGGCTGCGATCGGCGACGCCGCGGATGCCACGCGGACGCCTCCGCGCCTGCCGGAACCGCCCGCACACCTGGGCGATCCGGCCGCGACGGGTACCTCGCAGGCGGGCTTCGCGTCGTCGACCGACGCGACGACGGCTCCCCCGCCGCTGCCGGAACCACCTGCGCGCCTTGGCGTTCCGGCTGAGACGAACGTGTCCGCCCGGGATGTCCTGTCACCTGACGATGCGGTGCGGCGGAACGAGCTCGCCCCGGAGGCGCCCGTCCATGACGGCACGTCGTCTGCCGATCGCGCCGCGACGTCCCAGGCCTCGCCCGACGCGTTCGCCGCACACGGCTCGACCGGCACGCCGTCGGCGCGCACCTCGCCCGCCACGGGCGATGCCATCGCATCGCCCCGGCCCGCGGCGGCCAGCCCTACGGACGACGCTCTCATCGGCCACGTCTCGGCGGGCAATGCGCCCTCGACGCACGGCTCGACACCCCGCGATGGCGCCACCCCGTCGACGCACGGCTCGGCGGTCGGCGATGACGCCACGCGATCGACGCACGGCTCCGCGCCTCGCGATGGCGCCACGTCGGCGACGGACGGCTCGGCAGTCGGCGGCGGTAGCGCGGAAGACAGCGCACCTGCCGACCGCACCACCCGGATGAGCCTGCCGACGGATCTCACCGGCGGTACGGGTCCCGCCACCGCGAGCGCCCCCGATTCCCGGTCGGCGTACAGCGCAGGCGAATTCACGCCGTCCACCGGTGCGGGATCCCCGTACCGGCCCGGCGAGTTCGTCGCTCCGCCGCAGGCGCCCGGCCCCGACCAGCCGTCGCACTACGTCTCGCAGACGCCGACCTACCATTCGTCGCAGTACAACGCGATGCCCGGCGATCCCTCGCCCGGTGCGGGCACCGGGTCAGCTCCGGACGCGCAGACAGAGATGTTCCGCGGTGACGACCCGCGGGTGCAGGCGGCCCGGAACCAGGCTCCCGGTGGCGAGTACGCGCCGCCGTCCTGGCAGAGCGGCACCGACCAGCAGGCCCACGGTCCGCAAACCGGTTATCGCTCCGGCGAATTCGCGCAGTCGGCCAACCCGTACCAGCAGACCCCGGGGCAGTACCAGCCGGGCGACCCAGCCCAGCACTTGCCCGAGTCGTATCACCGCCCGGACGGCGGTCTCCCGCAGCCCGACGGCGCGCAGGCGCCACAGGCCGAGGCGACGCGGCACTACCAGCAGCAGGACCCGCTGGCGCCGCGGCAATCGCAGCCCGACGGCTCCCCCGCGCAGCAGTACCTGCCCGACGGATCTCCCGCGCCGACCCACCTGCGGCCCGACGGTAGCCAGCAGTTCCTGCCCGACGGCACCCCCGCGCCGACCCACCAGCGGCCCGACGGCGGCCAGCAGTTCCTGCCCGACGGCAGCCCGGCGCCGACCCATCAGCGGCCCGACGGTGTCCAGCCGCAGCAATACCTGCCCGACGGCACCCCCGCGCCGAACTTCCAGTACCAGCAGCCGGGTGACGTTGCGCCCCAGCAGTTCCAGGGCGGCCCGACCGTGGCGCCGTACCAGCAGGGCCCTGGCCAGTACCAGCAACCCGGCCAGTACCAGCAGCCCGGGTGGGGCGCCAACCCGCAGCAGGGATACCAGCCGCCGTCGCTCGACAATGTCCCGGTCAAGCGGGTCAAGAAGGCGCCGGGCAGCGGCTGGCGTAAAGCGGTGCACCATGTTTCGGGTGGCGCGATCAACCCGGGGATGTCCGCGGAGGAGCGGCGCCTGCAGGAGCTGGTCGCCCGCATCCGCCAGCCGGTGCGCGGTGACTACCGGATCGCGGTGCTCTCGCTCAAGGGTGGTGTAGGCAAGACGACGACCACCACCGGCCTCGGCTCGATCTTCGCCTCGATCCGTGGTGACCGGGTGATCGCGGTCGACGCCAACCCCGACTTCGGCACCCTGTCGCAGCGGGTGGCGCTACAGACCCGCTCGACCGTGCGCGATCTGCTGCTCGATCCGTCGATCGAGCGCTACTCCGATGTCCGCAGGCACACCTCGCAGAGTTCGAGCAGGCTGGAAGTGCTTGCCAGCGAACGTGATCCGGCCGCGTCGGAGTCGTTCAACGACGAGGAGTACCGGGCGGTGGCCCGGATCCTGCAGCGGTTCTACAACATCATCCTCACCGACTGCGGCACCGGCCTGATGCACTCGGCGATGAGCGGCGTGCTCGATCTGGCGCACTCGCTGGTGCTGATCTCGTCGGCGGCGATCGACGGCGCGCGCAGTGCCGCGGCGACGCTGGACTGGCTGTCGTTGCACGGGCACGACCACCTGGTCCGCAACGCGGTCGTGGTGATCAACCTGCCGCGTGAGGGGTCACCGAATGTCGGCGTGCAGCAGTTGCGCGAGTACTTCCTCTCGCGCTGCCGGGCCGTGCACATCATCCCGTTCGACGAGCACCTGTCCGAGGGTGCCGAGATCGATCTGCACCGCCTGCACAAGACGACCAAGCGGGCCTACGTGGAACTGGCGGCGACCGTCGCCGACGAGTTCGGCGTCGACCACCACCGCTTCGGCTGAGCTACGCCGCGGGCGGGCCGGTCACCATTCCGGCAGCCTGCGACGCCCGGCGATCACGTCGCGGACCAGGTCGTCGTAGGCGTCGGCCAGCTCGGCGAGGTGGTGCCACGCGCCGTGCAGCATCTCGTCGTTGGCGGGCATGGTCATCAGGGCGTGGTGCGCGCGGACCGAGGATTCGGCCAGCCGGTCGATGACCGCGCCGATCGTCTCGGTGTGCAGGGTCGCGCCGAGGCGGTGCTGCGGGACGGCGCGATGCACCCAGTCGTCGATCGCGAGGACCAGTTCGGCTCGGCGGCAATCGATCTCACGCATCACCACCGGATCGGTGTCGACGAAGCCGCCCCGCCCGACGATGCGCTTCTCGTGCAGCACCGCGAGATCACGCGCGAACCACAGCAGTGGTCCCCCCACCACCCGATGTCCGCGACACGCCCGGACGAGAAGATCGGAGAGCGGCAGTAGACCGGTAGTCGCCGGCGGCCCGGCGGTATCGACACACCGCAATGTGTCGGGGAAAGCCATTACGACCGTAGAACTCTCCGAACCAGCCACGTTGCCTCGCCGTCGTCGCCGCACAGCACCGGATCAGGACGTTCATTACAATAAACCTCGCAAGCATCCTGTCAAGCATTACTCGGCCGTAGGTAACCCAGACGAGTACACTTCGTTACCTGCACGACCTACCGAGGAGCATGATGGCGGACGGTCCGACCTACCTCCGGATCGCAGACCTCCTCCGTGAGGAGATCCGCGCGGGCACGTGGAAACCGGGCGATCGGCTGCCCAGCCATTCCGAACTGGCCGAGCAGATGCAGGTCTCGATCACCACCTCGCGCAACGCGATCCAAGTGCTCGTCGCCGAAAACCTCGTCTACACAGCTACTTCCCGCGGCACCATCGTGCGAAACCAGGAAGTGCTGGAATCCGTGGTCACCGACCACATCCGCCCCGATCGGCCGCGGTCGGCGCACGACATCTTCGAGGAGATCGCCCGCGCCGCCAACCGCGAGCCTGCCAAGGAATTCAGCACCAGGATGGAGCCCGCCGACGACCAGGTCGCGCAGTGGCTCGGGGTCCCCGTCGACTCCTGGGTACTGGCCCGCACCGTGGTGCAGTACCTCGACAACGAACCGTGGTCGTGGGAGGTGAGTTTCTACCCACGCGATCTCGCCGAAGCCGCGAGCATCGACTCACCCCATGACATTCCCGAAGGCACGACCCGTCGCCTGGCCGATCGTGGCCACGGCGAGACCGCCCATCGAGACACCTTGACAGCGCGACCCGCCACCGCCGAAGAGGCGGCCGTGCTCGGCGTCGCCACCGGCACCGTCCTGCTCGACCACCTGCGCATCGGCGCCAACCACGAACGGGTCACCCGGGCGACCCGGCATCGTTGTCTCGCCGGCCGCAACCGGCTGGCCTACCAACTCGGCGACGCGGCGGGCACCGCCGTCATCGCCCGCACCCTCGGCATCGCACCCGGACCTGCCGTCGCATTGCCATGACCGTGGCGATGCGCCCGGCCGCCCTGGGCGACCTGCCGCTGATCTGCCGCCTGCGGGTGCAACGCACCGCCTGGCTCACCGCACGTGGGTCCGACCAGTGGACGGTCGCCGGTCGCGGCCGCCCCATCGAGATCTTCGCCGGCGCGGTCGGGCGGGCGCTGGACGCGGGCGAGACCTGGATCGCCGAGGTCGACGGTGAGCCCGCGGGCACGATCACCGTCAACCACCGGGCCGATCCGGGCCTGTGGTCGCCGTGGGAGCTGGCCGAGGCGGTGATCGTGCACTTCATGATCGTCGACCTGCGGTTCGCGGGCCGCCAGGTCGGGCATCGGATGCTCGCCCACGCCGCCCGGCTGGCCGACCAGAAGGACCGCGACTGGGTCCGGCTCGACGCCTGGACGTCCAACCAGCAACTGCACGACTACTACCGCCGGGCCGGCTTCACCCTGGCCCGCATCGCGGGGCCGTGCGCGGACGGCCCGTCCTGCGCCCTGTTCGAGCGCCGGACCGACAGCTGGTGCGGCCCGCCGATGTCCCGGCAGGCCCACCATCGCGCCGGTTCCCCGGCGCTGCCGATCGGTCGCCTGCCGGGCTGACCCGCTACAGCGGCGGCAGGTCGGCGATGTGGACCAGTTCGATGCCCTGACTGCGCGAGACCAGGGTGCCGCGACCGGGCGGCATCTTGCTCGGGCGCACGTCACCGACCAGCTTTCCTTCGTCCCGCGACCCGCTCATGATCAGCGTCTGCACCGACAGGTTCTTCATCGCGCCGAGCACCGGGTCGTAGAGCGCGCGCGACGCGCCACCGATGCGGCGGGTGACGACGAGATGCAGGCCGATGTCGCGGGCCTGGGGCAGGTACTCGAGCAGCGGCGCGAACGGGTTGCCGGAACCGGTGACGACCATGTCGTAGTCGTCGACGACGACATAGATCTCCGGGCCCGACCACCAGCTGCGTTCGCGCAGCTGCTGCTGGGTGATGTCGGAGCCGGGGATCCGCTTGGCCAGGTAGGCGGCGACCTCCTGGATCATCGGCCCGCACGTCTGCGACGAGGTCGAATAGCCCGCCAGCTGGTCGCCCTCGAGCACACCGAGCATGGTGCGCCGGTAGTCGATCAGGATCACCCTGGCCTCGGCGGCGGTGGACTGCTCGGCGATGCTCATCACGATGTTGCGCAGCAGGGTGGTCTTGCCGCATTCCACGTCGGCGAAGGCCATGAAGTGCGGCTCGACGCCGAAATCCAGGACCAGCGGCTGCAATTCGGACTCGCCGAGGCCGACGACGACCTTGGTGCGATCGAAGGTGACGCCCTGTTCCCGCGCGGTGGCGATGACCTGCTCGCGCGGGAAGCTCAGCGGCAGCATGCGCACCTCCGGCGCGCGCCTGCCCGGGTAGAGCGCGATCAGTTCCTCGCGCGCCCTGGTGACGCCGTCGGCGATGGTCGACGGCTCGGAGTCGGAATCCAGGCGGGGCAGCGCGATCAGCATGTGCAGCTGCTCGGCCGTGAGACCGCGACCCGGCCTGCCGACGGGAACCTGGTGCGCGGTACGGCGATTCATCTCCGAATCGCCCGGGTCACCGAGGCGCAGCTCGAGCCGGGTACCGATCTGGTCCTTGACCACCGGGCGGATCTCGGCCCAGCGGGACGCGCCGATCATCAGGTGCACGCCGAACGAGAGGCCCTGGGTGGCGATGGCGTTGATCTGTGGTTCAAGCAGATCGAATTCCTCCCGGATGGCACCCCAGCCGTCGATCACCAGGAACACGTCGCCGAATTGGTCGGCGGCCATCGGGTCGCCGGGCGCCGCGGTGGTGCCGTTGATCTGCCGGGCCTCCAGCGCGGAGAACTTGCGCCTGCGGAACTCGGTCATCGACTCGATGCCCAGCTCGGCGAACCGTTCCTCGCGCTGGCGCATCAGCGTGGTGAGCTCGGCGATGGTACGGCGCACCCGGTCACCGTCGAGCCGGCCCGCGACCGAACCGACGTGCGGGACGCCGACCAGACCGGCCATGCTGCCGCCACCGAAGTCCAGGCAGTAGAACTGCACCTGTTCGGGGGTGTGGGTGGCGGCCGCTGCCATGATGATGGTGCGCAGCGTCGTGGACTTGCCCGACTGCGGACCGCCGACCACGGCGACATTGCCCTGCGCGCCCGCCAGATTGATGGTCAGCACGTCGCGCCGCTGCTCGTAGGGCTTGTCGATCACACCGATCGGCATCCACAGCTGACCGTGCCGGTTCACCGGCGAGCGCCAATCCGGGTCGGGCAGCAGCATGTCGGCGGTCGGCGATTCCTCCAGCGGCGGCAGCCAGACCTCGTGGGCCGGACGGCCGTGGCCGGTCAGCCGCTTGACGACGACGTCGAGCAGCGAGTCCGGGATGCCCTCCTCGGCGACCGGACCGCTCGGCGGTGGCGGCGGCAGTTCCAGCCTGCCGCGCAGGATCGGATCGTCCTCGGTCTCCGGCTGTTCCGGCGCGGCCTCGGTCACCTCGACCGGCGCCGCGGTGAACACCACCGGCCGCTGGCCGCCCATCGGCGCGCCGTCGTCGTCGACGACGGTACCGACCGGCGCCACGTACGGACCGGAGACGTAGCTCGCGTTGAACCGGAGCGGTTCGGACGCATCGCTTTTCAGGTAGCCGGCGCCGGGCACGCTGGGCAGGTGATAGGCGTCGGTGATGCCGAGCACCGCGCGCGACTCGTTGGCCGAGAAGGTGCGCAGGCCGATCCGGTAGGACAGGTGCGACTCCAGGCCGCGCAGCTTGTTCTCCTCCAGGCGCTGCGAGGCCAGCAGCAGGTGGACGTGCAGCGAGCGGCCGAGGCGGCCGATCATGACGAACAGCTCGGCGAAGTCCGGCTTCTGCGAGAGCAATTCGGAGAACTCGTCGACGACGACGAACAGCGCGGGCAGCGGATCGAGCGGAACGCCGGCGGCCCGCGCCTTCTCGTAGTCGTTGACATTGGCGTAGTTGCCCGCCGAGCGCAGCAGTTCCTGGCGGCGGTTCATCTCACCGGCGAGCGCGTCCTTCATGCGGTCGACCAGGGAGAGTTCGTCTTCCAGGTTGGTGATCACGGCCGCGACGTGCGGCAGCGAGTCGAGCCCGAGGAAGGTCGCGCCACCCTTGAAGTCGACGAGCACCAGGTTGAGCGCGTCCGGTGAGTGCGTGGTGACCAGCGAAAGCACCAGGGTGCGCAGGAATTCCGACTTGCCGGAACCGGTCGCTCCGATGCACAGGCCGTGCGGGCCCATGCCGTTCTCCGCCGACTCCTTGATGTCGATCTCGACCGGCGTGCCGTCCGGCGTGATGCCGATCGGCACCCGGAGCCGCTCGCGCGCGGTCCGCGGCCGCCACACCCTGGCCGGATCGATCTGGGCGGCGTCGGGAATGCGCAGCAAGGCCATCAGGCCGGGGTCGCTGGTGGTGCCCTCCCCCAGGCTGACGATCTGCGCCGCCGTCGCCAGCCGGTACCTGGCCAGCGCGCGGGCGAACGCCTCGGCCTCGGCGACGCTGACCTCGTCGGCGGTCGCGAAGCGTTCCACGCCCGCCGCACTGCGCGCCGACACGGCCCCGTCACCGACGACCAGCTGCAGGCCGCGCCGGGCCGCGAGGCCGTTCTCGGGCGCGGTCAGGTCGAGCACGGTCACCGAGTCGAGCCCCGATTCGCTGATGATGCGTTCGTTGCCGCTGATGTAGCCGTCATCGATCACGACGACCACGTGCAGGCGTCCCTGGGTCGGCTGCGGGTTGCGCATGAACCGGCCGCGTTCCATCAGCTCGGTCTGCAAGGCGGATTCGAGCTCGCCGAGCGAGGTGTACATCATCCGGGCCGAGCCGAGTCCGTCGCGCACCGACGGATGCTGCACGTGCGGCAGCCATTTCGCCCAGGCCCAGTGCCCGTCCGGGTCGGCGCAGACGATCGCGACGACCAGGTTGTCCGGGCCGTGGAAGGTGGTCAGTTCCATCAGCATGGCACGCACCAGTTCGCGGCCCTCGTCGAGGTCGCCGCCGATGTTGATGGCGGGGAACGCGCGCAGCGAGACCGCGGTCGGCAGCTCGTGCACCACCGAGTGGGTGCGCACGAATCGGCGCAGGGCCACCGTCGACACCGGCTCGAGGTCTTCCAGCGGTCCGGTCTCCGGGCGCGCCAGCTTGGTGGCGAGGCGATGGCTGCCGACGCCGACCCGCACGTGGCCGAAGTCCGGGTCGTTGGGGCGGCGTTCCCACATCCGCCTGCTGCCGATCAGCGCGGGCAGGTCGGCCGGTTCGGGATGACTCCAGTCCAGCGTCTCCAGCTGTTTGACGCCGGTGTTGCGCACGTCCTTGCGGACCTGATCGAGGTAGCGGAAGTAGTCCTTGCGTTCCTCGTTGAGCTCGACGGCGCGCTTGGGGCCGCCGCCGCGCATGCCCGCCATCATGCCGACCATCGACATGAGCATCATCATCGGGAACATCATCATCATCGGATTGGCCAGCAGATTGCGGCCCATCGAGACCATCATCGCGATCATGCCGACGACCGCGACCACCATGATGACCGGCATCAGCTTCATCATCAGCGGCGACGGGATGGCGCGCTGGATCTCCGGCGGCGGGGTGAGCGCGACTTCACCGCCCGGCGCGCGCGGCGGCGCGATCCGGGGGCGACGGACGAAACCTTCGGTAGCCATCGATCCCTCTACTCGAATTCCTGGTTGAGGTCGGCGCCGCGCCTGCGGAACGGAAACGCGAACGCGGCGCCGATGCCCAACGCGGCCAACAGGGTCAGCGCGCCGATGATCGCGACCCGGCGCGGTCGCGGATCCGGCTCGGGGGCCGCGTAGGGCGCGGCGATCGCGTGCCCCACGTCGGCGCCCTTGCTCGGCGGCTCGGCGGCCAGCGGCGCGGTGAGCGCGGCCAGCGGGTCGATCAGCCCGGCTCCGATGGCGTCGTCGCGGCCGCGGCCGGGCGCGTGCGAGGTGCGGGTGATCCGCTCGATCACCTGCTGCGCGGACAGCTCCGGATAGCGCGACCGGATCAGCGCGGCCAGCCCGGCCACATACGGTGCGGCGAAACTGGTTCCGTCGACCGGCTGCACGCCCTCCATCGTCTGGACACCGTCGACCAGGCCGGCACCGCCCGGCTTGCTGTCCAGCGACACGATATTGCGCCCGATCGCGGCGGCCCCGATCCACGGACCGCGCAGCGACAGCGCCGAGGGCTTGCCGTCGGCGTCGACCGAGCCGACCGCGAGCACGTAGGGGGCGAACCAGGCGGGCGAGGCCACGGTGGTCACCGAACTCCAGCCCGAACCCTCGTTCTGGTTCTGGCACGGGCCGCCCTGTTCCACATTGCCCGCGGCCGCGACGACCACCACATTGCGGTCGTAGGCGTACTTCACGGCGGCGCCGAGCGCGCCGTCGGAGGTGTTGGAACCGGCCGGGGTACAGGCCACTTCGGAAATATTGATCACCGTCGCGCCCATGTCGACCGCGCGCACGACGGCGCCGGCGAGGGTGAGGACGCTGCCGTAGCCGTCGCTGCGCAGCGAGCCCTGTCCCTTGTCCGCGCCCCGGTCCTTGGCCTCGTAGGCGAGGCTGAGCTGACGGATGGTGAGGATCTCCGCCTCGGGCGCGACGCCGACGAACGCGTCTTCGGGGACGGGACGCGCGGCGATGATGCCCGCCACCAGCGTGCCGTGCCCGTCGCAGTCGACGGTGCCGTCGGAGTCGCTGACGTAGTCACCGCCCGCCTGGAGCGCGGGCAGCCGCGGATGCCGGTTGACGCCGGTATCGATCACCGCGACCTTCTGGCCCGCACCGCGGCTGAACTGCCAGGCCGCGGGCAGGTCGAGCACCCGCTGAGCCATCGGCGGTTCACTCGGCGCGTTGCCGCGCAGCACGGGTTCGGCGCACAGTTCGCGCTGTTCGGTGGGCTCGAGCGGGGCGGGTCTGCCGCTGAGCGCGAGCGCCGCGTCGAGCGCGCCCTGGTCGATCCGGGGCGGGGCGATCGCGCCAGCGGGCGCCGGGAAGCCCGCGACCGTGCCGAGCACGGTCGCCGTACAGGCCAGCCGCAGGACCGCGCGCCGCAGGGGTGCGCGGGTCATATGTTGCGGGCGGTCGAGTACACGTCCATGACCCACAGCGCGAGCGGGACCATCGTGATGATCAGCAGATACTCGAAGATCTCGATCATCCGCCTGGTCACCGGGGTCACCTCGAGATGCGGGCCGATCACGCCGAATCCGATGACGCTGCCCGCGGTCAGCAACAGCAGGGCGACCGCGACGAATTCCAGCGCGTCGTGACCGAGCCCGAGACCGGTCAGCAGCGCGATCATGATGAGCGCGCCGGTGGTGATCAACGTCGCGGCCTGCACCAGGTCGGCGTAGGAGCGTCCGCGCAGGCAGAGCACGATCGCGGCGACCGCGGCGAGCGCGACGCCACCGGAGTGGAACGGCCCGAGCGGATCGGCCGCGCCGACGGCGCCGAACAGCGCGGCCACCGCGCAGGCGACGACCAGTCCCGTCTGGATCTGATTGGCGACGCGAGCGCGTTCACCCAGGCCCGCCGCCGAGGGCAGCGCGATCGCGCCGACCGCGCCGATGCCCTCGATCGTCGGGCGCTGTTCGTGGTCGGCGGGGTCGATCGCCCCACCGGCCGTCGGCACCGGCGGAATCGGCAACCGGGCCGCCACCGCGGCCAGCCGCGGCACCGACGACAGCAGGATCACCGCCGCGACGAGCACTCCGGCGAACAGCTTGGCCAAGCCCGGATGCCACAGCAGGTAGACGGTGCCGGTCACCGCGCCGAACACACTCAGCGTGATCGCGGCGGCGAACAGGCCGGCCCCGATTCCGGTGATCCGGTAGCCCGCGACCGCCGCGACCAAAAGCACGACGCTGCCGAGCAGCACCTGCCCCGCGCCGAGCTGACCGGGCACGAGCAGCGCGCCGCCGCCGAACAGCAGCAGCAGGGCGTCGAGCGAAAGCCAGTTGGCGGTCATCGAATCGGCGAACTTGCGGGCGGCGATGCCGGCCGCCGCCGACGCGGCGATACCGGTGCCGAGCAGCGCGAACGCGGGGACCAGCGGATCGCTGTCGGCACGCGAGACCGCGAGCAGACCGAGCGCGGCGACGATCGCGATCGTCGCGATCACCAGACCCGCCCAGCGGGCCGCGGCACTGGACCAGCCGCGGAACTCGCCTGCGGTGAGCCGGGATACGGCATCGATCACGTCGTCGAAGAGCGCGGGCGCCTCTTTGCGCGTCACCGGGCTGAGCACGAGCAGCTCGCCGTCGTAGACCTCGGCCTCGGTGAGGGTGCGGCTGGGCGCGAGGGGGTCCTGCCCGAGCCGGGCCAGGGTCCAGTGCTGGGCACGGACCGGGGCGGAGTCCTCGTCCCCGTCCGGCAGTCGCGGATCCCGGGAACGGATCAGCGCCACCAGGTCGCCGATGAATCCGGCGATCGGTACCGTGGCGGGTAGTCCGATGTCGAGCTGCGTATCACCCCCGATCACTGAAACTCGGCATAGTTCCGGCTCATTGCCCAACAACGTCGACACCAGTGATGAACTCTCAGTCGTAGCTGACTACTTCCGTTGCGACCACACGGCAGCGTTACCTAATCTAACGGACAGGGCAAACCGGCGCGATCGAAGTCCCGCCGCCGGATTGAACAGCAGCTGTCCACCAGACGAAGATTTCGGGGTCCGACACCACATGCCAGACATTCGCCAGGCGCAGCGTGCCTTCGACGCGGGCGTCCTCTCGCTCGGTCTGTCCATCGACGGTCAGGAGTCCGCGCGCGACGAGGAGTACGCGAAGCTGGCCTTCCAGCGCGCGACGGAATGGGATTCGTCGATGTGTGACGCGTGGCTCGGCCGCGCCGCCGCGGGCGAGTTGACCAAAGAGGTGCTGTTCAATCTGCATCGCACCAGCCTCGATTCGCTCGGTCGCGAGCAGCGCAGGCTCGGCCTGGCGCCGCGGGCGATGGCGGGCCGCTTCCTGCCCGGCCTCTACATCGACTACCCGCTGGCCGGGCTCACCGAGATCTGGCTCGCCTGGGCCGCGCAGCTGATCGCCGACAAGGACTACGACCAGGCCGAGCAGGTACTCGACAAGCTCGCGGAATTGCGCGCCGCCCGCGCCGACGATCCGGACAAGCAGATCGACGACCGGATCAGCGCCTACATCCGCGGCATCATGCACTACAACACCCAGCGCTGGCCCGACGTGATGACCGTGCTGGCCGGCTCGGCGGACTGGAAGGACCCGTACCTGGCCACCGGCGCGAACGTGATGGTCGGTACCGCCTGCGCGCAGCTCGGCCTGTTCGGTGAGGCCGTGCGGCGGATGGAACAGGCCGAGGCGGGCCCGATCCCGTCGGCCAGGTTCACCGCGATGTACAACCGCGGCCTGTGCCTGCGCGAGTCCGGCAACGAGGCCGAGGCCCAGAAGCTGTTCGAGCAGGTCTATTCCCAGCTGCCCGACTTCACCGCCAACACCAACGCCATGCGCGACCGCACCTTCCGGATCGTGGTCACCACCCGCGAGGTGATCGACGCCCGCACCGACAAGTGGGACCCCACCTCGGCGCCCTCGCTGGCCGCGATGAACGAGGCCGCCGCCGAGGATCGCGCGAAAACCGTACTCGCCGAGGCACGGGCGCAGCTGGACAAGCAGGTCGGACTCGCGTCGGTGAAGAACCAGGTGGCCAAGTTGCAGTCGTCCGCGCAGCTGGCCAAGATCCGCGCGGGCAAGGGCCTGTCGAGTCAGTCCCGGGGCCAGCACCTGGCCTTCACCGGTCCGCCCGGCACCGGTAAGACCACCATCGCGCGCGTGGTCGCCAAGATCTACTGCGGTGTCGGACTGTTGAAGACCGACAAGGTGGTCGAGGCCAAGCGCGTCGACTTCGTGAGCCAGAACCTCGGTGGCACCGCCATCAAGTCCGAGAAGCTGATCGACAGCGCCATGGACGGCGTGCTGTTCATCGACGAGGCGTACACGCTGATCCAGACCGGCCTGTCCGGCGGTGACGCCTTCGGTCGCGAGGCCGTCGACACCCTGCTGGCCCGGATGGAGAACGACCGCGACCGGCTCGTGGTCATCATCGCGGGTTACGACGGCGAGATCGACCGGCTGCTGGCCGCCAACGACGGTCTGGCCTCCCGCTTCGCCAAGCGTCTCCAATTCCCTTCGTACACCGCCGAAGAGCTGGGCCAGATCGGCGAGATCGTGGCGAACGGACGCGATTCGCAGCTGGCGCCCGCGGCGCTGGAGACCCTGATCGAGACCTGCGGGTTCCTCTACGACCTGGAGAGCACCGACCAGAGCGGGCAGCCGCGCCGCGGCGTCGACCTGGCGGGCAACGGCCGCTTCATCCGCAATGTGATCGAGGCGGCGGAGGAGGAACGCGAGTTCCGGCTGGCCAACACCGACGGCCTCGACCTGGCCGAGGTCGACGACGACGTGCTGATGCGGATCGAGGAGACCGATATGCGCACCGCGCTGACCGGCATCGTCGCGACCCTCAATGTGGGTCAGGTACCCAATCTGAGCTGAGCCCGAACGTCGCGGCGGCCCCGGCCGCCGCGACGTCGACTACTTGGTCGCGGACGGCAGCGAATCGTAGCTGGTCAGAGCGTCTTTCGCGGAGAGCGTCGGGCCGGGGACCAGCTGGCCGATGATCGACCACGGCGCGAGTCGCGGCTTGTCGCCCAGCCCCAGGACCGCGGCGGTCGCGGCGTCGGGGATGCCGTAGCGAATCCCGTTGTCGGCCACGTAGAACAGCGACTCCCGCCGCAGGCTGCCCGGCTCGGTGCCGGTGACCTGCACGAATTCGCCGGTGCTCGGCGGCAGGTAGACCGCGTCCATCCGGTCGCCCGAACCGTCGGCGGTCGCGAGGGTCACGGGCTTCACCGAATCGCTCAGCGGCAGCTTGGTTCCGGCGAGCAGGGTCACCGTGGCCCGTTCGGCCGGGCCGTCGACGGAGCTGCCCTGCGCGGCCGCGACACCCGGGTTCTTCGCCCAGTTCACACACGCCACCGGGGCATCCTCGGCCGCCAGGATGCGCGGCTTGCGCTCGGGGAAACCGTCGACCGGCAGGGTGTGCAGCACCGGCATCCGGTCCAGCGCGTCCGGGGCCAGTGCGGCGATCTCGCGCATGCCCCGGGAATCGGCGTTGCGCAGCAGGTCCGCGGTGAACTCCGAGACCCGCTGGACCCCGTCGGCCAGCACCACATACATCGTTTCCTGACCCGCGGCCTGCACCCCGGTCACCGAGATGATGCCGCCGATCGGCACATTCGACAGCTTGCCGGGGCCCGGCTCGCCCGCGCGCTCGATCGTCGGCACCGCCAGCGCCGGCGCCTGCGTGGTGGCGCCCAGCACCGCGCTGCCGATCGGGCGGACCTGCTTGCCGGACAGGCCGAGGGTGCGCGCGACCACCGAGTTGTTCGGATCGAGTTCGGCCCTGGTCCCCTGGTACACCAGGTAGGTCTTGTCGTCGCGGCGCACCAGCAGCGCGTCGTCGGCGCCGGTGGCGCCTATCCGGTCCCCGGTTTCCGGCTTGCCGACGATGGCGGTGGTGAGTCCGCCGGTGGCGCCGGACGCGCTGCCGGAGGCCGAGAGCTGGGTGGTCTCGCACAGCGTCCAATTCGAGCTCGCGCCCTGCTTGGATCCCGGCATGGCGGCGGGCGCGCCCGGGATGCCGAGCAGCGGGCCGCGTGGCATCGAACCGAGCTTGTCGTCCTTCACCGATTTCGGCGTCTGCGCGTCACCGGCGATCAGCCGGGCCGAGGCCAGGTTGAGCACCGGGTGCAGCGTCTTCTCGCCTTCCTTGGCCTCGACGACCACGTACATCGCGCCGCTCTGCTTGCCGCTGACGATCAGCGCGTCGCCGATCGCGCCCTGCGGCTTGAGAAAGCCGAGAATGGCCGCGCCGGCCACGATGATCAGCCCGAGCACCGCGCCGACCATCATCGACCGGCTCTGCGACCGCATCGGATCGTGCAGCATGCGCACGTCGCGGCGGACCAGCGCGTGGTCGAGCCTGCGCAGGAGGAAACGATAACCGTTGACCTGGGCCTTGGTTGTCAGCTGTGCCGGCACAGGGACTCCATTGCTGCGTTGATCACCATCTCGTCGGACACGGTACCGTAAATCCGGAATTGTCCTTCACCATGATTCGACGGATGCCAAGCAGGGACAACGATTTTGAACAACAGTATGAACGGCGGGCAAACCGCCGGCGACAATGCCTACGACACGCTGCGTGACCCGGAATTCTGGCTGTTCCGGATGTATCCGCTGCGCGCGTGCGTGCCGGTCGCGGTGCTCGCGGCGATCGTGGCCTGGGTCGTGCTGGCGACGACGAATTCGGGCTACGGTGCGATCGGCGGGGCGGTGGCCGTGCTGTTGATCGGGCTCGTCCCGATCCGGCGGCGCACGCTCGCCGTGCGATTCGGCGGCTGGCTGGGGCGCCGCCTGCGCGGTCGCACCGAAACCCTGGACCGGGCCCCCGCCTTCGACGTGCCGCTGCCCGAGGGCGGCGGCTGTGGCGTGCGCTGGGACGGCGATCTGCTGCTGACCATGCTCCGCATCGATCCGCCGCCGGACACGCTCACGCTGCTGCGCCGCGGCACCCTCAGCGCCGACCAGTTGCTGCCGATGACCGAGATCGCGCGCTGCCTGGACCAGTTCGACGTGGAGCTGGTGAGCATCGACGTGATCGCCACCGGCGCGCGCACCGCGGGCACCGGCGCGGCCGCGCACCTGTACGACCGGATCCTCGGCCCGCTGCCCGCCATCGCGCACCGCACCTGCTGGCTCGTGCTGCGGCTGGACCCGGTGGCCAACGCGGCGGCGGTGGACAAACGCGGCGGCGGCGCGACCGGCGCCCTGCGCACCATGATCATCGCCACCCGTCGGGTCGCCAATCGGCTCGCCACCCACGGCATCGACGCCGCGGTGCTCACCGCCACCGAGATGAACAGCGCGGTGCGCGAACTGACCCACGGCTTCGACCCGCTGCGGCTCACCGAGTCGGCGCACGGCCTCGAGTCCGAGTTCGGCAGGCACCTGACCCACTACCAGCTCACCGCGCCGATGATCGGCACGAACGGGCTGGCCGAGATCTGGTCGCTGCCCTCCCTCTCGACCACGGTGACCCTGCGTCTGCACCCCGGCGCCCGTCGCGTCGGACGCGCGTACGACAAGGCGGGGACCGTCGTGCTCAACGCCGTCGTCCGCTTCGATTCGGTGGCGCCCTACGAGCAGGCGCCGGTCGCCGGACTGCGCGAGCTGCCGGGCAGTCAGCGCCGCATCCTGCTGGACACCCTGCCCATCGGCGCGGCCGATGACCTGGGCGGCCGGGACGGCTACCGGGGCACGCTCACCGCGCTCACCGACATCTCGGTGCCGACCACCGGCTGTGGTCAGCTGATCGGGGCCGACGAGCGCGGTCAGGGCATCGCGGTCCCGCTGATCGGCGCGGGTACCCGCCACGTCGACGTGATCGGCAATCTGGATCTGGCCCAGCAGGTCGTCCTGCGCGCCACCGCGCTCGGCGCCCATGCCGTCGTGCACACCGCGCGGCCGCAGGCCTGGCAGTCGATGGTCGCGAACCTCGCGACCCCACAGCTGCTCTCGATCGCGCCGAGGGCGGCGGGCGCGACTCCGCAGACTCCGCCCGGGCCGCCGCCGGTGCCCGCGGCGCCCTACCCGACGACGACCGTGCTGGTCTTCGACGGTATCGCCCCGACCAGCCACCTGGGTGGCGCGACCATCGTCGAGGTCCGCACGGCCGAACGCGATCCGGAGGCGCTCGCCCCCGACGTCACCCTCGTCCAGGACCCGTACGCGCCCAACCGGATCACGGTGCGGACGAGTACCGGTAGCGCCACGGTGTCCATGGTGACGACGCCGGACGAGATGCACTACATCGGCGAATCCCTGGCGGCCCGCTGATTTCGACAAAACGGGGCGTGACTCGTGCCGTCGGCACTGTCACGCCCCGTTTTCCGTCGGGCCCTCAGGGAGCCACGCTGGAGCGCTCCGGCGCTCCGGCAACTCAGAAGTCGGCGAAACCGTCGCCGACCTTGCCGTCGGCCTCGAGCGCGCGGTTCAGCGCGGACTCGACCTGAGCGGCGAGCTTGTCGAGCTTGTCGAGGGTGTCGGTCAGCTCGGTGGTGACGTTCTTGTGCGCGGTGTCGAAGTTCGAGATCGCGTTGTCACCCTGCAGGTTGTTGCGGAAATCCGAAGCGGCGCCCTCGAGTTCGTCGATCTCGCCCTTCATCTTCCCGCCGTAGGTCTGCAGGTCGCTGAACAGCTCGTTCATCGCCGCGGGATCGTAAAGAATGGTCATGAGCTCAGTTCCTGTTCGTTTCTGATTCGCGGTCAGAGGTTGGTGTAGCTGCCGCCACCGCTGGTGGAACCACCGCCGGACAGGCCTGCGCCGTCCATGTTCACGAGGGTGGACTTACCGGTGTTGACCGCTTCGGTGAGCCGGTCGAACTTCTTGTTCAGAGCATCGGCCTCGTCGTGCCAGGCCTGGGCGACCTTCACGAACTCGTCGGAGGCGTCACCCTTCCAGCCGCGGAGCACGGCCTGGGCCGCGTCGTCGATCTGACCGACCGACGTACGCAGGTTGTTGATCGTGCCTTCGAGCTTGGAGACGACGCCGTCTACGCCGCCGGCTTCTACACCTACTGGTCCCTGAGGAGGCATGTGCCGAACCTTTCCTACTTGATGGTTGAAATGGGAGATGGCTTAGTCGGGCCGCCACCCCCCACCGGGAAGCCCCTCGAGGAGCGCACCGACGGCCTGGGTCAGGCGATGATCGGTGCCCGGCGTTATGGTCGACCACACCTGCCCGTCGGGCGCCGTCATCGGCGCGACGACGATCCGGCCGCGCGCGGTGTCGTACACCGCGACCGCGCCAGGGGCTCGGGTGGTCAGCCCGTCATGGTGGACGGTGGCGACGATCTCGGTGTAGCCATGGCAGGAGCCGAAGGCCGCGCCGAGGACGGTCGCCTCGTGCGCGTCGATACCGAGCGCGTACATCGCGTCCACGTACTGGGAAGTCGTTTCGGCGGCGTCCAGGCGCGCCGCCAGATCGTCGGCCGCGACGCTCGCCGCCGCCACCTCCGCCGGCGCGCAGTGCGGCAGCGCGGCGAGCAGCAGGCGGGTCAGTTCACGGTCGGAACCGTCGATCGCGTTGGTGCCGATCTCGAAGCCGCCGCCGATGCGGACGGCGCTGGCGTGACCGGCGCCGCGGCGCGCCAGGCAGATCCGGCGCGCGTCGCCGTCACCGTAGCTGCGCGCGACGAGTTCGGCGTCGGGCTGGGCGAGGGTGTGCAGGGCGTCCGCCAGGTCGGGCTCGACGTCACCGTAGCCGTCGAAGATTCCCGCGGCGGTGAGTTCGGCGACCGCGGCGTCTCTGGCGGCGCGCCAGTCGTCGAAGCTGTCCTGCTGCGGACCCACCGCCAGGACCAGCGGCAGGGTCTGGACGCCGAGCCGATCGGCGACGGCCAGCAGCGAATCGTTGGTGAGGGTGGTCATGGCCGCCCCTCCGCCGTCGTCGTGGACGTGCCACCGGTCTGGGGTGCCGCGCGTTCGGCGACGCCGAGCACGGCGGGGGCAGCCTGGATCTCGCCTTCGGCGACCAGCTGGTCCGATTCCTCGTAGGCCAGACCCGCGCGCGGGAAGCGCGACCCCGCGTCGTGCCCACCGGCGCCGGGCGCCATCGCACCGGGGACGACCGGGGCGGCCGGTCCGGCAGGCGTGGCGACCGGTGTGGCCTGCGGCGCGGTGGTGACCGCGGCGGTGGACTGCACGAAAACCGGTGCGCGATACGCGGTCTGCACCGGTGCGGGCAGCGACGGCAAGGCGCCGAGGCCGATCGCGCCGAGCCCCGACATCCCGGCCGCACCCGGCGACGCGGGGGTTCCCGCCTGCGCCGACTGTTCGCCGGCCAGCGCGGTCTCCGGCGCGATCGGCGGTGGCGGCGCGTGCAACCAGGGCGTCGCCAGTGGTTCGGTGGCCGCCTCGTAGCTGCGCATCACCCGGGAGGCGACCGCCTTCGCCACATCGGCATCGGCGTCGGTCTGCGCCGCGATGGCCTTGATCGGGGCGCCGAGCGCGGTGCCGACCTGTTCCAGCGCCTGCTGCATCGCCGTGATGGCCGCGATGTCGGCGCTGTTCGGCATCGCCAGTGCCGCCACCTCGTAGGCGAGGACCTGGGCTTGCAGCCGCGCGGCATTGGCGGTCGCGGCGGCCGCGGTGTCGATCAGCCACTCCCGCAGAGTCGAGATCCGTTCCCACACCTGCTCGCTGCTCCCGGACTTCCAGGAGCCGCGCAGGGTCTGCAGCACTTGCTCGTAGTCGAGCACGGCCGCGCCGAAGGCCGCGGCGAGCCGCGTCCAGGCGGCGGCCGCGTCGGCCATCGGCATCGGTCCGGCACCGGTGGTGAGGTCGGTGGCGAGCTTGTGCGGCTCGCGCGCCTCCCACACCACTCCGGTGAAGCCGGGCTGCGGTGGTTCGATCATCGGTGATGAATGCCTTTACGCCGCGGGCCCGTTGAAGCCGGTGGTGTTGTCGGTTTCCATCTGGTCGAACTCCGAGACCTGTGCCCGCAGGGTGGCGGCGAGCTTGTTCATCTCGTGCGCGCCCGCCTCGGCACCGGTCAGGTAGTCGTCGGCGACACCGTTGGCGGTGGTCGCGGCGCGCGCGGACACCTCGTCGACGCCGGCCGGGGCCACCCGGAGGGTCGGGGCGACGGCCGACAGCTCGGTGGTGAGCCGGTCGGCGATCCCGTCCAGTGCTGCCGCGGCTTTGCTCGCCGCGGCGGAATCGAATTCGAAGGTGTTGCTCATCTGCTGCTCCTGTCGTGGTCGTGCCGCGTCACAGTGAGAGTTCTTTGTCCGGTGGCGCTTCGGTGGTCACCGGTTCGGCGGCGCCGACGACCGGAGTCGCCACCCCCGCGATCTGGCCGACGACTTCGTCGCCGTGATTGCCGGTGACCAGCTGTGAGTGCACGGCCTCGCTGCCGCCACCGTCCACCGCGCGGGCCATCGGCATACCGGCACCCGCGCCCGCGCCCATCGGCATGTAGCCCGGCGCCGAGCCCGCCGCCGAGGCGGTGGTCGTACTCGCGCCACCCGAGGTGGTGCCGCCGAGCGCGCCGGTCGCCCCGACGGTGGACAACCCGCCGGCGCGTCCGCCCTGCCACGGGCTCAGCGGCGACGACACCGCGCCCGCGCCGCCGATCGCGCCGATGCCGCCGATCGCGCCGCCACCGCCGCCGGCGCCGGACAGGCCCTCGGCGGTTTCGCCGTCGGCGTCGGTGATCTCGGTGCCGGTGCTCGCCGCGTCATCGGTCGTGCCGGTGGTGCTCGTCGACAGCGAACTCACCTGCTCGGCCAGCGAACCCAGCGACGACACCGCGGTGCTCGCCGTACTGATCAACGGCGAGATCAGGCTCATCAGCTGGCTCAGCGAATCGCTGCTCGCGTCGACACCGGTGGGCGCGTTGGTCACCTGGACCTTCTCGCCCGCCTGCGCCATCTCGCCGCTGCGCGCCACCATCTCGGCCTTGGTCTCGGCCGTGATGGCCAGGCCTTCGGCCATGGCCTCCATCGTGGCCGCGATCAGCACCGCTTGACCGCCCGGCGTCGCCGCGTAGAGCGGGGCCAGGGCCAGGGTGGCCGAATAGCGCGCGATCACCGCGGCCAGCTTGGCGCCACCCACGGCGACATTGCCCGCCGCGTGGGTGAGCACCGCCTTCTCCTGCGTGCTCTGCGTCGCCAGTTTGGCGCCGTCGGATTGCGCCGCGGTCGCCTTGTTCGTCGCCTCCATCGCCGCGGCGCTCTGCCACAGCTGCATCACCGTCTGCAACGCGGTCGACCCGAGCGACATCGCCGTCTCGAGCACCGAGGTGATGTTCGACAGCGCGTCGGTGGGATTCGACGACGTGCCGGACGTGGTGCCGGTACCGCCGAGCGCACCGGTGCCGAAGGCGGAGGCCAGTTCGGTGAGCGGCTGCATCAGCGCGGTCAGGTCGATCGTCGGCAGCGCGGGCATTTCCGGCAGCTGGATGAACTCCGGCAGCTGCGGTAGCTGCGGCAGACCCATCGAGCTGAGCACCTGGCTCACCGGCTGGTCCAGCATCGGCGCCAGGGAACTGCCGCGCAGCAGATCGAGCACGGTCGGATCGACCGATGCCATCGCACCGGCCGTGCTTCCCCCGGGATATGTCATGGCTACTGATCGACCGCGGCGATGCCCAGCTTGGCCGCCCCGTCGGCACCCTCGTAGGTCGACGCGGCCTGCGCGGCGGTCAGCGCGGTACCCGCGTGCACCGCGGCGAGCTGCGCCACCGAGGTCAGGTGGTTGGCCTGCGCGTAGGCGAACGACAGCAGGAATTCCTGGCCGATCAGGCCGAAGACGGGCACCGCGGCGGCCATCGTGGCGGCCTGGTCGACCGCGCCCGCCTGGGCGACCCCCGCCGCCATGGTGGCCGAGGCGCCCGCGTACGCACGAACTGCATCGGGAACTACCGCAACGTGATTCATGGCTCTCGTCCAATCTCGAAACAGCCCATGGTGTTTCGTTACTTTATCTACCCGTCGGAAACCCGCGCCACACAAATCGGTGGTTAAGACCAGTTGAATCTCACGTGCCGGTTCGGTTATAGGCCGTCACCAGCTCGGCGCGCTCACCGAACGCCCGGTGCGCGGCGGCCTGCGCGGTCTGCACCAGCACCCGCTCGAAATCGGCCGGCGACAGCGTGCTGACGGCGGTGGTGAACTCCAGCCCGATCAACGCGCCGCTCCCGTCGACGGTCACCGTGACCGCTCCGTCGGGCGAGGTCTCCTGCGCCCTGATGCCACTGGTCGCCTCGGCCAGGTCCTGCAGTCGATAGAGCTGGCCCTGCACCTTCGCGATCAGCTCGTCCATGGTTTCGACCATCGCCGTGTCCTCCCCGCTCCGCTCGCTAGACCGACCGTAGCCAGCTGTCCGGCTCGGTGTCGTACTCCTGCTCCTCGACGATCTCCGCCGCCGCGACCTCGGCCTCGGTCGGCAACCCGGTCGCGGCCAGCAGCGCCGGATCGAACCCGGCCGCCGCCAGCTGATTACGCCGCGCCAGGCCGGCCCGCTTGGCCGACTTCTGGCACAGCCGCAGGATCTCGGCCGCCAGATCGGCGGGATCGCGGCGCAATTGATCCGGGTCGACGGTGATACCCACCGGCAAGCCCTGCTCGGTGGTGCGCACCGCGATCGCGCCGGTCAGCGACGACGCGCTGAACTCGGTCGGAAACTCGTCCATCGATTCCCCTCCCATCCGCCCTATGCCCGATCATCCCTGATGGCTCTGACAACTTCGGCGATCTGGCTGTTGATCAGCGAGACCACCCGCCTGCGATCGGCGCCGACCGCCACCGGCGGCGTACCGGGAACGATCACATAGCGACCGTCATCGGTCAGATCGCGCCACCCGAGCCGCAATCGGAGGATCCCCCTCGGCCCGAAGCGCGACCAGCCCTGCTCGATGTCGATGAAGCCGTCACGGTCCAGCCGGGCCTGCTGAAAGGTCTGGGTCTGCACCGCGGCGTCGTCGTCGTAGTGCTGCACCAGCGAGCGGCCGTACGAGTGATCGAACTGGTCGCCGGAGGGTTCGTCGAGGGTGATCTCCCGGCCGCGACCGGGTTCGGCCGCGGGCAGTTGCCCGGCGACAACATCACCGAGGGACAGCGCGTCGTGCCGGGTGATGACGAATCCGTCTGCGTGATACAGGGTTCGGCCCGGACGCTGACGCACCAGATAGCCGACGTCGCCCTTGCGCACCGCGAGCATGCGCACCGAGAGGGTGGGATCGGTGAGCCGTTCGCCGCCTCCGTACCCGCGCACGATCACCCGAATATCGGGCTTGGTGAGCACCTCGATGATCTCGTCGAGCTCATGCCCCCAGCGCTGCTTGACCGTGATCCAGTCCTGCCTCAGCGCGAACTCCGCTTCGTCGGCCGAGCACGGCTCGCTGGAGTGGATGAACGGCTCCGGCATGTACTCGGCTTCGAGACCGGCCCACAACGCTTCGAACTCCGCGCCGGTGAATTCCCAAGTGGGCGTCACTGTTCCACCACCGGCCTCGCGACGATCGGCGCGTCGCCGAGCGCTTCGTCCAGGTGCTCCACCGAGTCGAGGTAGTCGGCGCGCTTGTGCTCCTTCTGCTGGCCCTGTCCACCGGCACCGGCACCACCCATCGGCGCCATCGGCATGCCGCCCATCGGCGAACCCGCGGCCGACGAGGCGACGCCGGCCCGGAACGCCGACTCCATCCCGGTGGCGGCCGACGCGCGCGGGAACAGTTTGGAGGCGCTGTCCAGACTCGGTGAGAGCGGGGCGGCACCCGCACCGGCGCCACCACCGCCCGCACCCGAGCCACCACCTCCGCCACCGCCTTTGCTCGCGGCGCTGAGTGCCTTCTTGGCCTGTTCCTGGAGCGAGCTGAGCCCGGCCGCACTCGGAATCCCCGCGAGCGAGCTCTGTTCCGCGGCCGAAGTAGCCTGTTCCAGCGCGGACTGCGCGGCGGAACTGGCCTGCTCGAGACCGGATTGCAGGGCCGAGGTCAGCTGATCGGTCGAGGACGAACCAGAACGGGAGCCGGAACCGGATCCCGTCGAGCCATTGGAACCGAGCCCACCGTTGCCGTTGGTGTCCGCGCTGCCGTTGCCCAACTGGTTACCGGACTGCTGTTGCTGCAGTTCGGCCATCGCCTTCTTGAACGCGGCGGAGGTGTCACCCGAACCCGAGCCGCTGCCCGAACCCGACCCGGAGCCACTTCCGCTGCCGTTTCCGGAGCCGTTTCCATTGCCGTTGCCGTTCCCGGTCCCGTCTCCGGAAGTCGGCGCGGTCGGCTCGGGCAACGCAGCGATGTGACTCGAGGTGGCGTTGACGCCAGGAACGTAGGTCGACATCAGGACATTCCGCGCGTTCTTCGCGGCCTCTTCCTTCGCAGCCTGCTGCTCGCTCTGCTTGACAGACGACGGGATGTACAGCGTGCTGTCCAAGCCTTGTTTCGTAGCGGAAAGCCAGCCGGCCGCGTACTCCAGCGCGACAGAAATCTGGCCCATCTGCTCGATCAGCTTCTGGTTGCCTTCGTGGTACGCGTTCATCGCCGCCCTGGCTCGGGTGGCACCGCCCGGGCTCGTCCAGTTCTTCGAACTGTCGCCAACCTTCGTGTTCAGGTCATCGAACGCCGGCTTGACTTGATTCTTGAGCAAGGTCCAGTCCGCGGCCGCCGTCCGCAATCTGGCGGGCACGCCCTCGATGGAAACCCGGATCGCGTTGAGTTGCTCGTAGTTGTAGGGCCCGGGGTTCTCCGCCGTCACTTCGGACGGATCGAAGTTCTTGCCATTGCTGAGCTCGTTCGGAATGTTCGCCGAGCCGGCGGCCGGCATGGGCACGAGCGGCGGGACTTGGGTGGTCACGCCGGGGAGGTACGGGGGTGCGCCCTGCGACACCGGCGGTATGGCCACGACAGGCGCAGAGGAGCTGACTTTGTCACCCTTGGACTTGCTCTGCTCGATAGTGGTGCGCAGCTGGTTCATGTCGACTCCGCTGGCGGTGTCGGCGCCCTTGTAGCTCTTGGCCGCATCCATGAAGGTGTTGGCGACATCGTCGAGGATCGTCTGGTGCTTGCCCAGGACGGTCGCCAGCTCACCGGCCTTGTCCGAGAACTGTTTCGCCAGCTGCTGCCCCGAATCCAGCGAGGAGAACCGCGCGAGCTGCCCGACCAGGTCGGTGGACAGTTTGACCGAGTTCACCTTGATCCGGGCATCGGTGGCCGCGTTCACCAGATTCGGCAACGCCGACGGCTCGAGGACCAGCGCCCCGTCTGAAGCCGATGAGCGCAGGCCCGACCACTGTTGGGCCGCCGATGGTCCAGTCGGTGTCATGTCCGAGAGCCTCCCTGTCGTCCTGATCACCACCGCCGTCCCGCCGCGCGGCGCTCCCAGGACACCGCCGATTCGCACGGCTTGCTAACGATTCTACGGTCTGACAGATGAATTCCGCATGTACAGCGGCGATCCCGCCGGTGGCGGGGGCGCGAGCATCCGGGTCACCAGCCCGCGTCGGTGGCGGTGCGCGACGGGTCCCGCGAGCCGTCCTCCTCGTCGGACGAGAGTCGTTCGCGGTCCGGCGAATTGGGTGGCTCGAGGGAGGCCTCGACCGGCTGCGGGATGGCGAATCCGTCCATGTCGTCGACCAGTTCGGTGATCTTGGGCAGGCGGGAACGCTCGCTCTGGATCGGCGCCATCATCTCCTGCGTCCTGCGGGCGACCTCGGCCGCGGCCTGCTGGGCGGCCTCGGTGACGGCCTTGGCGATCTCGGTGTAGGTGAGATCGTCGATGTCGGGGGTGAACTTGGTCTCGATGACCTTGTAATCGGCGTTGACGGTGACCGTCACCCGCTTGCGCACGGTGGCGCTGGCGATGATCTTCGCGCGATCCTGCTGCACCTGCGCGATCGCCAGCATCTGCTTCTGCACCGTCTCGAGGATGTCGGCCATCTGCGCTTTGGCGTGTTCGTTGGTCATTCCTGTTGTCCTCTCACTTCGCCAGGCCGACGGTGTGGGTACCGAGCAGACCGGCGAGATTCAGCTCGAACCAGGCGGAATCGACGTTGTAGATGTCGGCGGGGAAGACCCTGGTGAACGCTTCCCTCGCCACGGCGGCGCGTTCGGCGGCCTCGACCAGACCGGGGACGGCTTCCTTCTGCGCCTGCGAGGCCTTGTCGCCGAGCAGGCCGGTCAGCACGTCGACGACGGTCCTGGCGTCCCACATGCCCGGCACGGCGGACGCGAGCGCGTCGGCGCCGGCCGAGGCGCCGCGATACCAGCGCCCGCCCTCCCACCAGTAACAGAAGGTGAGCAGACCGTTCTCCGCGCGCCTGTTGATCACCGGGGCGGCGACCCAGTCGGGGGCGCCCTGGTAGAACTCGGGCATCGGCAGGTCGTTGTTGTAGACGGCGTCGAGTTCCGGTGCGTTCCAGACGCCGCCGGAGAGCACCGCCCGATCGCCGGGCAGCAGGCAGAGGGTGGAGCCGCTGAACTTCGAGCCCTCGAACACGTGGAACGCGGGGGTCACGCGCGGGCCCCACTTGGAGCCGACCGCCACGAACGCGGCGGCGATGAGCGCCCACCGGCGGGCCATCACGTCGAGCGCCGGGAACTCCACGCCCGGCGCGGAGCCGACCGGGTTGCGGCCAGCGGCGGCGTCGGCGCGCGCCTGCTCGGCGGCGGCGAGTGGACCGCGGATTTGCCGGTTCTCGTGGTGGATGTAGGCGGCCAGCCAGACGGGCAGCCGGTCGCGCGGGTAGATCTCGATGTCGGTGCGGTACACCGTGGGTGGGAAGAGCTGGTCGTCCGGGAACGGCTCGTCGCCGTAGTCGAAGTCGACGTCCATCCGGCCCGCGTTGGTCAGGGTGAGCAGGTAGCGCCACCACGGCCCGTCGCCCATCGTCGCGGACACATGCCGGTGCTCACGCAGCAGGTCCAGCAGTTCCGGGCTCGGGAACACCCGGGCGAAGCGTTGCTGCTCGTCGTGGAAGACGACCATCGACACCTCGGCCGCCGCGGTCATCGCGAACGATGCCTCGACCTTGGTCCACCCCGGCGGGCCGAGCGCCGCCAGCGTTTTGGCGATGCGATGACTCAGCGCGGCGGCGCGCTCGGGTATCCCGTCGTCGGCCACCACCGTGGTGAGGGTGAATCCGAGATCGGGATCCCCGGCCAGCTCGTCAGCCACTGCGTACTCCTTTGCCTAATCCCGGTTCTCGCCGTACCGCGCGATCTCGGCGCCGGTCTCGTCCCACGTCGTCCGGGCGAGCAGCGCGCCGTCGGGACCGAAGACGGTTTCCTCCTTGCGGTTCCCATTCGGGAACCAGCTACTCCACGTGCCCGCTTCGTGCCGGTCGGCGTATTCGCCGGTGTAGCGCGGGGTTCCGTCGAGGTACCAGCCGCGGATCGGTCCGTCGCGGTAGCCGTCGGCGTAGGTGGACAGCTCGGTGACGGCGCTGCTCGGTGCGGGGCGGCGGAACTCCTGACCGGTGAACGGCACGTCACGGTAGTACATGCGGCCCTGCTCGTCGTCCCAGCGCAGGTCGGGGTCGTCGGCCGCGACCGCGTCGACGGCGATGCCCTTGCGGGTGCGCTCGTCCTCGAATTCGATCAGCTCGCCCACCTCGTTCCAGCGCGAGTGGGTGAGCAGGGTGCCCTCGATGTCGTAGACGTCCTCGAGCCGCCGGGTGCCGTCGGGAAACCACTCCTGCCAGGTGCCGACGGGGCGGTTGCGGTAGAACTCGCCGTTGTAGCGCATGGTGCCGTCGGGGTACCAGCCCGACCAGTCGCCGTCCCGGTCGCCGTCGTCGTAGCTCCAGTACTCGCGCCAGGTCCCGTCGGGACGCGTCAGGGTCACCGCGCCGCTGTACGGCTCACCGCGGTACGACAACGTGCCTGTCGCCGCGTCGACCACCACATCCGGATCGCTCAGTTCGATCGGATCGTCACTCACCCGGGAAACCTCTCCGATCGGTCAGGCACGGTCGCTGAACATTGACATCCGGTGGGCCGGATCGGCAACCACGTTACGGATAAGCAGGCCGAGGTCCAGTTCCGGCGGTAGCGCGCGGTAGATCAGCTCACCGATCGGCCTGCCGTTCACGGCGACGGTGAACCGTGTCATCCGCTGCGCCGAACGCTCCCAACCGACGTGCGCGCCGTCGGTGACATCGATGGGCTGGCTGCCCACCTGCACGAGCAGCCGGTCGCCGAGCCGGTAGAAGATCACCGTCACCCCGCCCAGATCGCCGTACAGACCATCCGCGCCGAGCTGCCCCGGCGGCGCGGGCCGCAATGCCCCCGACCGCGGATCGAACTCGGCCAGCACACCACTGCCGTACGGACGCACGAGCAACACGACCTGCTCGACCGGCGACTGATACACCGGACGATAAGGCCTGCGGTCACCACCCTGCCCACCGTTGGGCGGCATCACCGGCGGCGGATACATCGGCGCACCCGCCTGCCCACTGCCCGAGTTCCCATTCCCCCCGCCATACGGCTCACTCGACCCGTAAGCCTGAACGGGCCCGGGCGAGTAGGGCTGCCCGTGACCCGGCGAGTACGGCTGCCCCGACCCCGGCGAGTACGGCTGCCCAGCGCCGGACTGGTAAGGCTGATTGTTGCCCGGCATATAAGGCTGACTGCCCGGCTGCCCCGCCTCAGGCTGGTACATCTGGCCTGGCTCGGACTGATTCGGCTGTCCTGTCCCAGGTGGGTGCGGCTGACCATCGCCGGGCGGCTGACCGTTCCCTGGCGCAAATGGCTGGCCGAGCCCCGGCTGATGGAGCTGACCATTTCCAGGCGCGAACGGCTGACCATCACCAGGCGAGTACGGCTGACCGCTCCCCGGCACGAACGGGTTACCGGCGATCGGAGCGTACGGCTGACCGGAGCCCGGCGCGTACGGCTGGCCGTGGCCCGGGTGGTAGGGCTGGCCATTCCCCGGGGCGAACGGTTGACCGTTGCCCGGTGCATAGGGCTGGCCGTTGTCCGGCAGCGAAGGCGAGCCGGAGCCCGGAGGCTGGGTCACCCACGGTGGGAGTGGCGGCAGTGCGGGGCGGTCGCCGGGGGGCGGCGGAACCTGCCATGGCGGCGTCGTCGGTGAAGGTACCGGCGGCACAGGCACATTCGGCGACGGGACGGTGGGCGTCGGTTCCGGGAATCCTGGCGGCACCGGGAGTGTCGGCGGAATCGAGGGATCCGTCGGCACCGGGGGTTCCGACGGCGCGGGCGGCTGTGGGAAGCCCGGTGGCAGCGGAATCTGCGGCGGCACGGGAGTCGCCGGCCACTCAGGAAGCTGTGGCGGCACGGGCGGCTCCGGCAGCTCCGGAGGTACCGGTGGCGTCGGAGGCTGCGGCGGGACCGGAGGCACAGGCGGGTGCGGCGGGACCGGAGGTACAGGCGGGTGCGGCGGCTCGGGGACCTCCGGCGGGCGCGGCGGATCCTGATCGGGCGGGCACGGCTGCCCCGGCGGGACCGGTGGGACCGGAGGGACCGGAGGGACCGGAGGGACCGGAGGGCGGGGAGGCTCGGGTTCGTCGGGATCAGGCGTCGAATCCAGTGGCGGCACCGGCCATTCGACAGCATCGAAGCCCGGCACATCGAATTCCACCTCGTATTCGTGCGGCGGGTGCGGAATGTGCGACCGCAGCGCCGATCCCGGCAGATGCCGACGCCCACCGGGCCGATCGCCGTCCGTGGACCGCGGCGGCGTGCCCGCCCCGCCCGGATCGAATCCCTTGTCCGGATCCGCGTCCGAACCGTCGGCCTCGTCTGGGTCGACAGCCGGATCCGGATCGGCGGAGGGCCGCCGCCGCGACCCGTCAGGCTCGGACGAACCGTCTCCGTCGGCCTCGGCCGCGGGACGATGTTCCGCCGGAATACCGGGATCGCCCGGATCCGTCACCGGACGCGATACCGGCGGCGCGGACGGATCATCACCCGTCACAACGACATCGTCATCGTTTTCGGAACGGCGAGGCTCACGCGATTCGGCATCACCGGCCGGATCGGTCACCGGCACGGGCGATTCCGCACCCGTCGCGATGTCCTCGTGCGTTGTGCCATCGGACGCAAGCGGGTTCGTCTCGCCGTCAACGGGTTCCGGGCGGGCGGGAGAACGCGAGTCGCCGCCCGGTTCCTGAGGTTCGGGCGCGCCTGCGCTCTCCAGCTCGGCCGCAGAGCGGTGACCGTCGGGGATTCCTGGATCGCCCGGATCGGTGTCCGGATCCAGCACCAGTGGTGCGGACGGATCGTCGCCCGTGGTGGCGCGGTCCTGGTTCTCGACCGGTGTCTGGGACCCGCTCGGGTCGAAACCGCCGACGGGCGGAGTTCCGTTGCTGCCGTGCGATTCCGGCGCGGAAGGCAGGCCCGGGCGCACCGGCGCACCTGGCACGGCCGGAGCCGGGCGGCCGGGGCCGGGCGAACCGTTCGGGTCCGACGACGGATCGACGCCCGATGCCCCGTCGCCGAGCGCGGGCGCCTCGCCGCCCCCCAGCTCGGGATCGGTGACGAACGGTTCGTTGAACAGCTCCCGCAACCGGGCGATGTCGGCAGCCCGCTGCCGGATCTCGTCGCGGATCTGTTCGTGCACCTCGGCGAGCTTATCGAGGGTGAGTCGCTCGTGCTTGTCGATGCGGCCGTCGCGGAACCACTCGTAGACCTGGGCGACCTTCGCGTCGTCGGCGTCGGTGATGTCGGCGCCGAGGAGGCGGGCGTGATCGCGGCTCGGGCCGCGGACGGCGTCGTCGGGCGCGGGAGGCAGCGGGGACCGCTCCCCGAGATCGTCGGCGCCGACTTCGCGCAGGAAGTCGAGGGCGTCGCGCGGATGCACCGGCGGATCGTCGCCGATGGCGCGCGGGTCGGTGGCCGGGTCGTAGACCAGGTTCTCGGCGTAGGGGTCGATCTTCGCCAGCGCCCGCACGTAGTCGGCGAGCGGGCCGGTGAGGTCGTTCAGCTCGCCGCGCGCGGCCCGGTTCGACAGCGCCTCGGCCAGCGCGCGACCGTCCAGCGGCAGCCCGCCGCGCGGCAAGCCGAGGTGCGGAGCCAGGGCGTCGCGGGCGGCGTCGACGGCGGTCGGGTCGAACGCGCGCAGCAGCTTCGCGTACTCGGTGAGGTCCTTGGCGCGCTGGCGATGCAGTTCCACCCGCGTCGCCGGATCGGCAAGACGGTCGGCGATCAGTTCGGGGCTGAGATCGCCCGCGTCGACGCCGAATCGCAGCGCCAGTGCGCTGCGCGCGTTGTGCAGCGCGTTGAAGTTGTCGACCGCGTCGACACTGAGCGCGTAGTCGACCAGGCCCTCGAGCTGCCTGGCCCGCACGTGATTGGCCCGGTCGAGCTCGGCGATCAGATCGTTGAGCCGCTCGGGCGACAGGTTGGACGGATCGTCGATGCCGAGCCGCGCCGCCACCTCGGCGACCTCGGCTCGCACCTCGGCCAGCGAGCGTGGCTCCGGGACAGTCCGATCGAGATCGTCGGCGGTAGCGGGCAAATTCTCGGACGCCGGGTGCCGGGCGGGGGTCTCGACCATTCGCCACGGCTCGGCGCCGTCACGCACCATGGTCACGTCGACGCTGCGCCCGTCCAGCTCGCCGCGCAGGTGCCGCACCTCCAGCGCCTCGACCTCCCTGACCTGCACGCGCCCCTGATCGTCGACGCCGACGATCCTGACCTCGATGTCGACCGCGCCGCGGTTGAGCCGGTCGATGAAGTCGGCGTCGGCCTCGGCCAGCGCCCGCGCCAGCGCGGCCTCGTGCCCGGTGCCGGTGTCGACGATCGCGATCCGGCCGTTCTCGGGATCGAGAACGAGCCGATCGCCCGTGTCGCTGCTCGTGAAATCCGCGACGCGCTGGGCGAATTCGTCGAAGTGCCCGACATTGCTATCGAGTTGATCGCGCAGCCTGGCGATCTCGCCTTCGAGGTTGCGGACAAGCGCCTCGAGGTCGGCCCCCGCCAGATGCGCCCAGGTGGAGCGTTCGTCACGCAGCCCGGCGCGGCGCAACGCGTCGTCGAAGATCTTGCGCGCGTCCTCGGCGTGGATGGTCTGGGAGCCGCCGTCGTCGCTCAGATCGGGCCAGAGGTCGACCCATTCGCCGCCGTTGTTCACGCCGCGCCAGTTCAGCATGTCGAAGCTGAACTTCTCGCCTCTGGCCGCGACGACTTCCTTGAGGTAGGCGCCCAGCGGGTCCTTGCTGAAGAAGTTGGCGGGCCGGAACGGGATGTCGGCGTGTTCGGCGTTGAAGTACCGCGCGGCCGCCTCCAGCGCCTGGATCACGCCGTCGCGCCGCAGCAGCCGGTACTCGGCCTCGGCGAGCGCCCTGCGCAGCCCTTCCTCGCTGAAATCGGTGATCCGCATGCCGAGTTCGCCGGCGAGCGCGTCGAGCACGGTGGCGTCGGCGATGCGCTGGTTGACCGCGTCCACCACGTCCCGCAGCCAAGGCGGCAGCGGTTCGGTCGACTCGACGGAGCGATCGGCTTCGGACGGGATTTGTTGCCGCTCAGCGGCTTCCGGCAGCTCGTCCGCCTGTCTGGCGGCGAGCTCTTCGGGCGTCAAGCTCTCGGGCTCGAGCAGATGTTCGAGCCCGGCGTCGCGCAGTTCCTGTTCGATCTGTCGGCGCAGTTCGGGATCGGCGTCGGAGATCCACGGCTTGTACTCGGTGCCGTCGAGATTGCGCAGCGGCAGGAACTCGCCCGCCTGGTCGGCGATTCGCGAGGAGAGGTGCTTGAGGATCGGCACCAGCTCGCGCTTGCGCCACATCTCGATGCCCTCTTTGAGAATGCGCACCGGATTGAACTTGATCTGCAGCTGGTCGTATTCACCGCCGGGCGCGTTCGGCGTCGCGTCCTTCACCGAGGTCAGCGGCAGGCCGGCGCCGTGACCGAGCATGGATTGGCCCGCGCTGTCGAGGCTGGAACCCGACGGGTACTTCGGGTTCTCGCCGAGGAACGGCCGGTTGACGATCCGGTCCCAGAGCCTGCGCAGCCAGTTCTTCTTCGGCTTCTCGACGGCTTGCTCGGTGGGCTGCGGACGCTGCGCGGGCTCGGGCGGTGCGACCGGTTCCAGATGCCAGGCGTTCGGGCCGTCTTCGACCCGGCGCAGCAGCGTCCGATCGCCTTCGGTATCGACGGAGAGCATCCGGTCGTCGAGTTCGGTACGGGCCAGCCGGTCCAGGTGCGCGAGGTCGGCGACAGCCCGTGACACCGAGGCGCGCAGACGGGTGATGTCGTCGGCCGCGCGGGTGAGACCGGGATCGGCGGGCAGACCCAACCGCGCTGCCCACCGCCGCGCGACAGCCTCGCGCATCGCACGCTGCTGCGGATCGTTCGCGGCCTCGGCATGGCGCACCGCGGCCGCGAACGCCTCGACCGCACCTGCCCGCAACAGCTGCCGGTAGCGGGCCGCGTCGAGCGAGGTGGGGTCGGTCAGGTCGACGCCGAACCGGGCGGCGAGCCGGTCGAGTGCCTGCTGGGCGGGTTCCATGCGCGGCGCGCCCGGCTGGGCGCCGTCCTCCGGCGGCAGCACGGCCGACGGTCGCAGCGGCTGGGCCTGGGGGGCGGGCTCCGGCTCGGCGCCGAGTCCGGGACGCGAGCCGTCGTCGAGTCCGGTCCGGCGCAGATCGTCGGCGATGTCGGCCCGCACCTCGGGGTCGCCCTCGACCCGCCACTGTTCGGGCCCGTCCTGCAGCTGGTCGAGGTCGAGCGGTTCGTAGTCGGCGGGGTAGCGCATGGGCGCGCCGAGTTCGGCGTCGGGATCCAGTGCGCTGTCGAGGAATCCGCGCGCCCGCGCCATATCGGCGATCTCCGCCAGCGCCCCCAGCGGATCACGCTGACCGGTGAGCGCGTCGCCGAGGCCGAGTGCCTCGGCGAGCTTGCGCACCTGCTCGGCCTGCTGCGGGGTCAGCGGGGTGGCGTCCGCGTGGACCGACGGCGGCAAGTCGCTGAGATCCCGCAGGAACCGGCGCACGTCGTCGATGAGGTCGCTGCGCTGCTGCGCGCGGCTCGGCGGGTCGGCGGTCGCATCGGTATCCGGCTGAGCCAGGTCGACGTCGCCGGGCACGGCCAGTTCGGCCGGCTTCGGGATGCTGAAGTCCAGCGGCGACGAAGGCTTGAACGGCTCTTCGGGTTCCGGGCTGAGCGCGGTCGGCGGGTGCGCGGGCGGCTTGCCGGGCGGGCCGCCGGGTGCGGGCGCGGGGACGGGCGGATCGCCCGCGTCCCCGTCACCGCGCGATTCTTCGACATCATCGCCGTCACCGGGCCGCGAGTCCTGCGGATCCTCGCCGATCACGGAGGCTTCGGTGTCGGCCCCGGTCGCACTCGGGTCCACTGTGTCACCGGGAAGAACGGTGCCGACAGGTGGCTCCAAGGTATCGGGGTCGGTCCGCATCGGCAGCCGCTCGATCGCGGGCCCGTCGGCATCGAAACCCATCCGCAACTCGACGCAGTTCGCTCCCGCCCGCAGGGCCGCGAGTACCTCGGCGTTGCCGAGCGCGATCTCCGTGCGCAAGGCCCGCTCGGCATCTCCCTCTGCCCAGCCCACGATGAAGAGCGTCGGCGGATCCTCGGCAACCGCGATCTTGGTGCCGATCATTCTGGTACCCGCGTTCAGCAGGGCGTCCGTTTCCGCAGCGTCCGCGAAGCTGTCGACGATCCGATCGGCGCGATCACGCGCGGCATCTGCGACGAGTTCGTCACCACGCCCCATGGCGGCATCGTGCTCACTCAGCGCCTCGGCAGCCTCGATCCTCAGTCGTTCGAGCACCGCGCGCCGAGCAGCCGGGTCCGCCGACGAGTCATCGTGCGCCACCGGGCCTTCGGCAAGGCCGCCCGAAACATCGTCGCCACCCACGACCATGTCCGCCGCCAACGCGTCGACCTCGGCGGCGGCCAGGACGTACAGCTCGGCCACCCTGCCCAGCGAGGTGACGATTCCCAGTTCCTCCGGCGCGTGCACCACATGGGTGAGGTGGTCGACCGTGTCGCGGATCGCCGTCGGCGCCAGACGATCCGGCGATACCCACTCTGTCAGGCCGTCGGTCAGTTCCTGGATCCGCGCCGCGAAGCGGTCACGCCGGGCCACCGCGTCGCCGTAGTCGGCCGCCGGCGGCAACGCGTGGGACTGCTCGGCCGCGCGCTGCTCGCCGCGGCTGATCAGCAACGCGTGCAGAACCTTCGCCGGTTCCGTTGCCTCGGCACCGTTGAGCTCGACATCGGCGAAAGCCTCCGCCAGTGCCTCCGTGGGGTTCAACGGCCCGGCGCCGGCGTCCTCGAAGCTGTAGCCGCTCAGCGCACTCAGCCACTCGTCGAAGTCGGCCTGTACGAACTCCCCGCGCTGTGCGGAATATCCACTCACCAGCGCGTCCATCACGTCTTCATCGGTGAGCAAGCCCGTGTAGTCCATGGCATGCCCGAATTCGTGGGTCATCGCGGTGTAGGCGGCTGAGTAACCGACCGAGGGTGGGTGGAAGCTGGTCGGCGTCTCGACCGTGAAATCGCGCAGGAAGTCCATGGTCAGGCTGATAACGGCCTTCGCTTTGCCGCCGGGCAGCAACGGAGGACGGTGTGAGAATTGGGCCTCCCGTTCCTCCACATCGAGATTTCTCACGGTCACCGCCGTGACGTGCACCCAGGGGTATTTCGTCTTCAGCCGGTCGAACGCGCGAACCGCGTCACGCACCGCATCCGGGTCGGCACCGGCCGCATCGAGCCCGCGGGTGATGACGCCGTGACGCTCACCGAGGAAACGCGCGATCTCGCGGGCATCGCGTCGACTCCACTCCCCCAGATCGCGCTGTGACGGGGGCCAGTGGCCACCGTCCCCGGGCACGGTACCGACCAGGCCGAACGCTTGGCGCAGCAACCGAAGTCGCAGCGACTCCGTCGGCCACTCTCCGGCCGGCGATTGGCGCACGGTGGAGAGCGCGGTACTCGACGCCAGCAGTTCACGTACCCGCACACCGGTCTGATCGACTTCGACGTGCAGATAGCGGACCCGCGTATCGACCTTCTGTGCGGCGTCGGCCGCTGTCGGAGCCGCGAGATTCGGATCGGCGAACCGGCCGACTACCACCAGCCCGTCCGCGAGCGACGGCACCAGTCCGAGCCCGTCGCTCGTGTGCTCGGCGCCGAGCGCGCCGAGCACCCCGCGCACCGCGAGGTCTTCGGCGCTCTCCCGCGCCATCGGGTCATCAGGATCGATGCCGGAACGAATCGCCCGCTCGAACGCGGCGTCGATATCACGACCGCCGACTCCGAGCTCACGCATTCGATCGGCGAGCTGGGTGAGGCTGCGCCCCGCAGGGTCGACGCCGCTCCGCCGGGCCGACGCGGCGAGCTCGTCATAGGCCGCCGCCCGCTCGGCCGACACCGCGAGCAGATCAGCGTCCGCATTCGACGCCGGAGTGATGTCGAGCGTGTTCCCGCGCAACCACCGGTGCGTCCGTGGCCGCAGTCCTTCGCCGCCGTCAGCCGCCTCACGTGCCCACCGCAACCGATCCTCGACCCAGCCCAGCCGGCGCACCAGCCGCGAGGCCTCCTTGGCCTCCGCGAGCCGGGCACGCGAGGCCTCCTCGACCCGCCCGGTGATACCACGCGCTTGCAAGTCCCTCAGCTGGCCCAACCGGCTTCCGTAGATCGACGAGGTGATCTCCCTCAGGCTCGATGTGGTGAACCTGGCCGGGTCCTCGATGCCGAGTACCGCGACGGCCCGCACCGCCTCGGCGGCGAACACTTCTCGTATCCGGGCGTTGACAGCCACGTGCGCCGCGGCGTCGGGCGCTGCCACGGCGCGCTGCGCTGTGTGTGGTTCCGGGCGCTGCTCGTTATTCGCCACGACCTGCTCGGTAGCAGGAGCGGCGGAATCGGGCGGATCGGTGTTCTCGACGGAAGGATGATCTCGCGAACTGTCGACCGGCGGAGTTCCGTTGTCGCCGTGGGTCTCTGGACCGGTGGGCAACTCGAGGCGCACCGGCGCTCCCGGCTCGGTCGGCGGCGGACCGGCGGTCGGCCGAGCCGGGGGCCCGTCGGGGTCCGGCCCATCCGTCGGCGGACGGGGGTTTCCCGGTGACGGCGGGCCGCCTGTGCCCAGCCCGGGGACCCCGTCGGGTGATCCACCCTCGAGCGCGGGCCGGTTCGTCGCGCCGAGCTCGGGATCGGTGACGAACGGCTCGTTGAGCAGCTCCCGCAGCCGGGCGATGTCGGCGGCCCGCTGCCGGATCTCGTCGCGGATCTCCGCGTGCACCTGCGCGAGCTGCTCGAGGGTGAGGCGCTCGTGCTTGTCGATGCGGCCGTCCCGGAACCACTCGTAGACCTGGGCGACGCGCCGGTCGTCGGCATCGGTCAGGTCGACGCCGAGCAGGCGGGCGTGATCGCGGCTCGGGCCGGGGACGGCGTCCTCGGGCGCGGGCGGCAGCGGCGAGCGATCGGTGAGGTCGTCGGCGCCCACTTCGCGCAGGAAGTCGAGGGCATCGCCCGGATGCACCGGCGGGTCGTCGCCGATCGCGCGCGGGTCGGCCTCGGGGTTGTAGACCAGGTTCTCGGCGTACGGGTCGATCCTCGCCAGCGCCCGTACGTAATCGGCGAGCGGACCGGTGAGATCGTCCAGATCGCCGCGCGCGGCCCGATTCGACACCGCCTCGGCCAAGGCCGCCGCGTCCAGCGCCAGTCCGCCACGGGGAAGTCCGAGGTGCGGGGCGAGCGCGTCGCGGGCCGCGTCGACGGCGACGGGGTTCAGCGCGCGCAGCAGTTTCGCGTACTCGGTGAGGTTCGCGGACCGCTGCCGATGCAGCTCGACCCGCGTCGCGGAGTCGGCCAAGCCGTTCGCGATCACCTCCGGGCTCAGCGCATCCGGGGTGACGCCGAATCGCAGCGCCAGCGCGCTGCGCGCCTTGTGCAGCGCGTTGAAGTTGTCGATCGCGTCGGCGCTGCGCGCGTAGTCGACCAGGCCCTCGACCTGCCTGGCCCGGACCCGATTGGCCCGTTCCTGCTCGGCGAGCAACCGGTCGAGCTGCTCGGCCGACAGGTTCGACGGATCGTCGATGCCGAGCCGAACCGCCACCTCGGCGATGTCGGCCCTGACCTCGGCCAGCGAACGGGGTTCGCGGACAGGCTGATTCGTGTCGTCCGCGACGACGGGCAGCGTGGCGCCGGGTTCGGCGCTCTGGGGCGGCAGCTCGACCAGGCGCCACGGCCCGGTCCCCTCGCGCACTGTCGTCGCGTCGACCGTGCGGCCGTCGACCTCGGTGCGCAGGTGCCGGATCTCGGGCGCGTCGACCTCGAGCAGGTGCACGCGGCCATCCGCATCGATCCCGACCACCCGGATCTCGATGTCGATCTCGCCGCGGTTGAGCCGGTCGACGAAGTCCGCGTCGGCCTCGGCCAGTGCCCGCGCCAGCGCCGCCTCGTGCCCGGTGCCGGTGTCGACGATCGCGATCCTGCCGTTCTCGGCATCGAGGACGAGCCGGTCGCCCGTGTCGCTGTCGATGAAATCCGCGACGCGGCGGGTGAATTCGCCGAGCCTGCCGATGTTGTCGTCGAGTCGCCCACGCAGCGCGGCGATCTCGGCGTCGAGGTTGCGCACCAGCGCCTCGAGGTCGGCGCCTGCCAGATGCGCCCAGGTGGAGCGCTCGTCGCGCAGCCCGGCGCGGCGCAGCGCGTCGTCGAAGATCTTGCGCGCGTCCTCGGCGAGCACGGTCGGATCGTTGCCGTCGTCGGCGAGGTCGGCCCAGAGGGTGGGCAGTTCGCCGCCGTTGTTCACGCCGCGCGAGTTCAGCATGTCGAAGGCGAACTCGTCGCCCCTGGCCGCGACGACTTCCTTCAGGTAGGCGCCCAGCGGGTCCTTGCTGTGGAAATTGGCCGGTCGGAAGGGAATCTCGGCGTTCTCGGCGTTGAAGAACCGCGCGGCCGCTTCGAGCGCCTGGATCACGCCGTCGCGCCGTAGCAGCCGGTATTCGGCCTCGGCGAGCGCCCTGTGCAGACCTTCCTCGCTGAAATCGGTGATCCGCACCCCGAGTTCGTGCGCCAGCGCCTCGAGCACGGTGGCGTCGGAGATCCGTCCGTTGACGGCGTCCACGACCTCGCGCAGCCACGGCGGCAGCGGCTCGGCGACGGCGGGCACTTCCGCGCCGTCCCGCGAAATCCGCACCGGGTCCCCGGATTCCGGGAGTTCCTTGGTCTCCCGCGCGGCCAGCTCCTGCGGCGTCAGGCTCTCCGGTTCGAGCAGATGCTCGAGCCCGGCATCGCGCAGATCCTGTTCGATCTGGCGGCGCAGTTCCGGATCGGCGTCGGAGATCCACGGCTTGTACTCGGTGCCGTCGAGATTGCGCAGCGGCAGGAACTCGCCCGCCTGGTCGGCGATCCGCGACGACAGATGCTTGAGGATCGGCACCAGCTCACGGTTCTGCCACATGAGCACACCCTCTTTGAGGATGCGGGCCGGGTTGAACTTGATCTGCAGCTGGTCGTACTCGCCGCCAGGCGCGTTGGGCGTCGAGTCCTTCACCGTGGTCAGCGGGAGCCCGGCGTTATGGCCGAGCACCGACTGACCGGCGCCGTCGAGACTGGAGCCGGAGGGATACTTCGGGTTCTCGCCGTGGTGGCCGCGGTTGACGAGGCGATCCCAGAGCCTGCGCAGCCAGTTCTTCTTCGGCGGTACCTCGACCGCCTGCTCGGTGGCCGTCCGGAACGGCTTCGGCTCGCGGTGCGCGACCGGTTCGAGATGCCAGGAGTCGGGGCCGTCGGCGACCAGTCGCACCAGCATCCTGTCGCCGTCGACGTCGAGCGACATCACGCGGTCGTCGAGTTCGTTGCGCACCATCTGATACAGATGCGCCATGTCAGCGGCATCCCGGGTCACCGCGGCGCGCAGGCGGTTGATGTCGTCGGCCGCGCGGGTGAGACCGGGATCGGCGGGCAGACCCAACCGCGCCGCCCACCGCCGCGCCACCGCCTCCCGCATCGCGCGCTGCTGCGGATCGGTCGCGGCCTCGGCATGGCGCACCGCGGCCGCGAACGCCTCGACCGCACCCGCCCGCATCAACTGGCGATACCGCGCGGCATCGAGGGCGCCCGGATCGGTGAGATCCACGCCGAACCGGGCGGCCAGGCGATCCATCGCCTGCTGCGCCGGCTCGATCCGGGGGCTGCCGGGCTGGCGCGCACCGTCTTCCGGCGGCAGGATCGAGGACGGCTGCAGCGGCGTCGCCTGCGGATTCGGCTCCGGATCTGTGCCGAGCGCGGGGCGGGCGTCGTCGTCGAGCCCGGCCCGGCGCAGGTCCCCGACGATCTCGGACCGCACCTCGGGGTCGCCCTCGACCCGCCAGTGGTCGAGGCCGTCCTGCAACTCGTCGAGGTCCAGCGGCTCGTAATCGTCCGGATACCGCATCGGCTTACCGAGCTCGGCATCGGGATCCAGCGCGCTGTCGAGGAATCCGCGTGCCCGTGCCATGTCAGCGATCTCGGCGAGCGCGCCCAGCGGATCCCGCTGACCGGTGAGCGTCTCCCCCAGACCAAGGGCCTCGGCCAGCAGACGCACCTGCTCGGCCTGCCCCGGAGTCAGCGGCGGCGTGTCGGCGTGGGCCGAGGGCGGCAGGTCACTCAGTTCCAGCAGGAACTGGTGGACGTCGTTGAGGAAATCCCTGCGCTGGTAGGCGCGTTCGGGCGCGGCCCCGGTGTCGGCGTCGGGTTCGGCGCCGTCGGCGACCGACTGATCCAGCGCGGCATCGCCGGGCACCGCCAGTTCGGCAGGCTTCGGCACGCTGAAGTCCAGTGGCGACGAATTCTTCGACGGCTCTTCGGGTTCCGGGCTCGGCGCGGTCGGCGGACGGGACGGCGGCTTGGACGGCGGGCCGCCCGGGGTGCTCGCCGCGAGCGGCTCGCCCGAGTCGTCGTCATCGTCACGCGAACCATCGCGCTCGGTACCCGGCCCCGGCTCCTCGGTGCGCGATTCGTCGCCGCCGTCGATCGGCGGTTCCCCACCCTGCCGCTCGACGGCGGCGGCGAACCTGGCGGCCATCTCAGCACGGGCGGCGTCGAATTCCTGCTGGGCCCGCAGATACGACTCGAGTGCCTGCGCATCGGCCAGTGCCTCGGCGTCGAGATCCTCGGGCCGCGTCTGCGTAGCCTCGGCCAGTTCGGCGCGCAGCGCGTCGAACTTCTGCTGCGCGGCGAGGAACGACTCGAGCGCGGCCAGATCCGCCGCGCGCACGGCGAGATCGGCGTCGGAGTCGTCGCCACGCCGTGCCGCGGCCTCGGCGTCGCGCGTCGCCAGTTCCTCGAATCTGGAGGCGATTTCGGCCTGCGCGGCCTCGAACTCCCGCTGCGCGCGCAGGTACGACTCCAGGGCGGCCACATCGGCGTCGACACCCTCGAGATCACGCATCGTCTCGTCGAGTGCGGCGTCGGCCTGGTCGGCGCGCCGCTCGTCGGCCTGATCGTGCAGCCGGTTCTGCCGTTCGACGGCGGCGTCGATGGCCGCCAGCGGATCGACCGGCTCCCCCGGCCCGACCAGGTCGTCCAGCGAAGGGATCGGTTCGGCGAGCTCGTCGGCGACCTCGTCCAGCTTGCGCATGGTCTCGTCGAGCTTCGCGTCGGCGCGATCATCGAGGTCGGTGCCGCGTTCGGGCGGAACCTCCGCGTCGGGACGGCTCGGCTCCGGCTGCGGGCCGATCGGGCGCGGACGGCCGCCTTCCGGACCGGCGGGCAGTCCGCGCCGCCCCTCGGGCAGCTCCGCGGGCCGCGAGCCCGGATGCTCCCTGGCCGGGGTCCCCTCGGCGGGCGGCAGATCCGCCACCGGGCGGTAGAACTCGTCGGTCAGCGCCTTCAGCTGGTTGATCTGCTCGGTCCTGAGGCGGATCTCCTCGCGGATGGCGGCGATCTCGGCGGCCAGCTTCTCCGGGCTCAAGCCCTCGTGCTTCTCGATCTTGCCGTCGCGGTAGGCCTCGTAGATCTCGACGAACTTCGCGTCGTCGGCGGTGGAGACGTCCACGCCGACCAGCCGCGCCCAGTCCCGGTTCGGCTGCGGCCGTGGGTCGTTCGGATCGGCGGGTGTGTCCGAGCCGTAGGAGCGGGCGATATTGTCGGCGACCTGGGCGGCGAAGTCGAGCGGGTCGGCGCCCGGTTCGGCGGCCCCGACCACATCGCGCAGGCCGTGGATCGCGCCGGAGTCGTAGATGTGCGGGTCGCCCGTGGTACGCGGATCGCGTGCCCTGGTGCCCGCGGGGTGATCGGTGTACGGATCGACGCGCATCAACACGTCGACGTAAGCGGCCAGCGCGTCCCGCACGTGGTCGCCCGCGCCGCGCCGGTTCAGCCGCGTGACGAGCTTGCGCAGCTTGGCCGGGTCGATGCCGCTGTCGGCCGGGCCGACCTTCGACCGGCCCGTCACCGGGTCGGTCTTGCTGACCTTCGGCCGCAGCGCCTCCGGATTCTCCGGGCTCAGTGCCCTGATCAGCGCTTCCTGCGCCGCCTTGACCGCGGCGTCGTCGACATTGCGCAGCTGCTGCGAGTACCCGGCGGTCTTGTCCGGCTCGCGCTGCTGGCCGTCGAGCAGATCCTCGAACTGCTGCTGGCGGGTGCCGCGCCGCTGCTTCGGATCCACCAGTGCCTCGGCGATCCGCCGCGGCGTGAGCTCGTTCTCCGGGATGCCGAGCCGCGTCGCCAGCTGATCGCGCGCGTCACCGATCAGGTAGAAGGTCTCGATGTCGGACATGGTGCGGGCGTAGTCGGCCAGTGCCTCGGTCTGGCCGGCGCGAACCGCGTTGTCCAGGTGCAGCGCGCGGATGGTGGCGTCGATGTTGTCCGGGTGCAGCGCGGCCGGGCCGAGGTTCAGTTGCCGTGCCAGGTCGACGATGTCGCGCACCATCTGGGCACGGTCGCGCGGGGCGGCCGGGGGTTCCGGCGTCGGCTGAACCGGGCGCCACTCGCCGTCCTCGCCGCGCATCATCGTCACCTGGAGTTCGGCGCCGTCCACCGTGCGCCGGATGTGCTGCACCTCCGGGGTGGCCACCGGGTCCAGGAACTGCCTGCCCGCGCCGTCGGCGTGCACCGCACGGAAATCGGGCCGCAGCACCCCGTTGTCGATATCGACCGCGAGCTCGGGGTTGTCGCGCAGCGCGCGAGCCAGCGCCTCTTCCCGGTCGAGCGGGCCGTCGATCACCAGCAGCCAGTCCGGGCCGCCGTCGGCATCGGGGACGCGCGCCACCTGGTCGCCGTAGGACCTGCCGACCGGTTCGGCACCGTCGCCCTGCAGGATCGGCTGCGCGGCGGCGATGAAATCGGCCAGGTTCTGGGCGCGCTGCCGCGCCGAGTCCCGCAGTTCGTTGAGCGTGGGCTCCATCCGATCGCCCGACAGGTCGCTCAGATCACGGCCGAACATCGCTGCCCAGCTGGACAATTCGTCACGCAACTGGTCGCGCCGCAGCGCGTGCTCGAAGAACTCGCGCGCTCGCGCCTCGTCGCGCCCCGGTTCGCGGTCGTCGGAGAAGCTGGCCCATTCGGGCAGCCGGTCCGCGCCGTTGCCGACCCGGTCGTAGTCGCGCAGCGCGGTGACGCCTTCGAACGCGACGATCAGGTCGCGCAGGAACCGGCCGAGCGGGTCCTTGTCGAGGAAGCTGACCTCGCGCGAGAACGGCACGGGGCGTGGGGCACTCGTGTCACCCCAGTGACTCCGCGGCTCGGCGGCGCCCACCTCGTCGTCGTAGTCGTAGTAGTCGTCATCGTCGCGCGGTTCGTCCGACTCGATCTCGCGCAGCCGGTCCGGACGGTTCAGCGTCCGATCGTCGGGTGCCGGCGCCGGGTCGGCGGGGTGGTCCGCGCGCCGGTACGGGCGGGTCTGTTCTTCGTCGGCACGACGGGCCGCGTCGGCCAGGCCCTCGATCGCGCCGATCTCGCGCAGCAGCCGATGGCTCTGCCGGTCGATCGCCCGGCGCAGATCCTGCGGCCCCTCGCCGTCGAGGTCGATGCCGAGCCGCTCGGCCATCTCGGTCAGCGTCTCGCCCTCGGGCGGCGGACCCTGCTGTTCCGGCTTCGTCTCGGGCGGCGGGATGGGCGCGTCCTCCATCGCCCGCGCCTCGTCGGTGTCGACGAGCCCGTTGAATTCCAGATCGTCGATCAGGTCCTGGCGCAGCTGGGGATCCCGCGCGTTGTCGAACAATTCCTTCAAGATGTCGCGGGCCTCGTCGGCGTCCATCCGGTTCGCCCGCAACTCGCTGACGACGTTCTCGCGCACGTCGTTCGGGTTCGCGTCGGTGATCCACGGCCGATACTCCGTACCGTCCGGGAAATACACCGGCTGGTAGTTCCCGGCCGAATCCGCCTGCCTGCCGAGCACCGGCCCGATGAACGGAATGTGCTCGCGGTTGTGATACCAGGTGAGCCCCTCGCGGCCGATCCGCGCCACATTCAGCACGGGATCACCCGGCCCCGGCGCGGGCGCGCCCATCACCGGACCGTCGACGGGCGGCGGCGCGGGCTGCGTCGGTGCCGGCGCCGGATCCGAGATCAGCTGCGCTCCACCGGTCACACCGTCGCGCACCGCGGTCTGCCCGCGATGATCGAAGCCGGACCCCGACGGGTACTTCAGATTCAGCCCCGCGTACCCGGCGTTGAGGTCATCGACCAGCTTGCGCAGGACATTCCGGTTGTCGACCTCGCGAATGTCGGCGTCACTGCGCGCGGGTACATTCCGCGTCGCCTCGTCACCATCGTTGCGCGCGACCACCCACTGCCCGTCGGCCAACTGGATGTGCAGCGCGACGACGTCCCCGTTCGGCCCGAGCTCGATCCGCACCTCGCGCTGCGGAGCCTCGGGTTCGGGGTCGGCGAAATCGGGTTGGCGACGCCGGTTCTCACCATCGTCATCGCCCATGTAGTCGATGGTGTCGTCGGCGCGCGGCGCACCTTGCCACGAGACCAACCGGGGCTTGCGCGGCGTGCCGTCGGGGTTTGTCCGGCCTTCGAGAGCCGCGCGCCGTTCGTGTACGCCGTCCTGCACCCCCGCGTTGTTCACGTGGTCGGTGTTGTAGCCCTCGGCGCTCTCGGTGCCGGCCACCATCCTCGTGCAGTTCGCGCAGCACGCCGCGCCCTTGCCCGTTTCGATGTTCTTCGGAGCGTGCACCAGGGAGGCCATTCCCGCGCGATCCGTGCGCTCACCCTGACTGTCCCGGTAATGCAGCGCGGCGTTCGTCGTGCGCACTTCGGCGTGCCGTAGCGGTTCATCGCCGTGCGGGAAAGCGCCCTCTTCGCGCTTACCCGCGCGGAGATCGTCGATGCTCTGACCCGTGGCTGTGAGATTCTCCTTCAGCCTGTCGTGCAGATCATCCACCGACAGCCCGGAATCCTTGGTGCCGTTCGCCGCTTCGTACACGTTGCCGTTGAGGCGGTCGATAGTGACGGCAATGACCGGACCGACCGGGTCCTTGCGCTGTTCGGCCCCGACGAACTCCGCTTTCGCCGTCTCCTGCCGCGCGTTCAATTCCTCGAGCTGCGACTGGATCGCTTCCAACCGGTTTCGCAGCGCCGACTCCGCTTCCGGCGTCGCCGATCTGAGCTGCCGCTTGATCTCCTTGCGTTCGTTCTGCAGCTCTGTCCTGAGATCCTTGATCTCCTTCAGCGCCGCACGGGCATCGGCGACCTCGGCGAGCTTCTTCTCCTTGAAGTTGTCGACGACTTCCTGGTAGGCGGGCATCCGCTCATGCGCGATTCTGGCCGCGAGATCGTCGACGTACTCGCCGTCGACCTTGACGATGTGCCCATCAGCGTCCCTGACGATGTCGCCGGTAAGCCTGCCGAGCAGATGCGCGTCCGCGCTCGGCCGGTCATCGGAACCACGAATCGCATCGACGTTGGACATCGCGGGGCGCGTCTCACCGACACCATCGTGTGGTGTCGGTGTCGGGGCGTCCGGCACATCTGCCTGGTCCGGCGATTCGGTGGGCGGTGGGTCACCGATGTCGTCATCGTCGCCCATGAAGTCCATCGCGTCGTCGTCCGCGCCCAGGACCAGCGAGTCCGGATCGGTGCCGAACGGCAACGGCACGTCGGCGAGCACATTCACACCATCGCGATGGAGCAGCAGCTCGGTCACCGTGACCGTGCCGTCGGCGGCGGTGTGCACCAGGCGGTACTCCACCTGCAGGGTGCCGTCCGCCATCGCCGAGCGCAGGTCTGCGACGGCGTCGGCGAGCGCCCGGCCCTCCGGGCTGTCGGGGTCGATGCCGCGCGCCGACATCTGCTCGGGCGTCTCGTTGAGGATCCGCGCGAGATTTCGATCCATGTCCAGGGTGCGCCGCAGGTATTCCGGCGAACCCTGTTCTGCCTGGGCGGTCTTCGAGCCGCCGAGGACCGATCCGACGCCCTTGGCCTCCACGACGACGAGCGTCGGCGCCGAGTCCGCATCGGGACGCGGGACGTACGCGGCGATATCGACGACGCCGGCGCCGTCGAAGGCACCTTCGAACGGCGTCAGCAGCACAGCGCGCGGCCTGGCGTCCGGATCGAGCGCGAAGTCGATCCCCGCCACTTCGCCAAGTTTCTTGGACACCTCGACCATCTCGCGACCGAGGTCGTTGTATTCGGTCGCGGTGTCTTCCAGGTCGCCGAGCAGCTCGAGTCGGTCGGTCAGTTCATCCGGGCTCAGCGAGGTATCGGCTTGGATTTCCTGGCGCAGCTGCTGAAGTTTCTCGAAAAGGCGTTTGGGCGCGAGCTCGTTCGTCTTCTCGATCTCGAACTCGGCCATGAGCGTCTTGAGTTCGTCGCGGACGCCATCGCGTTCGGTCTGCAGTTCGAGGCGCCGCTCGGACGCGGCTTCGATCTCAGCGGCCCGGTCCGGGTCCTTGATCTCATAGGGCTCCGAGTCGCCCTTCATCACGTCGTACAGGTAGTCGGCTTTGCTCAGATGGTCATCGACGAAAGCCCCGCCCGGTCCGTGCAGGCCGAACTTGACATCGCGTTTGGTACCCGCCGGGTCGTCGACGTGATGCCAGGACCCATCCGGATCCCGATAACTGTCCAGCCGGTCGCCCGGCCTGCGCAACAACCCGTCGTCGCCGCGCACCATCCCCGGCGGCACCGGCTCGTCGGACCCGCGATCCGGGCTCGCGACATCGTCGTCGTCGCCCATGAAGTCCATATTCGGGGGATACTCCGGCGACACCAGCCGCGGCTCGATGACATTGCCCTCGGCGGCGGCCCGTTCGATGTCGACGTGTCGGATCGGGTCGACGCGGCGAGCGCCCTCGTCGATGATGTGGCCCGCGGTGCTCTCGGTGCCCTGCACCACCCGTGTGCAGTTGGCGCAGCAGGGCGCCTCGGCGCCTCGGCTGGGCACGTAGGGCGAGTTGAGGATGGAGGCGAGGCCGTCGAAGTCGGTCGGCAGCTGGTCGTCCGGATCGCGCTGCTGGTTGAGCAGTTCCCGGTCGTGCAGGGCGGCGTTGGTGCCGCGGATCTCGGCGTGACCGAGGGGGTTGTCCGTGTGCGGGAAGTGCTGCCGGTCGCCGCCGTTGTGGTAGACGTCGGTGGGGTCCTGGTACTGGGAGACGTTGTCGTGCAACGTCGGATGCAAGTCGTTCGGGTGGATGCGCTGATCGGACGTGCCGTTGGCGGCCTCGTACACGCGACCGGTGAGGCGGTCGATGGTGATGGACGAGACGTGGCCACGCCGGGCGGCGGGCAGCCGGTCGGCTTCGGCTTTCTCCAGGCGCTTGGCCGGTGAATTGCCCGCTTCGGCTTCGGCTTTGTCGGCGGCGAGGAAGTTGTCCAGGGCCTCCTTGGCCGCCTTGGACTTGGCCAAGGCGTCGGCCACGCCCTGCTGCGCGGCGCGCACCAGGTCATCGCCGTTCGCGGCACCGTTGTCGCGCTCGTTCTGCGCCTCCCTGAGCTTGATGTTGGCATCGCGAACCCCACGGCCTGCAGCGGCCTTCTCGGCTTCCAGCCCCTTCTGCTGCGCCTTATGTTGCTCGAACTCGGCGACCAGGGCGGCGTCCGGCTTGGAGGCGTCGACGAACGCCCGGCCACGCTCCTCGCTGAGCCGGTGGGAGTATTCGTCGATCGGCTCCCCGTCGACATGGGTGATCCGCCGCGGATCGCCCGCGGTCTGCACCAGCGGATCGTTCGGATCGAGCACGCCGAGCAGGTGCGCGTCCACGCCGGGCGTCCGGCTGAACGGTGCGTTGGGGGTGCCGACCTCGGGTGTCAGGAACGACATCGCGGCCGGACGGGTGGGCGCGTCGTCGTCGTCGCTCATGAAGTCGACGAGATCGCGATCCGGGGGTGGTCTGTCCCCGTCGCGGGTGTCGAGGTCGCGCGGATCGACCGAATCGGAATCCGGCCGCAGGGACGAGAGGTCGTCGGGCACGGTGACCGATTCGGGGCTGAAGGTGCGCCACTTGCCGCCGCGATCGATCGACGGAACCGAGTCGGGCTCGTTCATCACACCGACCCGATCGGTCGGCGCGGTGACATCGACCCCCAGCTGGTCGGCGATGTACTGCGCCCAGCCATTGGCGTTGCCCGCATGGCAGGACAGCAGCCGGATAGGGGTGCCCGGCACGTAGTTCGGGTTGCTGCGGATCGCGTCGACGATGTCCTTCGGGTCGACCGCGTCGCCGTTGCTCGGCGTCACCGAGCCGTCGCGGCGGCCGTGCACGACCACGTCGTGGGAGCCGTCGTTGCGTGCGTTCTGGCTGACGCGATGCGTGCGTGCGTCCTCGCCGATCGCCGTCCCCGTGGGGTGGTGGACGACACCCTGACCGTTGGGCAGGCGGGTGTCGTAGACAGGCCCGCCGTCGTTGTCGTCGGGCTGCGGCTGCCTGCGGTCGTCGCCGTCGGCGCGATCACGCGGCGACGTGGTGTCGTCGGCGCCCGCGCGCCCGGGCCGGGCCGTCTCCGGACCCGACCGTGCCGGGCCCGCGCCGGGCTCCGCGCCGACAATCGGCACAATCGGCGCGACCTCGGCCAGCGGATCGACTTCGGAGGTGTCCCTGGCACGCACCGGCGGCGCTTCGCCGGGCGCGGCCTGCACCCCCTGCGGCGGGGTCTCGGCCAGACCTGCCCCGCGCTGTTCGCCCACACCGGCGCGGCTCTCATCTTCGGGGCGGCTCCTCGGCGCGCCGGATTCCTCGGCGGCGCCCTTCGGATCCGACACACCCGACTCATCGACGGTCGGGCTGTCGGTCCTGACTTCCGGTGCGCCGGAACGGATATCGGAACCGGCGTGCATCCCGTCCGGCACGCCGGCCCGAACCTCCGGGGAGCCGGGACGAGCCCCCGGCTGAGCACCCTGGTTCGGTGTCGTCGACTGCTGGCCCGGTGCCGACTGCTGAGCAGGCGTGGATTGCGTTGGTGTGGTGGGTGATTGGGTCGGGGTCGCCGCCGGCTGGCCCGTTGTCGGCGTGGCGCCCTGCGCGGTGACCGGCGCCTGTCCGGTCGCGGCGGGCGTCGGCCCTGCGGTCGCGGCCGGTCCGGCGCCCGTCATCCCCGCGCCGATCGGCGCGCCGCCCGCCTGCGTGGCCGTGTCACGGTTCGTCGTCTGGGTGCCGTCGACCTGCGTGACCGGCTGACCACTCGACTGCGCGTCGGTGCGCGTGCCCTCGCCGACGCTCGCGCCGTCGGTCTGCTCGGCCTCGCCCGCCCGCGACTTGTCCTGCGCCGAATCCGACTGTGCCGCAGGACTTTCGCCTTCAGCACGAGAACCGCCGTCTTGCCGTCCGCCGTCCCCGCCCTGCGACTCGCCGGTCTGCACCTCGGGCTTGGCGTCCTGGCGCCCCGCGCCGCTGCCGCCGGCTTCGGCGGTGGACTGCCCATCGTCGCCGGACTGCTGATTCGCCCGTCCCTCATCGGTATTCGTCGGCGCGGGCGCTTCGCCTTCCGGAGCCTGGGTGGCGCCGGCGGGACGCATCGACTGACCGTCGTCACCGGCGCCTGCCCGCGACTCACCCGAGCCCTCGCCGCCCATGGTGTCCTCGCCCGCGCCCGCGCGCACGCCGTCGTCACCACCGACGCCCGTCGCGCCGTCATCGTCGGCGCCTGCCCGGTTCTCCCCCTCGCCGCCGGGGCGGTTGGACGAGCCGTCCCCGCCCGCGCCATCGCTCTGCCCGAACGTGCCGAGGTCGTACCCGGGGCCCATGGCATCGCGGATCTGCGAGCTGAAGCTGGGCCGTTCGAACAGACCGGGTTTCATCGCCGACCAGGCCGAGTTGGCTCCGGCCTTGTTCAACCCGGAGAGCCCACCGTTTGTGGCGCCCGCACTCCACATGAGCGGGTCCGACGCCGCGGTCTGCAAGTTCTCCCACGCCTTGTCCCAGCCCTGGGTGAAGCCCTCGTAGCCGAACTGGCCGAGCATGCCGCCGCCCGCGCCGACCAGACCGGCGCCGGTGCCGGTGATCGCGCCCTTGAGCCACGGCGCCATGCCGTCGCCGAGCTTCTTACCGAGGAAGTTGCCGAAAGGACCCGCCGCCAGGCCACCGGCGGCGGAACTGACCGCGGCCGCCTTGACCTGGTTCCAGTCGACCTCCTTGCGGTGGCCCTGATCCACCTGCCACTGCTGGACACCGAGTTCCTGGAGGGTGCCCAGCGCGGTATCGATCGCCACGTGCTGACCGATGAACTTCAGGACGCGGGTGATCACCGCCTTCGCACCGTGGCGCAGGATCGCCGCGAGCACGCGGCCGAAAATCGTCCGTGCCACGATGCGGGTCGCGGCGACCGCCGCCGCCTGCACGGCGGGCGCTGTCGGCGGAAATACCCACGCCGCAGCGATTTCCAGCGCCAGCAAACCCAGCGAGGACAGGAACATGATCTTCGTGTACTCGATCTCGGTGCCGGTCTGATACACCGAATCACCGAGCGTGTCGAACAGTTCGGCCAGCTTCATCACCGACTGGTCGCCGCGGGCCATCCCCTCGAAGGCCTTGAGCATGTCGTCGACACCCTCGCCCTGCGGATATGCCTTGAACGCAGCGTCTTTGGCGGCATCGATGTCATCGACGAGACCGCGCAGGCTGTCGGCGGCCGTGCGCCAGTCCTCGGCCATGGCCCACATCTCGTCTTCGTTGCCCTCTGGCCATTCCATGCCAGCGAGAATCGAGAGCCAGTGCAGCCCGGACGGCAGATCGATCATGGAGGGCTACGTCACCAGCTCGAGTCCGTGAACGTAGCCATCGCCCCTCATCCCTCCGCAGTGGTGCCCGATCGAGCACACCACAACTCGTTCGCCTGCGCAACAGAGTCGCAGGCACCGGCGAACCGGGAGTGACGGCAGAATGAACGCCAAGCGGCTGAAACGAACCCCTCGGCGCCATCGGCGACCTGTCTGTACGGGTGAACTTGACGACCCGGCGGTCCACGCGAAGGATCGGGGTCGGCGGCTCGCCGCGGCGCGGGCGCGACCGGCCGACCCGTGCCGAGCGGTACGGCGGCCGGTACAGACTCCATGAGATCGAGAACGGGACGCACGCAATGGAATTGAAGCCGGTGGTGATGTACCGCGAGATGTACGAGGGCACGCACGACGAGCTGCCCTCGGTACACGACGCGCCCACCGGTGCCGTCGAGGGCGACCGCGACCAGATCCTGAACTACATGCGCAAGGTCCGCGCGATCTTCGACGTCATGGGCGAAGCGCCCGACCTGTTCACCTCCGGCGCCGACATCGAGGGCGGCCCCTCCCTCTACTCCGACGGCGTCTGGATCTGGCGCGAGGACTCCCTGAAATACCTCGCCGAACAGCCCCTCACCCTCCCCACCGAGTTCATCGAGCGGGTGCGCTCCTTCGACTACGTCCCCCAGCAGTTCGACACCCGCGACCCCGATTTCGACGCGGCGTTCCTGTCGTACTTCTGACCGCGTTCCACCGGAAGGACAGTCCCGTGCTCTTCATCGACAGTAGTGATCCAGACCTGGTCGTGGATGGCGGGCGCGCATACTACAAAGAGGTCCCGTTCAGCGGGCAGGTGTCGACGCTGACGCCCGATCAGACCGAGATCGAATCCCTCACCTACCTCGACGGATACCTCCACGGGCAAGCTGACGGCTGGTACCCGGACGACGCCAGGAGGTACTCGGGGAGCTACGACCACGGCAGGCGGATTCTCGACTGGGAGTATTGGGACGAGCACGGTCGGCTCGTTCGATTCGACACGTTCGACTTCTCGGGAAACCTTCGTCATCGGAAACGGTGGGACGAAGGGGGCACCTTGACCGAAGACTTCGACGCTGCCGCGATCGCGAAGCCACTGGTGGACAGCGCCGTGGAGCGGACGAGTTCCGCCCTGTCGGAGAATCCGGTCGACGGCCGCCTGTTGTTCGACGGCCAACCGTTCACCGGCCAAACTGTCCGATACTTCTACGAGGGCGGACCGGTCGTCGCCCTGGAATGGTTCGCCGACGGTTACTCCGACGGCCCAGAACTGGGCTGGCACGGTGACGGGGCACGCCAATATGCCGGCACCACCGCCCGCAACCGGCCGATCGGGCTGTGGCTGCACTGGCACCACAACGGAACCCTCGCACAGCAGAACGTGTTCTCCGGCAGTGGTCGTCAGATCCTGAAGAGCTCCTGGACAGATTCCGGTGAACCGATCGTTGCTGTCGGTACGCCCCCACGGCCCACCGCCCACGTCCGCTTCGACGGCACCCTGGACCAGGCCACGCCCTTCCTACACGAGGGCGAGCCTTTTACGGGCGTGCTCGAACACCATGCGGGCGAGACACTTCTCCACGTCCAGGACTATCGCGACGGCTACCCCGACGGTCTCTGCATCGAGTACCGGGACAGACACGAGTTCCGCAAGGGCGTCAATAATCGGACCGGCCCGGTCGGATGCTGGTACGAGTTCAGTCCGGACGGCCGAATCAGCCGGGAAGACTGCTACGACGCGGGGAGCAATCTCCTCCTACGCCGTCGCTGGGACTCCGATGGCGCGTTGGCGGCACCGATGGAAGGGCTTGCGATCCGCGACCGCCACACCAGCACACCGAATCACGACGCAGGAAAGGCGACCGAATGAGCACCTGGCGGACCATGCCGACCGACCAAGCGGCCGACCTCGCAAGGAGGCTGTACAGCCTCGACTGGACGTGGACCTTGGACGACGCGCCCACCATCGTCGAGCAGTTCGGCTGGCACACCGTCTCCAGCCGGCCACGCCGGATCATGCTCGATATCGGGTTCGGACCTGGCAGTGGCACCATCCAGGCCAAGAACGGTGAAGTCACCCGCATCGAACTGCAACTCACCGGCTATGCCGAAGCCGATGAAAAGTCCGAAGTGAAAGCCACTTTCACCGAGTTCGCGCGCGCGATCGGCGAGACTCTCGGCGAGCCGACCGCGCGGGTCAACGCACCGACCCCGCAATACCGTTGGGCCGGACCAGACTCCACTGTCGTCCTCATCCTCTCCGCGGCCTCGATCTGGCTGCACCTGGACACCAACGCCCGCCTCGCCGCCGACGACCGCAACCTCGAACTCGATAACCAGGGCTTGCTATGACCGACTGGGCAGACTTCGCCCGCATCCTGGCCGACGAGCTCGACGCGGCGCCCGACACCACCGTCCTGGTGATCGGCGAGGTAGCGCCGACTGGATCTCGTCGCTTCGCGCAGTTCCGCAAGACCGGCGAATCGGTCCTGGCCGAACTGACCGGCGACGAATGGCTCGAACCCGCATCGCGACCCGGCGACGTGGGCTGGCGAGCCATCACCCGAGCAGGATGGCACCGGCCGGACCAAGACCACTGCGACAACTGGTGGGCCGAATTCGCGTCACCCGTCCGCACCGACCAGTATCGGCGAATCGCGGCGATCACGGTCACCGGACTTCGCGACGGCTTCGGCATCACCGCACCGACCGAGTTGTCCTATCGGGGCTGGGTCGAGAAGACCGGCAGCCGCCTGCATCTGCCCAGCCTCGGCATCCGCGACGAGACCTGAACGCAGCGAATCGTTGACGGACTTCCGAACCCGGACCCCCGACGAGGTCGCCGAGCTGGGCGGTCGACTGCGCGCACTCGACCGATACCAGCGAGCTCTCCCGGCGGGACAGCTGTGACCGGCTGGACCACGTTCGCCGAACACCTGGCGGCCGAGCTCGAGAAGCTTCCGCTCGGCGCACGGGTGATCGTCTTCGAGCCCGAACCCGCTCGCGTCCGCCGATTCGTACAGTTCGCCCGCGACGAAGACGTGCTGTCGGCACAGCTGATCGGTGACCGGTACCTCGACGAGAACCGACGACCCGACACGGCCGGATACCAGGCGATCACCGCCGGCGGCTGGAACCAGCCCGACGTGGACAACGGCCATCTGTGGTGGTTCGACTTCGACGCACCGGTCACCGCCGAAGACTGCCACCACGCCACCGAACTCGCCGTCACCGGGCTCCGCGCCGGCTACGCCATCACCAGCCCCACCGAACTCGTCTACGACGCCTGGACAGACCGAGAAGGATGGCACGTGCGGTGAGCGGCTAGGTCAGGCCGTCGCGGTTGCCCTTCTCCATCTTGTCGATGTAGTCGGCGCTCTCGGTCTGGCCGTCGGCGAAGTCCCCCATGGACGTGGCCATGGTCTTCACATTTTCGCTGATGTTGGTCCAGGAGGCGTCGTAGCCGTCGTTGCCACCGGGGCCGTTGTTGAACGACTTACCGAGTTTGTCGTTGCCCCAGACGTTTCCGCGGCCGGTCAGCGAACTGTTCAACGTGTTGATGATGCCGGTGAGCTGGTTGCTGACGTTTTGCGACTTGCCCGCCGCGGTCCGGAAGTTGTCGGCGTCGTATTCGAAAGTGCCCATCGCCCTCATCCCTCCACGAGTGGTGCTTTCGAGCACACCACAACTCTTTCGCGTGCGCAACAGCCTCGCACGGGGGAACGAACCCCGGATGACACCGCTGTGAACGACGTGTGCCGGGGACTCCTAAACGTTGGCTTCCCAGTGCGATTCCACGCGCGACATCATGCGCTCGATCGATCTGTCGACCTTGTCGGCCAGATCAGCCCGCGACATCGGTGTGGCCATGGGGTTCTCGTTGGGCAGCTCGATGACGTAACGACCGTCGTCCGGCAGGTCACGCCAGACCAGAATGTCGCGATGCATGCCGCGCGAGCCGAACATGGACTGGTTCTGCAGGATATTGATGGTGCCGGTGCGGTCGGCAGGAACCTCGAAGAATTCCGCGCTGCGGCGCGCGATGCCGGTGTCGGCCTCCTCGAAAACCATCGAAGCGCGCGGCGCGTAGGCGTCCGGTTCGGGTTCCTGGTCCGTGACGAGCGGAATCACGCCGTCCCTGCCCGGCCCGACCTGCGGCATCAGGTCGAGGATCGCGTCGGTGAGACCGTATGGGCCGCAATCGGTCAGAACGAATCCGCCGCTGTGCGCCGGGGTGGCGCCGGGCAGCTGGTGGATCACGTAGCCGTTGGCGCCTGCCCGCGCGGCGCGTGCCTTCAGCCATCGCTGCGCGTCGTCGCGCTCCCGGTCGTTCCACCCCCGCAGCCGCAGATAGACATCGGGGCGAGCCAGCACATCCACCGCCGTACGCAGCGCGGGATCGATCACCGACTGCAGCCGCTGCCAGGTGTCGTACTTCTCCTGATCGAAGTCGTGCATCAGCATGGTGGTGGACAGGAAGCTCAACGGCCGCGGCATGTGGCCGCCGACCAACCTGTCCCACAGCACCTTGAACTCGACATCGGTGAACTCCCAGGTGCGGCTCATGCGTCAGCCGCCGGACGCGCATAGGCGGCACTGGCGCCCTCGGTGGCGCTCTCGCCGCCCTGGACGACCTCGGTCGCCACCGTCATCGGCTCCGCGGGCACCCCGACGCTGGCCGCGATCACCGGCTCCACGAGATCACCGAGCGAGCTGAAATCGGGCAGGCTCGGAAGCGACGCCCGCGGGAAGGCCAGGCCCGCTGCGGAATCGACCGCTTCCCCCGGCGCGGGTCCGGCCATCGCGACCTCCTCCGCGGGTTCCTCGACCGTGAGGCCGAGCTGTTCCGCGACGGACTGCAACTCGGGATTGGTTTCCAGCAATTGCGCGAACTCGGGCGATTCCGAGATCGCGGTCGCCAGATCCGGGTACTGCTCGAGCAGCGAGGTGAGCTGGGACAGGTCCGGGGTGGCGGACGACAGGTCGGTCGAGGCGATCTGCTGCAACGCCTGGGTGACGCTCGGCAGCGCCTGGGTGAGCGAGGAGACCACCCCGGAGATGGTCGACATCAGCGAGGACATGGCGTCCGAGCCCGAACTGCCGGACGAACTTCCCGTTCCGCCGGTGCTGCCCGAACCGGACCCCGATCCCGATCCCGATCCCGAGCCCGAGCCCGACCCGGAGCCGCCCCCGGTGGAACCCGTGCCCTTCCCCTGGTTGGCCAATGCCTGCTGCGCCGCCATGAACTCGGCCGACGGCTGGGTGCTCCCCTGCTGCTGGCTGCTCGCCTGCTGTCCACCGCTGGACTGCTGTCCACCGCTGGACTGCTGCCCACCGCTGGACTGCTGCCCACCATTGTTCTGTTGACCGTTGTTCTGCTGGCCGTTGTTCTGTTGACCGTTGTTCTGCTGGCCGCCGGTCTCCTCTTTCTTCGGCGGCGGCCCGATGGCTCCCTTCGGCGCCTCCGGCAGCACCTCGGCCGGGAACATCTTCTGGGTCTGTTTGAGCCCGTCGATGTAGTGCTTGCGGTAGAGCTCCTGGACCTCACCGACATCGTCACCGCAGCCCTCGTCGGGCGAGACCGGCATACAGGAGTTGGTCGCGTACAACCAGTCCGCGGTGTACTGCAGGTTGGCCTGCATCAATTTGAACGACCCGGCGAGATCGGACACCGACTTGGAGAATCCCTGCACCGCGGCCAGCGCGGTCTCGCCGCCCTGGCTCTCCCATGTGGTGGAGGTGATCGTCTGCATCGCCTGGCTCAGGTCGTAGGCGGCGCCGTTGAGCTGGCTGGACATCAGGCCCCAGATCGGCGCGTCCTCGGTGATCTCGGTCCAGCCGATGCGGTAGCCCAGGTCGTACAGATCCCGCCAGCCCATGCTCGACGGTTCCCGGTACGGCATTTCACCCTCGGCCGGCTCCGGCTTGGCCGTGACATCCTTGGGGACCTTGGCCGTGTCGATGTCGTCGTTGTGCTGGACGTAGATCTTGCCGTCGCGGGTCTCGATGTCCTGGTTGGTGGGGTTGTAGGTGCCCGCGTTCTTGACCGCGCCCGACATGTCCTTGGCGCCGGGTTTCGCCGAGACGTTGCCGAGGTCGGTCTTCTTCCCTTTCAGCGCCGCCAGTTCCGAGGCCGAGAGTTCATCGGTGCCGGTGTATTTCTCCCCCGCGGCCTTGAACATGTCGACCATGTCCTCCAGCGAGTCGACGAACTTGCCGAGGGTGTCCTTGCACTCGGTGGCCTCGGTGACGAACCGGGGCTGCAACTTCTCCGGGGCGTAGACCTCGGCCCCGCCGAGCTTGGACATCGTGAAGACGTTGAGCTGTCGGCTCTCGATCAACCCCTGACAGCCCTTGACCACCTCGATCGCGGTACTGCACGCCTTGGCTGCCTGGAGCGCGGCACCCGTCTCGACCTTGATCTTCGCCTTGTCCGCAGCACCCTCGAAGGGAGAATCGCCCACGCCAACCGCTCCTCGCAGCACCCCACCGACGACCCTCGCGCAGTCGGCTCCATCGCATCGCATTCTAGTAAGCAATGCGAAATATGCACAGCCACAGGGAAACACCGGCTCGCTCGTGGATGAACATCCTGGTTCGCCGGACGGACCGGCAACCATCGCCGATCTGTGCCAAACTCGAACGACACACTGAACGGCCGCCCAACGGCCGTGCTCGAACGATGGATGAGGCCAGGATTGACGTCGCGATGGAACTGCTCATGACCGACCTGAGCGGCCTCGAACGGCGCGTCGCGGCCGACCGCACTGCCACCAGGAGCCAGGCCCCCGCCGACTACCTGCGCCTGGCCGGATCCCTCGCCGAGCTGGCCCAGGGCCTGCTCACCACCCGCGACGACCCGTCCGGCCGCGACCGCACCGCCGAGGCGCTGGAACCGGCGCAGGAAGCGGTCGCCATCCGCCTGCACTGGCTGGTCGGCGGGTATGTCAGCTACGAGTACGCCGGCGCGCTGCAGGATTCGCTGCGGCTGTTCGAGCAGGCGACCCGGCTGGTCGGGCATCGGCAGCTGGCCACCAACACCATTCGCAGCGCGTGTCAGGCGTACCGGCAGGTCGCCCAGGACTATCCGGATGTGCAGCCGATGTGCGCCGACGGGCTGTCCAAGTGCGGCGTGTGGCTGATGCGGCTCGATCACGACGCGGCGGTCGCGGCGACCGAGGACGCGGTGCGGATCAGGGCGGCGATGTACGCGCGCACCTCCGAGCAGCCGGGCAAATATCTGGCCAGCCTGAGCACGCTGCTGCGCACCATGATGGTCGGCCGGTCGCGCAAGCAGGCCATCGCGAGCTATCGCACGTTGTATTCGGAGGTCACCTCCGCGGCGAGTACCGCGCGGTTGCGCGAGACCCGCGTCGAGGAACTCGATCTCACCCTCAAGACGACGCAGGCGCTGATCAAGCTGGGCGCGCCGACGCTGGAACGGGCCGGGCGGCTCACCCAGCAGCAGATCCTCTATCAGTCGGGCGGCGACCTGGCCACCATCGACGAGATCAACTGGCGGCTGGCGCTGGTCGGGCTCAAGCCGCTGGCGGCGGGCGCGATGCCGGAACCGCCGTCACGGCCGGTGGAGATCTCGGCGACCTACGGCGCGCTCGCGGTGCGCTGTTCGGCGCCGGACGCGCTCGAGCAGGTGCGGGCGGCCATCGTCGCGGCCTTCGCGCGTGACGGGGTCGAGCCGGTCGACGCCGGCCGGTTCGCCGGGGTGCACGAAAAGCACTGGGGAGTGAAGGAACCCGTCACGAACCCGGCGGTCGAGCTGTCCGCCGATGTGGTGCTGGTCGAGAAGTCCTCCGGTAGCTGGATTTCGGTGAAAAGCCTGAACTGGGAGATCGGCGCGCTCGGCAAGCATCCACTCGCCGTTCGGCTCTCGGAGAAGTGGCCGGTCCTCACCGTCGCCACCATCGAGAAGATCTCCTACGAGCTGTGCCTCTACGACAACGGCGTCGCCACCCAGTACGCCGCGCTCGGCAGGCCGGCCGGACAGGCGCCGCTCGACGCGCCCCTGGCGCCCCTGGATTTCGCGACCCTGGCCGACTACGGCGCCGACTACGCCTCCGAGACGCAGGTCCGTGCGGCCTTCGGCAACGCGCCGATGTTCGCCAAGGTCACCGAGCTACCCGGCAGCGGCATCCGCCAGGCCGCCGAACAGCGCCCGCTCACCGAGTACGGGCCGGACATCCTGTTCTTCGGCAAACCCTGACCCGTTCGGCACCTGGCATGATCGGTGCCTGTGCGAGTACTGCTGCAGCGGGTGACCAGTGCCAAGGTGAGCGTCGACGACGAGGTGGTCGGCCGGATCGATCCGGCCGCGGCGGGGGTCCCGCACGGGCTGCTCGCCCTGGTCGGCGCCACCCACAGCGACACCGAGGCGACCGCGAAAGCCCTGGCGGACAAGGCGTGGCGGCTGCGGATCCTCGATGGTGAGCGCTCCGCCGCGGATCTGCACGCGCCGATCCTGGTGGTCAGCCAGTTCACCCTCTACGCCAACACCGCCAAGGGCAGGCGACCGTCCTGGAACGCGGCCGCGCCGGGCGACCATGCCGAACCGCTCGTCGACGCCTTCGCCGACACCCTGCGCGCCCTCGGCGCGACCGTGGCCACCGGGCACTTCGGGGCGCACATGCGGATCGAGCTGACGAACGACGGCCCGGTCACCATCCTGTTGGAAGGCTGACCGGGCCGTCGTCCGAAATCCTTTGTGCGCGAACTACTCCGGGCGCAGGGTGAGGATGCGGGGGCCGTCCTCGGTGACGGCGACGCTGTGCTCCCAGTGCGCGGCGCGGGTGCCGTCGGTGGTGACCACGGTCCACTCGTCGTCGAGGGTCTTGGTCTCGGTGGTGCCGAGGGTGAGCATCGGCTCGATCGCCAGCACCGAACCGACGACCAGGCGCGGGCCCTTGCCGGGGGCGCCTTCGTTGGGCAGGAACGGGTCCATGTGCATCTCGCGGCCGATGGCGTGCCCGCCGTAGCCGTCGACGATGCCGTACGCGCGACCGTGCTCGCGCTCGGCCGCGCGGGTGCCGAGCTCGATGGCGTGCGAGACGTCGGTGAGGCGGTTGTCGGGCACCATGGCGGCGATGCCCGCCTCCATCGACAGCCTGGTCGCCTCGCTCAGCAACGCGTCGGCCTCGATGATGGTGCCGACGCCGAACGTCCACGCCGAGTCGCCGTGCCAGCCGTCGAGGATGGCACCGCAGTCGATGGAGACGAGATCGCCCTCGGTGAGGATGTCCTTCGCCGAGGGGATCCCGTGGACCACACGGTCGTTGACCGAAGAACAGATCGAGCCGGGGAAGCCGTGGTAGCCCTTGAACGACGGGACGGCGCCCGCGTCACGGATGACCTGCTCGGCGACCTCGTCCAGCTCCAGCGTCGAGACGCCGGGCTTGGCCGCGGCGCGCACGGCCACGAGCGCCTGCCCGACGATCGCGCCCGCTGCCGCCATGGCGTCCAGCTCGCCCGCCGAGCGAAACGGCACGACCTTCTTCTTACGGTTGAAGACCATCCGGCCTCAGTACTCCGATCGGTGGTTACTGACCGAGCGCCTTCAGCGCCCGCGTGTTGACTTCGTCGACCTCGCCGATTCCGTCGACGGTCACGACCAGACCGTCGTAGTACTCGAGCAGCGGCTCGGTCTCCTCACGGTAGACCCGCAGCCGGTTGCGGATGACGTCCTCGGTGTCGTCGGCGCGTCCACGGGCGAGCATGCGCTCGACCACGGTGTCCTCGGCGACCACGAAGCACAGCACCGCGTCGAGCGGGGTGCCGTTGTGCTCGAGGATCTTCTTCAGCGCGTCGGCCTGGTCGGTCGTGCGCGGGTACCCGTCGAGAACGAAGCCGTTCGACGCGTCCGGCTCACCGACGCGGGCCTCGACCATGCGGTTGGTGACGTCGCTGGGGACGAGGTCGCCCGCGTCCATGTACTTCTGCGCTTCGCGACCGAGGGCGGTCTGCTGGCTGATATTCGCGCGGAAGAGGTCTCCGGTGGAGATGTGCGGAACGCCCAGCTTCTCCGACAGCAGGACGGCCTGAGTACCTTTGCCGGCACCCGGCGGACCGAGCAGAACAACTCTCACTTGAGGAACCCTTCGTAATTTCGATTCATCAGCTGGCTCTCGATCTGTTTGACCGTGTCGAGACCCACGCTGACCATGATGAGGACCGCAGTACCGCCGAACGGCAGGTTCGCCGCTCCGCCGGTCGCGCCCATGTCCAGGAACAGGTTCGGGAGGACGGCGACCAGACCGAGGTAGATCGAGCCAGGCAGGGTGATGCGGCTCAGAACGTAGTTGAGATAGTCGGCGGTCGGCTTGCCCGGACGGTAACCGGGAATGAAGCCGCCGAACTTCTTCATCTCATCCGCGCGCTCCTCCGGGTTGAAGGTGATCGCGACGTAGAAGTAGGTGAAGAACACGATCAGACCGAAGTAGATCGCGATGTAGACCGGGTTGCCCGGGTTCACCAGGTATTTCTGGATGATCTCCTGCCACCAGCTCGGGTCGGTCGCCGTGTTCGAGCCGGTCAGCTGAGCGACCAGGTTCGGCAGGTAGAGCAGCGAGGACGCGAAGATCACCGGGATGACACCGGCCTGGTTGACCTTCAACGGCAGGTAGGTCGAGGAACCGCCGTACATCTTGCGACCGACGACGCGCTTGGCGTACTGCACCGGGATCCGGCGCTGACCCTGCTCGACGAAGATCACGGCCACCAGGATCACCAGCACGGCGACACACACCAGGCCGAAGATCAGGCCACCGTCGGAGTCGAGGATGTTCTTGCCGTCGACCGGCAGGCGGGCGGCGATACCGGCGAAGATCAGCAGCGACATACCGTTGCCGACGCCGCGTTCGGTGATCTGCTCACCGAACCACATGACCAGCGCGGCACCGGCGGTCATCACCAGGACGATGATGATCATGCCGAAGATGCTGGTGTCGGCGAGGATCGGCTCGTTGCAGCCCTGCAGCAGCTGACCGCGCGCGGCCAGCGCGACGAGGCCGGTGGCCTGCAGGATCGCCAGGGCGATCGACAGGTACCGGGTGTACTGCGTCATCTTGGTCTGGCCTGCTTGGCCTTCCTTGCGCAGTTCCTCGAACCGCGGGATGACGACGGTCAGCAGCTGGATGATGATGCTCGCGGTGATATACGGCATGATGCCGATCGCGAACACGGACAGCTGCAGCAGCGCGCCACCGGAGAACAGGTTGATGAGCTGGTAGATACCGGCGGAATCACCGCCGGAGACCAGCTTCACGCACTCCTGGACGTTCTGGTAGTCGACGCCGGGGGACGGCAGCGCGGCACCCAACCGGTACAGCGCGATCAACCCCAGCGTGAAGAGAATCTTCCGCCGTAAGTCCGGAGTCCGGAAGGCCGATACGAAGGCGGAAAGCACAGATCCTCCTGGCGAACGACATGGTCATGCCATGCGACTTCGGTTCTACGGAAACGTCAGCCGATGACGAGCTTGGCAGACAACACTTGAACTCTAACAGTGACACCGGACGAGCTCGCGACTCGTCCGGTGTCCACTGCTGACTAACAGTACCGTCAGGCCAGTTCGGTGACAGTGCCACCGGCCGAGGTGATCTTCTCCTTGGCGGAGCCGGTCACCTTGTCGGCGGTCACCTGGACCGCCACGCCGATCTCACCGTCGCCGAGAACCTTGACCAGCTCGTTCTTGCGAACGGCGCCGGCCGCGACGAGCTCGGCCTTACCGACCGTGCCGCCCTCGGGGAACAGCTCCGCGATGCGGCCCACGTTCACAACCTGGTACTCCACGCGGAAGCGGTTGGTGAAGCCCTTCAGCTTCGGCAGGCGCATGTGCAGCGGCATCTGGCCACCCTCGAACGCCGGGGAGACGTTCTTGCGGGCCTTCGTGCCCTTGGTACCGCGACCGGCGGTCTTGCCCTTGGAGCCCTCACCGCGACCCACACGGGTCTTCTCGGTCTTGGAACCCGGCGCAGGACGCAGGTGGTGCAATTTGATGGTCATGTCAGACCTCCTCAACAGTTACGAGGTGGCGCACGACGTTGATCAGACCGCGGTTCTGAGCGTTGTCCTCACGGACAACACTCTGACGGATCTTGCGAAGGCCCAGCGTACGCAGGGAGTCCTTCTGATTCGCCTTGGCGCCGATGGTGCTCTTGATCTGGGTCACCTTGAGATCAGCCATGGTCAGGCTCCCTGTCCCGCACGCGCACGCAGCATGCCCGCCGGAGCGACATCCTCGATCGGCAGACCGCGACGCGCGGCAACCTCTTCGGGACGCTGGAGCATCTTGAGCGCGGCAACCGTCGCGTGAACGACGTTGATCGCATTGTCGCTACCGAGCGACTTGGCCAGAATGTCGTGAATGCCGGCGCATTCGAGCACGGCACGCGCCGCGCCACCGGCGATCACACCGGTACCGGGCGAAGCCGGACGCAGCATGACGACACCGGCCGCCGCCTCACCCTGAACCGGGTGGGTGATGGTCGAGCCGATCATCGGGACGCGGAAGAAGCCCTTGCGAGCCTCCTCGACACCCTTCTGGATGGCCGCGGGAACTTCCTTGGCCTTGCCGTAGCCGACGCCGACCAGACCGTTGCCGTCACCGACGATCACGAGGGCGGTGAAGCTGAAGCGACGACCACCCTTCACGACCTTGGAGACGCGGTTGATCGCGACCACGCGCTCGAGCTGGTTCTTCTCGGCAGCGTTGTCCCGACGGTCGCCGCCACCGCGACGATCGCCACCACCGCGGCGGTCGCCACGGTTGCCCTCGGGGCCATTGCTGTTCTGTCCGGCGGGTCCGTTGCCGCCGTCACGCCGCTGACGTCCCGGCATCAGACGTTCCTTCCGTTCGAAATAACAGTCATCAGAACTTCAACCCGCCTTCACGAGCGGCATCGGCCAGCGCCGCGATGCGGCCGTGGTAGTCGTGACCACCACGGTCGAACACGACCGACTCGATACCGGCAGCCTTGGCACGCTCGGCGATCAGCTGACCGACCTTGGCGCCCTTGGCGGACTTGTCGCCCTCCAGCGCGCGCACGTCGGCCTCGATCGAGGACGCGGCGGCGATGGTCTTGCCCACCGAGTCGTCGACGAGCTGGGCGTGCAGGTGCCGCGAGGAGCGGTTGACCACCAGGCGCGGACGCTCGGTGGTGCCGACGACCTTCTTGCGCAGACGGAAGTGACGGCGGGTCTTGGACAGACGACGCTTGGTCGAGGAGTCCTTGCCCAGCGGAATCCGCTTGGCCTTCTGGTTAGCAGTTTGCGCCATGATCACTTACCCGTCTTTCCGACCTTGCGGCGAACGACCTCGCCGGCGTAGCGGATGCCCTTGCCCTTGTACGGGTCGGGCTTACGCAGTCCGTGGATGACAGCGGAGATCTGGCCGACCTTCTGCTTGTCGATGCCGGACACAGAGAACTTGGTGGGCGATTCCACCGCGAAGGTGATGCCCTCCGGGGCCTCGATCGGCACCGGGTGGCTGTAGCCCAGGGCGAACTCGAGGTTCGAGCCCTTGGCGGCCACACGGTAACCGACACCGAAGATTTCCATCTTCTTCTCGTAGCCCTTGGTGACACCCTCGATCATGTTGGCGATCAGGGTGCGGGAAAGGCCGTGCAGCGAACGGTTGGCGCGCTCGTCGTTGGGACGGGCGACCTCGAGCTCGTTACCTTCACCCTTGGTGACGGTGATCGGCTCGGCCACGGTGTGCGACAGGGTGCCCTTGGGCCCCTTCACCGTGACGACCTGGCCGTCGATGGTGACGTCGACGCCGGCCGGAATCTCGATGGGCTTCTTACCAATACGCGACATTAGTCCTGACCTCCCTTACCAGACGTAGGCGAGGACTTCGCCGCCCACGCCCTGCTTGGCCGCCTGACGGTCGGTGAGCAGACCGGTCGACGTGGAAATGATCGCCACGCCGAGGCCGCCGAGGACCTTGGGCAGGTTGGTGGACTTCGCGTACACACGCAGACCCGGCTTCGAGACGCGACGCAGGCCCTGCAGGCTGCGCTCACGGCTGGGGCCGTACTTCAGATCGACGACGAGGGACTTGCCCACGGTCGCGTCTTCGGTGCGGTAATCGGCGATGTAGCCCTCGCGCTTCAAGATCTCGGCGATGTTCGCCTTGAGCTTGGAGTGGGGCGCCTTCACCTGATCGTGGTACGCCGAGTTGGCGTTGCGCAGACGCGTCAAGAAGTCTGCGATCGGATCAGTCATGGTCATGGTTAGACCTCGACACCTTTCTCGCTGCGGTTCCCATGCAGCATCGGCGCGCTCTCGCACGCCGACCGTGGGCCTACAACAATTCGGCTGGTCCGGACGGCACTTACCGACCGGATGAGTTCTCTTTACGAGCTCTCGGCGCCTGGACCGTCCGCCCGCCTCACCCACAGTCGGCGAGGCGCCAGCGGACACAGAGGTGCCCAGGCAACCGCTCTAGTGTAGGCAATGCCGTGGTCAGGACAAAATCTGGGGCCGGGTCGCGGCCTTGGCTGTGAGCAGGATCGCCGCGCCGGAGACCGCGGTGGCCACGATCAGCATCATCTCGCCGCCGACCAGCATGCTCATGATGCCGCCGAGGAAGGCGCCGACGGCGAAGGCGCCGTACTGCGTCGCGTAGCCGAGCCAATCGCGGGCGCTACCGCCGCTGACATGGCTCTCGATGCCCTGACTCAGCTTCACCACCGTCCCGGTGGCGTAGCTGAGCGGCACGCTGGTCTCGCCGTCCTTGACGAAGGCGGTGTTGAGCGCGCCGACCGCGAACGCGACGAAGGCGATGGGAATGAACCCCACCTCCTGCCCGCCCGTGCGGTCGAGCACCCAGTCGACGACGGCCGCCACGGCCAGCGCCGTCGTGGTCACCACGGCCGCGCCGTGCCTGCTGTCGCGCCACACCCGCCGTCGCAGCATCGAGGCGACGAACACGCCGAGGCCGAACGAGAACAGCAGGGTGATCGCGCCGGTGGCCAGCACCGCGTCATTGTCGAACCAGCCGAGAACAGCCCGCTCGGTATTTCCGGTCATGAATGTCACGAAATATCCGGCGGAATGCGTATAGGCGGCCGCGCCGATAAATCCGGCCAATATCGAAAGAAAGGCGACCATCGGCATCGCACCCGCGGGCATCCCTCGCAGCGGCCGCCGGTGGCCCAGGTCACGCCCGGTTTTCTCTGTGGTTGCCGTCACAATCCCACATCCTCCGCTTGTCCTGGAATCAGGGATCGTCTTTGACACCCGTCGCGCCGAATTTCCGCGCGATCATCCCGAGCGTAGCGACGGCACCGGGACCCGGCCAGTGCGATTTCGCGATTATCGGGAAAAACACAGAATTGGCCGCGAGATATTTAACCTCACGTTCACTGAACAATTCGAAACATATTCCGGAGCGGCCGACACCGAGCAGCCGGGCGCCCCAGCCACACGAGACCGGTACGGCGAATTCTGTTCGCCGCCAACTAGTTTCCTGAAGTAAGCATGTGATAGCTTCGCGAGGTTCGTCCGATCTGTGCAGGAGGCTCGGCAGTTGTATTCGCGCTCTGGGCGCCGTGGAACTCGCCGTAGCTGGACTCGCGTACTCGCTGTTCTGCTCGGTCTCGGCGCCCTCACCGTCCCGGCTCCCGCGCACGCGGCCGACCCGTACGTCGACCCGCTGGCCGAGGCCGCCGGCACCCCCGGCCTGCAGTGGTCGGACTGCGAGGACGGCTTCTCCTGCGCCTGGGCGCAGGTGCCGCTGGACTATCACAGTCCGCGGGGTGAGCAGATCGAGCTGGCGGTGATCAAGCTGCCGGCGACCGACCCCGGTCGGCGCATCGGGACGCTGTTCGTGAACTTCGGCGGGCCGGGACCGTCGGGTGTCGACCGGCTCCGCGAGCGGGCGCGGTGGCCGTGGCTGTTCTCCGAGGAACTGCGAGCCCGCTTCGATCTGGTGTCGTGGGACCCGCGTTCGGTCGCACGCAGCGCTCCGACCAGCTGTTTTCCCTCGTACGACGAGCAACAGGCCTACTTCGCGACATTCCCCGGCACGCCGGAGAGCCCGGCCGAGGAGGCGGAGTTCTTCGATCGCTCCGCCGATATCGCGAGCCGCTGCGGCGCGTCCGCGGGCCCGATCCTGGCACACGCCTCGACCGCGAACACCGTCCGTGACCTGGAGTTGCTGCGTCGCGCGGTCGGCGACGCGGCGCTGACCTATCACGGCATCTCCTACGGGACGCAGGTCGGCGCGGTCTACGCCAACATGTTCCCCGGCCGGGTGCGGGCGATGGCGCTGGACGGATCGCTGGACTTCGAGGGCAACGCGAACGGGCACGGCGGCGACGGCGCGAACCTCCCGCTGGACACCAGGCAGGGCGTGGCCGATGCCGTCGCCGAGACCTTCGACGCGTTCCTGCGCGCCTGCTCGGCCGCCGGCCCGGACTGCGCGTTCGCGGCGGGCGAGCCGAAACTCAAGTGGATCGCGCTCGCCGAACGCGCGCGTCTGGCGCCCATCGTCGTCGACGGCACCGCGTGGACCTACGGTCAGATCGTGGCCGCCGCGGGCGGCCTCGCGCGCCCGGAGACCTACCCCGACCTGGCGAGCCTGCTACAGCAGCTCTTCGACGCCGGTACCGCGCTGCTCCCGGCGGTGACGCACGACGCGATCTTCGCGAAGGAGCAGCCCGGCAATCGCGTCGAGGCGTTCTATTCGATCCAGTGCGCCGACAGCGCCGTCCCGGCTGACCCCGCCGTGTACAGCCGGGTCGGCGCCATCGAAGACCTGCGGGTCCCGTATTTCGGCCGCACCGCCGTCTTCAACGCCACGCCGTGCGCCTTCTGGCCCGCGCGCGACGCCGACCGCTACACCGGTCCGTGGAATCGCGAAACCGCCGCGCCGATCCTGGTCCTGAACAGCAGATACGACCCGGCGACGCCGCTGCGTGGCGCCGTCGCGGGCGCCGCGCAGCTCGCCGACGCCCGGGTGGTCGTGGTGGAAGGTGCCGGGCACAGCAGCATGTACGTGCCCAGCACCTGCGCCGAACATGTCAAGCGCGACTATCTGTTCACCGGTCAGCTGCCCCCGGCCGACCTCCGCTGCGGGATCGACCGGTCCCCCTTCCGCTGACCCGAGGAAACCCGCCGATCAGCGGGACACACACACCGCGGTGAGCAGCGGGCCGTAGGGATTCTCCGCGCTGCCCGCGAGGACGAGCAGTCCACCGATCGGGCTGCACAGCACATCCAGGCTCGACGAGCCGGTGCCCGCGACCGGCGCTTCGGCGTGCGCGGTGGCCGCGGTGACGGCGGGGGCGAGGAGGGACAGTGCGAGGGCGGAGGACACGGCAAACTTCTTCATGGCTCTACCGTGCCGTCCGCCCCGGCCGTGCGCACGCCCCGAGTTGCCGGGGCATTGCCTCCGAGGGCACGACTTCCCTACCTTCGGAGCGACGATTCCGTCAGCCCGCCGCACCGATGACGTTCGACGGCGCCGACAGGAATCCGTCAGCCGACTGACCCGAGTACGACGCCTCCGTTGCTGCACAGCCCCAGCGCTGGGCTGGGCGCGAGGAAGAGGCCGGACGCGTATCCCGGGGTCGCCCAACTGCCGTTTCCGGCGCCTACCCCGGCAAACGACAGCACCGTGCAGTCGTAGGTGTTGAGGTCGAGGAAGGTCCCGGTGATCTTCGCCTGGACCCCCGGAGCGGGATCGGACGTGATCACCGGACCCGCGGACGCGACGCCGGAGCCGAGGGCGAGAGCAGCTGCCAGCGTGCCGAGTGCGACGGCCATTCGGCCGGTGTGGTTTCTCATCGGAATCTCCTTGATGTGGCCGCCGGACAACGGCGGGGTCGGGGTCGGCCACCGGTCGGCGGCACACCCCAAAAGTACGGTTTGACCTGCGCCTTTCACTTCCGTGAGAGCACGGAATCGGCTCCGTGGCAGCACGGATTCCGCTGGCGGTTGTGCCCCTGTTTCCGGCGGAGGATCCTGAGTAGATCGGGTAGTCGGAGGCTGTTCGATGACACCTCGCACGATCGCGCTCATCAGTGGCGTGACGGCCTGCGCCGCCGCGTTGAGCGTCGCCGTGGTGCTGTCGGTCGACTGGTCGGAGGCGGCGCTCTACGACCCGGCCCGGATTCTGCTGCTCGGTCCGCGCGAGGCGTTCGCGGCGGCGCAGCATTCGCCGAAGTTCGGCAGGCTGGAGCTCACGCTGTTCCTGCTGACCGGGGCATCGTTCGTGGCGTCGGGGCTGTTCACCTGGACGAACCGGCCGCACGATCTCGCCGGGCCGCTGTTCGTGCTCGCCGGTCTGGTCTGGCTGGCCTGCGGTGTCCGCCGGTCCAGCGACCCCGCGCTGTTCACCGCGGGCGCGGTACTGACGAATATCTATCTGCCGGTGATGATTCCGGTGCTGCTCGGCTTCCCGTCGGGGCGGCTGCGGCAATCCTGGGAACGCTGGTATGTGGCGGTGTGCTGGGTGCTGGCCGTGATCGGGGTATCGGCCGAGTGGCTGTTCTTCGATCCGCGGGAGGTGCCCGCGCCGCACCCGTCGACCTCGGTCAATCTGTTGCTGATCCGCCATGACGCGGCGCTGGCCGATCGGATCCAGCTCACCGTCGGCGCGATCGCCTTCGTCGTCGCCGTGACCGCGATCGTCGTCGTGATCCGGCGCTGGCGGTCCGGCACCGCGGCGTATCGGTCGGGCTTCGCGCCCATCATGATGCTGGCGACGGTCGCCGGGGTGGCCATCCTGTGGATGATGCTGACTGCCATCCGGTTCCCCGGCTCGCTGCACGGCTGGACCCTGAATCTGCGCTACATCCCGATGGTGCTGCTGCCGATGGCCATCGCGTTCGGACAGGTGCGGTACCGGATGGCGCGCGCCGCCGTCGGTGCAGCGATGGTCGAGATCGGCGCGGCCCCGATCAGTTCCGGCTTCGCCGAGGCACTGCGCCGCGCACTGCACGATCCCACCCTCGCCCTGTGGACGTTCGACGCCGAGCGCGGCAGTTACGTCGACGACCAGGGCAAACTCCGTGAACTGCCGCGCGGCCCCGGCCACCGGGTGGCGACCGTCCTCGAACGCGACGGCGCCGCGGCGGCCGCCCTCGTCTACGACCGGCAATTGCAGAACGAACCCGAACTGCTGGCCGCCGTGCGCGGCGCGACCGAACTCGCGCTCGACCACGAACGCCTGCGCAACGATCTGCAGACCCAGCTCGCCGAGGTCCGCCGCTCCAGGGAGCGCATCGTGGCCGCGGGCGACGCCGAACGCCGCCGCGTCGAACGCGATCTGCACGACGGCGCCCAGCAACGGCTGGTCGCCGCGGCACTGCTGCTGCGCCGGGCCCAGCGCGCCCCCGATACCGCGACCCGAGGCGACCTGGTCACCCGCGGTGCCGCCGAGCTCGATACCGCGCTCGGCGAACTGCGCGAGCTGGCCAGGGGCGTGTTCCCGCCGATCCTGGCCGAACGCGGTCTCACGGCCGCGCTGACCTCACTCGCCGAACGCTCCCCCATCCCCGTGCGTATCCGCGGCACGTTGACCCCGAGGCCGCCGCCCGGGGTGGAGCTGGCCGCGTATTTCATCGCCGCCGAGGCGGTCACCAACGCGGCCAAGCATTCCGGCGGAACGCATGTCGATATCGACGTGGAGGTCGTCGACGACGCCGTGCGGCTGGTGATCGCCGACGACGGCCGGGGCGGCGCCTGCCTCGGTCCCGGGGGCGGGCTCAGCGGTCTCGATGATCGCGCGGCGGCGCTCGGCGGCAGTCTGCTGGTCGACAGCCCGCCCGGCGCGGGCACGGTCCTCACCGCGACGCTGCCGCTGCACCCGGAGGACACGACATGAGCGACCTCGAACCCGGGACGGTCTTCGCCGGCTACACGATCGAGCGGACGCTCGGGTCGGGTGGCATGGGCACGGTCTACGCGGCCCGGCACCCGACCCTGCCCCGCACCGTCGCACTCAAGGTGCTGCATCCCGCGCTCACCGGCGACGACTACGTCCGCACCCGCTTCGAATTCGAAGCCGACCACGCCGCCCGCCTCGACCATCCCGCCATCGTGGCGGTCTACGACCGTGGCCGCGAGGGCGATCGGCTCTGGATCGCGATGCAGCTGGTGGCGGGCACCGATGCGGCGCGGCTGCTGCGCGACGGGCCGGTCGCGCCGGAGCGGGCGGTGCACATCGTCGAAACGGTCGCGGCGGGACTCGACTACGCGCATCGGGCCGGGGTGTTCCACCGCGACGTCAACCCGGCGAACATCCTGCTGGCCGCGGCCACCGAGCCGAACGCGGCCGAACGGGTGCTGCTGACGGACTTCGGCATCGCCAAGGCGCTCGACGACACCGTGAATCTGACCGCCGCCGGGATGCTGGTGGCCACCCTCCGCTACGCGGCGCCCGAGCAGATCGAGGGCCGGACCATCGATCACCGCGCCGACGAATACTCGCTGGGCTGCACGCTGTTCCACCTGCTCACCGGCAGTCCGCCCTATCCGGGACCGAGCCAGGCCGCCATCATGAACGGTCATCTCAACGGACCGATTCCGCAGCCGAGCGCCCTGCTGCCCGCCCTGCCGAAGGCCTTCGACGCGGTGCTCACCAGGGCGATGGCGAAGAGCCCGGCCGACCGGTATCCGACCTGCGGCGAGTTCGCCGCCGCGGCTGGAGCGGTGCTGACCGCGGCCGCCGACACCACCACCGAACACCCGGCCGCCGAGCCGCGCCTGCGGGTCGTGCTCGCCGACGACTCCGCACTGCTGCGCCAGGGCATCGCTCGGCTGCTCGAGGACGAGGGCATGGAGGTGGCGGGCCAGGCGGCCGACGCGGTGGCTCTGCTGCGGCTGGTCCGGGCGCACCGGCCCGATGTCGCCGTGGTCGACATCAGGATGCCGCCGACCTGCACCACCGAGGGCATCGACGCCGCGGTCGCCATCCGCCGCGACTATCCCGAGACGGCGGTGCTGCTGCTCTCGCAGTACATCGAGACCGAGAACGTGCTCGATCTGCTGTCCGGCGGCGCCCGCAGCCTCGGCTACCTGCTCAAGGACCGGGTCTCCGATATCGACGAGTTCGTGACGGCGCTGGAGCGGGTCGCCGCGGGCGGCTCGGCGATCGACCCCGACCTGGTCGGCCGCCTGGTCTCGCGACCGCACCACGGCGCCCTGCCGCTGGACGAACTCTCACCGCGCGAGCGAGAAGTGCTGCGGCTGATGGCCGAAGGACGGTCCAACCGGGCGATCGGCGCCGCCCTGTTCCTGGGCGAACGCACGATCGAAACCCATGTCCGCAGCATCTTCGCCAAGCTCGGCCTCCAGCCCGAACCCGACGACCACCGCCGCGTCCTCGCGGTCCTGACCCATCTCCGGGTCGAGACCTGACTAGCCGACGATCATGCACATCAGGTCGTAGAGCGGCGGCTTCTCGACGCTGCCGGTGGCGAACAGCACCTGCGCGATCGGCGAGCAGATCAGCGCGGTCTCCGACGATCCCGACCCGCCCTGCGCCGACCCCGTACCGCCCTGCGACGACCCGGACTCGGCGACCGGCGCGGGCGCGACGGGAGCGGCGGAGGCGACAGCGGGCGCGGACAGCAGCGCGCAGGACAGGACGGCGGCGGTAGCGATCTTCTTCATGCGCCAAGGGAACACGACACCGCCGCCCCACAAGAGTGAAATCCACATATTTCACCCATCTTTCGGCGACCGCACGCGCCCACCGGCCGAATTGTCGGTGCGGCCTGCGATCCTGGGGATCCATCGACCACGGGGGACGAATCAATGACCTACGACGACTGCGGCTGGCACTCGGACACCACCTCGGAACTCGGCCTGGACAGCGAGGCGGGCGCGACCCATATCGGGATGTTCTACGCGTGGGCGGTCGCCAACGACCTGCATTCGCCGACCGTGCTCGTCTGGGGCGAACCGGAACCCCGGCCACGGCCGGAGCTGGCGGCGCTGCGCGAGCGCACGAAGACACCCGGCCGCTACCTACTCGACCACTGCTGCGGCGAACTGAACGAGGGCGACCTCAACGACCGCGGCCAGGCCTTCACCGCGGCCGCCTACCGCCAGTACCTGCGCGCCTACGACTTCATCCCCGAGGTCGCGCGGTACGAGACCACCTACCACGTCCCCGACACCTGGGAAACCTACGACGCCGTCGCGGCCCTGCTCGACGAAGCCTGGGCGGAATGGCAGGCACACACCGGCTGACCCGAGCCACAAACGCGCGAAGGCACGGACTTCCGGCACTGACAGCCTCGTGACCCACGAGTGATCGAGCACGAAAAATCGAGCGATTCCTGACATCACGCCGTGACCAGCCGTGGCGTCCGCCGGTACCACGCTGGTCTACCAGTTCGGAATCATCGATGTTTGGAGGGATCGTGAGAAGGCTTGCCGCTGTGATTCTCGGAGTTGCCCTCGGCGCATGCGCCATTCTCGGTTCGACCGCGTCCGCTGCGCCCGGCGACAGCTACCAGATGGGCGAAACCGCCGCCATCCCCGTCGTGAACTACAACGGTGCCGCGACAACGGTCACTGAAATCACCGTCGCGGACTGGTACTGCGACGGTCGTCGAGAAGTCTGCACCGTGTCGGTGCGCTTCGCACACCGCGGAACGCAGTCGACCGACCCAGCAACTATCAGCTACAGCCTCTCCTTCGCCGACGGCAGGTCGGTTCCTGCCACAACCGAACCGAACGCCGGCTACCTCTATGACGGAACCATCCTGGCCGGGGTCGCGTCCTTCCCGCTCATCACCGAGCCATCGCCGCCGACAGCCGTCGTCCTGCGCGGCGAGGTTTCCGGCGACGTACTCGGCAGTTGGGTAGTGCCCTAGGGCCCACCACAATCGAATGGGGAGCCCGCCACAATCCACCGCCTCGGGCCCTATGGCGCCACATCGCCCGCCGCGCGTAATGCGGTGCCAGCGCACTCGCCGAAGGGGCCCTGCCTTCGTTCGTTGCCGCCACAGCATCGACCGAGCGACCGGCGCGCAGATATACTATTTGAAAAATAGATATCAATCGGAGGTGCAGATGGCACGGACAGTGGTCGACCTCGATGACGCCGCGCTGGCCGAGGCGGCTCGGTACCTGGGAACGACGACCAAGAAGGACACGGTCAACGCCGCACTGCGCGAGATCATCGATCGCCGTCGCCGCGCTGAGGCGATCGCTCGGATGCGGGACCTGGCAGCCACCGGCGAGATCGAGCTACCCGAAGCCGAATCGGCACATCCAGGTCGTGAGTCGGCCGCGTGACCGAAAGGTTTCTCGCCGATACCAGCGCTCTGGTGCGCTTCTTTCGCGGGCAAACCGGAGCGCAATGGGATCAGTTGGCGAGTTCCGGCCTGCTGGGGATCTGCGAGCCAGTTCGCCTGGAATTTCTGCGTGCCGCGGGTGGACGTCCCGCCTACTACGAGGCAGCTAGTCTGCTCCACGAGATCTTTCCCTACTTCGCGATGCCCGATTCCTGCTGGGAGAGTTCCGCCCGGCTGCAGGAGCGGCTCACCGAGAAGGGCTGGCAGCAGTGCGCGGGCCCGGTCGATCTACTGGTCGCAGTTGCCGCCGCACACCACAAATTGACCGTGCTGCACGCGGATTCGGATTACGAGACCATCGCGCGCATCACCGGGCAGCCTGTTCAACGCATCGACTGAAACCCCCGAAAACGCAGCAAAGCACGAGCTCTCCTTCGAGAGCCCGTGCTTTGCTTCGTTATTCGCCTAGGTGGCTGCGCTCACGAGGAGCGCGGGCTCACCAGGAGCTCTTGTGCACGCCCGGGAGCTCGCCACGGTGGGCCATCTCGCGCAGGCACACGCGGCACAGGCCGAACTTGCGGTACACCGCGTGGGGGCGGCCGCAACGCTGGCAGCGGGTGTAGGCGCGGACCGCGAACTTCGGCTTGGCGTTGGCCTTGTTGACCAGTGCTTTCTTGGCCATGTGCTCAGTTCTCCTTGAACGGGAAGCCGAGGTGCTTGAGCAGCGCACGGCCTTCTTCGTTGTTGGTCGCAGTGGTCACCACGGTGATGTCCATACCGCGCGGGCGGTCGATGGAATCCACGTCGATCTCGTGGAACATCGACTGCTCGCTGAGGCCGAACGTGTAGTTGCCGTTGCCGTCGAACTGCTTCGGCGACAGACCGCGGAAGTCGCGGATACGCGGCAGCGCGATGGAGACCAGGCGATCCAGGAACTCCCACATGCGGTCGCCACGGAGGGTGACCTTGGCGCCGATCGGCATGCCCTCACGGAGCTTGAACTGCGCGATCGACTTGGTGGCCTTGCGGACCTCCGGCTTCTGACCGGTGATCAGCTCGAGGTCCTTGATGGCACCGTTGATCAGCTTCGCGTCACGGGCGGCGTCACCGACACCCATGTTCACGACGACCTTGACGACGCCCGGGATCTGCATCACGTTGGCGTACTCGAACTCGCTGTTCAGCGCGTCCTTGATCTCGGCGCGGTAGCGCGCCTTCAGCCGGGGCTGAGTCTGCTCAGAGGTGGTCATGTCAGATGTCCTTCCCGTTCTTACGGGAGATCCGAACCCGCTTGCCGGTCTCTTCGTCGGTGCGGTAGCCGACGCGGGTCGGGTTACCGTCGGAGTCGACGACCATCACGTTGGAAACCTGGATGGGGGCTTCCTGGGTCACGATGCCACCCGAGGAGGCGCCACGCTGGTTCGCGGAATCCGCGACGTGCTTCTTGATGCGGTTCACGCCTTCGACGAGAACCTTGCCGGTCGCCGGGTAGGCCTGGATGACCTTGCCCTTGGCGCCCTTGTCCTTGCCCGAGATGACGAGGACGGTGTCACCCTTGTGCACCTTCATGGTCAGAGCACCTCCGGGGCCAGCGAAACGATCTTCATGAAGCGCTTGTCACGCAGCTCACGGCCGACCGGGCCGAAGATGCGGGTGCCGCGAGGATCGTTGTCCGGCTTGATCAGCACGGCAGCGTTCTCGTCGAACTTGATGTAGGAACCGTCCGGACGGCGGCGCTCCTTGACGGTGCGCACGACGACAGCCTTGACGACGTCGCCCTTCTTGACGTTCGCGCCGGGGATGGCGTCCTTGACGGTGGCGACGATGATGTCACCGATACCGGCATAGCGACGCGACGAGCCACCGAGCACGCGGATGCAAAGGATTTCCTTCGCCCCGGTGTTGTCGGCGACGCGCAGTCGCGACTCCTGCTGAATCACTTCAGCACCTCCTGGACCTGGATGTATACGTACGCCGGATTGCCGACCCGACGCACATGGTCAGTCGCCCTCCGGACGCGCGCCTGCCAGCGGAAATACCTACCACTGGGGGTTCACTGCCGGATTGCGGGCGCAGAGCTCCCGCAGGCAACCGGTCTAGTGTAGGTGAATCCCCAGGTCGACCCAAATCGGGGGTCGTTCCCACGAATCTGAAGCAGATATGTTTCAAACTCCTGTGGGCGCGGTCACGCCGTTGCTACGGTCGCCCTGCTCGTCGAGGTACGAGCGGATGAGGAGTCGCACATGCACATCACCCTGCCGACCACCCGCCGGATCGCGACCACCGCGAGCGCCTTCGCCGCCGTGCTCGCCCTGGCCACGCCGCACGCCGCCGCGGGCCCGATCATCGACATGCTCACCGACACCCTCACCGTCGGCTGCACCTCCAAGATCGATGTCGTCGGCCTCGACGACTACGTCGGCGCGCAGGTCGACTTCGTCGCCAACGGCAAGTTCTTCGCCAGCGACACCGTCGACCTGGAGGTGACCGTCGGCGGCGCCACCGTGGCCAAGGCTACCGCCTACTACCACGTCGAGACCGAGGTCGAGGTGCAGCTCTCGCTGCTGCTGCACGCCACCGGCGCGCCGCTGGTCACCAAGCGGGTGCCCACCGTCGCGAAGATCCTGAACGCGGGCAGCGGCCTGGCCTGCGACCTGGCCACCGGCAGCGCCGGCCTCTCCTCGGACTAGCCCGCACCACCGCTACCTCCCCCGATCGGCCCGGCCGCCGGTAGCCTGGGCGGATCGCAACGAGCAGGGGTGCGGCTGCCGCATCGGGGAAGGAAAACCAGTGACATCGTCCGGTCGTCCGTCGGTCGTGGATCGGCGCGCATTCCTGATCGCCATGGGCCTGGTGCCCGTGGCCGCCGCGCTGGCCTCCTGCACGTCGGATTCCCCCGAAGTGCAGCTCACCGGCGTGGACATGGGCGGCGGCGATCCGGCGATCCGCCCGCAGGACGACCTGTACCGCCACGTCAACGGCGCCTGGCTGCGCGACTACCAGCTGCCCCCGGACAAGGCCTCGGTCGGCGCGATCACCGACGCCAACGACCGCACCCTCGCCCAGTTGCGCGAGATCATCGAGGGCATCGAGAACCCGAAGCCGGGGACCGAGGCCCAGCAGATCAAGGACCTCTACGACGCCCGCCTCGACCTCGACGAGATCGAGCGCCTCGGCATCACGCCGCTCAACGGCCTGTTCACCGCGCTCGACCAGGCCGCGGGCAAGCCCGAGCTGGCCAGGATCATGGCCGAGGCGCCGATCTCCGGGCTGATCGGCATGGGCATCGGCATCGACCGCAAGAACTCCAGGGCCTACATCCCCAGCGTCAGCCAGGCGGGGCTCACCCTGGGCGAGCAGTACTACCGCAAGCCCGAGTTCGCGACCCAGCTGGCGGGCTACCAGACCTACCTCGAGCAGCTGGCCAAGGGCCTGGGCATGGCCGACCCGGCCGGGGTCGCGCAGCGCACCGTCGACCTGGAGAAGCGGATCGCCGCCAACCACTGGGACAGCGTGCGCCTGCGCAACACCGACGCCACCTACAACCTGATGAGCTGGCAGGAGCTGACCGCGCTCGGCCCGCAGTTCGACTGGGATCCGTGGCTGGCGGGCATGACCGACCGGCCCAAGTCGCAGTTCGACAAGATGGTCGTCGGCCAGCCGTCGTTCGTCACCGCGGCGGCGCAGCTGTGGAGCGAGGTCGACGTCGCCCAGTGGCGCGACTACCTCAAGCTGCAGATCGCCAACACCTACGCCCGCTTCCTTCCCAAGGCGATCGCCGACGCGCGCTTCGACTTCGTCGGCCGGGTGCTCAGCGGCCTGGAGGAGAAGCCGGAGATGTGGCGCTCCGCGGTGGGCGTCGTCGACGACAATCTCGGCGAACCGCTGGGCAAGCTGTACGTGGACAAGCACTTCCCGCCTGCGGCCAAGGAACGCGCCATGGTGATGGTCGACGACCTGCGCGCCGCCTACCGTGACAACTTCACCAACTCGACGTGGATGTCGCAGCCAACCCGCGAGGCCTCGATCGCCAAGCTGGACAAGATCGTCGCCCAGATCGGCTACCCCGACAAGTGGGTCGACTACTCCTCGGTGCGGGTGACCCGCGGCAAGCTGATCGAGTCCCTCATCGCCATCAACGCGTTCGAGTCCAAGCGCGCGTTCGCCCGGCTCGGCACCGAGGTGGACAAGTCGGAGTGGAGCATGTCGCCGCAGACGGTGAACGCCTACTACAGCCCGACCACCAACCAGATCGTCTTCCCCGCCGCCTACCTGCAGCCGCCGTTCTTCGACAAGGACGCCCAGGACGCGGTCAACTACGGCGCCGTCGGCTCGACGATCGGGCACGAGATCGGGCACGGCTTCGACGACCAGGGCTCCAAATACGACGGCGACGGCAACCGCCGCGACTGGTGGACGCCGGAGGATCGCGCCGCCTTCGACGCCAAGACCCAGCAGCTCATCGAGCAGTACGACGTCCTGGTCCCCGAGGGCGCGCCCGAAGGACAGCACGTCAACGGCGCCCTCACCGTCGGCGAGAACCTGGCCGACCTGCGCGGCCTGCAGATCGCGCTGGCGGCGTATCAGAAGGTCGCCCAGCGCACCGGCGCGCAGCCCGATTTCCGCACCATGTTCTTCTCCTGGGCGCGGCAGTGGCGCGACAAGCAGACCGAGGAGGCGACCCTGCAGTCGCTGCAGGACACCCACTCGCCCAACGAGTTCCGCTGCAATCAGGTCGTCCGCAATATCGGCGAGTTCTACACCACCTTCGAGGTGAAGGACGGCGACAAGCTGTTCATGCCGCAGGATCAGCGAGTGACACTCTAGGGACGATTCCCCTCCGAAACCGACGTAGGTTAGCCTAGGCTGACCTACGCTGGAACCGGCTCGTGCGAGCCGATCGAGGACCTTCCTCGATGAAGGAGGATGCAACGATGACGTCTGTTCGGACTTCGCGCGGCTGGCGGCGCGTGGCCGTGGCCGCACTCGCCGGTGCGCTCGCCTTCGGCGTCGCCGCCTGCGGTTCCAGCGACGATGCCGCGGGCTCGGGCGAGCCGGTCACCGTGACCCATGCCAGGGGCGAGACCACCGTCACCGGGACGCCGACGAAGATCGTCGCCCTGGGCAACCAGTGGCTCGACACCACGCTGGCGCTCGGCGTCGTCCCCGTCGGCTACATCGACAACGTCTCCGCGGTCTCCAAGAGCACCCCGCCGTGGGAGCCGGAGAGCCTGAAGTCGGCCAAGGCCCTCAACACCACGGGCAGCATCGCCGAGCAGGTCGCCGCGCTGGAGCCGGACCTGATCCTGGCCGATCCGTTCATCGCCGACCAGAAGACCTACGACGAGCTGTCCAAGATCGCGCCGACGCTGCCCGCGCTGACCAAGGACGCCGTCAGCCCGTGGCAGGACCAGGTCACCGCGCTGGGCAAGGTGCTGCACAAGGAATCCGACGCGACCGCGGTGATCAAGAAGGTCGACGACAAACTCGCCGCGATCAGCGCCGCCAACCCGGGCCTGAAGGGCAAGACCTTCGCCAGCACCTGGCTGGCCAGCCCCGCGCAGCTGATGGTGCTGACCGACCCCAACGACGGCTCGGCCAAGGTCTTCACCCAGCTGGGCATGGGTATCCCGGCCAATCTCACCGCGCAGCCGTCCAACCAGGGCCGCCTGGCGCTCTCGCCGGAGCGCGTCGACGAGCTGTCCGCCGACCTGCTGCTGGCCGGCTACTCCCCCGGCCTGGACGAGAAGTACCGCCAGCTGCCCGGCTACAACGAGCTGCCGTCGGTGCAGAAGGGCTCGGTGGTCTTCCTGACCACGCAGGAGATCAGCGCCATCAACCAGCCGTCCGCGCTGTCGGTGCCCTACATCCTCGACAAGCTGGGCCCCGCCTTCGCCGCCGCGGCGAAGTAGCACCTCCCCCACCACGTTCGACCCAGCAAGGACTGCGCTGTGCTCGCCTCCACGTATCCCGCCCAGACCCGATTCTCGCTGCGCGCCGGAGTCACCTGCCTCACCACCCCGGCCGGGGCGGTGCTGCTGAATCCGCCGCGCAATGTGAAGCTGACCGGGCTGGGCGCGGGTGCGCTGCAGGCGTTGAAGACGCTGAACCAGGGCCCGGCGACGGCGGCCGAGATGTCGACCGCCGCCGCCGGTGACGACATCACCGGGCTCATGCGCAAGCTCACCGACGGCGGCTGGCTGGCCGTCACGGTGCGCGACGGCGGCCGCGACCTCTACAGCATCCGCCCGTTCGCCGAGCCGGCGCCGCGTCCCGAGGTGGCCCTGCCGAGCTGGTCGGCGACGCTGTCGAAGTTCGCCGTACTGCACCGCGACGCCCAGGGTTTCGTGCTCGAGCACCCGCGGGCGTGGTGCGATCTGCGCATCCACGATCCGCGGCTGCTCGCGCTGCTCGACGGCCCGATGGCGGCCGACTCGCCGGTGCCCGCCGCGGTGAAGTCGCAGTTCATGGCCGATCTGCAGTGGTGCGGTTTCCTCGTCGACGGCGACGAGGAGGAGCACGAGTTCAGCACCCGCTCCTGGAGCGCCCCCGACCTGTGGTTCCACCGCCGCAGCACCCTCGGCGCCCGCACGGTCACCTGGGACGACTTCGGCCCGACCCGCTGGGCCGACGGCCGCTTCCCCGAATTGCCCGCCCGCCGCGCGCCGTTCGCCGGCGAGCCGATCGCCCTGGCCCGCCCCGACCTCGACGGCCTGCGCGCCGCCGACCCCAGCCTGACCGCCACGCTCGAGGATCGCGTGTCCACCCGCGCCTTCGACGACGCGGCCCCGATCACCGCCGACCAGCTGGGCGAACTGCTGTTCCGCAGCGCCCGCACCCGCGCCGACGGCTCCCGCCCCTACCCCTCCGGCGGCGGCGCCTACGAGCTCGAGATCTACCCGGTGATCCGCAATGTCGCCGGCCTGGCCACCGGGATGTACCACTACGACTCGGCCGACCACGTCCTGCGTCCGGTCGCCCCCGCCGACTCCCCCGCGGTTCAGAAGCTGCTGAAGGCCACCTCGGCCACCCTGGCCGGCGGCGCCGAACCCCAGGTCCTGCTGCTGGTCTCGGCCCGCGCGGGCCGGGTCATGTGGAGCTACGAGCAGGTCGCCTACGCCAATATCCTCAAGCACGTCGGCGTCCTCATGCAGACCTTCTACCTCACCGCCACCGCCATGAACCTCGGCGTCGTCGCCCAGGGCTTCAGCGACACCACCGCCTTCGCCACCGCCACCGGCCTCGACGAACTCGAGGAATGCAATGTCGGCAGCATCATCGTGGGCTCCCGGAGCGTCTGAAACCCGCACGAGATCAACATCACCTCGCGGAACCATCGGCGGGTTTCGCGCGTCCAACCTTTCGACGTGCTTCCTATCGGATCGAGGGGTTCATGAACGAGGACTGGTCGGCGCCGACCCGTGCGGCCAACGACGCGTTGCGCGCGCAGGTCGATGCGATGCTCGACTCGTTCACCGCCGACAAGTCCGCCCTGCTCGACGCGCAGCGGCGCGCGACCGAACCGGTCAGCGTCTGGTCGGAGGACAACCTGGTCCGGGTCACCGGCACCATCGCCGGTGTCAGCGAGGTGCACATCGAGCCCGACGCCTTCAAACGGTCGAGCCCGGACTCCCTCGGCCGCTCGGTCACCGAGGCCATCACCGCCATGCGGATCGCGGTGACACAGCTCCAGGAGCAGGCGATGGCGCCCATCGCGAATCTGACCGGCCAGCTCCCCGACCTGCCCGATCTGGTCCCCGGCGCCGTCAGCGTGAAAGACCTGATCGCCCAGCTGACTTCGCCGCCCGCCGAGACGGAGCCCGAGGCCCCGCGCCGTCTGGTCGAGGACTCCGACGACGACGAGGGTGACTACTTCCGCAACCGGAGCTACCTGCGATGACACTGGAAGTCGACCCGCAGGCCCTGCGCGCCACCCAACCGTCGTTCACCTCCGTCGCCGACACCATCACCACCGCGGCCGCCGCGCTGGCGAGCGTGATCACCGGCGAAGGCGAATGCTGGGGCACCGACGAGATCGGCCAGGCCTTCGCCAAGAACTACACCCCCGGCGTCGATTCCGGCCAGAAGGCCGTCACCGGATTGGCCAGGGTGATGACTCAGCTCGGCGCGAACCTGGTCACCATCGCCACCGCGTTCGAGACCCAGGACACCGCCAACGCGGGCGCGCTCGGTACGACCCCCGGGTCCGCGTAAATGGGCATCGAGATCCCCGATGAGCTGCAATGGGTAGCGAAATGGATTCTCGGCGCGGGTGATTGGCCCGAGGGCGACGAGACCGCCATGCGCCGCGTCGCCGACGCCTGGACGTCCATGGCGCAGACCCTCAACACCGTCGACGACAATGCCGCCGTCGCGCTCAACGCGGCGCTGACCGCCCTGGCCGAAGGCGAGACCCACACCACCGTCGCCGCCTTCCGCGACAAACTGCTCAACGGTGACGAGGCGACTTTCACCGCCGTCCGGAAATGGTGCGAGAAGCAGGCCGAACTGCTCAACGACGGCGCCAACGACATCGAGCACACCAAGCTGGTGATCATCGGCACCATGATCATCACCGCGGCCGAACTGGTCGTGGCCGGATTCACCGCGTGGACCGGGGTCGGCGCGGTCGCGGGCGCCGCGGCCAGGGTCGCCGGACAGATCGCCGTCCGGGTGGCGATCCGGCAGTTGATCGCCCGCATGCTGACCCGCGGCGCCGCCAAGGCCGCCGCCCGGCTCGCCTTGCGCGGCGCCGCCTTCGAAGCCCTGGAGGAGGGCGGCACCGACCTGTCCGCCCGCCTCATCCAGGTCTACAACGGCGACCGCTCGCTGGCGAAGTTCGGCCTGACCGACCTGGGCCTCGCCACCTTCGGCGGTGCCGTCGGCGGCGCGGTCGGCGGCCTCCTCGGCGGCGGCACCGGCGCCCTGGGCGACCTCACCTCCTCCACCACCGGCAAGCTCGCGGGCAAACTGGTCGGCGGCACCGTCACCGAACTCGGCGCCGACGTCTCCGCCCAGGTCGCCGCCGCAGGCGTCGGCGCCGCTCTCCTCGGCCAGGAATTCAAACTCGACATCGGCCTGGAAACCTTCACCAGCGCGGGCGCCGGCGGCGTACAGAGCACCATCGAATCCGGCGGCCACGGCGACCCCGCCTCCGCCCCCACCGTCCCCGAACTCGACACCGAAGCCCCCGACACCACCACACCCGGCGACGACGCGGCACCGAGTGATCCCGGTGCGACCACCCCCGCCGGCACCGACACCGAACCCGGCGCCACCACCCCCGCTGGCACCGACACTGAACCCGGATCCACTACTCCTGCGGGCACCGACACCGAGCCCGGCGCCACTACTCCCGCAGGCACCGACACCGAGCCCGCAGGCATCACACCGGCCGAAACCGATGACGGCGGAGCGGATTCGCCCAACGACGACACAGACGGCGCGACGGCCCCCGCGTCCACCGACGACCCCGACTCACCGACCGACGATGCGCCCGCCCCACAGAACAACACACCCGACACCGAACTCTCCTCCTCCGATCCGAACAACGACGCTCCGGCTCCCGGCGACTCCGCGCCCACCGCCCCGGACAACGCTGCCCCCGCCACGGAAGACCCAGCGCCGTCCACGCTCGACGACAACGGCCCCACAGCCCCGAACCCCGCGGAAACCGCACCGTCGACGAACCCCGACAACGTCGCCCCTACCACCGACGACGCCCCACCATCGAACCCGAACAACGTCCCCGCCGAGGCCCTGACCACCGACGACGCCGCACCGTCCGATCCGAACGACGACGGCCCCGTCCAGGCCCCCGCCTCCGTAGAAACGACCACCGACCCCGCACCGGACCTGCCACCACAGTCCCTCCCGACCGACGCGGACCCAGCGAACAACCCACCCGTACAACAGGTTCCGACAACACTGTCCCCGGATGACCTGACCCGACCGGACACGACGACAACGGCTAACCCACAAACCCAGCCGACCACCACCGATACATCGACCGCCGCCACCACGACCACTCCGGCCCCACCAACCGGAACCCCCACGACCGCACCGACTGCGACGGCATCGACTACGACGACGCCGCCGTCGACTGCGACGACACCCGCATTCACGCAGAGTCCTACCTCCACCACTCCGACCCCTTCTCCCAGGTCGAGCACGCCGCCCCCGGCGTCGACAACGACCGGAACTACCCAGCCTGGACCAACGGCGACTCCGCCCACGCCTCCGACCAGGACCACCCCACCGTCCGCTGCCGATGTCCCGGCGACAGCCGACTCGGGCACGAACACCTCGACGCCCCCGACGTCGTCCATCGCGCGGCCGCCCGCGAACACTCCGCCTACGAGCTCGTCGACCACCGACACACAAGCCGCCGAGAACGGCACAGGCGAAACAGCCTCCGGCCATGAGCAATCCGGTGGTGCGATCCGCCCGCGCGATATCTACGACAGCGCGGCACAGGATGCCTGGGCGGAAGCCGCCTACGAGCAGTTCCGGGCGACCGACAACGATATCGACGGCATGGTCGACAATCTCGCCGACACTGTCCGCCCGGACGGATCCCGCGGGTATTCGCGCGATGACATAGCGCGGGTGAAAGACCATCTGTTTCGCAGCGAACACCCACTCGCCATATACGACGACGACGGCAATACCGTCGGGACCGAGATCCGGCGATACGATGCGAGCGCGGCGATCGCCGAAGCGTGGATGCGGCTGTCCAACGGCACGCCGCTGCCCGAAGACATCGTCCTCCTCGAACACGAATTGACCGAGGCAGGCTATTACGAGTCCCGCCCCGGGGCGTCGTACCACGAGGCACACGACTACGCCAACACACAATTCGATTGGGAATCGAATATCCCGGCACGCACCGGGGAGAACATCGACGAATGGACGGCGAAGTATGGCGATAAATCTACTGTTCCGCCTCAAGACGGAGACCGAGCAGGACGTGACCTACCAGTTCGGGAGCCCCGGTCGACTGAACCGGGAACTGACGATTCGCAAGTCGGACTACACAGTGACAGTGGCGGACGGGAAGACCGACCAACTGGCAGTGATCACAGCGGGCAAGGCGATGACCCGGCACAAGCAGGACGGAACCTGGATGAAGTCGGGCAGCGTGCAGGCCTAGAACCGCCAAGGCAAACCGGTGGCCGGCGCGAGGTGCCCCCCAGCGACCCCGAATCCACGCCGCCGGAAAGCACGGCACCCGCCGACCCCCAGTCGAGCGAGCCGACCTCGACCGATACGCCGCCAACCGATGAGGCTGCGGCGGGCCCGACGACGGCGCAGAACGTGCCACCGACACCCACCCCGTCGCCGACCTCGCCGGATCAGCAGGTCGAACCCGGCCACAGCCCAGACGCTCGGCAGCTCCGAGATTCGTTGCGAAACCTGCCGTCGCAGGACGGCCGAACTACCACCGTCGACACCAACCGGGACGCGTCCCAGTCACGACCACCCGCCTACCGAATCCGACGCTTCCACGTGGGAGGTCGATGGGTGACAGTGGCTACCATCCGGGCCTACATTCCCAACGCGCATCTGATGACCCCGGCGGAACTACACCAGGAAATGGAGTACGCACACGCCGCGGTCGACGCCACGTTCAACCACAACCGGAAACTCCCCGGCGGTGACCGACTCCTCGTCGACGTCGAATTCTCGACGAATCCCCACGCCGACGACTTTCGCCTGAACACCCAGCAGCACCGATTCGACCTCGCCAACGACCTGCGTGCCCACATGGGTCTGCCACCCGGTAAACCCGACCAGCCACCCACCGACGACGACCTCTGCGCGATCAACAATGACATCGCCAGAGCGAATACGGCTGTGCCGTTCTCGAACCCGTCCGACCTCCGCGCCTTCGGTCCGCGCGAACTCGCTCCGGTTGAGCAAGCGCAGTTCCAAACCGACGTCGAGAACGCTCTTCTCAGCGGCAACGAATTCAGGATCGGAGCCGATCCCCGAACAAATCAATACGGGTCAGCCATCAACGACGGTGGGCCGACAGTCCGGGGACGCCGCAACAACTGCCTGGACTGTTCACTGTCCGCGCTGTCGTCGTTCTACGGCCGACCGCAGGTGGCGGCGCCCCGCAACGACGACAAGAACCCGGACGGGACGCCGGATACCCGAACTGGCGAAGCGTCAGGTTTGGCACGGGCAGCGCAATGGCTCGGCGGGGGTTTGCTTCACTTCAAAGGACTGTCGATCGCCCAGCAATATCAGGCACTTCACGATCATGTCGCGGCGCTCGGTCCCGGTTCATCCGCGTTGGTTGTCAACAGGTGGCATGCGCAGGACGGTGCGGGCAACTTCCTCTACAACAACGACGGATCGCCGAAGATGGGCGGATCCCACGCGACCGTGATCGTCTATCCACCTGGTGCAACCGGCCCGGTGTGGTGGGATCCTCAGTCCGGCCTGACCTCTGACACACCGCCATCGTGGATGGTGGATGCGTCGTTGACTCTCGACTTCACCCCCATCGACCCCAATGGAGGAAACACCCATGGCGGAACCAATTCTCACGGAGGATCAGGCCAGACAGTCGCTGGCCCGATGGTTCGGACCGAACCGGGAATTCACGATGATGGAAACCCGGCACGGCTGGGTCAGCCAAGCGACTCTGACGGATCAGGAACTCGAGCAGGGCTTGGGGCTGGGCTTGGTGAACTACGTTCTGAACAAGCAGACCGGAGTGATCACCGAACACCGCAGCCTGCCACCGAGGATGATCGGCGAGGAGTTCGACCAGGCGATCGAGACGGGACGCCCGATCCAGGGCGGCCAGGTGTACCCCCCACTTCACCGGATCAGCCTCCTACAGACCTCGGAGGATCAGAGCACGGTCCAGTACGAGATGCAGGTGACTTCACTCGACCGGACCGACACCCCGACAACCACTCAGATCCTGACAATCACCAAGAGCCCGTACAACTTCCACCCGACCGACAGTCTGGCGGCCTCGGCGGCGTCATGGGCGGAGGCCCGCTCCCGAGCGACGGGAGCATGGCCGACGGAGGGCAGCTTCGAGGAGTAGACGCTTCATCGGACGAAACTCCCGACACCACAACCACTCCCACAAACACACCGACCTCACCGCCACAACCCGTTCCGTCCACCGGGTTGCCGAACGCACCCGGGGCCACGCCGCATTCGGCCGACAGCAACGCGTCCCCTCCCCCGCCCGCTTTCTCAGCGCCAACACCTCAGCAGGTACAGAACGCCAATCGGTCACGGGCCGCGCGTGACAACCTCCGCGCCCGCCGGCCGGACGGCGGTGTACAGCCGGTCACCGATCCCAGCGGTCGCCGACGCTTCACCTGGGGCCGGTACACCACCGCCCTCGGCGCCCCCGTCTCGGTCATGCGGATCGGCATCCACCTCACCGGCGCGTCGAACCTCGACCCCGCCGTGGCCGCCGCCCTGCTGCAACGGGCCCAATTCGCCGTCGACCTGCACTTCAATGGCGGTTTCCGGCTCCCCAACGGCGATTGGATGATGGTCGACCTCGTCCCGGTGACCAACCCTGCCGACGCCGACATGCATATGCCGATCGACAGCTCCGGCTTGCCCGGTACCACCCATCCGAACGTCGACTTGGCGGGACTGACCGCCCAGTTGCGCGACCAACTCGGCTTGGACCCGAACCGCGATCACGTCACCCGCACCGATCTCGACCAGCTCAGCGCTGCGGTAGACCGCGCCAGATTCACCCCGCCACCGCCGCCTTGGCTCAGCAATCCAACCACCGGCAACACCGCTTCCGAGCCGCCCCGACCGACCGCGCCGACTTCGTCGCCGAACCCCCGGAACCAGGCTCCGCACGCGGTGCCCGACAACCGTCGACAGGTCCCGCCGCCGCCCCGCCGAGATTTCCGCGCACCCGAATCCAATCCGCCACCGCGGCAAACACTCCCGACGCCGGCACCGATGAGGAACACCCCGAGGACGGCCGACAACACTGCGCCCCGCTCTGTACCGCAACCACCACACAACCCGCGGTCGTGGGGTGCCCAGAATCCGAACCGCCTGCCGGTGTCTCCTGCGGGATTCGGCTCCCCCGGTCCGCGGTCGGACGGTCATCGCCCGTTCGATCCGCGAGATTTCCGTGCACCGGAATCCCTGCCGCCACCTGCGCCACCACAGCAGGGATTGCCCAACGACAACGGCCCGTCGACAACGCCGCGAACACCTCAACCATCTGGCGGCACTCTTCGACGGATACTTCGCAGGCTCTTCGGGATGCAGCCGCGTCGAGATTTCGTGCCTCCGCAGGCAGCCACCACACCAGATCAACAGGCACCTTCGGCGCCACCGAGAGCTACTGAAGCGGATGCCGTTCAGCAACCATCGCCTCCGCAGGAATTCTCGGACCAGCCGTACAGCGCCGGCCCACCCTATGCGACACAGGAAATGGGTGCGACATATCGGGGTGAGCACGAAGAAAGGAACTCCGTTTGGGAATATCCGCTCCGTGTCACGTACCTGAATGAGATCGAGCGTCTACGACTGAGACTCTTCGTCAAAGACGGAAAACTGTACACCGCTGACGGTAAACCGTTCGATACCAGTTCTGGCGTCAGCGCATGGGGTGGTCCCGGGCGCGCTGTGTTCGCTATGGATGAGCACGGAAATCTCTACGCCTCGAACTACCATGCCCGTGGACTTTTCCACCATTCCAGTTTTCTGGCCGGTGGAAATGTCGCCGCCGCAGGTGAGCTCGAAGTCATCGACGGAGTACTCCAGTTGCTGACCGACAGGAGCGGACACTACCGACCCGCCCGCGGGCATACGATGCAAGCCATCAATCAGCTCAGAAGCTTGGGCATCCCGATTACGCCCGGGCAGGTCGATTTCGAGGCACCACCACAATGAAAGGGAACGATGTGAGCTACTGGCGACCTGTCGTGAACGCGATCCTGTACTCGGTGCAGTTCGAGAAGAAACTCGACGAGCCTGTCGTAGACAGGATCGCGTATGCGCTGCTGACAGAGCCGCTCGCCACACTGACCCCAGAGGAGGAGTATCAGTCGCTTTCCAATGGCCTCGCGACGGGGGCACCCCTTCCAACACTGGTGCAGATGCCCCAGGGGACAGCAGAACTGCAGGAATTCTTGAGTCGAGTAGTTGCACGCATGGACGAGATGCGCCCGTGGCCGACGCTACCGTATGTCCTCTTGCCCGAAGACAGCGTGTCGTCTTTCAAGGACGCCACTCCGATCGCGCGTATATCATCCAGCGTAGACGACATCCAGGCCCGGATATCGCGCGGATTCTACTGGGGAACAGAGTATGGAATCTTCCTTCCTCTGAAGATGCGGTCGGGGAGAATTATCGGCATGTTCACCCCGTTCTGGGACGACAGCGACGACATCGTTCTCGTCGACGCGACACACGATCCTGAACCGAATGCCGTCATCGATGAACTACTGTCCGTCACGCGAATTGATCCCCAACAAGTTACCCGCCTGAGCGCCGATGACCTGGAGCAGTTCACCGAGGACTACGCGACGACGCCGATTCAAGAAACCTTTCGCGGTGAGCACCTACCCGGAAACTCCGTATGGGGCGACAAGCGCGTCGCGTACTTGACACCGAGCGAACGGGAATCGTATCGGATCATCGTTCACGATGGATTTCTCTACGATGCTCGCGGGCAACTGCTCGATACGAGCGATTCCCATACGCTGTGGTCTCCCGAGGGCGGACGGGCAATTTTCGTGATGGACGGTAGCGGCGATATCTACTCCTCGCCGCACCACGTGCTCGGCGAATTTCATCACTCGAGTTTCCTCGCGGGTGAACCGGCGGCCGGCGCCGGCGAGATCGATGTCAGGCAGGGGCGCGTTCGACTGATCAGCGATCAGAGCAGCCACTACCGCCCGGCGCGACGCTACACCGAACAAGTCGTAGACAGCCTTGCCCGACAGGGTGTTCAAGTCGATGACCTTCAGGTCGAATATCACTCGCCACCGGACCAACCGTAGCAACAGTGTCAGCCCGATACCGAAGGACGCGATATGCCTCATGACGGCCGCTTGGCTACCGGGGAACAGGTCATCGCCTATCTCCGATGGGTGCTGAACACACCTGGAGACTTCCTCGTCTGGGAAACTCCGACCCACTGGATTTGCCAGGATAAGCCGCATCCCCCGGATGAGCGAACTGTGTGGCAAGGCGACGGAACAACGCCACCGGACCCTGGCGGCGGGTACAAGGTGTACGGGATCGAGAAGAAGAACGCGCACGTTCATCTCATCGGCCAGAACCCACCGGATCACCCCGTCCACCTTCTCGATCGCGCGAACTGGGAAAATACCTTCTTTCGCGTGGGACAGATCCATCCGAAGCCGTGGCAGGTGGGAATCAATCTAGTCAGGGACACCGGGCGAATACTGACGATCCGGACTCGATGCATTTCCCGGACCGACCCGCCTCAGCCACCGATCGATCAGCGGGTCACCATCGACAAGGTGACCGGGAAGATCGACTACGGCATTGTCCCCGCGCCACGTGTCCTGATCCAAGCAGTGACGAAGGTCCGGCACTCGCTCTCCGATGGCGAGCCATGGCCGGTGGCAACAACATTCGAAATCTGAGCGTATGTCGCAGGTGAATGGATTCGGCGAGGCGCGACAAGGAGACGGATTGTTCGATGGTTGCCGGAGACGGGAAGAGGGACGGTATGGCTAGCGGTGCGGGCTGGGGTGGCGATAGGAGGTTGTGTTCGGGGCGGGTGGGTATCCGTATGGTCGTCGGGGATGGCGGACAGCTGCGGTCGGGGATGGAACCGGTCGGGGGTTGGGTGCGTCTAAGGATGTAGTGGCGGGGAACTGTCGCGTCTGACCAGGTAGGAGAGCTGTGCGAGGCGTTGTGGTGGTGCGGGCGGTGGCCTGTGGGCTGGCTGGTGTGGCTGTGCTTGCTGGGTGTGGGGATGGCGAGCAGGGAGCTGGCGGGCCTACGAAGGCGGCGGTCGAGGTGTTCAACCCGTGTCGGGGGGACCTGTCGGATGAGGTGTTGCGGAACGCCGGTCTCGATCCTGCGACCAAGCGGGTGACTACTGATCCGCCGACCGGTGCTTCGGCTTGGCGAATCTGCAACTGGGCGCCGCTGGATGATCGGGCTGAGATCGGTAAGCGCCGGGTGGCGGTTATATCGACCAGCAACACGCTGGCCCAGGCGCGCACCAAGGACAGCCTCGTCAACGTCCGGGACACGTCGGTGAATGCTCGTCCAGGTCTGGTCTCGCAAGAGAAGAACGACCCCAACAGCTGCTACGTGTCGTTCGAAGCCGAGCAGGGCATGTTCGAAATCAAGGTGGGCTGGCTGAGCACGGAGGGACCCCGTGTCGGGGACACCTGCGAGATGGCCGCGACATTCGCGGCGGCGCTCGAGCCGAAGCTACCGAAGTAGACCCGGGGGAACCAGTCGATGACACAGGACCACGCCGATTACTGGCGGAATATGAAGGCCCAGGCGATCAGCGGCGAATTCAAGATCGAGGAAGACCTCGGTCAAGCCATCGCCACTGTGGTCAGCCAGTACATCACCGACCTCGAGCAGCAGAAGTTCGAGGCGACGACGTTGGAGCACTTGAACGGATGGGGCGACCTGCCATCCGCAGTAGCCATCCGGGAAAAGCTCGAGGGCAAAGCCTCGGCCGACAACTCGGCAGTCAAGCGCCTGGACGAGCACATCGCCATCGCCCGCGACCAGCGCGACACTTTCCTCGCCGCCATCGGCAAACTGCAGGCCGTCGACCAGCAGACCGCGGGCGCGCTGGGGGCTGGTCTCTGATGGGGTTCTGGAGTGGCCTCGGCAATGGGGTCGGCGCGTTCGGTGAGTTCCTGGGCCACGTCGGCACGGTCGGCATTTTCAAGGTCATGGACAACTATGACCGGGCCGACGAGTCCAGTCGGCTCGATCAGGACGGCCGGGAAGCGTGGGAGGGTGACCGGGCCATCATCACCGATGAGTGGTCGCGGCTGAGTGCCAATTCCGGGCTGACGATGGACAAGGCGGCGATCACCTCGCCCGAACCGTTCAGCACCTGGACGCATCAGCAGATCTGGCAGGCGCTCAACGGCAAGGACGGTAGTTCCGGTGTCGACGCGACGGCGGTGAACGCCGGCGCGGATGGCTGGCGGCGACTCACGACGGGGACCGAGACCGCGGTGACGAACTACCGCAACAGTTTCGAGCGGGTGCTGTCCGAGAAGTGGTCAGGCCAATCGGGTAACGCGGCGATCGATGCGGTGAAGAGCTACACCACCGACGCGACGAAGCTGCCCACCGCATTTCAGATGGTGGCCAACGGAATCGACCACATGCAGGGGCTGCTCGGGCAGTCGAAGATCGCGATTCCGAAGCCGAACGAGGTGTCCGGCTTCGACGAGTTCATCAGCCATATCCCCGGCAACGGCGTGGTCAAAGCGGCGAAGCATCGGGCGACCGAGGCGGAGGAAGACGCGCGGCTCTTCATGATCGGCACGTATCAGCCCGGTTCGGTGATCGTCGACGGCAAGACTCCGGTGCTGCCACTGCCGCAGAACAACACCGAGAATCCCGGCGACGGCGATCCCAAGACCCGTAACGGCAACGACGGCACCACCAACGGGACCACCGACGACAACGGCACCACGCCGGGGACCGATCCCGCTGGGACGCAGGAGAATCCGGGGACGACGTCGCCGCAGACGACCGACACCGGCGACGATCAGACCGACGACGATGGCACCGAGGACGACTCCACCTCGCCGAGCGGTACCGATCCGTCGGCGACCACTCCCGCCACCACTACGCCGGGGACCGGCCAGCCGACGACTCCCGGTGACACCAAGGGCGGTGGGTCGCCGGGCGGCGGCTCGCCGGGGTCCGGTGTGCCCACCGGGGCGGGTGTGCCCGGTGCGGGGCGCAGTGTGTCGGGCACGCCCGGTGGCGCGGGCACCGGTGTTCGCGCGGCGACGGCGGGTGCCGCGGGCGCGCGGGGCATGAGCGGGATGCCCGGCATGATGGGCGGTGGCGGGCGTGGTGGCAACGGCAAGGACGACGAGAACGAGCACACCAGCCCCGACTACCTCATCCAGGATCGGGAGAGCGAGCTCATCGGGCAGTTGCCGCCGACCCTGCCGCCGGGTGGAGTGATCGGCGCGTGAGCTGGGATCACGCCGTGGAGGAGCGCGAGCAGGTGCAGCTCGGCCGCTGGCGACTCGACCCGCACGCGTTCGCCATCGGCGTCGAGGGGCACGGGCGGGACCGGCTGCCGTATCCGCTGACCTTCCGGCCGGAGTTCGCGGAGACGCTCGAGATCCATGCCGAGCGGCGCAGGGCGGCGGGGCTGCGCTTGCAGCAGGTCTATGACCAGCGGCTGCACCGGGCGTTCCGGGCGCTGCTCGAACCGGAGGTCAGGGTCGAGATCGAGGGGCTGTCCGGTCCCGGTCAGACCGACGTCGTGCGGGTGTACGCGGGGATCGTCGAGGATCACGCGGCCCTGGCGGTCCAGGCACATGGGCCGACCAGGGAAGAAGGCGGCGATCTCACCCTGAGCATCGTGCCGCTGCCCGAACTGGCGGCCGAGATCGTCGCGGCGCTCCCCCGGGTGCCGGGTGGGACCACGCCACGCTTCCAGGGGCACCGCGGTGACCTCGACGCCGCCACCTACGCCCGGCATCCCACGCGCCTGTCCCCGGCCGAGCAGACGCAGCGGTTCTTCCGCCGCGCCCGCGTCGGCACGGGTGAGATCACCGTCTACCCGGGCTTCCAGCTGGACGCGCGCCCGACCTCGGACGGCAAGGCGTTCCTCTGGCTCGACTACCCCGACGACGGCCGCTACCTGCTGCAACACCACGACGCCGACGAGTTCACCGTCATCCCCGGCCCCGCGCCCGAGCTCCAGCACCGGATCGCCAAACACCTGGCGATATTCACCGAGCGCCGTCGTTGACCTGTCGCCGCGCGAGCGGCGATCCCGGATTCGACCGAGCCGAGCCGCGTGACGCTACTTCCCGCGCAGGCCGAAGGGGTTGCCGTCGGGGTCGGCGAGGACACAGATCCGCAGGCCGGGGGCCACTTCGCGGGGGGCGGAGCGGTCGGTGGCGCCGTTGGCGAGCAGGGCGGTGCGGGTGGCGTCGAGGTCTTCGACGTCGGTCATGGCGACCGGGCCTTCCGCCACGTCGCCCTGGGGGTTGAGGCTCACCTCGAAGCCTTCGACGTTGTAGCCGACGTAGTAGGGCTCGTCGGTGTGTGGGGTGCCGTAGAGGGCGGTGTAGACCTTCTTGGCGGATTCCAGATTGGCGACGGGGATGACGACGGCGCCGATGGCTGGGCTCATCTTGGCTTCCTTCCGAAGGGTGTCGGTGAAGATCGTGATGCTCCGTCAGCCAGCCTAACCACCGGAAACGACGAAAGCGGGCAGCGTGGGCTGCCCGCTTTCGTCGGTGTCTCGGTCAGATGGCGTCGGCCAGGGCGGCCAGCGCGGCGGTCCAGTGTGCGGCGAAGCGTGCTGCCTCGGCTTCGGAGAACAGGGCCGTGCTCCAGCGGAAGTTGGTCGTCAGGGCCGGGCCGTCGGGGGTGGTGCCGATGCCGGCGATGACGTCGACCGCGTAGCGCAGCGGCAGATCGGGCTCGGGGTCGAGCGGCAGGGCCGTGTCGTGCGCGCCGACCAGCAGGGACCAGGGGTTGCCCTCGGTGCCGGACAGGTCGATGCGGCCCAGGTAGTTGAACTCGACCTGGGGTTCGGCCGCGGCGTGGAGTTCGGGGACCCGGTCGACGTAGCGGAGCAGGCCGTAATCGAGGCCCTGGTTGGGGATTTCGCGCAGGTGGGTCGTGACGCCGTCCAGCAGGGTGCGGGCGGCGGCCGGATCCGCTTGCGCGCGAGCGACATCCACCGCGTCGTCGCCGACGCCGAGGCGGACGGGGAAGACGCTGGTGAACCAGCCGAGGGTGTTGGCGGTGTCGGTGCCGAGTTCGGCGTCGGCGCGGCCGTGGCCCTCCAGCGCGATCAACGCGCCTGCGGCAGGGTCGTTTCCGTTGTCGGCGTGGACCGAGGCCATGGTCATGGTGAGGGCGGTGAGCAGCAATTCGCGCACACCCTCGTCCTTGCCGACATGGGCCAGCAGGCGTTCGGTCAGGGCGACCGGTGTCGCGACCGTGCTGACGCGCAGGGTGGACCAGGTATCGGTGGCCGGGGCGGGCAGCCGCGCGCCGAGCGCGGCGTCGGGCGCGCTCACCTGGGCGGCCCAATAGTCGCGCTGGGCGAGCACTTCCGGTTCGGTGGCGCGCTGCCACATCGCTTCGGACCACTGCCGGTAGGAGGTGAACTCGGGCAGCATCTTCGGTGTCACGCCGGACTGGACCTGCTGCCAGGCGGCGGCCAGACCGTCGATCATGATGTGCCAGGACACGACATCGACGGCGAGGTGGTGGATCGCCAGCAGCAGGACACCTTCGGCGTCGGCGGGGAACCACACCGCGCGCACCAGTTCGCCGGCGCGCGGGTCGATCGCGTCGTTGGCGGTGCGCGCGAATTCGGTGATGGCCGAGTCGAGTTCGGCTCCGGCGAGGCCACGCGGCGCCTCGATGACGACATCGGCGGCCCGCACCGCGCCGGGCGCCCTGGTGACCAGGCGCGGTCCGTCGGGGGTGTCGGTGAGGACGGCGCGCAGGGTGTCGTGCGCGTCGAGCAGGGCTTGCAGCGTGGCGTCCAGTCCGGCGCGGTCGATGCCCGCGGGCAGGCGGAGCAGAGCGGTCTGGGTGAAGCGGCGGTAGTTGCCGTACTCGTACATCCACGACACCACCGGCAGCGGCGGCACCACGCCGTAGGCGTCGGCACCGGACTGGGCGGCGACGGCCGGGCCGTCGTCGGCAGCGGCGGCGAGTTCGCGAATCGTCGGGCAGGCCAGCACCATGCGCGGGTTGAGCGCGATGCCGCGCCGCCTGGCCTTGTTGACCAGCGAGATCGCGACGATGCTGTCGACGCCGAGTTCGTAGAAGTCGGCGTCGACGCCGGGGGCGCGGCCGTCGAACAGTTCGGCGAAGACCTCGCTGAGCGCGATCTCGGTGGGGGTCTCGGCGGCGGCGCTGCCGTCGACGGCCGCGAGGGTCTGTTCGGCGAGTTCGTGCAGGGCGTGACCGTCGAGCTTGCCGTTGACGTTCACCGGCAGCTGTTCGAGGACGACGATCCGCGCGGGAATCATGTACGCGGGCAGGCGCTGCGCCAGATCCGCGCGCACCCGGCTCACGACCACCGCGCGCCCCGCCTTGCCGACCACGAAACCGACCAGCGACGCACCACCGGCGCGCCGCACCACGGTGACCGCGGCGGTGTCGATATCGGCCGAGCGGCGCAGCGCGGTCTCGATCTCGCCGACCTCGATGCGGTAGCCGCGCACCTTGACCTGCGCATCGGCGCGGCCCAGGTAGCCGAAGCGGCCGCCGGGCAGCCTGCGCACGAGGTCGCCGGTGCGGTACATGCGCTGACCGGGGCGATGCGGGTCGGCGCAGAAGCGGTCGGCGGTGATGGCGGGCTTGCCGAGGTAGCCGCGGGCCAGCTGCGTGCCGGACAGGTAGAGCTCGCCGACGATGCCGGGCGGCACCGGGCGCAGCCGCGAGTCCAGGACATAGCCGGCCATGCCGCCGTTGGCGGTGCCGATGGTCGGGATCGCCGAGGTGGCGACCGGGGCGACGACCGCCTCGACGGTGGTCTCGGTGGGGCCGTAGCAGTTGTAGACGGCGGTGCCGGACAGGGCGCGCAGGCGGGCCCAGAGGGCGGTGTCGATGGCCTCGCCGCCGAGCGCGAGCACCGGCAGGTCCCGATCGAGCAGGCCCGCCGCCGCCAGCTGCGCCAGCATGGACGGGGTGGTGTCGATCATGTCGATGCCGAATTCGGCCATGCCTGCGACGATCCGGTGCGCGTCGCGCATCTCCTCGGCGTCGAACAGGTGCAGGGCCTGACCGGCGAAGAAGCCGACCATCGGCTGCCAGGACGCGTCGAACCCGAGCGACCACGCGTGCGCGACCCGCAGCGGGCGGCCGAGCTTCGCCATCGCGGGGCGGTAGAAGCGTTCCAGATGGTCGGCGAAGTACCCGGCCAGGGCGGCGTTCGTGCCGACGACGCCCTTGGGCTCGCCGGTCGAGCCGGAGGTGAAGATGATGTAGGCGCTGTGCTCGAGCTCGCGGCGCACGGCGGGGGCCTGGGCGGGGCGCGCGGCGACGCGGTCGACGACGGCGGGGTCGTCGAGCAGCAGGACCGCCATCGATCGCCGATCGAGCAGCGCGCGGTCCTGGCCGAGGACGATGGCGAGCGCCGGGTTCGACTGGCGCAGAATCGATGCGATGCGACTCGCGGGCAGGGTGATGTCGACCGGCACGTACGCGGCCCCAGCGGCGAAGGTCGCCAGGATGGCGACGATGGACGCGGTGCCACGCGGGAGCATCAGCGCGACAACGGTTTCCGGCCCGACGCCGTTGTCGGCGAACTCCCCCGCCAATCGGCAGGCCTGATCGCGCAGCTCGCGATAGGTGAAGACCTCACCAGCGGTGGTGGTCAGCGCGGTCGCGTCCGGCGTCTCGGCGGCCTGGCGCTCGAACAACTCCCACGGCGTCGACGTCGGCGCTGGCACGAGATCGGTTGCCGCCGCGCGCAGTTCGGCGTGTTCGTCGGCGGTGAGCAGGTCGATCGCGTCGAGCGTGGCCGTGGCGTCGAGTTCCGGCAGCGCGCGCAGCACCGCGACCAGGCGGGCGCCGAGATCGGCGGGGTCGAGGTGGCCGAGCAGGGCCGGGATCGCCTCGACGAGGACGAGCAGATCGCCCTCGCTCAGGTGCGAGACGACGGTGAGCGGGTAGTGCGCCAGGCTCTCCATCTCGATCGGCCGGAACCGCGCGCCGTCGGGGGCGGTGACGGTCTGGATGGCGTCGTCGATGGGGGCGTTCTCGAAGACGAACAGGGTGTCGAACAGCGAGCCGTGCCCGGCCGCGCGCTGCAATGCCGACAGGCTGAGGTAGCCGATGTCGCGCATGGCGGCCGAATCCCGTTGCAGGCGTGCGCACTGCGCGACGACCGGCTCGGCCGGGTCGAGCCGGTGCACGACCGGGACGGTGTTGATGAACAGCCCGACCATGCCCTCCACGCCCGCGAGCTTCTCGGGGCGGCCGGAGATGGTGGTGCCGTAGACGACGTCGCGCCGATCGGTGATCCGGCCGAGCAGCAGCGTCCAGGCGAACTGGACGGCGGTATTGAGCGTCATGCCGTTGGCGCGCGCCCACTGCTGCAACCGCGCGGTCTCGGTGGCGGACAGGCGAAGTCGCGTGGTCTGCGGCACGGCGGAGCCGCGCTCGCCGGTGCCGTCGGCCAGGACCAGCGGCGCGCTGACCTGCCCCAGGTACTCGGCCCATCGGCGGGCGGCGGCGTCGTGGTCCTGGGCGCCGAGCCAGCCGATGTAGTCGCGGTACGGGCGCGGGGCGGGCAGCCCGGCGAGGCTGCCGCCCGCCTGGTAGACGGCGAGCAGTTCGGTGAAGAACACCGCCACCGCCCAGCCGTCCATCAGGATGTGGTGCGCGGTGAGGATCATCCGCCTGCGCGGCTCGGGCGCGTCGGTGACGTTCAGCAGCAGCACCCGCAGGGCCGGGCCGCGACTCAGCGCGAACGGCACCCGGCGCTCGGATTCGGCGATCGCGTCGAAATCCGCTGTCCGCGCGTCACGCTCGGCCCAGGGCAGCTCGGCGCGCGACGGGATGATCTGCACCGGCTTGGGCACATCGGTGTCCCAGAACGCGGCGCGCAGGTTCGGATGCCGGTCGAGCATCGCCTGCGCGCTGCGGCGCAGCAGGTCGGGATCGAGCGGGCCATCGATGTCGACCACGAATTGCATCGTGTACAGGTCGATCTCGGTGCCCGCCAGACGCGACAGCGAGAAGAGCCCCTCCTGCAGCGGGCTCAGCGCCAGCACGTCCTCGATCTGCGGGGCACTCATGCGATGTCCTTCCGTACCTGCGTGTTCACTAGCCCTGCGCCTGCCAGGCCGCTGTCAGCGCCGACAGCGCGTCGGCTTCCAGACCCGAGGCGCTCATCGGCGCGTGCGAGACCTGTTCGGGTTCCTCGGCATTCGGCTGCTCCGCGGCGGCGGCCGCGTCGACGGCGGCGGCCAGTTCGGTGATCGTGAAGTACTCGAACACCATCTGCGGGGTCAGCGGCAGGCCGAGGGCGGCGGCGCGGGCCGACCACTGGATCGAGATGACGCTGTCGCCGCCGAGGGCGAAGAAGCCGTCCTCACCGGTGACGTCGTCGATCTCGAGCAGTTCCTCGATCAGCGCGATGAGCTGACGCTCGGTCTCGGAGTCGGCCGCGCCCGCACCCGCGGTGGTGGCCGCGGCGATCGGGGCCGGTGCGGCGAGCAGCCGGTCCAGGTCGGCCTGCGGCAGCACCCGCAGCTCGGCGACCGGCAGGTCCGGCGTCTCGGCGAAGGCGCGCAGGGTGGCGGCCAGCGCGTCCGCGATCAGGGCGGCGGTGGCCGGGTCGTAGAGGTCGGCGTTGACGACGACGCGCACGTCCATGCCGCCGTCGGCGGTCACGTTCAGGCTCAGGTTCAGGTCGAGGAACGAGACGTCGAAGTCGGCGGGCAGCACGGTCACCGTCGAGGCGCCCGAGGACGCGAACGGCAGCGTGGCCGGTGCCCAGTCCGCGCCACGGAAGTGGATCATGCTCTGGAACAACGGGTTCCGCGAGCGCGAGCGGCGCGGGTTGAGCGCCTCCACGAGCCGCTCGATCGGCAGCTCCTGGTGCGCGTTGGCGTCGAGGACGACATCGCGGGCCGCGCGCACGGTGTCACCCAGGGTGGGCGCGCCCGACAGGTCGTTGCGCAGCACCACCATGTTGGCGAACAGGCCGATCAGGGCGGTGGTCGCCGAATCGGTGCGGGCCGCGACAGGGGTGCCGAGCGAGATGTCGGTGCCGCCGCCGAGCGCGTGCAGGAGCGTGGCGACGGCCGCCTCGCACACCATGAACTCGGTGGCGCCACTGCGCAGCGCCAGCGCCTCCAGCCCGGAGCGCACGCTCGCGGGCAGCGAGAAGGTGACCACCTCACCGCGCTTGCCGAGCACCGGCGGACGCTGCCGGTCGTGCGCGACCGCGATCTCCTCGGGCACGTCGGCCAGCGTCGCCTTCCAGTAGTCGATCTGGGCCAGCGCGAACTCGCTCGGCGCGGCCTGGTCGAACAGCTCGCGCTGCCACAGGGCGTAGTCGGCGAACTGGATCGGCAGCGGGCTCCAGCCCGGGGCGCCGCCCTGCTCACCGCGGGCCCGGTAGGCGACGGTCAGGTCGTCGAGGAGCACGCCGAACGACGCGTGGTCGGCGACGATGTGGTGCACCAGCAGCGAGAGCACATGGGTGTCGGCGTCGAGGACGAGCAGTTCGGCGCGGATCAGCGGCTCACCGTCGAGGGTGAACGCGTACTCGGCGATGGCCGCGAGTTCCGCGGTGAGGTCGGCGGGCGCGATCTCCCGGATCGGCAGCGGGACGGCGGTGGCGGGGTGCACCACCTGGTACGGGATGCCGTCGTGCTCGGGGAAGGTGGTGCGCAGCGACTCGTGCCGGGCGACGACGTCGTCGAGCGCCGAACGCAGCGCGGCGATGTCGAGCGCGCCGTCGAACCGCAGGGCCAGCGGCAGGTTGCCGACCGAGCCGGCACCCTCCATCCGGTACTGGAACCACATGGCCAGCTGCGAGTACGACAGCGGGACGCGCTCGCCGCGCGGCCTGCCGCCGATCGCCGGACGGCCCGGATTCGCCTGCGGGGCAGCGGTATCGACCACCACCACCTGCTCCTCGACGATCTCGTCGTCGGCGTCGACGGCGTCGAGGTCGAGGTCGAACTCGGCCAGGAAGCGGGCCACCAGGTTCGCGGCCAGCGCGGCCGGGGTCGGGCTGTCGAAGACGACGCGGACGTCGAGCTCGACGCCGAACTCCGCGCGCACCTGGGCGACCAGCCGGGCGGCGAGCAGCGAATGCCCGCCCAGCTCGAAGAACGAGTCCTCCGCGCTGACCTCGTCGAGCCCGAACAGCGTGCCGAACAGGGCGCACATCTTGCGCTCGGTCGCGGTGGCGGGCGCGCGGTGAGCGCGCACGACGGCGGGCGTCGCGGTGGGCAGCGCGCGCTTGTCGAGCTTGCCGTTGACGGTCAGCGGGATCTCCGGGATCACCGCGAAGGCGCTGGGCACCATGTATTCCGGCAGCCCGGTCGCGGCGAAGGCGTGCACCTGCTCGAGGTCGATCGACGCGTCGGCGGGCACCACGTAGGCGGCCAGCATGGCGCCGACGGCGGGGTCATCGGTGACGACGACGACGCAGTGCGCGACGGCGGGATGCGCGGCGATCGCGGCCTCGACCTCGCCGAGTTCGATCCGGAAGCCACGCACCTTCACCTGCTCGTCGGCGCGGCCGACGAACTCCAGCTCACCGAAGCTGTTGCGGCGCACCAGGTCACCGGAGCGGTAGAGCCGCGCACCCGGGGTGAACGGGTCGGCGACGAAGCGCTGCGCGCTCAGCGCGGGGCGGTCCAGGTAGCCGCGGGCCAGCTGGTCGCCGCCGAGGTAGAGCTCGCCGACCACGCCGTCGGGCACCAGGTGCAGGGCCTCGTCGAGGACATAGGTGTAGACGTTGCGGTTGGGGATGCCGATCGGCACCACGCCGGTGCCCTGCGGGCCGGCGACCGGCATGTGGGTCGAGCAGACCACGGCCTCGGTCGGGCCGTAGTGGTTGCGCAGTTCGGCGTCGAGGGTGTTGGCGAAGCGGTCGGCGACCTCGCCGGGCAGCGCCTCACCGCCGACCGGGACCTGCCGCAGCGACTGCCACTCGCTCACTTCGGGCAGCAGCAGGAAGGTGCTCAGCATGGAGGGCACCATGTGCAGCACGGTGACCTGGCGCTGGGTGATCAGGTCGGCGACATAGCGGATATCGCGGAAAGCGTTGGGCTTGGGCACGATCAGCTGCGCGCCGACCGTGAGGGTGATGGCGATGTCGACCAGCGAGGCGTCGAAGCTCACCGACGACGACTGCATCAGCCGGTCCTCGGCGGACATGCTCCAGTCGGCGGTGAAGCACACGATGTGCTCGGCGATCGCGGCGTGCGGCACCGGGACACCCTTGGGCTTGCCGGTCGAGCCGGAGGTGTAGATGACGTAGGCGAGGTTGGCGGGCAGCAGCGGGCGCAGCCGGTCCGCGTCGGTCGGCGTGGTCGCGGGCAGTTCGGCCGCGATCGACTCCGCGGCCGCCAGCTCCACGGCACCGAGCAGCAGCCGGGGACGCGCGTCCTCGACCAGGTACTCGATCCGGTCCTCGGGGTAGGCCGGGTCGATCGGCAGGTACGCGCCGCCCGCCTTCAGCACGGCGAGCACGGCGACGATGAACTCCACCGAGGTGCCCAGGCGCAGCCCGACGATGTCCTCGGTGCCGATGCCCTGCCCGATCAGCCAGTGCGCCAGCCGGTTCGCGCGCGCGTGCAGCTCGCCGTAGCTGAGCTCGATGTCGTCGGAGGCGAGCGCGGGCGCGTCGGGGGTGGCGGCCGCCGCGGCCTCGAACAGCGCGATGAGAGTGGTCGGCGGCTGGTCGACGAGCACGCCGTGCGAGCGCTCCAGTAGCGCGGCGCGGTCGTCGGCGCCGAGCATGTCGAGGTCGGCGAGCCTGCGCCGCGGGTCGCGCAGGGCGGCGTCGAGGAGCCTGCCGAAGTGCGCGAGCAGCTGCTCGACGAGGGATTCGGCGAGCACGTCGGTCTGGTACTCGGCCTCGACCACGGCGGTGCCGTCGTCTTCGAGCACGATCGCCAGCGACAGCGGCACCTGCGCGCTCACCGCGCCCAGTTCGAGCTGGGTGGAGGTGACGCCGTCGATGGCGAAGCCGTCGGCGCTCTTGCGCACGCTGAAGCCGAGGCGGACCAGCTGGTCCATGCCGTCCCGACCGGCCACCCGGTCCGGATTCGCCTCGCGCACCACGCGATCGATGCCGACGCCGCGCCGGGCGAACCCGCCGGCGCAGGTGTCGCGCACGGCGGCGACGAGCTGGGCGAAGTCGTCCCGGTCGCCGAAGGTGGCGCGCAGCAGCAGGGTGTTGCCGAAGTAGCCGATGAGCTGCTCGGTGCCCGCCGGGCGATCGGTGACCGGGATGGAGACGAGGAAGTCGTCGGCGGCGGTGTAGCGGTGCACCAGGGCGTCGAAACCGGCCAGCAGCACCATGAACGGGGTCGCGGCGTGCTCGCGCGCGAACTGCTCGGTGCGGGCGACCAGGTCGGCCGACAGGCGGTGGGTGCGGCGCTGGGCCTGCCTGCCGGGGGCCGCGGCGGGCGAGCCCGGCAGTTCCAGCGGTTCGGGCAGCGGGCGCAGGGCCGCGCGCCAGTAGTCGACGTCGGCCTCGGCCGCCTCGGCGGTGGAGGCGATCGCGGCGAACTGGACCGTGGCGCCCGCGCCGGACCCGGCGCGGTAGGCGGCGTTGAGCTCGGCGAAGAACACCGACCAGGAGTCGTCGTCCCAGCAGATGTGGTGGATGGCGAACAGCACGACGTGCTCGTCGGCGCCGGTCCGGATCAGGGTGGCGCGCACCGGCAGTTCGGTGCCGAGGGCGAAGGGGCGGCCGAACTCGCGCCGAGCCAGCACCTCCACCCGCAGGTCACGGCCGGATTCGGCGAGGTCGGTCAGGTCGTGGGTCTGCCACGGCGCGCGGCCGTCGTCGGTGAACACCTGGAACGGCTCGCCCTCGGCGTCCGCGCCGTAGGTGGTGCGCAGGATGTCGTGGCGGGCCACCACGGTGTCGAACGCGGCGTGCAGGCGCTCGCCGTCGAGCGGCCCGGTGAGCCGGTAGGCGACACAGATGGACAGGGCGGTGTCGTCGGCGTCGCGGGTCTGCAGGAACCACATCCGGCGCTGGCCGGGGGTGAGCGGACGGCGCTCCCCCGCCGCGATGCGCGGCACGGCGACGGGTTCGGGGGTGGCGGCGGCCATGCCGCTCGCGCGCAGCTTCTGCTGGAGCAGCAGCTTGCGGCGCTCCGCGACGGACAGGGTGGCTTCGGTGTCAGACATGTTCGTTCGGCCCCTCAGCCCTGGTTGGTGTTCTGTGCCATCAGCAGCACGACGTCGTCGAGCGACGCGCCGCCGAGAATCGCCGCGACCGGCAGATCGCGATCCAGCTCCGCCTTGACCCGCTTGCGGAAGTCCAAGGCCTGCAACGAGTCCAGGCCGAGGGCGACCAGCGGCATGGTGGCGTCGATCGAGTCGGCGCTGTCACCGCCGATTACTTTGAGCAGTTCGGTGCGCATGCGCAGGTCCAGCGCGACCCCGTCGGCCGGTGCGCCGACCGGCGCAGCCTGCGCCACGACGACGGGCTCGACCGCGACCGGTGCCGGCTCGACCGGCGGCGCGGGCACCGACGATTCGAGTCCGGTGAGCACCGAGGACTGCCCGAACGCGCCGAGCACCTCGCGCAGGAAGTCCCAGTCGGCGGCGATGATCATGCCGTCGCGGGCGGGCAGCGCGAGCCCGGCCTCGATCGCGTCGGCGGGCACCATCGGGAACACGCCCGCCTCTTCGACGCGCGCGAAGCCCGCGTCGTCCAGCGGACCGGCCACACTCCACAGGCCCCACTGGAGGCTGGCCGCGTCGATGCCGCGGGCCCGCAGCCTGCGGGCGGCCACGTCGAGCATGCGGTTGGTCACCGCGTACAGGATCTGTCCGCGGCCGCCCAGGGTCGCGGCCATGGACGAGCACAGCAGCACGCGCGCGCCGTCCGCCAGCGGCGCGGCGTCGACGAGGTTGTCCAGGCCGCGCAGCTTGGCGCCCGCGGCGGTGCGCACGTCCTCGGCGGTGATCTTGTCGAGTTCGGCGTCGACGTAGTTGACGGCGGCGTGGATCACCAGGTCGACCGGGCGATCGGCGATCTCGGCGCCGAAGGCGGCCGCGGCCGCCGGGTCGCTGACGTCGCAGGCCCGCACCACGATCTCGGTGCCGCCCAGACCGCGCAGCCGCGCCAGTTCGCCCGCCAGCGCCTCGGTCTCGCCGCTGCGGCTGAGCAGGGTGACGCGACCGGCGCCGGTGCGCGCCAGGTGATCGGTGAACCGCAGCCCGAGCTGACCGGTCCCACCGACGATCACCACGTGGTCGAGATCGGTACCGAGCGCGCCGGTGTCGGTGGCGGTGTCGAGCACCAGCCGCTTCACGAACACCTTGCCCGCGCGCAGCGCCAGCTCGGCCTCCCCCGTGGAGTGCACGGCGGCGACGATCTTGGCGGCCTGCGCGGCAGCGGGTTCGGACGCGGCGAGGTCGAGATGCCGGAACAGGATGCCGGGGTGCTCGATGCCGACACTGCGGAAGCCCGCGGTGACGCCCGACTGGAACAGCGCGGGAATCGGATCGCCGTCGTGCACGGACTCGCCGCCGACCGTCAGCAGCCAGCACTCGCCGCCGGGACGCAGCGCGGACAGCGCCGTGGCCCAGGCGCGGTCGGCGTAGAAGCCGGTCAGCGCGTCGATGGCGGCGGCGGTGTCGTCGGCGGCGGTCTCGGGCAGCAGGACGACCACGGTATCGGCGGCCGAGCCGTCACCCAGGGTGAAAGCCGTCGCGCCGGAAGCCAGGTCGGCCGGACCGAGGACGCGCGCGCCGGCGCCGTGCCGGTCGGCGGCCGCGAGCAGCGCGGTGGCGAGGTCGGCGCATTCGCCGGTGTGGTCGACCAGCAGCAGGTTGCGCGGCGCGGTGAGCGAGCGGCGCTGCAGCGGGCTCCACTGTTCCACCAGCCGCTGCGGTTTCGGCGTGCTGACGACCAGCTCGGCCGGGGTCTCATGCGCGCCGAGCGGGGCCCACAGCCGCTTGGGCGCGGTGACGGTGTGCGGGAAATCGCGCAGCGGCAGGGTGACGGTGTCGTCGACGCGCAGGGCGTCCCAGCGGTAGTCGGCGTCGAGGACGGTGACCTGGGCCAGGTTGCGGGTGAACTCCGAGAGCCCGTCGGCCGAACGCAGCGAGGTGCCGAGCACGCGGAAGTCACGCGGGGGCAGGCCGGGCCGGTTCGGGACCAGGCTCAGGTTCTCCTGCAGGGCCAGTTGCAGCACCGGGTGCTCGGCGACCTCGATCATCAGGTCGATGCCGTCGCTGCCCGCGCCGACCACGGCGCGGTCGAACCGCACGCGGTTGCGCAGGTTCCAGTACCAGTACTCCTCCTGCTTGAGGTCCGGCGTGATCACCTCACCCAGGGTCGCGCCGTAGCAGGGGATCTCGGACGCGGTGAAGGTCTGCGAGCTCATCTCGTCGCCGAGGAAGCCTTCGAAATCGGCGCGCACCTCGGCGACGATGGAGGTGTGCGCCGGGAAGGCGACCCGGATCTCCCTGGCGAACTGGCCGCGCGCGGTGGCCGCTGCCACCAGCTCGACGACGGCGCCGCGTTCGCCGGAGATGGCGATGATGTGCGGCGAGTTGACGACCGCCAGCTCGGCCCAGCCGGAGTTGCGCGCCATCAGCGCTTCCACGCTCTCGCGGTCCATGCCGAAGACCGCCATCGAATAGCCGCGCGGGGACAGCCGGTCCGCGAGCAGGGCGCGATGGGTCACCGCGAGCACCGAATCGCGCAGCGTCATCACGCCGGACACCGCGCCCGCGGCGAGCTCGCCCTGGCTGTGGCCGATGGTCGCGTGCGGTTCCACACCGGCGGCCCGCCACGCGGCGGCCAGACCGGTCATGTGGAACATCAACGCGGGCTGCACTTCCCACACCGTGTCCTCGTACTGCCCCTCGTGGCCGAGCAGGTAGTGCAGCGGCTTGGAGTGGCCGAAACGTTCGGCGTGGATGGCGGCGCACTCGTCGACGACGGCGCGGTAGGCCGGCGAGAGCTCGTAGAACACCGCGCCCATGCCGGGACGCTGGCTGCCCTGACCGGGGAAGACGAAGCCGACGCGGCGGGGCCCGGCGGGCGCGTCGGCCCGGACCACCGCGGGATGGTCGGTGTCGGTGGCGATCGCGTCGAGCGCGGCCAGCAGGTCGGTCCGCGCGTCAGCGGTGGTCGACGGCGGCGCCAGCACCAGGGCGCGGTGACGACGGGCCACCCGGGTGCGGAACAGCATGTCCGCCAGGCGTTCCGGGGTCACCTCGGCATGCGCCGCGACATAGGCGCGCAGGCCGGCGGCCTCGGCGCGCAGGCCGTCGGCGCTGTCGGAGGACAGCAGGACGGGAACGGTGCCGTCGGGCAGACGGTACTCAGCCATGGTTGGTCTCCTCCAGCACCGGCAGGCCGACGATGGCGTGCGCGTTGGTTCCCGCGACGCCGAACGAGGACACCGCGCCGTAGCGCATGCCGTCCGCGCGCGGCGCCCAGTCGGTGAGTTCGGCGGCGAGCCGCAGACTGGTCGTGTCCCAGTCCAGGTCGGTGGTCGGGGCGTCGACCCACAGGCTCGGCGCGATCGCGCCGTGCGCGCCGCACAGCAGCACCTTGATCAGGCCGAGCATGCCCGAGGCGGCCTGGGCGTGCCCCGCGTTGGACTTCACCGAGCCGAGCAGCGGTCCGTCGGCGCCGCGCTCGGGATCGCCGTACGTGGCGGCCAGCGCGGTCAATTCGAGCGGATCACCAACGGCGGTCCCGGTGCCGTGGCCCTCGATCAGGCCGATGTCGTGCGCGCTGATCCCGGCGGCGGCGACGGTGGCCTCGATGAGCCGCTGCTGCGCCTGCGCGCTCGGCACCGCGATCGGCGCGCCCGCGCCGTTGTGGTTGACCCGCGAGCCGAGCAGCTGACCGTAGATCCGGTGCCCGAGCGCCCTGGCCCGCGATTCCCGTTCCAGCACGACGACGCCCGCGCCCTCGCCCCACAGCGTCCCGGTCGGGTCGGCGGCGTAGGAGCGGCAGTGCCCGTCGGTGGCCAGGGCGTTGTTCTTGGAGAACTCGTAGAACGCGCCGGGCGAGCCCATCACGCAGACGCCACCGGCCAGCGCCCAGTCGCACTCGCCCGCGCGAATGGCCGAGGCGGCCTGATGCACGGCGGTCAGCGACGAGGCGCAGGCGGTGTCCACGCTGATCGACGGGCCGACCAGGCCGAGCCCGTGCGAGATGCGTCCGGCGACGGCGCCGAGCGCGGTGCCGGTGGCGCGGTAGCCGCTGTACTCGTTGACACCCGCCACGCGCGGTCCGTACTCGACGGTCGAGACACCCATCCACACACCGGCCGGATCACCGTCGAGCGCACCGGGATTGATACCGGCGTGCTCGAGCGCCCGCCAGGCCACCCGCATGGCCACCCGCTGCTGCGGGTCCATGGCGACCGCCTCGCGCGGGGTGATGCCGAAGTACTGGGCGTCGAATTCGGCGGCGCCGTCGAGGAAGCCGCCCGCGTCGCGCACGGGGGCCCAGCCGTCGAGCCTGCCGAGGGCGAACAGCTCGTCGAGCGGCCACTCGCGGTCACGCGGGAAGGGGCCGATCAGTTCGCGGCCCTCGGCCAGCGCCGACCAGAACGCGGGCAGGGTGTCCACGCCGCCGGGCGCCTCGACGCCCATGCCGACGATGACGATGGGGTCGTTGCTCGGCTCACTCATCGGGCGAGCGCCTGACCGGCGAGTACCTCGGCGATGCCGTCGATGTTCTCGTCGATGTAGAAGTGGCCGCCGGCGAACAGGTTCACCTCGAGCTCGGCGCTGGTGCTGGTCTCCCACGCGTAGAGATCGCGGGGGCCGACGAAGGGATCGTCGTCGCCGCCGAGCACCAGCAGGGGCGCGGCGACCTGGACGTCGGTGCCGCAGGAGTAGGCGTCGAAGGCGCGGTAGTCGGCCTTGAGCACCGGCAGCGCCATCCGCATGACCTCACGGCTGGCCATCACGTCGGCCCCGGTGCCGTTGAGGGCGGCCATGTGGTCGAGCAATTCCTCGTCCTCGGTGGGATGCCCGGGGAGCTCGGCGATCCGGTGCGGTGCGGCCGCCGCGGAGGCCACCAGCAAACGCACGGGCAACCCGGCGGCCTCGGCCAGCCGGACGAACTCGAACGCGACGATGGAGCCCATGCTGTGGCCGAAGACGGTCAGCGGGGCGCCGGTGTCGTGGGCGGAGCCGCGGAAGGCCTCGAAGGCGCCGGCGGCGAGTTCGGGCAGGGTCTCGGCGGCGGCGTCACGCACGCGATCCTGGCGGCCGGGGTACTGGATCACCACGGTGTCGAAGTCCTGGGCCATACGCTTGGTGAACACCCGGTAGGCGGAGGCACCGGCGCCCGCGTGCGGGAAGACGATCAGCGGCGGTAGGGAGTCGGTCCTGGGAGCCTGGAATTGCCGGATCCAGCCGAGTTCTCTTGCCATGTCGTTCTCCCTCACCGGTCGCGCACACGCTGCGCGGCCGTTTCGCACTGTCCAACGCCGTGCCTACGCACGGGCCCGCCCGGCGCGGTCGTCCGGGACCGGGGCGAATCCTGTTGCGCCCGAGGCCGACCCGTTCGGTCGCACCCGGCAACCACCGGGCGATCGGTCGGGCAACAGTAACACCCGGGCATTAGTATAGGCTAGCCTTACCAATCCAGGTGACCAAGGTTACGATTGAACGGAGCACCCAGGAGATGACCCTCGCCGGGACCCCCCACGCGCTACCCCGCGAGCAGACCGATCTGCCCGCCGAGGTGGCCGCCACGCCGGCACCGGCCCTGCCGATCTTCGCGGCACCCTTCGCCCTGCGCGTCGCCGACCCGGACGGCACCGACCCCGAACTGCTCGCCGAGTGGATGGCCCGCCCGCACCTGGTCGAATCGTGGGAACAGGACTGGGACGTCGAGCGCCGCCGCGCCGACTTCCAGACCCAGTTGGCCGGAACCTATTCGCGGCCCTGCATTCTCAGCCTCGACTTCGCCGTGCTCGGCGAGCCGGAACTCGGCGTCCGCGACATCGCCTACATCGAGCTGTACCGCGCGGCCAAGGACGAGATCGGCAGGCTCTACGACGCCGCGCCCGGCGACATCGGCTTCCACATCGCCACCGCCGACACCAGGGTGATCGGCAAGGGCATCATGTCCGCCTGGATCTCGACCATGGCCGCGGCCGTCTTCGCCGCCAATCCCGAGTGCCGCCGGATGCTCGGCGACCCGGACCACCGCAACCGGGCCATCTGCCGCAGCTTCGACAAGATCGGCTGGCACCTCGTCGGCGAGTTCGACGTCCGCCCGACCCGCCGCATCGCGCTCTACGCGACCCCGCGCACCCCGGACGACCTCCCGATCCCGCGCGCCTGAGCAGCCGACGGCAACAGCCCCGCGCCTTCCGGTGCGGGGCTGTTGTTCGTTCGGTGCCTCAGCGCGCGGCGAGGTGGTTCGCACCCGCGCGCGCCCGGGCGGGCTCGGTGCGCAGGACGCGGTCCGAGAGCTCGCCGAGGCAGCTGAGATTGGGGAAACCGGGACCCTGGGCCATCGCGGCCATGTTCGGCAGGTACAGCTTGCCCGCCAGCCCGGTGACGGCCAGGTCGTAGCCGATCGAGGACTCGATCCGCTGCTGGGTCAGCGGGCCGCCGACGGCGAGCTCGAGCAGGTCGGTGCTCTGCTGATCGAACAGGTCGAGGAACCACAGCGGCTGACCGCCGGTGGCGTCGACCACCAGATCGAAGTTGTGCACCTGATCGGCGCGCAGCTCGTTGGACAGCGTGAGCGCCAGCGCCTCGCCCTGCGGCGCGATCTTGGTGACCCGGCCCTGCAGGTGGTGCACCCGGTTGTCGCCGAGCAGGCTCTCCTGCACGCGCACCGAGAACACCCCGCGGTCGGTGCGCCGGATGACATCCCGGCGTTCCTGGATGCTCAGCGCGTTCCACTTCACCGGATCGCTGAACAGCGAGTTCTCGAAGAAGCTCTCGCCACGGGTGTAGAGGGTGGCCATCGGCGAGATCACCGAGATGGTGAGCATCTCGTGCCGGACCAGCTCGTCCAGGGCCGAGCCGGCGGTCTCGCCGCCGCCGATCACCGCGGCGCGAGAGGCGGCGGGCAGGCTGCGCTTGCCCGCGAGGTCCCAGAACTCGGCGATGCTGAGCACGCGCGGGTGTTCGGCCAGCGCGCGGCTGCTGCGGCCGGGGCCGGTGATCATCAGGCCGTCGGCGGTGAGCTCGGTGCGGGCGCCGTCGGCGTCGACCACGTCGACCTGCCACTGGTCGCCGATGCCGTTGCCGTCGTTGCGGATCCGCTCGACCCGGCCGAGCACGAGCTCGAGGTCGATGGACTTGGCCACCCATTGCAGATACTTGGCCCACACGTGGTGCTGCGGGCTCGGCCTGCCGCGGTCGATCCACTCGGCGTAGGTGCCGTGCTCGATCAGGAACGAGGTCCAGCTGAACGCGGCCATCGCCTGGTCGATGTCGCGGTTGCGGCCGCGCGCCCAGGTGGAGTGGTACGGGAAGCCGATGTCCTTCTCGGGGCTGGTGCCCAGGCGATGCTGACCGTCGGTCCAGCCGCCGGTGGGCAGCCAGTTGCCGCCGACCGCGTGCGATTCGACGACGACCACGCGCGGCGCGGGCAGGCCGAGGGTGCGCAGGACATGCGATTTCGCAGCCACCGCAAGGGCTTTCGGCCCCGCGCCGACTACCAGGAGGGTTTCCACCGGTTCGTTCTCCACTCTCTCACGCATTTCGCGCCGGGATCGTCCACAGGGCGATTGCCCGGACACGATCCCCATATTTGCATAGGCTTACCTTATCTGGCCAGTGTGACCCCCGCGTGCCTATGCAGACAAATTAGTGACCTTAGGCTAACCTAACGGCATGGGTAAGGGATTGAACGGCCTGATCACCAAGGCCTGGGGCGGCGCCGACTACAAGCTGACGGTGACATCCAACGAGCAGATCACCGACAAGTTCCTCCGGATCGGTGTCGATCTCGGCGGCCTGCTCGCCGATCACCCGGTGCACCCCACCCAGTGGATCCGCCTGTGGATTCCGGACGCCGAAAGCGACAAGCTGCACCACCGCGGCTACACCCTCGTCGACCCGGACCCGGAGACCGACACCGCCTACATCGACTTCGCGCTGCACAACGGCCCCGCCGCCGACTGGGCCCGGCGCGCCAAGCCGGGCGACCCGCTCGACGCCACCGTCCTCGGCTCGGACTTCCAGCTGCCGGAACAGACCCCGAGCGAGTACGTCCTCTTCGGTGACACCGCCTCGCTGCCCGCCATCAACTCGCTGCTCGACGCCATCGGCGACACCCCGGCGCGGGTCTGGCTGGAGTGGCAGTACGAGTCCGACCAGACCATCCCGGTGCGCAACAAGCCGCACCACCAGCTCACCTGGCTGCAGCGCGTCGACGACGGCCGCCTGATGCGCGAGGCCGCGCTGGAGATCGAGTGCGCCGCGGATGCCTTCGCCTGGGTGGCGTGCTGCGGGCAGACCACCCGCTCGATCGTGAAGACACTCAAGGGCCAGCACGCGCTGCCCAAGACCGCGATCAAGTCACAGGCCTACTGGAAGTAGGTCATCCCCGAGGACGACCACCGGTCGGTCTCGGTGCTGATGCGGGCGTAGCGGACACTGCGGCAAGCTGATCGGACAAGTCGGGAACCCCCGAGCCGTCCGGAGCGAATCGAGCCGCCGTGTCCGTCATCGATGCCGTTGTGCTGTTCGCCACCGTGGCGCTCGCGATCACGCTGGTCGCGTCGCCACGGATCGGCAGGCGGGTGGCGCCGTTCGCGCTGCCGGTGCTGATCATCGGCGCGCTGTTGCTGTGGGTGCTCGAGGGCTACTGGCACTGGTGGCCGCTCTACCCGCTGCTCGCGCTGATGTTCGCGTTCGTGGTGACCGATGTCGCCGGAACGCGCCGCCGCGCGTGGTTCCGCGCGGGCATCGGCGTGCTGGCGGCGGTGTCGATCCTGCCGTGGGCGGTGCCGCCGTCGCCCGAGCTCCCCGCCCCCACCGGCCCGTACGCGGTGGGGTCGGAGATCTTCCGCTGGGTCGACGAGCGGCGGCCCGAGCCGGTGACCGCGGCGGAGGACCGGCGCAATGTCGTTGTCCAGGCGTGGTATCCGACCGAGCTGACCTCCGGCAGGCAGTGGGTGTACCTCGACGGGCAGAACAGTCTGCCGTCTCGGGTGTCCGGGATTCCGGGATTTCTGCTGTCGGACACCATCATCGACACGCACGCGACCGCCGACGTTCCGGTGTCGCCCGCGCGGGAACGCTGGCCGGTGGTGCTGTTCTCCCCCGGCTACGGCGCGCCGCGCGCGTTCTACTCGGGGCTGGTCGCCGATCTGGCCAGTCGCGGGTTCATCGTCCTGGCGATCGACCACCCCTACGAGTCGGCGGTGACCGAGCTCGCCGACGGCACCGTCGCCACCACCGTCGAGAATATCGCCGCCGACGATCCCGATGCCATCCGCTACATGACCGAATGCCTCGAAACCCGCACGGCCGACCTGCGATTCGTGCTCGACCAGCTCGCCAGGCCCGAGGTCCTCGGCCCGCTGGAGGGTCGCGTCGACCTCGGCAACGCGACCGCGATCGGGCATTCCCTCGGCGGCGCCGCCGCCCTGTCGGCCCTGGCCGCCGACCCTCGGCTCACCGCCGCGGCCAATCTCGACGGCACCCTCTACGGCGACCTGCCCGAGCGCGCCCTGGACCGCCCCGTACTGCTGCTGGAGAGCGACCACGAGGTGACCGGCCACTCCCAGCGCTACCTCGACGGCAATCGCGGAGTCCTGGAACGCTTGCGCGCCCCCGGCTTCCGCTACGAGTTCGGCGACGCCGACCACTTCGGCTTCACCGACGTCCCCCGATTCCTCGCCGCCCCGGTGCGTTTCGTGGTGACCAGGTTCGCGGGCGGATCGCGCCCCGCCGCCGACACCCAGCGCACCGCCAACGACATCCTGACCCCGTTCCTGCTCGGCCGGACCGCCGAGGTCGCCGCCGCCGCGGCGGAGCATGCCGGGGTCACGGGTGGTCCGGTGCCGCGCTGACGAGGCGTGCTGGCGGGCACGGGCGATTTCGGCCAAGGTGGACAGCGGAACGCAGTACCGATCCCACACCCGCGAGGAGTACGCCGTGTCCGTTCTCGACGAAAGCACCCCCTTCGGCGCCACGGTCGCCCAGCGCCTGGCCGACGAGCACGTCCTCTGGCTGACCACGATCGGCGCCGACGGCACCCCGCAACCGAACCCCGTGTGGTTCCTGTGGCAGGACGGCACCTTCCTGATCTACACCATGCCCGAGGCCAAGCGGCTGCACCATCTCGCCCGCAATCCACGGGTCGCGCTGAACTTCAACAGCTCCGCCTCCGGTGGCGACGTAGTCGTGTTCGCCGGCGCGGCGCGCGTCGGCGAGCCGGTGTCCGCCGCCACGGTCGCCGACTACAGCCGCAAGTACACGCAGGGCTTCGTGGACATCAAGATGACCGAGGCCGAGTTCTTCGACACCTACTCGGTCCCGATCCACATCACCCCGGATCATCTGCGCGGCTTCTGAACACACGGAAGGGCCGTCTCGTCGAGCGAGACGGCCCTTCCGGCGCACCGATCAGACGGCGACGGGCTCCAGGCGCCAGCCGGTGGCCCGCTCGCGCTCGTTCCAGAACGCGGCGTAGCGGCCGTTGAGTTCCAGCAGCTCCTGGTGGGTGCCGCGCTCGGCGATGCGGCCGCCGTCGAGGAACAGGATCTGGTCGGCGTGCGCGATCGTCGAGAGCCGGTGTGCCACCACCAGCACCGTCTTGTCCCTGGTCAGTTCGTGGATGCCGCGCACGACGACGGCCTCGCTGTGCGGGTCCAGCGCGCTGGTCGCCTCGTCGAGCAGCACGATCGGGGCGTCCTTGAGCAGGGCCCTGGCGATCGACACGCGCTGGCGCTCGCCACCGGACAGCGACGCGCCGCCCTCGCCGACCATGGTGTCGAAACCGTCGGGCAGCCGCTCGACGATCTCGTCGACCCTGGCCGCGACGGCCGCGCGGTCGAGTTCGGCGTCGGTGGCGTCCGGCTTGCCGATGCGGATGTTGTCGGCGACCGAGCGGTTGAACAGGTAGACGTTCTGGAAGACCAGCGAGAGCTGGTCGAGCAGCGTGTCCGAGGGCTGTTCGCGCACATCGTGTTCGCCGACCGAGACCGCGCCGGAGCTCACGTCGTAGAAGCGGGCGGCCAGCCGCAGCAGCGTGGTCTTGCCGGCGCCGCTCGGCCCGACGATGGCCGTGGTGGTCCCGGCGGGCACGGTGAAGCTCAGCTCCGAGAGGACGGGTTCACCGGGCCGGTAGCCGAAGCTCACGTCATCGAAGACCACGGCGGGCGCGCCCGGCGTCACCGGCTCGGTGGGCGCGGGCAGGGTCGGCTCGGCCAGCAGATCGGTGATCCGGTCCGCGGCCGCGGCGGCCGAGCGCAGCGCGGCGCCGAGCTGGGCGGCCTGGTTCACCGGTTCGATGAAGCGCGAGCTCACCGCGATCAGCGCGATCGCCGCGGCCGCCGAGATCGAGCCGTCGGTCACCTGCACCACCGCGATGTAGGCCAGGACCAGGAACACGGCCTGCACGAACAGCGCGAAGACGATCAGTCCCGGCACGGTCGCGACCATCATCTTGCGCACCGCCGACCGCTGGCCGACCAGCGCGGCGTCGAGCGCCTTGTTGCCCGCGCCGACCGCGCCGAACGCGCGCAGCACCGGCTGCGCCTGGGCGAATTCCACCACCCGCGAGTCGGCCTCGGCCGCGGCGGTGTGCAGCCGGGCGTCGGCGCCGGTGTAGGCGCGGTTGGCGAGGTTGTTCACCAGGTACAGCACGGGCGCGGCGAGCAGCATGGCCAGCCCGATCCGCCAGTCGATGAACAGCATGCCGATGGCCACCACCAGCGGCACGATGATGCCGGTGAGCACCTTGGTGAGCAGATAGGCGATCAGGCCCTGCATCTCGCGGACCTGCTCGACCATGACGCGCGAGAGCGGGCCGGCGTCCCGGTCGGAGAACCAGCCCAGCGGCAGCGCGTTGAGCTGGTCGCCGAGCCGGGTCTGCAGGCCACGCTGCATGCCGAGGCCGATCCGCAGACCGATCACGGCCTGCAGGTAACCGAAGACGACCACGCCCGCCACGGCCGCGCCCATGCCGAGCGCCCACAGCCAGGCGCCGCGCAGGTCGTCGCCGAAGAGCGCTTCCAGCACCGGGACCAGCAGCAGATACGCGATGGCCTGGCACAGTGCCTGCACCACGATGGCGGCGAGCAGGCGCGGGATCAGCGGGGCGAACTCGTCGGGGACGAGGCGGAAAACCTTGCGAATCATCGTGTTTCCTCCACCAGGGCGAGCGTGCCGAGCGCGGCCTCGTTGATCTCCCAGAGCCGCTGATACAGCCCGCCCGCGGCGCGCAGCTCGGTGTGCGTGCCCTGTTCGACGAGCGTTCCGTTCTCCAGCACCAGGATCCGGTCGACGCCGGTGATGGTGTGCAGCCGGTGCGCGATCACCAGCACGGTGCGGCCGGCCACCAGCGCGGCCAGCGCGTCCTGGACGGCGGCCTCGGACTCCGGGTCGGCGAAGGCGGTGGCCTCGTCGAGGACCAGGATCGGGGTGTCGGCCAGCAGCGCGCGAGCGATCGAGAGACGCTGGGCCTCACCGCCGGACAGGGTCGCGTCGACGCCGATCTCGGAGTCGTAGCCGCGCGGCAGCGCCATGATCCGGTCGTGGATCTGCGCGGCCCGGCTCGCCCGCTCGATCGCCGCTTCGTCGGCGTCGGGGCGCGCGAGCAGCAGGTTCTCCCGGATCGAGCCGCGGATCAGGCGCACATCCTGGAACACGAATCCGACGGTGCGGTAGAGCTCTTCGCTGGTGAACTCGCGAATGTCGCGGCCGTCGATGGTGATCCGGCCCGCGCCCACGTCGTAGAAGCGGGGCAGCAGTTTGGCCAGCGTCGATTTGCCGGAGCCGCTCGGGCCGACCAGGGCGGTGATGGTGCCGGGGGTCAGTTCGAGGTCGAGGCCGCGCAGCACGTCATGGCCGGTGCGGTAGGCGAATTCGACGCCTTCGAAGCGGACGACGCCGTCCTGGCCCGCCGCCGGGGCGGCGGTCGCCGCGACGATGTCGAGTTCGGGCGTCTGCTGCAGTTCGTGCAGGCGCAGCGCCGCGGCGCCACCGGCCCGCAGCGCTTGCGACCCGTAGCCGAGGCCGAGCAGCGAGCTGCCGATACCCAAGCCAACCAGCAGGAACGGCAGCAGGTCGAGCGGATTCACCCAGTCCAGGCCGACGAACGCCAGCCCGCCGACGACCACGATCAGCATGACGAAGACCGGCATGACCACGATGTCGGAGGCCGACTGCACGCGCAGGATCGGCATCTTCATCCGATGCGCGGCCTGCACCTGACCGTCCACGGCGTGCTGGAACTCGGTGTGCGCCTTGCCCGCCTGACCGAACGCCCGCACCACCTGGATGCCGTCGACGAATTCGATGGTGGCCTCGGCGGTCCGGCGCTCCCAGCGGGTGTAGACGGCGAGGCGGTCGCGGCCGTCGCGGTCCATGATCTTGCCGAACAGGAAGAAGTAGGCGATCAGCGGAATCAGCAGCACCAGGGTGAGCCGCCAGTCGACGGTGAACAGGTAGCCGAGGGTGACCAGCGGGACCACCAGCGCGCCGACGAACTCCAGCCGGGCATGGGCGACGAGGTAGTGCAGCGCCTCCACGTCGTCGCGCAGATAGGTCTTGACCTCGCCGGAGCTGCGCTCACCGAACCAGCCGAGCGGGACCCGGGTGAGCTTGTCGGCCAGGGCCCGGCGCAGCGTCAGCTGGTAGCCGGCGTCCAGCGCGTGCGACCAGGTGAGGGCGACGGCCTGCAGCAGCGCGCGCACGACCAGCACGATCACGGCCGCGCCGAACAGCCACCACACCCGATCGGTGTCGACCGGGGTCTCCAGCAGTTCCCGGCAGGCGGCCACGATCAGCAGGAACGGCACGACGGTGCAGACCGAGGCGACCGCGACGAGCAGGCTCGCCACCGTCAGCATCCCCGACACCGGTGCCAGGATCTCCTTGCGCGCCTGCGCTTCCTGTTGTTTCTGCGCTTTCGCGGCCGCCTTGGGCAGCCGGTTCCCCGACTCCGCCCCCGGCGGCGGCGCTACCTGCACCGTCATAACTTCTCGCCCTCTCGACCTGTCCACGGCAACGTGCCAAGGGTAGGTTAGCCTAAGTTGAGCGGTTGTGGCCGACCGGGGAAGCTTGTGTGAACTGGCGGTCAACCCCCTCGGCAATTCGACATTCCGGGCGTAATTTCTCCTCTACCTCCGAATCCTTTCTCGCGGCGGGAGAGCGAAAATGTTTGTCACGTCAATAATTTCGGCGACTGCGGACTGCCATATCGACCCCGGTCATCTGACACCCGACCAAGCGCATCGGGCCATGCAGATTCATCTCGAATGCAGCGTCGATCTGTGCCGGGTCCGCAGGCGCGCGCGGCACACCCTTGTGGAAGCGAAATTGATGGTCCTCGACCAGCGCGCGGGCTGATTGGCCGGGAGAATTCCGGGAAACCTTTTCTCGTGTTCACTCCACTGCCCTCCGCGGCCGCCTGGACGCATCACGAGGCGCGCACCGGATTCGAAGTGACCTATTTCCGCGACGGCGAGCGCGGCGTGCTCATCGAGGGCTGCGCGACCGCCGTCGAGGACGGTCTCGCCTGGGCGATCGACTACCGCCTGCGGGTCGACGGCAGCTGGCACACCAGGTCGGCGCAGATCACCGGCCGCTACCCCGACACCCGGCGCTCGCTCACCCTGCAGTCCGACGGGCTCGGGCGCTGGCAGCTCGACGGAACGCCTGCCCCCGAACTCGACGGGTGTCTCGACGTCGACCTCGAGGCGTCGGCGTGCACCAACGCGCTGCCGGTGCACCGGCTGGGGCTGACGGTCGGCGACGCGGCCGACGCGCCCGCGGTCTACGTGCGCGCCGCCGACCTCGGCGTCATCCGGCTGCCCCAGCACTATCGGCGGATCACCGACGGCGCAGGTCAGCGCTATGACTACCGGGCGCCGACGCTGGATTTCCAGGCCACGCTGGACTACGACGAGGCCGGGCTGATCGTCGACTATCCGGGGCTGGCGCGCCGTCACGCCTGAGCGCCGACGAGACTGGCGGTATGCGACGCAGGCAGCAGCCGCCGCTGCCCAAGCGGCACGGCCTCGATCCCGCCCGGCTCCGGCTCCCGGAGGACGGGCACTGGCCGACCGTGCGCGATCACCTGGTCGAGCGGCTGCCGCGGGTCGATCCGGCGCGCATCGACGAGATGCTGCGCGCGGGCGAGATCGTCGACCTGGACGGGCCGCTGGCGCCGGACGCGCCGTTCGTGCCGGGTGGGGCGGTGTGGTTCCACCGGGATCTGCCGGTGGAGACCGAGGTGCCGTTCGAGATCGGGATCGTGCATCGCGACGACGACATCCTGGTCGTCGACAAACCGCACTTCCTGGCGACCATTCCGCGCGGTCAGCACATCCTCCAGACCGCGCTGGTCCGCCTGCGCCGTGACCTCGACCTGCCCGAGCTGATTCCGGCCCACCGGCTCGACCGGGTGACCGCCGGCCTGATCCTGTTCGTGGTGAACCCGGCGGCGCGCGGGGCGTACCAGACGATGTTCCACCGCCGCACCGTGCGCAAGGAGTACGAGGCCGTCGCGCCCTACGATCCGGCGCTGGCGCTGCCGAGGACCGTGCGCAGCCGGATCATCAAGGAGAAGCAGGTACTCGCCGCGCAGGAGGTGCCCGGCGAGCCCAATGCCGAGACCGAGGTGGAGCTGGTCGAGCACCGCGACGGGCTCGGCCGCTACCGGCTGCGGCCGCACACCGGCCGGACCCATCAGCTGCGGCTGCACATGAACAGCCTCGGCGTGCCGATTCTCGGCGACGATTTCTATCCGGTGGTCACCGACAAATCCGTCGACGACTACACCCGCCCGCTGCAATTGCTGGCCGCGTCGCTCGAATTCACCGATCCGATCAGCGGGCGGCCGCGGCGCTTCGAGACAGCGCGCAGTCTGCAAGCGTGGACGGACCTGCCCGGATGGTCCGGATCGGCTGTCGAGTAGCTCACAGGAGATTCATCGCACCGTTTCCATTCTGTGATATTTCCGTACACTCGGTCGGGTGCCCGTACCCGCCACCGTCGCCGATCCCCGGCCCAAGTTGCACGCCTACGTCGATATCGCCGTGGTCGTCGTGGTGCTGGCCTGCACCAATCTGATCGCGCACTTCACCACGGCGTGGGCCAATATCGTCACCGTGCCGGTCGCGGCGTTCGCGCTGCTGGCGCTGATGCGCAAGCGCGGGCTCGGCTGGGCCGAACTCGGCCTGTCCCCCCGGCACTGGCGCCGCGGCACGATCTACGCGCTCGGCGCGGTCGGCATCGTGCTCACCGCCGTCGCGATCGGCGCGATCCTGCCGATCACCCGGCCGTTCTTCCTCGCCGACCGGTACGCGACCATCTCCGGCGCGCTGATCGCCTCGATGATCGTCATCCCGTTGCAGACGGTGATCCCCGAGGAACTCGCCTTCCGCGGTGTGCTGCACGGCACGCTCGACCGGGTGCTCGGCGTCCGCGGGCTGTTCGCGGCGGGCTCGCTGCTGTTCGGCTTCTGGCACATCGCCTCCTCGCTCGGGCTGACCAGCGGCAACAAGGGCCTGTCCGGGATCGTCGGCGGCGGACTCGTCGGTCAGATCGTCGGCATCGCCCTCGCCGTCGCGGCCACCGCCGGTGCGGGCGTGGTGTTCACCTGGCTGCGCAGGCGCAGCGGCAGCCTGCTCGCCCCGATCGCCCTGCACTGGTCGCTCAACGGCGCCGGTGCCCTGGCGGCCGCCGTCGTCTGGCACACCGCGCTGAGCTGAGTCAGATCTCGTCGGCCAGGGCCGGATCGGTGGCCCGGACGGCGGCGAAGACGTTCGCGCAGACCGTCACCAGGTCGTCGGGATCGGTGGTGCGGCCGTCCATCAGCCAGTCGACCAGCAGGTGGTTCACGCCGCCGACCACCGTCACACACGTCAGGCGGCTGCGTTCGGGCAGCGGCTGGGCCCGCGCGGCGGCCCACAGGCCCGCGACCAGCTCCGCGTAGTCACGCAGCACGCCGTGCCTGCGCTGCTCCATCCGCGCGGAGACGCCGACCACCTCGATCAGCACCACCCTGGCGCGGCGCGGGTCCTCGGTGAGATAGCCGATGAAGGCGGCCAGGCCCGCGGTGATCACGTCGTCCAGTCGGGACCCGGCCGTTCCCAGTGCCGCGACCGTGCGCTCGCGGAGCTGGGCGGTCGTCTCGTCGTAGAGCGTGGCCAGGCAGGCTTCGCGGTCGCGGAACGATTCGTAGAAATAGCGCTCGGTGAGACCGGCGATCCCGCACAGCTGCTTGACCGTGCCCGCCGCGTACCCCTGGGTGCCGAAGAGTTCGAGCGCGGCGTCGAGCAACGCGGTTCGGCGCTGCTGGACTCGCTCCGCAGAGGTCCGTCCCGAGTACCGCCGACCCGCCGGTCGATCGGCGGACTGCTCTGTCATCGACGTCTGTCCTTCTGTGCGACTGCGTGGAATACTAGGCCACAATTTCTGACATGACGACATGTCAGAAGCGCTGTTTCCGCTGGATCGAAAGGCTTCGCCGATGAAACGCACCCATGCCGGCTCGGTCGTCGCGGTGACCGGCGGCGCCGCGGGCATCGGCCGCGAGATCGCCCGGCAGTTCGCGGTCGCGGGCGCGCGCGTCTGCATCGGCGACCTGTCCGGCACGGCGGCCCGCACCACGGCCAGGGAGCTCCCCGGCACCGTGCACGGGTGCGAACTCGACGTCACCGACGAGCGGTCGTTCCACAATTTCCTCGCCACCACCGAGGCCCTGCTCGGGCCGATCGACGTGCTCGTCAACAACGCGGGCGTCATGTGGGTCGGCGCGTTCGACACCGAACCCGATACCGCCACCACCCGGATGATCGCGGTGAACCTGCACGGCGTCATCCGTGGGGTGCGGCTGGCCGCGCCCGCGATGCGCACACGTCGGCGCGGACACATCGTCACCATCGCCTCCGCCGCGTCCCGACTATCCCCGCCCGGCGAATCCACCTACGCGGCAACCAAACACGGCGTGCTCGGCTATCTGACCGGTGTGCGCGAAGAACTTCGGGGCACCGGCGTGCGGATCTCGGTGATCATGCCGGGTGTCGTCGACACCGAACTGGCGGCCGGAACGGCAACGGGCGCAGCCGAACTCCTGCAACCCGCCGATGTCGCGAAGGCGGTGCTCGACGTGGTCGAGCGGCCGCGATTCGAGGTCTCCCTTCCCGGCTACATCGGCCCGCTCACGCATCTGGCCGGACTGCTGCCGCAACGGCTGCGCGATATCGTGCTGCGCCGCGCGGTCCCCGACCAGGTGGCGGCGGTCGCGGGATCTTCCGCGCGCGGGAAATACGAGAAGCGCACGCTCTCCTAGATCCGCTCCGATCGCCCGGTTGTCGTTGACCACGACGCGGACGGCGTTTACGCTCTCTGGCAATCACACATATGTTCGATAGTCCATATGTTCGAGTGACCGGAAGGCGCCAGATGTCCGACGATCGGTCGATGGAGGATGCCGTCAGCTCGCCGAACACCGAGATCACGGCACTCGCACAGCAGGTCGCGACCGCGCGCGGCAAGCTGCCGCTGCAGCACGACACGGCGCTCTACGACGCACTCTCCGACGCCGAGATCAGGGCCGAACGCGAACTCGCCGAATGGATCCGCGCGCAACGCCGCAAACAGCGCCGCCACGCCGTCGCCGACGAACTCGCCGCCGAACAGCGCGACCGGCGCACCGGCGCCCTGATCCGCCGCGCCGACGAAGCCGACGCCCGCTGGCATCGCAAGGCCCTGGCCGCCCGGCGGCGGGTCTCCAGCGCCGACGCGCGGCTGGCCCAGCTGTACCGGCGGGCCGAGTGGTCCTCGCGCGCGCTGATCGGCGTCGTCATCCTGGGCATGGTCTGGGCCGGGGTGAACGTGCAGCACAATCTGGTGCCCAGCGGGGACATGAGCGACCCGCTGTACTGGCTCAGCTTCGGCATCGAGGCGATGATCTCGATCCCGATCATCACCATCATGGTCGCCGCCACCACCGCCGCCCGCTGGGGTCGCGAACTCGAGCGCGGCAAGGTGCTGCTGTTCGAGCTGGCCCTGCTCGGCACCACCGTCGCCCTCAACGCCGGACCCCACCTGGCCTCCGGGTCGTACGGGCGCGCCGCCGAATACGCCATCGCGCCGGTGATGGTGGGTGTGGTGATCTGGCTGCACGCGTGGGTGTCGGCGCGGTACGCACTGTTGATCGAAGGGGCTTCGGTCGAACTGCCCGGGGAGGCGAGCTACTCCCCCGCCGAGCGAGTGATGTCGATGGCCGGGGTCGCCTCCGTGCCCGCGAGCACGCCGGAACAGGTTGCGGTGCAGGGCGACTCCCGGATGCGGGCAGTCGAGCGCGAGAACGTCACGGCCGCGCGCGATATCGCGGAGACGTCGGTGGCGGGATCTGCCGTCGACAAGGAGCGCGCCGTCATCGGTGCCATGCAGACCAGTGCGTCCGAATCACAAGAGAACTCCGCCGCGCAGGTAGCCACGGCGGTGGGAACCGCAATGAACGCCGCCGACTCCGAGGTTCGGGCTGCAATGAGCGCAGCCGACTCCGAGGTTCGGGCTTCGCGAGATGCCGCGCGGGAACACCCGGCCGCACAAGACGTCACAGTGGCGGCGACAGCCCTGGGCGCAGTCGATTCCGCCGCCCAGGCCTCGCAGAATGCCGCGCTCGACCGTTCCGCTGCACAGGCCACCACGGAGGTGGAGACCGTCCTGATCGATGCCGATTCCGACTCTCAGACCTCGCGGGATGCGGCGCGGGAGCGTCCCGCCGCGCGGGTCGACTCCACTCCCATCGAGACGCTCGCAGGTCGTGGCCAGCTCACGCATGGCGTCCGTCGGCCGTCGACCGACAAGATCGCCGCGCCCGGCACCCTCGAACTGATCCACAAGGCCGCCGCCGAGCACCGGCGCAACGGTGATCACGCCCGCGTCAACGGTGCCACCCCGACCCTGCGGCGAATACCCGTCACCGCCGCCGCGCAGGCGACTGCCGGCGAGGCCACCGGTACCGACCCGGTTCCCGAGGCGACGGCGCACGCCGGCTCCGTCGCCCGTGACCGCAACGGCGACACCGCGGCACCCACCGCATCGGTGGTGCACAACGATCCACAGCCTCCGGCCGAGCCCGAACAGCTCACCCTGACGGCAGACCTCGAACAGCCGAGTGCCGCTTCGGGGCCCGGCTCGAACCAGCAGCCTGCGGAGCGCGAGTCGACCCCTTCCGCGGATCGGCAGCCGTCGAAGTCAGAGCCGCAGGCCACGTCAGCTCCCGCGGCCGGGCGGCAGCGGACCGATGACTTCGCTGTGTCGAGGAACCAGCAGCGTGCCGAGACCGACCAGGCTCCCGTTGCAGTGCGGGCTTCTGCCGATCAGCAGACTGCTGACCAGGTCACGAAGTCCGCAGTGGCAGACGTTGCGCGGCAGCAGGATACGACGTTCGGGGCGAACCATTCGCCGCAGACGGATACAACGCCGTCGGCGAACGATATGCGGCAGCCGGATACGTCGTCCGCAGCGAGCGATACACGGCGCCCGAATACGACGCCCAAGGCGAGCGATGCGCGGCAGCAGAGCACGAAGTCCGCAGCTAGTGCGAAGCAGCAGCCTGCTGAGACGGAAGCCGTTACTCCCGAAGCGGAGTCGTCTTCGCAGCCTGCGCCGAGGCCCATCGCCGAGAAGCAGTTGACGAAGGTCGCGGCGGTGGCCGCGGCTCCCGTCGGCGAGCAGTTCCCCGAACCGGTCGAGCTCGAGGACGAGGACCAGGACGAGGACGACCGCACCGACGACTACGACTTCGACGACGACACCGAGGTCCGTGCCCTGGCCCGGCAGATCGCGCACCGCAGCCCCCTGCGGCTGACCCTCGATCAGATCGAAGAGATCCTCGAGCTCACCGATCAGTCGTGGTCGGCGCGCAGTATCGGCGCCGAGGTCGGCGTCTCGGGCAGCACCGTCACCAATATCGTCGAATTCGCCCGCAAGATCCGCCAGCCGTACGCCTTCACCGGCTGACCCCACCGACCCCACCGACCCCACCGACCGCGCCCCGGCCCCGGCTCGATCGGGGCCGGGGACGCTTCACCCCGGTGCCGGACCGACGACCGCTTTCGGCGCGGACCGCATCCCGACCAGCAGCGCGAGCCCGACACCCGCCGCGATCCCGAAAACGCCGGCGACCCCGAATCCGGCGCGCGCACCGCCGATCTCGATCATCGATCCGCCCAGCACACTGCCGAGGGCGCCACCCAGCGTCATCGCCGCGCCGTGCCAGCCGATGGCCTCACCACGTCCGCCCTCGGGGACGATCCGGCTCAGCTGGTCGATCGCCGCGGTGAGCGCGGGGGCACACAGCAATCCGGCGACGAAGCCGGTGACACCGAGCGACAGCGGACCGACGGCGATCGCCATCGGGACCGTCACCACGCCGAGCGCGATCAGCAGCACATCGGCCGGAATCGGCCGCCGCAGCGCGCCGTAGAGCAGACCGCCGACCAGCGAGCCCAGCCCCCAGATCGCCAGGATCACGCCGAGCCAGCGATCGGCGCCGAAACCGCGCACCGCCGAGACGAAGGTGAGTTCGGAGGCCGACACCACGCATACCGCCGCCGCCGCGACCCCACACAGTGCGACGAACTCGACGCGGAACCAGCTGCGCCGGGCCACCGGCCCCGTGCCGACCGCCGATTCCTCGGCACGCAGCGCGGGGTTCCACCACCACAGCACGATCCCGGCGAGCACCATGCACATCTGATTGGCGAACAGCGCCGCCGTCGTCGACCAGTGCAGCGCCGCCGCCACCCCGAGCACCGGCCCCACCATGAACGCCGCCTCGACCGAGACCGCCTCCAACGCGAGCGCGGGCTGACGCTGCTCCTCCGTCGTGGCCGCGATGATCGCCAGCCGCACCACGCTGAACACCGGAATGTCGTACAGCCCCGCGAGTCCCGCGAGCAGCAACAGCGGCAGATACCCGACGAACGGCGCCACCGACCAGCACACGGCCCCCAGCACGATCGCCGGCGCGATGGTCGCCCGCAACCCGAAGCGATCCACCAGCCGCCCCCGCCACGGCCCACTGGTCGCGACACACACGGTCACCACCATCGCCAGCGTCCCCGCCTGCAGAAACGACCCGCCCAACGTCTCCACCACATGCACCGCGAGCAGCACCGCCCCGGCGAAGTGCGGCACCCGCACCAGCACCCCGAGCAACACGATATTGCGCACCGCCCCGATAGACAGCACGTCCCGATAGGCCCGCATCGTCAGAGCCTGACAGCCCCCACCCCCACCCGCCACCGATTTTCCCGGGCAACGACGCCACGGCTACGACTCGTCGAGCAACTCTTCGAACTGTTCGAGCCCGGCCAGGCCGTCGGCCGACAATCCGGATCCCAGCGCCCTCGCGGATTTCACCAGTGGCACCTGCTCGAGCAGCTGCAACTCTCTCAACCGATACGCGATGTAGTCGACGTCCGGGTCATCACTTCGCCGCCCGAAGTCGGCCAACACCGCTTCCAGCCCCGCACCCCGACCGAATCGCACCAATTGCTCGGCAGCGTCCTGCTGCACGGCCGTATCCGCATCGTTCAATGCGGCGACCAGAGCCGCGAAGGCGTCCTCCGCAGGCAGCCACCGACCCAGTGCCAACACCGCATCGCGCCGCACGTCCCAGTCCGAGGCTCGAATCCGAGCCAACGCCTGATCGCGATCCAACTTCTCCCCCATCTCTTCCCAGGACAGACACGACGAAGGCCCGCTTCCCTGGGGAAACGGGCCTTCGTGGCAACGATCTCGATGGATCGAGGAGGGACCTTACTTGGCCTTCTCCAGGACCTCGACCAGACGCCAGCGCTTGGTGGCCGACAGCGGGCGGGTCTCCATCAGCTGAACGCGGTCGCCGATGCCGGCGATCTCGTTCTCGTCATGCGCCTTCACCTTGGAGGTGGTGCGAATGATCTTGCCGTAGAGCGGGTGCCGGTGACGGTCTTCCAGCTCGACGACGATCGTCTTGTTCATCTTGTCCGAGACGACGTAGCCGCTGCGTACCTTGCGGCTGTTGCGCTCTTCCTTGTTCTCGCTCATGCCGCATCTCCCTTGCCAGCGGGTGCCGTGGCCAGGCCGAGCTCGCGCTCACGCATGACCGTGTAGATCCGCGCGATCTCATGACGGACGACGCGCAGACGTCGGTTGTTGTCGAGCTGACCCGTCGCCATCTGGAAGCGCAGGTTGAACAGCTCTTCCTTCGACTCGCGCAGGCGGGCGACGAGCTCCTCTTCGTTGAGCTCGCGGAGCTCTGCGGCCGGTGTTCCGGTAGCCATCAGAACTGCTCCTCCCTGGTCACGATCCTGCACTTCATCGGGAGCTTGTGCATCGCGCGACGCAGGGCCTCGCGAGCGATCTCCTCGTTCGGGTAAGACATCTCGAACATGACCCGACCGGGCTTCACGTTCGCGACCCACCACTCCGGCGAACCCTTACCGGAACCCATGCGGGTCTCGGCAGGCTTCTTGGTGAGCGGGCGGTCGGGGTAGATGTTGATCCAGATCTTGCCGCCACGCTTGATGTGGCGGGTCATCGCGATACGCGCCGACTCGATCTGACGGTTGGTGACGTAGGCGGGCTCGAGAGCCTGGATGCCGTACTCACCGAACGCCACCGCGGTGCCGCCCTTGGACATGCCGGAGCGGGACGGGTGGTGCTGCTTGCGGTGCTTGACGCGACGGGGCATCAGCATGCGTCAGCCCTCCTGGTTCTCTGCCGGTGCGTCCGCCACAGCGGTGGCGGCGCGACCGACCTCGGTCGAGGTCGCGGTGGTGCCGGCGGAACCGGAACGACGCGGGCGGCTCGGACGCTCGCGGCGCGGGCGCTCCGGAGCAGCAGCGGCGGCGGTCAGCTCACGACGACCACCGACGATGTCACCCTTGTAGATCCAGACCTTCACGCCGATGCGACCGAAGGTGGTCTTGGCCTCGTAGAGGCCGTAGTCGATGTCCGCGCGCAGCGTGTGCAGCGGGACCCGACCCTCGCGGTAGAACTCCGAGCGCGACATTTCGGCGCCACCGAGGCGGCCCGAGCACTGCACGCGGATGCCCTTGACGTTCGGCGAACGCATGGCCGACTGGATGGCCTTGCGCATCGCGCGACGGAACGCCACACGGTTGCTGAGCTGCTCGGCGACACCCTGAGCGACCAGCTGCGCATCCGACTCGGGGTTCTTGACCTCGAGGATGTTCAGCTGAACCTGCTTCTTGGTGAGCTTCTCCAGCTCGGCGCGGATGCGGTCGGCCTCCGCGCCACGGCGACCGATCACGATGCCGGGACGCGCGGTGTGGATATCCACACGCACGCGGTCACGGGTGCGCTCGATCTCGACCTTCGAGATACCAGCCCGCTCCATGCCGGTGGCGAGGAGCTTGCGGATCTGAACGTCTTCCTTCACGTATTCCGCGTACTGCTTGTCCGCGTACCAACGCGACTTCCAGTCGGTGGTGATACCGAGGCGGAAGCCATGGGGGTTGATTTTCTGTCCCATTTACTTTGCCCCTCCCTTCCGGCGGCTACGAGTGGCAGCGCCGGCAGTGGGCACGCTCTCGACCTCGATGGTGATGTGGCTGGTGCGCTTGCGGATCCGGAACGCACGGCCCTGGGCCCGCGGCTGGAAACGCTTCATGGTGGCACCCTCGTCGACGAAAGCCGTCGAGATGACCAGGGTGGCCGGGTTGAGGCCGAGGTTGTTCTCGGCGTTCGCCGCGGCACTGGCCACGACCTTGGCAACCGGCTCGCTCGCGGCCTGCGGCGCGAACTTCAGGATCGCCAGGGCGTCCTCGACACGCTTGCCGCGGACCAGGTCCACGACGCGACGCGCCTTCATCGGGGTGACCCGCACGTGCTTAGCGGTAGCGCGGGCAGTCGGGTTCTGAACCGTTTCGGTGTTGGTTTCAGTCATCGCCGCTTGCTCTTCCGGTCGTCCTTGACGTGGCTCTTGAACGTCCTGGTCGGCGCGAACTCACCGAGCTTGTGGCCGACCATGTTGTCCGACACGAACACCGGGACATGCTTGCGACCGTCGTGGACGGCGAAAGTGTGGCCGATGAAATCGGGGATGATGGTCGAGCGACGCGACCAGGTCTTGATGACCTGCTTCGTGCCCTTTTCGTTCTGCACGTCCACCTTCGCGAGGAGGTGGTCGTCGACGAACGGGCCCTTCTTGAGGCTGCGTGGCATTTCTTACCTCCTCCTTAGCGCTTCTTGCCGGTCTTGCGGCGGCGAACGATGAGCTTGTCGCTCGGGCGGTTGGGCTTGCGGGTGCGGCCCTCAGGCTGACCCCACGGGGAGACCGGGTGGCGACCACCGGAGGTCTTACCCTCACCACCACCGTGCGGGTGGTCGACCGGGTTCATGACGACACCACGGACGGTAGGACGACGGCCCTTCCAGCGCATACGGCCGGCCTTGCCCCAGTTGATGTTCGACTGCTCGGCGTTGCCGACCTCGCCGACGGTGGCGCGGCAGCGCACGTCGACACGGCGGATTTCACCGGAGGGCATACGCAGGGTCGCGTACGGCCCTTCCTTGCCCAGCAGCTGGATGCTCATGCCTGCGGCACGGGCCATCTTGGCGCCGCCGCCCGGACGCAGCTCCACGTTGTGGATCGTGGTACCGGTCGGGATGTTGCGCAGCGGCAGGTTGTTGCCCGGCTTGATGTCGGCCGTGGGGCCGGACTCGATCGGGCTGCCCTGCTGGATGCCCTTCGGCGCGATGATGTAGCGCTTCTCGCCGTCGGCGAAGTGCAGCAGAGCGATGTTGGCGGTGCGGTTGGGGTCGTACTCGATGTGCGCGACCTTGGCCGGGATGCCGTCCTTGTCCAGGCGACGGAAGTCGATGACACGGTAGGCACGCTTGTGACCGCCACCGCGGTGACGCGTGGTGATGCGACCGTGCGCGTTACGACCACCGGACTTGGTGAGCGGGCGCAGCAGCGACTTCTCCGGCGTCGACCGGGTGATCTCGGCGAAGTCCGAGACGCTGGAGCCACGACGGCCCGGCGTTGTCGGCTTGTACTTACGGATTGCCATGAGTTCTTCTCTACTTTCTGGATGACCAGCCGCTTACGCGACCGGGCCTCCGAAGATCTCGATGGGCTTGCTGTCGGCCGAGATGGTCACGAGCGCGCGCTTGGTGTCCTTGCGCTTGCCGTAACCGAAGCGGGTCCGCTTGCGCTTGCCCTGACGGTTGGCGGTGTTGACGCTGGTGACCTTGACGCCGAAAACCTTCTCGACGGCGATCTTGATCTGCGTCTTGTTCGAATCCGGGTGCACCAGGAAGGTGTAGGTGCCTTCCTCGATCAGTCCGTAGGACTTCTCCGAGATGACCGGTGCGAGCAGGATGTCGCGGGGGTCGGCGATGGTGCTCACTTGCTCTCCTCCTGGGCCGCCTCGGCGGGACCGTGAACGAACGCGTTCAGGGCCTCGACGCTGAACACCAGTTCGTCGCTGTTGAGGACGTCGTAGGTGTTGAGCTGATCCGGGGCGATCGGCAGCACGTTCTGCAGGTTCGCCACGCTCTTCCACGCGGCGACGTCCTCGCGACCGACGACGACCAGGAACTTCTTGCGGTCCGACAGCTCGGACAGGAAGCTCTTGGCGGCCTTGGTCGACGGGGTCTGACCCGCGACCAGCTCGGTGATCACGTGGATGCGCTCGTTGCGGGCCCGGTCGGACAGGGCGCCACGCAGGGCGGCGGCCTTCATCTTCTTGGGGGTCCGCTGGCTGTAGTCACGCGGCTGCGGGCCGTGGACGGTGCCACCGCCGGCGAACTGCGGCGCACGGGTCGAACCCTGGCGGGCGCGGCCGGTGCCCTTCTGGCGGTACGGCTTCTTGCCACCACCGGAGACCTGACCACGAGTCTTCGTGGCGTGGGTGCCCTGGCGAGCGGCGGCCAGCTGCGCGATGACGACCTGGTGCATCAGCGCGACGTTGGCGGTCACGTCGAAGATCTCCGCGGGGAGTTCGACGGTGCCTTCGGTCTTGCCGCCTGCGGCCTTAACGGTCAGCGTCAGGTTGGCCTTCTTGTCGAGGCTGGTCATGCGTGCGCACCACCCTTCACGGCGCTCTTGACGATCACGACGTTGCCCTTGCGGCCAGGGATGGCACCCTTGACCAGGAGCAGGCCGTTCTCGGCGTCGACCTTGTGAACCGAGAGGTTCTGCGTGGTGACGCGGTCGTTACCCATACGGCCCGACATGCGCATGCCCTTGAACACGCGGCCGGGAGTGGCGCAGCCACCGATGGAGCCCGGGCGACGGTGCACAGCCTGCGCACCGTGCGAGGCGCCCTGGCCCTTGAAGCCGTGACGCTTCATGGTGCCGGCGAAGCCCTTGCCCTTGCTGATGCCGGTCACGTCGACGTAGGTGCCCTCTTCGAAGACGTCGGCGGAGAGCTCCTGGCCGACCTCGAAGGTGGAGGCATCCGCGACGCGGATCTCGGTGACGTGGCGGCGCGGGGTGACACCGGCCTTGGCGAACTGGCCGGAAGTCGGCTTGTTCACCTTGCGCGGGTCGATGGCGCCGAAAGCGATCTGGACGGCCGAGTAGCCGTCGCGCTCCACGGTGCGGATCTGGGTGACCACGTTCGGGCCCGCCTTGATGACGGTGACCGGGACGACGCGGTTCTTCTCGTCGAAGACCTGGGTCATGCCGAGCTTGGTGCCCAGGATGCCGGCTGCGGGCCGGTTCTTGTTGTCAGTCATATCTCGAGTCCCCGTCACTGAATGTTGACGTCGACGCTGGCCGGCAGGTCGATGCGCATGAGCGCGTCGACCGTCTTCGGCGTCGGGTCGAGGATGTCGATGAGGCGCTTGTGCGTACGCATCTCGAAGTGTTCGCGCGAGTCCTTGTACTTGTGCGGCGAACGGATGACGCAGTACACGTTCTTCTCGGTGGGCAACGGCACAGGCCCGACCACACGGGCGCCAGTGCGGGTCACCGTCTCCACGATCTTGCGCGCAGACGCGTCGATCGCCTCGTGGTCATAGGCCTTGAGCCTGATGCGGATCTTTTGTCCCGCCACGCTAAGTGTCCTTTTCTCCGCTTTCCTTCGTGGTCACAGGAGCTGGCTCCTGCACCACCCTCATTTGCACAGCCCGAACACACGAAAGACGCCAGAACGCCACCGGGCACCGCCCAGTCTTCGCCGCTGTTCATCTGTCATGGTTCTCCGGTCCACGCGGTCGGGCGTGTCGCCTTTTCGCTCATTCTTCAGCCCTGGTCACTTGCGCACCGCTGGCCTGGAACGTGGTCCCGGACGTATCCACACCGGCGAACCGACGGGATACAAACTACTGCTCGCCTCGCTCGACCCGTCTTCTCCGTGGAAAAGACATGATCCTGTGCAAGGCAACCCGAACAGTATGCACCATGCCGACGACGCTCTTCAAATCGGGGGTCGTGAGGTATCGATCACGCCCCTGCGGGGCCATCTACCTGGACCGCATCGCCGGCTGGGCTGTACCGGACCATGGTAGCTGGCGCGACGCTCGCGCCGGTCGCCGAGGGTTCCGCGCTACCTTACTTTTGAGTAAGATACGGGCATGGCACAGGAAACCGCGACGTACCGCGGCTGGAAGAAACTGCCCGACAACCGCCTCGGGCACACGCTGTTCTCGCTCGGCATGGTCGCCCGGGTGCCCTACTTCGGCACGGTGCTGCCGCAGGTGGTGCGGCTCGAGCCGGGCATCTGCGAGGTGACCTCGCCCAAGTGGTTCGGCATCCACAACCACCTGGGCACCTTCCACGCGATCGCGGCCTGCAATCTGGCCGAGGTCGCGATGGGCATGCTCAGCGAGGCCACCGTGCCGACCACGCATCGCTGGATTCCCAAGTCGATGAACGTGCAGTACCTGGCCAAGGCCGAGTCCGGGCTGCGCGCGGTGGCCAGGCTGACCGAGATCCCCGACTTCGACGCCATCACCGAGGGCACCGAACTCACCGTCCCCGTGTCGATCTACGACAAGGACGGCATCGAGGTCGTGCACGCCGACATCACCACCTGGGTCACGCCGCGCTGAGCTGAACATCGAGCCCGGTGCGGCGTCGGATCGGTACCGTTGGGGCGAGACGACAACAGACGGGGAATTCGATGTTGGAAGTCGCGCATCTCATCCGGCGCTTCGGCGACAACGTGGCGGTCGACGAGGTGTCCTTCACCGTGCCGCCGGGGGCGCTGACCGGGTTCGTCGGGGGGAACGGGGCGGGCAAGACCACCACCATGCGGATGATCATGGGGGTGCTGGCGGTGCACGGGGGCGAGGTCAGGTGGAACGGACGGGCGGTGACCGCGCTCGATCGCCGCTCGTTCGGGTACATGCCGGAGGAGCGCGGGCTGTATCCGAAACAGCCGGTGCTCGATCAGCTCGTCTATCTGGCCAGGCTGCGCGGACTGAGCGCGGCCGAGGCGAAGGCGCGAGCCGCCGAACTGCTGGGGCGGTTCGGGCTCGGCGACCGGAGCAAGGACAAGCTCGAGTCGCTGTCGCTGGGTAATCAGCAGCGGGTGCAGATCGCGGCCGCGGTGATCGCGCAGCCGACGGCGCTGATCCTGGACGAGCCGTTCTCCGGGCTCGATCCGGTCGCGGTCGATTCCATGGCCGAGCTGCTGCGCGAATACGCCGGGCAAGGCGTGCCGGTGCTGTTCTCCTCCCATCAGCTGGATCTGGTCGAGCGGCTGTGCGATCAGCTGGTGATCCTCGCCGCGGGGCGGGTGGTCGGGCAGGGCACGGTGGCGGCGCTGCGGGCGACGAGCGCGGCGCGGTACCGGCTGGTCGTCGGCAGTGATCCGGGCTGGTTACGGGAGTTCGCCGGGGTGCGGGTGCTCGAGACGAACGGGTCGGCGGCGGTGATCGAGCTGGCGGACACCAGTACCGACGCGGTGCTCGCCGAGGCGCTGGCGCGGGGGTCGGTGCGCGAGTTCGCCGAACTGCGGCCGACCGTCGCCGAGATCTATCGGGAGGTGACGGCATGACCGCCCCCGCATCGCATGGCGTGTGGCGGATCGTCGCCGCCAGGGAGATCGTGGTGAAGCTGCGCGATCGCAACTTCGTCATCTCGACGGTGATCACCATCGTGGCCATCGTCGCCTCGCTGGCCGTGAGCGGGTTCGTCAGCAGCAGGCCGGACAAGATCGAGGTCGCCGTCACCGGGCCGGAGACGGTGGCGGTGGTCCAGGCGGCGGGTGGCCTGGCCGCGGCGGCCGATACCGATATCTCCTTCACCGCCTATCCCTACCCGGACCGGGCCGCCGTCGAGCAGCAGGTGCGCGACGGGACGGTCGAGGTCGGGCTGGTGCCGGTGGACGGCGGGTGGCAGCTCATCGGCAAGACCGCCGAGAACGACGACGCCACCACCTACATCTCGGCCGCCGCCGCGCAGCTGGCCCTACAGCGCAATGCCGAGGCCGCCGGTGTGTCGCTCGAAGAGCTCGCGCGCGGAGCCGGGGTGAGCTACGCGCTGCTGGAGCAGGGCGGGGTCGATCCGGGGCTCGCCAGGATCGTGGCGTTCGTGTTCGCGTTCCTCTTCTATCTGGCGTCGGTGCTGTTCGGCATGTCCATCGCGCAGAGTGTGGTGGAGGAGAAGCAGAACCGGATCGTCGAGATCCTGGCCAGCGCGATGCCGTTGCGGCAGTTGCTGATCGGCAAGGTGGCCGGCAACGCGGTGCTGGCGTTCGCGCAGCTCAGCCTGTTCGTCGGCGCGGGTCTGATCGGCTTGGCCGCGACCGGGCAGGCCGATCAGCTGGGCCGGATCGCCGGCGCGGCGGGGTGGTTCATCGTCTTCTTCCTGGTCGGTTTCCTGGCGCTGGCCAGTCTCTGGGCCGTCGCGGGCTCGCTGGCGACCCGCAGCGAAGACCTCCAGTCCACCGCCACTCCCCTGTCGATGCTGATCATGATCGTGCTGTTCGCCGGCATCTTCCTCACCGGCGGCGCCCGGGTCGTCGCGTCCTATGTCCCGATCATGTCCATCGTCGCCATGCCGGGCCGCCTCGCCGACGGCACCGCCGCCTGGTGGGAACCGTTCATCTCCCTCGCGCTGATGGCCGTGGCCACCTACGGCATCGTGGTCGTCGCCGAACGCGTCTACCGGCGCTCCCTCATGCAGACCCAGGGCCGGCTCACCTTCCGTCAGGCCTTGGCCTTGGAGGACTGAGCCGAACAGCGGCGCTTGCGCCGTGACGGCCGGTGCGGTTTGAATGCGGGCGTGAGCGTTGTGCGGGAATTCGATATCTGCGTGGTCGGGTTGGGGCCGACCGGGCGGGGGTTGGCGCATCGCGCCGCGGTGGCCGGGTTGCGGGTGGCGGCGGTGGATCCGCGGCCGGATCGGCTGTTCCCGCCGACGTTCTCGTGCTGGGTCGACGAGCTGCCGGAATGGCTGCCCGCGAGCGTGATCGCGCAGCGGATCGAGGCCCCGACGGTGTGGACGAAGACCGAGCACCGGATCGCGCGGCCCTACTGCGTGCTGTCCAAGGCGGGGTTGCACGCGGCGCTGGCGCTCGACGACGCGACGGTGTTCGCGGACCGGGCGCGCCGGGTCGACCAGCACGAGGTGGAGCTCGCGGACGGGACGGTGATCTCGGCGGCGGTGGTGTTGGACACCAGGGGCCTGCCCGTGCTGGGGCAGCGCCGAGCGGCGTCGGCGCACGGGATCTTCGTCGACGCCGAGACCGCGGCGCCGATGGTGGCCGACGGCGAGGGCCTGCTGCTGGACTGGCGGCCGGAGAACGGGGCCGGTCCGGACGAGCCGCCGTCGTTCCTCTACGCCGTGCCGCTGGGCGACGGGACGGTGATCTTCGAGGAGACCAGCCTCGGCTTACGCGGCGGGATGCCACAGCACGAGCTACGCAAGCGCACGCTGAGCAGGCTCGCGGCACACGGCATCCGGCTCACCGGGGACGAGCCGCACGAGGCCGCCCACTATCCGCTGGATCAGCCGCCGCCGAAGAAGGGCACCGCCGTCGCCGTGCCGTTCGGTTCGCGCGGCGGGATGATGCACCCGTGCACCGGGTACTCGGTGGCCGATTCGCTCGCCCTCATCGATACCGCGATCGACGCCGTCCGGGCGGGTCGCGACCCGATCGCCGCGCTGTGGCCATGGCGGGCCCGAGCGGTGTACTGGATGCGGATGCGCGGGCTGTGGGGCCTCGGCCGACTCACCACCGACCAGTCGATCGCGATGTTCGAGGCGTTCTTCACCGAGTCCGAACGCGGTCAGCGGGCGCTGCTGACCGCCCACGACGACTACGCCGCGCTCGGCGCGGTGCTGTTCAACACCGTCGCGCACACCTGGCCGTTCCGCTGGCGCTACGACCTGGTCGGCTGGACCAACCGCAATCGGTGGGTCGACTACCCGTTCGCGCCGGCCGAGGCGCCGACCCACTGACACAGCAATCGCCCCGGAGTCACATGGACTCCGGGGCGATTGCCGTAGCTTACGAGGACTGCGCGGCGCGCTTGTAGCCGACGATCGCCGGGTAGGCGAAGACCGCGATCATCCCGATCGTCCAGGCCAGCGTCTTCAGCAGCGGCTCGGCGACCGGCCCGCCGTAGGACAGGCCGATCATCGCGTTGATCGCGCAGCTCATCGGCTGGTTCTCCACGATGGTCTGCAGCCAGGTCGGATAGGCGAAGATCGGGACGAAGCCGGTGTTGAAGAACATCAGCAGCGTGTTGACGATGCTGATCAAGCTGATCAGCATGACGCCCTCGGTGACGGTGGCCAGCGCGGTCACCATCACCGCGAAGCCGAGGCCGAACAGCACCGGCACGCAGACCAGCGCGATGTTGGTGAGCGGGTCCTCCATGAACAGGAACCCCAGCGGCACCGCGACCAGCAGCACGATCACGGTGGTGATCAGGATGCGCACCGCCTCGGCCAGCAGCCGGCCGGTCAGCAGCGAGGCCTTGTTCAGCGGCATCGTGTAGAACCGGCTGAGCAGCCCGGCCGCCTTCTCGCGCTTGAAACCGAGGGCGCTGACCACCGCGCCGGTCATGGCCGCCACCAGGGTGAGCAGCGCGGCCTGTCCGTAGATCGCGGGCATGCCGCCGTAGGCGGTGATGTAGTCGCCGAGCACGATGCGGAACATCAGCAGCGTCACCGCCGGGTAGACGATGGTCTGGATCGTCGTCGCCGGATCACGCAGCCACACCATCAGCAGCCGCTTGCACTGGAGCACGCTGTGCGTCGCCCACATCGACACCGAGCCTTCCGGCTTGGCGTGCACCACCGGCAACAACGCCGCGGTCTCGTCGACCGGCAGCGTGTGCTGGTCGGGCGTTGTCGTCGTCATGATCGCCTCACACTCGCCCACACAGCCAGTGGGAGGAAGAAAATGGTCAGACCGGCGAGCCACACCAGCGACACCCAGGTACCCGCCCAGCTCAGGTGGCCCGCGGCCATGTCGCTGAGGGTCTGGGCGGCCTGCGAGATCGGCTGATTGCGGGCGAAGCCCCGCGCCCAGCTCGGGAAGGCCTGCTCGGGAACGAACCCGGTGGACAGCATCCCGAAGATCAGGATCGGCAGGGTGAGCGCCTGGCTCAGCGACTCGGGGTTCTTGGTGAGGCTGCCGAGCGCGTCGGCGCCGAGCGTCAGGACAAGGCCGACCGCCAGCGCGAAACCACAGAAGGCCAGCGCCTGCAGCCAGCCGCCGGAGAACCGGAAGCCGATCAGGTAGCCGTAGCCGATGGTGGCGATCAGCGAGATCACCGAGCGCACCAGACCGGCGCTGATCCGCGAGACCAGCGGCACCAGCGAACCGATCGGCATGGTCTGCAGCCGCGAACTCAGCCCGGTGAGCGCCTCGAACGCCGCGAGCTGGGCGTTGGACATCATCGTCATCGCCATCGTCTGGAGCACGATGATCGGCATGACGTACTGCGCGTAGTCGATGCCCTGGACCTTCATCACGTACCGCAGCGGCAGATAGAAGGCCACGGTGATCACCAGCGGGAAGAGCACCGCGACGATCAGCTCGCCCTTGGTGACCATGGTCCACACGACCCGGCCGGTCAGCGCGCGCCACTGCGCGAAGCTGCTCGGCTGGGCCGCGGGTAGGTCGTCGAACAGGGTGGTCCCCGCGACGGTCGGAGCGCTCACTAGTGGCCGCCCGAATGACCGGTGATCGACAGGAACACGTCGTCGAGCGAGGGCCTGCGCAGCGCGATGTCGGCCAGGTCGATGCCCGCGCTGTCGAGCCTGCGCAGCGCCTCGGCGAGGGTGGCGGCACCGTCGGGAGCGGGCACCGACAGCTTGTCCGCGCCGGCGATGTCGGCGGCCACGGCGGCGGGGACCAGGTCGCCGAGCGCCTCGACCGTCGCGGCCAGGCGGCTCGGGTCGAGCGGGACGATCTCGCAGAAGCTGCCGCCGGTCTTGGCCTTGAGCTGATCGGCGGTGCCCTCGGCGATGACCGTGCCCTTGTCGATGACGATGATGTTGTCGCTGAGCACGTCGGCCTCTTCGAGGTACTGCGTGGTCAGCAGCACCGTGATGCCCTGGTTCTTGAGCGCGGTGACCAGGTCCCACACGCCCTGACGGCTGCGCGGGTCCAGGCCGGTGGTCGGCTCGTCGAGGAAGACGACCTCGGGCCGCACGACCAGCCCGCAGGCGATGTCGACGCGGCGGCGCATGCCACCGGAGTAGTTGCGCACGGCGCGCTTGCCCGCGCTGACCAGGTCGAACTCCTCGAGCAGCACTTCCGCGCGCTTGCGGGCGGCCGACTTGGACAGACCCATCAGCCGACCGAACAGTTCCAGGTTCTCGCGTCCGGTCAGGTTCTCGTCGAGCGCGGCGTACTGGCCGGTCATCATGATCGCCCGGCGCACGCCCGCCGCGTCGGTGCGCACGTCGTGCCCGGCGACGATCGCGGTGCCGGAGTCGGGGCGCAGCAGCGTCGACAGGATCTTGACCGTGGTGGTCTTGCCCGCGCCGTTGGGGCCGAGGATGCCCAATACGCTGGCCTTCTCGGCCTGGAAACTGATGCCCTGCAACGCGTGCACATCGCCGAAGGATTTGCGCACATCGGACACCAGCACCGCGGGCTCACCGCCGGGCGACGCGACGCCACCCGCCGGCGAATCCACTGAGATCGAACTCGGCATCAACTCTCCACCATCAGCCGGGTGCGGCGCCCTGACCGGACGAGCGCACACGGAATTTGCTTCTCGGTAGGTGATCCATACCGTTCGGCGCGATGTTACCGGTCCGGCGGTTTTCCGGGTCGCGTCTGCGCGCACCCGGCCGGTTTCCCGCGCGGCTGTGGTCTTGCTCACCAGGGCAGTGGAAGGGCAGTGCGCCGACCTTGTCGGCGCGCTCGGGCGCCCATACGCTGGCGACGGGGAAACACTCGTCTCACCGGCCCGCACGCGGGCGTGTTCGATCTCGTGAGAGGTGACAATGGGCGACTCAGCACCGGCAGGCGCCGCCGTGCCGACGGGGCGATCCGACGTGCTGACGTCGTTCGACCCGCGCACCGGCGAACAGCTCGCGCAGTATCCCGTGCACGGGCAGGCCGAGGTCACCCGCGCGGTGCGCACCGCGCGCGCCACCCAGAACTGGTGGAGCGAACTGGGATTCGCGGGCCGCAAGCGGCTGCTGCTGGACTGGCGCACGCGGATCGCCAGGCGCACCGGCGAATTGGTGGAGCTGCTGCGCGCCGAGACGGGCAAGCCGGAGGCCGACGCCGCGCTCGAGGTGATGCTGGCGGTGGAGAACCTGGACTGGGCCGCCCGCAACGCCGAGCGGACGCTGGGCCGAAAGCGCCTGGCCACCGGCTGGTTCACCCGCAATCAGCACGCCTCGGTCGGGTATCTGCCACTGGGCGTGGTCGGGGTGCTCGGCGCCTGGAACAACCCGGTCTTCACGCCGATGAGCTCGATCGCCTACGCGATGGCCGCGGGCAACGCGGTCGTCTTCCATCCGCACGAGCTGACCACCGGCGTCGGCACCTGGCTGGCCGAGAGCTGGGCGGCGGTGGCGCCCGATCAACCGGTGCTGCAGGCCGTCACCGGTGACGCGCGCACCGCGACCGCGCTGTGCAAGTCCGGCGTGGACAAGATCGCCTACGCCGGGCCGGAGGCGGCCGGGCGCGACGTGATCGCCCTGTGCGCGCAGACGCTGACGCCGGTCGTGGTGGAGCACAGCGGCAAGGGCAGCATGATCGTGCACGTCGACGCCGTCCTCGACGCGGCGGCCGAGGCCGCGGTCTTCGGCGCGATGGCCAACGCCGGGCAGAACGCCTCGGGCATCCAGCGCTGCTATGTCGCCGATTCGGTCTTCGACGACTTCCTGGCCAGGGTGGCCGAACGCGCGGCGAAGCTGCGCCCCGGCGCCGACAACCGCGCCGCCTACGGCCCGATGATCAACGCCGCCCAGGTCGACGTGGTGCGCAAGCAGGTCCGCGACGCCATCGCGCGCGGCGGGCACGCGGTGCTCGGCGGCCTCGATTCCTTCCGCGATCCGTACGTGGAGCCCATCGTGCTGGCCGAGGTGCCGGAGGAGAGCATCGCGATCACCGGCGAGGGCACCGGCCCGGTGCTGGTGGTGAATCGCGTCGCCGACCTGGCCGACGCGGTGACCAGGGTGAACGCGGCGGGCAACGGCATCGCCGTCACCGTCTTCACCCGCGACATCCCCAGCGCGGAGTTCATCGCCGAGCAGCTCAGGGTCGGCGTGGTCACGGTGAACTCGTCGACCGCCTTCACCGGGATCCCGGCGCTGCCGTTCGGCGGCGTCGGCGAGTACGGGCAGGGCCACAGCCACGGTCAGCAGGGCCTGCGCGAATTCAGCCGGACCATGTCGATCGCCCGCAGGCGCTATCGGGCCCCGGTCCGGCTCTCGACCTTCGACCGGCATCCCCGGCATCTGCACACGGCGCGCGCCCTGTTCCGGCTGCGCCACGGCCGGGCCTAGGCTTCGGCGTCCGGCTCGGCCTTGTCGCCGAGCAGGACCGCGCCGGTGAGCGCGGCCAGCCGGGCGAGCTGTTCGGGCCTGGAGTCGAAGCGCAGCAGCCGGCCCACGTCGATGATCTGACCGATCGCGGCGTGCACCCGGAACCTGGCCTCGATCGGGTCGCCGTCGAGCAGGTTGGCCCATTCGAGGACGTTCTGGCGCTGGATGGCGCGCAGCCGGTGCTGTTCGGCCTGCGGGAGGTTGCTGAACTCCGCGTAGTACACCGGCATGATCTCCGGCGTCGCGAAGGTGAGCCGGGCATAGCGGTCGGCGATGCGGCGGGCGGCGTCGGCCCGGCTCTCCGACTCGGCCAGTGCCTCGCCGATCGCCACGGCGAGCCGGTCGCCGGTGCGGTGGAAGGCGGCGGCGAGCAGGTCGGCCTTGCTGTCGAAGTGCCGGTAGACGCTGGAGGCGTTGATCCCGACGGCGGCGCCGATCTCCTCGATGCCCGACTCGTGATAGCCGTTGCGGCCGAAGATCCTGATCGCCTCGGTGAGCAGCTGTTCACGTTTCGATGTCACCGGCAGGCCCCGGTTCTGCCGGTCCGGTTCCGCGGCGGCGGGGGCGGGCGGCAGGTCGGCGCGCACGATCGCCCAGGACATGTCGAGCTGGAGCGCGAGGACGCGCGAGTGCGACAGCGTGGTGCGGTGCGCGGCGATACTGGCCAGCGAGCTCAACGCGCCGACCGCCCGCAGGGTGACGTTGTCGGGGCTCTCGCCGGGGTGCAGTTCGGCGATCGGCGCCGCGACCATGGCCTCGAGTTCGCGATAGAACGCGCGGATGCGCACGCGGTCCTCGCGCTCGAGATAGCGGCGTTCCCAGCGGTAGAGACCGGCCTCGCGCCGGAAGTCGATGTTCTGCTCGGCGACGGCCGTGAGCAGCGCGTCGAGCCGGGCCTCCGCGGGCAGCGACGGGTCGTCGGCGGCCGCGGCGCAATCGCGCAAACCGCGCGCGCCCTCTTCGGCGGCGGCCACGAGCAGGGCGTACTTGTTGGCGAAGTGGCGGTACAGGGCGGGCCCGGAGATGCCGACCTCGGCGGCGATCTCGTCCACGCCGACCGGGTAGTAGCCACGGGCGCTGAACGCGCGCGCGGCGGCCCGCATGATCTGGATCTTGCGGTCCTTGGGCCTGCGGCGCACGACCCGCGCCGGTGCGGTGGTCGGCTCGCAGGCGCGTTCGGCCTCACTGCGATCGGCGACCATGCACTCACTTTCCGTTCCGCGAACCGGGCTACTTACGACTGGCTGCGCACCCACCGGGCGGCGCCGGACCAGTCAACCTAAGTTAACCACAATTCGCAAACGTCGAGAGGCAGTCCGGGAAACGAAAACCGCCCCGGCGATACCGGGGCGGCCTTCGTGGAACGCGACGCGCTTACAGGCCGAGACCGCGGGCCAGCACCGGCCACGACAGCTTCAGCTCATCCTTCCAGTAGCCCCACGAGTGGGTGCCGTTGGGACGGAAGTTGAAGGTCGCCGGGATGCCCAGCTCGTTCAGCCGGTTGGCCAGGTTGTGCGTGCAGAAGTTGGTGCCCGCCTCGATGACGCCGCCGATGACGATCTGGTTGGCCAGGCCGTAGGCGCCGGGCAGGGCGTACGGACCGTCGAGGGTGTCGTACGGGCCGGGCAGCCCGTTGCCGGTGGAGATGTAGAGATCAAGCCCGCGCAGTCCCTCGGCGTGGACGTACGGGTCGTTCGCGACCCACTCCGCCGAGCCCTGCGGGCCCCACATGTTCATGGTGTCGCCACCACCCCAGGTCTCGACCGTGAGCTTGACGAACTCCGAGCCGACCGGGTCGGAGGTCTGCGCGCACCCGGAGTAGGCCGCGGCCGCCTTGTACAGGCCGGGCTTGGCGATCGGCAGCGCGAGCACGGTGGTGCCCGAGGTGGACAGACCCGCGATGGCGTTCACGCCGTTGGTGCCAAGCGCGCCGTCGACCAGCGGGGGCAGCTCCTCGGTGAAGAACGTCTTCCACTTGTTGCGGCCGACGACCGGGTCGTCGGCGATCCAGTCGGTGTAGTAGCTCCAGGCGCCACCGATCGGCTGGATGACGTTGACGTTCTTGTCGCTGAGGAACTCCAGCGCGTCGGTCTTGGCGACCCAGGACGCGGAGTCCTCGCCACCACCGGCACCGTTGAGCAGGTACAGGGTGGGGCGCGGCACGGAAGCGTCGGCGGGGCGCTGGACGTCGACGATGATGTTGGAGTCCATCGCCGCGGAGTACACGTGCAGCCGCAGGCTGCGCGAGTCCTTCACCTCGGCCTTGACGATCTTGGAGCCGTCCTCGGAAACGGGGTTGGCGAGCAGGCTCTTGGAATCGATGATCGGATCAGCCGAGGCCGGGCTCGCGCCGATGCCGGACAGCAGTCCGGCGGCCACTGCGGTCGCCGCGATCATCGCCGCGGCGCGGGAGCCACGACGCCGGGAGTGCCGACGAATCAATTTCGCACCTTCGCTTCGTTTCGAATGGGTTGCACCACGCCAGAACCCTACGGGTTACCCAGGCGATACAACAGTAGGAATCGTTACAACAGCGCGGTCACATCATGCCTCACCAGCATCACCGATGTCATCGTGCCCCGGACTCCCGGTCGCCGACATCCAGCAACTCCGCCAGGCGCGGGCCGATCTCGGCCAGCGCCTCCGGTGAGGTCATCTGATCATGCACCACCGCGACCGGCCGATCGCGGACCTCGCCCTCGACATACGGCGCCCAATTCCGTGCTGCCGTCTCGTGTCCGAGCGCGCTGAAGTACTCCAGCCTGCCCCGGTACATCGCGGGCTGGTGCTCGGCGATCAGCTCGGCCGAGCGCACCGCGCTGCGGTAGATCCGTCGCAACCGCTCGGGGGTGAGCACGGCCATGTTGGCCGGGACGATCGCGTGCAGCGCGGCCAGCGCGTCCTCGCTGAGTTCACGCACCCCGGAGGCGGGCAGCGCCGCGCCGAGGTCGACGCCGAGTTCGGCGAGCGCGTCCCGGACCGCGGTGTGGAAATCGGGCACATCGATGTCGGGATGCGAGTCGAGCATCGCCAGCAGCGCCACCCGCTCCCCGCGCGCCTGTAGTTCGGTGGCGACCGCGTGCGCCAGCACGCCGCCCAGCGACCAGCCCATCAGCCGGTACGGGCCGTGCGGCTGGGCGGCCTTGATCTCGGCGACGTAGCGGCGGGCCATCTCGGTGAGCGTGCCGGGCAGGTAGCCCGCCTCGCTCAGCGCGGGCGACTGCAGGCCGAAGATCGGCCGCCGCGCCGGGATGTACTGGGCGAGCCCGGCATAGCACCAGGACAGGCCGTACATCGGATGGACGCAGAACAGCGGTCCGCCCGCCTCGGTGCCGTGCGGCACCCGGTTGCGGATGGGCAGCAGCACGCCGAGCGCGTCGTCGGAGTCGACGTCGTAGTCGCCCGCGTCGGACTGGGTGGCGTCGATGCGGGCGGCGAGCGCGGCGACCGTGGCGTCGGTGAAGAACCACTGCACCCGCACCTCGGCGCCGACCCTGGTCCGCAGCCTGCTGATCGCCTTGGTGGCGACCAGCGAGTTGCCGCCGAGCTCGAAGAAGTCGTCGTCGAGGCCGACCTTGCCCGCCCCGAGCACCTCCGCGTACACCTCGGCGACCGCGCGCTGTAGCGGGGTCGTCGGCGGACGGTAGGGCCGGGTGGTGAAGGCGGGCACCGGCAGCGCCTTGCGGTCGAGCTTGCCGCTGGCGTTGAGCGGCAGCGACTTCAGGGTCACCAGGGTCGACGGGACCATGTACGACGGCAGCGCGGCCCTGGCGTGCGCCAGCAGCGCCGCCTCGTCCAGCCCGTCCGCGCTCGCGCCGCTCTCGATCGAGTAGCCGGCCGCGGGCGGCGCGGTCTCGGCCGCGGTGGGTTCGGCCGCGTCGACCGGGACGACGTAACCGACCAGCCGATCCCCGGTCGGGCCGTGCACGAGCGCCACGGCGGCGTGTCTGACCTCGGGGTGATCCAGCAGCACGGCCTCGACCTCGCCGAGCTCGATCCGCTGACCGCGCAGCTTCACCTGGAAGTCACTGCGCCCCAGGTACTCCAGCTCGCGCTCCTCGGTCCAGCGGACCACGTCGCCGGTGCGGTAGAGCCTGCCGCCGCCGGCCTCGGCGACGAATCGCTCGGCGGTCAGCGCCGCGGCACCGAGGTAGCCACGGGCCAGCTGCACGCCTTCCAGATACAGCTCGCCCGCGGTGCCGGGCGGCACCGGCCGCAGCTGCCGGTCCAGCACGTGCACGCGCGTGTTGGCGACCGGAGTGCCGATCGGAATGCTCACGGCGGCACCGGCTTCGGCTCGCGCCGCGGTGACGACGGTCGCCTCGGCCGGGCCGTACCAGTTGATCAGGTCGACGCCGGGCAGCGCCCGCGCGAAGCGCCGCGCGGTCGAGGCCGACAGCGCCTCACCGGCGGCGAACACCCGGCGCAGCGCCGGGAAGCCGCCGTCGGCGCGGTCGGCGAGGAACGCGTCGAGCATCGACGGCACGAAGTGCACCGTGGTGACGGCGCGTTCGGCCAGCACCTCGGCCAGGTAAGCCGGGTCGCGGTGCCCGTCGGGCGACGCGATCACCACGGTCGCGCCGGTCTGCAACGGCCACAGCAGTTCCCAGGTGGAGATGTCGAAGGTGACCGGCGTCTTGTGCAGGACCACGTCGCCCGGGCCGTGCGGGTAGGCGCGCTGCGCCCAGCGGAACTGGGCGACCAGCTGCCGGTGGGTGAGCATGACGCCCTTGGGCGTGCCGGTGGAGCCGGAGGTGTGGATGACGTAGGCCAGGTTGTCCGGCTGGACCGCCGCGCGCGCCAGCGGCGCCGAGCCGGGCTCGAGCGTGTCGACGGTGACAACGGAAACCTCGGCGGCGGTGGTGAATCCGGTGCCCGTGGTGGTGAGCACGCAGACGGGCGCGGCCGCGGCCAGCACCCGGTCGGTGCGCTCGGCCGGATGGTCCGGATCCACCGGCACGTAGGCGGCGCCGGTGCGCAGCACCGCGTAGATCGCGGTCACCAGGTCGACGCCGCGCCGCATGGCGACGGCGACCAGCGCGTCGGGACCGGCGCCCCGCGCGCCGAGTGCCGCGGCGAGCGCGCGGGCCTTCGCGTCGAATTCGCCGTAGGTGAGCGAGGTTTCGCCCTCGACGAGGGCGATCGCGTCGGGAGTCGCGGCCACCTGCGCGTCGAACAGTGACAGCAGTGTCGCGTCGTCGAGCAGTTCCGGCGCGTCGGTGGCATTGGCCGCCGACAGCACGGCCCGCTCCTCGGCCAGCAGCACATCGATCTCGGCGAGCCTGCTCTCCGGCGCGGCGGTGAACCGGGCCAGCAGCATCGAGAGTCGTTGCGCCAGTGCGGTCGCGGTGGCCTCGCCGAAGACGTCGCGCAGATACTTGACCGACACCCGCAGTTGGCCGTCGGCGACGACCTGCACGGTCAGCGGGTAGTGGGTGCCGTTGGCGGCGTCCATCCCGGTGACCGCGGCGGAGCCGGACGCGGCCTGCGCCAGACCCTCCCGGTCGACCGGGAACGACTCGAACACGACAAGCGTGTCGAACAGCGCGTCGATGCCCGCGATCTCCTGGATCTCGCCCAGGCCCAGGTAGTGGTGCTCGAGCAGGGCCGCCTGGTCGTCCTGCAGCCTGCGCAGCAGTTCGGCGACGGTGTCGCCGGGGTGCAGCCGCACCCGGACCGGGATGGCGTTGAGGAACAGGCCGACCATGCGCTCCACGCCGTCGAGGGTGGCGGGCCTGCCGGAGACGGTGGCGCCGAACACCACGTCGTCGCGGTCGACCAGGCGCGCGATGAGCAGGCCCCACGCGGCCTGGACCACGGTGTTCACCGTGACGCCGAGCCCCGCCGCGAGCGTGCTCAGCGCGGCGGTGTCGGCGGTGGACAGCTCGAAGCCGGTTTCGCCGGTGCCGGTGGCGATCTCGCGACCCTGGTCCACCGGTGCCAGCGGCGTCGGCTCGGCCAGGCCGGTGAGCGCGCTGCGCCAGGCCTGGCGCGCGGCGTCGAGGTCCTGTTCGGCCAGCCAGGCCAGGTAGTCCCGGTAGGGCGCGATCTTCGGCAGGCGGCGCGAGCGGCCGCCGACCGCGTAGGCGGTGAGCAGTTCCTGCAGCAGCAGCGGGGTCGACCAGCCGTCGATCAGGATGTGGTGGCTGGTGACCAGCAGGTGCGCGGTCTCGGGCGTGCGCACCAGGGTGAAGCGCAGCAGCGGCGCGGCCGCCATGTCGAAGTGCGTGGTCAGGTCGGCCGTCTTGATCCGCTGGTAGGTGGCGGCGTCGGCGTCGATGACCTGCCACGGCACGTCGATGTCGTCGAGCACCACCTGCAGCGGGGTGCCCGCCGCGTCGGCGGCGAAGGCGACGCGCAGGTTGTCGTGCCGGTCGAGCACGGCCTGCGCGGCCTGGTGCAGCCGCTCGTCGTCCACGGCCGGATCGAGGTCGAGCGCGAACTGGGTGATGTAGGGGTCGACCGAGTTCTCCGCGAGCAGCGCGTGGAACAGCATGCCCGACTGCAGCGGGGTCACCGGCCAGACATCGCTGAGCAGCGGGTAGCGCCGCACCAGCCGGCTCAGTTCGGTCTGGCCAAGGCGCACCAGCGGGAAGTCCGACGGGGTGAATCCGCCCGCGCCGGGCCGCAATCCGTGTTCGGCGAGGCCGCCGAGGGCGCGGATCCAGTGTTCGGCGAAGGTCTTGACCGCGTCGGCGGTGAGCGCCGCGGTGGCGTAGTCGAAGCGGGCGACCATGCCGTCGTCGGTGGCGTCGACGGTGAGCACGAGCGCCAGATCGTCGGCGGCGACGTCGGTGTGCACCTTGGCCGGGCGCAGGTCGCGGAAGCGCACCGCGAACCGGCCCCGATCCAGCGAGCGCACGCTGTCGGCGGCCTCGGCGTCGAGATAGCGCAGCAGGCCGAAACCGGCGCCGCGCGCTGGCACCGTCCGGCGCAGTTCCTTGATCTGGGCCAGCGCGGTCCCGGCGGCGGGCCCGCCGACCAGCGCGTCGGCGATGTCGACGCCCTCCAGGCGCAACACCAGCGGGTAATCGGTGGTGAAACCGCCGACCACGCTCTCGGCGTCGGGCCTGCCCAGCACGCGCTGGTCGGCGCGCAGCCGGACCACGGTGCCGATGACCCGCGCGACGGCGGTGTCGGCGGCGGTGTGCAGGGCCAGCGCGGCGGCGGTGAGCAGGACCTCGTCCACGGTGGCGCGGTAGGCGTCGGCGACGGTGGTGACCGCGGCGGTGCCCTCACCGGTGATGCTCAGCGAGACCCGGTTGCGCTGCCGCAGATCGGCGGATTCGCCTGCCCTGGAACGGATCGCGCGGTGCCAGTACTCGCGTTCGGCGCGGGCCCGGCCCGAGGACGGGTATTCGGCGAGCCTGCGCACCAGGTCGCCGAGTCCGGCGTCGGGTGCGGCGGGCGCCGCGTGGCGGCCCCGGCTCCACGCCGTGGTCAGCTGGTCGACGATCGAGCGCCAGGACGGTTCGTCCAGGACCAGGCTGTTGGCGACCACGACCAGCGTGGAGCTGCGCTCGCCGTCGCCGGTGAGCACGAAGTGGATATTGCGGCCCTCGTCCGGGTCGAGCGCGGCGGCGGCCGCGGCGACGATGTCGTCGACCGGCAGCGAGGACTCGCCGTCGGTGGCGTCGAGCCTGCGGAAGGCGTCGCCGGTGCGCTCCTCCTGCGACGGGATCACCAGCACCGGGGCCCTGCCGCTGCGGTCGAGCACCGCCCACAGCATCGGGTGCTGGTTCATCACGGCGTGCACGACCTCGGCGACGGCGTCGTCGGAACAGTCGACGGGCACGTCGAGCAGCACGGCCCTGGGTTCGACGGCGGTGTCCCCGGTCTCCATCAGCTGGGCCGCGGTGGCGGTCAGCGGCAGAGCGGCGGGCCGCGAGCCGGCGTCGAGGGTGATCTCGGCGCGCCCGGCGAGCGCACCGACGGTCCGCGCGTCGAAGAGGTCGCGCGGCCGCAGCCCCACCCCGGCCGCGCCGGCCCGCGAGACCACCTGGATGGCGGTGATGCTGTCGCCGCCGAGGGCGAAGAAGTCGTCGTCGAGGCCGACCCGGTCGTGGCCGAGGACCTCGCCGATCACCCGCGCGAGCGCGCGTTCGGCCGCGGTGCGCGGCGGACGGTGTTCGCGGCGCACGGTGACCGGATCGGGCAGCGCGCGCCGGTCCAGCTTGCCGACCGGCGTGAGCGGCAGCTCGTCGAGGACGACGATCGCCGCGGGCACCATGTAGTCGGGCAGCACGCGGCCTGCCAGCGCGGTGAGTTCGGCCGGGTCGAGCCGCTCCCCCGGCTCGGCGAGCACGTAGGACACCAGCATGGTGGCGCCGGTGCCGTTGTCGCGGCCCAGCGTGGTGACCCAGGAGACGCCGGGCGCGGCGGCCAGCACCGCGTCGATCTCGCCGAGCTCGATCCGCAGGCCGCGGATCTTCACCTGGAAGTCGTTGCGGCCGACGAACTCCAGCACGTCACCCCGACGGCGCACGAGGTCGCCGGTGCGGTAGAGCCGGGTGCCCGGCGCCCCGTACGGATCGGCGACGAAGCGCGCCGCGGTCAGGCTCGCGCGGCGGTGGTAGCCGCGGGCGAGCTGGATGCCGCCCAGGTACAGCTCACCGGTGACGCCCTCGGGCACCGGACGCAGCCGCCCGTCGAGGACCAGCGCCGTGGTGCCCCGGATCGGACCGCCCATGTGCGCGTCGGCGCCGGGGGTCAGCGGATCGCTGATGGCGGCCATGATGGTGGTCTCGGTGGGACCGTAGCCGTTGTGGAACTTGCGCTGTGCCAGCGTGTTCCAGCGCGCGACCAGGTCGGCGGGCACGTGCTCGCCGCCGACGACCAGATGCCGCAGCCCCGGCACGCCCGCCGGGTCGAGGGTGGCCAGGACGGTGGGTGTGAGGAAGGTGTGGGTGACCCCTTCGGTGCGGATCAGCTCGGCGAGTTCGGTGCCGCCGACGGATCCGGCGGGCGCCACCACCAGCGTGCCCGCGCCACCGAGGGCGAGCAGCAGCTCGAGCATCGAGGCGTCGAACGACGGCGAGGCGAAAGCCAGTGCGCGCGAACCGGAATCGAGCCGGTAGCGCTCCTTCTGCTCCGCGCAGAAGTTGGCCAGGCCCGCGTGGGTGACGACGACGCCCTTGGGCAGACCCGTCGACCCCGAGGTGTAGATCATGTACGCGCCGTTGGCGGTGCTCGGCTGGGCCCGCAGTTCGATCTCGCGCAGCGCCACCGAGGCGTAACCGGCGACCTCGGCGGTGAATTCGCGATCGTCGAGGGCGACCCAGCCCGCGTCGCCGGGCAGGGTGGGCAGCCCGGTCAGCTCGGCGGCGAGGGTGACGCCGAAGACCGCGCCGGAGTCGGCGGCCATGTGGGTGATCCGCTCGGCCGGGTAGCCGGGGTCGATCGGCACGATCATCGCGCCGGTGCGGGCGATGGCCCACACCGCGAGCACCGATTCGACCGACCGCCGGATCGCCACGGCCACCGCGACTTCCGGTCCGGCGCCACGGGCGATGAGGCCCCTGGCCAGCTGGTTGGCCGCCGCGTCGAGGTCGGCGTAGGTGAAGCCGCGCCCGTCACCGCGCACGGCCACCCCCGTCGGGTTGGCCAGCACGGCGGCATCCATCAGCTGCGCCAGCGTGCGCTCCGGCTCGGCGGGCGGACCGGTGAAGGTGGTCTGCGCGGTGAACTCGGCGTCGTCGAGCAACTCGACAGCACCGACGGCGACCTCGGGATCGGCGACGAGCTCGCCGAGCAACCGGGCGAACCTGGCACCGAAGGCCGCGACGGTGGCTTCGTCGAACAGATCTGTCGCGTAGGTGAATTCGGCGTGCATGCCGCCGTGGTCGGGCAGCTCGCGGACGGTGAGCAGCAGGTCGAACTTGGCCTCGGCGGTGCGCGCGTCGAGCGCGCCCACCGTGATGCCGGGCAGCTCGAACGCGACCGGGGCGAGGTTCTCGAACGACAGCGCCACCTGGAACAGCGGGTGCCTGCCCGCCGACCGGACCGGCTGCACCGCCTCGACGACCCGCTCGAACGGGATATCGGCGTGCGCGAAGGCCCGCAGGTCGGTGTCGCGGGTCTGCCGCAGCAGTGCCGTGAACGGCTCGGCGTCGGACACCCGGCTGCGCAGCACCAGGGTGTTGACGAACATGCCGACGAGGTCGTCGAGTTCGCGGGCGCCACGACCGGCGATCGGGGTGCCGATGGCGACGTCGTCGGTGCCGCCGGTGCGGGCGAGCAGTACCGCGAGGGCGGCCTGCACCACCATGAACACGGTGACGCCCTGGGCCCGCGCCAGCCCGGCCAGGCCGGAGTGCAGCGCCGCGTCGATCTCCACGGTGCTCAGCGCCCCGGCGAAGGACTGCACCGGCGGCCGCGGCCGGTCGGCGGGCAGCGCGATCTCCTCGGGAAGCCCGGCGAGTTCTTCGGTCCAGTAGCTCAGCTGCGCGGCGGCGGTGGACGCGGGATCGGCCTCGTCACCGAGCGATTCCCGCTGCCACACCGCGTAATCCGCGTATTGCAGCGGCAGCGGCGACCACGCGGGCGTGGCGCCTTCGGTGCGGGCGGTATAGGCCAGCACCAGGTCACGGGTGAGCGGGCCCATCGAGAAGCCGTCGGCGGCGATGTGGTGGGCGACGAACACCAGGACGTGGTCGTCGGCGCCCAGCCGCAGTAGTCGCAGCCGCACCGGCGGCGCGGCGGTGACGTCGAAGCCCTCGGCCACGGTGCGCCGCACCTCGTCGACCAGGTCGTCGGCGGTGACCAGCATCGGCGTCAGATCGACCCGCACCGCGCCGGGCGCGAGCACCTCCTGGACCGGACCGTCGCCGCGCTCGGGGTAGCGGGTGCGCAGCACCTCGTGCCGGGCGAACAGGTCACCGACGGCGACGGCCAGCGCCGCGAGGTCGAGCGTGCCGGTGAGCCGGATGGCGGCCGGGATGTTGTAGACGGTGGCCTCGGGATCGAGCCGGTTGAGCAGCCACATCCGCTGCTGCGCCAGCGACAGCGGCAGCCGGTCCGGGCGCGGTCCGGCCACCAGCGGCAGCGCGGCGAGCTCGGCGGAGCGGTGCACCCGCAGGGCGAGGTCGGTGACGGTCGGCGCCTCGAACAGCAGGCGGACCCCGACCGCGCGGTCCAGCGCGGCGCTGATCCGGGCGGCGGCCCTGGTGGCGAGCAGCGAGTTGCCGCCGAGGGCGAAGAAGTCGTCGTCGGCGCCGACCGCGTCGACCCCGAGGATCTCGGCGTAGACCTCGGCGACCAGCTGTTCGGTCGGCGTCGTGGGCGCGCGGAAGGCCGCGGCCTCGAACACCGGGGCGGGTAGCGCGGCCCGGTCCAACTTGCCGTTGACGGTGCGCGGCAGCGTGTCGAGCACGACGAACGCCTCGGGCACCAGGTACGCGGGCAGCTTGTCGCGCAGCGCCGACTTCAGCTGCGCCACATCGACTTCCCCGCCGACCACATAGGCGACCAGCCGGTCCCCGAAGTGCGCGTCGGTGCGCGCGAGCACGGCGGCCTGGGCGATCCCGGGCAGCCCGAGCAGCACGGCCTCGACTTCGCCCGGCTCGACCCGGAAGCCGCGGATCTTCACCTGGAAGTCCGTGCGGCCCAGGTAGTTCAGCGAGCCGGTGCGGTCACGGGCGACGAGGTCGCCGGTGCGGTACATCCGCGCGCCGGGCTCGAACGGGTCGGCCACGAAGCGTTCGGCGCTCAGCGCCGCCTTGCGCAGATAGCCGCGCGCCAGCTGGGCGCCCGCGAGGTAGAGCTCACCCCGCACGCCCGGCGCGACGGGGCGCAGGCGCTCGTCGAGGACGTACACCCGGGAGTTCCATTCGGGGGTGCCGATCGGCACGCTCAGCACGTCGGCCGAGGTCACCCGATGGTCGGTGATCGACACGGCCGCCTCGGTGGGGCCGTACAGGTTGTCGATCCTGGTGTCCGGCAGCGCGGTCAGCAGGCGCTGGGCGAGCGCGGCGGGCAGCGCCTCGCCGATGGCGAGGATGCGGGTGAGCGGCTGTGGCCGGGCCTCCCAGTAGCCGGCCAGCGCGTCCAGCAGCGACGGCACCGCCGTGAGCGTGGTGACCCCGGCGTCGGTGATGAGCCCGTCCAGGTAGGCGGGATCGCGGTGCCCGTCGGGCGCGGCGATCACCAGCTTGCCGCCGCAGACCGCGGCGGACCAGAACTCCCACACCGACAGATCGAAGGTGGCCGGGGTCTTCAGCAGGAACACGTCGTCGGCGCCGGTGCCGAATTCGCCACGCAGCCACTGCAACTGGTTGACCACGGCGGCGTGCGGCACCGCCACGCCCTTGGGGCGGCCGGTGGAACCGGAGGTGAAGATGACGTAGGCCGTGTTCTCCGGACGCAACGGCGCGCGCCGGTCGGCGTCGGTGATCGGCGCCGGATCGGCCGAGGCGATCACCGGATGGTCGACCCGCACGACGGGCGCCGCGTCGGTCCGGAAACCGTTGCTGAGCACACAGATCGGGGCCGCGGTGCCGAGGATGTAATCGGTGCGATCGGCGGGCTGATCCGGATCGATCGGCACGTAGGCGCCGCCGGCGCGGGTCACCGCGAACATGGCGACGACGAGATCGATCGAGCGCGGCAGCGCGAGCGCCACCAGCGACTCGGGTCCGACGCCCAGCGAGATCAGGTGCCGGGCAAGGCGATTGACCCGCGCCTCGAACTCGGCGTAGGTGAGTTCCAGCCTGCCCTCGGGCAGATCGGCCACCAGCGCGACGGTTTCGGGGCGCGCCAGTGCGGGCAGGTCGGCCAGCGTGCCACCCGGAATCGCGAGATCGGCCGCGCCCGCGGTGATCTCGGTCGCGCGCTCGGCCGACGTGCGCAGGTCGACATCGCCGACGACGACGCCCGGCTCGCGCACCACCGCGTCGAGCAGCAGACCGAGCCGATCGGCGAAGGCCCGCACGGTCTCCGCGTCGAACAGGTCGGTGGCGTAGGTGAAGAAGCCCTCGATGCCGGTCGGCGTGCCGTCGGCGGCGTAGCCGTCACCGACGATCAGGTGCAGATCGAACTGGGACACGGCCAGTTCCGCCGACACGGGGGCGATCCGCAGACCGGGCAGTTCCAGCGCGGCGCGGTCGACGTTCTGGAACGACAGGCCCACCTGGAACAGCGGATGCCGCGCGGTCGAGCGCGGCGGGTCGAGCACCTCGACGAGCCGCTCGAACGGGATGTCGGCGGCGGCGAAGGCGGCCAGGTCGCGGGTGCGCTGCGCGGCGAGCAGGTCGGTGAACGACGCGCCGCCGTCGTAGTGGGTGCGCAGCACGACGGTGTTGACGAACATGCCGATCAGGTCGTCGAGCTCGCGCTCGCCCCGACCGGCGAACGGCGTGCCGACCGCGACGTCGGCAGTGCTCGCCGTGCGGGCCAGCAGCACCGCGAAGGCGGTGTGCAGCACCATGAACACGGTGGCGCCGCTGTCCTTGGCCAGCTTCGCGAGCCCGGCGTGGGTCTCGGCGTCGATGCGCACCTGCACCCGGCTGCCCGCCAGCGAGGCGACGGCGGGACGCGGGCGGTCGGCGGGCAGTTCGAGCAGGTCCGGCAGGCCGGACAGCTCGTCGCGCCAGAACGAGATCTGCGCGGCGGCGGCGGATTCCGCGTCGGCCTCGTCACCGAGGCGATCCAGCTGCCACAGCGCGTAGTCGGCGTACTGCACCGGCAGCGCGGGCCACCCGGGGGCGTGCCCGGCCGTCCGGGCCAGATAGGCGGTGGTCACGTCACGCACCAGCGGCGCCATCGAGGACGCGTCGGCGGCGATGTGGTGCACGACCACCGCGAGCACGTACTCGGTGGGCGCGTCGGGGCCGTCGCCGGTGATGTCGAGCAGCCGGACCCGCAGCGGGACCTCGGCCGTCACGTCGAAGGCGGTCGCGGCGAGCGCGCCGACCTGCTCGATCAGCGTGGCCGGATCGACGCGGCGCACGGTGACATCGAGGTCGACCTGCTCGACCGGCAGCACCCGCTGGATCGGGCCGTCGCCGGTGTCGGGGTAGACGGTGCGCAGCACTTCGTGCCTGGCCAGCACATCGCGCAGCGCGGTGCCGAGCGCGGCCACGTCCAGGCTGCCGGTCAGGCGCAGCGCGAACGGCAGGTTGTAGGCGGCGGCGCCGTCACCGGCGGCCGCGCCCTGGTCGAACCGGTTGAGGAACCACATGCGCCGCTGCGCGGGCGAGAGCGGCAGGTCGGCCGGCCGGGTGAGGGTGCCGAGGCCACTGGTCGCGGCGGTCTCGCCGCCCGTCCCCAGCGTCGCGGCGAGACCGGCGACGGTCGGGGTCTCGAACAGGGCGCGCACGGCGACCCGATCCCCGGTGGCCGCGCCGAGACGGGCGACGAGCCGGGTGGCGACGAGCGAGTTGCCGCCGAGCGCGAAGAAGTCGTCGTCGGCGCCGATATCGGTGCGGCCGAGCACTTCCCCGAACAGCGCGGCGACGAGCTTCTCCTGCTCGGTGCCCGGCGCCCGGAAGGCGCGGGCCGAGAAGTGCGGCGCGGGTAGGGCTTTGCGGTCGAGCTTGCCGCTGGCGTTGAGCGGCAGCGCGTCGAGCACGGTCACCGACGCGGGAACCATGTACGCGGGCAAGGTCTTCGACGCGACGGTCCGCAGCCGGTCCGGATCGGCGGCCCGGCCGGGCGCCGGCACGACATAGGCGACGAGCTGATCACCGAGTTCGGTGGGCGCGACCAGCGCCACCGCCTGGCTGACGGAGTCGTGCGCGAGCAGCGCGGTCTCGATCTCGCCGAGCTCGATGCGCTGGCCGCGGAACTTCACCTGGAAGTCGATGCGGCCCAGGTAATCCAGCCGATGCGGCGCGGTCGCGGTGGGACGTCGCCACACCACCAGGTCACCGGTGCGGTACATGCGCTTGCCCACGTCGAACGGGTCGGCGACGAAGCGGTCGGCGGTCAGGCCGGGCCGGGCGACGTAGCCGCGCGCGAGCTGATCGCCCGCGAGATAGAGCTCACCCGCGATCCCGGGCGGCACCGGTCGCAGTCGCGAATCCAGCACGTAGACCCGGGTGTTCCACTGCGGCAGGCCGATCGGCACAGTCCGCTCGCCGGCGCGGGCGGGCCAGTAGGTCACCGAGACCGCAGCCTCGGTGGGACCGTAGAGGTTGTGCAGCCGGGCCGAGCTGATCTCGGCCATGGCGTCGACCGTCTCCGGCGGCAGCGCCTCACCGATCACGAACACCTCGCGCAGCGACGGCATCGCGCCGTCGGACCCGGCCTGTGCGGCGAAGACGGTGAGCATCGACGGGACGAAGTCGGTCACCGTGACGTTGTGCCGGTCGATCAGATCGATCAGGTATGCCGGGTCGCGGTGCCCGTCCGGGGTGGCGAGCACCAGCGTCGCGCCGACCCGCAGCGGCATGAAGTAGCCCCACAGTGACACGTCGAAGGTCGTCGCGGTCTTCTGCAGATAGACATCGCCCAGGGCCAGTGGGTATTTCGCGAGCATCCACACCAGCTGGTTGTGGATGGCCGCGTGCGAGATCGCCACGCCCTTGGGCTTTCCGGTGGAACCGGAGGTGAAGATGACGTAGGCCGGGTGGTCGGCGCGCAGCGGCGCGCGCAGTTCGGCCGGGCGCACCGGATCGACCGGTACGCCCCGCGTATCGAGCTCGTCGAGCCGGAGCAGTTCGGTGCCCTCGGGCACCGGCATCGGCTCGGTGCTCAGCACGGCCGCCGGGCGCGCGGTGTCGAGGATGTAGGCGATGCGCTCGGCCGGATGGTCCGGGTCCAGCGGCACATAGGCGCCACCGGCGGTGAGTACCGCGTACATGGCGACGACGAGGTCCGGCGACCGCCGGATCGCCAGGCCGACCAGGCCTTCCGGGCCGACCCCGGCCTGGATCAGCAGCCGGGCCAGCGCGTTGACCCGCTCGTCGAACTGCCGGTAGGTCAGGTCGGCGCCCTCGTAGACGAGCGCGGTGGCGTCCGGATGCGCCTGCACCGCACGGCGATACGCGTCGAGCATCAGCTCGGGCGCCACCGGGTGACCGGTCCCGTTCCAGGCGGTCAGGGTCAGTTCGCGCTCGGCGGCGGTGAGCAGATCGATCTCGGCGATCGTCAGGTCGGCGTCGGCCGTGACGGCGGCGAGCAGGTGGGTGAAGCGCGCCGCCATGGTCTCGATCGAGTCGGCGTCGAACAGATCGGTGGCGTAGTTGAACGACGCGGCCATCGGCTCGGCCGGGTCGGTGCCCGGCACGACGGTCAGCTGGAGGTCGAAACGGGCGACCGCGCCGCCGAATTCGACCGGCGTCGCGTCCAGGCCGGGCAGCCGCAGGTTCGGCAGGTCGAGGTTCTGGAAGAACAGGGCCACCTGGAACAGCGGGTGGTGCGCCTGCGAGCGGACCGGGTCGAGCAGCTCGACCAGGCGCTCGAACGGCAGGTCGGCCTGGGCGAAGGCGGCGATGTCGGCGCGCTTGGTCTCGCGCAACAGCTCGGCGAAGCTCGCGTGCTCGTCGACGCGCGACCGCAGCACCAGGGTGTTGACGAACATGCCGATCAGGTCGTCGAGTTCGCGGGCGCCGCGACCGGCCACCGGGGTGCCGATGGCGATGTCGTCGGTGTGCGCGAGCCTGCTCAGCAGCACCGCGAACGCGGCGTGCACGACCATGAACTCCGAGGCGCCGCTGCGCTGGGCCAGCGTGGCGATCGCGGTGTGCACCTCGGCCGGGATCCGGAAGCCGAATTCGGCGCCACGGCCGGTGAACACCGGCGGGCGCGGGCGATCGGTGGGCAGGTCGAGCCGGTCGGGCAGCCCGGCCAGGGTGTCGCGCCAGAAGCCGATCTGGGCGGTGGCGACCGAGTCGGGATCGTCCTCGGCGCCGAGCAGTTCCCGGTGCCACAGCGTGTAGTCGGCGTACTGCACCGGCAGCGGCTGCCAGCTCGGCCGCGAGCGGTTGCGCCGGGCCAGGTAGGCGCCGAGCAGGTCGCGCAGCAGCGGCGCGACCGAGGCGCCGTCGGCGGTGATGTGGTGCAGCGCCACCGCGAGCACATGGTCGCGCGGACCGAGTTCGGCCAGCGCCACCCGCAGCGGGACGCCCTCGGCCACGTCGAAGCCGGTGGTGGCGAATTCGCCCAGCCACAGCGGCAATTCGTCCTCGGTGAGCTCGTCGACGAGCACATCGGGCACGGCGTCGGCCATCGGCAGCACCACCTGGTGGCCGACACCGTCGATCGCCGGGTAGTAGGTGCGCAGCGACTCGTGCCGCTGCACCAGGTCGGTCAGCGCGGAGTGCAGGGCACGCGCGTCGAACGGGCCGGACAGCCGCAGCGCGAACGGGATCGTCTCGGCGACCGAGGCCGGGTCGAACTGGTTGAGGAACCACATCCGCTGCTGAGCGGGCGAGAGCGGGATCAGCTCCGGCCGCTCACGGCGCGTCGGGGCGGACTGGCCGCCCGCGCCCTTGAGCGGCTCGAGCAGCTCGGCCAGACCGGCCACCGTCGGCCGTTCGAAGACATGACCGGCGGGCACCCGGGCCGACAGCTCGGCGCCGAGCCGGGCCGCCGCCCTGGTGGCCAGCAGCGAGTTGCCGCCGAGCGCGAAGAAGTCGTCGTCGGCGCCGATCGCGCGCTCGGGGGCGAGCAGCTCGGTGAAGATCTGCGCGACCAGCTCCTCCATCGCGCCCGACGGCGCGCGGAATTCCTCGGTACGCAGGGTCGGTGCGGGCAGCGCGGCCCGGTCCAGCTTGCCGACCGGCGTCAGCGGGATGGTGTCGAGCACGGTCAGCGCGGTCGGCACCATGTGCGCGGGCAGTCCGGCCCTGGCATGGGCGAGCAGCTCGTCGGAGTCGACCAGCGCGCCCGGCGCGGCGTGGACGTAGGCGGCGAGGATGGTGGTGCCGTTGTCGAGCTGGTGCCCCACGGTCACCGCGAAGTCGACGCTGTCGTGCGCGGAGAGCACCGCGTCGATCTCGCCCAGCTCGATCCGGAAGCCGCGGACCTTCACCTGGAAGTCGTTGCGGCCGACGAATTCCACCGCACCGTCGGCGCGCCTGCGCACCAGATCGCCCGTGCGGTACATGCGTCCGCCGGCGGGATCGAACGGGTCGGTGACGAAACGGGCCGCCGTCAGCGCCGGTCGCCCGTGATAGCCGCGGGCCAGCTCGTTGCCCGCGATGTACAGCTCGCCGATCATCCCGTCCGGCACCCGGACCAGGCGCTCGTCGAGCACGTACTCGGTGACCCCGCGCAGCGGCGGGCCGAAGTTCACGGCCGCGCCCGGCGCCAGCGCGGCGCTGATGTTGGTCATGATGGTGGTCTCGGTCGGCCCGTAGCCGTTGTGGAAACGCCGGGTGCCCGAGGGTAGTTCGATGGCCCAGCGGCGAACCATGGCGGGCGGGACGTCCTCGCCGCCGCTGGCGATCACGACCAGGTCGTCCAGCCCGGCCGGGTCGAGCGCGGCGAGCGCGGCGGCCGTGATGAACATGTGCGTCACCGACTCGCGGCGCAGCACCTCGGCCAGCTCGGCGCCGCCGAGCATCCCGGCGGGCGCGACCACCATGGTCGCCGCCGCCCCGACCGCCATCAGCAGTTCGAGCACGGCGCCGTCGAAGGAGGGCGAGGCGAAGTGCAGGGTCCGCGAGGTCGGCTCGACGTTGTAGAGCGCGCGCTGTTCGGCGCTGAATCCGGCCAGGCCGGCGTGGGTCACCACGACGCCCTTGGGCAGGCCGGTGGAGCCCGAGGTGTAGGTGATGTAGGCCGGGTGCGTCAGCCGCAGCGGGCGCACCCGGTCGGCGAAGGTCACCGGGTCGCCGGGCTGCTCCTCGGCGGCGCGGCGCACGGCCGGATCGTCGAGGCACAGCCAGTCGACGGTGCCGGGCAACCGGTCCAGCGCGGCGCCGACGGCGAGGCCGAGGACCGCGCCGGAATCGGCGAGCATGTGGGTCACCCGGGCGGGCGGATAGTTCGGGTCGACGGGCAGGAACGCGGCGCCCGCCTTGGTGACCGCCCACATGGCCAGCACGGAGTCGGCCGAGCGCGGGATGCCGATGGCGACGATGTCCTCCGGGCCGACCCCGCGCGCGATCAGCAGCCGGGCCAGCCGGTTGGCGCGTTCGTCGAGCTCGGCGTAGCTCCAGCGGACGGGCGCGGACACGCCGTCGTCCCAGGACAGCGCGACGCCGCCGGGGTTGGATTCCACGGCGACGGACAGCAGTTGCGGCAGCGACTTCCCCCGCTGCCTGGCACGGGCGCCGGACGCCCTGCTGGCCCGGGTCACGCCCGTTCCCTCCGCTCGACGGAGTCGACTAGCCGTTCCCCGGTCATGCGCACCTGCACCTATCCATCCATCCCGACCGCCGCTCGCCGCTGCTGCGGCACTCCGGCGTTGCCGATCATCTCACTCAAAGCCACGATCGTCGCACCGGTGCCGTCGCCCGGCGCGGCCACCGCGACCGCCGACTCGGTGAACACATGGCTCACCTCGTCCCCACCACCGTCATCCGGCGCCAGCACCAGCGTCGCGCCGGCAATTCCGGCCGCGACGATCTCCAGCACTCCGGCCACCGAATCCGGCCTGCCCGCCGCCCTGGTCCGCGACTCGAAATTGAGCCCGGTGCGCTGGGCCACCCGCTCGGCGGCACCGGCCAGCTCGTCGTAGCTGAGCGTGCGGCCGCCGCCGATGAAGGCGACATCGTCACCGCGCAGCGCCCTGGTGCGGTGCGCGTAGCCGATCGGGCGCGGCGATTCGGCCGCCAGCTCCGCGATCAGCGCCGGATCGGCCAGGTCGTACCAGTCCAGGCCGTCGGGCGCGTCGAGGATATCGATGGTCAGGCCCAGTTTCACCTCGAGCCGGTCGGGTAGGCCCGCGTCCAGCGTCATCAGCGGCACCACCGCGGCACCGGCCTTGAGCACCGCCCAGGTGGCGATCGCCGCGTCGACGCCCCGATCGAGGCGCACCGCGACACCGGTGCCGGGACCGGCGCCGCGCGCGATCAGCGACCGCGCCAGCTGCGAGGAGCGGGCGTCGAATTCGTGGTAGGTCAGCTCGGCGTCGCCCAGGTCGAGCGCGGGCGCCTCCGGGTCCTCCTCCACCGCGGCGGCCAGTTCCTGGGCCAGTGCGGCGCCGTTGGCCGACGGGGCCGGGGCGTACGCCGCCGCGGTCAGCTCGCGTTCGCGTTCCCTGGCGTCACGCAGGTCGATGTCGCCGATCCGGACCTTCGGGTCGGCCGCCACCGCGGCGACGATCTCGACGAGTCCGCGCGCGAAGGCCGCGACGGTCTGCTCGTCGAACAGGTCGGTGGCGTAGGTGAACACCACGCCGAGCTCGTCGGGCTCCCCGGACGCGGTGAGGCGCGGCTCCACATTGACCTGGAGGTCGAACTTGGCGGGCCGGGCCGCCAGGTCCATCGCCTCGACGGTGAGCCCGGGCAGCCGCAGGACCGGCGCCTCGGTGTTGTGGAACGACAGCACCACCTGGAACAGCGGGTTGTGCGAGACGGCGCCGCTGGGCGCCACCTCGTCGACGATCCGCTCGAACGGCAGGTCGGCGTTGGCGAACGCGGCCAGGTCGACCTCGCGGGCCAGGGTGACCAGCTCGTCGAAGCCGCGCAGCGGCGAGACCTCGGTGCGCAGGGTCAGGGTGTTGACGAACATGCCGACGAGGTCGTCGAGTTCCGGTTCACCGCGCCCCGCGATCGGCGTGCCGATCGCGATGTCGGTGCTGCCGGAGATGCGCGCCAGCAGCACCGCCAGCGCCGCGTGCACGACCATGAACAGCGACGCGTTGTGCGCGCGGGCGATCTCGGCCAGCCGCGCGTGCACGTCGGCGGGCAGGATGGTGGTCACGTCGGCGCCGCGCAGCGAGGCGTGCGGCGGCCGCGGATGATCGTGCGGCAGGTCGACGGTTCCCGCCTGGCCGGCCAGCGTGTGCCGCCAGAAGTCGAGTTGCCGTGCGGCGGTGGAGGTCTCGTCGGACTCCTCGCCCAGCACCGCGCGCTGCCACAGCGCGTAGTCGGCGTACTGCACCGGCAGCGGCGCCCAGCTCGGCGAGCGGCCCTCGACCCTGGCCCGGTAGGCGATCACCAGGTCGCGGGCCAGCGGCGCGAGCGAGGCACCGTCGGCGATGATGTGCTGCACCACCACGGCGAGCACGTGCTCTTCCTCGGCCAGCGGATCGGTATCCGGGACGGTGAACAGCCCGGCCCGCAACGGAACTCGCTCGGCGACATCGAATCCGCCCGCGAGCAGCCACATCACGCGATCGCGCGGATCGGCGCACTCCTCGATCACCAGCCCGGTCGGCAGCACCGCGCTGACCGGCAGGATCTCCTGGTACGGAGCGCCGTTCGCGTCGGCGGGGAACCGGGTGCGCAAGGCCTCGTGGCGTTCCAGCACGTCGGCGACCGCGTAGCGCAGCGCCGAGGTGTCCAGCGCGCCGCGCAGCCGCAGCACCAGCGGGATGTTGTAGGCGGGCGAGTCCGGGTCGATGCGGTTGAGCAGCCACATCCGCTGCTGGGCGGGCGAGAGCGGGATGACGCCCCGATCCTGCGCCGGGATCAGCGGCGGGCGCGGCGCGGTCACCGCGCCGGGGCGCACCCGGGCGGCCAGCGCGGCCACGGTCGGCGCCTCGAACAGGTCGCGGACCACCAGATCGGCGCCGAGCGCCTGATCGATGCGGGCGATGGCCCTGGTGGCCAGCAGCGAGTTGCCGCCACGGTCGAAGAAGTCGTCGTCCAGGCCGACCTCGGGGACGCCGAGCAATGTGGCGAACACCTCGGCGACGCTCAGTTCGATCGGCGTCGTCGGTGCCCGGAACGCCGCGGCCGCGGTGAACTCGGGCGCGGGCAGCGCGGCCCGGTCGAGCTTGCCGTTGGCGGTCAGCGGCAGCGCCACCAGCACCACGACGGCGTCGGGAACCATGTAGCCGGTGAGGAATTCGGCCACGGCGGCCCGCACAGCCACCGGGTCGAGGGCGGCACCGTCGATCGGGACGACATAGCCGATCAGCCGGTCGCCCGCGTGCTCGTCGGCCCGCACGACGACCGTGGCCTGGCCGACCCCGGGCACGCCGAGCAGCGCGGCCTCGATCTCGCCCGGCTCGATCCGGAACCCGCGCAGCTGCACCTGTTGATCGCCGCGGCCGCCGTATTCCAGTGCGGGCGTGCCGCGGAAGCCGATCCAGCGGCCGAGGTCACCGGAGCGGTAGCGGCGCGCACCGGGCGGGCCGAACGGGTCGGCGACGAAGCGCGTGGCGGTGAGCCCCGGCTTGCCGAGGTATCCGCGCGAGACCTGACCACCGGCGATGTAGAGCTCACCGGCGACACCGAAGGGCACCGGCCGCAGCCGGTCGTCGAGCACCGCCACCGACAGGCCGGGCAGCGCCCGCCCGATCAGGCTGCTCGGCAGCTCGGCGGCGCCCGCGTCCATGGTCAGATGCGAGACGTGCACCGTGGTCTCGGTGATGCCGTACATGTTCACCAGTCGCGGTGCGCCGGGCCCGGTTCCGTAGCGCGCGTACCAGCGGTTGAGCTTGCGCGGGTCGAGCGCCTCGCCGCCGAACACGACGTAGCGCAGCGGCAGCGGCGCGGCACCGGCGGCCTGGGCGGCCCGGTCGGCCTCGTCGAGCTGGGCGAACGCGGTGGGGGTCTGGCTCAGCACCGTCACCTGTTCGCGGGCGAGCAGTTCCCGGAACTCGATCGGCGAGCGCGAGGTGAGATGGTCGACCACGACCACCGACGCGCCACCGGCCAGCGCGCACCACAGTTCCCAGATCGAGAAGTCGAAGGCGAAGGAGTGGAACACCGTCCACACGTCGTCGACGTCGAACTCGAAGAGCCGATGAGTGTTGGCGAACAGCTCCAGCACATTGCGGTGGCTGACGCCGACGCCCTTGGGCAGGCCGGTGGAGCCGGAGGTGTAGATGACGTAGGCGAGGTGGTCGGGCCGCAGCGGCGCGCGCCGTTCGGCCGGACGCAGCGGCGCGGTCGAATACCCCAGCTGCTCGTCGAGCAGCACGACCGGCAGATCGGCGGGCACCAGCCCGCGCTCGGCCGAGGTCGTCAGCAGCACAGCGGGTTTCGCGTCGGCGAGCACGTACTCGAGTCGCTGCGCGGGATAGCCGGAATCGATCGGCAGGTACCCCGCGCCGGCGAGCAGCACCGCCAGCAGGGCGACCGGCAGCTCCTCGGTGCGCGGAACCGCCACGGCCACCAGGGTTTCCGGGCCTGCGCCGTTGGCGATCAGCGCGCGGGCCAGCGCCGAGGCGCGGCCGAGCAGGTCGGCGAAGGTCAGCGAATACCCGCCCGCCCTGACCGCGATCGCGTCCGGGCGCTGCTGGGCCTGCATGCAGATCAGGTCGGCCAGGGTCACCTCGGGCACCGCGATGCCGGGCGAATCCCCTTCGCGCAGTACGAGTTCGCGTTCACCGGGGGCGAGCACGTCGATATCGCCCACTGGCACCGACGGATCGGCGACCACCGCGGCGAGCACCCGCGACCAGCGGTCGGCGAAATCGGCGACGGTGGCGTGGTCGAACAGATCGGTGGCGTAGACGAACGCGGCGGTCAGGCCCTGCGGCGCGCCGTCGGCGCCGATCCGCTCGGCCAGTTCCACCTGGAGATCGAACTTCGCCAGCGGCACCGCGAAGTCGGCCGCCGAGACGGCGAGGCCGGGCAGCGCAAGATCGGAGCGGGCCAGGTTCTGGAAGGTCAGCATCACCTGGAACAGCGGGTGCCGCGCGGTCGAGCGCACCGGCTCCAGCAGTTCCACCAGACGCTCGAACGGCACGTCGGCGTGGCCGAAGGCCGCCAGGTCGTCGGCCCTGACCTCGCTGAGCAGCGCGCCGAAGCTCGCCGCCGGGTCGACCTGGGTGCGCAGCACCAGGGTGTTGACGAACATGCCGATCAGCTCATCGAGCGCCTGCTCGCCGCGCCCGGCGACCGGGGTGCCGATGGCGATGTCGCGGGTGCCGGAGAGCCGGGCCAGCAGCAGCGCCAGCGCGGTGTGCACCACCATGAACAGGGTGGCGTTGTGGTCGCGAGCCAGCCCGGACAGGCCGGCGTGCACGGAGGCGGGTATCTGCACGGTCAGCGTGCCGCCCGAGCGGCTGGCGACGGCGGGACGCGGCCGGTCGGTGGGCAGTTCCAGCTGTTCGGGCAGCCCGGCCAGGGTCCGCCGCCAGAACGCGACCTGCGCGGCCAGCAGCGACGACGGGTCGGTCTCGACGCCGAGCAGCGCGCGCTGCCACAGCGTGTAGTCCACGTACTGCACCGGCAGCGGCGGCCAGTGCGGCGCGCCGCCACCGCGACGCTCGGCGTAGGCGGTCAGCAGGTCCCTGGTCAGCGGCGCGAAGGAGAAGCCGTCGGCGGCGATGTGGTGCACCACGCAGACCACGACGTGCTCGGATTCCGACAGGGCCAGCACCCGCACCCGCACCGGCGGGGCGGCGGTGACGTCGAAACCGGTCAGCGCGGCCGCGGCGATGGCGTCGCCCAGCTCGTCCTCCGCGATCTCGACGACCTCGAACTCCGGCGCCGCAGCCGGATCACCGGGGGCGAGCACCACCTGATGGCCCTCACCGTCGAGCACCAGGCCATCGGCGGCCAGGCCGTCCGACACCGGGTACACGGTGCGCAGCACTTCGTGCCGGGCGATCAGGTCGGCGACGGCCGCGCGCAGGGCGGGCAGATCGAGCCGGCCCGACAGCCGCACCGCGACCGGGATGTTGTCGACCGCCGAGGCGGGATCGAAACGGTTGAGGAACCACATCCGCTGCTGGGCGTAGGACAGCGGGATCTGCGCTGGCCGCTGCTGCCTGGTCAGCGGCAGCGCGTGCGCCGAGACCCGCTGCTGTTCGGCCTTGTTCGCCAGCGCGGCCACGGTCGGCGCCTCGAAGACGGCCTGCACCGGCACCCGCACGTCGAGGGCGGCGCCGATCCGGGCGACGGCCTGCGCGGCGAGCAACGAGTCACCGCCGAGCTCGAAGAAGTCGTCGTCGGCGCCGACGCGGCCGGAGCCGTCGCGCAGCAACAGCGCGGCGAACACATCGGCGACGACCTGTTCGGCGGGCGTCGCCGGGGCGCGGAACCCGCGCGCGGTGAACACCGGCGTCGGCAGCGCGGCCCGGTCGAGCTTGCCGACCGAGGTCAGCGGCAGCGCGTCGAGCACCATGATGACGGCCGGAATCATGTACGCGGGCAACGAGGTGGCCAGGAATTCCGCCAGCGCCCCGGTGTCGACCGTGCGCCCGACACGCGGCAGCACGTACGACACCAGCGCGGTCGCGCCCGAGGGCATGGTCTTGCCGAGAGTCACCGCGTAGTCGAGATCGGGATGCGCGGTGAGCGCGTTGTCGATCTCGCCCAGCTCGATCCGGAAGCCGCGCACCTTGACCTGGAAGTCGGTGCGGCCCAGGTATTCCAGCGTGCCGTCGTGTCCGAGCCTGCGCACCAGGTCACCGGTGCGGTAGAGCCTGCCCGGCCCGAACGGCGAGGCGACGAACCGCTCTGCGGTCAGCCCCGGCCTGCCCAGATACCCCTGGGCCAGCGCGGGACCCGACAGATACAGCTCACCGACGACACCCGCGGGCACCGGCCGCAGCCGGGCGTCGAGGACATAGAGGCCCATGCCGGGCACCGCGTTGCCGATGGTGATCGGCGCGCGCGGATGCAGCGGCGCGGTGCTGGTGGCGAGGATGGTCGCCTCGGTCGGGCCGTAGCCGTTGTAGAAGGCGCGCCCGCCGGTCGCCCAGCGGCCGACCAGCTCCGGGCCGAACCGGTCACCGGCCACGACCACCGTCCGCAGGTCGGGCAGCCCGGCCGGGTCGACCGACTCCAGCGCGCCCGGCGTGATCAGCACATGTGTGATGCGTTCGCGCCGAAGCAGATCCGACAGCTCGAAGCCGCCGAAGATCCGCGGCGGCGAGATCACCAGGGTCGCGCCGGTCGCGAAGGTCAGCAGCAGCTCGAGCACCGACACGTCGAAGTTCGGCGAGCAAACGTGCAGCACCCGCGAATCCGGTTCGACGCCGAAGTGTTCGCGTTCGGCGGCGACCAGCGCGCCGAGCCCGGCGTGGGTCACGACGACGCCCTTGGGCTTGCCGGTGGAACCGGAGGTGTAGATGACATAGGCCGGGTGGCGATCGTCGATCTGCCGGACCCGGTCGGCGTAGCTCACCGCGTGCGCCGGGCGCGCGCCGATCCGCTCGGCGACCACCGGATCGTCGAGTTCGATCCAGTACAGGCCGGTCCCGAGCGCGGCCCGGTGGGTGGCGGTGGTCAGGCCGAGCGTCGCGCCGGAATCGGCGACGATGTGCGCGATCCGGTCGCTCGGATAGGCCGGATCGACCGGCACGTAGGCGGCGCCCGTCTTGGCGATGGCCCAGACCGCGAGGACCGACTCGATGGAGCGCGCGATCGCGATCGCGACCACGTCGCCGGCGCCGATGCCCCGGTCGATGAGTTCACGTGCCAGTCGCGAGGATTCCGCGTCCAGCTCGGAGTAGGTGAGCTGCCGCTCACCACCCGGCATTCCGGTCGGGTTGTAGCGAACAGCTATCGACCCGGCCGCGGATTCGACCGCGGCCGTGAGCAGTTGACCGAACAGCGGTGCGCCGGTCGTTCGTCGGCGACCGGCACGGCCAGTGCGGCGGGGGGTTTCCACAGACCAATACACCTCTCGCGTCCGGCAGCCGAGTCGGACACAGCATAGTCACACCTATATCGCTGTCGCCGACCGTCGCCGAGGTGTGCGCCACGACACACCAACTCTCTGCAACAGAATCGTAATCTGCGCGGAGCCTGTTACGTGGAGCTATCGATGGACCGCCCGGAAATGGCGATGACCTGCGCCGTTACCGGGCCGACTGTGGTGACTGCCACCGGGCCGAGCATCTGCTGATGACTCGCGTCGACCGGATGATCGGTGATGACCCCACTGAAATAGGGGCGCCAGCGCGACGCGCCACCCGGCGCTTTCCCGGCCGTTCGCAGGGCGGTGAAGAAGGTGAGATCACCCACGAATCGATCCGGCATCAGTTGGGTAACCAGTTCGACAGTCCGCAGCGCACCCCGGTACATCCCGACGAAGCGCGGCAGCGAGATCGGCGTCGACCCGGCCAGCGCGCCGTGCAGCGCGGCCAGGGCGTCGTCGCCGAGACCGACCAGTCGGTCTGCGTCGGGCAACTGCTGGTCGGGGATGCCGAGTTCCTGGAACGCCGCCCGCAATTCGGCGCCGAAATCGGCCAGGTCGGCGCCGGGCACGCTGTCCAGCAGGGTCAGCGAGGCCACCGTCTCCCCCGCCGCCTGCAACCGGGTGGCGACCGCCTGCGCGAGCACGCCGCCCAGCGACCAGCCGAGCAGGTGGTACGGCCCGTGCGGCTGGGTCGCGCGGATCTCGGCGAGGTAGTGGTCGATCAGCGCGTCCACCGTGGCGGGCCGGAAGTCCGGGTCGCTCAGGGCCGGCGACTGGATGCCGATGATCGGGCGGTCCTCGGGCAGGTGCGGGGCCAGACCCGCGTAGGCCCAGGCCAAGCCGGAGACCGGGTGCAGGCAGAACAGCGGCTCCCGGTCGCCGCCCCGGCGCAGCGGCAGCGTGGTGGCCAGCGCCGCGTCGAGGTCACCGCCGAGCCCGGCCGGACCGGCGGTGAGCCGGTCCGCGAGCCCGGCGACGGTCGGGTCGGCGAAGAAGGCGGCCACGGTCAGCTCGGTGCCGGTGCGCTCGCGCAGCCGGTGCACCACCCGGGTGGCCAGCAGCGAGTTGCCGCCGAGGGAGAAGAAATCGTCGTCGAGACCGGGCCGGGCGACACCGAGCACCTCGGTGAACACCTCCGCCACCGCGATCGCGCTGTCCCCCACCGGTTCCCGGTAGCGGCGCGGTTCGAGCACCGGCGCGGGCAGCGCGGCGCGGTCGAGCTTGCCGTTCGCGTTCAGTGGCAGGCGATCGAGGACGACGAAGGCGGCGGGCACCATGTACGACGGAAGCACCTGCGCCACCGCGGCTTTGGCCGCGCTCGCGGTGAGCTCGGTGTCCGGCGCGGGCACCACATAGGCGACGAGCCGGTCGCCGAGCTGCGCGTCGGACTGCGCGAGCACGGCCGCCTGCGCGACCTGCGGCGCAGCCAGCAATGCCGCCTCGATCTCACCGAGTTCGATGCGGAAGCCCCGGATCTTCACCTGGAAGTCTGTGCGGCCCCGGTATTCCAGCTCGCCGTCGGCCGTCCAGGCCACCAGGTCGCCGGTGCGGTACATCCGGGCGCCGTGGGGGGACCGCGTCTCACCACCCAAGTTCTCGGCGGCCCGACCGGACATGGCGAACGGGTCGGCGACGAAGCGGTCGGCGGTCAGGTCGGGGCGGCCGAAGTAGCCGCGCGCCAGCTGCGCGCCCGCGAGGTAGAGCTCACCCGAGACGCCCACCGGCACCGGACGCAGACGCGCGTCCAGGACGTAGACCCGGCTGTTCCATTCCGGCGCGCCGATCGGCACCGTCGCCCGGTCGGCCGTGGTCACCCGGTGATCGGTGATCGAGACGGCGGCCTCGGTCGGGCCGTACAGGTTGTGCAGCGCGGCGGAATTCGTGGCGACGAAGCGTTGCGCGGTCGCGGCGGGCAGGGCTTCGCCGATGGCGAGCACCCGGCGCAGCGCGGGCGGCAATGCCCCACCGGACTCGGTGAGCAGCGCGTCGAGCATCGACGGGACGACGTGCAGCGTGGTCACCGACCGACCGGCGAGCACGCTCAGCAGGTACGCGGGGTCGCGGTGCCCGTCGGGCGCGGCGATCACCAGCGTGCCGCCGCACACCGCGGCCGACCAGAACTCCCACACCGACAGGTCGAAGGTGGCGGCCGTCTTCAGCAGCACCGAATCCTCGCGGCCGAGCCCGAACGCGGCGGCCTTCCACCGCAGCTGGTTCACGATCGCGCCGTGCGAGACGGCGACACCCTTCGGCTTACCCGTCGACCCGGACGTGAAGATCACGTACGCCGTGTTCTCCGGGCGGAGCACGCCACGGCGCTCGTTCGCCGCGATCGGCTGATCCGAGAGCGCGGACAGATCCAGCGCGTCGACGACGACCACCGGCACCGCGCCGAGTCCGGCACCAGCGGTAGAAAGTTCACCACCCTGCGCGCCGTCGGCGGCAGACGACCCACCGGCCGACGTGTCCGCAGCGGCAGGCACGTTTGCAGCGGTGGCGGTGAATCCCGCCGCTGCCGTGGTCAATACGCAGACCGGGGCGGCCGTGTCGAGCACGTGCCCGATCCGGTCGGCCGGTTGCGACGGGTCGACCGGCACGTAAGCGGCACCGGTCGCTGTCACCGCGTACATCGCGACGACGAGGTCCACAGATCGTGGAATCGCCAGCGCGACACGGTCTTCCACGCCGACGCCCTCCGCGATCAGGTGTCGTGCCAGCCGATGAACGCGCGCGGCGAAGTCGCGATAGGTCAGGGGCGCGCCATCGGGATCGATCAGCGCGACACCGTCGGGGTGCCCGGCGGCGGTCTCGGCGAACAGCGAGGCCAGGGTGGCGGGCGGACACGGATGCCCGGTCGCGTTCCAGCCGTGCAGGATTCGCTCCCGCTCGCTGTCGGAGAGCAGCTCCAGCTCGTCGGCGGGCCGGTGCGGCGCGGCGGCCACGGCCGCGAGCACGCGCGCGAAGCGGTCCGCGTAGCCGGCCGCCGTCGCCTCGTCGAAAAGGTCGGTGGCGTAGGTGAAGACACCGCTGATGCCCTGGGCGACCCCGTCGGCGTCGTAGGTGTCGGCGACGACGGCGTGCAGATCGAACTGCGACACCGCCAGATCCACATCGACGCCCTCGACCGCCAGTTCACCGAGCTCGAGCCCGGTGCGGGTCAGGTTCTGGAAGGACAGACCCACCTGGAACAGCGGGTGCCGCGCGGTCGAGCGGGCCGGGTTGATCGCCTCGACGAGCCGCTCGAACGGCAGGTCGGCATTGGCGAACACCTGCAGGTCGGTGTCGCGCTGCCGGGCGAGCAGCTCGGTGAACGGCTCCCCCGGCCGCAGCGTGGTGCGGAAGACCAGGGTGTTGACGAACATGCCGATCAGGTCGTCGAGCGCGGCCTCGCCCCGGCCCGCGATGGGCGTGCCGATGGCGAGGTCGTCGGTGCCCGCCAGCCGGGCCAGCGTCACCGCGAGCGCGGTGTGCACCACCATGAACAGGGTCGCGCCCCGCTCGTGCGCCAGCGCGAGCAGCGCGCGGTGGGTCGCGGCGTCGATCTCGATCGGCACCCGGCCACCGGCGAAGGTCTGCACGGCCGGGCGCGGGCGGTCGGCGGGCAGGTCGAGCTGATCGGGCAGCCCGGCCAGCGCCTCGCGCCAGTAGGCCAGCTGGGCCGAGGCCAGCGATCGCGGATCGTCCTCGCTGCCGAGCAGGGCGCGCTGCCAGAGCGCGTAGTCCGCGTACTGCACGGCCAGCGGCGCCCACTCCGGTGCCGCGCCCGCCGAGCGCGCCGCGTAGGCGAGCATGAGATCCCTGGTCAGCGGGGTCAGCGAGGAGCCGTCACCGGCGATGTGGTGCACCACCACGGCGAGCACCGACTCGTCCGGGCCGAGCTCGAACAGCGCGACCCGCAGCGGCACCTGACCGCGCACATCGAAGCCGGACGAGCCGAGCGCATGCATGGCCGCGCCCAGGTCGGCGGGCTGGACCCGGCGCACCTCGAGCTGCGGCGTCGCGGCCGACTCGGACAGCACCCGCTGGATCGGGCCATCCTCGGTCTCGGGGTAGACGGTGCGCAGCGTCTCGTGCCGGGCGACCAGATCGCCGACCGCGGCCCGCAGCGCGTCCACGTCGATCGCGCCGCCGAGCCGCACCGCCATCGGGATGTTGTAGGCGACCGACTCCGGGTCGAACTGGTTGAGGAACCACATCCGCTGCTGCGCCAGCGACAGCGGAATCCGTTCCGGCCGTTCGGTCGCCACCAGCGCGGGACGCGCGCCCGCACCCGCGGACTCGGCGAGCCGCTGGGCCAGCGCCTCCACCGTCGGGGCCTCGAACAGCAGCCGGACCGGGAAGTCGGTATCGAGCGCGGCGCCGAGCCGGGCGGCGACCTGGGTGGCCAACAGCGAGTTGCCGCCGAGGGCGAAGAAGTCGTCGTCGAGGCCGAGCTGGGTGTCTTCGCCGAGGTCGAGCACCTGGGCGAAGGTCCCGGCGACGATCTGTTCCACCGGCGTCGCGGGCGCCCGGAACGCTGCGTGCTCGAGCACCGGCGCGGGCAGCGCCCGGCGGTCCAGCTTGCCGACCGGAGTCAGCGGGATGGTGTCGAGCTCCATCAGCACGGTCGGCACCATGTGCGCGGGCAGGCTGCGCTCGGCGAACGCCGTGAGCGCGGCGGTGTCGATCGTCGCGCCGGGCGCCGCGTGCACGTAGGACACCAGAATCGTGGCGCCGCTGTCGAGTTCGTGCCCGACGGTGGCGGCGAAGTCGAGGCTCTCGTGCGCGGAGAGCACCGCGTCGATCTCACCGAGCTCGATCCGGAAGCCCCGGATCTTGACCTGGAAGTCGTTGCGGCCCACGTATTCCAGCGCGCCGTCGGCGGTCCAGCGGACCAGGTCGCCGGTGCGGTAGAGCCGGGAACCCGCCGGATCGAAGGGATTCGGGACGAAGCGCGAGGCGGTGAGACCGGGCCGCGCGTGGTAGCCGCGGGTCAGCTGGGCACCGGTGATGTAGAGCTCGCCGGTGACACCGGGCGGGACCGGGCCGAGCCGGTCGTCGAGCACGTACTCCGCGACGCCGCGCAGCGGACCACCGATGGTCAGCGGGTCACCGGGCTTGAGCGGCACACTGATATTGACCACGATCGTGGTCTCGGTGGGCCCGTACACATTGTGGAACTGCCGCAGGGTGCCGTCGGCGAGCGGAATCGCCCAGCGCCGCAGCAGATCCGGCGGTACCGCCTCGCCACCGACCGCGACCACCCGGAAGTCGTCGAGGCCGTCGGGGTCGATCGAGGCCAGCGCGGCGGGGGTGATGAACGCGTGGCTCACCCGTTCCCGGCGCAGCAGCGCGGCCAGGTCGTCGCCGCCGTAGACACTCGGGTCGACGATCACCATCGTCGCGCCCGCGCCCACCGCGAGCAGCAGCTCCAGCAGCGAGGCGTCGAACGACGGCGAGGCGAAATGCAGGGTGCGCGAACCGATCTCGATGCCGTAGTGCAGCCGCTGTTCCTCGCAGAACCCGGCCAGCCCGGCCTGGCTCACCGCGACGCCCTTGGGTAGACCGGTGGAACCGGAGGTGTAGATGAGGTAGGCCAGGTCCTCGGCGCGGATCTGGCGCAGCCGGTCGGCATTGGTGACCGGGTCGCCGGAGACCTCGTCGAGCAGCGGGGCGAGGCCCGCGTCGTCGATGGCCAGCCAGTCCACCTGGGTGGGCAACCGGTCGGCGACCGCCGTCACGGTCAGCCCGAAGACCGCGCCGGAGTCGGACACCATGTGCGACACCCGATCCGGCGGATAGTTCGGGTCCACCGGCACGAACCCGGCACCCGTCTTGGCGACCGCCCAGACCGCCAGCACCGACTCGATCGAGCGCGGGATGCCGATGGCCACCAGGTCACCGGCCCCGATGCCGCGCTCGATCAGCAGCCGCGCGATCCGGCTGGAGCGCTCGTCGATCTCGGCGTAGCTCAGGCTGCCCAGCGTGCTCGCGGCGTCGGCGAGCACCACCGCGACACCGTCGGGATTGGTCTCCACAGCGGTGGCCAGCAGCTGCGGCAACGCGGTCACCCTGGCGCGGCGAGTCCGCACCGGACGTGTTCGTACCGGTCGTGTCATCGCGATTCCACCTCACCCATCACCGGAACTCGTCGCCCCGTCACCACGGTCACGGCTCAGGACACCGACGGACGCGGGTCCCCGAGCACCAGTACGACTTCGGCCGGGCCGGGGTTGCCCGGCGCGACCTCGTCGGCGATCAATGCCTGCAGGTCGTCGAGCCCGGCGGTGTCGACCGCCTCGAGACCGGCTCGATCACCGAACAGGTGGCTCACCCACTCCTCGGCCAGTACCGCCGACAGGTCGTCGCCCGCCGCGGGTGCCAGCACCATCGACGCGCCCGCGACACCGGCCGCGACCGGCTCGACGAGCACGGCGAAGCTGTCCGCCGCGCCGTTGCCGAAGGTGCGCGACTCGAAGGTCAGCGCGGCGTCGGCGCGCACGCGCGCACCCGCCGTGGCGAGTTCGTCGTAGCTGCGGACACCGTCGACGCCGACGAAGGCCGGGTCGCCGCCGCGCAGCGCCCTGGTGCGGTCGGCGTAGGTCACCGGGCGGGCCGACTGGGTCGACAGCTCGGTGCGGATCGCCGGGTCGTCCAGGACCACCCACTCGAAATCGCCGTCCGGCGTCGCGCCCGCGGTGATGCCGATCTTGGCGGCCGGTTCGGTGGGCGCCGCGCCGATGCCCGGCGCCGGCAGCACCGCGGCACCGGACTTGAGCACGGCCCAGACCGCCACCGCCCAGTCGACACCACGCGGAAGATCAACGGCCACACCGGCACCCGGCCCGAAGCCACGGCCGATCAGCAGGCGCGCCAACCGCGAGGAACGGGTGTCGAGCTGCTCGTAGGTGAGCGAGTCGTCGCCCCAGACCAGCGCGGGCCCGTCCGGATCGTCCTCGGCCGCGGCGGTGAACGCCTGCGCCAGCGTGGTGCCGCCCGACGGCGCGACCGGTGCCGGCGCCTGGGTGGCGCCCGCGAGCAGCCTGGCCCGCTCCTGCTCGTCGAGGATGTCGATATCGCCGACCCGGATCTGCGGATCGGCGGCCACCGCGGTCAGGATGCGGGCGAAGCGCGCGCCGATGGTGCGCACCGTGGCCTCGTCGAACAGATCGGTGGCGTAGTTGAACAGCGTGACCAGCTCGTCCGGCGCGCCCTCGGCGGTGAACCGGGGCTCGACGTCGACCTGCAGATCGAACTTCGCCGCCACCGCGGTCTCCAGCGCGGTCACGCTGAGACCGGGCAGTTCGAGCGCGGCCGCTTCGTTGTTGCTGAAGGTCAGCGCCACCTGGAACAGCGGGTTGTGCGCGCTGCCCTTGCCCGGCGCGACCACCTCGACGACCCGCTCGAACGGCAGGTCGGCGTGCGCGAAGGCACCCAGGTCGGTCTCGCGGGCCAGGTCCACCGCCTCGTCGAAGGACCCGGCCGGGTCCAGGGCGGTGCGCAGGGTCAGGGTGTTGACGAACATGCCGACCAGCTCGTCGAGGGCCCGCTCACCGCGCCCGGCGACGGCGGTGCCGATGGCGATGTCGGTGGTGCCCGAGAGCCGGGCCAGCAGCACGGCCAGCGCCGCGTGCACGACCATGAACAGCGACGACTTGTGCTCGCGCGCGAGGTGGTTCAGCTGCGCGTGCACCTCGGCGGGCAGCCGCAGCTCGGTGGTGGCGCCCCGCAGCGTCGGCGTCGCGGGACGCGGGCGGTCCTGCGGCAGTTCCAGCAGCGGCGGCACGCCGGCCAGCTGGGTCCGCCAGTAGTCGAGCTGCGCGGCGGCGACCGAGTCCGGCTCGTCGTCGGCGCCGACGACCGCGCGCTGCCAGAGCGCGAAGTCGGCGTACTGCACCGGCAGCGGCGTCCAGGCCGGGGCCTGCTGTCCGGCGCGGGCGACGTAGGCCGTCATCAGGTCGCGGGCCAGCGGGGCCAGCGACGCGCCGTCGGCGGAGATGTGGTGCACCACGAACACCAGCAGCCAGTCGGCCGCCGATCCGTCGGTGAGCAGCCGCGCCCGCACGGGCACTTCCCTGGTGACGTCGAAGCCGGCCTCGGCCAGCGCGGCGGCGCGGGCGAGCACCTCGGTCGTGGTCTCCACCTCGAGCCCGGCGGGCAGCACCTCGGCGACCGGCAGGATCTCCTGGACCGGGGTGCCGTCCTGTGACGGGAAACGGGTGCGCAGGGATTCGTGGCGGGTGAGCACGTCGGTCACCGCGGCGTCGAGCGCGGCCACGTCGAGCGCGCCGGTCAGCCGGATGGCGAACGGGATGTTGTAGGAGCCCGACGCCGGGTCGAGCTGGTTGAGCACCCACATGCGCTGCTGGGCCAGCGACAGCGGAATGCGTTCCGGCCGTGCGGTGGCCACCAGCGCGGGCCGGGCCGCCGCGCCGCCGAGGGCGCCGACACGCGCGGCCAGCGCGGTGACGGTCGGCGCTTCGAACAGGTCGCGAATGGTCACCTCGGCGTCGAGCGCTTCGTTGATCCGGGCGATCGCGCGGGTGGCCAGCAGCGAGTTGCCGCCGAGTGCGAAGTAGTCGTCGTCGGCGCCGACGCGCGCCATGCCGAGCAGCTCGGCGTAGACGCCCGCGACGATCTCCTCGGTGGGCGTGGCCGGTGCGCGGAACTCGCCCGCGGTGAACGTGGGCGCGGGCAGCGCCTTGCGGTCGAGCTTGCCGCTCGGGTTCAGCGGGAACGCGTCCAGCTCGACCAGTGCGGCCGGAATCATGTACGCGGGCAGCGAATCACCGATCGCGGCGAGCAGGGCCGCCTGCTCGATCCGCTCCCCCGGCTTGGGCACCACGTAGGCGACCAGCTGTTCACCGGCGGGCGAGTCGGCGACGACGGCGACGGTCTGGCTGACCGACGGCTGCGCCAGCAGCGCCGTCTCGATCTCGCCCAGCTCGATGCGCTGACCGCGGAACTTCACCTGGAAGTCGGTGCGGCCCAGGTATTCCAGGACCTGGCCGGTATCGGCGGGCGTGCGCCAGACCACCAGGTCACCGGTGCGGTACATCCGCGCGCCGGGCGTGAACGGGTTGGCCACGAAGCGATCCGAGGTCAGATCCGGCCGGGCGACGTACCCGCGCGCGAGCTGATCGCCCGCCAGGTACAGCTCGCCGACCACCCCGGCGGGCACCGGCCGCAGCCGCGCGTCCAGCACATAGACCTGGGTATTCCACTGCGGCACACCGATCGGCACCGAGCCGCGGTCGGTCTCGCCCGCGGGCCAGTAGGTCACCGACACCGCGGCCTCGGTCGGGCCGTAGAGGTTGTGCACCTGCGCGGGCGAGACCGCACGCAGCGCCGCGACGGTCTCCGGCGGCAGCGCCTCACCGATGGCGAACACGTCGCGCAGGGTGGGGATGGCGCCGGGCGCGGTGTGCGCGGCGAACACCGTGAGCATCGACGGCACGAAGTCGGTCATCGTGACGCCCTGCGCCGCAATGGTTTCGGCGATGTAGGCGGGATCGCGATGGCCGTCGTGGGTCGCGACGACCAGCTTCGCGCCGGTGCGCAGCGGCATGAAGTAGCCCCACAGCGACACGTCGAAGGTGGTCGCGGTCTTCTGCAGGTACACGTCACCGGGCGCCAGCGGGTACTCCGCCAGCATCCACGCGATCTGGTTGTCGATCGCCCGGTGCGAGACCGCGACGCCCTTCGGGCGGCCGGTGGAACCGGAGGTGAAGATGACATAGGCCGGGTGCTGCGGCAGCACCGGACGGACCAGCTCGGCCTGGCTCAGCGGCGCACCCGAGAAGCCGTCCAGCGCGACGGTGTCCATGGTGATCACCGGCGTCGACACCGGCACCTCGACGGCGTCGGCGGTGGTTGTCAGCACGCACACCGGCCGCGCGGTGTCGAGGATGTGCGCGATCCGCTCGGCCGGATGATCCGGGTCGAGCGGCACGTACGCGCCACCGGCGGTGACGATCGCGTACATGCCGACGACCAGATCCAGCGACCGGCGCACCGCCAGCCCGACCAGCGACTCCGCGCCGACCCCGCGCCGCACCAGCAGCCGGGCCAGCCGGTTCACCCGCTCGTCGAACTCGCGGTAGGTCAGCTCGGCGCCCTCGAAGGACAGGGCGATCGCGTCGGGCCGCGCGGCGACGGCGGCGCGGTAACCGTCGAGCAGCAGCGCGGGCGCGAGCTCGTGCCCGGTGTCGTTCCACCGCTGCAGGATTCGCTCGCGCTCGACGGTTTCGAGCAGCTCGATCGCGCCGACCGGGCGGGCTGGATCGGCCACGACCTCGGTCAGCAGACGCACCAGCCGGTCGGCGAACCCGGCGACCGTGGCCTCGTCGAACAGGTCGGTGGCGTAGGTGAAGGCCGCCGACACCCCGCTCGCGACACCGTCGGTCTCCAGCGGGACGAGGGTGAGCTCGAGGTCGAACTTGGCGAACGGCACGGCCAGATCGACACCGGCGACCGTGAGGCCGGGCAGTGTCAGCTCGGCGCCCGCGAGGTTCTGGAAGGTGAGCATCACCTGGAACAGCGGGTGGCGCGCCATCGACCTGGCCGGGTCGAGCAGCTCGACCAGCCGCTCGAACGGCACGTCGGCGTGCCCGAAGGCGGCCACGTCGGTGCCGCGGACGCTGCCGAGCAGTTCGTCGAAGCTGCGGGCCGGGTCCACCTCGGTGCGCAGCACCAGGGTGTTGACGAACATGCCGATCACGTCGTCGAGCACCGCTTCGCCACGACCGGCGACGGGGGTGCCGACGGCGATGTCGGTGGTGCCCGACAGGCGCGCCAGCAGCACGGCCAGCGCGGTGTGCACGACCATGAACAGCGTCGAATTGTGTTCGCGGGAGAGCCGATCCAGCGCGGCGTGGGTGTCGGCGTCGATCCGGAAGTCGTAGCTCGCGCCGCGGTTGCTCATCGCCGCGGGACGGGGCCGGTCGGCGGGCAGGTCCAATTGCTCGGGCAGCCCGGCCAATTCGTCCCGCCAGAACGAGATCTGCTGGGCCAGCAGCGAATCCGGGTCGGACTCGGCGCCGAGCGTGGCCCGCTGCCACAGGGTGAAGTCGGCATACTGCACCGGCAGCTCACGCCAGGCGGGGGCACTGCCGCGCAGCCGGTCGGAGTAGGCGGCGATCAGGTCGCGGGTCAGCGGCGCCATCGAGAAGCCGTCGGCGGCGATGTGGTGCACCACGCACAGCAGCACGTGTTCCTCGGCGCCGAGGCGGAACAGCCGCACCCGCACCGGCGGCGCGACCGCGACGTCGAAACCGGCCACCGCCTGCTCGGCGATCAGGCCGGGCAGCTGCTCGGGAGTCGCCTCGACCACGTCGACCTGCGGGACGGCACGCGGATCACCCACCGGCAGCACCAGCTGCACGGCGTCACCGTCGACCTCCGGGTAGATCGTGCGCAGCACCTCGTGCCTGCCGACCAGGTCGGCAACGGCGGCGCGCATGGCGGCCACGTCCAGCGCGCCGGACAGCCGCACGGGCAGCGGAATGTTGTTGGCGCCGCTGTGCGGATCGAAGCGGTTGAGGAACCACATCCGCTGCTGCGCGTAGGACAGCGGGATCTGCTCGGGCCTGGTCTGCGCGGTCAGCGGGTTACCGGTACCGGCGCCGACGTGCGATTCGACGCGCGCGGCCAGCGCCGACACCGTCGAAGCCTCGAACACCAGCTGCACCGGCACCCTGGCGTCGAGCGCGGTGCCGATCCGGGCCACAGCCTGGGCGGCCAGCAGCGAGTTGCCGCCGAGCTCGAAGAAGTCGTCGTCCGCGCCGACCTGCTGGTTGTCGTCCGACACCAGCAGCGCCGCGAACACCTGCGCGACGATCTCCTCGATCGGCGTGCTCGGCGCGCGGAACTCGCGGGCGGTGAAGGTGGGCTCCGGCAGGGCCTTGCGGTCGAGCTTGCCGACCGGGGTCAGCGGGATCTCGTCGAGCAGCACGATCGCCGCGGGCACCATGTACGCGGGCAGCAGACCCGACAGGTGGTGGGCCAGATCCGCCGGGGTCACCGCGGCGCCCGCGCGGGGCAGCACGTAGGCGACCAGCGAGGTCACGCCGTTGGTCAGGGTGCGGCCGAGGGTGGCCGCGAAGTCGACGTCCGGATGGGTCGTCAGCGCGTTGTCGATCTCGCCGAGCTCGATGCGCAGGCCGCGGATCTTGACCTGGAAGTCGGACCGGCCCAGGTACTCGAACTCACCGGAAGTGTTGCGGCGCACCAGGTCACCGGTGCGGTACAGGCGTCCGCCGGGCGCGCCCGCGTCGGCGCCGAACGGGTTGGCGACGAAACGCTCGGTGGTGAGCTCGGGGCGGTCCAGGTAGCCCTGGGCCAGCGCGGGCCCGGCCAGGTACAGCTCGCCGACGACACCGGCGGGCACCGGGCGCAGCCGCGCGTCCAGCACGAAGGCCGCGACACCCGGGATCACCGAACCCAGCGTCACCGCTTCGCCCGCGGTCATCTCGCCGGTGGTCACCATGACGGTGGCCTCGGTGGGACCGTAGGCGTTGAACACCGAACGGCCCTGGGCCGCCCAGCGATCCACCAGTTCGGGGCCGAGCTTGTCACCGCCGGTGACCACCACGCGCACGGTGTCGACCCGGGTGGAGTCGACCGATTCGAGCGCGCCCGGGGTGATCAGCAGATGCGAGACCTGTTCGCGGCGAACCAGATCGGCGAGTTCGTCGCCACCGAACACGGTCGGCGGGACCACGACCAGGGTCGCGCCCGCGGTGAAGGTGAACAGCATCTCCATCAGGGAGAAGTCGAAGCTGGGCGAACTCAGGTGGGTCACCCGCGAACCCGCGTCGACCCGGTACTGCCTGCCCACCGCGGCCATCGTCGACAGACCGGCCTGGGTCACCACGACGCCCTTGGGCAGACCGGTGGAACCCGAGGTGTAGATGACATAGGCCGGGTGCCGCTCGTCGAGCGTGCGCACCCGGTCGCTGTAGGAGATGGCGTGCGCGGGCTGGGCCGCTACGCGCGCCGCGACGGCCGGGTCGTCGAGCTCGAGCCACTCGGTCGACGTGCCGAGGGCGGGCCGGTGCGCGGTGGTGGTGACGCCGAGGACGGCGCGTGAGTCGGTGACGATGTGGGCGATGCGCTCGGCCGGGTAGGCCGGGTCGATCGGCACGTAGGCGGCGCCGGACTTGGCCACCGCCCAGACGCTGAGTACCGATTCGATCGAGCGGGTGATCGCGACGGCGACGATGTCGCCGGGGCCGACGCCGCGGGCGATCAGTTCCCTGGCCAACCGGGAGGATTCCTCGTCCAGCGCGCGGTAGGTGAGTTCGCGCTGGTCGGCCTGGTCGCCGGTGGGGTTGAACCGGATGGCGGTGGCGTCGGCGGCCGATTCGACGGCGGCCGTCAGCAACTGACCGAATGTCGGACTGCTCGACCGGCGACGGCGGTTACCGCGGGCAGAACGACGGGCGGTTTCCATTCGGGTTCATTCACCTCTCATCGAGCATGGACGCGCCGACAGCCGCCCCGTGCAGATCGAGCCATCATATCGAGCGACCACAGACCGGCCGAACGTCGTGCCGACAGCCCCCGATTACGGGGCCCCCGGTTCCACGGGCCCTGAGGAGTATCGGCCCGTCGATCAGGCGTGTTGCCGGATCACACAGCAAAGTGACGGGGCTCATACTGAACCACCGTCACTCGGCTTTCGCGGAGAAGTCCGCGACTCGAAGAACTCAGTGCGCGGACGGGCCCCACTCGAGCGGCACACCCTTGGCGGCGAGGTAGGGAATGGGGTCCATCTTGCCGCCACCCTGATCCCAGATCTCCAGGTGCAGGTGCGGGCCGGTGGACTGGCCGCGGTTGCCGACGGTCGCGATGACATCGCCCGCGTTGACCCGCTGACCCTGGGTCACCAGCATCTCGTTGACGTGGCCGTAGACGGCGGTGGTGCCGTCGTCCTGCAGCACGCGGACCCACAGGCCGAAGCCGGAGGCCGGGCCCGCCTCGATGACGGTGCCGCTGGACACGGAGTGGATCGGGGCGCCGATCGAGTCGGCGAAGTCGACGCCGTAGTGCATGGCGCCCCAGCGGGCGCCGTAGCCGGAGCTGATCGGGCCCGCGACCGGACGGGCGGCCTGCGGCGGCGCGACCTGGTGCTGGATGCCCTGGATGATGTCCTCGACCTGGGCCAGCGGGCCCGCGATCTCGGGCGGCAGGTTGCCGATGCCGAACGGGGCGGCGACCGGGGCCGCGATCGGCGCGGCGACGGCGTCGACCTGCGCGGGCGCCTCGGCGGGCGCGGTGACCTGCTTGGCGGCGACGAAGTTCACGTCGGCGGCCTGGCGAGCGGAATCGGGGACGACGGATTCCTCGACGTCGTCGTTGTGCGTCGGTAGCAGCGGGGCCGCGTAGGCGATCGTCGGAGCGATCGAGGCGGCGGTGCCGACGATGGCGCCCGCGGCGACCGCGGCGCTGGCGGCGACCCGCATCCGGTCGGAACGCGACGGTTCGGCGCGGTGCCGGCTCGGGCGCCCGGCGCCTCCGTCACCCAGCAGGGCCTTGACGGAGATGGATTCGGGGCCCATACGGTGCTGCGACAAAGTCTCGTCCTAGCGTCCGACAACAAGGAAACGAAACCGGCTTGCGACCGGCCCGGAATCCGCCTGAGCGGTTCCCGCCACCTCACCGTGTGTAACGGTTCGGCATCCGTTGTGACGGGAACTCTACCCCGTCGTGATCATTCCGCAACCTTCTGGATCGAACTCGCAGGTGGGAGGCCCGTCGCACAGTAACGATCCCGTTGCCGAGCGGGTCACACGCGCCCATCCGAGCGCCGCACCCGGCGCCGACCGGACAGACTCGGGACATGGTGATCGAGAGCTTGCGTGTCCCCATCGTCGCCGCGCCCATGGCGGGCGGCCCGTCCACCCCGGAGCTGGTGGTCGCCGTCTCGAACGCGGGCGGGTTCGGCCAGCTGGCCGCCGGCTACCTCGCGCCCGCGGCGATGGCCGACCAGATCGCGGCGACCAGAGCCGTGACCGCCGCGCCGTTCGGCATGAACCTGTTCGCACCCGGCCCGGTCGCCGAGCCGGCGACCTACGCGGCCTACCTGGCCGAACTCGGCGAGGAGTACCCGCTCGGCACGCCAAGGCACGACACCGACGGCTGGGCCGAGAAGATCGACCTGTTGGTCGCCGACCCGGTCGCGGTGGTGTCGACGACGTTCGGCTGCCCCACCGCCGTCGAGGTCGACCGGCTGCACGCGGTCGGGACCGAGGTCTGGGTGACGGTCACCTCCCCCGCCGAGGCGGCGATCGCCGTCGACGCGGGCGCCGACGCGCTCATCGCCCAGGGCGCCGAGGCGGGCGGGCACCGCGCGAGCTTCCTCGACGATCCCGCCGACGACCAGGTCGACCCGCTGAGCCTGCTGGCCCTGCTCCAATTGCTCACCGCGAGCACCGATCGTCCGATCATCGCCGCGGGCGGCATCGCCACCGGCGCGGGCCTGGCCGCGGTGCTCGCCGCGGGCGCGTCAGCCGGGCAGCTGGGCACCGCGCTGCTGCGCTGCGCCGAGGCGGGCACCAACGCCGCGCACCGCGGCGCGATCGGGTCGCCGGAACCGACGATGCTCACCCGCGCCTTCACCGGACGACGTGCGCGCGGAATCCGCAACCGTTTTCTTCGGGAGCACACCGCGACCGCCCCGGCCGCCTACCCCGAAATTCATTACGCCACCGCACCGTTGCGGGCCGCCGGACGGGCCGCGGGCAACACCGACGATGTGAATCTGTGGGCGGGGCAAACGCATTCACTGGCGACCGAGCTATCGGCAGGCGAACTGATCGCCGACCTGGCAGCCGACGCGAAAAGCGCACTACGGAAAGCACTTTCAGAATGAATCCAGGGTTATTGACAACGGATTTCGTTTAGACTCGAAGGGGCATCGCATCCCGCCGACCACCACCAAGCAGGAGGAGAGCGCCATGTCCCTCGATGTTCCCGCAGCATTGCTCGAGCGCGCCGAACAGGGCGATATCGACGACGCCGAATTCGTCGAATGCGTCCGCACATCACTGCCCTACGCCTGGGAAGTGGTGAGCCGGGTAGCCGGCGACCTGCGGGCGGGCGACGCGGAATTCGCCGACAACGTGGTGCCGCCGCCGGACGAGGTCGCTCGCGGCCAGCTGCTGCGCGCCCTGGCCTCCGACGCGATCCGCGGCGGGCTGGAACGGCACTTCGGCGTGAAACTCGCCTTCCAGAACTGCCATCGGGTCGCGGCGTTCCCGCTCTCGGCGGTCGGCGGCGAGACCTACAGCCGCTACATCAGCCCGCGCGCCCAGCTCCTCAACCAGAGCCCGGAACTCCGGAACTGTTGAGCACCAGCGTTTCTGTCGACAACTGAATATCGACAACTGCATCGCACAACAGGATCCGACAACAGAACAAACAACTGAATGAGAACGGCGGGCGTGGAAGTGATTCCACGCCCGCCGTCGTTCTTCCGGAGGGGTCAGCCCACCGTCGTCACGTCCAGCTCACCCTCGGCGTACTGCGCGCGCAGCCGCTTCTTGTCGAACTTGCCGACGCTGGTCTTGGGCACCTCGGCGATGAAGGTCCAGCGCTCCGGCAGCTGCCACTTGGCGAACTTGTCGGCCAGGAAGTCACGCAGTTCGACGGCCTCGGCGGCGGCACCATCGGCCAGCACGATCGCGACCAGCGGGCGCTCGTCCCACTTCTCGTCCGGCACACCGATCACGGCGGCCTCGGCGACGGCCGGGTGGCCCATCACCGCGTTCTCCAGGTCCACCGAGGAGATCCACTCGCCACCGGACTTGATGACGTCCTTGGAGCGGTCGACCAGGGTGAGGTAGCCGTCGGGGCTGATCTTGCCGACGTCGCCGGTGCGCAGCCAGCCGTCGTCGAACTTGTCCGGGTCGATCTCCGCGCCGGTCGGCGAGTAGTAGGAGCCGGTGATCCACGCGCCGCGGACCTCGAGCTCGCCGAGCGACTCACCGTCGTTCGGGACGACCTTGCCGTCGTCACCGACGAGCCGGGCCTCGACATTGGCCGGGAAGCGGCCCTGGGTGTAGCGGTAGGCCCAGGCCTCGTCGCCATCGACACCGGCGGGCGCGTGCGCGACGCTGCCCAGCGGGGAGGTCTCGGTCATGCCCCACGCGTGCAGGATGCGCACCCCGTGCTTCTCCTCGAACGCGCGCATCATGGCGGGCGGCACCGCGGAACCACCGACGACGGCGGTGCGCAGGTGCGAGATGTCCTGCGGCTGCGCGGCCAGGCCGGCCAGCACGCCGCCCCAGATGGTCGGCACGGCGGCGGCGAAGGTCGGCTTCTCGGCCGCCATCATCTCCAGCAGCGGGCCCGGCTGCAGGAAGCGGTCCGGCATCAGGATGTTCGCGCCCGACATCAGCGCCGCGTACGGCAGGCCCCACGCGTTGGCGTGGAACAGCGGCACGATCGCGAGCACGTAGTCCGAGCCCTGGAAACCCATGCCGTTGGGCTGATTCACCTGCATGGCGTGCAGCCAGTTGGAGCGGTGCGAGTAGACGACGCCCTTCGGGTCGCCGGTGGTGCCGGAGGTGTAGCACATCGCGGCGGCCGACCGCTCGTCCACGACCGGGAAGTCGAATTCGGCGGGCTGGCTGTCGAGTAGCTCGCGGTAGGAGTGCACCTGCACCCCCTCGGGCGCGGTCAGCGCGGCCGCGTCACCGTTGACGACGATCACGTGCTGCACGGTCTTCAGGTTCGGCAGGTACTGCGCGAACAGCGGCACGAGGGTGCCGTCGACGAGGACGACCTTGTCCTCGGCGTGGTTGGCGACGAAGACCAGCTGCTCCGGGAACAGGCGGATGTTGAGCGCGTGCAGCACCGAGCCCATCGCGGGCACCGCGATGTAGGCCACCATGTGCTCGTTGTTGTTCCACATGAAGGTGCCGACGCGGTCACCCTCTTCGACGCCGAGACCACGCAGCGCGTTGGCCAGCCGCGCGGCGTCCGCGCCGAGCTCGCGGAAGGTCATGGTGCGCACACCGTCGCCGGTCCAGGTGGACACGGTCGAATTGCCCTGGAAGGTGGCGGCATAGTTGAGCAGTTTGGCCAGCGACAGCTGGTCGTCCTGCATGGTGCTCAGCATCGAAAACTCCTTCGGTCCCGCCGCGGCATGAGCCACGTCACAAGCGGATGCTACCGAAGGGAGAGCGGGCGGCAACCGTTTCCCAGCGTAACTTTTCCTGGTGAACGGCGTGTTCAGCGTCAGCCCTCTTGCGCCCGGTGCGGCGGCTGCGCGTCGGGTCCGCGATGATGCGCCGGCACGCCCGGACCCGCGTGCTCGGCGTTGTACACCGCGTCGAGGACCAGTTGGCGGACATGATCGTTCTCCAGGCTGTAGAAGATCGTGGTGCCCTCGCGCCGGGTCCGCACCAGCCGGGCCATCCGCAACTTGGCCAGATGCTGCGACACCGACGGCCCCGGCTTACCGACCGCGGTCGCCAGTTCGTTCACCGACAATTCACCGTCCGCCAGCGCCCACAGCACCTGGACCCGGGTCGGATCGGCCAGCATCCGGAACACCTCGACGACGAGTCCCACCTGGTCGTCGGCCAGCGGCGCGCGGCCCGGTCCGCCGTCTGCGTTCATGCGCAGATGATAGGCCCGCTCAGCGCAGGGCGAGGTCGGCCAGCGCGGTCCAGTCGGCCAGCACCTGCTTGCGCCGGACCCGGTCGCGCCCGACCATCTCGTCGAGGGTGGCGCCGCGGACCAGGTTGATGGTGAGCCAGAAGGTGCTCTCCAGCCGCTCGCGGGTGATCGCCGGGTCGATCAGCCCGGCGCAGCGGTCGAGCAGCTCGACGGTCAGCTCGTGCTGGACCCGCAGCATCTCGCGGCGCAGCGGCGGGTCGTTGGCGATGCCGACGTAGAGCTCGACGGCGGCGCGACCGAGCTGCCCGGCGAACGTCGCGGTGACCAGTTCGACCAGCACCGCGCCCGCCGCGCTGTCGCCGGGCAGGGCTTTCGCCTTGCGCTGCATAGCCTCCCGCTGCCGCTCGGTGAGATGACCGATGGTCTGCGCGAACAGCTCGCTCCTGGTGTGGAACTGGTGCAGCTGCGCGCCCCGGGTGACCCCGGCCCTGGCGGTGATGTCGGCGATCGAGGCGCCCGCGTAGCCGACCTCGGCCAGGCTCTCGATCGCGGCATCGAGCAGCAGCGTCCGCGTTCGCAGACTCTTCTCCTGATGCTTGTTCGGTGGCAGCTCGGGCATCGACCCAGTATAGGGGGTGAAAATTCCGTGCTGCCTTGCACGCAATTCAATGCTGGACGTACTGTGTCGAGCATGGCTGTTGACCGGATGCTGCCCACCGACGAAGCGCGCGAGCTGATCGAGCTGACCCGCGACATCGCCGACAAGGTGCTCGAGCCGCGCGTCGCCGAGAGCGAGAAGACCGGCGTCTTCCCCGACGGCGTCTTCCCCGCCCTCGGCGCGGCCGGGCTGCTGAGCCTGCCGTACCCGGAGGAGTTCGGCGGCGGCGCGCAGCCCTACGAGGTGTACCTGCAGGTGCTCGAGGAATTGGCGAGCCGCTGGGCCGCCGTCGCGGTCGCGGTGAGCGTGCACGGCCTGTCCTGCCACCCGCTGTTCACCTACGGCACCGACGAGCAGAAGCAGCGGTGGCTCGCGGGCATGCTCTCCGGCGAAACCATCGGCGCCTACAGCCTGTCCGAGGCGCACGCGGGTTCCGACGCCGCCGCCCTGCGCTGTCGCGCCACCCCGGTCGACGGCGGCTACCGGCTCACCGGCACCAAGGCGTGGATCACCAACGGCGGCCGCGCCGACTTCTACACCCTGTTCGCCCGCACCGGCGAGGGCTCGCGCGGCATCTCCTGCTTCCTGGTCCCCGCCGACACCGCGGGCCTGAGCTTCGGCAAGCCCGAGGAGAAGATGGGCCTGCGCGGCATCCCCACCACCACCGCCGCCTACGACGACGCCTTCCTGCCCGCCGAACGCCGCGTCGGCGACGAGGGTCAGGGCCTGTCGATCGCCTTCAGCGCCCTGGACGCGGGCCGCCTCGGCATCGCCGCGGTGGCGACCGGCGTCGCCCAGCGCGCGCTCGACGAGGCCGTCGCCTACGCCAAGGAGCGAGAGGCGTTCGGCCGCAAGATCATCGACCACCAGGGCCTCGGCTTCGTGCTCGCCGACATGGCGGCCGCCGTCGACACCGCCCGCGCCACCTACCTCGACGCGGCCCGGCGCCGCGACGCCGGTCTCCCGTACTCGCGCCAGGCCAGCGTCGCCAAGCTGGTCGCCACCGACGCCGCGATGAAGGTGACCACCGACGCGGTCCAGGTCTTCGGCGGCTACGGCTACACCCAGGACTTCCCGGTGGAGCGCTACATGCGCGAGGCCAAGGTCATGCAGATCTTCGAGGGCACCAACCAGATCCAGCGGCTGGTGATCGCCCGCCACCTCGCGAGGTGAGCTACCCCGCAACGCGCTGATCAAGCAGCCTCAGCCCGATCCGGCAACCGGCCAGTAAACTGGACGGCGTCTCGAGACCTCGGGCGAAAGAGGTGCGCGATGCTGTGGTGGTTGATCGTGATCGTCATCGTGTGCGTGGTGGCACTGCTGTATCTGCGCGCCGAGCAGAACAAGCGGAACGCGCGCGAACTCGACGAAGCGCAGGCCGACGCGCGAGTGACGATCGAACGGCTCGGCGGCCAGGTGTACCAACTGTCGCCGCGCAACGAAGCGGCCCGGCAGGCGCTGGCCGACGCCTCCGAACGCTACAACGCGGCGGGCGGGCAGATGGACAGGGCGAACTCGCCCGCCCAGGCCCGCCTGGCCAAGCAGACGGCGATGGAAGGGCTGTACTACATCCGGGCTGCGCGCACCGCGATGAATATGGACCCGGGCCCACCGGTACCGGCCCTCGATGGTCAGGACATCGCGGGACAGGTCGACGAGCTACGGGTCGTCGAGCACAACGGCCGCCGCATCGCGGCTTCCCCCGCCCCGTCCCAGGGCACGCCGAACTACTACCCCGGCGGGCGGGTGGCCGGTCGGCCGGTCCCCGCGGGGTGGTATTCGGAGCCGTGGTGGAAGCCCGCGCTGATCGCCGGCGCCTGGGGCGCCGGTTCGGCACTGCTGTTCACGACATTGTTCGCCGGGATGTCCGGAGTCGGCTACGACGCCCAAGCGTTCGAGGACGGCACCGGCGAGGCGGCGCTCGACCAGGATGCCGGTCAGGGCGAGGTCGGCCAGGATCCGGGGTACGACCCGGGTCAGGATTCAGGTGGGTGGGGCGGCTCCGAGGGTTTCGACGGTGGTGGATACGACAGCGGCGGGTTCGACGGCGGCGGACTCGACTCGTTCTGAACCAGCCGGTGGTCCGGGACCGGCTCTGGCGCCGCCGAGATAGCCGGGGCCGTGGAGGGTGAGGGGTGTCTCGCGGTGGTGAGTCGGGTTGTCGTCCGGGGCTCGGCCTTCGGCCCAGTTCACGTGACGCCGGTGCCGACCGTCGGCGCGACTGATCGCCGGCTCTGCCCGGATACCGGGGAACAGCCGGTGGACCCCGGCGACCAGGTCACCTCGATCCACCCAGGGCAGGGGCACACCGCTCACCGATGGACCGACCTGCGCCGGAATCTTCCAGAGTCCGCCTGGGCCGAGGTCGATCGCATCAACGCCGACCTGGCCTCGCTCGATCCCGCCGAACCCGATCCGGCCAGAGTCGATCGCACCGAGGCAGACCGGTCCGCCGGCCCCGATCGGCAGCTGACCCAGCCGACCGTCAACCGCCAACGGCCTCGATCCACCCTCGATCCCCGCCCGGGCAACTCCCGCATCCCGGGCCGACTCCGCCGGACCATCCCTGACGGTCGACCCAGAAGGCCCGGCCCCCGTTGCCGTCCCGTCCTCGCGCGTCGGCAACGTACGACAGCCCGCAATCGATAGCTCGGCCCCGATCGGCTGCCCTGCACCTGCCCCGGCCGCCGACTCCACAGCAACACCCTCGGCCACCCCCGCAGGTCCAGCCCCGACCGTCGACTCGGCAGGAGCACCCTCGATCGTCGGATCCGCGGAATCGCCCCCGGCAGGCGGGTCGGCAGGCTCGGTTCTTGCACGGGGTCGGGGCGGACCGTCCTTGGATGCCGGTTCGGCATAGCCAGGTCCGGGACCACTCTCGGTCGACGGCTCGGGCGACTGGGCCTCAGCCGCGGGCTCGGATGAATCGGCGCCGGGAGCGGGCTGGTCAGGGTCGGCCTGGTGCGGTATTGCGATGCCGAATGTGTTGAGCAGCGACAGGATCGGCTCGATCGGCGATGGGCCGACAGGGAGGATCTGGTCCAGTGCGGGGCCGGAAACCGGCGGTCCGAGTTCCGATGGCGGAATATCTTCCGCTGTCGCGTCTTCCGTGCGTCCGGGCTCCGGAACGATGGGCACGATCGCGTCGACGATCGGCGGCGACAAAGACGGACCGAACGCGGTGACCAGCGCAATGGTCGGAGTGTGGTCGTCGGCGGCGGCCACACCGGCCACCGACAGGGCAGCGAACACCATGCCTGCCAGCAGCCCGCCACGGAGGAAACCGGCTGCGCGCATCACACACTCCTTCCTTTCTCCTCAGGACTGGTTCTCTCGGGCTATCGACAGACCACGCTCAGCTGGGCGTCCGGCACTCGGTCAACTCCCCCGCGTCCCGCCGCACCTGCTTGGACGCGGGTAGCCGCTGGGCGACGACCCGGATGCGCGGGTTCTCGTTCTCGATCTGCTGCGCCGAGGCGGCCAGTAGGTCGCGGGCGACGCCGCGCAGCCGGTCGGTATCGGCGAGGTCGGCACCACCCATCTCCCCCGCCCGCACCCGGTCCGCCTGTCCGAGCCGATCGAAGAGCCCAACCAATTCGCCCTGCGCGGAACGCCATTCATCGGGAAACAGATCCGGGATCGGCAAGCGGTTCGCGGTGTCGCGCGCACCGTCGGCCGCGGCGGCCCGGCCACCGAGGATCATCGCGGCAACGTCGCGGTACTGCGCCGGGGTGAGGGTCCCGGCGTCCCGGTCGGCGGCTTTGAGGTCCGCGCGATATCGCGTCTGCAGGGCACAGGCAGACCGATAGAACGCGAGCATCGTCGATTGCGTCGCCGCGCTCGCGCCCTCGATCTCCTCGGTCCGCGCCGCGGCCGCCCGATCCGCCTGCGCCGACGGCGAATCCGCATCGACCAGCCCACCGTCGACCGCGCACCCGGCCAGCCCGGCGCACACCGCCGCGGCCAGCACGAGCGCCCTCACCACCTGCGCACGTCGAGCACCGTCTTCGACACGAACAACCCCGGCGGCACGGCGCGCCTCAACACGCCGTGCCGCCGTAAGCGGAACCCCACAACCATGACCACGTACTCCTCTAACGAAGGCAGAAAGTCATTGCGTGCACGAATGCCCGGCCGGCCGGGCGGAAACCACCGGGAACGCTAGAACACCGAAACCCCACCTCAGGGGCCCACACCCGTTTCAGATCAGCGTGTCGCCAGGATCCCCACCAGGATGGGTAGATGTTCTTCGAAGACCTCAGCGAGTACACCTACGAAGACGAGGATTCGTTCATCGATATCGAGTCCGGCTACAAGGCCGCCTGGTTCCGCCCGACCTACACCCGGCTGAACGTCGGCTGGCTGGAATTCGGCCGCCCGTATCCGACCGGAACGGTCCCGCACGAGTTCGTCGAGAAACTACACGCCGTGCAGCGGGTCCAGATGATGAACTACTGCCTAGGCCTGCACGCCTGCGACCTGTGCCCGGCAGCCGGGGCCCCGGAGCACTCGGGCGAGGTCCGCATCCCCGGCGCCCCGGGCACCACCTACGCCCCCCGTCCATGATCCGGCACTACATCACCACCCACGCCTACCGCCCACCCCGGGCCTTCATCGACGCCGTCCTCGCCATCGACCTCACCACCTGGCCCACCGCCCGCTGGCCCGACCTCCCCTTCCCCTGGATCCCCGCCGACGCCGAACGCCAGCTCGACTAGCCATCCCCAGCTTTGCTTCCCCATACCCCCCGCACGCTATACTCGGCACGGTCGAACCGGGCCCAACCCGACCCCGACCAACCCCGCCTTCGTAGCTCAGGGGATAGAGCACCGCTCTCCTAAAGCGGGTGTCGCAGGTTCGAATCCTGCCGAGGGCACTTACCTGTCGCCGCGTAACTACAGCTCAGAGCTGGTTTTGCGCCGCACATTGGATTCCCCGATGGCTGCCGTTCGTCTGCGATTTCCCCAAGCGAAACGATGGCCATCCTGAGTTGATCTCCGCATCGCCGTATTGCGCAGAACCCTACCTAACTGGATCAGAGCGGCACCAGCACCAACTGGGAGCAAGGGTGGGTGAGGGACAGTCCTGAGCGCGGTTCGGGAACTTACCTCCGGGTTAACTGCCCGGTGAGCGACGCAGACACGCGCCGCGACGGCGATGATCCCGAACTACATGACTCCGGATCCCGAAGCTGAGATTCAGACCGCGGAGCCAACCGAGGTTTCGGGCGGTAGGCTCCAGCCATACGTCCGTTGATACATAGGATCGCGCACGAGGGGTAGTCGAACACGTTGAGCGAGTTTAAAAGTGAGATCCGACAGAGCGACATCGATGACCTGGCAGCGAAGGTTTCCAAGGGCAGCTATGGCAAGTACCTCAAGCGAGTTACGTTGCGACGGATTCGCGGTTTCATCGATCGCGAGGTGACCTTCGACTTCCCGGTGACTGCCTTGGTCGGACCCAACGGAGGCGGGAAGACGACGGTCCTTGGATCTGCCGCTTTGGTATACCGCGATGTGCCGCCTAGTAGGTTCTTTGCAAAGAGTGGCAAATACGACGCCAGTATGCAGAACTGGTCCGTAGAGTTCGAATTGATCGACCGAAGCCTCAATCCGCGACTGCCAATCGCACGCACCGCCAGCTTCAAGCAGTTGAAGTGGAACCGCAATGCGGTCGAGCGAGACGTCTTGATCTTCGGCGTTGAGCGAACCGTCCCTGCCACCGAACGACAGAATCTCAAGAAGGCTGTCGGTGGTTCGTTCCAGGCAGCCAAGGAAGTTCAGTTGCCATTGGAGGTAACCGGGGAAGTCGAGAAGATTCTCGGCAAGCCGATCGCCGGATTCCAGCAGTTGTATCTTGATTCAGCCGACCGGGTCAGCATGTTCTCTGGGATCACAGGCCTCGGCGAGGGTTACTCGGAGTTCCACTTCGGTGCGGGTGAAGCCAGCGTCATCCGAATCGTCGCGGAGATCGAGGCCGCCTCCGACAATGCGATCATCTTCATCGAAGAGATCGAGAACGGACTGCATCCGGTAGCCACGCGCCGGATGGTCGAATACCTCATACTTGTTGCACGCCGAAAGTCTTGCCAAGTTATCTTCACAACGCACTCTAATGATGCTCTCGCCCCGCTGCCCCCTGTCGCCGTCTGGTCAGCGCTCAGCGGCGACGTCCTTCAAGGCAAGCCAGATGTCAGGGCGCTCCGCACAATAACCGGGCAGATCGAAGCCGAGCTGGCTATCTTCGTCGAGGACAAATTCGCCGAGACTATGGTTCGTACGATCTTGCGTACCCACGGAGGCATCGAGATGGACGCAATCAAGATCCACGCGATGGGCGGAGCCTCACCAGCAATGAAGGTGACCGAGCAGCACAACGCCAACCCAACGACCACCTTCCCCGCGATCTGTCTTCTCGATGGCGATCAGGCCGAACATGTCGATCCAACGCGAAAGGTCTACGCGCTGCCGGGTACCGCAGCGCCCGAGGCTCACGTCTTCCAGCAGGTCCTCGACAGTCTCGATGAGCTCGCCGCGAAACTGACTGTGGCACTTCATCTTCCGATCAATCGACAGGAAGAAGTGATCGCGGCGGTGCAGAACCGCGCATCGACCAATCGCGACAGGCACGTCATCTGGGAACAGATCGGCGAAGACCTGGACTTCCTCTCCGGGCACACAGTGGCCACGGCTTTCTTGGCCATTTGGGCTCAGGCACAACCCGCCCAGGTGTCCGAATTGGTCGATTCAATTGGCGATGCACTCCCACGGCGTGGACGTCTCACCTAGTCATCCGAACTTCGCCAGGCACACGTTCAGACATCGCCAAAATTTCGACCACCCGTCGCCAGATCGTGCGTTCGGGGCTCAGATGACGTAACCCATGACGATGGACACGGTGACCGTCAGCCGAGGCGGTAGGCCAGGGTCGCCGCGAGGGTGACGACGGTCAGTGTCAGGAAGGCGGAGACGGGGCCCAGCGCGTAGTCGCGGACGCGGAGGTGGGCGATGACGGCGCCGAGGAAGTACAGGACCAGACAGGTCGAGGCGGCGATGCCGAGGACCGGAACGGTGAGGCCGGCGAGCAGGCCGAGGGCGCCCGCGCCGAGGAGGGTGCCCATGACGGGAATCCAGGACTGGGGCACCTGGACCACCTTCGCCGCGGCGACCGGGATGGGGTGGCGGGCATAGTTCATCCAGCACCCGACGAAGGCGGCGGTCGCGGTGAGCAGGGTGCAGACGACGTAGGCGGCGAACATCGGGTCTCTCCTTCGGTGGTGCGAAAACGGTTCAGCCGGGCGAGCACTCGTCGCGGGACGGCGCGCCGACCGCGCGGACGAACGCCTCGGCGAGTTCCCTGGCGATCGGCTCGAAGTCGGCTGACGACAGCGGCTGACGATTCACGATGTGGGCCATGTTGAACAGCACGATCGGGCCCGCGAACAGGCTCAGCAGCACCGACGGTGGCAGGGGCCGGATCCGGCCGGACTCCAGGAACGGGCGCAGCCACGCTTCGAGTGCGGCGGCCGAGCGGGGCGCGTAACTGGACCGGAGGTAGTCGGCCATCGGACCGTCGGGGCGCGACAGCATCTCGGCGATCAGGGCGATCACCACCGGCGGGTCGCCGAACACCGATTCCATGATCCGGCGATAGCGGGCCAGCGCCCCGGAGGCCAGGTCCGCGGCCGGCTCGGCCAGCGCCCGCTCGATCTCCGGTAGCGGGCTGTACCGGTCGGCGACCGCGAGCAGCAGCGCTTCCCGACCACCGATCTGCCCGTAGATCGCCTGCACGGTGCAGCCGGCCTCGGCGGCGACATCGTCCAGGCTCACCGGGCCGACACCACGTTCCGCGTACAGCCGCGCCGCGGCCGCGATCGCCCGGTCGGCGGCGGTGCTCCGCCGACTCGCCTCGCCCATTCCCCGCGCTCGCAGCGCATCCTCCAGCGCGCCCCGGCTACCGATCCGCCGGATGAGCGTCGACCGCGAAACGCCCGCCGCCGTGGCGATCTCCGCCAGGGTGAGGTCCGCGACGGGGCGGTTCAGCCGCTCGGCTTCCCGGACCGCGCGCTCGGCGATCTCGTCCAGCGTGGTCATGACACTGACCCTATAACTTGAGTGAACCTAAAGTCCAGTGTCACACCCGGGGTGCGCGCGGTGAAGCAAACGGTGCGCGGGATTACCCCGCGTGGAAGACTGCTGAACATGCGATGTTCGGCATCGGTGGCGCTGAAAGCGGTTGAGACCGTGCGGGTTCGACCCGGTACCGCGGGCGTCGACACGTCGCGTTGCGAGTTCTTTGCGATGGATCGAGGGTTTGATGAACGTAGGGCATGCGGTCAGATGGGCGGCTGAGCACGGGTTGCCGCGGCTGGGGCTGATGGCGCTGCACCGCAAAGGTGACACGTTCGCGCAGTTGCTCAGCGGCGACGAGGGACGCAACGATCCGTACACGCTGATCGATCAGCTGCGCGGGGAGGGCGGGGTGCAGACCGTCAAGACCGGCTACGCCGTCTTCGAGCACGGGCTGTGCAAGGAGATCCTGCGGGACCGGCGCTTCGGCGTGCGGACCCCGATCGATCCGATGCTGCCGGGACCGATCCGCCGCTACGTCGAGTCGATCGAGTTGCCGCCCAATCCGATCGAAGCGCCGTCGATGTTCATGATGGACCCGCCCGAGCACAGCAGGCTGCGCAAGCCGGTCGCCTCGGCGTTCACCCCGCGCGCGGTCGCCCGGCTGGGTGACCGGGTCCGCGAGGTCACCACCGAGTTGCTCGACTCGATGGCGGCCACGGGATCGGCCGAGCTGATCAGCGAATTCGCCGCGCAGGTCCCGGTGGCCGTGATCGGCGAGATGCTCGGATTCCCGGACTCCGACCGCGAGATGTTCCTGGCCTGGGGCGAAGTGGTCACCCCGCTGCTCGACGTCGGCATCTCCTGGGAGACGCACCAGCGCGCGATGGCGGCGACGGCGGCGATGAAGACCTACCTCGCCGACCACATCGAGAAGGTGCGCCGCGACCCCGGCGACGACATCTTCAGCACCCTGGTGACCTCGGGCGAGCTGAACACCACCGAGCTGATGGCCAGCGCGAACGTGCTGATGGGCGCGGGTTTCGAGACCACGATGAACCTGCTCGGCAACGCGATCCCGCTGCTGCTGGCCCATCCCGACCAGCTCGAGCTCCTGCGCGCCGAGCCGCAGCACTGGCCCAACGCGATCGAGGAGATCCTGCGGTTCGAGCCGCCGGTGCAGCTCACCGCGCGCCGGGTGCTGGAACCCGTCGAATTGGGCGGCGCGCCACTGCAGCCGGGCAAGTCGGTCATCATGTCGCTGGCGGGCGCCAACCGCGACCCCGCGAAGTTCGAGGATCCGCATCGCTTCGACGTCACCCGCGCCAACGCCAAGGAGCACCTGGCGTTCGGCAGCGGCGTGCACGCCTGCATCGGCGCGAGCCTGGCCAGGCTGGAAGGCATCAACGCGCTGCCCGCCCTGTTCGAGCGCTTCCCCGACCTGCGGCTCGACGGTGAACCGCACCGTCGCGGGCTGTCGACGCTGCACGGTTTCGATCGCATGCCCGCCATGCTGAGCCAAGCGGCGGAGGTGGTGCCCGCCGCCACCGCCGCGTCCGAGGACTGAGCGCCCGCCTCAGAACTTGCCGGTGTGGTGCCCGATTCGATGACCGAGTCGGGCACCCAGCTCGGCGACGAACTCGTCGCTGAGCGGCGGCCAGCCCCAGAAGTCGAAAGCGAGAGCGCCGAGGGCGAAGTCGTCGGCCCACTCCCACTCGGTGACGGGACTCGCGGTGCCGCAGGACGCGCAGGTCGCCGCGCCGGAGCCGGTGTCGCGCCAGGCGTCGATCGCGTCGGCGAACGGCTGCCAGACCGCCTCGTCCGCCTCCCACCGCTGCGGGTAGTCGATGATCACGGTGGTGGCGCGGCAGCGCGGACAGTCGGTGGCGGAGGGTTCGATGGCGCCCTGCCCCGGGAAGTGGGGATGCCTGCCGACGATGACGGCGACCGGGCCCGGCATCCAGTCCGCGCCCCAATCCTGGGTGATCCGTGACCATTCGGGGCCCGGCCGATGGCCTTCGTCGACCTGGAGGCTGTACATCGCGTCCCGCGAGGTCTCGCGCAGCAGCCAGCCGCGCGCCACCATCCAGTCGACCGTCCGCGCCGCCAGCGCGCCCGCGTCGGACGCGGTGACGTCGATGTCGATGATGCGTTCGAAATAGTCACCCACACCGGCATCGTGCCATCGGGCGCCGACAACAACCCCGATACCGAGGTCAGCGCACCGCCTTGCGCACCAGTTCGGCGATGCGGGCTTCGTCGGCGGGAGTCAGGGCGGTGAGACCGAAGGCGGTGGGCCACATGGTGCCGTCGTCGATGGTGGCGGTGTCACTGAAACCCAGGGTCGCGTAGCGGGTCTTGAACTTGGCCGCCGACTGGAAGAAGCACACGACCTTGCCGTCCTTGGCCCAGGCGGGCTGGCCGTACCAGGTCTTCGGGGTGAGGTCGGGTGCCTCGGTCATGACGATCTCGTGGATGCGGGTGGCGATCGAGCGGTCCGGTTCGGGCATCTCGGCGACTTTGGCGAGCAGGTCCGCCTCGCCGTCGGCCTTCGACGTCTTGCCCCGCCGGGCCGCGGTCTTCAGCTCTTGGGCGTGTTCCTTCATCGCGGCGCGTTCCTCGGCGGAGAACGCGGCGGCGCTGCGAGACTTCGAGGTAGCCATGGACATTCCTCCTGGTCGATCAGCGACGGCGGCTCGCCGTCACGAACAGGGCGATTCCGGCCGCGAGCGCGAGGACGATCGCGACCGTCAGCAGGATGAGCGGTGTCGTCGCGGCGCCGGCGCCGGGCGCGCCGCTGCGGTGGATCAGCAGGGCCGCGACGAGCGGGCCGATCATCGCCAGGCTCGCGGCGGTCAGCAGGAGACCGACGGTCGTCAGTTCGACCGAGCTGAACGACCACTTGCCGCCCCGAGAGCCGGTGTGTAGCAAACGATGCTCGACAGTCATGCCATCCCCCTTCGGGAACCCACTCGGAAGTGCATCTGAACCGCGCACCAACGGTACCGCGCCGAACCGCCGAACCGGGTGAGGCGAGCCTCGGCCACCTACCGTCGATGTTGACACCGATTCTCGGTGACGAACAGGATCGTTCTCATCGTGTCCGCCGCTCGACCCTGTTTCGTGCCCGGTCGTGGGCGGTGCGCAGGAGGTCCCGGACGACGGCTTCGGTGCGCGCGCCGGGGTTCACGACGGCGAGCCAGTTGGCCGCGGCGTAGACCGGGTGGGCGATCACGGTGTCCTCGGTGGCGGCGTCCACCTGGGGATTCGCCCACTCGCCGAACGCCTCCCGGCCCGCGGAGATATTGAGCCGGAAGGTGCCGGGACGGTCCAGGCGCGAGTCGCGGTCGTCCGGGTAGTCCTTGGTCACGATGGTGGCGAAGGGCTGGGTGGTGGTCGGGACGACGCCGTCGGGGGCGTAGTAGAAAAAGGAGTCGCCCCAGCTGATCTCGGGCCATTCGCCGCCGGGGCCGGGGGCGAGGTGCAGGACACCGCCGAGGCCGGTCACGTATTCGATGATCTCGTCTATCGTCATGGTTCGAGCGTCTCATTGAAGTGCTTGTGTGGACTTTTTCGCCGATGACGAGGAGTTTCCGGTGGCAAACCTCAACTCGCCTGTCGGCCGCACGATCGACGTGGCCCGGCGGGCGGGGTACTCGGTCCAGCAGGTGCGCAATCTCGAACGCGACGGCGTGCTGCCGCCCGCCGACCGTTCGCCGGGCGGGCATCGGAGCTATCGCGAGATCCATGTGCGGTCGGCGCTGGCCTACCGCGCGCTCGCGGCGGGGGTCGGTCCGGTCGAGGCCAAACGGATCGTCCGCACCGTGCACACCGGGGACCGGGCGGAGGTGCCGGCGCTGCTCGATGCCGCGCACGCCGGGCTGCACACCGAACGCGCCGAGCTGGCGCTGGCGAGGCAGGCCGCCGAAGCCATTGCGGCGGAGCCGATCACCGAGGTGCGCGGTTCCGACGCGATGAGCGTCACCGAGCTCGCCGCGGCGCTCGGGCTGCGGACCTCGACCCTGCGGCATTGGGACGCCGAGGGTTTGGTGGTGCCCGATCGCGCGGCGGCGGGCCGCCACTACTCCCCCGCGCAGGTGCGCGACGCGCGGATCGTCCACCAGCTGCGGCGGGCGGGTTACCGGATCGCGCAGGTGCGCGCGGTCATGCCGGAGTTCCGGCGGCATTCGGGACAGGTGCGGGCGGCGCTGGCCGCCAGGGACGCGGCGATCACCGCGCGTTCGCTCGCGCTGCTCGACGGCGCGGCGGCGCTGCGCGAGCTGCTCGCCGAGTGATCAGGGCGCGTCGGCGGTGCTGCCGGACAGCGGCATGGCGGGCAGGCCGAGCTTGCGGTGGTCCCAGGACCGCACGCGGGTCGGCTCGACCCGCACGACCACCCGGTTGTTCATCATGGCCTCGACGAACGGCCGGACCTCGGGGCTGTACGGACCGACGTAGCGCTCGTAGATGTCGATGCCCGCCTTCCAGTACTCCTCGTCCTCGGTGTCCTCGATCAGGTGCGCGGTGCCCTCGATCGAGACCCCGCGCAACTGGTCGTAGGTGTCACCGGCCTCGGCCATGCAGGTGATGGTGGGATCGCGGCGCAGATTGACCGCCTTCTGCGACTTCGACTTGGTCTCGAAGTAGAGGACGCCGTCGATGTGCCCGAACCACATGGCCGTCAGATGCGGCTTGCCGTCGGCATTCAGCGTGGCCAGCGTGAGCACCCGGCTCCGGTCGAGAAACGCCGCGATCTCGTCCGCGCTCATCTGCACCACGGCCCGCTGCTTGATCCCCACCACATCCACCTTTCCGGCCACAACCATTCCCGCCGACCATACCGAGCCGCCCGCCACCCCGAACCCGAACCGGGAACACCGTCGAGCCGGTCACCGTTTGGCGCGGTGCGCCTCGGCCAGCGCCGCCGCGATCTTGTCGGCGCCCGCGCGCCGCTGCACCCGCGCGGACAATCCGGGCGCGATGCCTGCCAAGAGGGCGCCGACGCGCACCTGCGGCGAGGCCACGTCGATCTCGCCGACATTGCGCTCGACCGCGCGTCGGACCGCGGCCGCCACCTGGGCGGGTGTGGAGGTGCCGGTGCCGAACGCGGCGGGAACGCCCGCGTCGGCGAACATGCCCGCGTCGCGGACGAAGCCGGGGAACACCGTCGATACGCCGACACCGTGCGGTGCGAGGTCCTGGCGCAGCGCCTGGGCGAAGCCGCGCAACCCGAACTTGGTGGCGTTGTAGAGCGAGGCTTGGGGTGAGGCGAGCTTGCCCGCGATGGAGGAGATGAACACCAGGTGCCCGTGCCCCTGGGCGATGAGGGATTCGGCGAGCAGGCGGGCGGTGAGGATCGGGGCGCGCAGATTCACGTCGAGTGCGCGGTCGATCTCCTCGATGGAGTAGTCGGTGAGCAGTCCGCTGGCGGGCACGGCCGCGTTCGCGACGACGACGTCGACCGGGCCAGCCGCGGCGAGCAGCGCCGCCACGCCATCGCGGTCGGCCAGATCGGCGGGCACGGCGCGCGCGCCGGTCTGCTCGGCCAGCGGGGCGAGCACGTCGACGCGGCGGCCGGTGAGCAACAGCTCGGCGCCGCGTTCGGCGAAGGCGTGGGCGATGGCGTGCCCGATGCCGCCGGTGGCGCCCGTGATCAGAACTCGTGAACCTTCGATCTTCATCGGCTGTACCGTCCCCTGTCGCCGCGGTGCTCGGATCGCGGCTGTTGTCCCGTGTCTGGGAGCACGGTAGCGAGCCGACCGGGTCGAACACATCCGCGCGCGGTCGGATCTGTGGCTCCTACCCCGGTAGTGGTTGTGCTAGCCCACCGGTGGGTGTTCGGGGAGGTCGGCGGCCGCGGCGGCGACCGTCGGGTAGATGCCGATCGGGGTGTCGCCCGCCTCGGCCGAACCGAGGGCTTCGCCGAACTGGGCCACCGAGCGGGCGATGCGGAAGTCGATGCGCCGGTGGGCCAGGGCATTGCGCAGGTCGAGCAGCATCGCGGTGGCGGTGACGTCGAGGGCGGGTGAGGTCTCGGCGTCGAGCACCACCAGGCGGGTGGCGTCGGTGCACAGGGCCTCGATCCGCGACCGGACGTAGTCGGCGTTGGCGAAGAACAGGCCGGACTCGACGCGCACCACCAGCAGATCGGGGCGCGGGGTCAGGTCGGGGTGGCGGACCGTATCCACCCACAGCGAGCCCTTTTTCGCGAGCGCGGCGACGTGCGGCTGCGAGGCGCGGTAGACCAGCAGCAGCACCGAGACGCCGATGCCGATGAGCAGGCCGGGCAGGGTGTCGAACAGCAGCACACCGAACATGGCGGCGAGGGCGGCGAGGAAGTCGGCGCGCGCGGCCTTGCCGTAGATGCTGCCGAGCAGCTGGGTCCAGACCCGGTACAGGCGGCGCAGGGCCGCGATGTCGACGAGTTCGATCACCGCGGCGATGACCACCGCGGCCAGCGTCGCCTCGGGCAGCTTCTCGAACAGCCCCGTGAGGAACAGCAGGGTGAGCACCGTCAGGGCGGCCACGATGAGCCCGCTGGCCTGGGTTTTCGCGCCGGCCCCACCGTTGACGGCGGTCTTGGACAGGCTCCCGTTGACCACCATGCCCGAGCCGAGCCCGGACCCGAGATTGGCCGCGCCGAGGCCGAGCAGCTCGCGGTTCGCGTCGATCGAGTAGCCCGCCTTGGCCGCATAGGTTTTCGCGGCGCCGAGTCCTTCCGCGAAACCGATCAGCAGCACGCCGACGGCGGGACCGAGCAGGTCGAGGTAGTCGTCGAAGCCGACGCCGGACGGCAGCCCGATCGACGGCAGGCCCGCGTCGATGTGGCCGACGATGTCGACGCCCTTGTCGTCGAGGTCGAACAGCCGCACCGCGAGGATGCCGAGCAGCACGGCCAGCAGCGAGCCGGGTACCAGGGGCAGCCAGCGCTTGAAGCCGAGCACGACCGCCAGGCTCAGCAGGCCGATCAGCAGGGTGCGCCACTGGGTGTCACCGAGGTGGCCGAGCACGCCCCAGACCTGTTCGAAGAAGTCGCCGTCGTGCTTGTCGATGCCGAGCAGCTTGGGCACCTGGCCGATGATGATGGTCAGGGCCAGCCCGACGATGAAGCCCTTGAGCACCGGCTCGGAGATGAACGCGGCGATGAACCCCAACCGGATCAACCCGGCCAGCAGGCCGACGATGCCGGTGGCGATGGCCAGCGCCGTCGACAGCGCCAGGTAGCGACCGGCGTCGGCGCCCGCCAGCGGGGTGATGATCGCGGCCGACAGCGCCGCCGTCGCCGACATCGGGCCGACGACGAGATGCCGCGAGCTCCCGGCCAGGGCGTACAGGACCAGCGCGGGCACCGCCGCGTAGAGGCCGATGACCGGCGGCACCCCGGCGATCGAGGCATAGGCGAGGGCCTCGGGCACCAGCACCGCCCAGACGGTGAGCCCGGCGATGACGTCGGGCCGCAGCCACGACCGCTGATAACCGTGCAGCGATTCGAAGATCGGCGGCCGGCGCACCTCAGAGACCGCCGATGCCCTTGCCGACCACGACGGCGCCCATCACCAGCAGCACGATCGCCATCACCGCGTGGTTGTTGGTTTGCAGCCACTGCCTGGCGCTGTCGAGGGTGGGGCCGAGGCTGTCGGCGGCCAGCGCGTAGCCGAGCACCACCGCGAGCACCGTGGTCGAGGCGAGCAGGGTGAACACCACGATCGCGACGAGGTCGCCGCCCGCGCTCAGCCCCGCCGAACCGATGACGACACCCGCGGACAGGCACAGCAGCAGGTTCTTCGGATTCACCGCCGACAGCAGCGCGCCGAGTCCGGCCGCCTTGACCACGGTGAGCGTGTCGATCGCCTGCATCCAGGCGGGCACCGCGGTGTCCGACCGCGCGTGCCACTGTTCGGCCGCGAGGACCAGAAGCAGTACGCCCAGCACGATTTTCAGCCAGGACGCCACCGCCGACGGTTCCTTCTCACCCGAATCGCCCAGCGCCCCGGCCAGCAGCGTCACCACGGCGGTCACGATCAGGATCCCGCCGACCCAGCCCACCGCGAATCCCCGCGCCGCCCCGCCCGCGTTCTTGGACAGGATCATGAGGATGGCCGCGACGATGGGGATCGGCGAGATCGCCACACCCACGGCCAGCGGAAGCAGATCACCGATGACTGAGCCCATCCGGTCACGCTAGGTCGGGCCGAGGGGAAGACGCGTCACACATTGTGGGTGAGATCGGCACCGATGCCGCGCCGGTGTGCGCTGATCAGCCCGCGAGCAGGTCGTAGAGGGCGGTGACGCTCTGGTCGCCGCGGCCCGCGTCGACGGCGCGGCGGAGCAGCTCGTGCATGGGCGCGTGCCAGGACAGGTCGACGCCGGTCTCGGCGGCCAGCTGCGGGTCGTCGACGAGGGCGGTGTGGAACAGATCGACGCTCGCGCCGAGGCGGGTGAAGTCCTTACTGTCGATCTCCTCGGCCAGCACCGGCAGCAGCGACTCGATCATCTGCAACCACTTCACCGAGTACGGCACCATCGTGCGCGCGGGCAGTCCGCGCGAGGCCAGCACCGCGGCGCCCTCGGCGAAGCCGAGCAGCGCGGGCAGCAGGGTGGCGCCGACCGCGGCTTCGTAGAGCGCGGCGAGATCCGGTTCGGCGCCGAGGAAGTCGAGTTCGCCGCCGAGCACGCGCAGGGCGGCGGCATGGGTGTCGAACACCGCGCGGTCGCCGCCGAAATACAGCAGGGTGTCGCGCAGGCCGACCGCGGCGGGCACGTTCTTGATCGCGCCGCCGAGGAACCGGGCGCCCGCCTCGCGCGCCCACTGCGCGAATTCCCGGGCCTGGGCGGGTGTTCCGCTGTTGAGCGTGATGATGTCGCGGCCCGCGAGCGACGCGGAGGCGAGCGACATGCTCGTGCGGGTGGCGGCGAAGGTCGTCAGGGCGCTGAGGGTCACCGAGCCCGCCGCGATCGCGTCGGCGATGTCGCGATGGGCGGTCGCGCCCGCGGCGGCCAGGGTCGTCGTGCGCTCCGGGCTGCGGTTCCACACGTGCGTCGGGTGGCCCGCGGCGAGGAGGGCCTGGGCGAGCGCGCCGCCCATCGAGCCCGTGCCGAGCACTGTCACCGGCGGTTTGTCGGTTGCGGTCATCTGCGACTCCGATCCACTGCGCGGCGCCCGGTGTGGGCCGCGGTGTTCCGAGTGTCGGCGCGGGCCGCGCGGGCCGACAAGTACGCACTTCTGCCGTCAGTTGCGCACCTTCGGGTAAACATCCAGGTCAGTGCGATGGCTCCGGTACGGCTGTGCCGGGGGTCACCGGCGGCCGGGCGGACCGGGCCGGTCTTTGTGAAGATCGCCAAGGTCGCGTCGGGCCGACCTGCGGTTCGAGCGCGCGTCGTAGAGTTTCGCTCATGTCGGATGCCGAAATGACCGAGCTGGTGCAGCGCAGTGTGGAGGAGGCGCTGCTCGGCGGACCGCGCCGCTACACGCGCACGCAGGTCGCCGAGCAGTCCGGTGTGCCGGAGGCGGAGTCGCGGCGGCTGTGGACGGCGCTCGGCTTCCCCGCCACCGACGACAATCAGGTCGACTACACCCAGACCGACATCACCTCGGTCACCAACTTCCGCAGCATGATCGTCGTCGCCGCCTCCGATATCCGGCAGCAGGCCGCCGCCGCCCGCACCATCGGCCAGGGCATGGCGCGGCTGGCCGAATGGCAGGCCGACCTGGTACTGGCCGAGATCAAGGCGCGCGCCGCCGCGGCCGATCCGGCGCTGCCGCTCGACGAACGGGTCAGGGCGGCCACCGAATCCACCATGGCGGGCATCGAGCAGTTGCAGTCGTATGTGTGGCGCAGGCACCTGGCGGCCGCGGTCGCCCGGTCGGTGGACGCCACCACCGGCGAGGACTCGACGCGGACGCTGGCCGTCGGATTCGCCGACATGGTCGGCTTCACCCGGCTCACCCGGCACCTGCATCCCGACGAATTGTCCACGCTGCTGGAGGCTTTCGAGTCGACCACGACCTCGGCGATCACCGACAACGGCGGCTGGGTGATCAAGAACGTCGGCGACGAGGTGATGTTCGCCGCCGAGACCGCCGACGACGCGGCCCGGATCTCGCTGGCCATCCAGGAGTCGACGATGCTGGTCGGCGGAACGCCGGAACTGCGGGTCGCCTTCGCCTACGGCGAGGTGCTGCAGCGCTTCGGCGACCTGTACGGCTCGGTGGTCAATATCGCCGCGCGGCTCACCGGCGTCGCCAGGCCGGGCAACATCCTGATCGACGACGCGGCCGCCGAGGCGCTCGCCGGCAACCGCGAGTTCGCCATCCGGCATCTGCGCAGCGTGCGGGTGCGCGGCTTCAACCGGCTGCGCCCGCACCGGCTGCGCCAGGCCTCCTGACCGCCGGGCCACACACCGTTCTCTAGGGTGTCGACGTGGAGATGGACTGGCAGAGCGTGCGCGAGCGGTACACCGTGTTCGCCGACGACGCCGTGCTCGCGCTGAACAAGCCGGCCGGGATCTCGGTGACCGGGGAGCGGCACGACACCGACCTGGTCGAGCTGGCGCAGGCGGCGGGCACCCAGCTGTATCCGGTGCACCGGATCGACAAGGTCACCTCCGGGCTGGTCCTGCTGGCTGTCGACCTGGCCGCGCACGGCCAGCTGACCAGGCAGTTCACCAAGCAAACCGCGCGCAAGGCGTACCTGGCGATCGTGTCGGGCACCGACCTGCCCGAGCGGGGTGAGATCGATCTGCCGCTCAGTGTCGGGCGCAAGAACCGGGTGCGGATCGCCGCGCCGCGCGAGGCGATCCGCCGCGAAGGCGAGCGCTGGTCCGTCGACGACGCCGATCTGCTGCCCGCGAAGAACTACCCCTCGCTCACCAGATTCGCCACCGTCGCCCGGCACGGTGAGCACACCCTGCTCGCCGTCGCACCGGTCACCGGCCGACGCCACCAGATCCGGGTACAGCTGGCCTGGATCGGCCACCCGATCCTGGGCGATCCCCTCTTCGACCGCACCGCCACCTTCCCCCGCACCCACCTGCACTCCTGGCGGTTGGGCCTCGACGCCGACTGGCTCACCCCGCCGGTCCTCGACCTGACCGCCACCCCCGGCCCCGACTTCTGGGAACCGCTGGCCGCCGACCCGGACGCGGCGGAGCAGTTGCTCCGCACCGCGTCCGAGCGGCTGGCCGAACTCGCCGTGTGATCCCCGGCAGAATCCTCTCCACCGCCCGGCTCGACCGACCGGGCAGGTAGCCGACTTCGCCGACCGTCACTGAGCGACGAACTGGTCCGTTTCGGCCGCGGTCGTGATGATCCGGCGGCGACGGCTCGGCATCATCAGGGTCGGGTGGCTGACGCTCCAGGCGGCGCCCGCGCAGATGAACTCCTTGACGCGGGCACCGAGCCGACCGGTCAGCACGGTGGAGGTCGGCTGATCGTCGAAGGTCACCTTCTGGAGGATGCCGTCGCGGCGTCCGAGGCTGATGCACTGGGTGGCATAGCCGATCTGCTCGTCGGGGACCGGTCGCCCGGTCAGGCGCGCGGCGATGGCGTCGCCTGCCCGCCAGGCCATCGGGCTGCCGGTCGCGCACGCCATCCGCAGCGGCACCCCGCCGGGACCGTCGGCGAGGGCGGCGTCGCCCACGGCATACACGTCGGGATGCGAGACCGAGCGCATGGTGGCGTCGACGACGATCCGGCCGGTGTCCGACACCGTCAGCGTGGTGGCCGCGGCGATCGGATGCACCGCGAAGCCCGCGGTCCACACGGTCAGCGCCGCCGGGATCTCGGTATCGCCCGCGACGACGGCGTTCTCGGTCACGCGGGTGACGCCGGCGTGGTCGTGCACCGTGATGCCGAGCCGGTCCATCACCGTGCCCAGGTGCCGCTGCGCCTTCTCGCTCAGCCAGCCGCCGACACCGCCGCGGGCGGCGATCGACACGGCGAGATCCGGGCGGGCCTCGGCGATCTCGGTCGCGGCCTCGATGCCGGTCAGGCCACCGCCGACGACCACCACCGGCGCGCCCGCGGGCAGTTCGCCCAGCCGCGCCCGCAGCCGGAGCGCGGCCTGCTTTCCGGCGAGGCTGTGCGCGTGCTCGGCGACACCGGGGACGCCCTGATCGGTGCCGGTGCTGCCCAGCGCGTAGACGAGGGTGTCGTAGGCGATGGTCGTGCCGTCGGCCAGGGTGACGTGCTTGCGCTCGACGTCGACCGCGGTGACCCGGTCGACCACGACCTCGACGCCCGTGCCCGCGTACACCTCACGCAGCGAGCGGGTGCGCAGTTCCTGACCGGTCGCCAGCTGGTGCATCCGCACCCGCTCGACGAAATCGGGGTCGGCGTTGACGACGGTGATCGCGACATCATCGCGATGCAGCCGCTTGGCCAGACGTCCGGCGGCGATGGCTCCGGCGTACCCGGCGCCGAGGACGACAATGCGGTGCTTCATGGCTCGCTCCTATCGGGATGGACTCCCCTCCTGAACCGGACAGGCGCGCGAACCCTGACACTTCACTGATGTGATCTGGGTCACCAGGCGAAATCGAGCGGGGTATGCGGCCCCTCGGCCGTCCACTGCTGGGTGACCCGGGCCAGCTTCGCCGGGTTGACCTGGATCTGCACCCCGGCGATGCCGTCGGGCGTGACGTCGAGCCCGACCACCGCGATCACCTCGTCGCCGACCATCGCCAGCGCGCCGGGCCCACCGTTGACCACACAGGCGTAGAACACCGGCGTCCCACCGACATAGGCGCGCTTGGCCGCCGTCGGCCGGAACACGTGGCTGAGGTAGCGGGCGATGCCGAGCGCGCCGAGGACCGGCGACTTGCGGGCCGGAATCCGGCCGCCGCCGTCGGCGATGCCGACCGCGTCGTCGACCAGCAGCCGGACCAGCGGGTCGGTGTCACCGCTGAGCACCGCCGCGAGGAACTCCTCGACGATCCGCTCCGCCGTGGCCGCGTCGACGGTGACGCGCGAGCGCCCGCCGACATGCTGCTTGGCCCGCCGGTAGATCTGCTGACAGTTCGATTCGCCGATCTCGAGCATCTCGGCGATCTCGCGGTGCTGGTACCCGAACGCCTCGCGCAGCACGTACACCACGCGCTCGTTGGGCGAGAGCCGTTCCATCACGGCGAGCATCGCGAGCGAGACGGACTCGCGCTGCTCGACGGTGTCGGCCGGGCCGAGCATCCGGTCACCGGCCAGCACCGGCTCCGGAAGCCACTGTCCGACATAGGTTTCCCGCCGCGCCCTGGCCGAGGTGAGCTGGTTGAGGCAGATATTGGTGAGGACCTTGGTCAGCCACGCGACCGGGGTCTCGATCCGGTCCCGGTCGGCCGCGTGCCAGCGCAGGTAGGTGTCCTGTACCGCGTCCTCGGCGTCACCGGCCGAGCCGAGCAGCCGGTAGGCGATCGCCTCCAGGCGGCCACGGGAGGCCTCGAACACATCGGCCTGGTCGGTACTGAGCATCATCTCCCCATGGTCGGCCATCCGGGCGGGCCGCCGCTACCCGGTGCGAGGTCACCGGCCGGACGGCCGCCAGTGCGGCGAACGGCCGAGGGCACGCAGGATGCGGTCGAGCGTCGCCTCGTCGTCAGCAATCTCGAGCGCTGGGGCGAAGGCCGCGCCGGGGCGCTGACGCGATTTTCCGGTCGGGACGGCCAGGGCGACGCGCAACGCGGTCGGGGCCAGGTCGGGGTCGAGATCGATCGTGCCGCCGACGGATCGGGCGACATCCCACGCGTGCACGACGCTGTCGATGAGATGAAAGCCGAGGGCGACGGTGGCCGGGAACCGCCCGGGCGGAATCTCCGGCAGGGCCAGGGTGCGGGTGAGCGCGCCGGGTGCGGCGAAGGCGGCGAGCACCTCGTCGGCCGAGCGCAGGTAATCACCGACCGGGTCGGCGGCGCGCCGGACTTCCCACACTCCCGGGTCGTCCTCGCCACGCGCCGCGGCCGCGAAGCCCCGGTTCTGGGTGCCCATGTGTTCGAGCAGGTCGCGCAGATCCCACCCGGCGCACGGCGTTTCGCAGGTCAGCGAGGCGTCGGCGACCGGCGAAACCGCGTCGACGCTCAACCGGACGGCGCGCCGATGCCTGGCGAGCAGGAGTTGATCTTCCGAAATGGTATGCATATGTAGATCGTATGCACATGCTTACAATCTGCCAAGGCGATCACCCCGGTAGATTTCGACCATGCCGAAAGCGACCCGCCCCGACCTCGCGGCCATGCTCGTGCCGCTCGGCCGCGCGCTGACGGAGGCGGAACGGCCCGTCCTCGACCGGCACGGGCTCACCATGTGGGCCTACGTGGTGCTGCTCGGACTCGACGAACAGCCGGTCCACACCCAGGCCGCGCTGGCCAAGGCGGTCCGCGCGGACAAGACCAGGATCATCCCGGTCCTCGACGACCTGCAGCGCCGCGGCCTGATCCGGCGCGAACCCGATCCGACCGACCGGCGTGTCAACCTCGTCCGGCTGACCCCCGCCGGAGCGAGCCTGCGCGACCGCGCCCAGCATGACATCCAGGCCCAGGAACAGCGGCTGCTCGCCGACCTCCCCGCCGCGGATCGGCACACCTTCCTGCGAGTACTACAAACGCTGTCCGAACGCAGCGGAACGCCGATCTCCGACGCGTGATCGATGACACAGACCGGCGATGAGGTTACCGGCCGTGGTACGCCTCATGAAGACGGATAAGCCCAGGTCATCTAGCCTTGAGAGGTGCCGAAGACTCATACCGGCACACTCTGACGCAACGGAGCGATCCCAGAGAAGAAAGCGACTGCCGATGATCCTGGCGGCTCAGCTCAGCGACACCCACTTCGACCTCACCCCGCGCAACACCGAGCGCGTGGAACGAGTGATGGCCTATCTGGCCGACCTCCCCCGCAAGCCCGACGTCATCCTCGTCACCGGCGACATCACCGACTCCGGCAAGCCGGAGCAGTACGCCGAAGCCCGCCTGGCCCTGGCGGCCGACATCCCCGTCTACCTGCTGCCGGGCAACCACGACGACCGCGTCGCCTTCCGCACCGATCTGCTGGGCGAACCGCCGTCCACCGCGCCGATCAACAGCGTCCACCGCGTCGGACCGCTCACCGTGATCCTGCTCGACTCCAGCGTTCCCGGCGAATCGGGCGGCCTGCTCGCCGACGAGACCTTCGACTGGCTGCGCGCGACCCTGGCCGCCGCGCCGGCCGACGGCCCCATCCTGGTGGCGCTGCATCATCCGCCGAAACCCGTCGCCAGCCCGGTCGTCGACGTGATCGCGCTGGCCGAGCCGGACCGCCTCGCCGCCGTCGTCGCGGGCGATCCGCGCATCATCGGCGTCCTCACCGGCCACGCGCACTCCCCCATCGCGACCACCTTCGCCGGAAAACCCATGGTGACCTGCCCGAGCACCGCGTCCGTGCTGGGCGGCGCCTGGGAGGTGACGCTGCCGCACAAGGTGATGGACTACGCGCCCGATCCGGCCGTCGCCCTGCACGTCATCGATGAGACCAATACCCTCACAACTCATTTCCGCACGGTGGCGATGGGCGGCTGGCTGGCCGAACCGCCGGTCTGAGCCCGGTTTCTCCACCGATTCCTCACACAACCGCTACACGAGGTCACAGACCGGCCACATACACCCCTGGCAGACTGGGACAGGTGAGAGACACGCCCGCGGAGCTGCCCCGCGGACCCCTGCGCCCCATCGAACTGGCCACCGGTGCCGTGATGGCCGGTCTGACCGTCGGCCTGATCACCGTCGGTTCCCTGGTGCCCATGGCCGCGGCCCTGCAACTGGTCGCGGCGGTTCCGCTGGGTCTGCTCGCCCACCGCTATCGCCTGCGCGCGCTGGTCACCGCCAGCGTCGCGGCGGGGCTGGTCACCTTCGTCGCCGCGGGCATCATGCCCGCGCTCGGCGTGTTCGGCGCCGCGACGCTCGCGGGCATCATCGGCATCGTGAAGCGGCGCGGCGGCGGGCTGCCCGCGGTGCTGGCCCTCGCGACGCTGGCCGGGGTGGGCTGGGGCCTGTTCTCGGTCGGCAGCCTGCTGCTCTTCGCGCGCACCAGGGAGCTGTTCTTCGAGGCCATCCGCAATACCGCCAAGGGCATCCAGAACCTGGCCGCCCGGCAGCCCGCGCTCGAGCCGCTCGGCCGCGCCGCCGCCGACCTCACCGACGCGCTGCTCCGCAATTGGTGGCTCTACCTCGGCGGATCGGTCTTCCTCGGGGTGCTGGTGAGCGCGATCGTGTCGTGGTTCGTGCTCGGCTCGGTGCTCGACCGGCTGGCCTGGCTGCCCGGCAGCGACCGCCTCGACGCCCCCGACGACGACCGCGCGATCGGCCCGCTGCCGGTCACCCTGCACGGCGCCGGCTACCGCTATCCCGGCGCCACCGCCGACGCGCTGTCCGGCATCGACCTGACCATCCACCCGGGCGAGTTCGTCGCCGTGGTCGGTCACAACGGCTCGGGCAAGTCGACGCTCACCCGCGTGCTCGCCGGCAGGCCGCCGACCTCGGGCGCGGTCAGCAGGCCGGGCTCGGCCGGACTGGGCGAGCTGGGCGGCACCGCGCTGGTGCTGCAACGCCCGGAGAGCCAGACCCTCGGCGTCTCGGTGGCCGACGACGTCGTGTGGGGCCTGTCGGCTGAGCTGGCCGCCGAGGTCGACGTCGACGCGCTACTGGCTGAGGTCGGCCTGACCGGCATGGGCAGGCGCGAGACCGCGACCCTCTCGGGCGGTCAGCAGCAGCGCCTCGCCGTCGCCGCAGCGCTGGCCCGGCGTCCCGCGCTGCTCATCGCCGACGAGGCGACCTCGATGATCGACCCCGACGGCCGCCGCGACCTCGTCGCGCTGCTGGCCGAACTGCCGCGCAGGCACGGCACCGCCGTCGTCCTGGTGACCCACCACGAGGCCGACGCGAGCGCCGCCGACCGGGTGATCCATCTGGCGAACGGCCGCATGGTCGACCACCTCGCCCGCTGGCCGCAGCCCGCCCGCGACCAGCGCCGCGGCCCGATGGGCGCGACCATCCTGGAACTGACCGACGTGCGCCACACCTATAACCGCGGCACGCCGTGGGAGGCGCCCGCGCTGCACGGCGTCGACCTGTTGGTGCGGCAGGGCGAGGCGCTGCTGATCGTCGGCGGCAACGGGTCCGGCAAGTCGACGCTGGCCTGGATCATCGCCGGGCTCATCGCGCCCAGCTCGGGTCGCTGCGAGCTGCGCGGCGATCCGGTGGACCAGCAGATCGGCCGGGTCGCGCTGGCCTTCCAGCATTCCCGGCTGCAATTGCAGAAGCAGACCGTCGGCGCCGAGATCGCCGACTGGGGCGGCCGGGCGACCGGCTCCGGCGCGGTCGGCCGGGCGCTGGACGCGGTGGGCCTGGACCGCCGCCTCGCCGCCCGCTCGGTCGAGGAACTCAGCGGCGGGCAGGCCAAGCGGGTGGTGCTCGCGGCGATGGTGGCCAGTCATCCCCAGGTGGTGGTGCTGGACGAGCCGCTGGCCGGACTCGATCCGCAGGGCCGCGCCGAGATCGTCGAACTGCTCGCCCGGCTGCGCGACGCGGGGCAGACGCTGATCGTTATCTCCCACGACGTGGCCGATGTGACCGCGGTGTGCGACCGGACCGTGCACCTGGACGCCGGCGTCGTCGTCGAGACCGCGGGCGCGCGGCGCCCGGTCGGCGCGCAGCCCGCGCCGCTGCTGCCGGGACGCCCGGAAACCGTCTGGCGACTGGACAATCCACCGCACAACGAACCGGGAAGCGGGGTCGTCCGATGAGTACCGTGCTGCTGCGTGAGGTTCCGGTCGACAGTGTCGTGCACCGGTTGTGGGCGGGGACCAAGATGATCGCCGCCTTCCTGATCAGTCTGCTGCTGATGTTCCTGCCGACCTGGCCGGTGCTCGGCATGATGATCGCGTTCCTGGTGCTGATCTGGGTGGTGGCCCGCCTGCCGCTGGGCGCGCTGCCCCGATTGCCCTGGTGGTTCTGGGGTTTGGTGCTGCTCGGCGGACTGATCAACGCGCCGATCGGGATGAAGGCGGTGCTCGGGTACGCGCAGGTCTTCGTGTTCGGCATGGTGCTGGTGGCCGCCTCGTTCCTGATCGCCTACACCACCCCGATGGGCGAGGTGGCGCCCGCGCTGGCGAAACTCGGTGCGCCGCTGCGCAAGCTGCGCCTGCCGGTGGACGAGTGGGCGGTGGTCGTCGCGCTGACGCTGCGTGGCCTGCCGCTGTTGCTCGACGAGATCCGGGTGCTGCGCGCGGCGCGCAAGCTGCGCCCGAAGGAGAACCTGCTGCATCGCGCCGCCGACGCCAACCCGCTCATCGACATCCTCACCGCGTGCATGGCGGTATCCACCCGCCGCGCGGGCGAACTCGGCGAGGCGATCACCGCGCGCGGCGGCACAGGCATGCTCACCGCGCACCCCAGCGCGCCCACCCGCCGCGACGCGATCGCCCTCGGCGTCGTCGTCGCGGTCTGCGCGGGCGCGATCGCGCTGACCATCGTGCTCTGAACCCCGCCGGGCGTCCTGCGCCGCGCGGGGCGCGGGCCGGGCGATACTGGCTGGCGTGACCCACAGCGAGCGCGCGGTACCCGCCTGGCGCGAGCCCACCGAGGGCGAGTCCCGCTTGGCCGCCACCGCGGCGATCCTGACGATCGTGGTCGTCCAGGTGCTGCTGCCGAGCGAGTTCCTGCCCGCCCCGGTGTGGTTGCTGCCGATGCTCGAGCTCGGCGTGATGGCGGTGCTGCTGATCGCCAACCCGAGCCGGATGGATCGCGAGGAACCCTGGATCCGCCGGCTCAGCCTGCTGCTGTCCGGCCTGATCAGCTTCGCGACGACGGTGTCGGCGCTGCGCCTCGTGCAGACCATCTTCACGGGCGAGGACAACCGCGGGGCGGGGACGCTGCTCGGTAGCGGGGCGATGATCTGGGCGACCAACATCATCGCCTTCTCGCTGTTGTACTGGGAGTTCGATCGGGGCGGTCCGGCCGCGCGCGCCAACGGCCGGAAACCTCTACCAGACTTCTTGTTTCCGCAGATGCAGGACGAGCGGCTCGGCGGCAAGGATTGGCGGCCGGAGTACCTCGACTACCTCTACCTGGCCTTCACCAACGCGGCCTCCTTCGCCCCGGCCGACGTGCTCCCGCTGTCGCGGTGGTGCAAGGTGCTGATGATGGCGCAATCCGCCATTTCCGTGGTCATCGTCGTCACGATCGTCGCGCGCGCGATCAACATCATCGAGTAGTGGGCGAGCACGGTTCGTGATAGCGAATAACTATGAAAGATTTGATGTTTAAAACCCGAATTCACTGTTCAGCTACCCTCGGGCAGGCTATGGTTCATCTCGACATCGAGCTGGACCGCTTTACGCGCCGTCACTAGCTTTCTCGGGGGAGCCATGATCACGGCGCATTTCGTTTGGGCACGTCACCTGATGAACCAGATGGGAACGTTCACATGATCATCCGCAAGATCGCCGCCGCGGCCATTCCGGTCCTCGCGGTCGCGCTCGTCGGCACCGGTGTGGCAGGGGCGGATCCGGTAACACCGGACGTCGAGTACCGCACCGACCTGGTCGGCAACAAAGTCATCACCACCCTCACCCACGGCACCTTCGCCATCGACGGCGGCACCGTCCACGTCCGTGACGAAGCGGGCGCAACCTTGGTCTCGCTGCCGCTCTCGATCCGTGACGGCAGCCTGGAATACCCGCTGCCGCACACGGTTCGTGAGGACAGCCGCGTCCTCGAACTGACCGCGGTCAAGGACGTCGCGGCGGCCAGGCCCAACCTGACCCCGGTCGCCTCGCCCGCGGAAAACTATGCGGCACAGGCGAACTTCGCCTCCACCTTCGGCCTGGCCACCGCCATCGGCAGCTTCGTCGGCATGGCCGTCGGCGCGGTCATCGGCCTGGTGATCGGCGCGGCCGCGGGCGGCGTCGGCGCGATTCCCGGCTTCATCACCGGCGCCACCGTCGGCGGGATCATCGGCACCCTCGTCGTCGGCGGACCCACGCTGGCCGTCGCGGGCTTCGACCTGATCAACACGCTGCTGGCGCCGCCGGGCACCACGCAGTGGGCGCAGCAGACCAAATAGTCTGCGCAACAGCCCTATTGCCGGTCGCATCGACGCCTACACTGGCGTCGGTGCGACAAGGCAACGGACTCGACATTCCCGACACTCTCGGCGATCTGTGCGCGCCCGACCGGATGGCGCTGATCGTCTACGACATGCAGGTCGGCGTGCTCGGCCAGCTGCCCGACGGCCAGGAGGTCGTCGAACGGGTGGTGCGCGTGGTCGAGGCCGCCCGCAGTGCGGGCTATCCGGTGATCTTCCTGCGGCACTTCTTCCCGCCGCGCCGCCTCTCCGGCGTCTACGCGATGCGCCTGCTGATGGGCTGGCAGCACGCGGAATCCATCGATGACGTGCAGTTCATTCTCCAGCGCGATACCCCGGGCTTCGAACTGGTGCCCGAACTGGTACCCCGCGCGGACGAACTGGTCCTGGACAAGATGACCATGTCGGCCTTCGAGGGCACCCCGCTGGCCGCACTCCTGCGCGATCTGAAAATCGGCGCCTACGCCATCGCCGGCGTCGCGCTCGAGATCGGCATCGTGCCCACCGTCGCGCATTCCACCGACCTGGGCTTCGTCCCGGTGGTGATCGGCGACGCCTGCGGCGGCCGCGACGAAGAAGCCATGGCGAGGGCCTACGACGAGTTCGCCTTCCAGGGAAACGCGCTGGTCACCGACGTCGCGACGATCACCGACCTGATGAAGAACCCCACTGGCTAACCTGTGGCACACGGTTTTCGGCCATCTCGCGCCCGAGGGGCGATACGGAACGCCGACGGCGCGGTATCGCTTCTCGGACGCGAGGTGACGAGGCCGGAAGCCCTGCGGCACCGGCCGCCGAGACCTCAGTCCCGGATGGCCTTCTTGGCCGCGTCCTGGGCGGAATCGACCTGACCGGAGAACTTCCCGCCGGTCTTCTCGTCGACCACGTCACCGGCCTTCTCGATGACCCCGTCGACCTTGTCCGCATGCTGGGCGGCCAGATCCATCGCCTTGCCCGCCAGGTTCTTGAAATCCACCGTGCACTCCTCGCTGATTCGAACCGGTCCAACGCGATCACCCTAGCAACACCACAGCTTTCGCGGCAGGGTCAGCTCGGTGAACTCGTCACGCCGTCCCACACCGGATGCCACAGCCTGCCGGTGTCGGTCCAGGACTGGAAACGGACGGTACCGGTGAGTTCGGGGGTGACCCACTGCGCGTCGTGGCGCTCCTCGGCGGTCATCTCGTTGACGAACGGCGAGCTCGCGCGGTGCAGCCGCCGCAGTTCCGCCGCGATCCGCCGGGACTGCTCGACGCCGAAACCGGTACCGACGCGGCCGATGTAGACCAGCCCGTTGTCGTGTGGGATACCGAGCAGCAGCGATTTGAACTCGCGCTTGTCGCTGCGCCGCCACCCGCCGACGACGACCTCCCTGCTGCGCCAGTTGCGCTGCTTGAGCCAGGTCTGGGTGCGCTTGCCCGGCTGATACATCGAGTCGACCCGCTTGGCGACGACGCCTTCCTGCCCCTGCTCCCGGCTGACCGCCATGGCCTCGGCCCCCGACCCAGCCAGCAGCGGGGAGACGTTCATCGACGGCGCCAGCTTGCCCAGGGCCTCGAGCACCGCGCGCCGGTCGCTGTACTTCTTGCGCAGCAGCGAGGTGCCGTCGAGGTAGAGCACGTCGAAGGCGACGAACACCGCGAGCGCCGAATCCGCTTGCAGCGCCGAGATATCCGAGAGCCCGTTCGCGTCGAGGACCACGGCCTCGCCGTCGAGCACCACGCGGTGCCCGGCCAGCTCGCCGCCCAGCGCGGCCAGCCGGGGGTAACGGGCGGTCACGGTGTTGCCCGCGCGGCTGCGGACGGTGACGATGCCGTCGTCGATCTCGACGATCACCCGGAAGCCGTCCCACTTGGTCTCGAAGGCCCAGTCCCCCGCACTCAGCCCGGCCACCTCGCCCGCCGTGGCGAGCATCGGCGACAGGCCGCGCGGAAAGTCCCCGGTGCCGGTGTCCCCCACCGGTTCTCGTGGGCTCTGGTCGCGCATGAAGTGCATCAGCCACTGATCGCCGTTGGTGCGGATGAAGGCGTAGCGGCCGTGCAGACGGCCGCCGTCCAGTTCCACGATCACTTCGTCGTCGCGCCATTTCTCGGTGCGGTAGGTGCCCGTGTCCCAGATCGTCATCTCGCCCGCGCCGTACTCGCCCTTCGGGATGGTGCCGTGGAAGTCGAGATATTCGAGGGGATGGTCCTCGGTGCGCACGGCGAGCCGATTGTGTCTCGGTTCGGTCGGCGGGCCCTTGGGCACCGCCCACGACGCGAGCACGCCGTCGCGTTCGAGCCGGACGTCCCAGTGCAGCCGGCGCGCGTGGTGCTCCTGGACGACGAAGCGATCGCCGGGCCCCGGCTCCGGCGGCGCGGCGGGCACCGGTTCGGGCGTGCGGTCGGGATCGCGCATGCTGCGGTACTTGGTGAGCGCGTCGGGGCCGCTGGGCAGCGGCGGATCGAGGTCGGCCAGCAGGTCGCCGTCGCGCTGCCAGCGCACGAGAACCTCGTCGAAGCGCAACTGGCGCAGCGACTGCGCGTCCTCGATCTCGGCCCAGTCGCGCGGCGCCGCGGCATTGGGCTCGGCCCGGCCGCGCAGCGAGTACGGGGCGATGGTGGTCTTGGCCGCGTTGTTCTGGCTCCAGTCCAGGAAGACCTTGCCCGCGCGGGCCGACTTCGCCATCGTCGCGGTGACCAGATCCGGGTGCAGCTGTTCGAGATTGGCGGCGACCTGCTTGGCGACGGTGGACGCCCCGCGCGAACTCACCACCCGATCCAGCGGCACGTAGACGTGAATTCCCTTGCTGCCGCTGGTCACCGGGAACGCGCGCATCCCGATCTCGGCGACCAGGTCGCGCACGGCGAGCGCCACCCGCGCGCATTCGGCCAGGCCGGCACCGGGGCCGGGATCGAGGTCGAACACGATCCTGGTCGCCGGGCCGCGCTGGTCACCGTCGAAACGCCATTGCGGCACATGGACTTCCAGGGCCGCCTGCTGGCCGAGCCAGGCCAGTCCCGCTTCGGAGTCGATCAGCGGGTAGGTCACCGTGCGGCTGGAATGCTCGATCACCCGGCGCTGGATCCAGGCGGGTGCGTGCTCCGGCAGATTCTTCTCGAAGAAATCGGGGTGGTCCACCCCGTTGGGCCACCGCTTCCTCGTGACCGGCCGCCCCGCGAGATGGGGCAACATCGCCTCGGCGATCGCCGAATAGTAGGCGATCACCTCGCCTTTGGTCGTCCCGGTCGCCGGGTACAGCTCCTTGTCGAGGTTGCTGAGCTCAACCTCGATCGCCGGTTCCCCCGGCGGACCCCGGAACTCCCGGCGGACCATCGACGCGGTTCGGCCGCGGGGACCGACGGCCTGCGGCCCCCGCGCACCGAATCAGGCCTGCGGTCCCGGATCGGTCGGGGCGGCGCCGCCTGCGGTGCTCCCGGGGTCGGCCTGCGGCGGAACGACCTTCTTCGCCGCGTCCTTGCCCTTCTCGATCTTGTCGCTGTACTTGCCGCCGGTCTTGTCATCGATGAAGCTGCCGGCCTTGTCGACCGCTTCGTTGATCTTGTCGGCGTTCTGCGCAGCCGCTTCCTTGCCCTTACCGAGCAAGCCCTTCAAGGTATCCACGAGACTCATCTGCCGATGTTCCTTTCCCGTAAGAAGGTGTCACTCCACATCCTCCCACCACGAAACCCGCGGTGGGAGGTCATTCGGAACCACCCGCTGGCCCGGCTTGGGCACCACTGTGGAGGTACCCGCCGCGGCCGCCGCGGACACCAATCGATGCACCGGCTCGGACCATCCGTGGAAGGCGAGGTTGAAGGTGGCCCAGTGGATCGGGACCAGCAGCCCGTACCCGGGATCGCCCAGGCACAGGTCGGCGTGCGCGCGCACCGCCTCCTCGGGATTCATGTGCACGTCGGTCCAGCGCTCGTCGTAGGCGCCGATCGGCAGCAGCGTCAGGTCGAACGGGCCGAGGACGGCGCCCGCCTGGGCGAAGGCCTTGGTGTAGCCGGTGTCGCCGCCGAAATAGACCCGCTTGGTGGGTCCGGCCAGCGCCCACGACGCCCACAGCGTGGTGTTGCGGACCAGGCCGCGGCCGGAGAAGTGCCTGGCCTCGGCACAGGTGATGGTGAGACCGCGGTCGTTCTCGCCGCGGCCGAGCGAGACCGAGCCACCCCAGTCGAGCTCGATGATCCGGTACTCGGGCACACCCCAGTGGCGCAGGTGGGCGCCGATGCCGGTGGGCACGACGAACGGCGCGAGCTGTTCGCGGACCAGGGCGTCGACGGTGGCCTTGTCCAGGTGGTCGTAGTGATCGTGGGAGATGATCACCGCGTCGACGGCGGGCAGCTCCGTCAGTTCGCCGGGCACCGGGTGCAGCCGGGCCGGGCCGATCACCGGCGACGGCGAGACCCGCTCGCTCCACACCGGGTCGGCCAGCACGCGGTAGCCGTCGAGCTCGATCAGCGCGCTCGCGTGCCCGTACCAGGTCACCGCCAGGTCGGCGGCCTCGGCGGGCGGAGCGGGCGTCTCCAGTGGCACCGGACGCGACGGCCTGCCCACCCGGCCCTTGGTCAGCCCGGACCACAGCAGCGACGGTGCGGCGCCCGCGGCCATCATGCTGCTCGGTTCGGTGTTGTGGAACCGGCCGTCCCGATACGACGACTTGCCCAGTGCGGTCGGTTCGATGTCCGCGGGGCCCGCGCCGAGCGCGGTGGGCAGTCCCCACACCGCACGCGCTACCCAGGCGAGCCCGACCGTGCTCGCCACCGACCCCGCAACGCGTGCGAGCCGCATCAGCGGCCCACGAACTTCGCCGGGCGCTTCTCCTGCCGAGCCAATCGGCCCTCCTTCGCGTCGTTGCTTGACCAGGCGGCTTCCAGCGCGGCCCGCTGTTGGGCGCTGGCCGGATCGCGGGTGCCGTCGTCGTTGAGCATCAGTTTCATCGCCTGGAGCGACAGTGGCGCGAGCGCGGCGATGGACTTCGCCCAGTCCTGCGCGTCGGCGAGGGTGCCGAGCTTGTTGGCGAAGCCGAAGGTGTAGGCGTCGGCGGCCGAGACCGGGTCGGCCGCGAGCAGGATGGTGCGGGCCGGACCGCCGCCGATCAGCGAGACCAGCCGCGAGACCGTCCAGCGGTCGACCGAGATGCCCAGCTTGGCGGCGGGCACCGCGATGAACGCGTCCGGTTCGATCACCCGCAGGTCCGAGGCGATCGCCAGCTGCACGCCCGCGCCGAGCGCACCACCGTTGATCGCCGAGATCACCGGCACCGGGAGGGATTCGATGGTGTGCAGCATGTCGAGCAGGCCGCCGAGGAACGACTCGGAGTACACGCCCGACAGATCGGCACCCGCGCTGAAGATCGGGCCACGGCCGGTCAGCACGATCGCCCGCGCGCCGTGGGCCACCGCGTCGAGCATCGCGTCGCGCAGCAGACCGACCAGTTCCTCGCTGAGCGCGTTGCGCCGTTCCTCGCGCTGCATTTCGATGGTGATCACGTCACCATCGCGAGTCACGCCGAGCATGCGTCCTCCCCAGAAGTACCGACACCATCGTTGCCCTAACTCTGCCACAGGCGGCCGTCGGCGCCCGGTAAGGCGATAGCATCGGCGGCTGTGGCGACCGACTTCGACATCCTGGTGATCGGTGCGGGCCAGTCCGGACTCTCCGCCGGTTACCACCTGCGCCGCCTCGGGTTGGTCCCCGAACGCGACTTCCTCATCGTCGACCACGCCCCTGGCCCCGGCGGCGCCTGGCAGTTCCGGTGGCCCTCCCTCACGCTGACCACCGTCAACCGGGTGCACGATCTGCCGGGGATGTCCTTCGCCGAGACACTGCCGCCCGGCTCGGAGTCCGCGCCGGCGGCCAGCGCGGTGCCGCACTACTACGAGCTCTACGAGAAGCGCTTCGACCTGCGCGTTCACCGGCAGGTGACGGTGAACGTGGTGTGCGACCGGACCGCCGACGGCCAGTCCTGCGCCGGTCGCGGCGAGGTGCTGCACGTGGAGACCGAGGGCGCGGGGACACTGCGCACCCGTGGATTGATCAACGGCACCGGCACCTGGGAACACCCGTTCATCCCGGTCTACCCCGGCGCGGACAGCTTCGCCGGACGACAGCTGCACACCCGCGACTACCGCACCGCCGCCGAGTTCGCGGGCAAACACGTGGTCATCGTCGGGGGCGGCATCTCGGCGGTGCAATTGCTCGACGAGATCTCCCAGGTGACGTCCACCACATGGGTCACCCGCAGCGAGCCGGTGTTCCGCTCGCTGCCGTTCCGCGAGGACGACGGGCGCGCGGCCGTCGCGATCGTCGAGGACCGGGTGCGCCGCGGATTGCCGCCCGGATCGGTGGTCTCGGTGACCGGCCTGCCGCTCGACGAGCGCCTGCGCGCCGCACGCGACCGCGGCGTCCTCGTCCGGCAGCCGATGTTCGAGCGGATCGAACCGACCGGGGTGCGCTGGGCCGACGGACGGTTCCAGGCGGCCGACGTCATCCTGTGGGCGACCGGCTTCCGCAGCGCGCTCGACCACCTGGCGCCGCTGCGGCTGCGCGGGCCCGGCGGCGGCATCACGATGACCGGCAGGCTGGCCACCCAGGTGGCGGTCGACCCGCGCGTGCACCTGATCGGCTACGGACCGTCGGCCAGCACCATCGGCGCCAACCGGGCGGGCCGGGCCGCGGCCGCCGAACTGACCGGCTACCTGGGGATCAGCGCGGTCCGGCGCTAGACCGTGCTCGGATCGGGGCCGATCCGGGTGCCGGTATCCAGGCGGTTGATCGCCTCCATCGCCTGCGCGTCCAGTTCGAAGGAGAACACGTCGAAGTTCTCGGCGATCCGCGAGGGCGTGACCGATTTCGGGATGACGATCACGCCGAGCTGCAAATGCCAGCGGATGACGACCTGCGCCGGGGTGCGATCGAGTTCCTTGGCGATGGACACCACGGTCGGGTCGTTCAGCAGCGCGCCCTGCCCCAGCGGGCTCCACGCCTCGGTGGCGATGGCGTGGTTGGCGTCGTACTGGCGCAGTTCACGCTGCGCGAGGGTGGGATGCAGTTCGATCTGATTGACCGCCGGGGTCTCGCCGGTCTCGGCGATCACGGTCTCCAGGTCGATCACCCGGAAGTTGGAGACGCCGATCGAGCGGATCCGGCCCTGCGCCTTGAGCGCCTGGAAGGCGCGGAAGGTGTCGACGTAGCGACCGGCCGATGGCACCGGCCAGTGGATCAGGTACAGGTCGAGATAGTCCAGGCCCAGCCGCTGCATGCTGGCGTCGAACGCGCGCAGCGTGCTGTCGTAGCCCTGCTCGGCGTTCCAGAGCTTGGTGGTCACGTAGATCTCGTCGCGGGGAATGCCCGAGGCGCGGATGGCGCGGCCGACGCCCTCCTCGTTGCCGTAGATCGCGGCCGTGTCGATGCTGCGGTAGCCGACTTCCAATGCCTCGGCCACCACCGGGGTGACGTCGTCCTCCGGCACCTGGAACACACCGAAGCCGAGCTGCGGAATGACGTTCCCGTCATTGAGCACGATGGTGGGAACAGGGCTGTTAGCGCTACGGAAGGTCACCCATCCGACGGTAGAAGTGCTTCGCCGTACCGTCAACGACGCGCCCTCGCGTGTTTCCCCCGGTTCCGGACCGGGTAGGAAGCGGGGCGCCGGTCAGTGACCGGCCCCGGGAAGGCCGATTCGCCGGTAGCGCGCCTGCCGCAGGACGCGCAGTTCCGCCGTCGGCGTGGCGCGCAGGGCGGCCAGCTCCTCGGTGACCGCGAGCACCATGCGGCGGGCGAAGGCGACGGGTTCGTCGGCGGCGTCAGGGTGTTCGTCGACGATGCGGTCGACGACACCGTCGGCGTGCAGATCGATCGCCCGGATGCCTTGGGCCGCGGCGAGTTCCGCCGCGTGCGCGGTGTCACGGAAGACGATGGCGCTCGCGCCCTCCGGCGGCAGCGGGGCCAGCCACCCGTGGCCGGCGGCCAGCACGCGGTCGGCCGGGAGCAGGGCCAGCGCGCCGCCGCCGGTGCCCTGGCCGAGCAGGATCGAGACGGTCGGGGTGTCGAGGGTGACGAGATCGGCCAGGCAGCGGGCGATTTCGGGAGCGAGGCCGCGTTCTTCGGCCTCCTTCGACAGCGCCGCGCCGACGGTGTCGATCACCAGCACGAGCGGCAGGCGCAGCTCACGGGCCAGCGCCATCGCCCGGCGGGCCTCGCGCAGGGCGGCCGGGCCCATCGTGTGCTCGCCCTGCTGGCCGGAGCGGTCGTGGCCGAAGACGACACAGGGCTGTCCACCGAAGCGGGCCAGTGCCAGCACCACGGTGCGATCGGACTCGCCCTGGCCGGTGCCGCTGAGCGGAACCCGTTGGGTCACATGGCGGAGCAGGTCGCGGAGGCCGGGGCGGCCAGGGCGGCGGGTGCTCAGCACCGAGTCCCAGGCGGTCGACGCGGAATCGGCGGCGGCGGCCGGACTGCGCACCGGCGCGGCCCATCCCGGTTCGGCCGCCATCGGAAGCACGACGCCGCTCGCGACGCTGAGAGCCCGGTGGGCGATCCGGCGGAACACCTCGACGGTCACCACGCCGTCGATCACGCCGTTGCGGTACAGGTTCTCCGCCGTCTGCACGCCGGGCGGAAAGGGCTTGCCGTACAACGCTTCGTACACGCGCGGCCCGAGGAAGCCGATCAGCGCGCCGGGCGCGGCGAAGGTGATGTGGCCCAGCGATCCCCACGACGCGAACACCCCGCCCATCGTGGGATCGCGCAGGTACACGAGGTAGGGATGCCCCGCCGCCTTGTGCACCGCGACCGCCCCCGCGATCTTCACCATCTGCACGAAAGCGACTGTGCCCTCCTGCATCCTGGTCCCGCCCGAGGTCGGCGACGCGATCAGCGGCAATCCCAGCTCGGTCGCCCGCTCCACCGCCGACACGATCCGCTCGGCCGCCGCCACCCCCACCGACCCGGCCAAGAACGCGAACTCACAGGCGATCACGGCCACCCGCCGCCCGCGCAACAACCCCTCCCCCGTCACCACCGACTCATCGGTACCCGCCCGCCGCTCCGCCGCAACGAGCTCCTGCCGATACTTCGGCGAGACCGCGGGCTCGACCGGCGGCCGATCCCAGCTCAGAAACGAATCGGTATCGAGCAACTGCCCGATCAGGTCGAACGCCGACATACGCACGCGCCGAGCCTAGCGGGATCCGCCCTCGGCGAGACGAGAGAAACCCTCCCGATCTTCCATCGCATCGCGGTTCTCCGCGCCGAACACCGGATGAGCCGGGCGGCCCTGGCCGACGCCGTGAACGTCAATGTCCAGACCATCGGCGCGCTCGAACGCGGCGACCACTACCCCAGCCTCGACCTGGCCCTGCGCATCTGCGATGTGTTCGAGCTGCCGGTCGAAGCGGTGTTCTCCCGCACCGAGTTCGGCCCGCTCTCGGCCGAGCTGTATCCACGGAAGAAAGGCACGTCATGACCGGCGCCCTCGGACTGATCGACCGCTACCAGAACTATCGGGTCCGCCGCTGGCTCGTCCAGGAACAGCGGACCGTGGGCATGCTGACGGGCTGGCGTTCACAGCGGCGCAGGCGGCTGCTCGTGCCTGCCGTCGGGATCGCCCTGCCCGGTATCGCGGCCGCCGGCGTACTGAGGGCGCTGGATCTGCGCGCCGCCCCGCTCGTGGCGCTCGTCGCGCTGCTGCTGTTCCTGCCCAGCTGGACGATGCTACGCATCGCCTCCAGCGGCCAGGATCACGCACCGACCCGGTGCTCGACGAACTGGAGATCGCCGACCGCAACAAGGCCCGGTCCGCGGGCCTGGCCCTCACCCAATCCCTGACCATGCCACCCCTGGCCTACCTGATCTTCAGCAGCGCCATCGCACCGGAGGCCACGGCCTACCGCACCGCTTACGCGGGCGGCCTCATGATGCTGGCCGCCCTCCTCGCCGGCGGCTGCGCCCCCGCCATGATCCTCGCCTGGACCCGCCCCAACCCCGACCCGGAACCCTGACGGTCAGCAATCATCGCTTGCCACAATGGCAGCCATGAGCTTCCGCCCTCCGACGGACCCAGCGGATCGGATGTTGGTGCAGCGGTGGGTGATCGCCGACAGCACCGGCTCCGGCCGGTACACGCGACTCATCGGCCTGAACCCGTTGCGAGACAGGCCCGATCGCGATCAGTTCCACAAGGGGCTGGCGCGGGACGCGCGACGGATCAGCGACGCCGAATTGCGTCAGCTCCTCGAATTCGACTGGCGGCCACGGCTCACCGCGGCATGGCTCATCGGGCTCGATCGCCGCACCGGATTCCGGGACGAGCTGGCTGAGCTCCTGTATGCCGACGAAGTCGTGCACGCGGGCTGGGGTTACTGCTTCGCGTTCGCGCGCTTCGGTGCGGCCGTCGACGCCGAGGTGCTCGTCGAGTACCTCGATCGAGGCCTTCGGGTCGGGCGGTGTCCGAGCCGGACACCGGCGGTGCACGCGCTGCTCACGCTCGATCGCCGCCTGGGTACGGGGTACGCGGCGCGGTTTGTCGAGGGTTTCGGTTGTGCGCGACTACCGAATGCTGCCGAGCAGCTGATCGATCCGCTGTGCGGGCTGGCGGAGCGGATCGGGGCTGCGGGGGGCTGAGGGGCGAAGCGGGGCTGCTGCCTTCATCGCGGCAGCCCCGGGTTCGGCTCAGTAGCCCTGCATGACCTTGCGCAGGGCGTACTCGGTCAAGGAGACCAGGGCCTGCTTGGCGGGTTCCCGGCGGCGGGCGTCGATCGACATGATCGGCACGTCGGCGGGGACGGCCAGGGCCTGGCGGATGTCCTCGAGCGGGTACTTCGGTGCGTCGTCGAACTCGTTGAGCGCCACCAGGAACGGTAGACCGCGAGCCTCGAAGTAATCGACAGCGGCGAAGCTGTCTTCCAGCCTGCGGGTGTCGACCAGCACCACGGCGCCGATGGCGCCGCGGATGAGGTCGTCCCACATGAACCAGAACCGGTACTGGCCGGGCGTGCCGAACAGATACAGGACCAGGTCGTCGGCGAGGCTGATCCGGCCGAAGTCCATCGCCACCGTGGTGGTCGACTTCATCGGAATGCCGGTCAGGTTGTCGATTCCGGTACTGGCATTGGTGACCAGCGCCTCGGTGCGCAGCGGAACGATCTCCGACACCGCACCGACCAACGTGGTCTTACCGACACCGAAGCCACCGGCGACAACGATCTTCGCCGAAGTCGGCTTGCTCGTGCGGGTGTCGACCTGCGCCGTCGAATCAAATACGCCGGAGTCCACTGAGAACCCTTTCGATCAGCTCGCGACGTTCATCGTCGCTGGAATCGTCTTTCAAAGTCGCCGAGACCCGGACATGACCGGCCTCGATGAGGTCGGCCACGAGTACCCGCGCTACACCGATCGGGATACCCAATTGGGCAGCTATCTCGGCAACGGACGGCGATTGCCTGCACAACTCCACGATGGACGTTTCGAGGTTGTTCAGTTCGAACTGCCGCTCCATGGCGACCGGATGCGATGCAACGAGTGCCTCCAGCGCCAACTCGACCGCCGGCCTGGTGCGGCCGGCAGTCAAGGAGTACGGGCGGACGAGGCTGGGCTCGGCGCTCCCCATGCGGTGATCGTCTATGTCCATCCCACCATCAGGAACCCATCGTGACGCGTGGCGTGGCCTGGACGGTCTGACCCACACGCTCGACCAACAAGGCCATTTCGTATCCCACCTGACCGATGTCACACGAGGTGTTGGTCAGGACTGCGAGATACGAGCCGTCGCCGACTGCCATGAGCAGTAGGTAACCGTGCTCCATCTCGACGACGGACTGCAGTACCGTACCGCCTTCGAACAGATTGGACACGCCGACGGAAAGGCTTGCCAGTCCAGCGGTGACGGCGGAGAGCTGCTCCGCGCGGTCGACCGGGAGCTGGGCACTCGCGGCCATCAGCAGGCCGTCAGCCGAGACCAGGACGGCATGGGCTACGCCAGGAACCTCGTTGGCGAAGTTCGAAACCAGCCAATCCAGCTGACGGTTCGTACCACCTAGATCGGGGTTCATCGGTCTCCTTTATCTCCGGTTAGGTTCATTGCCTTCATTGCGCGGCCATCCCGGACGCCCTGCTGGTGACGACTCAAGCTGGACCTGATCGTTTCGGGATCACGTTGCGGGGTGGTGTCGGCCTTACCGGTCACACCGCCAGGCACGAGCCTGCCGCCCGGGTTGCGCTGAGGCAAGCCCGCAGCGGTACGGACCTCGGGCTGAGCCTCGCTGGCCCGTCGAGCGGCCTGCCATCCTTCGTCACCCGGTGATTCGAAGGCAGCGGCCATCTGGGACCGGTCGGAATTCTCATCCGTGAGCCACGCCGACATCATCTCCGCGAAGATCGGCGTTCCGCCCATGACGGAATCACCTTCCGGTGCCGGCTGCAACCTGGTCTGGAAGAACGACGCAGCCTTGGCCGGATTCGACCGGAAACTGTGCCGACCCGGATCGCGCCCTGCCGACGCAGCGTTCTCCGGCCCCGCAGGATCCCGATCCCGTTGCGGCAGAGCCACTCCGGGCCCGGCGTTCGCCTGCGGTACCACAGTAGCGCCGGGATCGCGCTGCGGCAGCCCAATCGGCGCAGCCGGACGCTGCGGCAGGCCGTTGGGCGCCTCCCGCTGCGGCAGACCGGCCGCGGGAGCCCGCTGCGGGAGCCCGTTCTCGCCGGAATCGCGCTGCGGCGCAGGGGTACCCGGCGCGCCACGCTGCGGCAGGCCGTTGGCCGGACGCGGCTGCTGACCGGCCGGATCACGCTGCGGCAGACCACCCGGCTGGGCGCCGCGCTGCGGCAGGCCGTTGGCCGGGTCGCGCTGCGGGAGACCACCGGTCTGCTCACGCTGGGGCAGGCCGTTGGACGGATCACGCTGGGGCAGGCCGCCGGTCTGCTCACGCTGCGGGAGACCGTTGGACGGATCACGCTGCGGGAGACCACCGGTCTGCTCACGCTGGGGCAGGCCGTTGGACGGATCACGCTGCGGGAGACCACCGGTCTGCTCGCGGCCCGGCAGGCGCGGAGCCGGGTCACGCTGCGGCAGCCCGCCGGTCTGGTCCCGCTGCGGCAGCCCGTTGGACGGGGAGCGCTGCGGCAGCCCGGTCGCCGGATCACGCGACACCGGACCGGAATCACGCTGCGGCGCACCGTTGCCCGCGGGGTCACGCTGCGGCAGACCACCGGTCTGCTCACGCTGCGGGAGACCGTTGGACGGATCGCGCTGGGGTAGGCCACCGGTCTGGTCCCGCTGGGGCAGGCCGTTGGCGGGACGCTGCGGCAGCCCGGCCGACGGGTCGCGCGGCGGCGCGCCGTTGGCGCCCGGCGAGCGCTGCGGCAGACCACCGGCGGTGGTGTCGCGCTTGGGCGGCGCGGTGTCGCGCGGCGGCTGTGCCTGATCGCGCGCCGGAGCGCCGTTGGCACCCGGCGAGCGCTGCGGCAGACCACCGGCCAGCGACTGCGGCGCACCGGCGGGCGTGGCGTCGCCCGGCTGACCCGGCGCGGACGGCGCGCCCTGCGGACGCTGCGGTCCACCGGGTCCACCCGGTCCACCGGCGGCGAGGTTGCGCTTGGGCAGGTTGGCCGCGGCCAGCTTGCCGCGCTGCGGCACATTGCCCTGACCGGGCGCGGGCGGACGCAGGGTCGGCGAGGACTGCTCGGCGGCGTCCTGCTGGAGCCCCTGTGCCATCGAGTTACCCGGCTGCCGCTGCGGCAGCCCACCCTGACCGGCCGGGATCGGCCCGCTGCTGACACCGGGATCGACGGTGACCATCACGTTGCCGCCCGGAGTCCGGGTGATCGCGCGGGTCTGCATCGTGCTCGGCTGGTTCTGCGGGGCCGGGCGCTGCTGCTGCGGCGCCTGCTGCGGTGCCTGCTGCGGCGGGATCACCGGGCCACCGGCACCGGAGACGATCAGGCCGACCGGCACGTGCACGGTGACGGTGACGCCCGGATCGCGCGCGGTGTCGAAGGTCGGCCGCAGGCGCACGGTCAGCCCGTGCCGCTCCGCGAGCCTGCCGACCACGAACAGACCCATGTGGCGGGCGGTGTCGGGACCGGGCTCGGCGGTCTGCTCGAGCCTGCGGTTGATCTCCGACATCTCCTGGGGCGGCATACCGATACCGCGGTCGGCCACCTCGATCAGCAGACCCTGGTCGTGGGCCTGGGCGAAGGTGAACTTGACGTCGGTCTCCGGCGGGGAGGCCCGCAGCGCGTTGTCGAGCAGCTCGGCGAACAGGTGCGCCATATCGGAGGCGGCCGGTTCGACCAGCGAGCCACGCGGAGTGGCGCCGAGCTTGACCCGCTCGTAGTCCTCGACCTCGGAGATCGCGGCACGCAGCACGTCGGCGATCTCGACCGGGGCCGACTTGGTCCGGCGCTGCTTGGTGCCGGCGAGGATGAGCAGGTTGTCACCGTTACGGCGCATGCGCGCCGCGAGGTGGTCGAGCCGGAAGAGGTTCTCGAGCAGGCGCGGGTCCTTCTCGTCGTACTCCATCGCCTCGATGAGGGTGAGCTGATGGTCGACGAGCGACTTGGAGCGCCGGGCCAGGGTCTCGAACATGTCGTTGACCTGCGAACGCATCTGCGCCTGATCACTCGCCAAGCGCAGCGCCTGACCGTGGATGTCGTCGACGGCGCGCGCCAGCTGGCCGATCTCCTCGTCCGAGCGCACCGGCATCGGCTCGAGCGGCACGTCCTCGGGCGCGGCACCGTTACGGAGCTGGGCGACCTCGTGCGGCAGATCGGATTCGGCGACGCGCAGCGCGGCCAGGCGCAGGCGGTGCAGCGGCACGATCATCGAGCGCGCGACGAACACGGCGAGCAGAAGCGCGGCGAGGATCGTCGCGATGACGACGCCGGTGTAGGTCCACGCGCCGGTCGCCGCGGCGGCGGCCAGCTCGTCCATCGAGGACTCGATCGCCTTGGTGGCCTCGTTGACCACGCCCTCGTAGCCGACGAGGCTGGTGTACAGCGAGGTACGCAGGTCACCGACGGGCAGCTTGCCCGCCTGCACTTCGGGCCCGCTGATCAGGTTCTTGCGGGTGTCGGCCTGTGCCTTCAGGTCGGCGACGACCCGGTCACCGGCCGGGAAGCGGTTGGCGAGCACTTCGAGCAGGTGATTCTCGGTGCTGACGCCGGTGAGGAAGTTCTGCGCTCCCGTCGGCATACCGCGCAGCATCTCCGAGAGACCGGCGAGTTCGTCGACGAGCAGCGAACGGGTGTTGAGCGAGTCGACCAGGCGCAGCTTCGCCGTGTCCATGACCGGGTCGCTCACCTGCGCGACGGTCGTCTCGACGATGTCGACGCTTTCCTTACGCATCTGCTCGACCGAGGCGAGCGCGGGCTCGGCCGAGGTCGTCATCGCCTTGCCCTGCCCGCGCACCGTCTTGGCCTGCGCGATCATCCGCTCGAGCGCGGCGTGCGCCTTCGGCAGATCGGTCAACCGGCCGATCGAGCCCTCGGCCGCCGCGATGGCGGCGTCGAGTTCGGTGAGGTCCTTGTCGGTGACCATCGTGACCCCGGGGCCCGCGGGCACCAACTGGCTACCCGCCACCTTCGCGGTGCTCGCACTCAGCGAAGTGACCGACGGAATCGTGTCGATCTGCTCATTGATGCTCGACAGTCGGTTGGCCTCCGAGAACTCCGAGGTAATTCTCGACACGCCGAGCCCGACCGCGACCGCGAGCGGCACGGCCAGTACGGCCGTAACCTTCCAACGCAGGTCCCAGTTGCCGAGCGCCCAGCGCTTGCTGCCGGACCTAGCGGCGTCACGCATCTCCCACTCACTTTCCAAACTGGCCTCTACCAAGCGCCATCAGCGAACCTCCACAGGCGCAATGGTGGCTCGCCAGGCTAGCTGGCCGAGAACTGCGGCTGGCCGAGAAATTGCGTCTACGACTGCCCGAATAAGTGACATCAGATTCTAACGGATCAATAACTTCTTGGCTGACTCCCGGTAGAGGTCCGCGCGATGACCTGCCCGTTCCAGGCAAAACCAAAGGTCGCGGCACCCCCTCGGGTGTCGCGTGAAGTCTGCCACAATCATCAGGATCTATCGAGCGGGCATCGAAGCGAGGCTAGGGAGTCACGGGCTTGGACGTGGAACACGAGTACCGACCGGTCTATCAGACCAGTCTGGTCGACCCAGCCGACTTCTGGTCCGCCGCAGCTCAGGCCATCGAGTGGGAGGTGGCTCCGCAGCAGATCGTCGACGCCGCCGACAAGCGCGCGGCCCGCTGGTTCCCCGACGCCCGGCTCAATACCTGCGTCAACGCCCTGGACCGGCACGTCAGGGCGGGCACCGTCGCCGAGGGTGGGCACGCCGATCAGGCCGCCCTCATATATGTCTCCGCTATGACGGACACCACCACCGTCTACACCTACGCGGAACTGCTCGACGAGGTCGCCCGATTCGCCGGAGCCATGCGTGATCTCGGCGTCGTCGCCGGTGACCGGGTCGTGATCTACCTGCCGATGATCCCCGAGGCCGTGATCGCGATGCTGGCCTGCGCCCGCATCGGCGCGGTGCACTCGGTGGTGTTCGGCGGCTTCGCCGCGCCCGAGCTGGCCGCCCGCATCGACGACGCCGAACCGGTCCTGGTGGTCACCGCCTCGGGCGGGCTCGAGCCCAACCGCCGCATCGAATACCCGCCGATCGTGCTGCAGGCCCTCGACCTGGCGCAGACGGCGTCGGTGCGCACGGTGATCGTCAAGCAGCGCCCCGAGTTCCCGACCATCGAGTTCCCGGCCGCGCAGCCGGCCACCGACGTGCTGCCGTCCTCGGAGCAGACCGTCGCGGCCCGCTGGGTCGACTGGGCCGCCACCGTCGCCGACGTGACCCCGGCCGAGCCGGTCTCGGTCGCCGCGACCGATCCGCTCTACATCCTCTACACCTCGGGAACCACCGGCAAACCCAAGGGCGTGGTCCGCGACAACGGCGGGCACGCGGTCGCGCTGGCCTGGTCGATGCGCAATATCTACGACGTCGGCCCAGGTCAGGTGTTCTGGGCGGCCTCCGATGTGGGCTGGGTCGTCGGCCACTCCTACATCGTCTACGCGCCGCTGCTTGTCGGCGCGACGACCGTGCTCTACGAGGGCAAACCGGTCGGCACCCCCGACGCGGGCGTCTTCTGGCGGATCATCGACGAGCACAACGTGCGGGTGCTGTTCACCGCGCCGACGGCGTTGCGCGCGATCCGGCGGGCCGACCCCGAGGCCACCGCCGCCCGTCGCCACGACCTGTCCAGGCTGCGGGCGCTGTTCTGCGCGGGCGAGCGACTGGACCCGGCCACCTTCGAATGGGCCTCCGACACCCTGCTCGCCGAGCACCCCGACACCCCGGTGGTCGATCACTGGTGGCAGACCGAGACCGGCTGGCCGATCTGCGCCGACCCGCTCGGCCTGCAGGAACTCCCGGTCAAGCCCGGTTCCTCGTGCGTGCCGGTGCCCGGTTACCGGCTGCGGGTGCTCGACGCGAACGGCAATCCGGTACCGACCGGCGTCGAGGGCAACATCGTCATCGGGCTGCCACTGCCGCCCGGCGCGCTGACCGGCCTGTGGCGCGACCGCGAGCGGTTCATCCGCTCGTACCTGTCGGCCTTCCCCGGCCACTACCTGACCGGCGACTCCGGCTACTTCGACGAGGACGGCTACCTCTACGTCCTTGGCCGCAGCGACGACGTGATCAACATGGCCGGGCACCGGCTCTCGGCGGGCAGCATCGAGGCCGCCATCGCCGGGCACGACGCGATCGCCGAATGCGCCGTGATCGGCGTCCCCGACGAGCTCAAGGGCCACCTGCCGCTGGCGTACGTGGTGCTCAAGCAGGGTGTCGAGGTCGATCCGGAGCAGCTGCGGACCGAGCTCGCCGAGCGGGTGCGCGAGCAGATCGGCGCCATCGCCACCCTGCACAGCGCGATCATCGTCTCGGGCCTGCCCAAGACCCGTTCCGGCAAGATCCTGCGCAAGACGATCCGCCAGCTCACCGCCGGTGAACACGTGGAGACCCCGGCCACCATCGAGGACCCGGCCGTGCTCACCGCGCTGGCCGACCGCATCCTGGCCAACCCCCCGCTGGGCAATCCGCCCCCGGCCGCGCAGGACACCCCGACCCCCGACCTCGACGGCGACCCGGTGGCCCCCACGGCCTGACCATCGGGCCCGGTGGCGGCCACCGCCCCTAGGATTGCGGCGTGACCGATCGTGCTGCCTCCACTGTCCTGGTCGTCGACGACGACGAGGACGTCCTCGCCTCGGTCGAACGTGGCCTGCGGCTGTCCGGGTTCCAGGTGCTGGTCGCGCGCGACGGCGCGGCCGCCCTGCGCGCCGTGTCCGAGCACGCGCCCGACGCGGTGGTCCTCGACATGAACATGCCGGTGCTCGACGGCGCGGGCGTGGTGACGGCCCTGCGGGCGATGGGCAACGACGTGCCGGTCTGCGTGCTCAGCGCCCGCGCCTCGGTCGACGACCGGATCGCGGGCCTGGAGTCCGGCGCCGACGACTACCTGGTGAAACCGTTCGAGCTGGCCGAGCTGGTGGCCCGGATCCGGGCCCTGCTGCGCCGCCGCACCGACACCCCGGAGCCGGTCGCGCCCGGCGCGATCACCGTCGGCCCGCTGCAGCTCGACGTGGCGGGATACCGCGCGCTGCTGCACGGCAAGGAAATCGAGCTCACCAAACGGGAATTCGAATTGTTGTCCACCCTGGCCAGGAATGCGGGTGTGGTGTTGACGCGCGAACGGCTGCTGGAATTGGTGTGGGGTTACGATTTCATAGCCGATACGAATGTCGTCGACGTGTTCGTCGGATACTTGCGACGCAAACTCGAAATAGATGACACGCCAAGGATTTTGCACACGATTCGCGGCGTAGGGTTCGTGCTCCGGGAACCGAAATGATCGAGGCCCCGCCGAAACGCCGTCGGAGACAATCGTTTTCGCTGCGAACCAGGGTCGCGGGAGCGGCCGCGGCGGGTGCCGTCGTCATCGTCTCGATCGCCGCTTTCGTGGGTTTCCAAGCGATCGAACGCAACAATGTGACCCAGACCGATCAGCAGCTCGAGATCGCCTCGCGGATCGTGCTGATCGAGCCGGTGCTGGCCACCGGCTTCGTCAACCTGACCGGGCTGCAGACCACCATGGCGCTCACCGTGCGCGACAACGGCCAGGTGACCGCGTCCAGCTCCACCCAGCTGCCCGATCTGCCGCCGGGCTCGCAGACCGTCGAGGTCAACGACCAGCCCTATCGGGTACTCACCACCACCGAGAACCAGCCCGCCGGTCGCACCGTCTCGCTGGCCATCCCGACCACCGAGGCCGCCAAGGCCACCGCCGATCAGCAGCGCTGGGTGCTCGCCGGCGCCGCGATCGCGGTGGCGGCGGCCGCGGCACTGGGCTGGCTGCTGGCCGGGCGCGCGGTCGGGCCGATCGTGAAGCTGACCAAGCAGGTCTCGGCGCGCAGTTCGTTCGGCGACCCGGACCACGCCGCCCAGCCGGTCGACGGGTCAGGGGTCGACGAGGCGGTGAAGCTGGCCGACGCGGTGAACACCATGCTGGCCCGCGTCGACGAGGCGCAGGCCGAGACCGCCGCCGCGCTGGAGACCGCGCGCGACTTCGCCGCCGTCTCCGCGCACGAACTGCGCACCCCGCTCACCGCGATCCGCACCGACCTCGAGGTCCTGCGCACCCTCGACCTCACCGACGAGCAGCGCCGCGAGATCCTCGACGACCTCGCCCGCAACGAGACCAGGATCGAGACCACCCTCACCGCCCTGGAACGCCTGGCCCGCGGCGACCTCACCGCCGAGGCCGACCACATTCCCACCGACGTGGCCGACCTGTGCGACCAGGCCGCCCACGACGCCATGCGGCACAACCCCGGCCTCTCGGTCCGGATCGATACCGACGCCGAACTCGTCACCCGCGGCCTGCCCGCCGGGCTGCGCCTCGCCATCGACAACGCGCTGACCAACTCGGTCAAGCACGGTGGGGCAACGCACGCCGTCGTCTCGGCGCATCGCGCGCCCGGCGAGCGCATCGTCATCGCCGTCGACGACAACGGCACCGGCGTGCCACCCGCCGAGCGCGACGCCGTCTTCGCCCGGTTCGCCCGCGGCACCAATGCCAGCAAGGGCGGTTCCGGCCTCGGCCTTGCCCTGGTGGCCCAGCAGGCCCAGTTGCACGGCGGGCGCGCCTATTTCGAGGACAGTCCGCTCGGCGGCGCTCGCCTGGTCGTCGAGCTGCCGATCCGCGACGCGCCCTAGACGCGCGAAAGCCCCGCCGCCGCGCCGATGCGCGAGGACGGGGCTATCGCGGAGCTATCGATCAGCCGCCCACGGAGATCAGGGCAGCACCTGCGGCACCGACTCCGGGATCACCAGGCCGATGACGGCGCCGATCACGGCACCGGTCAGCGCGGTGGAGATCACCGACGGGATGGCGCAGAAGACGTAGCCGATGATGAACGCGGCCAGCGCGGGCACGCACATGATCGCCGCGGCCAGCGCGCCGATGGTGGCACCGGCGGCCGCACCGTTCTGGACGGGGTCGTGGTTGCCTGCCTCGGGGTTGGTGGCGATGTCCTTCAGCTCGGTGCTGGTGTCGGCGGACAGCTGCGGCGCCATCTGCACGGTCTTGCCGTCGGCGGAGACCACGGAGGCGATCGCGATGGCGTTGCCGTCGACGGTGTTCAGCTTCAGCGGGACCTCGCCGACGGTGACACCGGCGGCCGAGACCACGGTGACGGCGTCGGGGGTGATCACGAAGCGGCCGTTGTCGACGCTCGCGGAGATGGTGCGCAGGTCCGGCGAGACGGTGGTGCGGAAGTCGACGCCATCGGCGGCACCGGCGCTGGCCAGGCCGGTGGCGATCTGCGCCTGACGCTCGGTGTCGACGTCAGCGGCCGCGACACCCGCGGTGACCAGCGACGTGGCGACGGCCAGCGGCAGCGCGGCGACGAAGGCGCGCCGGCTCGCGCGGGTGATGGTGCGGTGGAACATGTTCGATGTCTCCCTCCCGATGCCCCCGGCGAATCCCCGAACCCCCCGGACGAATCGATGAAATCTCGATCTCGATTGACTCGAGATTTGTATCGGACCCAGCGAAACAATGGAAGACAGTGTGACGTACGACATATTCCGGTGCGGTTTGGAGTCCCGATGAGCGGGAATCGCCCGCGCGGGAGGCGGTTCCGGCACACGGTCGGCTATCACCGCCGCCGCTGTCCTCACCGAACTCTCAGACATCTCCCACGACCCGGCGCGAACTCGCTCGATACCGTCGGCGGCGTGATCGGAAAACGCACCAGGTTGGTCTGTCTCGTCGCTGCTGTCGCGCTGGCGGGTGGTGGTATCGCGGCGTGCGCAGGCGCGTCGGACGCCCCCACGGGGTTCGCGCTCGTCAACGCCGATACCGGGCCGACCGGGGAGCGCGTCGCCAAGGCCGTCCAGGACGCGGGCGGCTACGAGTGGACGGTGGCGAAGCCGGGCGAGGTCGACGCCGCCGACTACGCCGCGGTGATCACCCTGCCCGCCGATCTCACCGCGTCGATGGCGACGCTGGCCACGCCGGAACCCAAGCGCGCCAAGGTTACCGTCGCCGCGCACGACGGCGCGGACGAGAACGTGGTGAACGGGGCGGTCGCCGCCGTGACCCACCGGATCGGCGCCTCCGGGGTCGACGCCGCGCTCGCCGCGGTCGCGCAGGCCCGCAATCAGATGACCTCGGTGCAGTTCACCGCCCAGCTGCTCAACGCCGGTGTCAACGCGGCCGCCGACGGGGCCGCCCAGTTCAGCGGCGGCGCGCAGGAGATGCTCGGCTTCCTCGACTTCGCGAAACAGGGTGCGGGCGAACTCACCTCGGCCATCGCGCTGCTGAACCAGACCGTCGACGGCGCGACGAAGCAGGCGAATCAGCTCGCCGACGCGCTCGGCGCCACCGGCGTCACCATCGCCGGCGTGGAGCGCAGCGCCACCGCGCTGTCCACCGGCCTGGACCAGATCCTGCCGCTGCTGCGCGCCCTGCCGTTCGCCACCGACCCCCAGCTGGCCGACATCATCACCAAACTCGAAGCGCTGCGCGGCATCTCGAGTCAGGCGGGCGCCCAGCTGACCGGCCTGGCCGACCTGACCGGCGCCGCCGTCGACCCGAACACCGACCTCGGCACCCTGCTGCGCACCGTCGTCACCCGGCTCGACAGCGCCCGCACCCAGCTCGCCCAGGGCGCCGAACTCGCCGAGGGCCTGCCCGCCCTCGCCGAACAGGGTGGCACCCAGATCACCTCCGCCATCGAACAGATGACCACCGGCGTCGGCGCCCTCCAGACCATCGTCGGCAACCTCAACACCCAGACCGGCAAGGCCATCGAAGCCCTCCCCACCCGCAGCCCCACCCAGAACTCCGCCCTAGCCCTCGCCCTCACCGACCCGGTCGAAGTCGTCCACGAGTAGACACCGGGCATCGCGGTCCCTCTCGTCGAGAGGCGTTCTTCCAGGCCACAAGGTCGCCGACGACCGGGCGGTATGCTCACCGGCATGACGATCCAGCCCACGGATTCGCTCCCTCATCTGATGACCGAGGAGGAATACCTCCGGCTGCCGGAGGCCGCGGCGCGCGAGATCGAAGTGGTCCACGGGCACGTCATCGTGTGCGAATCGCCGACCCCGGAACACAATCGCATCGCCCGGCGCCTGGCCGACGCGATGGAGCGGCTGCCAAGCACCGAGCCGTGCATCCGGGTCGACACCGACATCGACGTGGTGCTGTGGCGCGTTCCGAAGTTCACCTTCCGGCGCCCCGACGTGGTGCTCTACCGCTGCCTGGACAGGCCGGGCGCGAAACCCGAGGCCTCCGACGCGTTGATCGTGGTGGAGGTGTCATCGCCGTCGACGGCGGCCGAGGACCTGTTGGACAAGAAGGCACAGTACGCGCGGGTCGGGATACCGCTCTATCTCGTGGTCATGCTGGACGCCAAGTTCGGGATCGAGGAGGTGCTCGAGTTCCGCCTCGACGCGCATGCCAGGGAATACCGACTGCACCAGATCCATCGCGGCATCGTCGCGCTCAGTCACGTCGTCGTCGGCGAAATACCGATGGCCGACCTCACCCGCTGAGAGCACCTACGCACAGACAACTGTGGCCGGGTTCCGAAGGGAACCCGGCCACAGTGGCGTTCGGCTGGTCAGTTCGCGTTGAGCAGGTCGATCACGAAGACCAGGGTCTTGCCGGAGAGGTGGTGGCCTGCGCCGGCGGGGCCGTAGGCGAGCTCCGGCGGGATGGTCAGCTGGCGGCGGCCGCCGACCTTCATGCCGGGAATGCCTTCCTGCCAGCCCTGGATCAGGCCGCGCAGCGGGAAGGTGATGGACTCGCCGCGGTCCCACGAAGAGTCGAACTGCTCGCCGCTGTCGAACTCGACGCCGACGTAGTGCACCTCGACGGTGCCACCGGGCACCGCTTCCTTGCCTTCGCCCTCGACGAGGTCCTTGATCACGAGCTCGGTGGGCGCGGGGCCCTCCTGGAATTCGATCTCCGGCTTGGTCATTCGGCTATCCCCTTCGATAGTTTCGGTTCGGACTAACGACCAGCGATATCGCGGTAGTCACGCTCACCGTAACCGGTGTAGATCTGGCGCGGGCGGCCGATCTTGAGCGGCTCGGAGTGCATCTCGCGCCAGTGGGCGATCCAGCCGGGCAGGCGGCCCATGGCGAAGAGCACGGTGAACATGCGGGTCGGGAAGCCCATGGCCCGGTAGATGACGCCGGTGTAGAAGTCGACGTTCGGGTACAGCCGACGCGAGACGAAGTAGTCGTCGGTGAGGGCGGCCTCTTCGAGCTGCTTGGCGATATCGAGCAGCTGGTCGTCGCCACCGATCTTCGACAGGATCTTGTCGGCGGCCTGCTTGACCAGGGTGGCGCGCGGGTCGTAGTTGCGGTAGACGCGGTGCCCGAAGCCCATGAGCTTCACGCCGTCTTCCTTGTTCTTGACCTTGCGGATGAACTCCTTGACGTCACCGCCGTTGGCCTTGATCTCGTCGAGCATCTCGAGCACGGCCTGGTTGGCGCCGCCGTGCAGCGGGCCCCACAGCGCGTTGATGCCACCGGACACCGAGGTGAACAGGTTGGCGTCGGAGGAGCCGACGAGGCGCACGGTCGAGGTGGAGCAGTTCTGCTCGTGGTCGGCGTGCAGGATCAGCAGCATGTCGAGCGCGGCGGCGATCTCCGGGTCGACCTCGTAGGGCTCGGCCGGGAAGCCGAAGGTCATCCGCAGGAAGTTCTCCACCAGCGACAGCGAGTTGTCCGGGTAGAGGAACGGCTGGCCGACCGACTTCTTGTACGAGTAGGCCGCGATGGTGGGCAGCTTGGCCAGCAGGCGGATGGTGGACAGCTCGACCTGCTCGGGGTCGCGCGGGTCCAGCGAGTCCTGGTAGTACGCCGACAGCGCGTTCACCGCGGACGACAGCACCGGCATCGGGTGCGCGTTGCGCGGGAAGCCGTCGAAGAACCGCTTCAGGTCCTCGTGCAGCAGGGTGTGGCGGCGGATGCGATCGGTGAAGTCGTCGAGCTGGGCCTGGGTCGGCAGCTCGCCGTAGATGAGCAGGTAGCTGACCTCGATGAAGGTCGAGCGGCCCGCCAGCTGGTCGATCGGGTAGCCGCGGTAGCGCAGGATGCCCGCTTCACCGTCGATGTAGGTGATGGCCGACTTGGTCGACGCGGTGTTCATGAAACCGGGGTCGTAGGTGACGTAACCGGTGCTGGCCAGCAGCTTGCCCAAGTCGAGTCCGTCGTTGCCCTCTGCGGCCTTGGTGACCGAGATCGGGAACTCGCCTCCGGGGTACTGCAGTACCGCCTTGGCGTCATCGGCGACGTTGGTGATGTTCTCAGCGGGCACGGAAGGATCCCTCTCAGGCTAGAACCGTAGGCACCGGTGCGGTCGGCACGCGGTGCACTTGCGCTAACGCTAGCTGTTGTTCGGTCGAGACGAGCAATCAGGGTTGTCCTGCGCCGTTCTCACACCGGAGCCGATCGGCGGTGAGGTCGGCGCACAGGTGCCGACCTGCGCCGATCCCCTGTTCACCGACGTCACGGACCGGCTCCGCGCAGGGCGGCGGAACCCGGTCGTCGCGGATCGGCGAAAACCATGTATTCCCTTCTCGCACAGCTCAATTGACCAGAGAATCGGAATGCGCGCGGGTCACCCGGTAGCGGACGAAGGCGGGGAAGGCCAATGCCGCCAGCACCACCCCGATGACGACCAGGACACCGCCACCCGCGGCAGCTACAGCGGTACCCAGGCTCGCCGCGGCGAAACCGTGGGCAACATCACCGATCCGCGGCCCACCTGCGACAACCACGATGAACACGCCCTGCAGGCGGCCGCGCATCTCGTCGGTGGAGACGTTGAGCAACATCGCCGTGCGCAGCGCCGCCGAGATCATGTCGACCGCGCCGCCGAGGGCCAGGAAGGCCACCGCGATCCACAGCCACACGCCGAGCCCGAACAGGTGCCCCGCCAGCCCCACCGCCAGGCCGAACCCGATCATCGCCACGCCCCAGATCACGATGCAGACGATCACCGCCAGGCCCTGCCTGCGGATCCGCGGCACCCAGCCGGAGAACACCCCGCCCAGCACCGCGCCCGCCGAGATGGCCGCGAACAGCAGGCCGAGCGCGACGCCGCCCTCGGCCGGGTCGTGGAAGGTCTCGTGCGCGATCTGCGGGAACAGCGCGCGCGGCATGCCGAACACCATGGCGATGATGTCGACGACGAACGAGGCGAGCAGGATGCGCTGCCCGGTCAGGTAGCGGAAGCCGTCGATGACGGCGCGCAGCCCGGCGCGGCGCTGATCGCCCGTCGGCGGGAAGGCGGGCAGTTTCCACACCGCCCACACCGTCGCGAGCAGGGCGATCGCGTCGATCAGGTACAGCGTCGGCAGGCCGAGCACCGGGATGAGCAGACCGGCCAGCACCGGGCCCGCGATCATGCCCACGTTCTGCACCGTCATGCTCAGCGAACTGGCCGCGGCGATCTGCTCGGGCGGCAGCAGCCGCGCGATGGCCGCGCTGCGGGTGGGCTGGTTGACCGCGAAGAACGCCTGCTGGGCGGCGAACAGGCCGAGCACCAGCCACACGTTGTTCATCCCGAGGGCGGCCTGCACCCAGAACGCCACCGCCGTCACGCCGGTGCCCGCGGTGGTGATGATCAGCAGCGTGCGCCGGTCCATCACGTCGGCCAGCGCGCCGCCCCACAGGCCGAACACGATCAGCGGGATCAGGCCGAACAGGCCGGCCAGGCCGACGTACCCGGAACTGCCGGTGATCTGGAAGATCTGCTGCGGAACCGCGACCACCGAGAGCTGCGCGCCGATGACGGTGACGATGTTGGTCGTCCAGAGCCTGCGGTAGTCGGGGTGACGCAGGGGTTCGGTGTCGGCGAGCAGTCTCACTCGCCGCAGATTAGCCACTGCCGGGCGATCCGAGAACGGATGCGCTCGGTGACATAGCCCACCGCTCGTTAGGGCTGCAAACGTTCCACGGTTGTGCCTGCGTCGCCGATCCGCAGGACGATCCGGTTGTGCAGCCTGCCGCGTCTGCCCTGCCAGAACTCCACCTCGTCGGGCCGCAGCAGGTAGCCGCCCCAGAACGGCGGTACCGGGATGTCGTCGACGTCGGCGAAGCGGGCGGTGGTCTCGGCCAGCGACCGGTCCACCTCGGCGCGCGAGGCCGCGGGCCGCGACTGCCGCGAGGCCCAGGCGCCCAGGCGCGAGTCGCGCGGGCGGGTCTGCCAGTAGGCCGCGGTCACCTCGGGCGACACCCGCTCGGTGATCCCGCGCAGGTGGACCTGCCTGGCCAGCGCGGGCCAGACGAAGGTCGCCGCGGCGTACGGGTCGGCGGCGAGCTGGTTGCCCTTGGCCGAGTCGTAGTTGGTGTAGAAGGTGATGCCCTCGGGCGCGAGGCCCTTGCACAGCACGGTGCGCGCGACCGGGCGCGGGGCGGGGCCGGTGAGCGACACGGTGGCCAGCACCATCGCGTTGGATTCGGCGATGCCGAGGCCGCGCGCCTGCTCGATCCAGCGGCGCAGCAACGGTTCCCAGCCGCCTGCCACCCAGGTCTCGTCGAGGTCGGTCTCCTCGGGCACCGACAGCGGGTCGCCGTAGTCGACGCGCATCGCGGCGAGGTCTGCCGCGGTCGCGGGTTCCTGGTCAACCATGGGGACAGACGGTACGCCGGGACGTCGGCCGGGAAGGGGTCGAGGTCAGGCCAGGGGCGACGTTACTACCCGGTATCCCCAGGGCTATGGTTCAGAAAGATCGGCATGCCCCTGCAAGGAGAGTCACCATGACTACCAGCTCGGTACCACAGGATTTCGTCAGCGGATTGGAAGGCGTGGTGGCCTTCACCACCGACATCGCCGAGCCGGACAAGGATGGTGGCGCGCTACGTTATCGCGGCGTCGACATCGAGGATCTGGTCGCCAATCGGGTCACCTTCGGCGACGTGTGGGCCCTGCTGGTCGACGGCCAGTTCGGCCGCGGTCTCCCGCCCGCCGAGCCCTTCCCGCTGCCGGTGCACACCGGTGACGTGCGCGTCGACGTACAGGCCGGCCTGGCCATGCTCGCCCCGATCTGGGGCTACGAGCCGCTGCTCGACATCGACGACGAGACCGCCCGCGAGAACCTGGCCCGCGCCTCGGTGATGGCGCTGTCCTATGTGGCCCAGTCCGCCCGCGGCATCTACCAGCCCGCCGTTCCGCAGCGCAAGATCGACGAGTGCACCACGGTCACCGAGCGGTTCATGACCCGCTGGAAGGGTGACCCGGACCCGCGCCACACCGAGGCGATCGACGCCTACTGGGTGTCGGCGGCCGAGCACGGCATGAACGCCTCCACCTTCACCGCCCGCGTCATCGCCTCCACCGGCGCCGACGTGGCGGCGTCGCTGTCGGGCGCGATCGGCGCCATGTCCGGCCCGCTGCACGGCGGCGCCCCCGCCCGCGTGCTCCCGATGATCGAGGCCGTCGAGCAGAGCGGCGATGCCCGCGCGCTGGTCAAGGGCATCCTCGACCGCAAGGAGAAGCTGATGGGCTTCGGCCACCGGGTGTACCGGGCCGAGGACCCGCGCGCCCGCGTGCTGCGCGCCACCGCCAAGCGCCTCGACGCCCCGCGCTTCGAGGTCGCCGCCGCGCTGGAGCAGGCCGCCCTGGCCGAGCTGCGCGAGCGTCGTCCGGACCGTGCCATCGAGACCAATGTCGAGTTCTGGGCCGCGGTGATCCTGGACTTCGCCGAGGTCCCCGCGCACATGATGCCCGCCATGTTCACCTGCGGCCGGACCGCGGGCTGGTGCGCGCACATCCTGGAGCAGAAGCAGCTGGGCAAGCTCGTCCGCCCGGCCGCCATCTACACCGGCCCCGGCCCCCGCACCCCCGAGGAAGTCGCCGGCTGGTCCACCATCGCCGGCTGACCCACCCCGCATCGCCCGACCGGGCGTCGACGGCCTCCCCGGCCGCCGGCGCCCGGTCGTTCGCTGTTCAGCGACTGTTCGTCGCCGCGCAACCCGGTGCCGACATGATCTGCTCGCGGAACACGGCAGGTAGACGGCCTGTTCGGCCTGGTGGATGTGCTCGGCGGAGGTAGTGTTCAGCCGACCTGAACGATAAGGGTGGGCGGTGCGGAACGAGGGTCTGTCCCGGCGTGGGCTTTTCGGCGCTGGTGCCGCGCTCGCGGCGAGTGTGATCACCGGCTGTGCTGCCGCGCAGGGTGATTCGGCCGCGCCCGAGGTTGCCCCCGGGTCGTCGAGTGCCACGCCGCTCGCCGGCGGGCCATCCGGCGCCGGGCCGATCACAGGCGGACCATCCGGCGTCGCGCCGATGTCCGCGCGACCGATCTCCACCGTTGCCGCGCCGCCCGCCGTCTCCCCCGCCGCGGTCGCCGCCCGGCACGCGGGTGCGCGGCCGCACGCGTGGGGTGTCGATCTGCCCGGCATCACCAGCGGTTTCCCGGCCGCGGGCAAGCAGCTGGCGCTCACCTTCGACGCCTGCGGCGGGCCGGGCAACGGCGAGATCGATCAGGCGCTGATCGACCTACTGGTTGCCGAGCGAGTTCCGGCGACGCTGTTCCTCAACAAGCGCTGGGTCGACGCGGATCCCGGCCGGGTCCAGCGGCTGGCCGCGAACCCGCTGTTCGAGCTGGCGAGTCACGGTGTCGCGCACAAGCCGCTCTCGGTGACCGGGCGGGCCGCCTACACCATCGCGGGCACCGCGTCGGCCGAGGAGGCCGTGCACGAGGTGTGGGCCAATCACGAACGCCTGCTCGAGCTGACCGGGCGGGCGCCGCGGTTCTTCCGCGCCGGAACCGCCCACTACGACGACGTCGCGGTCACCATCGTCAACGAGCTGGGCGAGATCCCGCTCGGGTTCACGGTCAACGCCGACTTCGGCGCCACCGCGTCGGCGGCCCAGGTCCAGCGCGCGATGAGCGCGGCCGCGCCCGGCGGCATCGTGCTCGCCCATATGCACCGACCGAAGTCGGGTACGGCGGCGGGGATGGCCGCCGCGATTCCGGCACTGCGCGCGTCCGGGTTCACCTTCGTCCACCTGTAGTCGCGGACGCCGGGTCTCCACCGTCCACCGGTACCGCGGGCCCCGATCCGCCGCGGTCCGCAGTACTCGCAGGCGCCGGCCGCCGCCGTCCACCGGTTGCGCATGCCCGGATCCGCCGCCGTCCGCGGTACTCGCGGGTTGCCGGTTGCTGCCGTCCACCGGTTGCGCGTGCCCCGATTCGCCGCCGTCCGTCGGTAGGAGCGGGCCCGGCGCCTGCCGATCAGGCTGTGATCAGGTCAGGCTGGTGAAGTCGATGGCGACGGAGGCGCCGCGATCGACGGTGAAGAAGGCGGCGTCGAGGCGGGTGCCGAGTTCGATGAGACCGACCGCGGCCAGGGGTACCGGCTGGATGAGGCGGACCCGCCACGGGGTCGGCTCGTCCCAGGCGCGCAGCTCCAGGTCGAGGCGCAGGACCGGGTCGTCGCGGCCGGTGTAGTCGGCGGCGATGGGGGCGACGGCGAGGACCGTGGCCTCGGCGCGGCGGCCGTTGGCCAGGATCTTGGCGGCCGCGCTGCGGCCCGACTGTGGCACCTCGGGGATGAACAGCACCACGCGTTCGCGATCACCCGGATCGACCCGGCAGCCGACGGCGTCGCCGGGCTGCATCCATTCCAGGTCCTGGCTACGGACCCGCTGCCGCACCCGCGCGTCGTAGGCCAGCTCGCCGGGCAGCTGCACCCGCACCGAGATCCGGTAGCCGCCTTCCCCGCGCCGGGACCGTACCGACAGCACGGTGGCCGTCGCGGGCAACCCCCTGATCAGCAGTTCCCGCCGGGAACTCTCGGCCAGCAATCCCGGCCGCCGCCCGAACGCCCAGGCGAACCGGTCGAACAGGGTCCGACCCGAGTCGGCCACGGCGAGGCTCATAGCGAAAGCGTAATGCGAACCACCTTCCGACAGGGGCAAATTCCCCGCACCCGCCCGCACCTACAGTCGCGATCAAGGCGCGAACCGCGCGCGGTCCCGATGCCGCCGACCCGGCGATCCGGCGCATCCGCCCGAGCGCGACGGCGGCGACCCGGTGGAGACGATCGGCGGCGCCCGATCCCGGGCCAGCGCCTCGGCGGCCACGCGACCGCCGACTCGGCCGACTTCCGACCCACACATCCTGAGCAAGCGTCCAACCGACCGCGCGCACGAGTGGGCCGCCTCACAGCCGCTCGGTGACCTCGCCCCCGTGCGCGTTCGACCATCGGCGGACCACTAAACTCGCCCCCATGACCAGTGCGTTCCCGACCATTCCCGCCGACCTCAAGCCCGCCGACGGACGGTTCGGCTGCGGCCCGTCCAAGGTCCGCCCGGAGCAGCTGCAGTCCCTGGTGACTGTCGGCGCCTCGGTGTTCGGCACCTCGCATCGCCAGAAGCCGGTCAAGGACGTCGTGGCGCGGGTGCGCAACGGCCTGCGTGAGCTGTTCTCCCTGCCCGAGGGCTACGAAGTGGTGCTCGGCAACGGTGGCACCACCGCGTTCTGGGACGCCGCCGCCTTCGGCCTGATCCGCGAGCGCTCGCTGCACCTGACCAACGGCGAGTTCTCCTCGAAGTTCGCCTCGGTCGCCAAGGGCAACCCGTTCATCGGTGACCCGATCGTCGTCTCGTCGGAGCCGGGCAGCGCGCCCGAGCCCGTCTCGGACCCGTCGGTCGACCTCATCGGCTGGGCCCACAACGAGACCTCGACCGGTGTGTCCATCCCGGTCTCGCGTCCGGCCGGCTCGGAGAACGCCCTGATCGCCATCGACGCCACCTCCGGCGCGGGCGGCCTGCCGGTGAACATCGCCGACTCCGACGTGTACTACTTCGCCCCGCAGAAGTGCTTCGCCGCCGACGGTGGCCTGTGGATCGCGATCATGAGCCCGGCCGCGCTGGCCCGCGTCGAGGAGATCAAGGCCTCGGGCCGCTGGACCCCGGAGTTCCTGTCGCTGCCGATCGCCATCGACAACTCCACCAAGGACCAGACCTACAACACCCCGGCGCTGGCCACCCTGCTGCTGTTCGCCGACCAGATCGAGTGGATGAACGCCAACGGCGGCCTGGACTGGACCGTCAAGCGCACCCTCGACTCGTCCTCGCGCCTGTACTCGTGGGCCGAGTCGAGCTCCTTCGCCACCCCGTACGTCACCGATCCGGCGCATCGTTCGCAGGTTGTCGGCACCATCGACTTCGACGACGCGGTCGACGCCGCCCAGGTCGCGAAGATCCTGCGGGCCAACGGCATCGTCGACACCGAGCCGTACCGGAAGCTGGGCCGTAACCAGCTCCGCGTCGGCATGTTCCCGGCGATCGATCCGGAAGACGTTTCGCAGCTGACCCGCTCGATCGACTGGGTCGTCGGTCAGCTCTGAGATAAGACCGCAATCAGGGCCGGTGCCCGATGAACTTTTTCCGGTTCATCGGGCACCGGCCCTTTGCGTCGGGTTCTCCACGGGTTCGCAACATTTGCATTCGAGCACACCGCCGCGGGCCGGTATTTGATGTTGATCTATCACCAAACTCCCTGCACACGACCAGGATTCGTATGGTGAGCCGATCAGATTAGCGGGACCTGGGGTCCCGGTGCGCGATTTCGGTCGTGCGTGTCTGCTGCCGCGGGCAAGTAATGTGCACTACTGTCTAGGAAAGTGGGCGGTGTCGTAGCCGACGCGATAGGGAGGTAACGGTGCGTGAACTTCGAGTGATCGGGGTGACGCCCGACTCCACGCACATCGTGTGCAGTGACACCGAGTCCGGCACCAAGTTCCGGTTGCCCGCCGACGACAAGCTCCGCGCGGCGGCGCGCGGCGACCTCGCACGATTCGGCCAGATCGAGATCGAAACGGAAGCGTCTATGCGTCCTCGCGATATCCAGGCCCGTATTCGAGCCGGTGCGTCCGTCGAGCAGGTCACGGCGGAGTCCGGGATGCCGGCCACCAAAGTCGAACGTTTCGCCTACCCGGTGTTGCTGGAGCGCGCCCGCGCCGCCGAACTGGCGCAGAAAGCGCATCCGGTGCGCCCGGACGGTCCGGCGCTGGAAACGCTGCACGAGATCGTCACCGCGGCCTTCGCCGAACGCGGTCACACCATCGAACAGGCCGAATGGGACGCCTGGAAAGACGAAAAGGGATTCTGGGTCGCCCAATTGCAGTGGCGGCACGGACACTCCGAGATCGCCGCGCACTGGCGCTACCAGCCGGACGCGCACGGCGGCTCGGTCTCCCCGCTCGACGACCCGGCCAACGACCTGATCGATCCCGATTTCGGGCGCGCGTTGCGCGGGCTGGCCACCATCCTGCCCACCCCGGTGGAGAAGGCCCCGCCGATCGTGGAGCCGCCGACCCCGGTCGAGCCGCGCCCGCGCGAGCAGGTCGCCCCGACCGCGCGTCCGACGGCCCGGCCCGCCCAGCCGACGCTGGACGAGTACTACGAGCAGCGCGCGGTCGCCGCCGGTGGTGGCGCGGCGGCGATTCCGGCCGCCCCGGTCCCCGCGGCGCCGATCCCGGCCGTTCCCGCGACGCCGGCGCAGCCGGTGGCGCAGCAGGACAAGGAGCCGGTGGCGAAGGAGCCCGCTCCGGAGAAGCCGGCGACGCCGGAGAAGCCCGCCGCCAAGCCCGCACGGGCCAAGCGCGGCAAGGCGCCGATGCCGTCCTGGGAGGACGTCCTCCTCGGCGTCCGCAGCTCCGGACACTGACCGCCGCCCCGGGGTTTTTCGTCCGGGCTGCGGTGCGGGGTCGGGGTTCGTCGGCGGCCGGTGGTGGTCGGCGGGGTCGAGGTGGCCCGCTCCCGGTGAGTTATCCATGTTCTTGCGTGAGCTGGTGATTCGGTCGAGGTGGGAGGTGGTTGCCGGTGTTTTCCGCTTCCACGCTCTGGTATGTCGACACGCCCGATCCCGTGGCCGTGCTGCGGGAGCGGCCCGAGCCCGACCCGGCGGCCGCCGCGGCGCTGGCCGGGCAGTTGTACGCCGAGCACGATGTGCGGCCGATCATGATCGGCACGCTGAACGGGTGCGCCGCGCCGGATCGGGACGAGGTCTACATCGGGTGCTATCCGGGGCTGACGGTCGTGTGCACGGCCGAGGCCGCCCTGGTGCGGCCGACGAAGCTGCCGGATCTGCTGGTGCGCCCGCTGGCCTCCGAGCACACCTACCTGGTCTCCTTCGACGCCAAGCTGCACTGGGGCGCGTTCGCGCACTGGGAGCGCGGGGAGTTCCGGCGCTCGTTCAGTTCCACCCGGGTCGACATCCTGGAGAACGAGGGGCTGCCGATGGTGTGGGAGCGGCCGTTCTGGGCCGGTGACCATCCGGTGCCGTGGCAGGCCGCCGACCATCCCGGACCGCAGTCGCTGCCCTTCGATCCGCCCGACTTCGCCGACGCCGCCAACGACGAATGGCTCGGCTTCCGCTACCGCACCCCGGCCGAGCCGGGCGGCCTGGTCCCCGGCGACCTGGCGGTCTGCGGCTTCACCCTGTACCCGAAGGGTCAGGCACCGCAGCCACCACAGCTGCAAACGGCCAGCCCCGGTGCGGCCACCCGGCGCAAGCGCGGCCTGTTCGGCTGGCTGCACCGGACCGACCGGGTGCTGTGAGCCGGTTCAGCCGAGCTGTTCGCCGAGCAGCGTCAGCCAGCCCAGCACCACCCCGAGCGCCGCGCCCGCCAGCACCCACCGCACCACCGGCGTGAACCGCCAGCGCCACGCGGTCGGCGCCACCCCGATCGCGGCGACCACGTTCACGGCCACCGCGAGCAGCCAGTGGACGGTCGCCAGCGCGGCCCCGAACGCGTACACCGCCACGGCGCTCAGCACCGCGACCAGCACCACCACCGTGCTGCCCGCGGCCCACGGCACCGAATCCGGTTGCGCGCGATAGGGACCGTCCGGTTCCTGCTTCACGATTTTCGCACCCGCTCGTAGAAGGCCATCGCCGCCGCCGTCGCGACATTGAGCGAATCGGTGCCCGGCGACATCGGAATTCGCGCGCGAACATCGGTGGCGCGCATGGCTTCCTCGGTCAGTCCTGGGCCCTCCGCGCCGAGCAGCAGCGCGACCCGCTTCCCCGTCATCGCCGTCGCCAGGTTCACCGCCGCCGGATTCGGCGTCAGCGCGATGATCTGGAAGCCACGCTCGCGCACCAGCTCCAGCCCGTCCGGCCAGGTCGGCAGCTGCGCGAACGGCACCCGCAGCACGTGCCCCATCGAGACGCGGACCGCGCGCCGATACAGCGGATCGGCGCAGCGGTCGCCGAAGAGCACCGCGTCCGCGCCGAGCCCGGCCGCGTTGCGGAACATCGAGCCCAGGTTCTCGTGATCGTTGACGCCCTCCAGCACCGCCACCGTGCGGGCGCCGTCGAGCACGTCGTCGACCGACAGCTCGGTCGGCCGCGGCGCCACCGCGAGCACACCCCGGTTGAGATGGAAGCCGACCACCTCGGCCATCACCTCGGCACTGGCCCGGTAGTACGGGATGTCGCGGCCCGCCAGGTCCTCGGCCAGCGCCTCGTAGCGTTTCCCGACACCCAGCAGCGCGCTGGGGGTGAACCGGGAGGCGAGCATCCGCTGTACGACAACGACACCCTCGGCGATGACCAGGCCCTTGCGCCCCGGCAGGTCGGGCCTGCGGTCGGCGGAGGACAGGTCACGGAAGTCGTCGACCCTCGGGTCGGCGGGGTCGTCGATGTCGATCACTTCGGCCACTGGACAATCCTGGCATGATGGATGCATGAAGATCGTGCAGTTGATCTTGAACATCCTGTGGGTGGTGCTGTGCGGTTTCTGGATGGCCCTCGGCTACCTGCTGGCCGCCCTGATCTGCTTCATCCTCATCATCACCATCCCCTTCGGTATCGCGTCACTGCGGATCGCCGGTTACGTGCTGTGGCCGTTCGGGCGCAGCGTGGTCGACAAACCGGGCGCGGGCGCCGGTTCGCTGATCGGCAACATCATCTGGTTCATCTTCGCGGGCTGGTGGCTGGCGATCGGTCACATCGCGACCAGCATCGCGCTGGCGGTGACGATCATCGGCCTGCCCTTCGCCTGGGCGAACCTCAAGCTGGTGCCGCTGTCGCTGTTCCCGCTGGGCCACGAAGTCGTCGACTCCGACGAGGCGCGCTGATCACTCGGACTCGGCGACGATCTGGTTCATGATCTCGACCGCCCGGTCCAGGATCTCGATCTGCTCCGGCTCCAGGCGCGCGAGCTGATCGGTCATCCAGGCCTCGCGGGCACTGGTCTCGTCGGCCACCAGCGCGCGCCCGGCCGGGGACAGGGAGACGATGATCTGCCTGCCGTCGGTCGGATGCGGACGGCGCTGCACCAGGTCCAGGTCCGACAGCGACGCGATGACGCGGGTCATCGACGGCGGCTGCACCCGTTCCTTGCCCGCGAGCGCCCCGGGGGTCATGGCACCATCACGCGCCAGCGTCGCCAGAGCCGACAGCTGGGTGAGCGAGATCTGCGCGTCGGCACGGCGGCCGCGCAGGTGTCGCGTGAGCCGTACGACGGCCAGTGAGAGATCACCGGCCAGGGCACGGACGTCCGATGGCGTTGTCACAGTGCAGAACTCTACGGTACGTCCGCGCCACCTGATGTGTTTCACGCGGCTACTGTTTGGGTATGGATAACGGTCACGTCAGCTCGGCGGTCCCCGAACTGCCCCGAAGTCTGGTAGATCCGCGTCCGGTGGTGGTGGCCGGATTCGTCGCCTGGCTCGTCGCGACCGCCCTGGTGTGGCTGAATCCGGCCTGGTCAGAGGCCAGGCCGGTGTGCCTGATGGGGCTGGCGGTCGGCGTGCTCGGCGTCTCGATCTACCTGGCCCAGCTGCGCTCGGCCCGCCGTGGCGACAAGGGCGCGCAGGTGGGTCTGTCGACCGACTAGCCGGTCACCTCGAATTCGGCACTGGTCCCGGTGACCGGACGCAGCGCGCCGTCGGCGCCCAGCGCGTCGGCGTAGTGCACGAACCGGTGCACGCCCGCGGCGGTCGCGGGCACGTCCCAGGTGAACCTGGCGATGGAGACCGCGTCGCTCTCCTTGCGCCAGTGGAATCGCACGTCCCACTCGCCCTCGTTGGCCACCCGCGCCCAGTCGCCCGCGCCGGTGCGGCGCTGCACCTCGAGGAAGGTGTCACCGCGTCGCGGGTTGTGTTTCGGATGGGCCGAGACGAATTCGACCGCCACCCGCTCGCCGGGCGCGCATCGCGCGGGCGGCTGCACCAGGACGTCGCCGAAGCCACGGCCCTGCGGGGTCGCGTCCGGGCCGGGCACGGTGGCGAAGTTCGGCTGGAGCGCGGAGACATCGCGCGGCGCCGGACCGCGCCCGATCGCCCCGCCCGCGACGAACGCGGCGGCCAGCCGGGCGAACTCCTGCTGATACGCGCACAGCGTGTAGCGGCCGAACAGCGTCGAGGCGCCCTCGTACTGCTGCGCGTCGTACTCCTCCGGCGTGGTGACGTACTCGTGGTAGGAGTTCGCGTAGCCCTGCAGCAGCACCTGCTCGGGATCGACACCGAGCACCGCCGCCACCGCCCGCCGCACCCGCAACCCGGCGACGATGGTGAACTCAGCGCCCGCCGCGGCCAGATAGAGCCCGCCGATCCGGATCAGCTGGATCGGCACCACATTCGGCACCCAGGCCACCGGCGGGAGCAGACCCAGCGGCACCGCGACCGCCTTGGGCGCCTGCGCGTCCGCCAGCCACGCCGGATGCGGATGATCGATCCCGCCGAGGAAATCGACCATCGGATTGCGCACGCCCTCGGGAATCGGCCCGCCGGGCAGGCCGGGCCCGTCCTCCACACTGCCCGCGGCCAGCGAAACACCCGCGGCGGCAGCCGAAGTGCGCCGCGGCGCCCCGTCCGGGGTGAAGCGGCCGTCCACCGCGATATCGGCGAGGTCGATGTAGCACAGCGACGCGGAGACCGAGGCCGCCATCGACACCGCGTGCGCGGCAGCCGCTCTCGACGCGTCGTGCTGGCGCTCGCCGAGGATCCTGGTGTTCTCGAACTCGTCGGTGGTCGGTCCGTCGCCAGGACGCAGATTCAGATTGGGCGACATGTCACCGGCATTGGTCTGCGCGAACGCCGCGATGTAGGACGGCGCGCCGTCGAGATGCCGCACGCCGTGCTCGATGTGTTCGGCGGCGAAGCTGGCGTAGCCCTTGTTGTCCGAGCTGATCAGCCGGTTGGCGTTGGTCATGGAGGTGTTGTGGGTGGCGAACCAGGTCAGCGCGCCGACCTCGCGGCCCGCCCTGGTGAAGACCAGCGTGGTCACGGCCGGGTCGATGGCGTCGGGGAAAACCGCGCGCTCGGCCTCGGGATTGCGCTCGAAGGCGACGCGGGACCGGTTCACGCTGGCGTCGTGCAGGGTCGCCCGGCCCAGCGCGATGGCGCCCGGCCCGAAATCGGCGTCGGCGGCGACGATCGCCTCGACGATGCCGTTCACCTCGGCGTCGTAGACCTGCTGCTGAAATCCCAGCGTCGCCAGCGTATAGGCGTAGTCGTGCGCGGAGCCGCCACAACTGGCGTGGGTGTGGGTCGAGGTGAGCACCACATTTCGCTCGGTATAGCGGTCGCCGAAACGCTGCGCGAGGGCGAGCAGTACCCCGCCGTGTACCGAGCCGAACACCGCGCCGTTCTCCACCGCGACGTAAGCGATGCGATTTCCGTCGGCGCCGATCACGAACGCGCGTGCCCGGGGCCGCAGATGAATTCCGGCGGTCGCCTGATCGAGTTGCGAGTAGCCCATCATGCCGCATTCCGCGGCCGGGCCGGTGAGATCGGCGATGCCGAGCCCGAATTCGAATCCGCCCGGTTTCGGATCGGCGCGCGCGGCGGGGGTCGCGGCACCGGTGAGGGCCGAGACGGCGGGCACAGCGGCCACACCCAGGGCCGAGGCGGCCAGGACGGTACGGCGGGACACGGACATCAGGCGACTCCTTCACAACTTCCGTTTCGGAGACAACCACATCAACTGGTCAGATGTCCAGGATTTTCTCGCGGACCGGCGAATTGACTGTTTGCCACGCGGGCGCTTAACTCGCACACGTGTCCTCCCGATTGAGCGTCGAAGAACGACGAGCCCACCTGATCGAGGCAGCGATCGGTCTCGCAGAGAAAAAAGGCGTCGCGGGCGTGACCACGCGCGATGTCGCACAAGCAGCGGGCGTCTCACTCGGTGTGGTGCATTACTGTTTCGAAAACAAGGACGCACTGATGACCGAGCTGGTCAAAGCGTTGTCCATGGAATTGCGCGATTCCGTCGATGCCGATGATTCGCTCTGGGCGGATGCCGGAACCGGAAAAGAAGCGCTTCAGAAATTGGTGCGTTCCGGTTTGGAACTGATGTGGCGCAACATCGAAGCCACGCCGGAGCGTCAGCTGCTCACCTACGAGACCACCACTTACGCCCTGCGCGAGGGTGAGTCGACGCCGGCCAAGATCGCGATCGCCCGCGAGCAGTACGCGTTCAACGACACCACCGTCGCCGACGTCATGGACCACTGCCGGGAAGCCACCGCGACCACCTGGACCACCCCCGTCACCGAGCTGAGCCGGTTCATCCTCAGCGTCATCGACGGTGTGGTGCTGCGCTGGCTCGTCGACGACGACAGCGAGGCCGTGCAGACCCAGCTCGACCTGCTCGCCGCGATGGTGGCCGCGCACGCGCGCTAGCCCCGCGGCACCTGCACGTGCACCGCGTCCTCGGTGTGCCACCACGGCACCCGCACCGTGCCCGTCAGCGCACCGCGCAGATGCACCTCGAGCGTCTCGTGCAGGACCAGCGCGCCCGCGGTGTCCCGCGGTGACCACAGCTGACGCAGCACGACGCCCAGCGCGTCGGCCGCCCAGGTGGTTCGCCTGCCGGTGCCGAGCACCTCGGCGCTGACCTCCTCCGAGACCAGCGGCACGTCCAGCAGGGTCGCCAGCCCCTCGGCGCTGCCCGCGTCCCCGGCCACCAGCCGCTCCGGCGGGACGACCAGGCCGAAGCAGGGCTGGTCCAGGACCAGCACCGTGCTCGCGTCGACGACCGCGCCGGACAGCGCGCGCACCTGCTCGGGCAGATCCAGCTCGCGCGGGTCCAACGCGCCGGATTCGACGGCGGCGGCCAGCCGGGCGTGGGTGTGCGCGATGACCTCAGGCGCGGGGGTTTTCGACGGATCGGCGAGCGCGTCGAGGAGTTCCTCGGCCAGTTCGGCCGACATCACGTCCGGGCGGACCAGCAGCGAGCGCAGCACGTCCAGGTCGGGACCGGTGATGCCGTCGACCTCGAACGCCGGGAGCAGGCCCGCGAATTCGTCGTCGTCGGGGTGGCGCAGGCGGCCCAGGGCGATATCGCCGATGTGCGCGTGCCGGTGCAGCCACCAGGCGGTGTAGCCGTCGCGGTCGGCTAGCAGGGCCCGGGTGCGCGGCTCCGACAGCAGCTGGCGCAGGGCGGTGGGCCAGCGGTTCTCGTCCACCAGATCGAGGTCGCGGACGGCGGCCAGCTCGCGCGGGTCCGCGGAAAGACCGTCCCACCAGGTGTGTTCGTCGTCGAGGTCGTGGTCGGGGCCGACCGGGTCGGGATCGGTGACCACCGCGAAGTCCCAGCCCACGCCGATCGCGCGCAGGGCGTCGGTGCCGTATTCGGCGACCGTGTCGGCGTCGACGGTGCCGAACGGGGAGTCCTCGACCAGCACGGCGGCCAGCGGCGCGCCGGGGAGCAGCAGCTCGTCGGCCGACCGCGGTTCGCCGGTGTCGTCGGGCAGTTCGAGCAGGCCGAGCCAGGACGGGAGCAGCTCCGGGCTGGCGAAGGGCGCCAGCCGCAGTACAGCGTCGACGGTGTCGGGGTCGGCCGGGTCCTGTTCGAGCAGGTCGTGCAGGCCGGGGTCGGTGAGCAGATCCTCCGCGGTGGCGCTGCGGGCGCCGAGCCGGGCCAGCAGGGCATGGGTGGCGTCGGGGTGCACCAGGCGGGCCCAGTGCACCGGAACGGCCACCGTGAGCTGATCGTCGAGGACGACGGTGCGCGGTCCGGTGACGAGCCTGCCGTCGGCCAGCGGCACCGCCAGCGCGCCGAACTCCTCGGCGGTCCTGGTGTCGACCACGAACGGTTCGAGGGCGGCGTAGAACCGCTGCCACCAGCGCGGTTCGCGATCCAGGCCGCTCGACAGCTCGGCCAGCGACGCCGGGCCGAGGCGGTGCACGTCGAGGACGGACAGCTTCTCCTGCTGGGCGCGACCGGAGAGCTCCGGGATCAGTAGGGGGCCGGTGATATCGGCGAGCTGCGCCGCCAATTCCGGTGTGAGGTCCGGGAATACGCTGGCGCGGGTCGGGACAGCGACTTGGTCCGTCGTGACGCCCGAGAACCAAGCATCGAGACGACTTGCGTCGGTGCCGGTGATCCGCCCGGCCTGCGCCTCGACCACGCGACCGGAAGCTTCCGGCAGGTCGAACCCGCCCAGGGCGATGGCCGCGGCTCGTGCGGCGTCCGTCGCGGGTGCCGGGGAGTCACCGGTCGGCGGCGATTCGGGGTCGACGAGCTCCGGGTCCGCGAGCTGGGTGGCGCAGACGGGGAGCCACGGGTTGGTGCGGAGTTCGGTGGTGACGGCTTCGCGGAGGAGGCCGTCGGCCTCGCTGCGGGCGAAGCCGGGGGCCGGGACGAGGACCAGGCGGTCGCGGGGCGGGAGGGCGCGGGCGAAATCGGCGTAGCCCGCGGCCAGTTCCGACAGGCGGGCGCCGGGGAGGAGGCGACGGCGATCGGGCTGCATGGCGATGTCGGCCACCAGGATCGCGGGCAGGGACAGTTCCTCGTCGGAACGGGTGGGCGCGCGCAGCACGTCGGGGGCGGCGGCCACGGGGCGGCCCTCGCGCAGCGGGAGCAGCCAGCGCGCCCTCGGGGTGCGGTACTGCCACCAGCGCCGGGTGGCGCCGTCCGGCTGGGTGACGGCCAGTTCGGTGAGGCCGTCGGCACCGAGATCGGTACCGGTGCTGGTGAATTCGTCGGCGCCGATCCGGATGCGACGCAGGGCGGGCAGTTCCAGCAGCAGGTCGGTCGCTTCCGCGCGCAGGGCGGCGAGCAGGGCGTCGGCGTCGATGTCGTCGCGCAGGTGCACGACGACCTCGGTGTCGGCGCCGGCGACCGGGGTGGTCGGGACGGGCCAGGCCAGGCGCAGCACCGGCGGCTCGATCGTCGGCAGGTCCTCGGGGATCTCGATGCCGATGTCGTGCAACGCGTTCCGGGTCGCGGTCCGGGAGAACCGGATCGAGCCGGTCGTCGACCTGACCTCGATCTCGTCGCCCACCGACCGCACCGCCGTGAAGCCGACACCGAACCGCCCGACCTGCTCCGCCTCGGTCTTCCCGGAGGCACGCAAGGCGGTGAGCGCGTGCACGCCGGAAACACTCAGCGGCGCACCGGTATTCGCGACGTGCAGTCGCCCGTCGAGCACCCGGACGCTCAGCTCACCCGCGACCCCCGCCTTCGCCGCCGCGTCGGCCGCGTTCTGCGCCAGCTCGGTGAGCACCCGATCCCGGTAGCCCGCGGCCACCAGATCCGCCTCGGTCGCGCTGTCCTCGCGCAACCGGGTAGGCGAATCCCGCCAGGCGGCAAGCACTCCGGCACGCAGCTCCGCGGTGCCGAAGGGATCCGCCGATCCGTTCAGCGCGCCACCGACGATCCGTGCTCGTCCACCGAGTCACCCTGGACGGCGTCCGACTCGGCACCCGAAGCCGTTGCGGCCGTGGTGTCTTCGCCCGCCGCGTCGGCGGCAGGGGCGACGTCCTCGGCGGCAATGGCGACGTCCTCGGCGGCAGTGGGGACGTCCGCCGCGACCTCGGCGCCGCCGGCCGCGAGCTCCTCGCCAACAGCGGGGACCTGCTCGGAGTCGGCGTCCGGCGTTTCCACCTCGACAGCAGCGGAAGGTTCACCCTCAGCACCTGAGACCGGTTCGGTCACGGCCGATTCAGCGGCACTATCCGACGCAGCCTCGGTATCCACCGCCAGGTCGGCGGCAGCCGTGTCGGCACCCGCTTCATCGACGGCGGGCTCGGCCACATCGGTCACGGACTCGGTCACCGTGTCGGCGGCAGCCTGCGATTCGGCACCGACCGTCTCGGCACCGACCGTTTCGGCGCCGGACTGCGTCTCCGCAGCGGGCGCGGACTCGGCACCCAGGTCGCCGGTGGCGATCTCGGCAGCGCCGGTCACCGGCTCGGCCGCCGGGGCGGTCTCAGCGACGACCTCGGTAGCACCGGTCCGCGACTCGGCGGTGTCGGCTTCCGTCGCGCCCGAGGGCGCCTCGGCCACGGCCTCGGCGACCACGGCAGCCTCAACCGTGGGTGCCGACTCGGCGGCGACGACCTCGGCGGCCGACTCCGGCTGCGCGCCTTCGGCGAGCGCTGCGCGGGCGGCGGCGGCCGCGTCGACGGCCTCGGCCTCGGCGGTCTCCTGCTGATCGGCGTTTTCGCCGGTCTCGACCGCAGCGCTATCCGTCGCGGTCGCGGTGTCGGTGTCGGTGTCGGTGTCGACAGTGGTCTCGGCATTTCCGGCCGGGGTGGCCACGTCCGCCACGGACACCTCAACAGATTCGGTGGCCGCAGTGGCTTCGGCAGTCGCAGCCGTCGCAGCGGCTTCGGCGGGCGCGGCGGCCTCACCGGTCGCGGCGGCCTCGGCGGGCGCAGCGGCCTCGGCAGCCTCACCGATCGAGGCGTCCTCGGCCGACGGCACGGACTCCGGCGTCGTGCGGACGATCTCGACGAGTTCCACGGCGTGGTCGTCGAACGCCTCGTAGCGCGGCGAACCGTTGCCCGAGGGGGCGATCACGTCGGAGTGGGCGCCGCAGCCGTATTCGATGTGGACGACGTGGCCGTCGGCGCCCATCGCGTTGCCGCAGACGCCGAAGGATTCGCGCAGGGCGCCGGCCAGCGGCAGGAAGAAGCCGCACAGGCCGCAGGTGGAGGGGGCGGCCTTGGCCATCTCGGTGTCGGGGCCGAACTCGGTATACCAGCGCTGGGCCGCCTCGACGCGGCCCTCGAGGCTGAGCACCTGGGTGCGGCCGAGGCCGATCTCGTGACACACCTCGTCGACCACGGGATCGCCGGTCGCGATGTAGCCGGGGACCAGGCGGGGATCGTCGGCGGGCGGGGCGAGCAGATCGCCGGGACCGAGGTCGCCGGGGCGGACCCGCTGCTCCCACGGGATGAAGTCGGGGGCGATCAGGGCATCGGGGCCAGGTAGCAACGCCGACTCGCTGACCGTGGCGTATGTGGCCTCCGGCGGCGCGGCGACCACGACGGCCCACTGCCAGCCGCGGTAGCCGGGCAGGGTCGCCTCGAACCGGTGGGTGGCCGCCGACTCGTCCTCGCCGGACACCCCAAGATGCGCTCCGACCCCGTCGGGCTCCAACTCCACGAGCGCACGACGTGCGACTTCGGCCGCATCGGCCAGAACAGGACGCACGCCGGACTCCGAAACAGATACTGCGCTCACGGCATACATTTTGCCGTATGAAGTGCAATCGGAGTTCGTTGGCCGTCGCTGCGCTGGTCAGCCTGCTCGGTGTAGGGGCTTGCGGGGGCCAGGAACAGCCCGGACCTCCCCGCTGGCGCGTCGAGGTGATCGGCTCGTCACCGCACGATCCGCGGGCCTTCACCCAGGGGCTGGAGGTGGTCGACGGCGTCCGCTACGAAAGCACCGGCATGTGGGGCGTGTCGAGCGCGCGCGCCGCCGATCAGGCGACCGGCGTCGAGACCGCGCGCGTCGATCTGCCGGGCAACCTGTTCGGCGAGGGCATGACGAAGGCGGGCGGGATCGTCTGGCAGATCACCTGGCAGGACCACGTCGCCATCGCGCGCGACCCGGTCACCCTGGCCGAGACCGGCCGCGCCGAGTACGAGGGCGAGGGCTGGGGCGTGTGCGCCCAGCCCCAGCGCCTGGTGATGAGCGACGGCACGCCCACCCTCACCTTCCGCGACCCGGTGACCTTCGCCAAGACCGGTTCGGTGACGCTGTCCGGCTACCCGTCTCCGCAGCCGAACGAACTCGACTGCGCCCCCGACGGCACGGTCTACGCCAACAACTACCCCTCCGACGAGATCCTGCGCATCGATCCGGAGACCGGCCGGGTGCTGGCCGTGATCGAGGCGGGCGGGCTGCTCACCGCGGGCGAGCGCGCGGGCACCGATGTCCTCAACGGCATCGCCCACCTGCCCGGCACCGACCGATTCCTGCTCACCGGCAAGTACTGGCCGCGCATGTTCGAGGTGCGGTTCGTCCCGAAATAGGCGAGCTGTGGCGAACACTGCCGCGCCGCGAGTGAACACGGAGAACCCGCGTGGGCCAGAATTGGACTGTGACTACTCCCCGCGATCCCTCCGGTCCCGACCGTGGTCGCCGGGACGGTAACCCCGCGGGCAGGCATCCCGGCTTCGGGCAGTACCCGCCGCGCGCGGGCACTCCGCGCAAGGTCTTCCCCCGCCCGGACTCGCCCGATCCGCCGACGATCCGGTCGAAGAACCCGTTCCGGCGCGGACGGTCCGAGCCCGACGCCGCCCCGACCGCCCCGCTGCGCGGCCCCGCGCCGCGCGCCAGGCCGGTGCCGCCCGAGCAGGACATCGGCCCGGCGGGCACCCGCCCGCTGCCCCGGCCCGAGGAGCCCGCCGACGACGGGGTCAAGCAGCGGGTACCGCGCAAGCTCACCGTCACCCGGGTCGCGGCCATGCGCAGCCGCGAACTCACCGAACGCGGGTTCGCCACCTTCCAGCGCGCCGCCAAGGCCGACGGCGCCGACCAGTCGGGCCTGACCGCGCTCACCTACGCCACGATGGCCAACTTCGCGCTCGACGCAGCGATCGCCGTCTCGCTGGCCAACACCCTGTTCTTCGCCAGCGCCACCGCCGAGTCCAAGACCAAGGTGGCGCTGTACCTGCTGATCACCATCGCCCCGTTCGCGGTGATCGCGCCGCTGATCGGCCCGCTGCTGGACCGGTTGCAGCGCGGCCGCAGGCTGGCCCTGGCGACGACGTTCGGGCTGCGCGCGATCTTCGCGCTGCTGCTGATCATCGAGATCGACACGTGGGGGCTGTATCCGCTGGCCCTGTGCATGATGGTCGGCTCGAAATCCTTCGCGGTCCTCAAGAGCGCGGTCACCCCGAGGGTGCTCCCACCGGATATCGATCTGGTCCGCACCAACTCCCGGCTGACGGTGTTCGGCCTGGTCGGCGGCACCATCGGCGCCGGTGCGGTGGCCGCGCTCGCCGCCATGATCGCCGGGTCCACCGGCGCGCTGGTGCTGGCCACCGGCATCGCGGTGGCCGGCGCGTATCTGAGCCTGCGGATTCCGTCGTGGGTGGAGGTGACCGAGGGCGAGGTGCCAGCGACGCTGAGCTATCACGGCGACGACGCGCACACCGAGGTGCTCGAACCCGGCACGGAATCCTCGGTGCCCGCCCGGAAACGACGGCAGCCGCTGGGCCGGGCCGTGGTCACCGGGCTGTGGGGCAACAGCTCCATCCGCGTGCTCACCGGCTTCCTGACCTTCTACATCGCCTTCGTCGCCAAGGGCTCGGGCGGCAGCCCGACCGAGCAGGCGGCGATGCTCGCGGTGGTCGGCGTCGCGGCGGGCATCGGCAACTTCGGCGGCAACGCGACCGGGGCCAGGCTGCAACTGGGCAGGCCGTCGCTGGTGGTGCTCGGCTGCACCGCGGCCTGTACCGCGGTCGCGCTGTTCGCGATGTTCACCGGCAATCTGTTCGGCGCGGCGTTCGCGGCGCTGGTCGCCTCCGCGGCGAGCGCGCTGGCGAAGGTGTCGCTGGACGCGGCGATCCAGGACGACCTGCCGCCGGAGTCGATCGCGTCCGGTTTCGGCCGGTCGGAGACGGTGCTCCAGCTGAGCTGGGTGATCGGCGGCGCGGCCGGTGTGCTGTTGCCGATCGAATTCTGGAAGGGTTTCGCGGTGATCAGCGTGATCCTGGTGATCGGCCTGATCCAGACGTTCGTCAGCTACACCGGACATTCGCTGCTGCCCGGCCTGGGCGGCAACCGTCCGCAGCACGCCGAGCAGGAAGTGCCCAACACCCATCCGCACCGGGCAGGCCCGGGTGCGGTTCCGCGAGGGACAGGAGACCCCATCCGGTGAGCAAGCTCAACGTCCGCACGATCGTCGCCCTGGTCGCGGCCGGACTCGTCGCGGTCGCCGCGGTGACCGCGGGCCTGGTGGCCTACGCCGTCTCGAAGGCGCCCGAGTACGAGCCGCAGATCACCGCGTTCGCGCACGGCGAGACCGTCACCGTCGACCCGTTCCTGTACTGCACCGTCACCATGCAGGACTGCCGGTACGGCGAGACCACCGAGCTCGCGACGGTGGCGGGCCTTCCGGTGCAGCTGTCGCTGCCGGACAAGATCGCCGAGTCACCGTGGCTGGTCCAGCTGATCTACCAGCGTCCCTCCGGCGAGCAGGTCGACCGGGTGCTGAGCTTCGCCGACTTCCCCTCGGGCGCACGCGCGCTCACCATCGACACCAAGCCCGAACCCGACCTGCGCCTGGCGGGCATCGAGGTGCAGCTGCCGATCCTGGCCCGCGACACCGCGACCGGCCGCGAGACCTACATCCCGCACGCCGCCTGGTCGATCAGCACCCCCGAGGCCTGAGACGACTCGGTCCCGGACACCGTGGGTGCCCGGGACCGAGGAATCGAATCAGTGGTCGAGTTCGCGGGCGACGGCCCGCACGACCTCGGAGATCCGCTGGGACAGCTTGCGATCCGGGTACTTGCCGCGCCGCAGATCCGGCTGGACCTTGGTCTCGAGCAGCGTGATCATGTCCTCGACCAGGCCGTGCAGTTCGTCGGGCGACTTGCGCGGCCCCGCGTCCTTGCGGGCGGGCTGCTGCGCCTGGTTGCCGCGCACGGTCGGCGGTGCCTCCAGCAGCTTCAAGCTGAGCGCCTGCGGGCCACGACGGCCGGCGGCCATGCCGAATTCGACGCGCTGACCGGGCTTGAGACCTTCGACGCCCTCGGGCAGCGCGGAGGAACGGACGTAGACGTCCTCGCCCTCGTCTTGGGAAAGGAAGCCGAAGCCCTTTTCGACGTCGTACCACTTCACCCGGCCGGTCGGCACTGCGCTCACCCGTTCATCATTCGACACCCGGACCCTTGTGGCCCGGGTTACAGCTGCTTGTCGCGAAAAGAACGCGCCCCACAGCAAGGCAGGACGCGATGTGCTGAGAGTCTACCCCGGTTGCTATAACGCGAGCACATCAGTTTTACGGTGCACCGGTGACCAACTCACCTCCGCCCGCCGCCACTCCGCCGGAGCGCGACCCCCGCCGACCGAGCGATCGCCTGCTGCAACTCGCCCTCGCGCTGTTCGGGATCGGAATCCTGGCGGTGATCGCCATCTTCGTGACACCGATCGTGTCGGACTCGTCGCCGGGGCTGTGGCTGTACCTGCTCGCGATGCTCGCACCTGTCGGCTTCCTGCTCGCCGTGGTGTTCGCGCTGTGGTCGGGCCGACGCGCGCGTTGACGCGTCAACTGGTTACCCCGGCGAATCGATACCCAGACAGCAGTGTGATCCTCGTCACATAACGGGTAGATAACGAACTGAGTGTGCAACCGTCGCGCACACATGGCACCGCGACTACCTGCGCGGACGCCTCGGGGATCACCCTGAGACCACCCCGAGACCCACCCGTACACGCCGGTTACCAAATAGTGACTTTCCCCGCTGTCCGTCGTACCGTTTCTCTCAGCCGGGGCAACCCCCGGAACCACCGGCCCGCCGCACCGAACCTCACCCCGCGGGTACCGGACCCCGATTGGAATCAGGAGTGAGGGCGGACCGGGAGACCTCTCAGTCCGGGCCACATGCAGGTGCGCACGAGAGGAAGAAACCCGATATGAGTGGACGCCACCGCAAGCCGACTTCCACCGGCCGCACTGTCGCCAAGGTCGCCGTCACCGGCGCGATCATCGGCACCGCCAGTGCAGCTTTCGCAGGAAACGCCAGCGCGGCCCCCGACTCCGACTGGGATCGCCTCGCGCAGTGTGAAGCCGGCGGCAACTGGGGCATCAACACCGGCAACGGCTACCAGGGTGGGCTGCAGTTCTCGCCCTCCACCTGGAACGCGCACGGTGGTGGCGAGTACGCCGCCACGGCCAACCAGGCCACCCGCGAACAGCAGATCGTGGTCGCCGAAAAGGTTCTCGCTTCTCAGGGTTGGGGCGCCTGGCCCTCCTGCTCGTCCCAGCTGGGTCTGAGCAGCGGCCCGTCCGAGCGAATCGCCCCCTCCACCCCGAGCTGGGCCCCGCAGGTGACCGTCCCGCAGGTGCAGGATCCGAGCCAGGAAGTGTTCCAGGCCGTCGATCGCGCCCTCTCCGTCGTGCAGCAGCAGGGTGTCGCCGTGCCGCAGCAGGCGCTCGATTTCTTCAACGCCGCCAAGGGCACTCAGCTCGACCCGGCCGTGATCGACTTCTTCGAGGCGAACAAGGGCCTGCTGCCCTCCTGATCGCCCGCGCAGACAACTAGAGCCCGCATCCCTAGGGATGCGGGCTCTTGTCTTTCCCGTCCGAACTACACCCGGTTGATCACCGTCTGCGGGTGGATGTACGGCAGCGACGATGCCGGGACGGGAAACTCGGTGTCCTCACCGAAGGGCGAGAGGTTACCGGCGCGGGTCGCCGACAGTTCGGTCACGGCGTGCTCGCCGTCGGCCACCTGCGGCCAGCCGTTGTCGACGTAGGGTTTCTTCGATTTGTTCACCACGGGCTCATTCTGGCATACGCACAACGTAGGCTGGATCGGATGATCGCGACGGACTCCCTCGCCGATTGGCTCGGTGCGCGCACCGACCCCCAGCTGGTGAAACTGCTGCAGTTGCGGCCCGATCTGGCGGTGCCGCTGCCCGCGTCGATGTCGGTGCTCGCGGTGCGTGCCCAGCAGCGGGCCTCGGTGCTGCGCGCGGCCGACGATCTCGACACCCTCGAATTCGCGATCATCGAGGCGCTCACCGCCAACGAGGACGCCCGCACGATCGGCACCGAGGTCACCCCGCTGACCCGGATCACCCTGCACGCGCAGCTGAAGGACCGGGTCACCAAGACCGCGCTCACCGCCGCGCTGACCCGCCTGCTCGACCGCGCGCTGGTCTGGCAGACCGGCGACGGCCTGCACCTGGCCCCCAGCGCCGCCGAAGCCCTCCCCTGGCCCCTCGGCGCGACGACGGCGCTGCCCGACGCCCTGACCGAGCCGGAGGTCGCCACCGCGCTCACCGCGGCGAGCCCGGCCGAACGCGCGCTGCTGGAGAAACTGGCCACCACGGGTCCGCGCGGGCGCACCAGGGACGCCGCACCCGGCACGGCCCCCGATCGTCCGGTACCGCGGCTGCTGGCGGCCCGGCTGCTGCACCGGATCGACGACGAGACCGTCGAACTGCCGGTGACGGTCGGCCAGATCCTGCGCGGCGAGCCGGTGACCGACCCGCACGCCCTCGCCCCGCCCAAGCCGACGCTGACCAAGCACGCGCCCGCCGAGGTGAACGCGGTCGGCGCGGGCGAAGTCGGTGAGCTGCTGCGCGATTGCGCCGACCTGCTCGACGCGCTGGGCCGACTACCCGCCCCGGCGCTGCGGGCGGGCGGGCTCGGCGTGCGCGAGCTGCGCAGGCTGGCCAAGCAGACCGGCGTCGACGAGACGCGCGCCGGTCTGCTGCTCGAGCTGCTGGCGGCGGCCAAGCTGGTCGAGAAGGGCCTGCCCGAGCCGGTGCCGGAGGTGGACTCCACCGACGACTTCTGGGCCCCGACGCCCGCGGCCGACGCCTGGCTGGACGCGCCGCCCGCCACCCGCTGGGTGCTGCTCGCGCAGGCCTGGCTGGATCTGGACCGGATGCCGTGGATGATCGGGCTGCGCGATGCCGCCGACAAGCCGATCGCCGCGCTCTCGGCGGAACTGCGCATCCCGCACGCGGTACGCGACCGCCACGCGATCCTCGGTCTGCTCGCCGAGTACCCGAGCGGAACCGCGCTGACCGCCACCGATATCGGCAAGCTGCTGGCCTGGCGGATGCCGCGCAGGCGCAGGCATTTCCGGCTCGACGCGGTGAGCGCGACGCTGGCCGAGGCCGCCACCCTCGGCCTGCTCGGGCGCGGCGCGCTCGATTCCGCCGCGCGGGCGCTGCTGCACGGCGCCGACACCAGTGTCGCCGACGCCGAGGCGGAGATGGCCGCCGCGCTGCCGGAGCCGGTCGATCACGTGCTCGTCCAGGCCGACCTCACGGTGATCGCGCCCGGCCCGCTGGTGCCCGAGCTACGCGGCCGGATCGCCTTGGTCGCCGATGTGGAGTCGGCGGGCGCGGCCACGGTCTACCGGGTCGGCGACACCTCGGTGCGCCGCGCGCTGGACGCCGGGATGACCGCCGCCGAACTGCACGCGCTGTTCGCCAACCACTCCCGCACGCCGGTCCCCCAGTCCCTGACATATCTCATCGACGATGTCGCCCGCCGCCACGGTCAGCTGCGGGCGGGCATGGCGCAGTCGTTCCTGCGCAGCGACGACCCGGCGCTGCTCGCCCAGGTGCTGGCCGCGCCGGTCGCCGACACCCTGGCGCTGCGCGCGATCGCGCCCACCGTCGCCATCGCGCTGGCCCCGCTGGGCGAGCTGCTCGAACAGCTGCGCGCGGCCGGTTTCGCACCGGCCGGTGAGGATTCCGCGGGCGCGATCGTCGACCTGCGGCCGCGCGGCGCCCGCATCGCGGTCCGCCCGCTGGCCCGCAAGCCCTATCGCCCGAGCCCACCCAGCGACGAACAGCTCGCGCTGCTGGTCACCGAACTGCGCGCGGGCGAACGCGCCGCCGGTGCCCGCACCGGCCAGTCGGTGCGCGCCGACGGCACCCGCACCGGCACCGCGGCCACCCTGGCTCTGCTCCAGCTGGCCGCCAGGGTGGGCCGCCCGGTGAACATCGGTTACGTCGACGCCCAGGGCGTCGCGAGCCAGCGCGTGGTCGAACCGCTGCGCGTCGGCAACGGCCAGCTCGACGCCGTCGACCCCGTCACCGGCGCGACCCGGCACTTCACCCTGCACCGGATCGCGTCGGTCGCCCTGCTGGATTGAACTAGGCCGGCTTGGCCATGCAGAAGGTGGCCTTGGGGTCGGCGACGGTGCGGAACTGCGTCGCGTCGACGCCGCACTGGAGTTCGTCGGCCACGCCGTCGATGCGCTTGACGACCTTGAAGGTGGCCTCGGGGGCGGTGCAGGCCACGGCCTCGGCGGGGCGCTTGCCCGCGTCGGCGTAGCAGCTGCCCTGGGCGAAGTTCGGCGCCAGGCACAGCGCGGTCTTGGTGTCACCGACCGTGCCGTTGAAGGTGGCGTCGGAGACGTCGCAGGTCAGCGGGGCCGTGCCGACCTGCACGATCCGGTAGTTCGACGTCGCCGCCGCGCAGTCACCGAGCGTGCCGACCATCGCGTCGGCCGCGTTGTCGGTGACCTCGACGCACGAACCCTTGGCGAGCGAAGCGCCCGCCGAGTCGCTGTCCGACGAACAGGCGGCGACCGCCCCGACCAGTGCGACCGTCGCCACGGGGGCGAGCACAACCCGTGCCAGCAGTCGCTTTCCTGGGAACAACACTGAAAACCTCACTCACCGAACGGTTCAGGCGAACATGACCGCCGGTGACGATACCCAAGCCCGTCGCGCCCGCGCTCGGCCCCGTCGAACCCTGGCTACCATCACAAAGATGACCCTCGACGATGTCGCAGGCGAGCTGTACGGCCTGGACCCCGGCGACTTCGTGCCGACCCGCACCGAGCGGGCCGCCCAGGCCCGTGCCGACGGCGACCGCGAGCTCGCCGCGGCCATCACCGCGCTGCGCAAACCGACGGTCGCCGCGTGGACGGTCAACCTGCTGGCCCGGCACGCGCCGCAGGAGATCGCGGCCCTGCTCGACCTCGGCGAGGCCCTGCGCGCGGCCCAGCGCCAGCTCTCCGGCGACAAGCTGCGCGCCCTGGGCACCCAGCGCCAGCAGGTGGTCAACGCCATGACCAAGCGGGCGGGCGAACTGGCCGCCGAGCACGACCGCCCGGCGAGCGACCAGGTGCTGCGCGAGGTCGGCCAGACCCTGACCGCCGCGCTGGCCGATCCCGGCGTCGCCGATCAGGTCCGCGCAGGCCTGCTGCCGACCACCGTCACCTACGACGGCTTCGGCCCGGCCGGGTTGGTCGCGATCACCGGCGGCAAGGCCGCTGCCCCGGCGAAACGCGCGCCTCGCAAGGCCGGGAAATCACCCGCCGACGCCGAGGCGGCCCGCCGCGCCGAGGCCAGGCAGGAACTCGACGACGCCGAATCCGCGCTGGCGACCGCCCGTTCCGCGCGCGACGAGGCCGAAGCCGCCGCCGCCCAGGCGAAGACCGCGCTCGACGACATCGAGTCCCGCATCGATGAGTTGCGCGCCGAGCTCGAGCACGCCGAGCAGCAACGCCATTTCGCCCGCACCGCCGACCATCGCGCCCGGGGCGAATTGACTTCGGCGCGCAGTCGATTCGAGCGGATGCAGCGCTGGGCCGAGCGAGCGCGCGCCCGCGTGGACGAGGACTGACGCGCGGGGTGGGTCAGCGGCCCAGCGTGCCCGGATAGAGGAACGCCTCGCGCGGTGGTGTGGTCGCGTCCAGCCATTCGGCCAGGAACTCACCGAGCGGCAACGAGGTCCGGCTCTGGAGGAACTCCCGGAACTCCGGCATCGAGCCGTGGCCGTCGCGGCGCTCGTTCACGAAATCGTGGACGGCGGTGAAGAACACGTCCTCGCCGAGCAGCTTGCGCAGCGCGTGCAGGAACAGCGGTCCGCGGTAGTAGACCGAGGTGAACTCGTTGCCCGCGCCGGGGCTCGCCAGCGCGACCTCCCAGAACTCCGGATCGTCACGGTATTTCGCGATCTTCTCGCGGTACTTGGTGTCGACGTCGGCGCCATCGATCCGCTCCGGCCACAGGTAGTCGGCGGTGTAGCTGGCGAAGCACTCGTTGAGGCAGATGTCGGACCACTGCCGCACCGACATCGTGTCGCCCCACCATTGATGCGCCAGTTCGTGCACGACCGTGTTCAGGTCGGTCCACGGCGCGTAGGTGGGGCGGGTCTGGGTCTCCAGCGAGAACGGGAGCTCGGCGTCGACGTAGATGCCACCCGCGACATCGAACGGGTAGGGGCCGTACAGGTTTTCGAGGAAGGCGAGGATCTCCGGCAGCCGCTGCTCGTCGTCGCGGTTGCTCTCCGACTCCGGCGCGAAGGCGCTGAGCACGGGTGTGCCGTCGGGCGTGCGCTGTTCGAGGAAGGTGAAGTGGTCGACGGCGATCGTGGTCAGGTACCCGATCACGGGTTGCCTGGTCTCCCAGGTGGTGTGCAGGCGACCGTCGCGCACCTCGTGCCGGGTGCGGTCACCGGTCGACATCACCTCCCACTCGGCGGGCACCGAGGCGTGCAGGGTGAAGGTCGCCTTGTCCAGCGGGGTGTCGTTGAGCGGGTACCAGGTGCTCGCGCTGTGCGGCTGGCCGACGGCGAACGCGCCGCCGCTGGGCGCGTAGGTCCAGCCCTCGCCCTCGGTGTCGGCGGTCGGGCCCGCGTAGTCGACGACGACGCGCATCGGCAGCCCGGCGGGCAGCGGCAGCAGCGGCGTGACGACCAGCTCCTGGTCCTCCTCGCGGGTCCAGCCCGCCGGCTGGCCGTTGATCGTCACCATCAGCACCTCGGGACCGCGGTAGTCGAGGTCGAATCGGGCCAGCGGCTGAGTCGCCCTGGCGTCGATGGTCGCGGTGCCGCGCAGGACGTAGGTGGCCGGGTCGTAGTCGACCGCCAGGTCGTAGTGGGCGACGTCGTAGCCGCCGTTGCCGTCGAGCGGGTAGTAGGGATCGCCGAGCCCCGGCGCCCCGATCAGGCCGGGGTCGGCGCCGATCGGGCGCACGCCCAGCGCCAGCAGGGCGAGCACCGCGCACACTCCGGCCGACCATCGCATCGTCGACTGACACCTTTCGCCTGCTCTGGCTCGGATCTCGCGGACACCTTCCATCGTTCCAGCCGCGCCGCGCAGGTCCTAATATCCGTCGCCCGCGCGCTCAGCCCAGGTCGCCGGGCAGCTGCTGCGGGTCGAGCAGCAGGCGCTTGGTCGCGGTCCGCTTCACCCGCGCGGCCAGCGCCAGGTTCTCGGCGAGCAGCCGCCATTCCCGCTCGGTGATGGCGGCGCGGGCCCGCTCGATGACCAGCCGATCACGGGTGCCCCAGGCGATCGGCATGGCCGTGACCAGCTGCCACCGTTCACCGACCTGCCGGGGCGCGCGGTCGGTGCGGACCGCGACGGCGGGCACCCGCTCCCCCGGCTCGGGCAGATGGCCGGGCAGCGCGCGCACCTTGCGGGTGATCAGCGCCCAGCTGCGCGTCGGCGCGGCGGGCTCGGCGATGTCGACGAGGGCGAGCAGCACGATGCCGGAGTCCTCGGCCTCGGTGACCACGGCGGGCACCAAAGCGCCGTCCTGGTAGAGCTTTTCGATACTGGAGCGATGCGGCGTCCACAGCGCGACCCACAGCGCGATCGCCGCGACCAGCACGCACACGACGGCGAGCAGATACCCCCAGGCCTGCCCGCTCCACAGCAGGGCGGCCGTCGCCGCGACGGCCAGCCCGGCCACCAGCAGGGCCACCACCCGCAACCTGCGTAACCCGGTGAACGTCTCGTTGACCGCATGAGCGTGCTCACGGTCGACCACGAATTCGAAGCGGCGCACGGTTCCTTCCTAGCACAAGTTGCGGAGGAGTTGCCTCCACTTATCTGCCGAGGACTTCACCGCACGGTACCGCGTTCCGACCGGCCGATCGTCGCTACGCGCCGTCACCCCGCCGTCGGCCCCCGACCGATCGGTCGGCTGTGCAGATCAGTCACCGATCGGCGGTCCGAGCAGATCGTCGGCGTCGGTGATGCGGTAGGCGTAGCCTTGCTCGGCCAGGAAGCGCTGCCGGTGCGCGGCGTATTCGGCGTCGAGGGTGTCGCGGGCGACCACCGAGTAGAAATGCGCCTGTCCCCCATCCTGTTTCGGCCGCAGCAGCCGGCCGAGGCGCTGGGCCTCCTCCTGCCGGGAGCCGAAGGTGCCCGAAACCTGCACCGCCACCGAGGCTTCCGGCAGATCGATGGAGAAGTTCGCGACCTTGCTGACCACCAGCACCGGCACCTCGCCGGACCGGAACGCGTCGAAGAGCGCCTCCCGCTCCTTGTTCTTGGTGGCGCCGGTGATCACCGGCGCGTTCAGGTCGACGCCCAGCTCCTCGAGCTGGTCCAGGTACGCGCCGATCACCAGCGTCGGCGCGTCCTTGTGCCTGGCCAGGATCGACTCCACCACCGGGATCTTGGTGCGCGCGGTGGAACACAGCTTGTAGCGCTCCTCCGGCTCGGCGGTGGCGTAGGCCATCCGCTCGGCATCGGTGAGCGTCACCCGCACCTCGACGCAGTCGGCGGGCGCGATCCAGCCCTGCGCCTCGATGTCCTTCCACGGCGCGTCATAGCGCTTCGGGCCGATCAGCGAGAAGACGTCGCCCTCGCGGCCGTCCTCGCGCACCAGCGTGGCGGTCAGGCCGAGCCTGCGCCGGGACTGCAGATCGGCGGTCATCCGGAACACCGGCGCGGGCAGCAGGTGCACCTCGTCGTAGATCACCAGGCCCCAGTCGCGGCTGTCGAACAGCTCCAGGTGCTTGTACTCACCCTTGGTCTTGCGGGTGATCACCTGGTACGTGGCGATGGTGACCGGGCGGATCTCCTTGCGCTCGCCGGAGTACTCGCCGATCTCGTCCTCGGTCAGCGTGGTCCGCGCCAGCAGCTCGCGCCGCCACTGCCTGCCCGCGACGGTATTGGTGACCAGGATCAACGTGGTCGCCTTGGCCTTGGCCATGGCCGCAGCGCCGACCATCGTCTTGCCCGCGCCACACGGCAGCACGACCACGCCGGAGCCGCCCGCCCAGAACGAGTCGGCGGCCATCTCCTGGTAGTCGCGCAGGTGCCACTTGCCCTCGGTGTAGTCCAGGCCGATGTCGTGCGCCTCGCCGTCGACGTAGCCGGCCAGATCCTCGGCGGGCCAGCCGATCTTGAGCAGCATCTGCTTGATGTGGCCGCGCTCGGACGGGTGCACGATCACCGTGTCGTCGTCGATCCTGGCGCCGAGCATGGGGGCGATCTTCTTGTGCCGCAGCACTTCCTCGAGCACCGCGCGGTCCAGGCTCACCAGGCACAGCCCGTGCGCCGGATGCTTGACCAGCTGCAGCCTGCCGTAGCGGCCCATGGTGTCGACGATGTCGACCAGCAGCGGCTGCGGCACCGCGTAGCGCGAGAAGTTCACCAGCGCGTCGACGACCTGCTCGGCGTCGTGTCCGGCCGCGCGGGCGTTCCACAACGCCAGCGGCGTGATCCGGTAGGTATGCACGTGTTCGGGCGCGCGCTCGAGCTCCGCGAACGGCGCGATGGCCTGCCGCGCGTTGCCTGCCAGCTCGTGGTCGACCTCGAGCAGCAGGGTCTTGTCGCTCTGCACGATCAGCGGACCGTCGGTCACAGTGTTCCTTAGCGGCCGGGGCCGCGGGTTCGGGGCCTCGTGACCCTCGATCGAGCACTCGATCGAGGGGCGGCCCCGAACGGGCTCGTCGAGCTCGCCCTGTGCGGGGTGCGTTCGGCCGGGGTGTTTCTACGTTGGCGCCGCCGGGGTGGATCGCTTCGGCAGCCTTTGTCGATTGTACGGACCCGGGCCGACACGACTCGGGGCGAAGCGGTGGGGGTGCGGTCCAGCAGGTGTCGACTGGACCGCGACAAGACCGCACTGACCAGGTCAGACTCGATGCGTGCTTCAGACGACGGCGGTTCTCGGGGTTGGTGCGGCAGCGCTCGGCATGGTGCTCACGCCGGGGCCGAACATGATGTATCTGGTGTCCCGGACGGTGGCGCAGGGGCGCCGCGCGGGGCTGATCTCGCTGGCCGGGGTCGCCGCCGGGTTCGCGGTGTATCTGCTGGCCGCGGCCGCCGGGATCACCGCGGTGTTCGCCGTGGTTCCGGGCCTCTACCTGGGGCTCAAGCTCGCCGGCGCCTGCTATCTGCTGTGGCTGGCCTGGCAGGCGGTGCGTCCGGGTGGGGTGTCGGTCTTCGCACCGGTCGACCTGCCCGTCGATCCCGCCCGGCGCCTGTTCACCATGGGCTTCGTCACGAACCTGCTCAATCCCAAGATCGCGATCATGTACATGGCGCTGATCCCGCAGTTCGTCGATCCCGCACGCGGCGCGCTGTGGTTGCAGAGCCTGTCGCTGGGTGCGATCCAGATCACCGTCGCCCTCACCGTCAACGCGCTGATCGTGCTCGGCGCGGCCGGCCTGGCCGGCTTCCTCACCGCGCGCCCGCTCTGGCTGCGCACCCAGCGGTACCTGATGGGGACCGCGCTCGGCGGGATCGCGATCATGCTCGCCACCGACCGCGCCCGCCCCGCTCCGGCCTGACCCGCGCCGCTCGACACGGACGCGCGACATGCGCGGCCTGGTCGGCTGCCACCCTCACCGCCGTGTCACGCTGCTGGGTGATCCGGGCGAGAAGGAGTGAGCGGTGAGTGGTGGGATGCTGGTGGCGATGGTCGCGGCCGGGCCGTCGGCGACGGAGCTGGACTCGGCGCTGACCGCCGTCCATCGCGGCGGCGAGCTGATGGGCGTCATCTCGTTCGCGGCATCGGGCGCGCTGGTCGCCGTGCGCAAGCGGCTCGACCTGTTCGGCATGGCGATCCTGGCCACCGCGACCGCGCTGGGCGGCGGCATCGTGCGCGACCTGCTGATCGGGCGCACGCCGCCGGGCGCGTTCACCGACCTGACCTACCTGTCCGCGTCCCTGGTGACCGCGCTCGTCCTGTACTTCATCGCGCCATCGCGCCGGCTCACCAAGGGACCGCTCGAGATCGCCGACGCGATCGGGCTCGGCCTGTTCTGCGTCACGGGCACGGTCATCGCGTACTCGGCGGGCGTCGGCGCCCCCACCGCCGCGCTGCTCGGCATGACGACCGCCATCGGTGGCGGCGTCCTGCGCGATGTGCTCAGCGGCGAGGTCCCGTTCGTGCTCCGCCCCGACCAGGACCTGTACGCGATCCCCGCCCTGTTCGGCGCGGCCGCCACCGCGACCCTGCTGCACTTCGACCTGTACCGGACCTGGACCGGCCTGCTCGCCGCGCTCGGGGCCATCGGCTTCCGCCTGCTGGCCCGCCACTACCAGTGGCACGCGCCGACGGCCCGGCACGCCCGCGACTGAGGACGCACCGGCAGTCCCGGCAGGCGACAGCCGGGACACCCCCTCAGCGCACCGCCATCCCGGCCCGCAGGCGGCGCACACCCTCGTCGATGGTCTCGTCGCGCTTGCTGAAGGTGAAGCGCACCAGGTGTTTCCAGTCGTCGGCGTGGTCGGCGAACACGCTCACCGGCACCGCGGCGACGCCGAGCCGCGCGGGCAGTTCGCGGCAGAACGCCATCCCGTCCTCGGCGCCGAGCGGGCGGATGTCCGCGCAGACGAAGTAGCCGCCGGAGCTGGCTGCCACGCCGAACCCGGTGTCGCGCAGCGCGGCCGAGAGCCGAAGGCGCTTGTCGGACAGGCTGTCGCGCAGCGCGTGCACCCAGTCGATCTCGGCGTTGATGGCATGCGCGATGGCAGGCTGGAACGGTCCACCGCCGACGAAGGTGAGGAACTGCTTGGCCGCCAGCACGCCGTCGAGCAGCGGCGCGGGCGCGCACACCCAGCCGATCTTCCAGCCTGTGACATTGAACGTCTTGGCCGCGCTCGACACCACGATCGTGCGCTCGCGCATGCCGGGCAGCGTGGAGATGCTGATGTGCTCGGCGCCGTCGTAGACCAGGTGCTCGTACACCTCGTCGGCCAGCACCAGCAGATCGTGCTCGCGCGCCAGCTCCGCGATGGCGGTGAGGTCGGCGCGGTCGAGCACCGCGCCGGTGGGGTTGTGCGGCGAGTTGATCACCAGCATCCGGGTTTTCGGGGTGATCGCGGCGCGCAGGCTGTCCAGGTCGAGGACGAACCGATCGCCGTCGGCGACCAGGCGCGCGGTGCGCCGCTGCGCGCCCGCCAGCGCGACGGCGGCGGCGTAGGAGTCGTAGTACGGCTCGATCAGCGCCACTTCCCGGCCCGGCTCGACCAGCCCGAGCACGGCGGCGCTGATCGCCTCGGTGGCGCCGACGGTCACCAGCACCTCGGTGGCCGGGTCGTACGCCGTGCCGTAGCGGCGGGCGCGGTCGTCGGCGATCGCCTGGCGCAGCACCGGCATGCCGCGGCCCGGCGGGTACTGGTTCAGGCCGTCGGAGATCGCGGCCTTGGCGACCTCGAGCATGCCCGCGGGCCCGTCGGTATCCGGGAAGCCCTGCCCCAGATTCACCGCGTCATGGCGGATCGCCAGTTCGGTCATCTCGGCGAAGATGGTCGATCCGAACGGGCGCAAACGGGCGACGGTGGGCGGCGCAGACGACATCTCCGCAGCGTATCCCACTTTTCCCGACCGTTGCCGTCCAATAGCGAACACGCATGTTTCACAAACGTTTTGCTGGGTTGACCTGCACTATTGTGCGATCACCCAGGCTGAGCTAGCCTCGCCGTGTTCTACCTCACACACCACAGCGTGGTGGCATATCGAAAGGGGCTCCCTATGGCCTCACCCTTGCTCGATTTCATTGTCGGCCCGGCTGCGTCGGAGGTTGCCGGTTCGGCTCTGCGGTTCATCCACGATCATCTGATGGGCAGCCCCATCGTCGACTACTTCACCGGCTCGGCGACCCCGGACAACAACATGGGTTCCTCCACCGGCGACACGAACCTCGGTTCGTCCACCGGAAACCACCAGTGGGGGTCGACCTACCCGTAGACACCCGGCGCATCGGACCGGATCGCGCGGGTCCGGTCCGATGCCAGGTCAGCGCAGCCGCGCACCCGACAGCTTCGCCACATTGGCGAAATCGTAAGCAGCCCAGATTCTTCCCTCGCGCACCGCGAAGCCGAGCACCCGCACCGGCCGCCCGAACGGCGAGTTCGGATCGGTGACGACGAGGCCCGATTGCCCGTTCACCGTCGCCGAACCCAGCTCCAGACCGAGCTCTTCCTGCTGCTTGCGCCACAGGCCGAGCGCCAGGCGCGCGATCTTCTCCGCTCCCGCAACGACATTCAGCGCCGTCTTGGTGGTGCCGCCCGCGTCGGCGACGAAGGTCGCGTCCGGATGCAGCGTCGCCGCCACCGCGGTGACGTCGCCGGTGGCCAGCGCGGCGAGGAACCGCCGTACCGCCGCGTCGTGCACGTCGTCGGCGACCGGTTCCGGCGCCTTCGCCGCCGCCTTGCGGGCGCGCACCGCCAACTGCCGCGCGGCGTCGGCCGACACGCCGAGGATGTCGGCGATCTCGTCGAACGGCACGTCCAGGCTGTCGTGCAGCACCAGCGCCACCCGCTGCTGCGGGGTCAGCGCGTCGAGCACCACCAGCGCCGCCAGCCGGCTGTCCTGATGGCGGACCACCACGTCCAGCGGGTCGGGGGTGCGGCTCGGGGTGGTGACGATCGGCTCCGGAAGCCACTGCCCCACATAGGTTTCCCGGCGGACCGCCGCGCTGCGCAGATGGTCCAGGCAGATCCGGCTGACCACGGTCGTCAACCAGGCGCGCAGGTCGTCGATCTCGGACTGGTGCACGCCCGCCATCCGCAGCCAGCTCTCCTGCACGGCGTCCTCGGCGTCACCGACACTTCCGGTGAGTCGGTAGGCGACCGAAAGCAGATGCGCTCGATGCGATTCGAACAGGTCGGCGAGTAACGGGGAAACCATCGCCGCTGATCCTACGGTCGGCGAAAACCAGCTGAGAAACCGGGCGCCGACCTGTCACGATGGCTCGATGTACGAGCACACGCTCACCGACGGCACCCTCTGGCTCACCCGCCCCACCGGTGCCGACATCGACCGCATCGTCGAATGCTGCCAGGACCCCGAGGTGGGCCACTGGACGACGATCCCCGTCCCGTACACGCGCTCCGACGCCGAGGAATTCCTCGACAAGGTCGTCGCCCCCACCTGGGCGGGCAATGCCGCGGTCTGGGCCCTCCGCACCGCGCCGGACGGCCCCGTCGAAGGCATGCTCGGCCTGCACACCCGCGGGCCGGGCGTCTGCGAGATCGGCTTCTGGCTCACCGAGGGCCACCGCGGCAAGGGCCTGATGACCCGCGCCATCACCCTGGCCTGCGACTTCGCCTTCGACCCCGATGGCCTCGCCCTCGCCAGGATCACCTGGCGCGCCATGGTCGGCAACCACCCCTCGGCTGCCGCCGTCCGGCGGGTCGGGTTCCACTACGAGGGGCTGGCCCGGCAGGGCGGCATTCAGCGGGGCACCCGGGTCGACGAATGGCACGCGGCGCGCCTCGCGTCCGATCCCGGTGTCTTCGCCGAAGGGTGGCCCGCCGACATCGCACCGCGCTGAGGTGTACCGCCTGGGCGGGGTGCCGGGGTGCGGCCGCGCCGAGTTCGTCCGCCGGGGTGGGGTGCCGTGGGCGACCGCGCCGAGCTCGTCCGCCCAGGTGGGGCGCCGGGGGACCGCGCTGAGCTGGTCCGCCCGGGCGGACCAGGCCAACGACCTGGACAGCCGTGTCAGCATGTGGGTACAGGAACGCCCACGCCGAGGAGTACCGATGCCTGACGACGCGCGGTTCGAGTGGTTCGCCGACACCATGGGTGTGCGGACCAATGATCGGGTGCTCGAGCTCGGCCCGGGGTCGGGCGCCTCGCTGGTGCGGATCGCGAAGCGGTTGCGGGGCGGACGGATCGTCGGCCTCGATCGATCGGCCACCGCGATCGGCCGGGCAGCGGACCGGTGTGCCACCGAGATCGCGGACGGCAGGGTTCGGTTGGTCGAGGGAGCGGCCGGCCCCGATTCGACGCGTGCGGTACTGGCCCAGCTCGACGGGAACGACCGATTCGACCTGGTGTTCGCGGTCAACGTCAACCTGTTCTGGACCGGCCCCGCGACAGCGGCGTGGTCGATGATCCGAGAGTGCCTGTCCCCCACCGGCCGACTGTGGTTCTGCTACGGCTACGGCAGCCCCACCAGCCCTTCGACCAGCCCCAAACCCACCACCGACCAACTCACCACCCGCCTGACCGCTGCCGGATTTCACAGCGACGTAACGACTTCCGGCGATCTCCTTGCCGCCCACGCTGTCGCGAAGGGGTTGTAGTGCGCCAGGTCCACCGCCGCATTCGGGCGATGCTGGGAGTTGCCTCCACCCCGTGAGCACCCGCCCTGCGGCAAGGCCGCGCGTCGCCTTGCGGGCGGTGCCTCCACCCGGGGACCGCCGCCCTGCTGCACGGCAGCGCTACACCTAGCGGGCGGCGCCTCGACCCCGTGATCAACGCCGCCGCAGCAGGGCCGCGCTTCACCTAGCGGGCGGCGCCTCCACCCGGTGATGACCAACCGTCTTCCTTGCTGCGGGCATGCCGTGAGTGATCAACCGCCTTGCAGCGGTGGGTCAGCGCTTCGCCATGCGGGCGTGCTTCCACCCGCCGATCGACCGTCTCGATGGGGATCGTCTGCGCTCGGCGGTACCGGCGGCGGGGTCAGCGGTTGGCGTTGCGGGCGGTGCCTCGGTGGGCGGTGACGGTGGTGGGGTCTTCGGGCCAGGCGTGTTTGGGGTAGCGGCCGCGGAGGTCGGCGCGGACCTGGGGCCAGCCGTTCTGCCAGAAGGACGGGAGGTCGGCGGTGACGGCGACCGGGCGCTGGGCCGGGGACAGCAGGTGGAGGACGATCGGTACGCGGCCACCGGCGAGCGTGGGCGGTTGGGTCCAGCCGAAGATCTCCTGGACCTTCACCGCGAGGACCGGCGGGTCGGCGCTGTAGTCGATGCGGATTCGGCTGCCGGAGGGGACCTCCAGGCGTTCGGGCGCGAGCTCGTCGAGGCGGGCCGCCTCCGGCCACGGGAGGAGCCGGCGCAGCGCGGTGCCCGCGTCGATACGGGCCAGGTCGGATCGGCGACGGGCCGTCGCTAGTTCCGGGCCGAGCCACAGATCGAGGTCGGCGAGGAGCGTGTCGTCGTCGACGGCGGGCCAGGGCGCGCCGAGGGTGCGGTGCAGGAAGTCGAGGCGCTGCCGCAGGCCACGCGCGTCCTCGTCCCAGCGCAGGAGCCCGAGCCCTTCCGAACGCAGTCCCGCGCGCACCGCCTCCGCCAGCAACCGCGAATCCGGTTCGCGCAGCGCCTTTTCCGACAGCACGATCGCCCCGAGCCGTTCCACCCGCCGGGCCACCACATCACCCGACTCCCAGCGCACCTCGTCGGCCCGCGTCACCAGCCCTGGCGCCGCCGCCCGCGCGAGATCCTCATCAGCGATGGCCGCCAACCGAATCCGCCCCTCGGCCCGCCCCGGATCCCGATCCGCCACCGCCACCGCGAGCCACTCCGCCGCCGCGAGCCCGGACCCCGGCGGCAAGGTCACCGCCGTCCCACCCGCCATCAGATACGAGGCCCCGTTCGCCCGCCGCCGAGCCAACCGCTCCGGATGCGCCAACGCGATGAGCAGCGCCGCGGATTCCGCCGCCGACCCCGAACTCCCGCCCCCACGCCGCTCCTCGCCCGAGTCCTGGACTCCGCCATGACCAGTGGCGCCCGACCCAGCGTTCCCACCACTGGCGGCATCAGCGCCTGCGCCGCCCCCAGCGGTGACCGCTCCGCCATGCCCAGTGGTGCCCGACTCAGCGTTCCCACCATCGGCGGCATCAACGCCTGCGCCGCCCCCAGCGGTGACCGATCCGCCGCGTCTCGGCCCGCCTGTACCCGTCTCGCTGCCTGCACGGTCGCCTGCCCGCGAGGCGGCGGCTGCCCCAGCGTTCCCACCGCCGGCGGCTTCAGTTCCTCTGCCGCCACCAGCTGTTGCCGCTCCGCGGCGCCCACGGCCGGCTGCCAGCGAGCCATCGGTCGCCGCACGGTTCTCGTCGGCGCCGGCGCTCACGTCGCGTGCGCCGATCAGCCGGACGAGTCGTTGGACCTCTCTGGTCCAGCGGGGCGGTCGCTCGGTGCGCAGGGTGCGGAGGGCGGCTGTCGCGTCGACGCCGGGGGCTAGGGAATCGTCGTCCATCAGGACCACCATCTCGGCGGCCGCGCGGGCACCGACGTAGGCGGCACCGTCGAGGAGGGCGCGGGCGAGGCGGGGGTGCAGGCCGAGGGCGGCCATGGCGCGGCCGCGGTCGGTGATGCGGTCGGCGTCATCGAGGGCGCCGAGCGCGTGCAGGACCGCGCGGCCCGCGGCGAGGCCACCTTCCGGCGGAGCGTCCCACCAGGCGAGGCCGGTGCCGTCGGGCGTGCCCCAGCACGCCAATTCCAGTGCGAGGCGGGTGAGTTCGGCGGTACGGATCTCGGGTTCGGGATAGGCGGGCAGAGTCTGATGCTCGTATTCGGGCCAGCACCGCCAGGCGTGACCTGGCGCTTCACGACCGGCACGCCCCGCCCGCTGCTCGGCGACGGCGGCCGAGACACGCACGGTCGCGAGGCCGGACAGCCCACGCCGATGATCGATCCGGGGCACCCGCGACAAGCCGGAGTCCACGACTGCGCGAACACCGGGCACAGTGAGACTGGATTCCGCCACCGCCGTGGACAAGACGACGCGCCGCCGCGCCCCCTGCCGCAACGCGACATCCTGCACCGCGCTACCCAACCGCCCGTGCAGCGGCACCACGTCGACCCCATCGAGATCCCGCAACAACCCCGCGGTCCGATTGATCTCGCCGACCCCGGGCAGAAACACCAGCACATCCCCCTCGGTCTCGGCCAGCGCCCGCCGAGTAACCCGCGCCACGTGCGCCTCGACCCGCTCCCGAGCCAGCGCCGGAACATAGCCGACCGCCACCGGATACGCCCGCCCACGCACCTCGATCACCGGCGCCACCCCACTAGTAGGCGCAACCACCGTCGCCGCACCATCGGACGCGGACCCCGGTGCCACGGAGCCATCTCCAGTCCAGACCTCTGAAGTCGCCGGGCCACAATCGAGCAAAGCCACTTCACTCGTCGCGGATGATCCGACCGGCTCGGGCACGGCATCCCCCGCACCGAGCAATGCAGCGAGGCGTCCGGCCGCGACCGTTGCCGAGGTGGCGAGCACCCGCAGGTCAGGCCGGAGTCCGGATCGCGCGTCGAGCAACAGGGCGAGCAACAGGTCGGCGTCCAGGTGCCGCTCATGGCATTCGTCGAGCACGACCGTGCCGACACCGTCCAGCTCGGGATCACTCTGCAACCGCCGCACCAGCAGCCCGGAGGTCACCACCTCGATCCGCGTCCGCGCCCCGACCTTCCGATCCCCGCGCACGGAATACCCGACGCTCTCCCCCACCTTCTCCCCGAGCAGCGCCGCCATCCGCGCCGCAGCCGCCCGCGCCGCCAGCCGCCGAGGCTCGGCGACGACCACCTTCCCCTCGGTCCCCGCCGCCAACGCCAACGGCACCAGCGTCGTCTTCCCGGTCCCCGGCGGCGCGACCAGCACCGCCACCCCACGCCCGACCAGCGTCTCGACGATCTCCCCCAGCGCAGACCGCACCGGCAGCTCGGGTAACTCAGGCAGCTTCATCACCCACCAGTCTGCCGACCCGCACCGCCCCGTCCAGCACCCACCCGACCGCCACCGGACCCCGCCGGTGCGCCGAAGATCAGCGGAGCGTTTCCTCGATCGTGTCCGCGGTAAGAATCTGCCCAGCCCACCGATTCAGATCCTCGGGATCAGCAGCCCGAACGGTCTCGACAACAGCAGCAGGCACAGCACCGAACTTGAGCTGAAGCTGATTCAACAACGTCTTGACGACGCCCCGAACCTCACCCTCGGCACGCCCACGCAACTCCCCCTCGGCACGAAGCCGATCAGCAGCAGTCACGAGCGCCTCCTTCGCTTCCGGCCCGAACCCATCGAACAGCGGCGTCAACGCCTTCTCTTCGGTCTCACCGACCAGCATAATGTAGCGAACCAGCAGATTCAGTACCCGAAAAGCGTCCGCGCCATCGGCGACCTCCGCCAGGTCCTCGGTCCATTGGGCGAGTGCGCTGTCCAATCCGGAGTTGTTCGGGGCAGCCTTCATGACGTTCAGCATCAGCCGCACCTCCGGGACCAGCGGACGCTCCGCCAGTTCGGCCGCATCGAGCGCGGTGACGTCGTCGAGCATGAACCGGAATCGCGGCAGATAGTCACCCACCACGTCGGCGACGCCTGGCGGGAGCTGGAAAAGGTCGGCGAACTGCGTCGAGTGACACCACCGAGCTCCCTGTGAGCCGATGTGCACAACCAGCGGAATGATGACGGGCAGCCGTCGCGGTCGCGGCTTGGTCATGCGCAGATGGCGTGCCCAGATCTGCGTCAGGTACTCGAGCATCCGAAACGGCATCAGCTCGTCGCTGCTGCTCTGATGCTCCATCGCCACATAGATCAGCGCCGCACCATCTCGGCTGTCGATCTCGAACAGCAAGTCACCGAACCGAACCCGCATCTCCTCGGTGACGTAGTCCGCGGGCCCTTTACGCAGCGTCGACCAATCCAGCCAGGCCGATAGAGGTTCGGGTAGCACCGAACGCAATTCAGAGGCCGCATAGGCCGGCTCGCCCATGATGCCGCGAAACAAGCTGTCGTGTGGGTTGTCTCGGCGCCCGGTCACCGGCACACCATACGCTCGCGTGGATAGGGCCTTCCTCGATGTGGGTCGGGCGGTTACCCTGCGGGAGATGAGCATCGAGTTCGTTCTGACCACGCTCGTCATCGTCGCTACGCCGGGGACCGGGGTGCTGTTCACTCTCGCCGCCGGGCTGGCGCGTGGGGTGCGGGCGAGTGTGATCGCCGCGTTCGGGTGCACGCTCGGCATCGTGCCGCACATGATCGCCGCCGTGACCGGGCTGGCGGCGGTCTTGCACACCAGCGCGGTCGCGTTTCAGACGTTGAAGTATCTCGGTGTCGCGTATCTGCTGTACATGGCGTGGAGTACGTTCCGCGACAACGGGGCGCTGGGGGTTCCCGAGACGGGGGCGGGGCCGGCGCCGTCGGCGCGGAAGGTGATCGGGTCGGCGATTCTGCTCAATGTGCTGAACCCGAAGCTGACGATCTTCTTCTTCGCGTTCCTGCCTCAGTTCGTGCCGACCGGGGCACCGAATGCCTTGGCGCGCATGCTCGAACTGAGCGGACTGTTCATGCTGGCGACGTTCGTCGTCTTCGCCGTCTACGGTGCGGCCGCGGCGGCGGTGCGCTCGCACATCCTGGCGCGCCCGGTCGTGGTGACGTGGATGCGCCGGGTATTCGGCGCCTCGTTCGTCGCACTGGCCGGCCGCCTCGCGGTACAGAACCAGTAGCGGAAAGCACTGTGGCCCCGGATTTCTCCGGGGCCACAGTACGGAAGACACTCAGCCGCGACGGGATTCGACGGCGGCGGCGAGGCGGTCGAGCTGGGCCGCGGTGACGTTCCAGTCGATGCACGCGTCGGTGATGGACTGGCCGTAGGTGAGCTCGTCGGCCTTGCCGAGCGTCAGGTCCTGGCGGCCCGCGACGAGGAACGACTCCAGCATCACGCCGACCACGCCCTGCTCACCGGCGGCGAGCCGCTCGGCGATGTCGGTGACGACGTCGACCTGGCGGTTGTGGTCCTTGTTGCTGTTGCCGTGGCTGGCGTCGACCACCACGCGCTGGGCCAGCGACGACTTCTCCAGCCGGAGCTTGGCCTCGGCGACGGAGGCGGCGTCGTAGTTGGTGCCGTTGCTGCCACCGCGCAGGATGACGTGGCAGTCCGGGTTGCCCGTGGTGCGGATCAGCGCGGAACGACCGTCGAGGTCGGTGCCGGGGAAGACGTGGCTGGCCGCGGCGGCGCGCACACCGTCGACGGCGACCTGCACGTCACCGTCGGTGCCGTTCTTGATGCCGACCGGCATGGACAGCGCCGAGGACAGCTGCCGGTGCACCTGGCTGGCGGCGGTGCGGGCACCGATCGCGCCGTAGGAGACCAGGTCGGCGATGTACTGCGGGGTGATCGGGTCGAGGAACTCGCACGCGACCGGCAGGCCGAGCGCGGTGATGTCGACGAGCACCTTGCGGCCGATGCCGAGGCCGGTGTTGACGTCGAACGAACCGTCCAGGTGCGGATCGTTGATCAGGCCCTTCCAGCCCAGCGTGGTGCGCGGCTTCTCGAAGTACACCCGCATCACCACGTGCAGCCGGTCGTTCAGCTCGGCGGCCTTGGCGGCCAGCTTGCGCGCGTAGTCCAGCGCGGCGGCCGGGTCGTGCACCGAGCACGGGCCGACGATCACCATGAGGCGATCGTCGTCGCCGTTGAGCACGTCGACGGTGGCCTTGCGGCCCGCGCGCACGGTGTCGGCGAGCTCGTCGGTGATGGGGTGGACGGTGCGCACCTCGGCGGGCGAGCGCAACGGGCTCACGCTGAGGGTGCGCTGGTCATCGAGATCGGAATGCCGCGAGTCGACATCGGCTGCGGTGGTCATGTGTGGGTTTCCTATTCTTCGAGGCCGACCCACGGACTTTCGCGAACCCGTCGAGCCGGTCAGTGTCCGGCTCGGGGTGGAAGAGGTCAGCGCGCAGGGTCGCAGACCGGCCCACCCAGGGCCGGCTCGCTAAACCAGAAATATGCGCGCTGCATGCCGTGGACTGTACCACCGGTGAAACGTCGGGAGCGGGGGCCTGGTTGCCCGGAGTGTGGACCATCACATCCCCGCGTCCGCGAATCCTCCGGCCGAAACCCCTTGACCTCTACTTTGCTCGAGCTTTTAGCGTCGGTAGCCGAGGAAAGGAAATCGACTGTGACAACACTGGTTACGGGCGCGACCGGCAACACCGGTCGCCAGGTGGTCCGCGAACTCGTCGGCCGCGGGGAGAAGGTCAAGGCGCTCACCCGCGATGCCGCCGCCGCGCGCACGCTGCTCGGTCCGGAGGTGGAACTGATCACCGGCACGCACACCGTGCCGTCGACGCTCGACGACGCCTGGCACGGCGTCGATCGGCTGCACGTGACGGTGACGGCCGGGCTCGCCGAGGTCGGGCCGGAGCTGATCGGCCGGGCCGTCGCGGCGGGGGTGCGCCGCATCACGGTGGTGTGGGGTGGCGGCATCGGGCCGGTCGAGCAGGCCGTCGCCGAGTCCGGCGTGGAATGGACGCGGCTGGAGCCGCAGGAATTCATGTCGAACGCGCTCACCTGGCGGGAGACGATCCTGGCCGACGGTGTGGTCCGCGAGCCCTACGACCACCCGAGCGCGGTGGTCCACGAGGCCGATATCGGCGCGGTCGCCGCGGTCGCGCTGCTGGCGGACGGCCATCACGGCCGCGCCTACAACCTGACCGGGCCCGCGCCGCTGAGCACCAACGAGCGGATCGCGATCCTGGCCGCGGCGGCGGGCAGGCCGATCGAGTTCGCCAGGATCACCCACCAGCAGGCCGTCGACCGGCTGATCGCCACCGGCGTCTCGCAGGCCGACGCCGACTACGTGATCGGCTGGCACGCCGAATCGAGCCCGGAGTCGTACACGGTGGATCCGACGGTCGAGAACGTGCTCGGCCGCCCGGCGCGCACCTTCGCGCAGTGGGCAGCCGAACACGGACACCGGTTCGCCCGGGCCAGCTGACCGCGCCGCGCCGATTCGCTCAGCCCAGCCGACCGGGCCGAGCGCCCGGTTCACTCAGCCCCACTGACCCGGCACGTAGTCGCCCGCGGGGGTGCGGGCGATCGCGTTCATCCGGTTCCAGGCGTTGATCATCGCGATGGCGGCGATCAACGCGGCGGTCTGGTCGTCGTCGAAGTGCTTGCGCACCCGCTCCCAGGTGTCGTCGGAGACGTGCCCGCCGTCGGCGACACGGGTCGCCTCCTCGGTCAGCGCGAGGGCGGCCCGCTCGGCCTCGGTGAAGACGGTGGCCTCGTGCCAGGCGGCGACCAGGTTCAGCCGCGTCGTCGACTCGCCCGCGTGCACGGCATCCTTGAAGTGCATGTCGGTGCAGTAGCTACAGCCGTTGATCTGCGAGGCACGCAGCTTGACCAACTCGTAGGTCGCCTTGTCCAGCGTCGAGTCGTCGATCACCTTGCTCGCCATGGTCAGGCGCTTGGTGAAGCTGGTGGCGACCGGGTTGCCGTAGAGCTTGAAGCGCGGTTCCATGATGACTCCTTCGTCGTTCTGCGGGGTTCTACAGAGACGACGAGGGAGCCACCCCGGGTGTGACACCACCAGATGTGATGCCGGTCACCATGAATCAGATCAGGCCGCAGAGCTTCTCGGAGAGCTCCCACAGCTCGGCCGCGACCGCGCGATTCTTCGACGCGGCGGTACTGCCGCAGCGGGCCGGGTAGCCGCGCAGGCCGAGCAGGCCGTCGGGGCCGTAGAACGCGCCGGGCACGATGTCGGCGGTGGCGGCGAACAGCGTCGGCAGCGCACCCTGCTCGGCGCTCTGCGCCAGGGTGCGGTTGCCCAGCCACATCACCGCGTCCTGGATGGACTCGGTGTGCGACATGAGTTCGGTGGCGGCGTAGCCGGGGTGCGCGGCGACCGAGACCACCGCGGCGCCCTCACCGGCCAGCCTGCGCTGCAATTCGTAGGCGAACATCAGGTTGGCCAGCTTGGACTGACCGTAGGCCAGCCAGCGGTCGTAGCGGCGGCGCTCCCAGTTGGGGTCGTCCAGGTCGATCCGGCCGATGCGGTGCGCGCCACTGGACACCGTGACCACGCGATCGGTGATCCGGTCCAGCAGCAGGTTGGTGAGCGCGAAGTGGCCGAGGTGGTTGGTGCCGAACTGCATCTCGAAACCGTCGGCGGTGCGGCGCAGCGGCAGCGCCATCACGCCGGCGTTGTTGATCAGCACGTCGACCCGCTCGATCGAGTCGGCGAAGGCGCGGACCGAGTTCAGGTTCGCCAGGTCGAGTTCGCGGACCTCGGTCTCGCCCGGCAGACTCGCCGCGACCCGCTCCGCCTTGCCCGTATCTCGGCACGCCAGGATCACCTGGGCGCCCGCGGCGGCGAGCGCGCGCGTGGTGGCGGCGCCTAGGCCACTGTTGGCTCCGGTGACGACGATGGTGCGGCCGGTCTGGTCGGGCAGGTTCGCGGTAGTCCACTTACTCACCGGCGAAAGTCTACTGCGACCTGCGAAAAGCGCGAATCGGCAAGAGCCGGTGCGTGGTTCGCACCGGCTCTCGTCGTCAGGACTGCGCGAGGATCTCCTCGTCGGTCATCGCGGCGACCTCGAGGTACATCGTGGCGACCGCGTCGAGCCTGCCGGTGGTGCCCGCGGCGGCTTCGCGCTCGAGCATGCGCGCCGCCAGCCCGGCGATATCGCGCGCGGTGAACAGGTCGGCGACCACGGTGTCGGGGGCGTCGAGCCACTCGCGGACGCGGGCGACGGCGGTGGTGGCGAGCACCGAGTCGCCGCCGAGGGCGAAGAAGTCGTCGGTGACGCCGATCCGCTCGGTCGCCAGCACCTCGCCGATCACCGCGGCGAGCGCGCGCTCGAGCTCGGTCCGCGGCGCGACGAACTCGACGGCCGCCTCGTTGCGCTCCAGCACCGCGCGCACCGCCTTGCGGTCCGGCTTGGCGTTGGAGGTGAGCGGGAGCTCGGCGAGCAGTTCCAGCCGGGTCGGGACCATGTAGGCGGGCACCAGCTCGGCGGTCGCGGCCAGCACGGCGTCGACATCGATGGCGGCGTCCGGGGTCGCCACGATCGCGGCGACCAGCTTCGGTGCCGCGGCGCCGACCACGGCCGCGACCGCGTGCCGGATGCCGGGAACCGCGCGCAGGGCGCTCTCCACCTCGCCCAGCTCCACCCGGTAGCCCCGGATCTTGACCTGGTGATCGGCGCGGCCGAGGAATTCCAGGCCGCCGTCGGGCAGATAGCGGGCCAGGTCACCGGTGCGGTACCAGCGCACACCCTCGTGGGTGACGAACCGGTCGGCGGTGCGCTCCGGATCGGCGCGGTAGCCGGCGGCGACACCATCCCCACCGATCCACAGCTCACCGGTCACCCAGTCGGGGCAGTCGTTGCCCGCGGGGCCGACGACGCGGCAGCGCACATTGCGCAGCGGAGTGCCGTAGGGCACCGCGCTCCACTCGGCGGGCACCTGCGCGTCGACGACCTCGCAGATGGTCGAGTGGATCGCGGTCTCGGTGGCGCCGCCGAGACCGGCGAACCGGCACTCCGGCGCGACGGCGGCCAGGCGCGCGGGCAGGGCCACGTCGACCCAGTCGCCGCCGAGGATCACCGTGCGCAGCGACGGCAGCGCCGCGCCCGCCGCCGCGGTGAGCAGCATGTCGAGCAGGCTCGGGACGCAGTTGAGCATCGACACCCGGTGGCGGCCGATCAGTTCCACCCACCGGGCCGGGTCGGCGCGCTGGGTGTCGTCCACGGCGACGACCGCGCCGCCGACGGCGAGCAGGCCGAAGATGTCGTAGACCGACAGGTCGAACTCCAGCGCGGACAGGGCCAGCGCCCGATCGTCCGCGCCGAGGCCGAAGCGCTCGTTGAGATCGTCGATGGTGTTCATCGCGGCGCGATGCGGCACCTCGACGCCCTTGGGCTTGCCCGTCGAGCCGGAGGTGAACAGCACATAGGCGATGTTCTCCGGATCACCGAAGACGGGGCGCGCCAACGGTTCCGCGTGATTGCGGGCCTCGGCCAGATCGATCGCACGCGCGTCGGGAATCAGCGCGCCACCGACGGTGAGCACCGCGACCGAGTCGGCGGTGCGCAGGATCTCCGCGCGTCGGGCGGCGGGCTGATCGAAGCCGATCGGCACGTACACCGCGCCCGCCGCGAGCACACCGAGCACCGCGACGACCTGATCCGGCCCCTTCGGCAGCTGCACGGCCACCGAATCACCTGGCGCCACACCGGCTTCCCGCAGCGCACCGGCCACGGCCAGCGCGTCGGCGGCCAGTTCGCCGTAGGTCAGCTGCCCGGCGGGCTCCCAGAGCACCGCGGGCGCGGACGGATTGGTGGCGGCGTTGGCGAAGAAGCCGGTGTGCAGCAGGCCACCGCTGACCGGACCGGTCGTGGCGTTGACGCGAGCACGAGTCGCGGCCTGCTCCACGGGAATTCGCACACCAGCCTCGGCTTGCCAGCCGGCGTCGCCGACCGGCGCCGCGGTTCGTCCGCGGCGGTCCGCGGCAGCGGACGCGAGGTCCACACTCGACACCGGCTCGGTCGCGCTCGCCGCACCACCCGTCGACGGCGCTCGGCCCGCAACGCCGACACCGATCGGCCCCGCCTGCGTGGCTGCCGCGATCGAACCCGCATCGCCCGATGCCGACTCGGCACCGTCCAGTGTGGTGCTCTGGCCGCCGAGCCGCTCGATCGCATCGATGTAGCGGGCGAACATGGCCTCGACCATGCCGGCGGGGAAGGCGGATTCGCGGATGTCCCAGTTGAGCAGCAGGCCGCCGCGGACCTCGGTGATCTGGGCGTCGAGCAGCACCTGCGGACCCTGGGAGATGATCCAGACCGGCTCGCCGAAGGTGTCGGTGACGGTGTCGGCGAACAGCTCGCCCAGGTTCAGCGCGCTGGTGTAGACGATGGGGGCGAGCACCGGCTCGCCGCGGTGACGGCCCAGGTCACGCAGCACTTCCAGGCCGGAATAGGCCGAGTGCGCGCCCGCCTCGTGCAGCCGCTGCTGGAGGGCGCGGGCCCGGTCGGCGACGGTGGCGGGCTCGGTGACGTCGACCTCGAGCAGCACCGAGGAGGTGAAGTCGCCGACGACGCCGTCGACCTGCGGGTGCACCGGTTCCCGGTGGAACAGCGGCAGATTCAGCAGGAACCGGCGCTGCGCCGACCAGCCGCCGATGGTCTCGGCGAACACCGAGGCCAGCGCCATCGCGGGGGTGATGCCGCGCGCGTGGGCGGCGTCGAAGACCTGGGCCTTGGCCTGCGGGGACAGCCAGCGGTGCAGGCGGACGGTCCGGCTCGGGTCCGAGAGGTGCTGGGACTGTGGCAGTTCTGGCGAGCCGGGCAGCTGGGACAGGCGGTCCTGCCACCAGGCGCGGTCGCGGGCGTGCTCGTCGCCGGTGCCCGCCGGGTGCTCGGCCAGGTACTGCCGGAAGGTGTAGTCCTGGGGCGGCAGCTGTTCGCCGTGGTAGAGCCGGGCCAGGTCGGTGACGAGGACGCGGTAGCTCATCGCGTCGGCGGCGAGCATGTCGACATCGAGGTGCAGGCGGGTGCGGCCGTCGGCCAGGCGGGTCAGCGCGATATCGATCACCTGACCGTCCTGCACCGCCATCCGCTGATGGGTGCGCGCGGTCCGCAGTTCCTCGAGCCGCAGCTCGGCCTCGTCGGCGGCGGATTCGCGGAGATCGGTGACGCTGTACACGGCGCGGCCCGGACGGTCGAGGGTCTGCTGGGTGCCGTCGGGCAGGAATCGGGTGCGCAGCATGGGGTGCCGCGCCAGCAGCTGCTCGACGGCCCGCTCGAGGCGCTCGGGATCGACATCGGCACCGTCGAATTCGACGTAGAGGTGCGCGGCGACGCCGCCGAGTTCCTGCGCGTCGGACCGGCCGATCCAGTACGCGTGCTGCATCGGGGCCAGCGCGAACGGGGTGCCGTCGTCGGGCACGATCGCGAATTCGCCTGCGGGCGTGCCGAAGTCGCCGCCCACGGCCGAGCCGCCGTCGGCCACAGCCGGGCCGCCGTCTGGCACGACCGAGCCCCCGTCGGGCACAACCGGGCTGCCGTCGGGCACAACCAGGCTGCCGTCGGCGGGCACAGCCGGGCTGCCGTCGGCGGGCCGTGCGGCTCCGGATGCGGCCGCGTCGCTGGGGCCTGCGGGCAGGTCGGCGCTCGCGCCGGCCTGCGTCCCGCCCTCCGCGAGCGGTTGCGGCGCGACGGGCCCGGCCTCGAGTTCGTCGGGGTCGGCGCCGTTGAGTAAGGCGTACCAGGCGTCGACCGTCGGATGGGCCGCCAGCAGCGCGAAGTTCACCGCGATGCCGCGCTTGCGCCAGCCACCGGCGAGCTTCATGGTGCGGATCGAGTCCAGGCCGAGCTGGATCAGGTCGGTGGCGTCGGCGACGTCTTCGGGCGTGAGCTCGAGCTGGCGGGCGATCGCGGCACGGATCTCGGCGCGGTCGATCACGACGCCTGCGGGGGCTGTGTCCATCTGCCGGTTCACTCCTTGCTCGCCGTCCGGGCCGGACGGATTTCGGTACTGCTCGGCGGCAGCCTACTCCATTGAGATAGGGTTGCCTAACCTATGCAAGGGTAGCCTGCGACGCGGGCGCCGAACCACCGCACTACCGGCCAGAGCAGCGAGGCAGAACGTGACGTCGACATCAGCCGCAGCAGACCATCGCGAGGGCTACGTCCCCTTCCCCGAGGCCGCCGCACAGCAGTACCGCGCCGACGGCTACTGGGCCGGACGAACCCTCGGTGACCTCCTGCGCGACTCCGCCCGCAGCGGGCCGGACCGGCCCGCGATCCTGACCGACGAGGGCGCGCGGACCTACGCCGAACTCGACGCCGCCGCCGACCGGATGGCGCACGGCCTGCTCGCGCTCGGCATCAACCCCGGCGACCGGGTGGTCGTCCAGCTGCCGAACATCCCGGAGTTCGCCACCGCCCTGTTCGGTCTGCTGCGAGCAGGCATCATCCCGGTGCTGACGCTGCCCGCGCACCGCCGCGCCGAGATCGAGCACCTGGCCGCGCTCTCCGGCGCCGTTGCCTACCTGATCCCCGACACCCTGGCCGATTTCGACTACCGCGAGCTCGCCGCCACCGTGCGCGCGGCCGTCCCGAGCCTGCGCCACGTCCTCGTCGCCGGCGACCCGGGCGAGTTCACCGCGCTGGATTCGATCGCGGCCGACGGCACGTCGCTGCCGGCGGTCGACCCGTCCGAGATCGCGCTGATGCTGGTCTCCGGCGGCACCACCGGCCTGCCCAAGCTGATCGCCCGCACCCACGACGACTACGCCTACAACGCGACCGCCAGCGCGGCGGTCTGCGAACTCACCAGCGACGACGTCTACCTCGCGACCCTGCCCGCCGCGCACAACTTCCCGCTGGCCTGCCCCGGCATCCTCGGTGTCGTCGCGACCGGCGGCGCGATCGCCTTCACTCTCGACCCGAGCCCGGAGGCGGCCTTCGCCGCGATCGAGCGGCACGGCGTCACCGTCACCGCCGTCGTCCCGCCGCTGGCCCAATTGTGGAGCGCCGCGGTCGAATGGGAGGACGCCGACCTGAGCTCGCTGCGCCTGCTCCAGGTCGGCGGCGCGCGCCTGGCCGAGGTCAATGCCCGCGACGTGGAGCCCGCGCTGCACTGCCGCCTCCAGCAGGTGTTCGGCATGGCCGAGGGCCTGCTCAACTACACCCGCCTCGACGATGACGACGAGCTGGTCTACACCACCCAGGGCCGCCCGCTCTCCCCCGCCGACGAACTGCGCGTCGTCGACGCCGACGGCAACGACGTCGCGCCCGGCGAAGAGGGCGAACTGCTCACCCGCGGCCCGTACACGCTGCGCGGCTACTACCGCGCGCCCGAGCACAACGCCCGCGCCTTCACCCCCGACGGCTACTACCGCAGCGGCGATCTCGTGCGGCAGCTGCCCAGCGGGCACCTGGTGGTCAGCGGCCGGATCAAGGACGTGATCAACCGCGGCGGCGAGAACATCTCCTGCGACGAACTCGAGGAGCACCTGCTCGCCCACCCCGCCGTCCGGCACGCGGCCGCGGTCGGCCTGCCCGACGCCTCGCTCGGCGAGAAGGCGTGCGTCGTCCTGGTCGTCACGGGCGAGCTGCCCAGCCTCGGCGAGATCAAGACCTTCCTCACCGAGCGTGGCCTGGCCACCTACAAGCTGCCCGACGTGGTCCGCCAGGCGGATGCACTCCCGATCACCGCGGTCGGCAAGATCGACAAGAAGGCCCTGCGCGCGCTGCACGGCTGACCGGAACGCGCAACGGCGGCCCACCGAAAGGTGAGCCGCCGTTCTGCTGTCTCAAGCCTTGACGACGTAAGGCGCTACGCTGCCCAGCTTCTCGCAGGTCTCCTCGAACTCGCGCTCCGGCCGCGACTGCCCGACGATGCCCGCGCCGGCACGCAGCCAGGCGCCCGCACCGGTCTGGTAGATGGCGCGCAGCACCAGGGTGGCCTCGAGCGCACCGGTCGGCGAGACACACACCACCGCACCGGAGTACAGGCCGCGCGGGTCGTGGTCGTTGCGGAAGACGGAGTCGACGCCCTCGCGCTTGGGGATGCCGGAGGCGGTCACCGACGGGAACAGCACCTCGAGCGCGTCCCAGCTGGTCCGGTCGGCGGCGAGGGTGCCGCGCACGGTCGAGGCCAGGTGCTGCACGCTGCCGCGCTCACGCACCGCCATGAAGTCGGAGACGGCGGGGGTGCCGGGCACGGCCACCGCGGTGATCTCGGCGAAGGAGGTCTGCACCGAGATCGCGTGCTCCACGATCTCCTTCGGATCGGCGAGCAGTTCGGTGCGGGCCGCGTCGTCGGCCGCGGCGCCGAGCCCGAAGGCGCGGGTGCCCGCCAGCGGCTCGGTGGTGACGATGCGATCGTCGTCGACGGAGGCCACCAGCTCCGGGCTGAACCCGGCGGCCTCGAGCCCGCCGAGACGCAGCAGGAACGAGCGCGCGGGGGTGTTGTTGGCCCGCCCGAGCCGATAGGTGCCCGGCACGTCGACCGCGAAGGGCAGCGCGACCTTGCGCGACAGAATGACCTTCTGGTAGCTGCCGGAACGGATCTCGGCCACCGCGTCGGCGACGCGGCCCTGGTAGTCCGTCGGGTCGGGGCGCACGTCGACCGGGTGCGCGACCGGCAGGTCGGTGCCCTGCGACGCGGCGATCAGGTCGTGGATATCGCAGGCCTCGTTCGGGGTGGCGCCGCTGATCCGCACGCCGGTGGCGTCGATGCGCACCTCGATCCGCGGGATCATCAGGTGCGCGAGGGGGGTCCGCTGGTTCAGGTAACGGGTGGCCTCCAGCGAGTAGGCGCAGAACTCGAACCCGATCCAGCCGAAGGCGTTGCGGCCGTCGAGCGGCAGCTCGGCCAGCGCGGCGTCGACGACCTGCGCGGGGCTGCCCGTCCACGCGCGCGCGGTGGTCTGCCCACCCCAGACCGTGCGCAGCTCACCGGCGTCGAGTTCCACACTGCCGAGCGGATCGGCGGCGAACACCCATTCCCCGGGCTGCTCGTACATCACGTACTCACCGAAACGGTCCGCCGCTGCCAGGCGGGCCATCGCTGCCGCTGGATCGGTCACATACTCCACCCGTACGGGCTGCTCCGTCGACGACAACGATCCTCCAAGGTAATGCTGACCTAACTTTCTCGGGTTAGGTTAGCATTACCTCGTCGGTTGGCCAGACCAGTATTGGGTAACCTAGGCCACCCCGATCGGCCGTCGCAACGCGCGGTAGCCCAAGTTCGGTGCGCCGAGGCGGATCTGCCGCTTGAATGGAGGGATGATCGACATCGGTGGGCGGCGCGGCCCGCGAACGGGATCCGGGGCGGACTCGGTGGTCGCCCTGGTCGACGCGGCCTCCGGCGTCGAACGCGAACTGATCGGCAACTGGATCGCCGAGGGCGGCCTGGCCCGCGACATCGGCTCCGATGCCCCGGTGACCCAGCTCGACCTCGACGCGAAGGCGATCACCAAACGCCTGGTCGGCAGGCACGACGACCCGCTCGTCGTCCCGGTCCGGGTGCTGTGGCTACCGCCCGAGCGCGATGGCGTCCGCCGGGTCACCTTCGCCGATCTGGCCCTGCTCACCAACCCGCGCAAGCCCAATCGGCTGGCCCAGCGCAGGCTGCTGCGCACCGAACCCGACCGGCACCGGGTGCTGGTCGGCGCGCCCGCCCGGCTCAGCGAACTGCGCACCAACAACCCCGAGGCCGCCGCCCTGCTGCGCGCGGGCACGGCCGATCCGTTCGCGCGGTCGGTGGTGCGCGCGGCGGTCGTCGCGCTGGAGCGGGCCGAGCGCACCGTCATCGGCGACCGCTACAAGGTGCCGCAGCTGGTGGCCGAGGAGATCCTCGACTCCCCCGAGTTCCAGCGCAAACTCGACTACATCGCCGAGGAGATCGGCTCCGAGCCCGACCAGGTGTACCGCAACGCGGAGAAGGCGCTGCGCGAACTCGTCGCCGCGCAGAGCAGGCTGGTCTCGGACCTGTTCACCCAGGCCATGCGGCCGGTGCACGCCTCGACCTGGAAGGTCGACACCGACCTGCACGGCCTGGACGCGCTGCGCAAGCTCAACCGCAAGTACCCGCTGGTGTTCCTGCCCTCGCACCGGTCCTACGTCGACGCGTTCGTCCTCGGTGACGTGCTGGCGCGCAACGACTTCCCGCCCAATCACGTGATCGGCGGCGCGAACCTGAACTTCTGGCCGATGGGCCCGATCGCCCGGCGCACCGGAACGGTGTTCATCCGCCGCAGTTTCGGCGACGACGAGGTGTACAAGGCCGTCGTCGAGGAGTACTTCGCCTACCTGCTGGCCAAGCGCTTCAACATGGAGTGGTACTTCGAGGGCGGGCGCACCCGCACCGGCAAGCTGCGCCCGCCGCGCTACGGCCTGCTCAATTACCTTGCCGCCGCGGTGCGTTCGCGTCGGGTCGAGGACGTGCTGCTGGTGCCGGTGTCGATCACCTACGAGCGGCTCAACGAGCTGGGGGCGATCGCGAGCGAGCAGTCCGGCGGCAAGAAGAAGCCGGAGGGCATCGCCTGGCTCGCCAGATACGTCCGCAGCCAGCAGCATTCGGCGGGTCGGGTGTACGTGCGGTTCGGCGAACCGCTCTCGGCGCGGGAACGGCTCGGCGCGCACGGCGATCCGATGGACCAGCGTCCGCTGACCATCCCGCTGCGCGACACCACCACCGGCGCGACCAGCGTCCCCGACGAGTCGGCGCTGGGCGAGACCGAGCGCAAAGCGGTGCAGCGGTTGGCCTTCGACGTCGCCGTCGGGATCAACGCGGTCACCCCGATCACGGTGAACGCGCTGGTCACCCTGGCCCTGCTCGGCGTGCACGAGCGCGCGCTGACCCTCGGGCAGGTGCGCACGGTGGTCGATCCGGTGCTCGGCTACATCGCCCAGCGTGGCCTGCCCAGCGGCGAGTTGTCCACGCTGCGCGACGAACAGGGTCTGCGCGTCGTCCTGGAACAGCTCGCGCTGGCCGGGGTGGTCACCGTGTATCGCGGTGGGCTGGAACCGGTCTACGCGATCGAACCCGGTGCGCACCTGGAGGCCGCGTTCTACCGCAACAGCGCGGTGCACTGGTTCGTCAACCGCGCGATCCTCGAGCTGGCCGCGCTCACCGCCGTCGAGGAACCGGGCGAGGATCCGCTGCGCTCGGCCTGGAAGGCCGCCTTCGCGCTGCGCGACCTGCTCAAGTTCGAGTTCTTCTTCCCCGAGCGCCAGGAGTTCGCCGAGCAGATCATCGACGAGGTGCGGCTGATCGTGCCGGAATGGGACGAGAACACCCCCGACGACCGGTTGGATCGCCAATTCCTCGGCGCCCTCACCGATTCCGGCTTCGTGATGGCCCATCGCGTGCTGCGCTCGTTCTTCGACGCGCAGCTCGTGGTGGCCGAACGACTGGCCGCGCGCCCGGCCGACGCGACGATCGATCGCAAGGAGTTCATCGACGAGTGCGTGGCCGTCGGCAAACAGATGCTGCTGCAACAGCGGCTGCACAGCCCCGAATCGGTGTCGACCGAATTGTTCACCAGCGCCTGGAAACTGGCCGCCAACCACGGCCTCATCGGCCCCGCCGCCGAGGGCACCGAGGACGACTTGACCGCGCGTAGACTGGAATTCGCCGAACGCCTGCGCGATCTCGGTGATCGCATCGCGCGCGCGGCCAGTCTCGACCCGTCGAACCGGACCACGATCTGATGGGCACCCTCGCCGAGGCCGTCGCCGCGATCAGAACGGGTCCGCAGGGGCCGGGCGTGGCCGCCGTCTTCGATTTCGGCGGCACCGTCGTCGACGGGCTGCCCCGTCGCGGCCTGGCCAGCCGGGTGCTGCGCCGTGGTGACGCCCGCCGGGCCGCGCTGCTCGGCGGTATCCGGCGCGGTGGCAGCGACGGCGACTTCGGCCGGTTCCTGCAAGCCGTCGACCGCACCTGGGCCGGGATGTCGGAAGCCGAGCTGGAAGAGCTGGGCCGCAGCGCTTTCCGCCGGGAGATCTACGGTCGGCTGTTCCCCGAGGCGTGGCAGCTCGTGCGCGCCCATCAGCTGGCCGGGCACACGGTGGTGCTGGTCAGCGAGCTCACCCGCTTCCAGGTGCAACCCGCCGCCGAGCGGCTCGGCATCGACCACGTGCTGTGCACCCAGCTGGCGGTGCGTGACGAGCTGGTGACCGGACAGCCGGACGGCGCGCCGCTGTGGCGGGTCGAGAAGGCCGAGGCGGTGGCCGAATTCGCCGCCGCCGCCGAGGTGGAGATCGGCTACGCCTACGCCGACAGCATCACCGACCTGACCCTGCTCGACCTGGCCGAGATCCCGACCGTCGTCGACCCGGACCCCGGACTCGCGCGGATCGCCACCGACCGCGGCTGGCCCGCGCTGACGTTCCGTCCCCGGCTCGCGCCCAAGCCCATCGACTATCTGCGCACGGTCGCCGGATTCGCCGCGCTGCTCGGCGGCGCGCTGGTCGGCGTGCTGCGCAAGACCTACACCCGCAAGCGGCAATCGATGGCCGACGGGCTGATGCACGACGCCACCACCGCGACCCTCGCGGCGATCGACGTGGAACTGCGGGTCGTCGGGGCCGAACACGCCCGCTCCCCGCGCCCTGCGGTGTTCCTGTTCAACCACCAGAGCCAGTTCGACGTGATCATCGTGCCCAAGGTGCTCGACGGCGCGGTCACCGGCATCGGCAAGAAGGAACTCGCCAACCATCCCCTCTTCGGCCCGCTCATGCGGTTCGTCGGCGTCACCTTCATCGACCGCACCGACACCGAACGCGCCAAGGCCGCGCTGGCGCCGGTGGTCTCGACCCTGCGCGACGGGCTGTCCATCGCCGTCGCGCCGGAGGGCACCCGGTCCTATACCCCCGGCGTCGGCCCGTTCAAGAAGGGCGCCTTCCACATCGCCATCCAGGCGGGTGTCCCGGTGATCCCGGTGGTGATCCGCAACGCGGGCGAGATCGCCTGGCGTGATTCACCGATCGCCCGTTCGGGCCTGGTCGACGTCGCCGTGCTGGCGCCGATCGACGTCTCCGGCTGGGACCCCGCCGACATGGACGACGAGGTCGAAGGGGTCCGCCGACTGTTCGAGAACACTCTGCTGGACTGGCCGCAGGCCGGCTGAGTCCGGCCGGGTCGGTGCCCGGCCGGACTCGGCCTCAGCCCTCGAACAGCTGCCGGCCCAGGTAGTGGCCGGGGCCGGGGACGCCGGGCGGGATGGCGAAGACCGCCGAGCCGACCGGGGTCGTCCATTCGTTCAGCGCGTCGAACTCCGCCAGCCGGGCCTGGACCGGGAGGTACTGGGCGGCGACATCGCGCTGGTAGGCGACGAACAGCAGGCCCGAATTCGACACCTGCCCCGGGGCGGGCGCCTCGTCGTAGTTGTACCCGCGGCGCAGGAACCGCTCCCCGTCATGGGTGTGCCTGGCCCTGGCGACGTGCGACGACGGCGGGATCACCGGGATGCCGTTGCGGTCGACGGCGGCCAGGTCCGGCTCGTCGTGTTCGGCCGTGCCGGTCAGCGGGGCGCCGTCGGCCACCCGGCGCCCGACGGTCAGTTCGCGGCCGTCGGCGTCGAGCTCGTCCCAGGTGTCGAGGTCCATGGCGATGCGGCGCAGCACCAGGGAGGTGCCGCCCGCCAGCCACGGCGCCGAGGTGCCGTCGTCCCACACCAGCCGATCGAAGTCGACCGTGCGCGGGGCGATGTTGACGGTGCCGTCGACCTGGCCCATGAGATTGCGCATGGTCTGCCCGCGCGGCGCGTCCCGGAAACCGCGCTGCACCCAGCGCACCGTCACCAGCGACTTCACGTGCTTGGACAGCACCCGCACCGCGTGCGCGACCGTCGTCGCCTCCTCGGCGCAGACCTGGAGGACCAGGTCGGCGCCGGTGTAGGCGGGTTCGAGCCGGTCGATGGCGTACGGCGGCAGCTGCCGCAACCAGCTCGGCCGACGAGCGGTCAGGCCGGTGGCGGTGAACAGCTCGGGGCCGAAACCGACCGTGATCGTCAGGCACGCGGGCCGGACCGCCAGCTCGGGCTCGGTGTCGGCGAGCGCGGGCAGGCCCTGGGTGAGCCGGGACGCGTCGTCGGTCCAGATCCGGAGCAGGCCGATGACGTCCTCGCGGCCGACGCCCGGTGCCAGATCGAAGCCGGCGAAGGCGACGTGACCGGGTGGCGTCGTCTCGATGCCCGCCTGGTGCGCGCCGTAGAACGGGACGACCTCGAGCGCGTCGTCTCGTTCGGGCTCCCGCTCGGCGAGACCGGCCGCGCCCCAGCCGATCCCGGCCGCGCCGACCACGCCGACCGCCGCCGCTCCCCCGCCGAGCAACCGCCGGCGGGAGAGCTTGGTATGCGGATCAGCCACCGTGCGAGGAGTTCTCGGTGCCCGGCGCGTAGTTCTCCTTGCCGCCGGCGAAGTCGCGCACCTGCGCGGTGACGACGGTGCTCGAGCCGTCGGCGAAGGTCAGGGTCAGCGAGGTTTCCGAGCCGGTGCGCAGCGGCTGCTTCAGATCCATGAACATCAGGTGCTCGGCGCCGGGCTTCAGCGTCACCTCACCGTGCGCGGGGATGGTGATGCCACCGGCCTTGGGACGCATGGTCTTGGCGCCGGTGCTGTCCGGGACCACCTCGTGGATCTCGACCCGGTCCGAGGCGGGGCTGGTCGCGGCGACGAGGGTCACCGGCGCGTCACCGGTGTTCCGCAGATTGCCGAAGGCGGCGGACATGCCGGAGTCGGCGGCCTTGATCCACTGATCGCTCATGGTGACCCGGTCACCCGCCGCGGCGGGGGTGGCGGGCGCCTGCTCGGAATCCGCGCAGGCGGTGGCGAAGACGGCGAGGACGGACAGCGCGGTCGCGGCGCCGAGCCGACGGGCGGCGCGGGGCGAACGCAGGTGGGTACGCGGGAATACGGACACGAAAGATCTCCGATCATCGGGTGAGGTGAGAACCCGGACCGGCACGGCGAATCATCCGCGGCTACGGCGGATTTCGGCGGCTACGCCGGAACGGGGTGAAGGGTGGTGTGGCCGTCGGCGGGCGGACCGCGCAGCCCGATTCCGGGTCGCAGGAGGAGTTGCCGCAGCACCGCGCGATCGTCGGCGCGCGGTAGCGGAATCGGCCGCGCGGACGGGGACGACACCCCATCCAGCACGCGGACCAGCCGACGCACGCTGGTGATCGCCCGCCGCACCCCGACCTCGGCGGCGCGGATCGCGAGCGCGCCCACCGGGATCGCCACCAGGTGGGCGAGCAGCATGGCGGCGGAGAAGGTGTGGTGATGCTGGGCGTGTCCCAGCGAGAGCGCGGTGTGCCCGATGCCCTGGCCGACGGCGAGCACCGCCATCGTCGCCAGCGGCGTGTTCCCGCGCGGCAGGGCCGAGGCGACGACGCCGATCAGCGCGCAGGCGGCGAGCAACAGGGCCACCGACGATCCACTGGGAACGGCGGTCGCGCCACCGAGTCCGTGCGCGAGGACGGCGACCGCACCCGACGCGGCACCCACCGCGGCGCCGCGTAAGCGCGCGGTGTGATCCGTCGGTGAACGCACCCCGCCATGCTACGACCAACTGTCGTAGTAACCGGGCGCAGGGCGTATGACCAGCGTCTCATCGATCCGGCGAAAAGAATTCAGATGTGGGCTTGACCTCAAGGAACGTTTAGGTTTGATGATTGTCTCACCACCGAATGAGGGAGCACATCATGACCACCACCACCGCCTCCGCCACCCGCTCGCTGACCCTGCCCGCGCTGAACCGGCCCGTCGCCGTGCTGGGTGGCGTGGTCGCCGCCGTCGTGGCGAACTTGATCGTCTGGGGCATCGGCGCGGCCGCGGGCGGATCCTTCATCACCACCGACGGCGGCAAGGTGATGGACGTCGCTCCCGGCGGCGTGATCTTCATGTCGACCGTGCCGCTGCTGATCGGCCTGACCGTCGCCGTGCTGGTGTCCTACCTGTGGACCGGGGTGTTGCGGGTCGCGGCGGTCGTCGGATCGCTGCTGTCGATCGCGACGATCGCGATGACCGTCGACGCCGACTTCGACACCGCCTCCACCATCGCGCTGTCGGTGATGCACGTGGTGCTGGTGCCGGTCATCGTGGTCGCGCTGGAAGGCGTGCGTCGCACCATCACCACTCGGTAGTCCGAAGATGACGAAGGGCCCCACCGGAAAACCGGTGGGGCCCTTCGCCGTATGTCCTAGACCGAGCGGCCGAACAGCAGCTTCCACGGCATCAGCGCCGACTCCAGCTGCACCTTCAGGCTCATCTTCGACGCGCCGAGGGTGCGCTCCTCGAAACGGATCGGCACCTCCGCGATCGTGTAGCCCTTCTTGATCGCGCGGTAGTTCATCTCGACCTGGAACGAGTAGCCGTTGCTGCGGATCGAGGCCACGTCGATCGCGCGCAGGGTGTCGGCCTGCCACGCCTTGAAGCCGGCGGTCGCGTCCTTCACGCCGAGGCGCAGGATCAGGTTCACGTAGAAGTTGGCCCAGGCCGAGAGCGCCTTGCGGTACCACTTCCACTCCGCGGCGGTCGAACCACCGGGCACGTAGCGGGAGCCGAGCACGACGCCGACATCGGCGGAACTCAGCTTCTCCAGCATGGCCGGGATCACCTCGGCGGGGTGCGACAGGTCGGCGTCCATCTGGATCACCACGTCGGCGCCCTCGTCGAGGGCCTTGGTGATGCCCGCGATGTAGGCGCGGCCGAGGCCGTCCTTCTCGGTGCGGTGCAGCACGCCCACCACGTTCGGCAGCTCGGCGGCCAGCTTGTCGGCCACCTCGCCCGTGCCGTCGGGTGAGTTGTCGTCCACCACCAGCACGTGCAGATCGGGAACCGGCAGTGCCGTCAGCCGCTCCACCGCCACCGGCAGATTTTCCCGCTCGTTGTAGGTCGGCACAACAACGGTAACCCTCAAGGGTCGCCCTCCCTGCTCACCTGGTTACGCCCCGCGCCCCACCGAACGGGCGCGCGAGCATGTCATCGATTCGTTATGACCGTACTCGATCGACCTGACGCGAACCTGAGCGGCCGTGGCCGCGTCACCACAGCTGGCGGGCGTGGACCAGCGCGTCGACCACCAGGACGACGCCGAAAACGACGAACAACACCCGGACCACCGGCGGCCCGTAGCGGGTGATCCACCGCACCAGCAGCCGGTAGACCCGGCGGGCGCGCGGGGTCTTGCGCAGGGCCAGCGCCAGCACCACCAGCGGCACCAGCAGCGCGATCGCGCAATAGACGACCACGATCAACGGCCACACCACCGGCAGCGGACGCTGCGCCGACACCAGCGCCAGCGCGGCCAGGTACGGCACCGAGGTCGGCACCTTCGCCAGCCCCAGCGTGACCCCGACCACCCCCATCAGCCACGGATACTTCCGCACCGGCCGCACCCAGCGCCCGCCGCCGCTCATCGTCGTATCCATCGGCAACGCCGCCACCGCGATCAGCACCACACCGATCAGCAGCTCACCCCAGTACCGCAGCACCGGTGTCAGCTCGAAGTCGAACAACCGGACCAGGAAATCGATCCCGAGCACCGTCGCGATCCCGAACGCCACCGACACCGCGAACACGCCACCGAGAAAACTGAGCCCACCCACCACGGGCGACCGCCGCGCCAGCCGGCTGTCCGCCACCACCGCCGTCGTGATCGCCACCAACAGCACATCCAGCGCGTCGACCACCGCAAACCCCAGCAACGTGATCAACAGGACACCCATGACCCCCGCGACCCTACTCGCCGCGCCACGCGTGTCCCGGTCGGTGGGTCCGACCCAGTACCACCCACAACCGCGCCGATCTCGTTACGCTTTTCGTGCCGGGAGTGCCCGACGAGCACCCGCGATCGTGAAGGGGAAGAGCATCGTGGCGGAAATGTCATTCGACCCATCAGCGCTCGACGCGTATCAGCGCGCTGCCGCTCGGGTCGCGGATCTACTCGGAGAAGCGGCGACCAGCACGACGACGGCGGCGGGGGTGGACCTGTCGGGACTCGGGGTGCTCGGGAAGGAATTCGCGGCCGCGTGGACGGCGGCCGCGGGAGCGCACGCGTCGACGTTGAGCACCGCGGGGAATCTGGTCACCGCGTATCAGGACATCCTGAATCGGTACGGCGCCGATGTCACCGGGGTCGATACCGGGCTGGCCGGCGACCTGGTCGCGATCGAGAGCGAGGTGGCGTGATGCGCGCGAAATCCCTGGTCACCGAGACCACGCTGAGCACGACCACCCAGGAGGAGGCCGAGGCGAAGATCGCGCCGGTGGTCGCGCTGCTGGAGGTGCCGCTGCTGGAACTGCGGAAATCGCTGGGCTCCAACACCTCCGCCGACCCCGACGCCACCGTGGTCAGCGCGCTGACCACCGCGAGCACCGCGACCAGCGCGACCGAGGACCCGCACCGGCTCGGCCTGTACGCGCTCGAGTCGACCGACACCGCCGCACCGGCCACCCCGGCCCTGCGCCAGACCGCGACCGAGGTGTCCGCGGCCGCCGACCGCGGCCAGCGACTCAGTACCCTGCTCGGCCAGGCGCATTCGACCCAGTCCACCGCGGCGGCCAAGGTCGACGCGATCATCGCCGACTTCCGCGCCAAGGCGAAGGCCGCCGCACCCGCGGTGAACGGCAACAACCTGGACGCGATCGTCGAGCTCGCGGAGGAGGCGATCCAGGAGGCCGTCACCGTCGTCGGGACCGCGAGCACCGAGATGGACGAGCACACCCGCAACACCAAGGAGCTCACCTCCGATCTGGGCGGCACCAACGGCGTCACCGTGCCGCCGGGCGCGGTCGAGGTGTCGCCGGGGGTCTACGTCCTCGGCACCGGCGGCACGTCGACGAACACCATCGACACCGACACCACCACGACCGATCCGGCGACGGCGGCCCAGATCGCGCTGCAGGAGGCGCTGATCGACGGTGGCGTCGCGCTGGGCACCGCGGCGATCGACGCGGGCGTCACCTTCGGCACGCACCTGATCGACAAGATCGCCGAGGTCGCGATGCACGGCATCGACGCGGGCGCCGACCTGGCGACCACCGGCATCGACACCCTCGCCGCGAATGTGACCGGAACGGGCACCGACGGCACCGCGACCACGCCGGCCACCACGACACCGTCGCCGACCACACCGTCCACCAACGGCGGCGGCAACTCCGGCGGCCTGTTCGCCGGGCTCGGCAACGGCGACACCACCACCAAGCCGGAGCCGTCGAACAACAACAACGGCGCGTCGACCAAGCCCGCCCCCGCGGCCCCGTCGACACCGGCGCCCTCGGGCCAGTCGCCGGTCGTCGAGCAGCCGCAGCAGGCGCCCGCCGCGCCCGCGCCCGCGCAGCAGCAGCCGAGCCAGACCGGCGTGATTCCGCCGGCGAGCCGTCCGCAACAGGATCAGGAGAGCGAGCGTCCGTCGGCCGCGCCCAAGCACGGGCAGCCGGGAGTCGTCCCGGCGACCGCGTAAGGGCACCGGATGGACAATCCGTTCGGGGCCTATTTCTCCTCGCCCGCCGATCCGGCGCGCCGTCGTCCGCAGGGCAAACGGCGGCGCAGGCGGCGGCGCGAGGCCGAGCCGCAGACCATCGGCACCAATCCCGAGACGTGGCCGCCGCCGGAGCCGGAGCACTACGACGAGGCCGACGGCGTGCTCGCCACCGCGCCGACCGAGCCGATCTATCGCACCGCCGCCGAGGAGGACGGGTTCACCGGCGACTGGAACGACTGGAACGACGAGGCGCCCGCCGAGGAGGTGCCGCACCGCACCGACGATGTCGACTGGAACGACTGGGCGACCGCCACCGCGACCGAGCAGAGCGGTGACCGGGTCGAGATGCCGGTCCTGCCGCGCCTCAAGGACTTCGGCGGTGGCGGGCCGATCGCGCGCAGGCCGCGCAAGAAGTACGACGACGAACGCTACGACGACCCCAACGGCCGGGCGAAAGCCGCCGCCGCGGTGAAGGGGATCGTCGGCGCGCTCGTGTTCGTGGTCGTGCTCGGCCTGGCGGCGAACATCTTCCTCGGCTCCGGCGACAAGCCGGTCGCGGCGAAGCAGGCGTCCGTGTCCGGTTCGCCGACAACGGGATCCACCGCGACCACCGTTCCGCCACTGCCCGCGCACGCGGTGGCCGGCTGCGAATCCTTCCGCAGCCAGTCCATCACGATCAGCGCCGAACGCGGCGACACCGCCACCCCGCAGGGCGCGATCCTCGGCTTCGAGTACAGCTACTACGTCGACCGCGACGCCGCCAAGGCCCGCACCTACGTCACCGACGACGCCCACGTCGGCGACGAATCGGCCCTGGCCGCAGGAATTTCCACCTTCCCGACCGGCGTCAAGTACTGCATCCACATCACCCGCGCCGACTCCACCGACCCCACCGTCTGGAACGTCACCGTGCAGCAGCAGTGGCCCGGCGACACGGCCATCGAGAAGATCCAGCAGACCATGCGCACCGCCGAAGTGGCCCCCGGCCGCTACCGCATCACCAGCATCGACCACCGCCGCTGACCCCGGAAACGCGAGATCCCCTCACCGATGATCGGTGAGGGGATCTCGTTTGCGACCCTGACGGGACTCGAACCCGCGACCTCCGCCGTGACAGGGCGGCGCGCTAACCAACTGCGCCACAGGGCCGTGATGTATCGCTACAACGAGGGTGGACTGTACCCCGTGGAAGCGTTCGGGCGGTAATCGTGCAGGTGGGCCGGTCGACCGAGCGTTGACATTGACGTCAATGTCAACGACACTCGGGCGGTGACCACCAGCGAGGCGCAGCAACGGGCCAGGTCGGCGCGCAAGGACAGCGCCGGGCCGCGGCGGGGCGAGTTGCTCGACGCGGCGGCGGGGTGTTTCGCCGAGCTCGGGTACGACCAGACCTCGGTGGAGACGATCACCACGCGGGCGCGGGTCTCGCGGGCGACGTTCTACGCGTACTTCTCCTCCAAAGACGAGGTGTTCCAGGCGATCACCGAGCGGGTGTGCGCGCAGTTCCTGGACGCGCAGCTGGTGGTCGACGTCGAGGTCACCGCACCGGTGACGGTCATCGCCGCCACCACACGGGCTTTCGCGGCGGCGGTGTTCGCCAACGGCGCGCTGGTGACGTTGATCGAGCATCGCGCCGATGTCGACCCGGCGATCGGCGCGCAATGGACCCGGGTGCGCGAGCGCCTGCGGCATCGGTTCACCGCGTTTCTCGAACGTGTCGAGGGCGAGATCGACCCCTGCGCGCCGCTGCCACGCATCGTCGAAACCCTCTCCGACGCACTGCTGATCGGCGCCGCCCGCGCCCGCCCGGACCAGCGCGAACAGTTCGTCACCGACCACATCGCCATCGCCCAACGGCTGATCGGCTTCGCCGACCTCGAGGACGCCACGTGACCCTGTTGATCGCCAATCGCGGCGAGATCGCCCTGCGCATCATCCGCACCGCCGCCGAACTCGGCCTGCGCACCGTGGCGGTCTACGCCGAGGACGACGCGGACAATCCGAATGTGCACGCGGCCGACGAGGCGATCGGCCTGGCCGGTGCCGGCCCGGCGCCCTATCTCGACCAGGCCGCGATCCTGGCCGCCGCCAAGGAATCCGGTGCCGAACTCATCCATCCCGGCTACGGCTTCCTGAGCGAGAACGCCGAGTTCGCCAGGGCGTGCGCGGCGGCGGGCCGCACCTTCGTCGGCCCCGACCCGGCCGTGCTCGACCTGTTCGGCGACAAGTCGGCGGCCCGGCGCACCGCCGTCGCCGCGGGCGTCCCCGTGCTGCCCGCCACCGACGGCGCGAGCACGGTCGCCGAGGTCGGCGCGTTCTTCGCGGCGCAGCCGGGCCCGATCATGATCAAGGCGCTGGCCGGTGGCGGTGGGCGCGGCATGCGGGTGGTCCGCACGGCCGCGGAGATCGACGACGCCTACCGACAGTGCGCCGCGGAGGCCGAACTCGGCTTCGGCGACCCGGCGGTGTTCGCCGAGGCACTGCTCGCCGACGCCCGGCACATCGAGGTGCAGATCGTCGCCGCGCCTTCCGGTGACGGCACCACCGCGCTCGCGCTCGGCGACCGGGATTGCAGTGTGCAGCGCAGGCATCAGAAGCTGCTCGAAATCGCCCCGGCGCAGGAACTTTCGGACAACCTGCGCCGGAACCTGCACGAGGCGGCCGCCCGGCTGTGCGCGCGGGTCGGCTATCGCGGGCTCGCCACCGTCGAATTCCTGGTCACCGGTGAGCGATTCGTCTTCCTCGAGGTGAACCCGCGGATCCAGGTGGAGCACACCGTCACCGAGGAGGTGACCGGTGTCGACCTGGTGGCGATACAGCTGGCCATCGCCGGGGGCGCGGCGTTCGCCGAGCTGGGTCTGCCGAACGGAATCGCGTCCGACGGAACGCGATCCGACGGCGCACCCGCCACCGCCGACGGCATCGCGATCCAGGCCAGGGTGAACATGGAGACGATGACGGCCGACGGGTCGGCCGTCCCGACCGCGGGCACGCTGACCGCGTTCGCCCCACCGACCGGCCCCGGCGTGCGCGTCGACACCTTCGGCCGCCCCGGCCTCACCCCGAGCCCGCGCTACGACTCGCTGCTGGCCAAGGTCATCACGCGCACCCGGGGGAATTCCTTCCCCGCCGCCGCGCGCAAGGCGGCCACCGCGCTGGCCGAATTCACCGTCGACGGCCCGCGCACCAATCTCGGCTTCCTGCGGGAGGTCCTCGGCGACCACCGATTCCAGACCGGCACGGTCACCACCGGCTTTCTCGGCGAGCACCTGCCCGCGCTGGTCGCGGCGGCCGGAACGGACAGGCCGGACGTCGCGGCCGCGGCGGTCGAGCTGTATCCGGGGCAGGACGCGGTGCGGGCGCACCTGGCGGGCACCGTGGTCGAGGTGACCGGCGAGGGCGCCGAGATCGCGGCCGGTGCACAGCTGCTCGTGCTCGAGGCCATGAAGATGCAGCACGTGCTCGCCGCGCCGGCCGCGGTGCGTACTGTCCGGGTGCTGGTCCACCCGGGCCAGGTGGTCGCGCCCGGCGATCCGCTGGTGATCGTCAGCCGCACCGGCGCCGACGCCGCCGACCGCGCGCAGGCCGAGCTGGACCCCGGCCGTTCGCGAGCCGATGTCGACGAGATCCGCGCGCGCCACCTCGGCACGCTGGACGAATCCCGCCCGGACGCGGTGGCCAAGCGGCACGGGCTCGGCCGCCGCACGGCCAGGGAGAACATCGCCGACCTGGTCGACCCGGGCAGCTTCGTCGAATACGGCGCGCTGGCCGTCGCCGCCCAGCGCAGCAGGCGCACCGAGGAAGACCTGATCGCCAACACCCCCGCCGACGGCCTGATCACCGGCCTGGCCACCATCGGCGCCGACCGCTTCGGCCGGGCGGCCGCCGAAGCGGTGGTGGTCTCCTACGACTACACCGTGCTCGCGGGCACCCAGGGCAAGAACAATCACGCCAAGACCGACCGCGCCTTCGACCTGGCCGCCCGCAAGCGGGTGCCGGTGGTGCTGTTCGCCGAGGGCGGCGGCGGCAGGCCCGGCGACACCGACGTGACCGGCATGGGCCTGGATGTGCCGACCTTCCGCGCGCTCGCCGCGCTGCGCGGGCAGGTGCCGCTGGTGACGATCGTGTCCGGGCGCTGCTTCGCCGGGAACGCCGCCCTGGCAGGGGTCTGCGACGTGATCATCGCGACGCCCGACGCCAACCTCGGCATGGGCGGCCCGGCGATGATCGAGGGCGGCGGGCTCGGCGTGTACCGCCCGGAGGACATCGGGCCGATCGAGGTCCAGCGACGCAACGGCGTGGTCGACCTGGTCGCCCGCGACGAGGCGCACGCGGTCGCGCTGGCCAAGCAGTACCTCGGCTATTTCCAGGGCCCGATCGCGGACTACACGGCGCCCGACCCGCGCCTGGCCCGGCACGTGGTGCCGGAGAACCGCTTGCGCGCCTACGACATCCACCGCGCGATCGAGGCGATCGCCGATCTCGACTCGATCCTGGAACTGCGCTCCGACTACGGGGTCGGCATCGTCACCGCGCTGATCCGGGTCGACGGCGTGCCGTTCGGCCTGGTGGCCAACAGCAGTCATCACCTCGGCGGCGCCATCGATGCCGAGGCCGCCGACAAGATGGGCGACTTCCTCGGGCTGTGCGAGGCGTTCGGGCTGCCGGTCGTCGCCCTGTGCGACACACCGGGATTCATGGTCGGCCCGGACGCGGAGCGGACCGCGACGGTGCGCCGGTTCAGCGACCTGTTCGTGCGCGGCGCCCGGCTGAGCGTCCCCTTCGGCACGATCATCCTGCGCAAGGGCTACGGCCTCGGCGCGATGGCGATGGCGGCCGGGCACTTCCGCGCGCCGGACTTCACCGTCGCCTGGCCGACCGGCGAGATCGGGCCGATGGGGCTCGAGGGCGCGGTGCGCCTCGGCTTCCGCAAGGAGCTGGCCGCCGCCGCGGACCCGGCCGCCCGCGAGACCCTGTTCCAGCAGCTGCTCACCCTCGCCTATCAGCAGGGCAAGGCGCTCACGGCGGCGACCGGATTCGAACTCGACGACGTCATCGACCCCGCCGACACCCGCGCCTGGATCGCCACCCTGGCCCGGCCGTAAGCCACCCGCCCAGCTCGGCCACCCCACCTGGGCGGCGTCGACGGAACAGACTTGAAGTTGACGTCAACTTCTAATAAGTTCGCTGACAAGTCACCGCCGATCATCGGGAGCACCCATGTCGCTGTTCGATCTCTCCGAGCGCGCCGAGAAATACCGCGCCGACCTGCTCGATTTCATGGACGCGCACGTCTACCCCGCCGAACCCGTCTACGAGGAGCAGATGCGGGAGTCCGGTGACCCGCACTTCCAGCCGCCGATCCTCGAGGAGCTCAAGGCCGAGGCCAAGCGGCGCGGCCTGTGGAACCTCTTCCACCCGCACCCCGGTCGCGGCCCCGGCCTGACCAACCTCGAGTACGCGCCGCTCGCCGAGATCATGGGCCGCAGCCATCTCGCCTCGGAGGCCTGCAACTGCAACGCCCCCGACACCGGGAACATGGAGGTGCTCGAGCTGTTCGGCACCGAGGAGCACAAGCGCAAGTACCTCGAACCGCTGCTCGACGGCACCATGGCCTCCGCGTTCGCGATGACCGAACCCGGCGTGGCCAGCTCCGACGCCACCAATGTGGAACTTTCGATGGTGCGCGACGGCGACGAGTACGTGCTCAACGGCCGCAAGTGGTTCGCCACCAACGCCCTGCACCGCAACTGCAAGGTCCTGATCGTGATGGGCAAGACCGATCCGACCGCAGCGCCGCACCGGCAGCAGTCGATGATGGTCGTCCCGATCGACGCCCCCGGCGTGACCATCCTGCGCGGCCTGCCGCTGTTCGGCTACCAGGAGCGCGAGGGCCACGCCGAGATCGATTTCGCCGATGTGCGGGTGCCGGTCACCGACGTGCTGAAGGGCGAGGGCGAGGGCTTCGCGATCAGCCAGGCCCGGCTCGGGCCCGGCCGCATCCACCACTGCATGCGCAGCATCGGCATGGCCGAACGCGCGCTGGAGATGCTGTGTCAGCGGGCACTGTCGCGGGTCACCTTCGGCAAGCCGATCGCCGAGAACGCCAATATCCAGGACTGGATCGCCGAGTCGCGGATCAATATCGAGATGATCCGGCTGCTGACGCTCAAGGCCGCGCACCTGATGGACACCGTCGGCAACAAGGCCGCCCGCACCGAGATCGCCGCGATCAAGGTCGCCGCGCCGACCATCGCGCTCGAGGTCCTCGACCGCGCGATCCAGGTGCACGGCGCCGGCGGCGTCACCGACGACTTCCCGCTCGCGCTGGCCTGGGCCCAGCTGCGCTCGCTGCGCCTGGCCGACGGCCCGGACGAGGTGCACAAGCGCGCCATCGCGCGCCAGGAACTGAGCAAGTACCGCGGCAAGGAGAGCAACTGATGACCGCACTCGATCTGACCGGTCGCACCGCGATCGTCACCGGTGCCTCCCGCGGCATCGGGCTGGCGATCGCCCAGGCCATCGCGGCGGCGGGCGGCAATGTCGTGCTGACCGCGCGGACCCAGGAGGCGGCCGACGCGGCCGCCGCGCAGGTGACCGGCAATGCCATCGGCGTCGGCGCGCACGCCACCGACGAGGCGGCGGCTCGACGATGCGTCGAGCTGACCGTCGAGCACTTCGGCAGCGTCGACATCCTGGTCAACAACGCGGGCACCAATCCCGCCTACGGCCCGGTGGTCAGCCAGGACCACGGCCGGTTCGCCAAGACCTTCGACGTGAACGTGTGGGCGCCGATCCTGTGGACGTCGCTGGTCACCGAGGCGTGGATGGGCGAGCACGGCGGCGCCGTGGTGAACAACGCCTCGATCGGCGGGCTGGTCCTCGACCCGAACATCGGCATGTACAACGGGGCCAAGGCCGCGCTGATCCACCTGACCAAGCAGATGGCGCTGGAGCTGTCGCCGGCGATTCGCGTCAACGCGATCGCGCCCGGCGTTGTCCGCACCAAACTGGCCGAGGCGCTGTGGAAGGACAAGGAGGACGCCGTCGCGACCAGCATCGCGCTGAACCGGATCGGTGAGCCCGGCGACATCGCCGACGCCGTCGCGTTCCTGGTGTCCGACGCGGCGCGCTGGATCACCGGCGAGATCCTGGTGATCGACGGCGGACAGCGCCTCGGCGACGCGCCCCTGTTCCGGAGCGGAGCCTCGATCAGTGTCTGACACGCGAGCCATCGTCGGGATCGACCCGGCCGTGGTGACCAGCTGGTTCGGCAGCCTCGGCATCGAATGCGCGGCACCGCTGCGCTTCGCCCGGATCGGGCTCGGCCAATCGAATCTGACCTACCTGGTCACCGACGCCGCGGACCGGCGGTGGGTGCTGCGCAGGCCGCCGCTCGGCAAGCTGCTGGCCTCGGCCCACGACGTCGTGCGGGAGGCGCGGATCATCGCCGCGCTCGAGTCCACCGATGTGCCGGTGCCGCGGATCTTCGGCGTGCTCACCGATCCGGCGCTGGTCGACGCGCCGCTGGTGCTGATGGAGTACGTCGACGGGCAGGTGGTCGACACCATGCCGATCGTGGAATCGCTGACGCCGCAGCGCCGCCGGGCGATCGCGGAATCCCTGCCGCGGACGCTGGCGCGCATCCACGCGGTCGATCCGGCCGCCGTCGGCCTGGCCGATCTGGCCGCGCACACCCCGTACGCGCCGCGTCAGCTCAAGCGCTGGAGCGGTCAGCTGGAACGGTCCAAGACCAGGGACCTGCCCGAGCTCGACGATCTCACCCGCAGGCTCACCGCCGCGGTGCCGGAGCAGACCGAGGTCTGCCTGGTGCACGGCGATTTCCACCTTCGCAACGTCATCACCTCGCGCGAGACCGGCGCGGTGACGGCCGCGCTGGACTGGGAACTGTCCACGCTCGGCGACCCGCTGGCCGACATGGGCAGCATGCTCGCCTACTGGGCGGAGCCGGGCGAGCTCATCGCCGGTGACTTCCCGGCGTCCACGCTCGACGGCTTCCCCGACCGCGCCGAGCTGGCCCGCCAGTACCTCGACCTGACCGGCCGCGACCCGGCCGCGCTGAAGTTCTGGCAGGTCCTCGGGCTGTGGAAGCTCGCGATCATCGGTGAGGGCGTGCTGCGCCGCGCGCTGGACAACCCCGAGAACAAGGCCGCGGCGGGCGCGCCGACGGCCGAGCGCCTCGACGCCGTGCTGCGTCTGGCCCGCGACGTCGCCGACGACGCCGGAATCTAGCAGGAGGTCATCATGAAGGCTTGGCAGGTGCACGAGCTCGGCGAACCACGCGCGGTGCTGCGGCTCGACGACATCGACGACCCCGTCGCCGGGCCGGGCCAGGTGCTGGTGCGCGTGCTGGCCGCGCCCGCCAACTTCCCGGACGTGCTGCTGTGCCGCGGGGAGTATCAGCTCGCGCCGCCGCTGCCGTTCACGCCCGGGGTGGAGCTGTGCGGCACGGTGCTCGCGGTGGGCGCCGATGTCACCCGGTGCGCGGTCGGTGACCGGGTCGTCGGCACCACCACCCTGCCCGGCGGCGCGTTCGCCGAACTGGCGGTCCTCGACGCGGACAACGTCTTTCCCGCGCCGGCGGCGCTCGACGACGCCGAGGCCGCCGCGCTGTCCATCGGCTACCAGACGAGCTGGTTCGCGCTGCACCGGCGCACCCAGCTGAAGCCGGGCGAGACCCTGCTGGTGCACGCGGCCGCGGGCGGCGTCGGCAGCACCGCCGTGCAGCTGGGCAAGGCCGCTGGCGCGACCGTCATCGGCGTGGTCGGCGGGCCGGACAAGGCCGAGTACTGCCGTCGGCTCGGCGCCGACCTCGTCATCGACCGGCGCACCGAGGACTTCGTGCCGATCGTGAAGGAGTTCACCGGCGGCCGCGGCGCGGACGTGATCTACGACCCGGTCGGCGGCGACGCCTACGCCAAGTCGACCAAGTGCGTCGCCTTCGAGGGTCGCATCCTGGTGATCGGCTTCGCCGGCGGCACCATCCCGCAGCCCGCGCTCAACCACGCGCTGATCAAGAACTACTCGATCATCGGCCTGCACTGGGGCTTGTACAAGCAGTACAACCCGGGGGCGATCGCGGACTGCCACGCCGAACTCACCCGGCTGGCCGCCGCCGGTCAGCTGAAACCGCTGATCAGCGAGCGGCTTTCGCTGGCCGACGTGCCCGACGGCCTCGGCAGGCTCGGCGACGGCAGCACGGTCGGCCGCATCGTGTTCCAGCCCTGAGCGCTATAAATACTGCATGGACCACACCGACAGCGAAGGCGCGCCGCCCTCGATGGCGCGCACTTCGCTGCTGCGTGAGCTACCCGCCACCCCGCGTGGCCTGCGAACCAGGTCGGCCCTGATCGACGCGGGCCGCACGGTCTTCGAACGGCTGGGCTACCTCGACACCCGGCTGGTCGACATCACCCAGGAAGCCAAATGCTCCTCGGGCACCTTCTACACCTATTTCGCGGGCAAGGAGGAGATCTTCGCGGCCATCCTCGAGCACGCCCAGGAAGACATGCTGCACCCCGGCATGCGGCACGTGGCAGGCGACGACGACCCCGCGTCGATCGTCGAGGCGAGCAACCGCGCCTACTTCGAGGCCTACCGGCGCAACGCCAAGCTGATGGGCCTGCTCGAACAGGTCGCCAATATCGATCCCGAGTTCAGCAAGCTGCGCCAGAACCGCGCCGACGCCTTCATCCACCGCAACGCCCGCAGCATCGCCGACCTGCAGAAACGCGGCCTCGCCGACCCCGAGCTCGACCCGATGCTCACCTCGCGAGCCCTCTCCGGCATGGTCAGCCGCCTGGCCTTCCACTACTTCGTCGTCGCCGACGGACACCTCGACGGCGAGCCCCGCCCGCTCGAGGACATCGTCTACACCGTCACCCGCCTGTGGGTGAACGCCCTGCGCATGCCCACCACCCGCTGACGCGGCGAATCCCCCGCCTGGCCGCACCGCTGGCCTATTCTGTGCTGGTAGGCGCGTTTTCCCTTCGAACGAAAGCGGGGCCCGATCATGGCAGGAAAGTTCGAGATCTTCGCCGACGCGGCGGGTAAGTTCCGGTGGCGGCTCAAGGCGGGCAACAACGAGATCATCGCCCAGTCGCAGGCCTACGAGTCCAAGGACGCGGCCAAGAAGGGCATCTCCTCGGTGCAGACCAACGCCGCGGGCGCCGCACTCGTCGACCTCACGACCTAGCCTCGCTACCGAGCCCGGAAATGAGTGAAGACCAGCCGAAAGGCTGGTCTTCCTGAGTGGCCAGGGCCGGGATCGAACCGGCGACCTTCCGCTTTTCAGGCGGACGCTCGTACCAACTGAGCTACCTGGCCGCAGGCACCCGTACGGAATGCCATACGCGAAGCGCCGGATCACTCCGGCGCTTACTTGCGACCCTGACGGGACTCGAACCCGCGACCTCCGCCGTGACAGGGCGGCGCGCTAACCAACTGCGCCACAGGGCCTTGCTGTACTACACAGTCCGAAGACTGTACCCCCTACGGGATTCGAACCCGCGCTACCGCCTTGAAAGGGCGGCGTCCTAGGCCGCTAGACGAAGGGGGCTCGTCCCGGATCTCTCCGGACCGGCTTTCAACGTTTCCGTTGGGAGCTCGCATAGCTTATGACAGGTGTGCGCAGACTTCCAAATCGGCTGGTCAGGCGCCCAAACCGAGGTCATCCAGGCGCGCCTGTGAGCGCCACCCGTCGCTGCGGAAGTTCTGGATCCACACCGGCGTCGCCATCGCCTCCACGATAACCTCCAGCACCTCCGCGAACCGGGCGCGCAGATCGGCGGCCGAGCCATTGGCGATCGGGTCGACCAGATAGCGCTGGCCGGCCAGGGCTGCGGAGAGCGTGCGGGTGAAGCGGTCGGGGTCGGCGTCGGCGCGCAGCTGCCCGTCGTCGATCGCGCGCACGGCCAGCACCCGGGTGGCCCGGCCGACGATGCGGCCGCCCCCGTTGCCCGCGTCGCGATGGAACTCGGGCTCGATCACGAGCCGGTACTCGGCCTGCACGATGGTGTCGTGCTCGAGCCGCAGCGCGATCTCGTCCACCATCCCGTGCAGGACGTCGAGCGGCCCCAGATCGGCGCGGGCCAGCCAGCGCTCCGCACAGGTGCGGTAGCGCTCGACCGCGGTCTCCAGGACCGCGCGCGCGAGGTCTTCCTTGGAGTCGAAGTGGAAGTACATCGCACCCTTGGTCGCGCGTGAACCTTCCAGAATGCGGTTGAGCGATGCCGCCGCATATCCGCTCTTCCCGAACTCGACGGCCGCGGACTTGATTATCGCCGCGCGTGTCCGGCGCGCCCGCTCTTGCTGCCGTGCCATGCTCGAAACGCCTCCGAACCTTCTCGTCGCTAACGATCAATAACCAACCGGTAGCGCGAATTGTGGTTTTATTACAAACTTTCGGTATGAAATCTCGCAGAAAAGCCGGTACCCCTCCGGCTGGTATAGTTCGCCTGCCCGAGTGCGCCGCAGGGGGTGCACACTCGGGCTCAACTACCTGTGAGAACCGCCTCCTCCTGCGGTAACGATTGCCCCTTTGCCGAAGATTCGCGCGCCCATCGCGTTTGCCCCGGCACTTCGAACCCTCGATGAATTCCTCGACACCGCACCCAGCACCGGGCGGCCGTCGGATAACGCAGCACCGGTGATTGTTCCGAAATTCACCAGGCGATCACCGTACCCGCATTCCGCAGCCGACACGCGGCAAATGGAACACCCATCCGAACATCCGGTTCGATTATCCAGGCCAGCAAACGAGGCGCAACCGGAATGGTTTCGTAAGCTACGAATTCCATAGGCGCACAGCCCGGTTGACCCGGCCCACCGCCCACGCGCGAACCCCCTGCTGTTCGCCCGCAGATCGCGAGAACCGCGCCAACACCGGACCACCTCATCGGTCACGAAACCCCTGCTCATCGAAAACTGTTGCAATACAACAGTATTCGATACCACGTCGGCGCCCGAAGCGCGAACGGTGATGGGTACCAGTTGTTTACCACGAATCGTCCGGCCCCGACGGTTCGTTACCAGCGCCCACCAGCGCCCCCCCGGCTCCCGGCGGCGCCGGGGGCCGGTATTCGGCCCGACGGGCGAGTGTCGGTTAGACTCCCCACCGCGCCCCTTTAGCTCAGTTGGTAGAGCTGGTGACTTTTAATCACTAGGTCGTAGGTTCGAGTCCTACAGGGGGCACCATGTTTTTACCGGCTGACCTGCGGGTACAGGTGAGCTGAGCGATCCGGCCGAGGTCGCGTGCCATGAAAGACCGACTGTCGGCGGGCCGCTATGCGGTCGACATCCTGATGATTCACGCACGGGTGGATCGCTGTGCGAGTCCCCGCGCTTGGACCTACGGTGCCGCCAGGGCGAATCCTTGTGATTCCCGACACGCTCATCCGGCGTCAGCTGTCGTCTGGATGGGGCGGGAGACCCGGACAGACGGGGCGGTATTCCAGATCGGGGGAAATCCACTCCGACCACTGGTGACGACTCATGTCGGCCGCGAGCTTGTCGCACAGCCGACCGGCCCACGTGCTCGGCCCCGGCCAGACCCACGCGCCTGCCTCGTTGGTCAATTCCTGGTGGATCGTGCGAACGGTCGAGTTGTCCGCGCTGATCCAGACAGCCTCGATCCAGCCCGGTGATCCCTGCAACGGCACCCCGACTACGTGACCGTCGGCCAGGTCCCAGAAGCGCAGCGTCTGGTCGCGGGAACCGGAGACGATGTACCGGCTGTCGGCGCTGATCGTCACGCTTCGCACCATCTCGGTATGCCCCTCCATCGGCGGCCCGACCTGCTCTCCGGTCCGCACGTCCCACCGCCGCAGGGTCGTTTCCTCACCGGTGACGAACCGGGAGCCGTCAGGTGCCATCGCCACCGCCCAGATCCCCTGTGCGCGGATCTCCTTGACCAGATCGCCGGTGCGGACGTCCCACAGCCGCACCGAGTCGCCGCTGTGGGTGAGCAGACGCGTTCCGGCGGGGTCGAAGACTAGGTTTCTGATATCGGCGCCGTGGCCGGTCATCGGCCCACCGATCGGGGTGCCGGACTCGGCGTTCCACAGCTGTGCGGTGTTGCCGGCGGCGACAGCGAGCAAGCGACCATCCGCACTGAGCTCGACCATTTCGGCCTCGGACGGTCCGACGAACGGGCCACCGATGGGCGACGCGGCTTCGGCGTCCCATAGTTGCACGACGTTTCCGGTGCTGAGCGTGGCGAGGCGGGTACCGCGGGCGTCGAATTCCAGCGAACGCACCGGCTCACCGAATCCAGTCAGCGGACCGCCTACTTGGTTGCCGGTCTCGGCGTCGTAGAAGGTGACGGTCTTATCCGGTCCGGCGACGGCTACGCGGCGGCCGTCCGTTGTGATCGCCGCACCGGCATCGGAGCCATCGGGGTAATCGACCAAGGCGGTGCTGCGGCCGGTCTGCGAATCCACCAACCAGACCGACGCATTCTCGTTGTCCTGCTTCACGAGTCGCCTGCCCTCCCGATCGGAGGTCAGCACTGGGCCGTAGCCGGGCTTCGCGGATCCTTGGTCCGACGGCCATGGTGCGCCGAGCGAACCGGCGCGGTCGACGTTCCAGACGCGCATCGTTCCGTCCCAGGATGTGGAAGCGAGTTGTCGGCCGTCGCGGGCGAACGCGACACCCAACACCCATCCCGTGTGTCCCGTCAGTGTCTCCGCCGAGCTACCGGTATCGGTGTTCCACAGTCGGATCGTGGTGTCGGTTGCCCCGGAGGCCAGTTCGGTGCTGTCCGGGCTGAAGGCGACCGAGGTGATCTGCCCTTCGTGCCCGACCAGCGGATCACCGATCAGCCGGCCCGAATCGGCGTCCCAGAGCAGCAGTGCCGCACCGAGGTCGGGCGCCAGCTCGGCCGCTTTCGCCGAGCCGCTGCTTCCGGATGCGATCAGTCGACCGTCAGGACTCCACCCAACGCTGCTCACCGGGCGGGTATGCCGACGCAGCACCTGAGGCGGCTCCGTGGGGGATTCGACGTTCCAGATACGCACGGTGGTGTCCTGGCCGCCGGACACCATGCGCCGCCCGTCCGGGCTGAATGCCACCGAGGACACCTCACCTTCGTGGCCGGTGAACACCTCCGCGCGACCGCTGTCCAGGTCCCACCACCGAATCACGCCGTCTGCGCCACACGCCGCCACCGACCGGCCGTCCGGTGCGAACACGACGCCGTTGACGACGCCCTGGAATCCGACGAGTGGCGGCCCCGCGGCCTTGCCCGACTCCACATCCCATATCTGGACCGCACCTTCCATGGTGGTGCCCGCTATCCGACGACCGTCCGGGCTGAAAACCGGACGTAGCGCGACCGGCTGCGGTTCGAAAGTTCGGTCGATTCGACTTCCCGTCCGCACGTCCCAGAGCCGCATCTCGACTCCACCGGTGAGGATTCGATCGCCGGCCGGACCGAACGAGACGCCGATGGTCGGATTGGCTGTCCGAAAGGACTCACCCATCGCGGGTTGATCCTGGAGAAAGGCGTCCGTGCTGAACGGTTTCCCGGTCTGCACGATCTTGTCCACCGCCGCTTCCGCATTCAACGTCCGCAGCAACGCACCCTCATCGAAATCGGGTGTGATCTGGCGCGCCGCCAGCGTCTGCTGGATCGCCCGCACGTCGTCGCGCGGGCGCGCACCGGCCAGCATCGACTCGGTGTCGGAGACCAAGCGCAGCCCGATCGCCTGGTTGCGTTGCCTGACCGCCTCGCGCTGCCGGTCGACGGCGACGACAGCGGCGATGAGCGCGAGCACCGTGAGCAGCACCAGCCCCGCGACGGCGGCGCGGCGTAATCGGCGGAACCGGCGTTGTTCCCGCAGATCCTCCCCCGCCAGTTCGTATTTCGGCTTGCCATGGATGGGCGCCGCGAGGTCGGTGAGCTTCTCGCGGAAGAGCGCGGCGCGGGGGTCCCATGGAGCGTCCTCGGTGACGTCGACGTAGAGGGGTTCGGTGGGGAGGGCGCCGGGCTCGGTCAGGACCGGGAGTGCGACGGTCGAGCGAGTGGGATCGAAGCGGTGCAGCTCGCGGTCCCATTTCACCTGCCCGCCCGCGACGACGAACAGCAGGTGTTCGGGGCCGCGGGTGCGCAGCCAGTAGGCGATCTCGCGGTCCACCCATTCCGAGGCGGCCGAATGCGGGGACAGCACGACGATGCAGTAGCGGGCCTGGTCCATCGCCTCGGCGACCTTGCCCCACAGGTCGGGGCTGGCGGTCAGGTCGGTGGCGTCGCGGAAGACCCGCAGGGCGTGCAGGCGGCCGACGCGGCGGCCGATGCGGTGCAGGCCGCGCTGGATGCCCGCCGCGATGGCGCGGTCGGCGTGCGAGTAGGACAGGAAGGCGTCGTAGGCGGTCGGCGACGCCTGCTTCGGCGGCGGGTCCGCCGCGATCGTCATCGGCTCGGCCATCGTCCTCACTCCCAACCGGTCTGCGCCGTTTCCTCCACGGTCGGCTTCCGCGCTCGCCGGGGCACGCGTAACCGGCTACTCGGGTTCGACTACGAGCCCCGGATGATCAACGTCACGTGGCGACGCGCCAGACGCAGACGCCGCCGAAACCCCCGATTCCGCCATCTCGGTCCCCTAACCTGAGCCCGACCCGGGCACTACCGGGCCCCATTCGACACAGGCGGAGCCGATGACTTCCTTCGATGATTTGCTCTCCCAGGTACCGATCGCCCAGATCGCCGACCAGCTCGGCGTCGACCAGGCGACCGCGACCAACGCCGTCCAGGCGGCGCTCCCGACGCTGCTCGGCGGGCTGCAGGCCAACGCGGCCGAACCGCAGGGCGCCGCGTCGCTGCTCGGCGCGCTCGACAACCACGGCGGTCTCGTCGAGGGCGAGGGCGCCGTCGATCTGCAGCAGGTGGACGTGGCCGACGGCGAGAAGATCGTCGACAACGTCTTCGGCGACGAGAAGAACACCGTCATCAGCGCCCTCGGCGGCACCGGCGGGACCGGCGGCAACGACCTGATCGGCAAGCTGCTGCCGATCCTGGCGCCGATCGTGCTCGCCTATGTCGCCAAGCAGCTGACCGGCGGTGGCGGTGCGGCCGCGCCGGCACCGGCACCGCAGCCGCAGGCGTCCGGCGGCGGGCTCGGCGATCTGCTGGGCGGGCTGATCGGCGGCAGCACCAGCAGCGGCGGGCTCGGCGGCGTGATCGGCGAGGCGCTGGCGAAGAACGCCGGCGGCGGTCTGGGCAGCATTCTGGGCGGCCTGCTCGGTGGCAAGCGCTGAGAGGTTCCCCACCGGGGGCTAACACCGCGCGGCCCGCAGCGATAGTCCCTACGCTGCGGGCCGAACACCTAGACTCGTCAGCACGACGAGACGGCGTCGGCCGAGGTTGTGGCGTTGATCAAACTCGGCAGTATTCCGCTCAGTTGCGTTTCGCATCACACCTACGGTGCCGTAAGGTATGGCCGCATCGCGACGTTCGACCGTAAGCACGACAGCGAAGGGTTTTTTACATGGCAAGGGATCTGACTCAACTCGAACTGCTCACAGAGTTGGAGCCGGTTGCCGAAGAGAACGTCAATCGGCACCTGTCGCTGGCCAAGGAATGGCATCCCCACGACTACGTCCCGTGGGATGAGGGCCGCAACTTCGCCGCCATGGGCGGCATCGACTGGGATCCGGAGCAGTCCAAGCTCAACGAGGTCGCCAAGGCGGCCATGATCACCAACCTGCTCACCGAGGACAACCTGCCGTCCTACCACCGTGAGATCGCCGAGAACTTCTCCCAGGACGGCGCCTGGGGCACCTGGGTCGGTCGCTGGACCGCCGAGGAGAACCGGCACGGCATCGTGATGCGGGACTACCTGGTGGTCACCCGCGGTGTGGACCCGGTCGCTCTCGAGAACGCGCGCATGATCCACATGACCAACGGTTTCGCCTCGCCCACCGAGGTCGACGCCGGCTTCCTGCACTCGGTCGCCTACGTGACCTTCCAGGAGCTGGCCACCCGCGTGAGCCACCGCAACACCGGCAAGGTCTGCGACGACCCGATCGCCGATCGCATGCTGCAGCGCGTCGCCGCCGACGAGAACCTGCACATGATCTTCTACCGCAACCTCTGCGGCGCGGCCCTCGACCTGAGCCCCGACCAGGCGATCGAGGCCATCTCCCTGATCGTGGAGAACTTCCAGATGCCCGGCGCGGGCATGCCGAACTTCCGGCGCAACGGCGTGCTGATGGCCAAGCACGGCATCTACGACCTGCGTCAGCACCTCGAAGAGGTCGTCCAGCCGGTGCTCAAGAAGTGGAACATCTTCGAGCGGACCGACTTCACCGCCCGCGGTGAGGCCACCCGTGAGCGCCTGGCCGACTTCCTCGACAAGCTGGGCCAAGACGTGCTCAAGTTCGAGGAGCAGCGCGACAAGATGCTGGCCCGCGAGGCCAAGAAGCTCGAGCTGGCGCGCGTCTAGCCGACAACCACACAGCGCCGCCCTCCGGATCCGGAGGGCGGCGCTGTTGTCGTCGGTGGGCTACTTGGTCGGCAGGGCGCCGTCGGTGCTGCCGACGTCGGTGATCTTCCAGTCCTTGCCCGCGTCGACGGTGATGTTGTAGGTGACGGTGTTGCGCAAGCCGTCGGGGTTCTGGGCGTTGGTGGTGCTCACGTCGACGAACGCGGCCACCTTGTAGACGTCGCCCTCGTGCGACATCACCTTGGCGGTGATCGGCGTTGCGCTCGAGGTCCACTTGAGCGGGATGATGATCTGCTCCAGCTTGTCGCCGGTCGCCTCGAACTTGCCGGACAGCTCCGGCGAGGTGCCCGCCTTCAGCTTGGCCACCCAGGCGTCGACGTCCTGATAGTTCAGCGTCGCCGAGCCGACGGCGTAGTCGAGGGCGATCTGCTCGGCCTTCGCGTCGTCGGCGGCCTGCGCCTTCAGGTCGGACAGCTCGGAGCGCGCCGAACCGAGCAGCACGCCGAGCACGATCGCGATGATCGCGAGGACGGCGATGACAGCGCCGCCGATCAGCGACGAGATCTGCACGGCGACCGTCCCCTTGTCCGGCTGCGCGGGCGCGGCGGCGGGCTTGGTCAGGTCGGTGGCGTCGTCAGCGGGTTCGGCCATGGGGTGGTTTCTCCGATTACGTGGGGACAGCGCACCGCCCGAGGCGACGGTGCCGGCAGACACAGGTTACTGAGCCGTAGCGCGCGCGGCGATCGGCCACGGCCGAATGCTGTCGTGTTGCTCACACGCGCGGGCGCTCCGGCGCGGTCATGATGCTGTAACCACGCGAAACAGGTAGTGCGCGATATCGATCACACCGCGCGTGTCCGGTCGGCGACACGCCCTGCGAGCCGGTCGGCAACGACCGCTGTGATCGGTCGCACCAGGGCTTTTTGTGGTCGCGACCTCGGGTGATGAGACAATGGCCGACGTGACTACCACGATGCCCCAGGTGACGACGCCGCTGCGGATCGGGCCCTACCCGGTCGATCCGCCGGTCGTGCTCGCCCCGATGGCGGGCATCACCAACCGCGCGTTCCGCACCCTGTGCCGCGAATTCGGCAGCGCGACCTCGATCTACGTCTGCGAGATGATCACCGCACGCGCAGTGGTCGAGCGCAACGAGAAGACGCTGCACATGATGTCGTTCGACGCCGACGAGAACCCGCGCTCGATGCAGCTCTACGGTGTCGATCCGAAGACGCTCGGCGAGGCCGTTCGGATCATCGTCGGCGAGGGGTGGGCCGACCACATCGATCTCAATCTGGGCTGCCCGGTCCGCAAGGTGACCAGGCTCGGCGGCGGCTCGGCGCTGCCGTACAAGCGCAGGCTGTTCGCCAACATCGTCCGGGAGATGGTCGCGGCGGCCGAACCCGCCGGCGTCCCGGTGACGTTCAAGTTCCGCGTCGGCATCGACGACGACCACCACACCTACCTCGACACCGGCCGCATCGCCGAGGCCGAGGGCGCGGCCGCCGTCGCGCTGCACGCCCGCACCGCGGCCCAGCTGTACTCCGGCGCGGCCGACTGGTCGGCCATCGCGCGGCTCAAGGAAACCGTCACCACCATCCCGGTGCTCGGCAACGGCGACATCTTCTCCGCCGACGACGCCCTGCGGATGATGCGCGAGACCGGCTGCGACGGTGTCGTCGTCGGCCGCGGCTGCCTCGGCCGCCCGTGGCTGTTCGCCGAACTCAGCGCCGCGCTGCGCGGCGAGCCGATCCCCGACGGGCCGACGCTCGGCCGCGTCGGCGAGATCCTGATCCGGCACGCGACCCTGCTCACCGCCCACGACGGCGAGGACAAGGCGATGCGCGACATCCGCAAGCACATGGCCTGGTACCTGATGGGCTTCCCGGTCGGCTCGCAGCTGCGCCGCAGCTTCGCGACCGTCTCCCGGCTCGCTCAGCTCGAGGACCTCGTCGCCCAGCTCGACCCCGCGGTCCCCTTCCCCACCGACGCCCTCGGCCCCCGCGGCCGCCAGGGCTCGCCGCAGACCAAGGTCGCCCTCCCCGACGGCTGGCTCGACGACCCCGAGGACGACACCGTCCCCGCCGCCGCCGACGTGATGCACAGCGGCGGCTGATTTCCGCCTGCCCGACCTTCCGCCTTCCGCGCCGGTCAGAGCGTCGCAACGAGATCGTCAGCGAATCTGTTGTGCACAGGAGTGGCCACTCGTGGCGGAATCGTTATCATTGCGGACATCGTTCGGCTGCGGTTCGAAGCGGAGCCGGGCGATGACGCGCATGCTGCGGCAGATAGAGAAGTGAGGTTCGTTGGTGGGTGACGATCGGCGTGGGCGAACGCCCCGGCCCGGAAGTCGCGCCCCCTGGGAGCGCTATCCGACGGCCGAACCCACCGAGCAGCCGGAGACGGGCGCGCGACGTTCCCGGCACGCGGACGCGGCACAGGACCCCGCGGCGGCCCCGCTGACGGTGCAGGACCTCGTCGACCGGGTCGACAGCGAACGGACCCGGCGCGGCAGGCGCAACGGCGCCGCCGAGGCCGAGGGATCGCGGGCGGGCCGCCGCGCCCGCGAGCAGGCACCCCGGCCCACCCAGCGCCCCGACCTATCCCCGCGCGTCGAGAGCTCGCCCGTCGTCGACGACATCGCGGGCACTCCGCATCGCGCCGAATCCCCCGCCGACCGCACCGCCACCACCGCACTGCCCGCCCAGGCCCCCGAGGCGGGCCGGGCGCCGCGCAAGCCGACCCCGCCCCGCCGGACCCACGATCCGATCGGCGACCCGGCCACCGACATCCTCCCCGCGGTCACCGCCGAGCCGCCGCAGCGCGCCCGCCCGGTCAAGACCGCGGCGGGTGGCGCGCCTCCGCGCCGCCCCGCCGCCGACGGCCGCCGCGGCAAGCAGGCGCGCATGGCGGGCCGGGGCGCGCTCATCTTCTTCGCGGTGCTGACGCTGGTCGTCACCGGCGGTGGCTGGAGCTATCTGCGCGCCACCAACAACAGCTTCAACCAGGTCTCGGCGCTCGACGGCACCACCGAGGACGTGCTCGACGGCGACATGCAGCTCGGTGACGAGAACTACCTGATCGTCGGCACCGACACCAGGGCGGGCGTCAACGCCGGCCTGGGCGCAGGCACCACCGACGACGCCGAAGGCGCGCGCGCCGATACGGTCATGCTGGTTCACATCCCGAAGAACCGTTCGCGCGTCGTCGTTGTCTCCTTCCCCCGCGACCTCGACGTCACCCGGCCGCAGTGCGCGGGCTGGGACAACGAGAAGGCCGCCTACACCGACCAGAAGTTCCCTCCGTTCATGGGCGACAAGCTCAATGCCGTCTACGCGATCGGCGGCCCCCGCTGCCTGGTCGACGTGGTGCGCAAGATGTCGGGTCTGAGCATCGGCCACTTCATCGGCATCGACTTCGCCGGATTCCAGGCGATGGTCGACCAGGTCGACGGCGTCGAGGTCTGCTCCACCAAGCCGATCATCGACAGCGTGCTCGGCACGGTCCTCGAGACCTCGGGCAAGCAGCGCATCAACGGCGAGACCGCGCTCAACTATGTGCGCGCACGCCACGTCGTTGGTGAGGAGCGCAGCGATTACGACCGGATCCACCGGCAGCAGCAGTTCCTGGCCGCCCTGCTCCGCGGGGCGTTGTCGAGCAAGGTGCTGCTCGACCCGGGCAAGCTGCAGGGTTTCGTCGATGCCTTCCGGCAGCACACGTTCGTCGACGGCGTCGGCACCCAGGACCTGATGCTGCTCGGCCGATCGCTGCAGAAGGTCAATGCCGGTGCGGTGACGTTCATTACCGCGCCGACCGCCGGGACCACGACCTACGGGAACGAGATTCCGCGCGAATCCGATATCAAGGCGATCTTCCGCGCGATCATCGACGACCAGCCGCTGCCAGGAGAACAGACCGCCCCGCCGGTCACGAGCTCGGTGGAGGCGCCGCCGACGCAGGCACCCAAGGTGCATGCCGTCAGTCCGGGTTCGGTGTCGGTCCGGGTATCCAACGGCACCGGCCGCACCGGCGTCGCACAGCAGGCCGCCAACAAGCTCAGCACGATGGGTTTCGGCATCTACAGCGTCGGGAACTACCCCGACGGCAGCGAGTCGACGGTGGTGCACTACTCGATGGGCAACGAGGCCGCGGCCGCGACTGTGGCCAGTTCGATCCCCGGCGCTGTCATCGAACGCGACGACAGCCTGGACGGGATCGTCGAGGTCATCCTGGGTTCGAGCTTCGCCGGACAGGTCCGCACCCCCACTGCGGTCGGTACCGAAATCCCCAACGTGGAGACCGGCAAAGCGATCGCGGCCGCACCGGTGGCCCTCCCGTCCGACCTCGAACACATGAACGCGGCCGACACCAGCTGCGACTGAGCCCCCCGCAGCCATCCGCCACCCGCAAAGTAACAACCCCCGCTGAGCTGGCACGACACTGCCACACGGCATTCACCCACCGTTGGGTGACAGCGCCGGGGGTACCCACTAGGGTCTGCAATCATGCGTGTCATCTACAACGAGCAAATGGCCGATCTCGCCAACCTCCTGGGCGAGATGGCCGGTCTCGCTGGCCAGGCGATGGAACAGGCCACCCAGTCCCTGCTGCAGGCCGACCTCGCCCTGGCCGAGCAGGTCATCGGTGAGCAGGACCGGATCTCGGTGATGATCACCGAGGCCGAGGAGAAGGCCTTCGCCCTGCTCGCGCTGCAGGCCCCCGTCGCGGGCGACCTGCGCCAGGTGGTGAGCGCCATCCAGATCGTCGGTGACGTCAACCGGATGGGCGCGCTGGCACTGCACGTCGCCAAGGTGACCCGGCGCCGCCACCCCAACCACGCGCTGCCCGAGTCGGTCAACGGCTACTTCGCCGAGATGGGCCGGATCGCGGTGAACATGGGCGCGGGTGCCAAGGAGGTGCTCGAGACCCGTGATCCCGAGCGCGCCGCCCAGCTCAACCAGGACGACGAGGCGATGGACGACCTCCACCGCCACCTGTTCACCCTGCTGATGGACCGTGAGTGGAAGTACGGCGTCGCCTCGGCCGTCGACGTCACCCTGCTCGGCCGCTACTACGAGCGCTTCGCCGACCACGCCGTCGAGATCGGCCGCCGCGTCATCTTCCTGGTGACCGGCGTGCTCCCCGGTGACGAGGACCTCGAAAGCTAGGACACGGCAACGAGAAAGCCCCCCGCACTCCGATCGGAGTGCGGGGGGCTTTCTCGTGGTGGTGCCTACCCGAAGCGGCCGGAGATGTAGTCCTCCGTGGCGCGCTGGGTGGGGTTGGAGAAGATCTTCTCGGTGTCGTCGATCTCGATCAGCTTGCCGGGCTTGCCCTGCGCCTCGAGGTTGAAGAAACCGGTCTGGTCACTCACGCGCGCGGCCTGCTGCATGTTGTGGGTGACGATGACGATGGTGAATTCCTTCTTCAGCTCGGTGATCAGGTCCTCGATCGCCAGGGTGGAGATCGGGTCCAGGGCCGAACAGGGCTCGTCCATCAGCAGCACGTCGGGCGAGACCGCGATCGCGCGGGCGATGCACAGACGCTGCTGCTGACCACCGGAGAGGCCGCCACCCGGCTTGTCGAGCCGGTCCTTGACCTCGTTCCAGAGGTTGGCGCCGCGCAGCGAGCGCTCGGCGACCTCGTCGAGTTCCTTCTTGTTGCGCACGCCCTGCAGCTTCAGGCCCGCCACCACGTTGTCGCGAATGGACATGGTGGGGAACGGGTTCGGCCGCTGGAACACCATGCCGATGGTGCGGCGCACGCCGACCGGGTCGATGTTGGCGCCGTAGATGTCCTCGCCGTCGAGCAGCACCGCGCCCTCGACGCGGGCGTTCGGGGTCACCTCGTGCATCCGGTTCAGCGAACGCAGCACGGTGGACTTGCCACAACCGGAGGGACCGATGAAGGCGGTGACGCTGCGGGGCAGCACGGTCAGCTCCACGTTGGACACCGCGTGGAAGGCGCCGTAGTAGATGTTGAGATCTTTGACGTCGATCCGCTTGGCCATCTGAGTTATCCGTTCGCTTCTATCGGTTCCGGGTGAGCCACTTGTTGACACCGGCGGCGGCCAGGTACAGCGCCGCGATCATCAGGATGAGCGTGAGCGCCGCACCCCAGACACGTTCGCGACCGGCGGCCTCCGGGTTGGCCAGCTCTTGGTAGATCAGCAGCGGCAACGAGGCCATGTTGCCGTCGAAGATGTTCTGGTTGATCGACTTGCTGTAGCCGACCAGCACGAGGACCGGCGCGGTCTCACCCATGACGCGGGCCAGGGAGAGCAGGACACCGGAGATCATGCCGGGCGCCGCGGTGGGGATGACGATCCGCAGGATGGTCTTCCACTTCGGCACACCGAGCGCGTAGGACGCTTCCCGCAGCTCGTCGGGCACCAGCTTGAGCATTTCCTCGGTGCTGCGCACCACGACCGGCAGCATCAGCAGCACCAGCGCCAGCGACACGGCGAAGGAGCTCTGCGGCATGCCGAAGGTGGCGATCCAGAGCGCGAAGATGAACAGCGCGGCGACGATCGAGGGCACACCGGCGAGGATGTCGACCATGAAGGTGGTGACCTTGGCGAGCCGGCCGCGACCGTACTCGACCAGGTAGACCGCGGCCATGATGCCCAGCGGCACCGCGATGATCGAGGCCACCGCGGCCTGCACGATGGTGCCGTAGATCGCGTGGTACACACCGCCGCCGGTCTGATCCGGCAGGATGCCCTTCTGCGAGTTCATCCACCAGTCGGCGGAGACGATCGCGGTGATGCCCTTGGTGACCACCAGGCCGAGCACCCACACCAGCGGGATCAGCGCGATCACGAAGCACAGCGTGACCAGGCCGGTCGCGACGTTGTTCTTGATCCGCCGACCGGTGCTGACGTGCCGGAAGGTAGGTGCTTTGACCGGCTTGTCGAGGGTCGTTGTGCTGGTCATCAGCCGTTCACCTTTCCGCCGGAAGCGAGGCGGGCCAGCGCGTTGACGACGAAGGTCAGCGCGAAGAGGACGAAGCCGGCCGCGATGTAGGCGCCGGTCGGCAGCGGTGAGCTGAACTCCGAAGCCGCCGAGGCGATCTTGGAGGCGAAGGTGTAACCGCCGTCGAACAGCGACCAGCTGCCTGCCTGGCTCGCGGTGCGCAGCACCACGAGGACGGCGATGGTCTCACCGAGCGCGCGGCCGAGGCCGAGCATGGAACCGGCGATCACACCGCTGCGGCCGTAGGGCAGCACGGTCATCCGCACGACTTCCCACTTGGTGGCGCCGAGCGCCTGAGCCGCCTCGATGTGGGCGCGCGGGGTCAGCGCGAACACCTCGCGGGCGACGGAGGTGATGATCGGCAGGATCATCACGGCGAGCACGACACCGGCGGTGAAGATGGTGCCACCGCCGCCGATCGAGACGTTGCCGTCGGAGAACAGGAAGAACCAGCCCAGCTTGTCGTTGAGGAACTGCTGGACCGGCGCGATCTGCGGCGCCAGCACCAGGAAGCCCCAGAGACCGAACACGATGGACGGCACCGCGGCGAGCAGGTCGATCAGCATCGTGAACGGCCTGCCGAGCCGCGACGGCGCGTAGTGCGTCAGGAACAGCGCGATGCCGACGCCGATCGGCACCGCGACGATGAGCGCGAAGATCGAGCTCAGCACCGTCACCATGAACAGATCGCGGATGCCGAACCGCAGGTGGTTGGCATCGTTGGTGGCGAACTCGGTGCTGGTGAAGAAGTTGACCTCGTCGGCCCTGACCGACGGCACCGCGCGGATCAGCAGGAACAGCGCGATCAGCGCGATGGCCGCGACGATGGTCGCACCAGCTGCGGTGGCCAGCCACCGGAAGATCGTCTCGGCGTTCAGACGGCCTACGCGACCCGACTCAGGGGCCTTGTCGATTTTCGGTTCGGTCGGCATATTCGCAGTATCTCCGGCCGCCCGTGGGCTCGTCGAATTCGACGAGCCCACCGCGGGGACCACACGGGGGATTGTGCTTGGCCCGAAGCGATAAGGGGTTGTGGTTGATGGCGGTGGTGAGCTGTGTG